>CAVUSY010000001.1:0-95107 GCA_963744195.1 uncultured Solirubrobacterales bacterium
CGATACCGGGCTTGAGAGGCATCTCCACTCGCGCAATGCAGCGAAACCGTGCGCAGCGCGAGATGCCCGCTCGAACACAATCGGGGTGGGGCTGCTCAGGCTTGCGCTCGCTGGGGCAACAGGTGGCGAACGACGACGTCGTGCTCTGCGGCCAAGCGCTCGGCCACGATTGATCGATGGCACGCCTCCGGGTCAGCCTCGACGCAGAAGATCGCGCCAGCACCGTCTCGCGGCAGTTCAGCCACGATCGGGGCCAGGTCGACTCGGTCAAGGATCTCGCGCGTATACCGCTCGCGGAACGCGGTCCCGAGTTCGACACGCGAGCGCTTCCCCACGCCTTGGAGGGTGTCCTCGGCGTACTGGAGGTGACGAAGCTCTGTGGTCGGAGCGAGTTCCCGGTGATGGCGGTAGGCGACACCCGCAGCGCTGAGAGCGCGCTGCAGCCGCACCGCGTTAGCCCAGGCGTACTCGCGACCCCTCACGCCCCGGCGCTGGCGCACGTCGAGCAGCAGCCGCACGTCGCTGGCGCGAAGGACCTTGAGGAACGTCTCGAGGTCCCACTGGTAGACCCCGATCGTGACCACGCGCTTCACCACCGACACATTGGCATGATCGCCACCTATCCAATCGGCCCAACGCGAGAAGTCGCTGGTTGGAGCCCAGCCGTGCCCATCACGATTTCCTGTAGATCAGCACCTTTGCTGGTCCATCCGGAATCACCATTGGCAGCTCTCGGCGGCTGACCCGCACTGCAGACGCAGCCGGCCCCGCAGCCAACAACGCTCAGCCCGGGCGCTCGGACTCGGTCAGCTGACGGTCTGTCGGTTCGTTTTCGCGCCAGAGGGTGACCTTGCTATCGCCAAGTTCGTCGGTACGCAAGATCCACCATCCTGCGACCTGGCGTATCGCAATGCGCATCACCGGCAGGCTTGTCACGCCCCGCTGACCCGGTGCGAACAACTGGGCGTCGGCCAGGGTCAGGTGCGACCGAGCATTGGCACCGATCGCGCGCCTAGCCAGGTCGGCGGGGGCCGTTTCGGGGTCCGGCCCACCAGGACCGGCGTGTGCGTCGGCCTCCACATTCAGTTCCTCCAAGTCTTCGCGCCAATTCTCCACGGCCCGCATGGCCGTCGTAGCAAAGCGCTCTGTCTGCTCGACCCACTCGTCTTCGGTGAGATCGTCAGGGCGGGGCGAACGGCTGACGATCATGCGCCGCTCGGCGTCGATCTCATCGGCGATTCGCTCCGGCGGTCCCAGCTGCCCGGTGACCACCATCCCGTTCACCAGCAACCCGAGACCAATCCCGGCACCGCGCTCCGCGAGAAGGACGAGCTGGTTCAGAAAGCCGTCTGGGGTCTGGCGGCTCGCGATGGCCGCGAGTTCGGATTCTGAGGGACTGAGGGGTGGCTGCTCGTCGGGCATGGCACCGTGCTCTCCTGAGGTTGGATCAGTGCCCCCAATGTTCTCACCGATCACCGCGAGCCGTTCGATCGCGGCTCGTCGATGGCGCGCCGCAGACCTCGATCGACACCGAGACCCCCTCACTCACCCCGCGCTGGAGGAGCGGTGAAAGAATCTGCGCTCGATCGATCTCGTCCGCAGTTCAGGCAATCCACCGAGCGTTAGGCCTGCAGGCTGAACGGCGGGTAGCGGTCGGTAATCAGTAGGAAAGCGTAGGCCGCGACGCGGTTGTGCCAGCGGAACACGCCCTCGATGAAGTCAAACAGCGACCGCGGGTAGCGGCCGGTGAAGAGGATCGCGAACCAGGCGACGATGGCGGCGAGCACCGCGCCGATGGTGAGAAAGAACAGCACGATGTAGTGAGGGATCGCGAGCAGCCACTTCACCAGCGGAAGGCCCTGGCTGAGGTCCTGCTCAGCGTCGGGATAGGGGAAGTTGAGGTGGACGGCCTGCTCCTCATCGGTCGACGGGTAGCGGTCGTCCATCAGCGCGAAGTAGACAGCGATGCGGGCGGTGAAGCGGGTCAGCTGCAGGTTCCAGTCATACCACCAGCGCGGGTACTTCCTGCGAAACAGCAGCATCAACAGCACTGGGATGACGAGGATCCCGATGCCGCCCCCGGCATAGCGCGCGCCGGCGCCTCCTGTCTTGGCCCCGAAGCTGCCGCCCTCGAGGGTCGCGGCGAGGATCGCGATCGGGATGATCGTGAAGATCCGAAAGGCCGTGCTCAGGCGGTTGAGGTTGCGGTCGGGATAGTCGACCGAGAACGTGAGCGGGTAGTCGTAGCCACCCCCCGTCGGCACCCCATCGCCCGGCGATGCGGGCATCTGCCCCGAGCCTTCCATGCCCCGGGCATTCGCTGCCGCTCGTGGATGTCCTGCCGTTGGACCTGCCCAGTCGACCGGTTGTGCTGTTGGCCGACCGCGGCTGGAAGCTTCCATCCTGGCACCTCACTGCCGCGCGACTGTTCGTCGGTCAGCGGTGGAAGGGCGCGCCACGGTCAGCTCGGGTTCAGGATCTTCGCCTTCTCCGCGGCGAACTCCGCGTCGGTCAGAACGCCGCGATCGTGCAGGTCCCCAAGCTTCTGCAAGCGTTCTAGCGAATCGGCCGAGCCGGTCGTGTCTCGGGGCACCGAGCCCGAGACGCGCAAAGACCGGGCTCCGCCGCCGAGCTGTGCCATCAGCTGGTCAGCGACCGAACTCCCGCCGCCGGTGGCTCGGGTGACCTTGGACGGGATCGCCATGTTCGGCTTGCCGTCGTTGCGAGGTCCGAACTCCTTCAGAAGCCTGCCATGGTCGATCTCACAGTGCTCTGGATGTTCGGGGTCATACAACACGTACGTCTGGCGACCCGCCACGGGCAACCGCTGCACGTCCCCACCCAAGAGGTGAAGCTCGGAGTCAAACTCCGGCTGACCGTCAGGCACGACCCGCATCCGGGCCTTGCATTCCACGGCGTGACTATGCAGCCCCGGACCTGCCGAAACCCGCAACCACTTGGAATCATGAATCTCTGCAATCGTGGCGATCGCGCTCGTCCGTTTCCCCTTGGAGTGCAGAAAGCCCACGTGAGGCCAGTGTACCGAGTGACTCAACTGCTTTGGCTCGACTGCCGCGTTCATCAGTAATGTGCACCCGGCTGACTGATCCGGCCGAGGGCACCAGGTTTCGTGACGCCGAGCTGACGCTCACCGCCTTGGTGAGGGTGCTGGTCAGACCGGCGCTGTCCTTGACGGTCAGCGTGACCGTCCTGGTGCCGGCCGTCGCGTATGTGTGCTGTACGACCTCCGAGTCGCCGCCCTGGCCGTCATGTTCTCAGGATCGCTCTTGTGAGTGCGTCGTTTAGCGTCTGTTCGGCTTCGTCCCAAGAAAGGCTGTGAGCGTGGACAAGCTCGTACCAGGTGTCGTGGGAGGTTGCGGCGCTGAGCAGCGCGCTCGCGCGGTCCGGTGACAGGTCGGGGCGCAGCCCGCCGAGCTCGGCGATCCGGTCGATGGTGAAGCGGGCGCCGTGGCGGTGGCGGCGTAGGCCTTCCGCGACGGCTTGCTCGACTTCCGGTTCGACAGTCGCCGCGGCGATGAGTGCGCCGACGATGTCGCCGCAGCGCTCCTGAAGGTCACGGGTCAGCCGGTTCTGGGTGCGTAGAACGTCCTTGGGTGTGCTTCCGGTCGCGATTGCGGCGGCTGCCTCGGGAACGCCGGCTTCCTCGTCGATCACTTCAAGCAGCGCCATGACGATGCCTCGCTTTGACCCGAGGCGCGCGTAGAGGGTCTGGACCGCGACGCTGGCCGCCTCGGCGATGTCGTTCACCGAGGTTGCCGCGTATCCCCGTTCGGCGAACAACCGTCGCGCGGTCTGCAGGATGTCGGCGCGGGTCTGGAGCGCCATCCGGTCGCGGCGATCAATTCGAGGTGAAGCCATGTCTTGACAGATTACAGATCTATGTACTAGAGTGACATTCTAGTAAACGTAATCTACTTCTTCCCGGAGGTCTTCGATGGACGGCATCGCAGTTTGCAAGCAGGCCCAGCTCGAGATGTTCGGCGGGGCGCGCCTCGAGCTCGTGGATGAGCTCACCACCCCGGATGTGGTCGATCACGGCGCGCCGCCCAATGGCACGCGCGGACGCGAAGGGCTCAAGAACACGATCCGCTGGATCCACTCCGGTTTCGACGACGTCGCCTACGAGGTCAAGGACGTCTTTCAGAGCGATGACAAGGTCGTGATTCGCTGCACAGCTCGAGGCACAAACACGCGCGAGTGGATGGGTCACCAGCCGACTGGCAAGTCGTTCGCAGTCGATCACATCCACATGTACCGCCTCGAAGGCGACCGCATCGCCGAGCACTGGGGCGTCCGGGACGACCTCGGCATGTTGCGCCAGCTGGGACACCTCGGTTAAACAAGCGAGGGTGTGCTGCGCTCGGTGGTGACTCGCCGGGGCCGCCGCGCCATGAGCAGTAGCGCGACGAATGCGACTGCGGTCCAGCCGGCGACGTAGATGAAGGCCGCGGTGGGCGAGACAGCGGTCCACAAGACGCCGGCGATCACGCTGGCGGCGAGATTCCCCACCGCCTGGACGGCGGCCAGCAACCCGAACGCTGACCCGCGTAGCGGTTCGGGTGCGAGCTGGGCGACGGCGGCGGTTTCGGCCGTCTCGGCGCACCCGATGCCGGCACCGGCAAGGATGAAACAGCCGCCTAGGAACGCCAAGCTCTCGCCGCTCAGCGCGAAGCCGATATAGGCCGCCAGGAAGAGGCCGGCCCCGAGCGCCAGCACCGTCAGCATCCCGCGGCGATCGCCAGTGTGGCCCGCGGGAATGCTGGCGAGCGTCGCCGCGACGTTGTAGCCCACGTAGAGCACGAGCGCGAGCTGCGCCGCCGAGGTGTGAGAGCGCCCGGGCCCAAGCAATTCGGTGGCGCGAAGGATCAGCAAGGTCGCAGCGAGGTTGCCGAACTCAAACGCCGCCGCGGCCGCCAGCAAGCGGCCGAGGTCGCCGTGCAGCAGCGGTCGGAGATGGAGGCGGATCGGCCTGTGTTCGTGGACAGCGAGCGCGGGCGCGTGACGGATTGCGTAGACGATCGCGAGGGCCGCGAGCAATCCCGGGATGATCGACAGCAGGATCGCTGAGCGGACTCCGACCAGCCCCACCAGCCCGATCGCGATCAGCGGGCCGCCGATCGCGCCGAGGTTATCCATCGAACGCTCGAACCCGTACGCGCGACCGTAGACAGCGGGCGGCGCGAGGTCGGCGAGAAGCGCATTGCGGGCCGGCACTCGCAGTCCACGCGCTGTCCACGCGCCGGCGCGAAGCACGCCGACCTGCCAGACCGAGCCGGCAGCACCGATGAGCCCCGAGAGGACCGCGGTGCCGGCATAGCCCCCCACTGCGATCGAGCGCCGACGGGCGGGATCGTCGGCCAGCGCGCCGCCACCCAGCCGGGCGACACCCGCGAGGCCATCAGCGACCCCTTCGATCACCCCCAGAGACGCCGCCGGCGCCCTCAGCGTGCTGGTGAGCAGGCTCGGCAGCAACGAGGTCGGAACCTCGTGCCCGAGGTCGGCCAGCAGACTGGCCACGCCGATCCCGCGAACGCCAGGGGTTAGCCAGCCCGACTGCAGGACCGCCTCGGGCTCAGGTTCACTGGTGGCAGCCATTCGACCCATACTCCCAGCCATGGCGAGGGGCCGCCTAACCGCGGGCGCCGTAGCCGCGTCATCGCCGGAGCGCTGGCCAGTCGGTCCAAACGCGATTGAAGGACGAGTTACGCGAAGATTGACGGGATGAGGCTGCCGCCGGGCATTTTGATCGGACACTGGACCGACACGGTTGGCCGCACTGGCTGCACGGTCGTGCTCGCCAAGGACGGGGCCGTCGGCGGTGTCGACGTCCGCGGTGCCGCACCGTCCACGCTGGGCACCGACGCCCTGCGGCCGGGGACGCTCGTCGACCGCGTGCACGCGGTCCTACTGACGGGCGGAAGCGCCTTCGGGTTGGAGGCGGCGGGCGGCGTCATGCGCTACCTCGAGGAGCACGACGTCGGCTACGAGCTGGCCTCGGTGCGGGTTCCGATCGTCGCCGGGGCGGTGATCTTCGATCTACCGATCGGCGACCCGAGGGCACGGCCGGATCGTGAGGCGGGCTATGCCGCATGCGCCGCGGCCACCGACGCCCCCGCGGTCGGGGCGGTCGGAGCGGGAACCGGAGCCAGCGTGGCGAAGGGCGGCGACGCCTCTCAGGTGCGGCCCGGCGGGGTCGGGATCGTCAGTGCCCACGCGGACGGCGCGACCGTCGCCGCGGTCATGGTCGTCAACAGCGTCGGCGGAATCTGGGACGACGAGCGCCACGAATGGGTGGCCCCGTTGACCTCTTGGGACCGTGCGTCGAGCTTGGTGGCGGGGACCAACACGACGATCGGGGTCGTCGTCACCGACGCGCGTCTGACCAAGGAGCAGGCCAACCGCCTGGCCACGGTCGCACAGGACGGGATCGCGCGCGCGATCCGTCCTGCTCACACGATGTACGACGGAGACACGATTTTCGGTCTGGCCACTGGCGACGTCGCCGCCGCCTACGACGCGGTCGAGGCAGTGGCCGCCGATGTCGTGGCGAAGGCGATCGCGGCGGGCGTGCGGGCGGCGGCTTGAAGCGTGACGACCGGCGGCGCCAGGCCAATGGATATCCATCTCAAGTTGGACCGAGGGGCACCGTTGCGCGCCCAGCTGGAGCGGGAGCTGCGCGAGGCGATCCGCGCGGGCCGGCTGCGCGCAGGATCAAAGCTGCCGTCGAGCCGGTTCTTGGCCGACCAGCTCGGGGTGTCACGCGGTGTGGTCGTGGAAACGTACTCGCAGCTGGTGGCCGAGGGGTATCTCCTTACCCGCTCGGGCGATGGAACGCGGGTGGCCGACGGTCTGGCCCAGCCGCCGCCTCCGCTCCGAGCGCCTGACGTCGCGCTGCATCGGATCCGGTATGACCTGCGCAGCGGCGTCCCCGATCTGTCGTTCTTTCCCCGGCGCGAATGGCAGTCGGCCACCGTCACGGCGCTGCGCGAGCTGCCCGATGTGGCGTTCGGCTACGGATCACGCCGAGGGCATCGCCGACTTCGCACCGCGCTGAGCGACTATCTCGGCCGAGTACGGGCGGTCGTAGCCGATCCGGAGCGCGTGTTGATCACTCCCGGGGCCACCGCGGCGATGGAGATCCTCTGGCATACATTGCGTGAGCGCGGGGCGACCCGGATCGCCGTCGAGGACCCGGCGTGGCCGGCCATCCCGCAGTCGGTCGAACAGGCGGGCTTGGAAGTCGTGCCGGTCGCAGTGGACACCGAGGGGCTCGTGGTGACCGAGCTGGAGGCCTGTGAGGTCGACGCTGTCGTACTGTCGCCGGCGCATCAATATCCAACCGGCACGGTCCTCGCACCCGCCCGTCGCACTCAGTTGATCACCTGGGCCCGCCGGCGCGGCACCCTGATCGTGGAGGACGACTACGACGCCGAGTACCGCTTCGACCGGGAGCCGATCGCCTCGTTGCAGGGGCTGGCTCCCGACTGCGTGGCCTACATCGGAACCGCCAGCAAGACGCTGGCGCCCGCTCTGCGGCTGGCTTGGTTGCTGGTGCCCAGCCCTCTGGTGGGAGAAACGACGGCCCAGCAGGGCGTTACTCGGGCCATGCCGAGCGTGCTCATCCAAGCCGCTTACGCAACGCTGCTGGAGCGCGGTGACATCGATCGACACCTGCGGCGCACCCGCCGCCGCTATCACGAGCGGCGCGACGCGCTGGTGGATGCGCTGGCCGCGGGCATGCCGAAGGCGAACGTGGGTGGTGCCTCGGCGGGTCTGCACCTGATCGCCTGGCTTCCCGACGGCGCCGATGAAGCCGCGATCGCCGACGAGGCAGGCCGCCGGGGCGTCGCGATCCACACCCTGCACCAGGATTGCTCGGTGGTCGCACCGGCGGCCCCCGCCCTGCTTCTGGGGTACGGGCTAATCGCGCAGCCGGCGATCGCCCCCGCGGTGCAGGAGCTGGCCCGGGCCGCCGCATCGAGATCCAGGCTCAGCCGGACCGAACTGGCTGGCGCTCCCCGGCATCCCCCGGCTCGCCCTCGCGGCCCGGATGCCCCGGGTGAGCATCGGCCGTGACTTCGAATCATCCCTACATGTCCAGCGCAGCCTGCAGCGAAGTGAGGTCGGCTGCCCCGAATACGACGCGGTTCCGGGTGGCGACGTAGACGAGATCAAGGTCCACTCCGGCCCGCGCGATCTTGCGGGTGAGGTCGGCCAGCACACCGGGGCGGTCCAGCACGTCGACCACGACAACCTCGCGCTCACGGGTTACGGCAAGATGGGATATGGCCAGCGAGTGCCTCGCCGCCTCGGCGTGGGGGACGAGGATGTGGAGCTCGGCGCGCTCGCCCGAGCCGATGCACGTGGCCGCGGCAATGTTCACACCGGCATCACTGATGGCGGCCGCGACTTGGGCCAGCGCTCCCGGCGTGTTCTCGATATCGATGATGAGGTCGAAGGGCACGGAACCTAGAAGCCGGTTGGATCCCCGCCATCATCGAGATCTGTGGCGCGATGCTGAGTGACGGTAAGGCCGGCGCCGGCGGGCCGCTCGTCGCGGGCAACCTGCAGACGGCTGTGGAAGGCCTGCGCCACCCGCTGGGCGTGGGTCTTCGCGAGCTCGGCCCGCGGGCCGATGAACAGCTCGTCGACCGTCTGCCTCCACAGCCACAGCCATCGCTCGAAGTGCCCGGCTCTGAGCCGCACCCGCGCATCGAGGGCGGCATGTGGACGAAACGCCCCGCCGGAGTAGGACCGGGCACCGAGCAGAACCGTTTCCCAAAACGAGGCAATCCTCGGGACGTGCGCTTCCACATCGAGCTTGGCCACATCGACGAAGATCCACCCGATTATCGGATCCTCGAGAGCTCGCCCGTAAAACGCGCGAACGAGCCGCTCACAATCGCCGCGATCCTCGATATCACCCACAGCCGCGTTCAATGCTCACCTCAAGCGGGATGTTCGGCGGCATTCCGCTGCTGGGGGTCAGATATCAGCGCCTCTGCGGTGAATGACTCGGTGGCGGCGATCGCCCCAGCGGCCATCACCAGGCCGAGGGCGGGGCGCGCCTGCTCGATGCCGGCGCCGAGCAACTGCTCAGCGGTGCAAAGCAGCGTGTCGATCCGCGCCAGCGCCGGTCCAGCCGGGCCGGGGTCGGGGTCGCGGCAAGCCGTGCGTGCCATCGCCAGGAACGGGACGCCGCGGGAAAAGTCGGGCGGGATCCCGGAGCTCAACGCGGCTGCGAATGACATCATCACGTAGCCGTTGACCCGCGCGAGCCTGCCGCTGACAGGGCGGACCTGCGGGACCCGAGGAGGCTTGGGTTCGGCGAGCGGTCGCCGCTCCAGGATGTCGGTCATGGTGCCGCCGACGAGGCGAGACCGCGCCTCGTCGTCCAGACCCGCGTAAGCGGCGATCCGCAGCACGCTGTGCAACGCGCCGTGCGGTCGTCCGTAGGGAACGTCGGAGGCGAACACGATCCGTTCGGCGGGGACGCGGGCAAACAGCTCGAGCTGATCGAACACCGAGAAGGTGGAAGTGTCATAGACGACGTTCGGGTGATGGGTCAGCCTGGAGGCGAACATCCCCTGGTCGGCGATCGCCGCGTGCGCCAGCACCAGCGGCACGTCGGGGTAGCGCAGCGCCAGGTCGGCCAGCGGATCCATCCGCGGCATCCCACGGCCGGCGTGTACGAGGATCGGTACCTTCGCCTCCTTCGCGACCTCCCAGATCGACTCGGCCGTCCGGTCACCAAAGCCGAATGCCTGTGCTCGCGGGTGCAGCTTGATGCCCCGCGCTCCAAGCGCTAGGCACCGCTCCGCCTCACCGACCGGGTTCTCGGCCGGATCCAACCGGCAGTACGGATACAGCCTGTCGCCTGACTCGCGCGCCCATTGCAGTACCCGGTCGTTGGGCACCCGGTAAGCGGGACTCCGCTCGGGATCGTGCAAGGGAAACGTGCAGGCGCGTGCCGTCGGGCCGACCTCATCCAAAAATGAGATCAGGGACTCCGGGTCGAGCGACTGGCCGTCCTCGTCGCGGCCGAGGTGAGTGTGAGCATCGACAACAACGGCCCCGTCCGGAAGCAGCGCGTTGACTTCGTCAACAAGAGGCTGATAGGCCGCGGAAACGTCCACGCGCCTATCGTCGCAGGTACGGCCACCGGGGCCTAGACAGGCACAAACGACAAACAGTTATGAAGTGTGGCTACGATCCGTGCGGCCCACAAGCCCGTCCGTCCACCCAATGATTAGGAAGAGAATGCTCGATCAATTGCGCCACGGCATCAAAAACCGCCTCGATGAACTGCTCGACGAGGCTGACAAGCTCCGTCGGGCGCTGGCTGCCCTGGGTTCGCGCGAGGCCCCAACCGCATCCTCGCCGGCCACCACTCGGTCCCGCTCGCGGCGTCGCACTCGTACCGCACCTGCGGCTTCGACAGCAGCTCGCCAGCCCGCTCGTGCATCGGCAACCGCCACCGCCCCCGCTTCACCGCGGGCCAGCAAGCCAGCCGCCAGAAGCCAACCACGACCAGGTCCACGGCGACGAAGCCGGCTGCGACGAAGTCCCCCGCGACCAAGCCGGCCAGCGGTGCGCGGCCCAGCAGCGGCAGGACTGCCCCGGGTGCAAACAAGACCGCGATCATGTCGGCGCTGTCCAGCGGTAACCCGATGACCGCCGGCGAGATCGCCACCGCAACCGGCCTCGGCCGGCCAACCGTGAGCACCACACTCTCGAGGCTCGCCAAGACGGGCGAAGTCACGAAGGCGGCTCGCGGCTATCAGATAAACACCGGGACGACCACTTCACCCGCGCCCGAAACCGCTGCCAGCGCTGGAAGCGGAGTGGGAACGGCGTAGCGTCTCAATCCCGACGCAGCGCACCGACGCGCGGCCCCGCCCGGCGGCCCGGCACCGGGTCAGCCAGCGGGGGCGATCACGCCAAACGCGTCAAGCCGGCGCTACTCAGACTTCGGCGATCATCAGCGTGGCCCCACCGCTGGCAAACGTCGCCACGTCGGCCGCGGCGGCCTGGCCTTGTTCACTGCCCATCGCCGCCTGCAGAACTTCGACACTGTCAAACAGCAGCTCAGCGATGAGGTAGTACGGGGCGGCCGAGCCGTCGGGGGTGCCCAGCACCTTGCCCGCCTCGAAGCGACGGAGATTCGGGATCTTCTGGGCCAGTGGAGCGTGCGTACCGGCGTAATGCTCATCGAAGGCCGCCGGATCATCCGGAGGGCCGTAAGCGACCACGAGTTTGACCATCCTGGCTCCTTATTAGGGTGCATTCGACCCTACAGGGTTTGACGTTAACGCCGCCCCATCACGGCCGGCCCCCGGGTTTGCTAGTCATTGCGGAACGTCATGCCGCCAAGCCGAACACCCGAGCTGGCCCGCAACGTGGGCGAACTCGGTACGGAGTCAGCCTTTTCGGTATTGGCCCGCGCGCGCGAGCTCGAGCGCGAGGGTCGCGATGTGATCCACCTGGAAATCGGCGAGCCGGACTTCGCGACGCCGAACCACATCTCCGAGGCGGCCTTTGCGGCGGTTCGGGCCGGCCACACCCATTACTGCCCCACCGCAGGACTGCACGAGTTCCGCTCGGTCATCGCCGCTGAGATGTCACTCGCGCGTGGAGTTGACATCCCGGCAGAGCGCGTGTTGGTTGGAAACGGAGCCAAGCCGTTTCTGTTCTTCACGATCTTGGCGGTGTGCGAGCCGGGAGACGAGGTCATCTGTCCCGACCCGAGCTTTCCGATCTACGAGTCGGCGATCCGCTGGGCCGGAGCCACGCCCGTCTCGTTGCCGCTGCCTGAACACAAGGGCTTCGGCCTCGATGTCGACGCGCTCGGCGAGCGACTCAACGACCGCACGAAGCTGGTGATCTTCAACTCGCCGCACAATCCCACCGGCGGCGTCGTGGCGGCGGCGGACCTACGCGTCGCGGCCGACATGATCGCGGCAACCTCGGCCTGGGTGCTCTCCGACGAGGTGTACTCGAGACTCATCTACGACGACGGCTTCACGTCGATCGCGAGTGCCGCCGGAATGCTCGATCGCACCGTGGTGCTCGACGGCCTGTCCAAGACGTACGCGATGACAGGCTGGCGGTGTGGTTACGCATGCGTACCCGAGCCGTTGGTAGAGCCGTTGACCCGGTTCTTCGTCAACTCGACGTCGTGCGTTCCCCCGTTCATCCAGCACGCCGGTATCGCGGCGCTGCAGGGACCGCAGGACGCGGTGACCGCCATGGTGCAGGAGTTCCGGGCCCGCCGTGACCTGGTCATCGCGGGGCTCAACGCACTGCCTGGGGTGTCGTGCCGTACGCCCCGCGGAGCGTTCTATGCCTTTCCCAACGTGGCAGAGCTTCCGATTCGGGCCGAGGAGCTCGCCGACAGGCTGCTGGAAGAGGCGGGGGTCGCCGTCCTCGCCGGCTCAGCCTTCGGCGCCCAGGGGTCCGACCACCTGCGCATCTCCTACGCGAACTCTCGCGCGAACCTCACTGAAGCACTGGAGCGGGTCGGATCGCTGCTGTCCACGCTGCGGTGACACGCACCGCAGCGGTCTCCGTCGCGGACGACGCCGGCCCGTCCGCCACTATTGCGCTACCGGCCCGGCCGTGACGGGAATCTCCAGCGCCGAGGAGCTGACCTGCTCTCGTCGGATGGAGCCGTGGGAATCGCGGAGCGAGACGCCGGAACGACGGGCGCGGACAACGGTGATCTCCGCCAGCACCGAAATCGCGGTCTCCTCCACTGTCGCGGCGCCGATATCCAGGCCCGCCGGCGCATAGAGTCGCTCCAGATCGGCGCCCGTGGCCCCGGCCTCCCGCAACCGGATCTCGCGGTCGGCTGTGGTCTTGCGGCTGCCGAGGGCTCCGATGTAGCCCGCGTCGGTTCCGAACGCGGCCATCAGCGCCGGGACATCGAGCTTGGCGTCGTGGGAGAACACCAACACGGCGTCGCGGGGTCCGGGAGCGAGGTCTTGCACCACCTCCTGCGGCCACGCCGCCACCGTCCGGGCCGAGGCCGAGAACCGGGCCGAGGACAAGAACGCCTCCCGCGGATCGGCAATCGTGACGCGGTATCCCATGCCGGCGGCGATCGTCGCCAGAGCCGCGGAGAAATCGATAGCACCGAAGATCAGCATCTGCGGACGCTCCGCCTGGGCCGCGACATGGACGCGCAGGCCGGTGCCCAGAGTCGTACCGTCGACGCCGAAATGGCGCACGGCGGTGCGCCCGTGGGAGACCAATCCGCGCGACTCGCGCTCGACGTTGTCATCAAGCAGCTCAGGGCCGCCGAGGCTTCCCACGCACGTGGAGTCGTCCACATAGAGCTTGTTCCCGGCGTGGGGACCGTCCAGCAGGGTGGCGACTGCGCTCGGCCGCTCCTGCACCAATGCGTCCAAGCCGTGGATCATCGCGTCCCGGGAGTCCGGCGTGATCTCGTGGATGAAGATGTGCACGGTGCCCCCGCACATCAGCCCGACCGTCCCCGCCAAGTCGTCGGAGATACCGTAGGTGACCATCCGGGGCGGCTGATCTGACTCCAGCATCATCATCGCCTCCTGGGCCACAGCGCTCTCCACGCACCCGCCGGTGACACTCCCCTCGATGGTTCCGTCGCGGTCGATGTAGACGCTCGCACCGGTCTGTAGCGGCGCGGATCCATCAACCGCCACGAGCAGCCCGGCGGCCACCCGGCGTCCTTCGCGCAACCACTCGGTGACGGTCGCGGCGCTGTGCTGCGCCGGCCTCACGCGGCCACGTCCAAAGCGGCCTCAGCGGGAAGCTTCACGGCTCTCCTTCCAACCGGTGACGAGTGCAGGCACGGCTCCGCGAAGGTTAGCGCCGAGCCGGCTCAGTCTTCGGAAGCGGGACCGCTGCGCAGCGCCTTGTAGGTCAGGACGGCGGCGGCCGTTCCGGTGATCGCGGCGGCCACGAAAGCGCGGACCGGTCCCGGTCCGACGCCGGCCACACGCTCACCGGCGGCCTTTCCGAGGGTGCGAAGCAGGGAGCTGGTCACGACGCCACCGCCACCATGGCGAGAATCCGCTGGATCCGCCCGAGCAGCTCATGGCTCGGGTACCAGGCTTCGTCGGCCTTGTCGATCAGCATGTCGACGTAGGCCTGGAGCTGCTCCGGGGTCCAGAGCGAAGCCTCGATCCGGTCCAGCAGCTGATGACTTGGATAACGGTCGTTGCGAACGCGCTCCATCAGCATCTCGTGGTAGCGCTCCTGTGCAGCGGGCAATGGTGGCCTCCTTTGCCTTATAGGAGGTCCCCGAGGGGACCCAGGTTGAGGTTCAGGTCCTGGTCTTCCAATCCGAACGCCTCTTTCAGCTCCTCCATGCGCTCGGACAGCGCCATGAACGTGCGGCCGAGCCGCTCCACCTCCTCGGGGCTGAGGCTTCCACCCTCGACGCGATGCACGGCCTGGCGTTCCATGAGCTGGCGCAGGAGTTCGATGATCGTGAGCACGAGCTGTGCCAGCCCCTTCTCAAGCCCCTCGGGATCCGCGCCGACGCGGCGGCCCAGCGACGCTTCGATCCGGTCAAGCTCGCCGGCGGACACCGCACCCGGAATCCCGGTGAGCAGCTTGTCAGTCATCGTTGCGCCCTCCCACGAAGCTGTAGGGGGGCCATGGGCCGGTGCAGACCAGCTCCGCGTCCTCGATCGCCGTCCCGAGATCGCGGACGCCGGCGACGAACTCGTCGGTGCGGTCTGAGTCCACCAGATAGGCGGCGATGACCGGATCCGTGGGCCGAGTTAGCACGCGGTAGTGCGCCGCTCGTGCGAGGCCGCCCAGCTCGAAGGTCCATCCGATCGGCCAGCTCGCGGCCGAGGCGGTTCCGCGTCACCCGCGCGAGCATGTACGCGGTGCCCGCATCGGGCTCGTGGGGACGCACGTGGGTTTCGGCGCTCGGCCAGGTGGCGCGCACTCCAAGCTCGACGGCCCCGCGGATCCGCTCGAACGTCGTGCGGAGCTCCTCGCGGCGATCGTGTAAGAGGCTCTCGAGCGTGGCGGCATCCTCGACCACCGTGCCGAACCGAGCGGGAATCACCGCCCGGTCGGCCATCTGGGTCTCGATCACATGCTCGAACTCCCACACGGCGGCCTGGGTGAGCGCGGGGCAATCCTCGTGTTCAGTCACGAGGGCAACCAGACCGTCGCGCCCGACGGTCAGCACCGGGCGCTCCGCGATGCCCGCGCCGACACCATCGGCGGCCTTGCCCTCGATGATCCCGTACAGGAGCAGGCTCACCGGCCGGCCACCTTGTCGATTGCCGCGACGAGAATTCGCAGGTCCAGTTTCACAAGGTCGATATCGGCGGCGGCCAGCGTGAGGTCGCCCTGGATGACTATCCCGCCCTGCAGAAGACGGTCGAGCAAGTCGATCAGGCTGACCTCGCGGGCGAGCGCACCAGCAGGCATCGCGGCGGCGGCGTCTGCCCTCACCAGGCCGCTCCGATCGTGCCCGGGATGAAGTTGTAGGCCGGCCACGGCCCGGTGGGTTCCAGCTCCAGCCCCAACGGCTCGAATTCAGCTTGCAGCGCCGACGACCTCGGCGTGAAACGCATCCTGGTCGCCCCTCTGCACCAGATAGGCACCATTGAGAACCATCTCCCCGTCGTGTCCACTGACCTCTCGTCGCTGCGGCACCGCCAGCAGGGCCTCCCCCGCTACGGCCGAAAGGCGCGCGTGGATCGACGTGCATGCCGCCTCGACGCGCTGGCCGGCCTGCCGGCGCTCACGGTGCTGCTGGCGGCGGCGCTCCATGTACGCGATGCCGGAGCCGGCTTCCTGCGCCACGGCGGCCGCATCCTCCGCGTCAGCGCGCGCCATCTCGGGCGGGCTGCTCGCGACAAAGACCTTGACTCCCCATTCCGCTTTTCCCTCCAGACGCTCCAGCGCTTGCTTCAGCCCCTCGGACTCGCGCGCGAGCATTGCTCTGACGCCGCTCTCGTCGCGGTAGATGGAGCACAGCCGCATCGGGATCACAGTGCGCAGAGCCCGTACAGCGTCGAGCACCTCCTCGTGCCGGCGTGCCGTGCGCTCCAGCCACGCCATGTCGGCCAGATGCTCACGTAGCCGGTCCTCGTCGAAGTCGTCGAGCGGCACCGGGCTGACGACGGCGACGAGGTTGCCGTCGCGCAGCGCGGTCACCGGATGGGCGGGATCGACTCCGGACAGCTCGGGAATGGCGGGACCGTCGGCAGAGGTGACGCAGTACACATACCAGCCGAGGGCCGCCTGCCGAGACGCCTGGGTTGGTGCGGCGGGCTCCGGCCGACGTGCTGCCGCCTCGCCCCTCCCGGCGGCCTCGAGCTGCTCCCGAGCGCGCTCGAGCATCGTCTGCGTCATCGCTTCGGTCAACATCGCCGTTACGCGCGAGCGTGCCTGCGCCCGGGCCTCTGCCACCAGTTCGGCCACGTCGTCGGCGGCAACCTGCTCGATCGCGAGCCGGAGCCGCTCGAAGGATTCATCTCCTGCCCGCACCGGACTCCTTGGCTTCATCGGCGGATTCGTCGCGGCCTTCGATGGCTCGCTCGAGACGATCGAGGCGTTCCCGCAATTCACGGTTCTCGGTTTCGAGGCGGTCGGCCTTGTCGGTCAGCCGCGGGTCGGACTCCCACCAGTTGATCCCCATCTCCCGGGCGCGGTCAACCGACGCGATCAGCAGCCGGATCTTGATCGTCAGCAGCTCGATGTCGAGCAGGTTGATCTGGATGTCTCCAGCGATGACGATGCCCTTGTCGAGCACCCGCTCGAGAATGTCGGCGAGATTGGCCGGACCGCCCCCGCGGGGACTGAGATCGGAGCGGCCGTAGGTCTGCGGCAGGCGGTTGGACATCCCGGGATCGAGCGGGGACATGGTTGCTCAGTCCTCGTCGGCCTGGCTGCGGTTGTAGCGCCGCTGCCGACGGTAACCCGTCATCTCGCCGTCGGGCGCCAGCGTGACCATGTAGGCGCCCAGCACATCGGTTGAGTTGGGTATCCGCCGTAACTCCACCACCTGGACGGTCACGATCCACCCGTCGTCCTCGTCGCGCTCCACCCCGAGCACGGCTTCAAGCGGACGCCCGAGCAGCTCGGGAAAATCCTCCCGTACCCGTTGCACCGCGTCCCGCGCCGACAGCGCTTTGCGCCCGGCGCCGTTTCGTCTCGTGGCTCCTCGCGACTGCGCCATTTCAGTGACCCTCCCATTGTTCGCTCGCATCCGGTTCCCAGCCTCCCGAGACTGAGCGGGCCTGACTGATCGCGAGGCGCTCCAGCAGTTCGTCCTCACGCGCTCGGATCTCCTCCTCGCTCAGCCTCCCCTCTTCGACGTCGAACTCGAGTTGCAGAAGCTCGGAGCGGATGCGGCCCTCGTCATACAGCTGACGGTCTGTCTCTTGAGCCACTTGATCGGCTACCCAGACGACTCCCCGCACCGGAGCCAGGGGCAGCGTCAGCAGTCCGGTGAAAAATCCCATCTCCTCAGACCCCCGCGCCGAAGTGGACAAAGGAATGCGGGGGGAGGGGCCCGGTGTATTTGAGCCGCATCCGATTCGCCTGTGACTGCCCGACGTCGTCGACCGCCGCGTCGAACTCAGCGATGCTCCCCCCCTCCAGAAGGAACGAGGCACTCAGCACGATCCGCTCGTGCGGTGGCTCAGCCACGTCGACCGCAAGCGCCAGGGGCGCAAGCGAATCGAGGATCTCGGTGGCGTCCACCGATCGCTTGCGCTCGATCGCGGCAGCGATCAGCTCTCCGAGCTGGATGCGCCCGTAATAGGTGGCATCGTCCGGCGCACCGCGCAGCGACTGTCGCAGGCGCGCGACATCCTGGTCCTCCTGCACCACTTCCCGCAGGAGGGGCTCCTCCTCGTAGGTCGCGCGCAGTTTGAGCTCGACCTTGCCTTCGAAGTCCGCCAGTTGCGCCACCAGCTCGTCGCGGTGGGCCTCCAGCAGCTCGTGGCGGATCTCGGCGGGTCCGGCCATCACCACCCCGAAGCGCATCGGCAGGACCGTGCCGAGTGCATGCGCTTCCTCCAGAACGCGCGCGTGCACGGTCATCGCATCCCGGCCCATTCTCAGCTCACCGTCGGGCACGTCACTCACCAGCGCGGCGAGGCCAGCACTGGAGATGAGCTCCAGCGCTGAGTTCCCGATTCCCTTGCGGGCCGGGACGGTAGCGGTGTCGGCGACGACGCCATATACGTATTTGCCCGACGCGAAGCTCACGGAGCGACCTTTCTAGCTGGAGCTGGAGCGGCCACGGGTGGATGCGGTCTGACGCGAGCGCGAGCTCCGGCCTGACCGGGACGAGGATCGGCTGGAGCCGCTGGAGCTCTTTTCCTCGCTCTTATCGCCGTCATCATCATCCGAGCCTCCGAAGAGCTTGTCCTTGGCGCCTTCCAGGACGCCCTTGGTCTTGCTCTCGGCGCCCCCCTCGGTGATGTTCTCCATGATCTCCGGCAGGCCCTGACCGCCCGAGTCGGTCAGATCGAGACGGTTGACCGCTTCGGCGAAGCGGAGATAGGTGTCGACGCTGGCGATCACGATTCGCGCGTCGACGGTGAGCAGCTCAATGCCGACCAGGGAGACGCGCAGGAAGACGTCGATGACGAGGCCCTTGTCGAGCAGCAGGTCGAGGATCTCGTAGAGCCCACTGGAACTAGATCGCTGAACGTAGCCGCCTCCGGCTCCGCGTGATAGTGCGCCTGTTGACATCTGAGCCTCCGTTTTGGGGTTGACTTGGCGGGTGGTTGGTGAGATCGATCAGCGCGGGCCGGGGGCGTAACCGACCGCTTGAGACGTTTGCCTACTCGTCGCCGTCTGAATCGCAGCCGCCGGTGTCGGGCGGCTCCGGGTCGATTTCGTACACATCCGGACTGATCAGCTCGACCCGCGCCTTGAACCGACGCAGGTCCACCTCGGCGCGCCGATCGGCCAGATGGGTCGCGAGCGCCACCGCTTCCGCGACGCTGGTGGGAACAACGTCGAGGCTCAGCTCGAGCCGGGTGAGCTGATCGCTGAGCCGGTGGAAGGTGACGAGGCCGGCGCAGTCGGAGCCCCTGACCGACTGCCAGGCAAAGCTCTGGCGCTCTCTCTCCTCCAGTACCTCGGCCTCCCAGTCGGGCTGGCTCGCGCCGGCGACCCGTCCACGCAGGCGATCGTCGCCGTCATGTTCCAGGTCCTGAACGCGATGCACTCCCTCGGGAAGCCAGGAGAGGTTGATCCACTCCTCCCAGGCCACCGCCAACGGGACCGCCACATCCACGGCTCGCTGGATCGGGAGTTGTCGGTGCACGGCACCGATCGCACTATGGCCGGACTTCGATGCCACCTCGGCTGCTCTCTGCACTGTCTCGGCGCCTGACCCCAACGCTCTGCGCCCGAGAGCCTTCAGTGCCTTGAAGCGCGAGCTTACGCCCGAGCCCGGAAGGGCTATGGGGAGCCTCGGCCACTGCGACAGCAGTCGACTTGGCCGCTCTGCCCAGCTTCTTCGCAGCCGGCGTGGTTTTGTCGCGCTTGGGCGCGGGCCGTCTTGCGATCGGGCCGTTTAGGAGTGCCCCGGTTGGGAGCGGCCTTCTCAGCAGCGGGGGTCTTGGCCGCGGCCCGACTCGTGTGCAGCCGCGTGGGGCCGCCGGCCGGATTGGACACCGGCTGGCTTCTGCGTGCTGCGCCTCGACCGGGGCGGTGCGGTGGTGGTAGCCACGAGACGCCTAGCTGATGACGCGACCGACCTGCTCCGCTTTCTCGCGCACGGCCTGCACCTCACGCGCGAGCTTGCCGAACTGCCGACCCGCTGCGCCCACCTGCTGGGCCAAGCCGCCGAGATCGATCTTTGCCTTGGGCACCGGCTTGCCGAGCACCTTGGGGGCGTTGCGCTGCAGCCTGTTGCGTCCGAGCAACGCGCCGCCGGCCGCCCCGACGACCGCGGTGACGACCGGTACCCCAACTCTGGCGACCGCATCCCGAACAGGGTGATTCCCGTTACCTGCGCCCGCACCGGCTTCACGCCGCTGCTCGTTACCCGAGCTGCGGTCTCCCTCAGGGGCGCGCTCGCGCTGGGGCCGCGAGGCCGAGGACTTGGGTCGACCGGCGCCCGACGTGGCCTTCGATCCGGCACCGGGCCTCGACGCCGCCTTTGCGCCGGCTCTCGAGCGCGAGCTCGACCCGGACGCCGGCTTGGAACGCGAGCTCGACCCGGACGCCGGCTTGGAACGCGAGCTCGACCCGGACGCCGGCTTGGAACGCGAGCTCGACCCGGACGCCGGCTTGGAGCGCGAGCTCGACCCGGACGCCGGCTTGGAGCGCGAGCTCGACCCGGACGCCGGCTTAGAACGCGAGCTCGACCGGACGCCGGCTTGGAACGCGAGCTCGACCCGGACGCCGGCTTGGAACGCGAGCTCGACCCGGACGCCGGCTTGGAACGCGAGCTCGACCCGGACGCCGGCTTGGAACGCGAGCTCGACCCGGACGCCGACTTGGACGTCGGCGCGGTCTTCCGCCTGGCGCTCCCTGAACTCGCTTTGGCTCCGTTGTTACTGGTCCGGCGCGTGCGGGTGGTCCCATCTGAGGTGGAAGAACCACTCTCTTTCGACGGCGACCGACCGCTCGACGATGCGCGGCTGGACGTGCCGCGCTCTGTGTCGACGGACATAAACTACCTCCCTCTCGGAAATCGGCATCTGCTGAGCTGTCCCTCTTGTGACTCCGCGGCCACCGAGGCCGAACGGGCAGACGTGTTGCTGTGCTCTACCCGAACTTTTGGCTGGCTACACACCCTGACCCGGCGAACGATTTCTTGCGCACTAGTCTAGTTATTGGCATTTCGGAGGAGAATGAGAAAAGAAAGTGCCACACCCCGAGGTGACCATTGGGGCTCCCTGGTTCAAGTTAGGCCGGCCGCGATTAGCGGCCTGATTGCATCCTTCCCCGAAACTCATCGGACCCGACTCTTTTCGTCAACCGCGGATGACGCTCAATTCGAGTGCGCTTACTCCATCCAACCGTTGCATCGTTTGTATCGGTTAGCCGCCGTGGCACTGAGTTCGGGCCGATTACCAGTCACACAGTGCGGTTGATTTGCGGGTTTCTGGTCATTCACAGTCGCGGTTGCAACCGACCTGTGACTCGTTTCCTCCTCCCGGCACCGGGTACCCCTAGTGGACGAGAAACCGTTCGGAGGGAGTAGGGATGGGAAATGACGTTCAGGACACGGTCCGCCAGCTCTTGATGAGTGCCATCGAAGGGGCTGGCAAGGACACAAAGCCCGACGCACCGAGCAAATCGGGTGGCGGATCCGGAGTCAAGGGGCTGGCGGCCGGGCTCGGTGCCGCCGCGTTGGCGCCGGTGGCCGCGAAAGGCCTCGGGAAGATGGCGAGGAACATGGGCATCGACAGCCTGGAGGAGATCGTCAAATCGCCCGCCAAGGCAGCCCAGGGACTGAGCTCGAGCCTCGGCGATCATGTCGGCTCGGGGCTCGGCGACAAGGTCAGCGACAAGGTCGATGAAGCCGGCGGCCCCGCGGGGATCCTCAAGGACACCGTCATGGACGCCCTGCCGTTGCGGCGGCGGTGGCGGCGGTACCAAGGGCGGAGGGCTCGGTATCGGCAAGGGCAGGCGCATGCCCGTCCAGCAGAGCGTCGATATCGGCGTGCCGCTGGAGACCGCTTACAACCAGTGGACTCAGTTCGAGGACTGGCCCCAGTTCATGCACCGCGTAACCCGAGTCACCCAGGAGGATGACTGCACCGTCTCCTTCGCCGTCAAGATCTGGGGCAAGACGAAGGAATTCACGGCGAAGATCGAGACACAGCGGCCCGACGAGCGCATCAAGTGGCGGGTCAGCCAGGGCATGACGCACGCGGGCGTGGTGACCTTCCATGAGCTCGGCCCCCACCTCACTCGAGTGCTGCTGGATCTTGACGTACAGCCGGGCGGAATCCTGGAGAAGGCGTCCCGCGGAATGCGTCACGTCAAGCGCGCAGCACGCGGCGACCTACATCGCTTCAAGGCGTTCATCGAGATGCAGGAGGTCGAGACCGGCGCCTGGCGCGGTGTCATCGAGGACGGCAAGGTCGTGGAAGAGCACGATCCCAGCTACGACGAGGAACGGGAGTATTCCGACCCCGAGGCGTTCGAAGAGGAATCCGACGAGGACGAGGGGTCCGAGGACCAGGAAGAGGCCGGTGACGACGACGCACCGGATCAGGAAGCTGAAGCGGAGGAGGAGGACGAGCAACCGCAGGCCAGACGCCCGCGGCGTCAGCGCAAGCCATCGTCCAACGGACACGGCGCGGAGGAATCGCAGTCAGGTGGCCGCTCTCCGCGCGCCCAGGCCAGCGCACGGACCTCGTCGTCGCGGCGGGCCTCCGGCAATGCCAACAAGAGCGGCAGCGGCTCGAGCTCCTCACGGCGTTCGAGCTCGGGCGGCGGCAGCGGGAGCAAGAGCTCGAGTTCGTCGGGGCGTTCAGGCTCGAGTGGCGCCGGCAAGAGCTCGGGCTCATCACGCGGCTCTTCGAGCAGCCGGGCGAGCGGAGGCTCAGGCTCGTCACGACGCGCGTCGTCCGGCGGGAGCGCCGGCGGGCGGGGCCGGTCGCGTAGCGCAAGCGCGAGCAAAAAGTGAGGAAAGGCGAGATGGCAATCGATATCCGCCGGACCGTGCTCGCGCTGGCTGAGGCTGCGCTTCAGCCCGACAGTGCGGCTCCGGAGAAGCCCAAGAAGCCGCATCTGTCGACGGGACGGGCAGTGCTGCTCGGCGCAGGCCTGATGAGCGCCGGGCGTTTCATCGTCAGCTCGCGCGGGCGCCAGGTCGTGGGCTCGCTTCAGCAGCGCATGGCCGAAGCCCGCGAGAGCCCGGCGCAAGAGGACGAGGAAGGCTACGAAGACGATGAGGACTACGAGGACGAACTAGACCCCGAGGCTGAAGCCGACGAGGACTTCGAAGGCGACGAGTACGAGGACGAAGAAGACCCCGAAGCCGAAACCGACGAGGACTTCGACGACGAAGAAGAAGACCCCGAAGCCGACACCGACGAGGACTTCGACGACGAAGAAGAAGACCCCGAAGCCGAAACCGACGAGGACTTCGAAGACGAAGAAGAAGACCCCGAAGCCGAAACCGACGAGGACTTCGACGACGAAGAAGAAGACCCCGAAGCCGAAACGGACGAGGACTTCGGCGACGAGGAGGAGGACGAGCCGGAGGACGAGGAAAGGCCGAAGCGCCCCCGGCGCAAATCCCGGGCACGCTCGAGCAGCCGGAGCGGGTCCTAGTCACAGACGCCGGGAACTCCGTGGGATATCTGACGCGATGGTCGCATCAGATATCCCACGGAGCCGGTTCCCGAGCCGCCGCCTGTCCACTTCGGTTTATCCCTTCACCGAGCGAGGGACACGGACGTTGATGGCTCAGCTCGAGAACACCGGCGGGCTGCCGCCGGGGGCAACCGGCACGGCCGACTGCTCAGCGCCGGCAATGGTCAGCTCCTGCTCCAGCTGGCGCCGTATCTGGACCGGGGTCACGCTGAGGGCCTCGAGTGTTTGCACGGCACCGTTGCGCGAGTCGGTGAGCAGCGCCAGCAGGAGGTGCTCGACGCCGATGTGGTCGGAGTTTCGTTGCAGGGCCTCGCGAAGTGATCCCTTGACGATCCGCCGGGCGTGAGGGCTGACTCCGTCCGGACCGGCGAGGGACCGTGGTTGCGTTTCGGGGTCGACGGGAATTCCCGGCATCGTCGGCTGCATACGGGCGCTGGCGGCCTCGTGCGTCACACCCAGCGCATTGAGCGCCTTGGTGGCGGAGCTCTGCCCGCAGCGCAGGATGCCGAGCAGGAGGTGCTCTGTTCCGATGGCCGGCTGTCCGAGGCGCCTGGCTTCCTCGCGGGCTTGCTGAATGCTTCGGAGTGCCTCACTGGTGGCCGGGAGCTTGATGGTGCCCCCGATGGCGTCGAAGGCCTGCTCGCTGAGGTGGCGGTGTCTGCGGTGCGCGGCCTGCTTACTGATACCGAGAGCTCGGGCGATCTGGCTCCACGAGGCTCCATCGCGCAGGGCACGACCAACAAGCTCGCGTTCGACCTGGTCAAGCTCCTGACGCAGAGCCCCGAGCGCACGCAGGGCTGTGCCGGCGTCAGGAATTTGCACGGTATCCCGAGCGAGTTGCTCGATCGTCGCGCGAGCTGCGGGCACAGCACGGACCTACCCCGACCCCACTTCCGGCAAGCCACGCTGACGATCTACGTCAAGCCCAGTTGACGAAGCATGTCTCCGCGCGGACTGGGTTTTGCCCGCTAATCGCGCATTTTCGCTGCCACAGTTCCTGCGCGTCAGGTGACGAGACGTCCCGGATGGGTAGGTACGGCCCCCGCCCCTCAATCACCATCAGGAAGAAGGTGTTCGTGTTAAGACGATTCCGTCTCGCTTTGCTGCCACTCGTCGCGGTGGCTGTCACCGTCGCCGGACTGGCGACGGCTGACATCGCATCGGCCGCTTCGGCCCCCAGTTCGCCAACCTTGACTACCCCTGGCCGACTGGTCGTGGGCGTCCAGGTGATGCGATTCACGACGGCAGGACGCTCGGTCCACGCGGCGGGTCTGGTGACCGCCAAGTTGACGGGCAACAGTGGCCAGGCCAAGACGATCACTCAACAGGTCGCCCTGACGGCTTCCACCAGCGGTGGCTGCAAGATCCTGCACCTGTATCTCCAGCAGTTGTCGCTGACCCTGTTGGGACTCAACGTCAACCTCAGCAAGGTCAATCTCGACGTCACCGGTCACAAGGGCCAAGGCGTATTGGGCAACCTGTTCTGCGCGCTCGCCAACGCCAAGGTCGGAAAGCTGGCGCGGGTCGCCAAGGCCCGGGCTCTGACCTCGGCGTTCACCAAGCGCCAGCACTCGCTTCGGTTCACGGCCTACATCCACCCGGCGGCAACCACCAGCACGGCGGCCGGTGCCACCTGCCCGGTGCTGAACCTTGTCCTCGGCCCGCTGGACCTGCAGCTGCTGGGGCTTGAGGTCAGTCTCAACCAGATCAACCTCAACGTGACCGCGACCAACGGTGCCGGCGTCCTCGGCAACCTGTTCTGCCAGCTCGCCAACGGGACGCTCCCCACCACCACGACAACCCCCTAACCCCCGCATCGCCTTGCCCCTGACCGACTAAACACGAGGGCCGTGGCCGCGGCGGCAGGTTCGCCGCGGCCACGTGGCACTGGCGGCGCACGCCGCCGTGGCGCGGGTGGCCCGGCGCCGTCCGTCTATGCCAGGTCTGCCTCGAGCGCGGAGTGGTCGCTCAGCCGCTCATCACGCCACGCATGGTGATACCGACTGGCGATCGGGAGCAAGTGCGATGACGCGAAGATGTGATCGATGCGCCAGCCGCCGCCGTGGCCGGCGATCTCCTTCCAGGTCCAGCTCGGCTCCTTGGCGGCATATCCGTGCAGGGCGCGGTACGCGTCACGGTAGCCCAGGTCCCGCAGACCCGGCACCACCCCGAGTTCGGCGGCATCCCAGTCAGGGCCACGATCCTGGCGCAGGCGCCCGCGCGAGTCACGGGCGAACGAGATCACCTCGCCATCGGGTAGCTCTCGCCGCGGGGTGTTGAGATCCCCGCATAGCACCCGCGGCGCCGGCCGCGCCGCGGCCAGGCCGCGCCGAATGGCATGCAGGGTGTCCGCCTTGACCCTGCCGTTGGCCGCATTGGGAACGTGGACGCAATAGATCTCGACCGGGCCTCGGCTGGTTTCGGTCACCGCCGCCACGGCGGTCTCTGACCACGGCAGCACCAGGGGATCACGAACGTCGCTCAGTGGTGCGCGCGAGGCCAGCATGACCCCGGCCGCGCGCGGGCCGGGCGGGCTTCGAGCCGGGTCCGCCTGCTCCAGCGACCCCCGGATGTGTACGAGACCCATGAGCTCAAACGCCCGTCGCCACAGTGGACCGGTTCGGCGCGTTACCTCCTGCAGGGCAACTACGTCCGCGTCACGGGCGGCGAGCGCCGTCGCCTGCTCCACCAGCCGTGTGCTTCGCCGGGCGACGTTCCACGTCACCACGCGCAGACAGCGAACCGCCGGCCGACGCGGTGCTCGTCTCAGGCGGACTCACGAGAAGGCCCTCTTCACAACATCTGTATGTGGATGGACCGATTCTTCACGTCTCCCTGACGAAGAGGGGTCCACGATGACGGAATGGATCTCATCGCCGTTCTCCTTGGAATTGTGATGTTCGCCCTGTTGATCGCGCTGATCCACGGGATTGAGCGGATATGAGCGGCGCTGACCTGTTCGGGCTGGTGGTGTCGGTGCTGGTGTGTGCGTATCTGCTGTATGCGCTGTTGCGCGGTGAGAGGTTCTAGGCGTTATGACGTTCTCGGGATGGTTGACGATCGTCGTGTTCTGTGGAGTGTTGACGGGGCTGGCGATCCCGTTGGGGGGTTATCTCGCGGCGGTGTATTCGGGCGGACGGACGTTTATGGATCGGGTCGTGGGGGTTCCGGAGCGGTTCCTGTATCGGGTGTTGCGGGTTGATGTGTCGCGGGGGCAGGATTGGAAGGGGTATGCGAAGAGTTTGATCGTGTTTTCGTTGGTGGGGTGGGTGGTGTTGTATTTCATTTTGCGCTCGCAGACGTTGTGGAGTTTCACGGGGCTGAATCCGCAGGGGTTTCATTCCGCGCCGTGGGACGTGACGTTCAATACGACGTCGTCGTTTTTGACCAACACCAACTGGCAGTACTACGGCGGCGAGACGACGATGAGCTATTTCAGCCAGATGGCGGGGCTGACGGTTCAGAACTTCGTCTCGGCCGGGGTCGGGATCGTGGTCGCGGTCGCCCTGGTCCGCGGGATCATCTCGCGGTCGGGCCAGAGCCTGGGGAATTTCTGGCAGGACATCGTCCGCACGATCCTGTACGTCCTGCTGCCCATCTCAGTGGTGGTCGCATTGGTGTTGGTGTCGCAGGGGGTGATCGCCAATTTCAGCTCGTATCTGACGGTGCACGGGATCACCGGGCTGTCACAGACGCTGGCGATGGGACCGGTCGCGTCGCAGGAAGCGATCAAGCTGCTGGGGACCAACGGTGGGGGATTCTTCAACGTCAACTCGGCGCATCCGTTTGAGAACCCGACCGGGTTCTCGAACCTGGTTGAGATGCTGGTGGTGCTGGTGATCCCGGCCGCGCTGGTGTTCATGTACGGCAAGATGGCCGGTAACCGCCGGCAGGGGTACGCGATCTACTGCACGATGATGATCATGTTCCTCGGCGCGGTCGTCGTCGCGTATATCGCTGAGGCGCACGGCAGCCCCGCCCAGCACGCCGCCGGCCTGCACACGGGAGCGATGGCGGGCGCGACGGGCGGCAATCTCGAGGGCAAGGAGCAGCGCTTCGGGATCGCCGGCTCGGCGCTGTTTGACGTCATCACCACGGTCACCTCGTGCGGTGCGGTCAACAGCGCGATCGAGTCGTTTACCGGGATCGGCGGTGCCGTCCCGTTCGCGAACCTGTCCGCGTCAGAGGTGATCTTCGGGGGAGTCGGCACCGGCCTCTACTCAATCCTGCTCTATGTGCTGTTGGCGGTGTTCATCGGCGGGCTGATGGTGGGACGCACCCCCGAGTACCTCGGTAAGAAGATCGAGGCCAGGGAGATCAAGCTGGTGACCCTGGGGATCCTCATCACCCCACTCGCGGCGCTGTTCGCGACCGCGCTCGCGACCGCCTCCCGGGCGGGGCGGGCGTCGATCGCGACGGCGATCGCGCACGGCCCGCAGGCATTCTCAGAAACGTTCTATGCCTATCTCTCGCAGGCCAACAACAACGGGTCGGCGCTGGCGGGGTACACCGGATTCATCCAGCCCGCCGCCGGCAACCTCGGCGCGCACGGCGTCACCTTCGCCGACCTCACCGGCGGGCTGGTGATGATATTCGCGCGCTACGCCCCGATCCTATTCGCGCTCGCGGTCGCCGGATCCCTGGCGGGCAAGCGCGTCAGCCCGGCCGGGCTGGGGACGATGCGGACCGATAACCCCACCTTCGTGGTCCTGCTGATCGGAGTGATCGTCCTCGTCGGCGCGCTGACGTTCTTCCCGGCGCTGCTGCTCGGCCCGATCGTTCAAGGCCTCACCGGACACCTCTACTAGCCCTCAACCCACCAACCCCTCGATACCCATGCGAAGAGATCTCATCACCGCCACGCTCGCCATCCTGGCGCTCACCATCCTGTGCGGAATCCTCTATCCCCTGGCGATCACCGCCGTCAGTCAAGTCGCGTTCCCCACCAATGCCAACGGACAACAAGTCCTCGTAAGAGGAAAGCTCGTCGGCTCGCGACTGATCGGCCAGAACTTCTCAGATCCCGTCACCAAGCACGGCAAGGTCCAGCTCGACAAGAACGGAAACCCCGTCACCACCCCTGACCCCCGCTACTTCCAGACTCGCCCGTCCGGAACCGTCCCCGCCGATAACGCCGCCGGCTCCGCGTTCGCCAACTACGGCCCCAACAGCACCATCACCGAACAAGCCCTCGCCACCAACCTCACCGCCTACCTCGCCTTGGAAAAGCCCTACGACCCCACCCTCACCCGCGCGCAGGTTCCCGTCGACGCCGTCGACACCTCCGCCTCCGGCATCGACCCCGACATTTCGGTCGCCAACGCCCACATCCAAGCCCACCGCATCGCCACCACTCGCCGGCTCACGCTGACCCGCATAAACCAACTCATCACCACCTACACCGGCCAACCCGGACTCGGCTTCTCCGGTGAATCCACCGTCAACGTACTCGGACTCAACCTGGCCCTCGACCGACTGACGGCAGGCCGCTGATATGTCCCTCCAGACACCGGCGCGCGCGCCCGAGCGGACCGGTCCCGCTCCGTCCCATGAACGCCAGGCAGTTTCGCTATTTCGCCGCGACATCGTCCTCCGCGCCCTGATTGACAGTGTCAAGAAGCTCGATCCGCGCGTCCAGATCCGCAATCCGGTGATGTTCGTGGTCGAGATCGGCGCGGTCATCACCACGATCACCTGGCTGATCCAGGCCTTCGGCGGCGCACCCCTCGGTGGCGGCAATGACCCCGCCTGGTACACGTTCACGATCTCGGTGTGGCTGTGGCTTACCGTCGTATTCGCCAACATGGCCGAGGCGTTCGCCGAAGGCCGCGGACGCGCCCAGGCCGCCACCCTGCGCGCCATGCGCCAGGAGACAGTCGCCACCCTCCGCGACGGCGCCACCAAGCCCGCTTCGGAGTTGACCAAGGGTGACATTGTGGTGGTCGACGCCGGCGAGCTGATCCCCGGGGACGGCACCGTGATCGCGGGAATCGCCTCCGTCGACGAGTCCGCGATCACCGGCGAATCAGCCCCGGTGATCCGCGAGTCCGGCGGCGACCGCTCAGCGGTCACCGGCGGCACCCGCGTGCTGTCTGACCAGATCACCGTCGAGATCACGCAAGAGCCCGGCCAGTCATTCCTGGACCGGATGATCGCGCTGGTCGAGGGCGCCGCCCGGCGCAAGACCCCCAACGAGATCGCGCTCAACATCCTGCTCGCCGGCCTCACCCTGATCTTCATGATCGTCGTCGCCACCCTACGCCCGTTCGGCTTGTTCGCCCACACGCCGATATCCGAGACGACCCTGATCTCCCTGCTCGTGGCTTTGATCCCCACCACCATCGGCGCGCTGCTGTCGGCGATCGGGATCGCCGGGATGGATCGCCTGGTGCGCCGCAACGTCCTCGCGCTGTCGGGCCGCGCCGTCGAAGCGTCCGGCGACGTCGACGTGCTGCTGCTCGACAAGACCGGGACGATCACCATCGGTAACCGCCTCGCGTCGCAGTTCATCCCCATGCCCGGCGTCCCCGAAGCCGAGCTCGCCGAAGTCGCGCAGCTCTCCTCCCTCGCCGACGAAACACCGGAGGGCCGCTCGATCGTCGTCCTGGCCAAGCAATACGGCATCCGCGAGCACGACATGGCGCAGCTTCACGCCACCTTCGTCCCATTCTCGGCTCAGACCCGGATGAGCGGCGTCGACCTCAACGGACGCCAGCTGCGCAAGGGCGCCGGCGACGCCGTGATCGGCTTTGTCCGGGCGGAGGGGGGCCGCCCGCCCTCCGAGTTGCAACCGGCGCTGGAGCGGATCAGCCGCGAAGGGGGAACCCCGCTCGCGGTCGCGCGCGACGCTCAGATCATGGGCGTGATCTACCTCAAGGACACCATCAAGGAGGGCATGCGCCAGCGCTTTGACCAGCTCCGTGCCATGGGCATCCGGACCGTGATGATCACCGGCGACAATCGCCTCACCGCGGCCAAGATCGCCGAGGAATCCGGCGTCGATGACTTCCTCGCCGAAGCCACCCCCGAGGCCAAGCTCGCGCTGATCAAAACACAGCAGGCCGAAGGCCGTCTCGTCGCGATGACCGGCGATGGGACCAACGATGCTCCCGCGCTGGCCCAAGCCGACGTCGGCGTCGCCATGAACACCGGCACCCAGGCCGCGCGCGAGGCCGGCAACATGGTCGACCTCGACTCCAACCCGACCAAGCTCATCGAGATCGTTGAAGTCGGCAAGCAGCTCCTCATCACCCGCGGCGCGCTGACCACCTTCTCGATCGCCAACGACGTCGCCAAATACTTCGCGATCCTCCCCGCCATCTTCGTCTCCACCTACGCCGCCACCAAGGGCGGACAAGGACCGCTGCATGTGCTCAACATCATGAGCCTTGGCACACCCCGCTCCGCCGTCATCTCCGCGATCATCTTCAACGCCATCGTCATCCCCCTCCTGATCCCCATCTCACTCAAGGGCGTCGCCTACCGGCCCATCGGCGCCAGCGCGCTGCTACGCCGCAACCTGTGGATCTACGGACTCGGTGGCCTGATCGCTCCGTTCATCGGCATCAAGCTGATCGACCTCATCGTCCACAACCTCCTCGGCGCCTAGCCGGCGCCGCCGACAGCGCCGGCGCCGTGCCATGAGCGAGCTTGGTGCAGGACATCTGCGCGTGTTCCTCGGGATGGCCGCCGGCGTGGGCAAGACCTTTCGCATGCTGATCGAGGGACACGCCGAGCAGGACGCGGGACGCGACGTGTGGATCGGTCTGATGGAGAGCCACGGCCGGGCCGAAACGGCCAGCCTTGCCGACGGGCTGCCGTCGATCCCGCGACGCCCAGTTGACTATCGCGGTACCACGTTGGAGGAGATGGATCTCCCGGCCATCCTGGCCCGCGCTCCGGAGCTGTGCCTGATCGATGAGCTGGCCCATTCCAACCCTCCGGGTCTCGAGCACGCCAAGCGCTATGAGGACGTGGAGGAGGTGCTGGCGGCCGGAATAGACGTGCTCTCAACCCTCAATGTCCAGCACCTGGAGTCACTCAACGATCAGGTCGCCGAGCTCAGCGGCATCCGGGTACGGGAGACGATTCCCGATGCCGTGCTCGGTCGCGCCGACGAGATCGTCCTTGTCGACCTCCCGCCCGAGGCCCTGCTCGACCGCCTCCGGGCCGGGAAGGTCTATCGACCTGAGCGGATCGATGCCGCGCTCAACAACTTCTTCCGGATCGAGAACCTGTCGGCCCTGCGAGAGGTCGCGCTGCGCCAGGTCGCCCAGGAGGTTGGCCACAAGCGCCTGACCACGGTCGAGCCGCTCGGCTCACGGCAGGAGACGATCGCTGCGCAGGCGCCGCAGGCGGTGAGCGAGCGGCTCTTGGCGCTGGTCGAGCCGGATCCGGGCACGCAGCGACTGGTACGGCGGGCGTGGCGATCGGCCCAGCGGCTGGGAGCCGATCTCGACCTTCTGTGGGTCCGGCCGCCGGGGCGACCGTTGAGCGAGGACCAGGAGCGCTCGCTGGCGGCGCTGGGGCAGCTGGCGTCGATGCTGGGAGCGAAGCTGCTCACCGAGGAGTCGGACAACGTGCCGGAGATGATCGCCGAGGTCGCCCGACGGCAGGGAAGCACCTACGTGCTGATGGGACGCAGCCGGCCGGCGCATGGCGTCGGCCGCCTCCGCGTCCCGCTGCCCCAGCGTCTGATGGAGCTCCTGCCCGGGGTTGACGTGCGCATCGTGGCTGACCGCAGCCGCCTGTCCGGCACGGACCGGCCATGATCGTCGTGGTGGTGGTGACCGCCGCGGCGGGTATCGCCGCCGGCGTGGCGCTGGGGTACTGGCTGCCGCCCCACGGACGCCGGCCGGCACGGGGACGCACCCCCACCGTTCGCCGCATCCTGTTGCCGTTCACCGGACAGGCGATCTCCCGGCGCGCCTTCGAGGCGGCCGTCCGGTTGGCCCGAGCCGAGAACGCAACGCTGATGCCCGCGTTCCTGGCGCGCGTACCCAGAACCCTTCCCCTGGACTCGGCCCTGCCGGCTCAGGCGGCCGCGGCGATGCCGCTGTTGGAGATCATCGAGCAACGAGCCGGATCTGAGGGAATCGCCGTTGATGCGCGCGTCGCCCACGGGCGCACCTACCGCGATGCGCTCTCACGCCTGCTCGACGACGAGCACTTCGACCGAGTGATCGTCTCGGCCACCGACAGCCCGCGCGCCGGACTCAGCGCCGACGACCTGCAATGGCTGCTGCAGCGGGTGCCCGCCGAGATCCTGATCCTCCGTCCCGCGCCCGACGACACCAGGCGGATCTCCGCCAACGGCGTGCAGGGTCACTTCTGACCGATCGGCGCCGCGGGGCGCCGCGCGAGCCTCGCCCGGCGACCCGGCGCGTCGCTGCTCGTCTGGCTCGCTCACCGGGCGTCCCGCGCCCACGCGCTCCGCCCCACCACAGCCTCGCTCTCGTAACAGACCTGGGAACGTATCCGGACCACCAGCATGATGGCGCTCTGGCGCCTTCGCCGGGTAGCCACCGGGTCACCCGGCCGGCCATGACCGGGCCGCCATTCCGAAAGGACGTGAACTTGCGCCTCATCACCCTGGAAGAGCACTACCGCGCTCCGATGCTGAAGGCGGCGGTGCAGGCCGACGGAGGGCAGCGGGCCGGCCACCCTCCCGCCGACTCGCCGCGCGCCAAGCGACTCCTCAAGCTCGACGACCTCGGGACCGAACGGCTGGCGGACATGGACGCTGGCGGAATCGACCTGCAGGTGCTCTCCCACGGCACGCCCGCCACCGAACCGTTCTCCGCGCAGCAGGCGGTGCCGCTCGCTGTCGCGGCCAACGACCATGTCGCCCGAGCGGTCGCTGCGCACCCCGATCGCTTCGCCGCCTTCGCCACGCTTCCCATGGCCGATCCGGCGGCAGCGGCACGGGAGCTGGAGCGCACGGTCACGGCGCTGGGCTTCAGGGGTGCCATGATCAACGGCCACACCCAGGGCCGGTGGCTCGATGACCCGTCGTTTCGCCCGATCTTCGAAACGGCACAACGCCTCGAGGTCCCGATCTACCTGCATCCAGCCGAGCCGCCTGACGCGGTTCGGTCGGCCTACTACAGCGGCCTACCGCCGCAGGCGGCCCAGATGCTCGCCACGTCCGGCTGGGGCTGGCACGCGGAAGCCGCCGTGCACGCATTGCGCCTGGTCATTGCCGGGGTGTTCGACGAGTTTCCCGCGCTCCAGGTGATTCTGGGTCACATGGGCGAAGCGCTCCCGTTCATGCTGGCGCGCTCATCGAAGATCCTCACACCGGCCGCGGGTCTGGCCAAGCCGCTGGAGGACTACTTCGCCGAGAACTTCCACTACACCACCAGCGGGATGTTCTCCTACCCACCGCTGCTGTGCTTGCTGCTCGTGGTCGGCTCCGACCGGGTGATGTTCTCGGTCGACTATCCCTACAGCGACAACGACGTGGGACGAGACTTCATGCTCGGCGCGCCGATAAGCGGCTCCGACCGGGACAAGATCGCCCACGGCAACGCGGAGCGGCTGCTCAGGCTCGCTCGCTGAATCTAGGCGCCGTTGAACTCGCCCGCGCCGCCGTCGACCCGGCCGTCGGGCTGCTCTCGGGGCGCGAGGACGAAGCTCTCGATCGCGATGTCGGGATCGAGGTGGTTATCGCTGAGGAACGCGATCACGGTTCGCCCGGTCAGGCGTTCGATCCCGCCGATGAGATCCTGGCCCATGGTGTTCTGAAACGCCTTGCGCATGTCGAGCACCAGCTGGCGTTCGCCATCGGCGACCAGGCTGCGCTCGCCCTTGGTCAGCGTGTCGCGCAGCACGACGCTGATGAGGTCCTCGTCGATCGTGGTGCGCGCCTTGGTCGGCCCGCGGCCGGTGAATTCGCTGATCGTGTGAACGACGTGATTGGAGATGCTTGCGGCCGTGGAGAGCTGATGGCTCGCTGTGGTGGCGGCGAAATGACCGTCGGAGTGCGTGTCGGTGCCGGGCATATTGACCGGCTCCCTTCTCGTCTCCCGTCCTAAGAGGTGGGGCCCGAGGAAGAAAGGGGCGGAGACGGTGAGGACCGTTCCTCGAGGCCTTGCGTCTCCTTAATGGCTGCCCTGCTAAGTCGGCCTTGGGGCTCCGCCCTGTACACGCTAGCGCAGCGAGTGGCGGGTGCTACGGTATTTCTTGCTCTGGCGACTCCGGCAGGGGCCGGCGAGAGCTTCGCATCAGCTGGTGCGGCGACGGTCAGATCGGTCGTCCGTCGAGCCATCGCGTTTCCGAATCTGGAGGAAAGGCGATGACGTGCCCGACATAGAGCGTGTGCGCGGTCGAGCAAAGCGTGGGCCTACGGTCCGGCCGGGCTGGCCTGTCCCTCTCGCTGTAAGAGGGGCCTCGTGAACCGGAGCGCCAAATCGCGTCGACGGCGGACCGTGGCGCCGGATCGTCGCAAGTGTCCCGGAGCAGGCGCTCGCGGAGGACCGCAACACCGCGGACAACCGCCCTCCGGTCAAGCATCCGTTGAAACGCCGGACTCCACCGTGCCGGTCCCGACTCCGCTGCCACGAGCGGTGTGGGAGCGCGAGATGAGGCGACTGCAGATCGGGGTGCGGGTTCTCTCCGCGGTGCTGCTGGCGCTGATGGCGCGAATCGTGCTCGGCGGCGTCGAACCGGTGAGCGGGGTCACCACCCTCATCGTTGGCGGTCTCCTGCTGGCCTCTCTGAGCCTGCGGCGGGAAGGCCGCCGACTCGAGCCCGGCGGCGAACCTGCGCGGCCACCGCCGGCGCGACGACCGGTAGCCGTTCGCGCGGCTACTCCTCCCAGTTCAGGGACCGTTCGACGGCCTTCAGCCAGCGGGCGTACTCCGCCTCGCGAACGTCTTCGTCCATCTGAGGCTCCCAGCGCTTGTCCTCGCTCCAGCGCTCGCGCAGCTCGTCCTGACCCGACCAGTACCCGACCGCCAGGCCGGCGGCGTAGGCGGCGCCCAGCGCCGTGGTCTCGGTCACCGCCGGTCGGATCACCGGTACGCCGAGCACGTCGGCCTGGAACTGCATCAGGAGCTCGTTGGCAGTCATGCCGCCGTCGACGCGCAGATCGGTGAACGGGACGTCGGCGACCTCATTGGCGGCGTCGACCACCTCACGGCTCTGCCACGCGGTGGCCTCGAGCGCGGCGCGGGCGATGTGTCCCTGGTTGGCGTAGGCGGTCAGCCCCACGATCACGCCGCGCGCATCGTCACGCCAGCGTGGCGCGAACAGTCCTGAGAACGCGGGCACGAAATACACGCCGCCGTTGTCGTCGACGGTGCGGGCCAACTTCTCCACCGAGGGAGCGTCGGGAATGATCTTCAACCGGTCACGCAGCCATTGGATCAACGCGCCGGTCACGGCGATCGATCCTTCGAGGACGTACACCGGCTTGCTGTCGGCGATCTTGTAGCCCACGCTGGTCAGCAGCTTCTCGGTGTGGACGATCTCCTCGCCCGTGTTGACCAGCAGGAACGAGCCGGTGCCGTAGGTGTTCTTTGCGCTCCCGGGGTCAAAGCAGGTCTGGCCGAACAGAGCAGCCTGCTGGTCGCCGAGGATGCCCGCGACCGGAACGCCGCCGATCGCGGTTCCCTTGGCCTCGCCGTAGGTCTCCGACGAGGAGCGGATCTCGGGCAGCATCGAGCGTGGGATCCCCATCAGCTCCAGGCTGGGCTCGTGCCAGTCGAGGGTCTCGAGGTTCATCAGCATGGTGCGGCTGGCGTTGGTCACGTCGGTGGCGTGCACGCCACCGTTGGTGCCGCCGGTGAGGTTCCACAGCACCCAGGTGTCCATGTTGCCGAAAGCCAGCTGGCCGCTGTCAGCCTTCTCCTGCGCGCCTTCCACGTTGTCCAGCAGCCACCGAATCTTCGGACCCGAGAAGTAGGTGGACAGGGGCAGGCCGACGGCGTCACGGAGACGATCGACACCCTCATCACCGGCCAGCTCGCGCACCAACGGCCCGGTCCGGGTGTCCTGCCACACGATCGCGTTGTAGATCGGCTCGCCCGTCTCGCGGTCCCACACGACGGTGGTCTCGCGCTGGTTGGTGATCCCGACCGCCTCCAGGTCGCCCGCCTCGGCCGGCGAGGCGGCCAGGGCGCCGGCGATCACCTCGCGGGTGCGGGTCCAGATCTGCTTGGCGTCGTGCTCGACCCACCCCGCCTTCGGATTGATCTGCTCGTGCTCGCGCTGGTCGACGTGGACGATCGTCCCGTCCTTGTCGAACAGGATGAACCGCGAGCTCGTGGTGCCCTGATCGATCGCTCCGACGTACTTGGCCATGTCAGCTCCTGTTCTGGGGTTCGTCGAGCGAGTCGGCGCCCTGCTCGACCATCTCCGGGTCGGGCTTGGCGCCGCGCGCGATCAGGACGTTGCGGATTCCCAGGTCGTAGATCAGCGCACCGACGGCGGCGCCGACCAGCGGACCGATGATCGGGATCCAGAAGTAGTCGTTCACGTTGCCGTAGTTGCCCGGGAAGGCGATCGATTTCCAACCCGCGATCCAGGCCCAGATGCGAGGTCCGAAGTCACGGGCGGGGTTGATCGCGTAGCCGGCGTTGGCGCCGTAGGAGAGGCCGATCGCCACGACGATGAAGCCGACGATCAAGGGCGCCAGGTTGGCCTTGACCGGCGCGTTGAACTCGTCGGTGATGGCAAAGATGAAGCCGACGAGGAACGCGGTGCCGATGACCTGGTCGAAGAACGGCCCGATCACGGTATGGAAGTAGGGCGCCGGGAAGGTGGCGAAGATCGAGTAGGTCGCGACCGATTTCGAGCTGCCACGCACGACGTGCATGGCGTTGTTGAAGCTGTTGATCGCGTCGTGGTAGTTGAAGTACACGAGCGCTGCGCCGACGAACGCCCCGAACACCTGCGCCGCCCAGTAGGACGGAACCTTGCGCCACTCGAATTTGCGGCGCAGGGCCAGGGCGAGGGTGACGGCGGGATTGAGATGAGCGCCGCTCACCCCGCCGGCAACCCAGACCGCAAAGGCCACGGCGAAACCCCAGCCCCAGGCGATCATCAGCCAGTCCGCCTGAGCGAGGAACGGCGCCTTGCCGCGCCCCGACTGGTTGAGCCCCGCTACCACCATCGCCACCACCCCGTCGCCGAAGGCGATGATGATCAACGTGCCGAGAAACTCCGACACCAACTCGCCGGCCCTGGACTGCTGCCAGCTCCAACGCTTACCGTTGCTCGTCGGCATGCTTTCCGCTCCCTGTCTGCGGCATATTATCCGCTCTCGTCCTCCACGAGACCGCCCCTAGGATAGCCTCGAAGCCATGACCGCAAACACCCCTTATGTCGCTTCGACCGGCGCCGCCCGGCTCGGTCCCGCCGAGCGCGCCGCCGCGATTGACCGGTTCCGCCACGAGACCTTTGACGTCGTAGTCGTGGGCGGGGGGGCAACCGGCAGCGGTTGTGCTCTGGACGCCGCCAGCCGCGGGCTGTCGGTGGCGTTGATCGAAGCGCGTGACTACGCCGCAGGCACCTCGAGTCGCTCATCGAAGCTGATTCACGGGGGCCTGCGCTACCTGGAGCAGCTGGAGTTTCATCTCGTGCGCGAGGCGCTGCGGGAACGGAGCCTGCTGCTCAACGTCATCGCCCCGCACCTGGTCCGGCCGGTGTCGTTCCTGTACCCGCTCAAGCACCGCGTGTGGGAGCGCGTGTACGTCGGGGCGGGGATGTTGCTCTACGACGAGCTCGGTGGCCACAAGGGCATGCGCCGTCATCGCCACCTGACCAAGCGCGCCGCGCTCAAGCTGGCGCCGGCGTTGGATCCCGATTCGCTGATCGGCGCGCTGCAATACGACGACTGCCAGGTCGACGACGCGCGTCACACGCTGGACGTGGCCCGCACCGCGGCTCGCTTTGGCGCCGCCGCGGCCAACTCGATCTCGGTGATCGGCTTTCTGCGGGAGTCCGGTCGGGTGACCGGCGTGCGCGTGCGCGACCACGTCTCCGACGAGGAGTTCGAGGTCCAGGCGCGCGTGGTGATCAACGCCACCGGCGTGTGGACCGACGAGCTCCAGCACCTCGTCGGTGAACGGGGCAAGTTCCAGGTGCGGGCGTCCAAGGGCATCCATCTCGTCGTCCCCCGCGATCGGCTGCAGCTCGACACCGGGCTGATCCTGCGCACCGAGAAGAGTGTGCTGTTCGTTATCCCCTGGGGCCGGCATTGGCTGATCGGCACCACCGATACCGAGTGGACGCTTGACAAGGCCCACCCAGCGGCGAGCCGCGCCGACATCGACTACGTGCTCGAGCACCTGAACGCCGTGCTCAGTCAGCCGCTCGGATACGACGACGTACAAGGCGTCTACGCGGGGCTTCGCCCGCTGCTGACCGGCGAGTCCGAGAGCACCAGCCGGCTGAGCCGTGAGCATTCCGTGGCGATTCCTGTCCCCGGGCTGGTCGCGGTCGCCGGCGGTAAGTACACCACCTATCGGGTGATGGCCCGCGACGCCGTCGACGCCGCGGCGCGCGTGCTCGACGCCCGCGTCCCGCCCTGCGTCACCGACGTCACGCCGTTGGTCGGCGCCGACGGCTTCCACGCCCTGTGGAACGCGCGGCACCGACTGGCGGCGGAGTCCGGTCTGCACGTGGCCCGGATCGAGCATCTGCTGGGCCGCTTTGGAACCTGCACGCCCGAACTGCTGGAGCTTGTCGCCGCGCGGCCGGAGCTGGCCAAGCCGCTGCCGGGGGCCGATGACTACCTGGCGGTGGAGGCCCTGTACGCCGCCTCTCACGAGGGCGCGTTACACGTCGACGACGTCCTCGCCCGCCGTACCCGGATCTCGATCGAAAGCTGGGATCGCGGCGAAGCCGCGGCTGAACCGGTGGCCCGTTTGATGGCCGAGGTCCTGGGCTGGTCGCAGCCGCGGATCGCGCGGGAGGTCGAGCTCTACCACGCTCGGGTGGCGGCCGAGCGCGACTCCCAGCGCCAGGGCGATGACCAGACCGCGGACGCCGCCCGGCTGATGGCGCCGGATGCACTGGCCGGGGTCCAGGGCGAGGGCGCCTGGGCGCGACCGGACTGACCGCGGCCGTAAGCGCAGTCTCACCTGGGGCTTAGCTCGGTCTGACGCTGTATGCGGCAACTTGGTGGCGTGAACTCGAGTCGGCGTCTGGATGGCGGGCGGTGAGGCCCTGGGCGGTCATCTGCGCCGCGGCGTTGCTGCTCGCCGCATGCGGGAGCTCGGCGGCTACGAAAACCTCGGCCGGACGGACGCCGGCCGCGGCCGGGGGTGCAAAGCGTCGGATCCACCACCACCGCAAGCCCCCGCCGCCGCCCTACCCACGGCTGCTCGCGGCCGCGCAGAGCTCAGCGCCGAGCGGCTTCGTGCCCGCCGCGGTGTGGGACGGCCAGACGGCGGCCTGGGTGGCGCGGACGGCGTCAGGGGTCGCGCTGCTGTCGTTCAATCAGCGGCTGGTCCACCTGCATCTGCACTCGGGCACCGTCGACGCCGGCTCGAGCGGCTGGCGTTGGGGTCCCTCGGTGCGCGGATCTGAGCGCCGGCATCTCGTCTCGGCCTTCAACGGCGGCTTCAAGTTCAGCGTCGGAGCGGGCGGGTTTCAGTCCGACGGCCACGTGGCCGTACCGCTACGAGCCGGACTCGGCTCGATCGTCACTTACCGCGACGGGTACACCGACATCGGTACCTGGCACGGGGAGCTGCCCGCCTCCGGCCGGGCCGTGTCCTCGGTTCGCCAGAACCTGACGCCGCTGGTCGACCACGGCCAGCCGGCCGCCAACGTGGACTGTTTGATCTGCTGGGGGGCGACCCTCGGAGGCGTCACCGATCCAGCCCGGTCGGCCCTCGGAGTCACGGCCGATGGACGGCTGATCTGGGCCGGCGGCGAGAAGCTCACCACCATCCAGCTGGCCGACGCATTGATCGGCGCACGGGTGGTGCGAGCGGTGGAGCTGGATATCAACCCCGAGTGGGTGGCGGCCTATCTGTACGGGCATCGCGGTGGCGTCGGTGCCGTCGCCCCGGTCCCGATCGTGCCCAGCCAGCCGGGAGTGCCCGGTCAGTTCCTGGCTCCGTACGCCAGAGACTTCTTCACGATCGTCACGCGCTGATCAAGCGGCTCCGACCGTGTTAGGGACGTCAATCGTCCGCTCCTTACGCCTTCGGATTCCCGCGCCAGCGTTTCCGGCGCGCAATCCGCACCTGCCATGATCGGGGGCATGTTTACTGCGCGGCCGATGGCGCTCTTATGGCTGGCGGCGGTTGCGCTGCTGGCGGGATGCGGGTCGGGCGGCTCGCTGTTATCGCACTCCGGGTCGCGGACCATGGCCCGCAACCAGCCGAACGTCAAGCTGCCCGAGCTCCGCGCGATTCCAGCGCCGCCGGCGACCGGGACCCCCGCCGACCCGGCTGCCGTGAAGGTGATCAAGGCCTGGTCAGGCGCACTGCAGCGCGGTGACGTGCACTCGGCGGCGTCGTTCTTCAACCTCCCGAGCGAGTTCGTGAACGGCGGCGGCGCGGCGGTTCCGGTGATCAGGATCCGCACGCGCGCCGAGGCTGAAGGGGTGAACGCGACGCTGCCGTGCGGCGCGAAGTTCATTTCCGCCGACCAGCGCGGCCGGTACGTGAACGCGCTGTTCAGGCTGACCGGTCGCAGCGGGCCGGGAGGCAGTGACTGCGGGTCGGGCGCCGGCACCACCGCTCGCACGAATTTCGTGATCGCGCACGGACGGATCGTCGCCTGGATCCGGGCGCCCGACGACCCCGGTGATAACGGCAGCCCGGCGGCGCCGGCCAACCCGACCTCACCGGGCGGGACGCCCGTGGTCTGACCGGGGCTGCCAACTACCCTTTGCCAGCATGGCCGACCGAAGCGCTGACCCCTACCAGACCCTGGGCTTGACGCCCGATGTCTCCGACGCAGCTTTGCGGGCGGCCTACCGGCGCTTGGTCCAGCTGCATCATCCCGACCACAATGCCGGCTCCGCCGACTCGGCGCGGCGCTTCGAGGCGGTGCAGGAGGCCTACGCCCAGATCAGGACGATGCGCCAGGGCGGCAGCGGCCGCCGGCCCGGCGCCGGTCCGGTGCGCCCGGCCGCCGCGCGCGACCGCACGGGACCGCCACGCCCCGCGGCGACCGGCGTGGACCCGAAGGTCGAATCGCGCCTGGCCGACTTGGAGCGCGAGCTCAACGCGGCGCGTGAAGCGCGAGATCGAGCCCGACGCCAAGCCCGGGAGGCAGCCAGCGCGGCCCGGGAGGCCGCGAGCGCACAGACGTCGGGGCCGGCGTCCGCTGGAGCGTCCGCGCGCGCTTCCGACGAGGAGCTCGGCTACATCGAGACCGACGACAGCTTCGCCAAGATCCTCGCCGATGCCGCCGCGGAGATCTCCGGGCGTCTGTCCGACGTACGCGACCATCCGGTCCCCCGGCATGTGCCCAAGCGCGTCTCGGATCTGATCGACGATCTCGCCTCAAAGCTGACCGGCGAGCCACCGACGCGCCAGTAGGCCTCGCTCCGCGACCGCCGTCAGCGCATGTCAACCTGAATTGACGATCGCGGGCGCTACCGGGCGCGAATGTGTGAGTCGTCACGTGAACGGGTAAATCCAGTTCACCGTTTGCCCGTCCGACACCGCTTGGTGTGAGCGAATGGCACTGCCTCGGTGGCACCGCAAGAGCGAGTTGCGCCGGGGTCACCCCTACCGCGGCCGAGACCTGCGTTGTCCCCACGGACCTAAATCTGGATGAACCGGAGGTAACTATGTCCGCAACAGTGATTGTCCTGATCGTCATCGTCGTGGTCGTCCTGATCGCATCCGCCCTGGCGTTCGCGCGGACGCGCGAAGCGGCGCGCGTGCGCACCCGGGAGCGGGAGCTGCAACGGCGACGTGAGCATGTCGCCGGCGAGCATCGGCAAGCCGCCGACGAGCGCGCGGCCCAGGCCGAGGTAGCCGAGCGCCGGGCCCGCATGGCCGAGCAGGAGGCTGCGCGCCAGCGCGCCGAGGCCAATCTCGAGCAAGAGCGGGCTGAACTGCACGAGCAGGGCCTGGCCGATCACGAGCTGATCGCCGATGACGAGCGAGAGCACTTTACGGGCACGTCAGCGGTTGCGACCGAGCGCGGCGACACATCCGGGGAGGTCGGATCCGGCGACGCAGCCGATCACCGGAACGGCGGCTTCGTGGATGAGCCGGCGCCGATGAGCGCGGAACGTGATCGGCGCTTGCGCTGAGTAAGCCCGTCGCCTCAGGCGACACAACAGTGATTTGACACTTCCACGCCGTCCAACCACCAGGAGGTAGTCCAGATGGGTGACCGGATGCAACGAATCAAGGGAAAGACCGAGGAGCTCAAGGGCCGCGCCAAGAAGGACACCGGTCGCGCGGCCGGACGACCGGGAACCGAGGCCGAAGGCGCCGGCGAGATGGCCAAAGGCAAGACGCGCAACGCGATCGGCAAGGCGCGCAGCGCGGTCAAGAAGGCCACCCGCTGACCGGCCCCGCGGCCGCGACTGGTACTCAGGCCGAACGATGACGGTCAGTTCCGCCCGCGGCCGCGAGCGCGTGGCGGGCGCGCGGGCAGGCCTGGAGACGGGCGCGCGCAGGCCAGAGTTCGGGTGGCTGGCGCGTACCGGCCTCGTCGCCCGCGGAGTGGTGTACGGCGTGATCGGAATCCTCGCGCTCGAACTGGCACTCGGCTCGGGCGGCCAAACGGCCAGTCAGCGCGGCGCGCTCGAGGCCATCGCCGGTCAGCCGTTTGGACGGGTGCTGCTGGTGGCCGTGTGTGTCGGCTTGGCCGCCTATGCGGTGTGGCGCCTGATCACCGCGGTCGCGCCCAGTCCCGGCGGGCGGGATAAGCCCGGTGCCCTGGATCGTATTACCGCGGGCGTCAGCGGCATCGCTTACGTCGCCCTGTGCGTGACCGCGATCAAGATTCTCGCCGGAGCCAGCACCAGCGGCGGATCGAACAGCCCCAAGCAGGATACGGCCGGCGTGCTGGGATGGCCCGGCGGCCCGGTGATCGTCGGCATCGCCGGTGCGATCCTGATCGGCGTCGCCGCGTTTCAGGTGTACAAGGGCATCTCCCGCAGGTTCGAGGAGGACTCCAGGACCGAGCAGATGAGCCCGGCGGTGCAGCGAGGATTCACTGCGCTGGGGATCTTCGGGCATGTCGCCCGCGGGGTGGTGTTCGCGCTGATCGGCTATGGCCTCCTGAAGGCCGCGATCGACTACGCCCCGCATAGCGCTATCGGACTCGACGGCGCGCTCGCGAAGCTGGCCCACGCTTCGTACGGACCGCTGCTGCTCGGCGTGGTCGCGGCCGGCCTGACGGGGTTCGCGCTGTACTCGGTCGCTGACGCGCGCTACCACCGGGTCTGAGCCGGCCGGGCGGTCAGTCGATCGAGCCGAGCCGCGCGCTGTCGATCAACTGCAGTCGCTCGATCCAGGTGCCCGGGCATCGGGGCATTGGGCCGGACCGAGCTAGGGTGGTCCGGACGGACTGAACCGCGAACCAGCAAGGACGGTAGAGATGGCGACGATGCGAGCGATGCAGGTGAGCCAGGCCGGCGGAGAGTTCGAACTCGTCGAGCGCGAGGTGCCGAAGCCCGGCTTCGGCGAGGCCCTGGTGCGGGTACACGCCTGCGGTGTGTGCCATAGCGATTCGTTCGCCAAGAACGGTGGCTACCCGGGCGTCTCGCACCCGCTGGTACCGGGTCACGAGATTGCCGGCGTGGTGGAGTCGCTGGGCGACGGAGTCAAGGGCTGGGAGGTCGGCCAGCGCGTGGGGGTGGGCTGGTTCGGAGGTAACTGCGGCTACTGCGAGTGGTGCCGGCGCGGATGGCTGATCGACTGCGAGAACATGGAGATTCCGGGGATCACCGTAGACGGCGGCTACGCCGACTACGTGGTCGTCAGGGCGAACGCGATGGCGTCGATGCCCGATGACCTCTCACCCGACGAGGCTGCTCCCCTGCTGTGCGCGGGGATCACCACCTACAACGCGCTGCGCCACAGCGGCGCCCGCGGCGGCGACCGGGTGGCGGTCCTCGGGGTCGGCGGCCTAGGCCACCTCGGCGTGCAGTTCGCGGCCCAGCTCGGGTTCAAGACGGTGGCGATCGCCCGAGGAACGGCCAAGGAGGAACTGGCCCGCAAGCTGGGCGCCCATCACTACATCGACAGCACGGCGGGCGATCCCGCCGAGGCACTGGCCGAGCTCGGCGGGGCGGACGTGATCCTCTCCACCGTCACCAGCTCCGGGGCGATGGCGGCCGTCTTCGGCGGTCTGCGACCGCACGGCAAGCTGCTGGTCGTCGGCGCTTCGATGGATCCAATCGACGTGCCGGCGGCGATGTTCATCGGCGGCGCAAAGTCGATCGTCGGGCACGCGTCGGGGACCGCCCGCGACTCGGAGGACACGCTGGACTTCAGCGTGCTGAGTGGGGTGCGCCCGATGATCGAGACGCTGCCCCTGGAACGAGCGGCGGAGGCCTACGAGAAGATGATGAGCGGCGACGCCCGCTTTCGGATGGTGCTGACGACCGGCGCCTGATCGCTAGAACACCGGCTGCTCGCGGTAGTCGCCCCACACCGTCTGGAGCTCCTGCACGATCTCGCCTTCAGAGACGTGCAGCCGGGCGGCGTCGATCAGCAGCGGCATCAGGTTGCGTTGCCCGGTGGCCGCGTCCTTGATCGCGGCCAGGGCGGCCTCCACCGCGGGAGCGTCACGGTCAGACCGCACCGCCCGCACGCGGTCGATCTGCTTCTGCTCGAGCGCGGGATCGATGCGCAACAGCTGGGTCTCCTGCTCGTCGCCCTCGGTGAAACGGTTGACCCCGACCACGACCCGGCGGCCGGAGTCGATCTCCTGCTGCAGCGCGAACGCAGCGTCGGCGATCTCTCGCTGAGGATAGCCGCGCTTGACCGCCTCCACCATTCCGCCGAGCTCGTCGATCTTGTGGAAATACTCGTAGCAGAGCTCCTCCATCCGATCGGTCAGCGACTCGACGAAATAGGAGCCCCCCAAGGGGTCGATGGTGTTCGTCACGCCGGTCTCCTCAGCGATGATCTGTTGCGTCCTCAGCGCGATCCGGACCGCCTCCTCGGTGGGGAGCGCCAGCGCCTCGTCATAGGAGTTGGTGTGCAGCGACTGGGTGCCGCCGAGGACCCCGGCCAGCGCCTCCACCGCGGTGCGCACGACGTTGTTGAGCGGCTGCTGGGCGGTCAGCGACACGCCCGCCGTCTGCACATGGGTTCGCATCAGCCACGAGCGCGGGTTCTTGGCGCCGAAGGTCTCGCGCAGCTCCCGCGCCCAGATCCGCCGCGCCGCGCGGTATTTGGCGATCTCCTCGAAGAAGTCGATCTGCGCGTTGAAGAAGAAAGACAGCCGCGGAGCGAAGTCGTCGACATCGAGCCCTCGCGCGACGGCGTGCTCGACGTAGGTCAGCCCGTCCTTGAGCGTGAAGGCCAGCTCCTGGGCCGCCGTCGAGCCGGCCTCGCGGATGTGGTAGCCCGAGATGCTGACCGGATGCCAGCGGGGCATGTGCTCAGAGCACCACTCGATCATGTCGATGACCAGCCGCATGGCCGGATCGACCGGGAAGCACCACTCCTTCTGGGCGATGTACTCCTTGAGGATGTCGGTCTGGATCGTCCCCCCCAGCTGATCGGCCGGGACGCCCTGACGCTCGGCCGCGACCACGTAGAAGGCCAGCATGATCGCCGCGGGGGCGTTGATCGTCATCGACACCGTGACCTCGTCCAGGGGGATCCCGCCGAACAACGTCTCCATGTCGAGCACCGTGTCGATCGCCACGCCCTCACGGCCGACCTCGCCGAGCGAGCGCGGGCTGTCGGAGTCATGACCCATCAGCGAGGGCATGTCGAACGCGGTCGAGAGCCCCGTCTGTCCGTGCGCGAGCAGATAGCGGAAGCGTTCGTTGGTCTCCTCGGCGGTCCCGAACCCCGCGAACTGGCGCATTGTCCACAGCTGTCCGCGATACATCGAGGGATATACCCCGCGGGTGAACGGATACTGGCCCGGGAGCCCGATCGTGGCGGGATCGGCCGGGAGGTCGCCCTCGGTGTAAAGCGGCCTGATCTCCTCGCCCGACAGCGTGGTGAACGCCGTATCACGTTCCGGGCTGAGCCCGTAGGCCTCGCGCCACTCCTCGTAGCTGACCGGCGGGGCGTCGATCGCACTCATGGTCGGAACTATTGTAGCCAGCCAGATAGTCGGAGGTCAAACTATTTTTGCGGCGAGTGCCCCGCCGGGGCACGGGCTTACTGCGGCGCGTCGAAGTCACCCGCCGCGACACGCACCTGACGCAGCAGCGCTGCGATCGACTCGAGCTCTGGCTGGTGCAGGGGCGGGGTGCCGAAGCGGATCTCGTGCAGCGCCGCGGTCGCTCGCTCGGCCACCTCACGGCCGGACGGGGTGATCGTCGCCAGCGTGGTGCGGCGATCGCTCGGATGCGGAGCTCGGTCGACATAGCCGCGCTTCTCCAGGCCGTCGATCAGATTCGTGACGCTGGTGGGGTGGACCTGGAGCCGAACGCCCATCTTGCCCAGCGGCAGGGAGCCCTCCCGGCTCAGGTACAGCAGCATCAGCGCCTCGTAGCGGGCGAAGGTCAGACCGTGGGGCTCGAGCGTCTCGTTCAGCCGCGCCAGCAGGATCTGCTGCACGCGCATGATCGACGTGACCGCCATCATCGGCGCGACCGGACCCGCCCCCCAGTGCTCTCGCCACTGGCGGCCGGCCTCCTCGATCGGGTCGAAGCTGAGCGGTGGGGACACCTGGTAGCCAAGCTTGCCACGACGCTCGGCGCCCACGGACCGAGCCGGCTATAGGATCGGCGGGTGACCCTGGAGGTACTCGCGATCGTCAAGCACGACTGCCCGGTGTGCGATCAGGTGCTACCGGCGCTCGATGCCGCCGGTGCCAGGCTGGTGTCGCAGTCCTCGCCGGAGCAGACCGCCGCCCAGGCCCAGCGGCTCGGACTGTCTCGCGTGCCCGAGATCGATGCCGATCTGGCCCTGTCGGAGCGCTTTGACCCCGACGCGGTGCCAGCCGTGCTGCTGCTCGAGGACGGGGCTGAGCGCGACCGGGTCATCGGGCTGGCGCGCGATCGGATGGCGGCGCTGGTGGCCAGGGCGGGCGCCACCCTCGACGTGGATGGCCTGCCGGAGATGCGCCCCGGGTGCGCCTCGCGCACGCGTGATCCCGAGGTCGCGGTACGGCTGGCCGCGCGGCGGGCTCGCGCCTCGGGTCGGATCCGGGCTCGCGAGCTGGAGCTCGGAGAGCTCGAGGATCCCTTCGAGGCGATGCACCAGCGCGGGCTGACCGATGGGCTGCCGGTCGTGCCGCCGACCCCCGAGCGCGTGGTGGCGATGCTCGAGCACACCTCGCGCGACCCGCAGGACGTCGCCGGAGTGGTGCCCCCCTACGGTGGCTCGGCAACGGTGGAGAAGGTGGCGATCAACGCGGTGATGGCGGGTTGCGCCGGGCCTGAGCTGCCGATCGTCCTCGCCGCGGTGGAGGCGGCCTGCCGCGAGGACTTCGCCCTGCACGGACTGATCGCCACCACCGCACCGGTCGGTCCGGTGGTGGTGGTCAGCGGGCCGTACGCCGAGCGAGCCGGGATGAACTCCGGCGTCAACGCCCTCGGCCAGGGAAATCGCGCCAACTCCACGATCGGGCGGGCGCTGCAGTTGACGGTCCGCAACGTCGGCGGAGGACGGCCGGGACGCGAGGACCGCGCTGCCCACGGCCAGCCCGGCAAGGTCGGATTCGCGTTCGCCGAGCGACTGGACGACACCGCGCCGTGGGCCGGCCTGGCCCAGGACCGCCTCGGCCTGGACGGGCACGAGACCGGGGTGACGGTGTTCGCCGGCGAGTCGCCGCGGCTGGTGGTGGACCAGCTGGTGCGAGATCCCGACGCGCTGGCGGCAATGCTCGCGGTCGCGCTCGAGCACGTCGCCTCACCGCGCCAGCGGGTGTCCTGGGACGGGATGCTCGTCCTCGGGCCTGAGCACGGCCGCATCTTCCGCACCGCGGGCTGGTCTCGCCAGCGGGTCCAGCAGGAGCTTCACCGGTGCAGTCACCGCCGCGCCGGTGACCTGATCCGAGGAGCCCACGGGATCGCCGACGGGCTGGCGCCCGAGTGGTTTCCCGATCCCGAGGCGTCGGTGCCCAAGTTCATGGCCGCCGAGCGGATCCTGCTCGCCTACGCCGGCGGCGATGCCGGACTGTTCTCGATGGTCATCGGCGGTTGGGTGGCGGGCGAGGCCGGCTCGACCCCCCAGAGCGCTAGCGTTGAGCCATGGCGCTGACGATCCTTGATCCCACCGCCGAGCGCGATCCCGAGGGTCGCCCGCTGGCGAGCCGCGCGGGCGCGCCCCGCACGGTGGGCCTGCTGGACATCCGCAAGCCGCGGGGTGACGTGTTCCTCGACGAGGTGCAACGCCAGCTCCGCGCTGAGGGAATCGAGGTGCGGCGGGAGGCCAAACCCACCTTCACCAAGCCGGCCCCGGCCGATCTGCGGCGCGAGATCGCGGCCCGCTGTGACGCCGTGATCGAGGCGCTGGCCGACTGAGGATCCTGCGTGTCCTGCGGTCTGCGGGACGTGATGGAGTTCGAGGCGCTGGGGACGCCGGCGGTGCTGGCGGCATCATCCGCCTTCGGCCAGGCCGCCGACGAGCAGTCGACTCTGCTCGGCCAGCCCGACCTGAGGCGCGTCATGGTTCCGCATCCGATTCAGGACCGCACCGACGACGAGCTGCGCGAGCTGGCCCGCGCGACGGTGCAGGAGCTGCTGGCGGCGGTCAGCTAGAGGAGGCACCGAACCGAGAGTCTGCGCCGGCGGCCGCGCCGGTATCGTGGCGGGCCATGTCCTCGACCACGAATGGGAGGGTGGCCCTGGTCACCGGCGGCGCGCGCGGAATCGGCGCCGCCATCGCCCGCGGGCTGGCCCAGGACGGGATGGCGGTGGTCATCGCCGACATCCGCGCCGAACAGGCGCAGACGACCGCGCGAGCCATCGAGGCGGCGGGCGGACGCAGCCTGGCGATCGAGATGGACATACGGGTTCCCGCCAGCGTGACCGACGGGGTGACGGCGGCCCGCGAGCAGAGCGGGGAGGTCGACGTGCTCGTCAACGTCGCCGGCTGGGACGAGCTGAAGCCGTTCGTGGACACCGACGAGGAGTTCTGGCAGGAGGTCCTGGAGGTCAACTTCAAGGGCGGCCTGCGGCTCACCCACGCGCTCCTGCCGTCGATGATCGAGCGGCGGTGGGGCCGGATCGTCAACATCAGCTCCGACGCGGGACGGGTCGGGTCGTCGCTGGAGTCGGTCTACGCGGGTGCCAAGGGGGCGATCATCGCCTTCACCAAGACGCTGGCGCGGGAGACGGCGCGGATGGGCGTGACCGCCAACATCGTCTGCCCCGGACCCACTGACACCGAGATGCTCCAGGACGTCGCTGCGGCGCACCCCGACGCCGAGAAGGTACTCGAGCGCCTGGCTCGGGCGGTGCCGATGAAGCGCCTGGGCAAGCCCGACGACATCGCGGCCGCGGTCCGCTTCTTCGCCAGCGAGGGCGCCGGCTATATCACGGGCCAGACGCTGTCGGTGAGCGGCGGCCTGACCATGGCCTGAGGCCTCCGGTGCCCGCGGACGCTGGTGGCACCCCGCAGGACCGGCGGCTCAAGGCGCTGGTCACCGGAGCGGCACGCCCGGGCGGCATCGGCGCCGCGATCGCGGCTCGCCTGGAGGCGGCCGGGATGGAGGTCGTCACGCTCGACGCGGAGCCTGGCTGCACCTTCCAGGTGGACGTCGTCGCCGACGAACTGCCGCCACTGGACGACATCGATGTCGTGGTCTGCAACGCCGGGGTGCCGACGATCTTCGGCGCCGCCCACTCGATCGACCTGCAACGCTGGCAGCGGGACCTCGATGTCAACCTCACCGGCTCCTTCCGCGTCGCGCAAGCGTGCCTGCGCGGGATGCGCCGGCGCCACTTTGGCCGCATCGTGGTGATGTCGAGCATGGCCGCTTCATACGGGATGCCGGCCCAGGTGGCCTATAGCGCCAGCAAGGCCGGGCTTCTGGGGATGGTCAAGACGATCGCCGCCGAGAACGCGTCTGAGGGGATCACCGCCAACGCAATCCTGCCCGGACTGGTCGGCAGCACCGGGGTGCTGTCGATGCCGCAGGAGATCATCGACGTGTGGCTGGAGAGGATTCCCACCGGACGGGTGGTCAGCACGGCGGAGATCGCCGAGGCGGTGGCGTTCTTCGCGTCCCCGGCGGCCGGCAGCGTCACCGGCCAGGAGCTGCTGATCGACGGCGGCCAGTCGCTGAACTCGCTGTCGGTGACCCGCAGCGTGCTCCGTGGGCGCTGACAAGCGTCACCGGCCGGCTCTGAGCCCGAGGCGGCATGGGTTACGATCTGGACGGGCACCGTGAGCGCAGCCGACGTCACCCGAACCTCCTCGAAGCACGGTGACGTACTGACCGCCATTTCCGAGGGACTGGTGTCGCTGCTGAAGGAGTACTACGGGCGAGGACCGGACCGGGTCAAGTCCTACTACCAGGATGACCTCGTGGTGTGCGTCCTGCGCGGCGGCTACTCGCGGGTCGAGCAGACGCTGCTTGAAGGTGGCCGCGGCGCCGCCGTGATCCAGCAGCGGATGGAATTTCAGGACCTGATGCGTCCGCGCTTTGAGGCGGTGATCGAGCAAGCCACCGGCCGCAGCGTGATCGGCTCCATGAGCGGCAACCAGCAGGAGCCGGATCTGATCTGCGAGGTGTTCGTACTGGCACCCACCGACCTGGTCGAGCCGGACGAGATGACGCCCTAGCTATCCTCGCTATTGGAGGGCATCAGCCGGAGCTCGGCGGAACAACCGCCGGGAGCTGGCTGCGACTTCCGAGGTTGCCACGAACCCGGAGATCACGATGCCCGAACGCCCTTCCCCCCCGCCGCCTGACCAGTCGCCCCAGAGCGCGGATCCGCGCAAGCCGATGCCGCGTGACCACCGCGGGTGGCGGGTAGCTCCGGCGCCGGATGGGCGCGGCGCGCCGGATCCGCCGGCCGCCCGGCCCCCGCACCGCTCGCGCTGGTTTCTCTGGTTCGCGCTGGGCCTGCTGGTATTCAACATCGGCTCGGTGTTCGTCCTCTCGCCGAGTGGACAGTCGCGCGTGGCGGTGTCTTTCAGCCCTTACTTCCTGTCCGAGGTGCAGGCCGGCCATGTGGCGTCGATCGCATCCAAGGGTGACACGATCCAGGGCACCTTCACCTCACCCGTCCGGTACCCCAGCGGCGATTCCAAGGCCGTTCCCACGTCCCTGTTCGCGACTCAGGTGCCGACGTTCTGGAACAACAATCAGCTGACCGCGCTGCTGAAGGCACATGGTGTCCGGGTCGACGCGCAGTCGACGACTCAGAGCACCCCCCTGATCGAGTCGTTGCTGCTCGGCTTTGGACCGACGCTGCTGATCGTCGGACTGTTCGTCCTGTTCGCGCGGCGAGCGGCCAAAGGCGGCGGGACCATGGGCGCGCTGGGCAACTTCGGCCGCTCCAAGGCCCGCCGGATCGACCCGAGCACGATCAGGATCACGTTCGCCGACGTCGCCGGGATCGACGAGGCGAAGTCAGAGCTGACCGAGATCGTGGATTTCCTGCGCAACCCCACTCGCTACGGGCGCCTGGGTGGGCGCATGCCCCACGGGGTCCTGCTCTCCGGTGCCCCGGGAACCGGCAAGACGCTGCTGGCGCGGGCGGTCGCCGGGGAGGCTCACGCCGCATTCTTCTCGATCTCCGCTTCGGAGTTCATCGAGGCGATCGTCGGCGTCGGCGCCTCGCGGGTCCGCGACCTGTTCACCAAGGCCAAGGAGGCCGCGCCGTCGATCATCTTCATCGACGAGCTCGACGCGGTCGGCCGCTCGCGCCAGGGCTCGGTCTCCATGGCCGGCTCCAACGACGAGCGCGAGCAGACGCTGAACCAGATTCTGACCGAGCTCGACGGCTTCGAATCGATCGAGGCGGTGGTGGTGCTGGCCGCCACCAACCGGCCCGAGATCCTCGATCCCGCCCTGCTGCGGCCGGGGCGGTTCGATCGCCGTGTCGCGGTGCAGCCACCCGACCGAGTCGGTCGCCGCCAGATCCTGGAGGTTCACACGCGCTCGATTCCCTTGGCGGCGGAGGTCGATCTCGAAGCCCTGGCGGCGACGACCCCGGGCATGGTGGGCGCCGACCTGGCCAACCTCGCCAACGAGGCCGCGCTCCTCGCCGCCCGCCGCAATCATCACACCGTGCAGACGTCGGATTTCACCGACTCGCTGGAGAAGATCCTCCTCGGCGCCCCTCGCGGGATCGTGCTGTCCGCCGAGGATCGCGAGCGAACCGCCTACCACGAAGCCGGCCACGCCCTGATCGGGATGCTCACTCCGGGCGCCGATCCGGTGCGCAAGGTCTCGATCATCCCCCGCGGCGCCGCCCTCGGTGTGACTCTCTCCACCCCCGACGACGACCAGGTGTCCTACACGCGTGAGGACCTGCTGGGCAAGATCAAGGTGGCGGTGGGCGGCCGCGTGGCCGAGGAGATCACGTTCGGGACGATCACCACCGGAGCGGAGTCGGATATCGAGCAGGTCACCTCGATCGCGCGACAGATGGTCGGCCGGTGGGGCATGAGCGAAGCGATCGGGTTTGTCAACGTGCTGCCCGCCGACGGCCGCGGCGCCTTCTTCGGGGCGGGCAGTGAGACGTCCGAATCCACGCAACGGGTTCTCGATCAGGAGGTGCGTGAGCTGATCGACGCCGCGCACCGAGAGGTGACCTCGGCCCTGACCGAGCACCGCGATCGGCTCGAGAGCCTGGCCCGCCGACTGCTGGAGGCGGAGACGCTGGACGAGCTCGACGCGTATGCGGCAGCCCAGATGCCGCCCCGGGTCGCGGTCGCCGACGAACCCGCGTCGGCGGACGAGGAGTCTCCGCGACCGTAGCGCCGCCCCGGGTAATGCGGCAGCATGCCCGGCGTGGACGAGCTCGACGAATCGGCGTTGCTGTCACGCGCCACCGCGGCCGCCGGCGAGCGTTGGCCCGGCGCGCGGCTGGCCCGGCTCGAGCCACTCCCCGGCGGGATCTCCAGCCTGACCTTCGCCGCGCGCCTGGACGGCGCGGGACCACAGCCGCGACGCGTGGTGGTCAAGGTCGCGCCGCCGGGACTGGCGCCCGTGCGCAATCGCGATGTGCTGCGCCAGGCTCGGGTCATGCGGGCCCTGAACCGAGTCGCCGGCGTCAGGGTGCCCGAGGTCCTCGCTGCCCAGGACGGCCAACCGCCCTTCTTCGTGATGGAGTTCGTCGCCGGGGAGTCCTACGAGCCGCAGTGGGATGCCGCCGCCTCGCCACCGGCACCCGAGGTGGTGACGCGACGGGCTCTGGCGGCGACGACGATGCTGGCGCACATGCACGCGCCCACTCCCGCGTCGATCGGTCTGGGTGGCGAGCCGGCGCTGGCCCTGAGCGACGAGTTGGAGCGCTGGGCGCGGCTGTTTGCGACCGTCGACGAAGACCTGCGCGGCGATGAACGCGCCCTCTATGAAGCGTTGTCCCGGCGGCTCCCCGCTCCCGTTGTTCCCAGGGTCACGCACGGCGACTACCGCCTCGGCAACCTGCAGTTCGCCGGCGACGACCTGCAGGCGATCATCGACTGGGAGCTGTGGTCGATCGGCGACCCCCGCACCGACCTCGCCTGGCTCGTGGTGTTCGCCGATCCGGTGCTGGAGCGCGCCGTCGATCGGGATCCCGCCAATCAGGCCGCGGCGGCGGCGATGCCCGGACGCGATGACCTGGTGGCAGCCTATGAGCAGGTGCTCCCGGGCTCGGGATCGGACCTCGACTGGTTCGTGGCCTACGGCTACTACAAGCTCGCCTCGACGATGTCGGCGCTGGCCAAGCGCAATCGGCGCGCCGCGGATCCCGATCCGACGTTGGAGCGGGCGGCGCAGACCCTGGCGCCGACGGTCGAGCGGGGGCGCGAGGTGCTGGGCCGCCGGTAGCCTGCGTGGTTGCGAGGTGGCCACGGTGCGCACGGTCGCGATTGCAGTAGAGTCGATCGGCACTGGCCGTGCGGCCAGGATTCCATACCTTGCTGAGCTGGTCGCTACAGCGCGATCCCACGAAAGGTCGAACGGGTGTTAGTAGCGGACCTAGGGGAGCTTGATGAGGTCAGGGCTCTGGTCACCCTGGGCCGCAAGGAGGGCGTCCTCACCTACGCCGAGATCATCACCGCGGTGGCCGACGTAGGGCTGGACGAAGCCGATGTTGAGGAGTTGCACGGCGTGCTGGAGCGCTGTGGGATCGAGCTCGTCGAGGAGATGGATCCGGCCGCGATCGCCGGCGTGAGCGTCGACACCGTGTCGGAGAAGCGAGCCGGCCGCAAGGCCGCCCCGGATCTGGAGCCCGACGGGACTACCGACGGGCTCCGGCTGTTTCTCCGCGACATCGGCAAGGTGCGCCTGTTGACCGCCCAGGAGGAGGTCAGTCTCGCCAAACGGATCGAGCGCGGCGAGCTGGACGCCAAGCAGCGGATGGTCGAGTCCAATCTGCGCCTGGTGGTGTCAGTCGCCAAGCGCTACCGAAATCAGGGGCTGCCCTTCCTGGACCTGATTCAGGAGGGCACCATCGGTCTTGTCCGCGCCACGGAGAAATTCGACTACCGGCGGGGCTACAAGTTCTCCACCTACGCCACGTGGTGGATCCGCCAGGCCGTCGCTCGCGCGCTGGCGGACAAGGCGCGGACGATCCGGATCCCGGTCCACATCGTCGAGAAGCTCAACAAGATCCGGGCCGCCGACCGCAGCCTGGTGGCGACGCTGGGCCACGAGCCCAGCTGCGAGGAGATCTCCGCGGTCACCGGGATCGATCCCGAGGAGATCGAGTCGCTCAAGCGCGCGGCGCGGGCGCCGATCTCGCTCGACAAGCCGGTGGGAGAGGACGATGAGTCCGAGTTCGGCCAGTTCCTGGCCGACGAGCACGCCGAGTCACCCTATGACCGTGCCGTGGAGATCCTCACCAAGGAAGCCCTGCGCGATGCGCTGGGCAATCTCAGCTACCGCGAGCGGCGCGTGCTCGAGCTTCGCTACGGCCTTGGCGGCCAGAAGCCGTGCAGCCTCGCGGAGGTGGGGCGCACATTCAGCGTCACGCGCGAGCGGATCCGCCAGATCGAGCACCAGTCGCTCAACAAGATGAAGAAGCTGCGCGAAGCTCAGCAGCTGCGCGACGAGCTTCCCGGCGAGCCCGCGTCGCGCTGAGCATCGTGGCCCGAGGGCAGGACGCTTAGACCGGTGAAGAGGGCCGGGCCAGCCCCTCGGCCAGATCCCCGAAACCCGGGGCGATCACCGCGCCGGGCTGGGCGACCAGCTCCTCGGCGACCAGCGCCTCGGTCGTCAGCATCAGCGCCGCCACCGAGGCGGCGTGCTCGATGGTCAGCCGCACGACGCGCAGCGGGTCGATCACGCCGTCCTCGAACAGATCGCCGAACTCGCCGGTGAGCGCGTTGAGTCCGTGCCCGTCCGGCATCGCCCGGACCTGGTCGATCACCGCCTGGCCGTCGTAGCCGGCGTTGGTGGCGACCCAGTACAGGGGCTCGGCCAGGACGTCGCGGATCACCTCGGCGCCGCGGAGGTAGTCGCCCTCCAGCCCGGTGTCGTCGAGCGCGGAGGCGGCGCGCAGCAGCGCGGTGCCCCCGCCGGCGACGATGCCCTCGCTGACCGCCGCGCGGGTCGCGGCCAGGGCGCCCTCGGTGCGGCGGAACTTCTCCTTGAGCTCAGGACCCGGTGGAGCCGCCGACGCGGATCACCGCGAGGCTGCTGGACAGCTTGGCCAGCCGCTCGCGCAGGACCTCGATGTCGGTGTCCTGGGTGGCGCGCTCGAGTTCGATCCGGATCTGGGACAGGCGCGCCTCGATCTCCTCGGCGCGTGCCGGCGCCCTCCACCAGCACCGTCGCGTCCTCGGTGATGACGACGCGGCGTGCGCTGCCGAACGTCTCGGGCTTGACGTGCTGGAGGGTCAGGCCGGCCTCCTCGGCGATCACCTGACCGCCGGTGAACGCGGCCAGGTCGTGCAGGTGGGCGATCCGCCGGTGCCCGAAGCCGGGCGCGCGCACCACCACCGCCTGCAGCGTCCCGTGCTGGTTGTTCTGCACCAGCAGCCCCAGCGCTGCCCCGTCGACCTTCTCGGCGAAGATGATCAGCGGCCGCGGCGACTTCATCACCGCGTCGAGCGTCGGCATCAGGTCCTGCATGTGGGTGATGGACCGGTTGGTGAGCAGGATGTGGGGGTCCTCGAAGACCGTCTCCATCCGTTGGGTGTCCTGGATCAGGTACGGCGAGAAGTGGCCGTTCTCGACGTGCATCCCCTCCACGAACTCGACCTCGATCCCGGGGAGCTGCGACTCCTCGATCGTGACGACGCCCTCGGCCCCCACGCGGTGCAGCGCCCGCGCCACCGCGACGCCGATGCGCTCGTCCTCCTTGGCGGCGATCGTGGCCACGCTGGTCAGATCGGCCTCGCCCTCGACCGGCCGGGCGCTGTGGCGCAGCGCGGCCACCACCAGCTCGGTGGCGTCCTCGATGCCGCGGCGCAGCAGCATCGGGTTGGCGCCCTCCTCGAGCGCGCGCATGCCCTCGCGGATGATCGCCTGGGCCAGCAGCGTGGCGGTGGTGGTCCCGTCGCCGGTCAGGTCCTGGTCTTGTTGGCGACCTCACGCACCAGCTGCGCGCCCATGTTCTTGAACTGGTTGGAGAGCTCGATCTCGCGGGCGATCGAGACGCCGTCGTTGGTGATCGTCGGCGCTCCGGTCAGCCGCTCCAGGACCACGTTACGGCCCTTGGGCCCGAGCGTGACCTTGACCGTGTTGGCGAGCTCATCGACGCCGGCCTGCAGCAGCTGACGTGCCTCGTGGTTGAAGTAGAGGATCTTTCCCATCGGGGATCAGGGCTCCTGTTCTGGCGTGAGCGGAATGCGAACTCAGGCGCCGGCCGGGATCAGGATGCCGCGGCCCTGGAGCCGCCCTCCATCGAGATCGGCCATCGCGTCGTTGATCGCGTCGAGCGGGTAGGTGCTGGTGTGGAGGCTGACCTTGCCCTGCGCGGTCAGGGTCATCAGCTCCGATAGGTCGGCGTAGGTGCCGACGAGGTTGCCGATGAACGAGATCTCCCGGGAGATGACGTCGATCGTGGGGATGTTGATGTTCTCGCCGTAGCCGATCACGTAGTAGAAGCCGCCGTCGCGGATCATCGCGATCCCATCCTCGATCGCGCCCTTCTCGCCGACGAAGTCGATGATCGCCTCGGCGCCGAGCCCGTCGGTCATCTCCTTGACCGTGTCCACGTGGCTGCCGTCCACCTTGACCGTGTGGTCGGCGCCCATCTCCCCCGCCAGCGCCAGCGCCGGCTCGGAGGGGTCGATGACGATGATCTCGGCCGGGGTCATGGCCTTCAGGCACTGGATCCCGATGTGGCCGAGGCCGCCGGCGCCGATCACCACGGCGCGGGTGCCCGGCGGTGAGGACCGGGATCGCCTTCTTGACGGCGTGGATCGCGGTCAGCCCGGCGTCGGCCAGCGCGGCGATGTCCTTGGGCTCCAGGCTGGGATCGAGCTTGACCACCGAGCGCGCCGAGGTCTGGAGCAGATCGGCGAAGCCGCCGTCGCGGTTGATGCCGGGAAACGATCCGTTGAGGCAGTGCATGTCGTCGCCGACACGACACGGCAGACACAGGCCGCAGGAGATGAACGGGTGCACGATCACCGTGTCCCCGACCTCCACGTTGGTCACCGCCGAGCCGACCTCGTGGACCCAGCCGGCGTTTTCGTGCCCGGGCGTGTAGGGCAACGCCACCTCTGACTTCTCCGCCCACTGGCCTTCCTGGATGTGCAGGTCCGTCCGGCACAGCCCGGCGGCGCCGATCCGCACGATCACGTCGAGCGGCCCGGTGATCTTGGGCTCGTCCACGCTCTCGACCTTGAGGGCATCGTGGTAGGCGTGCAGCCTGGCGGCCTTCATCCTGCAACCTCCTCTGGATCGGTTTCTAGATCGTGGCGGACGGCCAGGAGCGAGCGGCAGATGCCGCCGTTGGCCTCCAGGCTGGTCCGTATCAGCCGCGCCATCCGCAGCCAGCGCGGGAGCTGGTCGGCGACCAGCGGTCTCTCCCCCGGGGAGCAGGAACGCCGGCGAGTCCGGGCCGGTGGCCAGGCCCAGCTCGCCCCGCAGCTCCAGGCCGCGGCGCGCCTCGGGTGTCGAGGGCAGATCGCTCACGCGCAAGGCCAACACCTGCTCCGGCGTGGCGCCGTCCGGCCAGCAGCGACTCGCACACCTGCGACTGGCGCGCGATCAGCGCCTTGCGCTGAAACAGCTCGCGCAACGACTCGCAGACCGTCATCCTCGGTCTCGCCCGGGAACGCCCCGGTGAATCCCTCGCCCCGCGCGAGCGCGGCGTTGATCTCCGCACCCGTGTAGTGATCGGCCAGGCGCACCGTCACATCGCGCACTCCGGGCAGCCGCCGCACGACGTTGCGCGCGTCGGCTGCCATCAGGAACGCGAAGTTCGGAGCGCACTGCGGCGTCGGCAGCCGCAGCTCGACGGCGACGTCGCCATCCGGGGTGACCTCGCAGGAACTCACGAACCGAAGCGTGGTGATCGGTTCGTCGAGTTCGGGGTCGATCACCCCGTCAAGCGCCGCCAAGACGCCCTCCTTCGGACGTCATGCCGACTCGACGAGCTGAGCGTCCTCCTCCGCCGCCGGCGTCCCGGCCTCATCGGGCAGACGCAACTCCTGCGGGACATCGATGCCGTACAGCTTGGCGGCGTTGAGCCCGAGGATCTTGCGCCGGGTCGCGTCGGTCACCCGCGGATAGTCCGAGAAGCTCGTCGTCGGGATAGTCCCAATCGAGGAATCCCTCGATCTGCCACTTCGGCTCCCAGATCCGTAGTCGGAGCCGAACAGCATCTTGTCCTCGCCGACCCAGAACAGCAGCTCGCCCATCACCTTGGCAAAGAACCGCGGACGGGCGTGCATCAGCCCGCCGATCACCACCGACAGGCCGGCGTAGACGTTGGGCTCCTGCGTCGCCATGAAGCAGAAGTCCTCGATCCGGGGCAGGCCCACGTGCTCGATGATGAAGTTGAGCTCCGGGTTACTGGTCGCCGCGATGTCGACGTCCCGGGGGTCAAACGCGTCCTTGTCCAGCGGCCAGATCGTCGGGCCCTTGTGGACGTGGACGTTCTTGATCCCCAGCTCCTTGCACTTGTCGAGGAACGGCTGGGTCTGCGCATCGTCGAGCCGCCAGCCGCGTGAGCCGTTGTTCCACTCCGCGGTGTAGAGCTTGACGCCCTGCATGTCCTAGCGCTTGGCGTCCTCCTCGAGCTGCTTGAGCCCGTTGTCGCCGTCACGGGGGTCAAACCGTCCGTTGACGATCAGCTTGCCCGGGTGCTTCTCAGCCATCGCACCGTTGACATCAGCGGTGTTGAACCCGGTCGTGTACCACTCCTTCAGGTACGTCGACTGGAAGATCCCGACGTCCACGCCGCCGTCCTCGAACACATCCTTGACGAAGTCCTCCTCGGAGTACTTCATGAACTTCTCGATCGGCCAGTGGGTCTCCGGCGGCCCCAACCCCATGATACGCGTGGAAGCACTCGATCCATCCCTTGGCGTACTCCTCCTGCCCCTTGACCCAGTTGTCGGGACTGGCGTCCCACAAGTGGAGATGGCCGTCGACGATGTAGTACTTCTCGCCGTTCTTCTCGTACATATCTCTCTCCCTCGCCTAGCTGAGCGCTTGAAGGTCGAAGCTAATGTACTCCGCCGCGTCCTCGGGATTGGCGAACATGATGATGCGGTCGTCGAGCACGACCATGCGCCCGTAATGGGTCGACATGATCTCCTCGAAATCGTCGTTGCCGAAGTCGTCCCAGCCGAGCGCCTCGGCGCATTCGTCGTAGTCGATCTCGAACTTGTTGTCGCCGTCGACGCGGATCATCGAGGGCAGCACCTCGACGTGTGACGCCCGGCTTGTCCCGCATCACGTTCGCCACCACGTAGCCGACCTGGTTGTTCATCAGCGTCACGCCGGCGCGGTTGGAGACGGTCCGGTCGAACTTGAAACGGTCGTCGCTGCTGGTGCTCATCAGTCGAGTTCCTTTGCGTTGAGGTTGAGGTCGGCGAGGATCTCCTCGTGGCGCTTGCGCGAGTGCTCCAGGGACTCCTCAAAGCGGATCACCTTCTCGCCCGGCTGCGACCAGATCGGCTGCAGCTTGCGGGCGGCCTCGATGCTGACCGGCGTCCACTCCTTCAGCCAGCCCTGCATCGTCTCCCGGTTCTCCTCGCCGTGCTGCTCGTCCTGCGGACAGCATCGAGAACAGCCGGCGGGCGACGCGCAGGTCGCGGGCGGTGTCGGACTCGCCGGCGCCCATCAGGGTCGGGCGTCACGAAGTCGCCCTGGGGAGCCGCCACCTGCATGATGAACTCGCTGCGGAACAGCTCGCCGACCAGCGGCTCGAACACCACCGAGGCCGCGAAGAAGGCCTCCGCCCAGTCGCGGATGGCGGTGAGCTTCTCGACGTTCTCACGTACGCCCTGCCAGATCGGATCGTTGACCCAGGCGTCCTTGTGGGCCGCGCCGTCGAAGCCCTCGACGCTGTCGGTGAGCTCGAGGTTGTAGAGGATCAGATCCTGGCCGAAGCGCAGCTTGTGCGCCGAGGCCACCGACAGCGCGTTGTTGATCATGTTGGTCGGGGCGTCGCGCTGGGCCGGCAGGTAGACGTGCATCCCGATCCCGTGCTCCACGTGGGCCCAGGCTCCGACATGGCGCTCGACCGTCTTGATCCAGCCGCGGTTCCAGCCGTCGAAGGCGCGGGCGGCCTTGGCGTTGGCGAGGTTCTGGCCGATCTGGCGCACCACGTTGGCGTTGTTGCGGTAGATCGTCTGCTCCCACTCCTCGTTGGGATCCAGGAAGGCGTGCCAGCCCGAGGACTTCAGCTTCGTCCACTCCAGCGGATAGCCACCGACGCCGTCGGCGAAGCCGTAGATCCAGCCCTGCAGGAGGTAGCGCTCGGGGTCGGGCTGGACGTCGATGGTGACGTCCTCGTAGACGCTGGCGCGCCGCTTGGCAGGGGTGAAGTAGTTGTAGCTCCGGCTCGTGGAGGAGGGGAACTCCCGCGCGCCGGCTTCGGCGTCGGTGAACACCGGCTTGGGAACGCTGCGTTCCTTGACCGGTGCGTCGGTGTCTGTGCGACCAGTGCTGTCGCTCTCTCTCCTCTGCGGTTTATTCCGCGGTGGTGGTGAACTTGTCGTAGAAGACCCGTGACTCGGGTACGCCCTTGGCGTCCAGCATTCCGATGGCGGCGTCGACCATCGGCGGCGGTCCGCACAGGTATGCGTCCACCTCGCCAAATTTCTCTTCCAAGCGGGCCACAACATCCGTGATGAGCCCGCACTCGCCGTCCCAGTCAGCGTCGCCCTCGGCCTCGGACAGAGCCGGTACGAAGCGGAAGTTCGGCAGGCGCTGCTCGAGCTCGGCGAGCTCGTCCTGGTGAAACAGGTCCTTGGGGCCGCGCGCCCCGTAGTAGTAGACCGCGGGCCGATCGCTGCCCTTCTCGGCCATCGCTCGCAGCAGTGACAGGATCGGCGCCATGCCGGCCCCGCCGCCGATGAACAGCAACGGCCGCTCGGACTTCGCGCGCAAGGTGAAGACGCCGTAGGGGCCGGTGACCTCGACCTCGTCTCCCTCCTTGAGCCGGCCCTCGGAGAGCAGGCTGGAGAACTTGCCATCGGGATAGACCTTGATCATGAACTCGAGCTCCCCGCCGGGGAGGTTGGCCATCGAGAAGGAACGAACCTCCTCGCTGTCAGGGATCTTGATGTCCACGTACTGCCCCGGCTTGAACTCGAGCTGGTCGCCGCTCAGCACCAGCCGGTAGATGTCGTGGGTCAGCGCCTCGATCGTCTCGACGCGCATCTGCTGCGTCTGCAGGGCGATCCCGCTCTTGAGGACCTCCTCGTCGTAGTTGATCAGCTCGACCTCGAGATCGGACATGGCGTGGGCGCGGCACAGCAGCGTCCATCCCTCCTCCTTCTCGAAGTCATTGAGGGCGAAGTTGGAGTACTTGTCGAGGTCGACCTCGCCGTCGAGCAGAAACGACTTGCAGGCTGCGCACTGGCCCTCCTTGCAGCCATGCATCAGCATCAGGCCCTGACGGAAGGCGCCGCGCAGGACCGTCTCGTCCTCGTCTACTTCGAATTCGATGCCGACCGGCTCCAGCCGCACCTGATAGGTCTGTCCCATGGCGAAGGCTCGCGGCCCTGAGCCGGGAGAGACGACCGGCCCCCGACGGGGCCGATCGCCTCCACGGCTCAGACGGCTGCCGCTATGACGCCGCCTCAGCGGGCTTGCGGCCGGCCGGACCGCCCCGCTTGTACTCGGCGACGTGCGCTTCGCGCTCCTCCGGCGACATCTCGTTGAGGAGGATGTTGGGGCTCTGCACCGTGTGGCCCTTGCATCTCCTTCAGCGTCCACATCTTCTTCGGATCGAGATCCAGATGTGGTTGCGGAATGAGGGTCTCGCCGTCGTCGCGGACATAGCCCAGGTCCTTGATGCAGTCTCGCGAGGTCGGAGCCGTGGTACATGGTCTCCCACTCGCGCTTACCCGGTGAGCCTGCCCATCGACGGGGTCTGGCGGCCCTTGTACTCGCCTCGGAAGGCGACGGCGTCGGTCCAGTGGCAGGTCTCCGAGCAGTACGTCCGGACCTGGCCGTCGACCTCGTCGACCACCATGTCCTCGCGGATGAGGCATGGCACCATGCAGCTCCAGCAGCGGTGCGGATACACGTAGTCGGTGTCCGCGTCGAAGGGAATCGGCGCGTGGCCGTTCTTCTTCGACAGTTCGCCGTAGCGCTCCCACCACTTGCCGTACTTGTCATACCAGCCCGGGTACTTGAACTCGAACCACTCGAAGTCCTTGTCGTCCATGCCGTCGATGCGCCAGTAGTTGAACGGCCATCCGGTGGCAAAGAACTGGGCGACTTCGTGGATGTAGCCCTTGTTCCAGATCCGGTTCCATGACTCCTCGATCAGATCGTGTGGAATCGTGAGGCCGTACTTCTCCAGCGGCACCAGGTAGCTGCGGTAGTAGTCGTCATAGATCCAGCGCCGCCACGCCTCCGCGTAGCTCTCGCGGTCCTTGCGCCGGTCCTTGGTGCCGTACTCGATGAACGTGCCGATGGCGGCGTCCACGACGGCATGGTTGTTCCACCACGCGTACCGGAGGTCACGCTCGAGCAGCTCCCGGTTGCGCTCGTCGGCGAGTGCCATGAGGATGATCGAGTAGCCGTTTGAGATGTGGCGCGACTCGTCGGACTGGACCGAGTGGAACACGGTCGGCAGCAGGTAGTCGCCGTTGGCCGCGGCCTCGCCCGGCATCGCCACGAACAGGACGTTGGTGAACGCCGTCTCGGCGACGATGGTCAGGTAGATGTTGGCGGCCGTGATGGCGTCGCCGGTAATGAAGCCCTCACCGAACTGGCGGCCGATGGTGCCGGCATAGCAGTTCTGGAACGCCTTCTCGGTGATGTCGAAGCCCGCCGGATCGATGTAGTGGTTCATGTACAGCCGCTTGAGGTTCATCTGGATCGTCGAGTGGCGGACCTCGTCGATCATCTGGATGGCCAGGCCGTTGTGCACCTCGGGATTGGGCACGGTCCCGATCGTCAGCGGCATCGCGCGGGCGGCCGATATCTCGGGGAACGGGATGATCGACAGGAACAGCTTCTGCCACTCCATCCAGCGTTCCTGGACCTGACGGAACATGTTGCCGCGGATGGCTCCGTCCATCGCTCCGAAGACGCGGTGATCCTTCTCCTCCTCCATCGGGAAGTAGGAGCGCAGAACCTGCTTCAGGGGGTCCTTCTTCGGCGCCTTCTCGAACGTGTAGTCGGTCGAGTACTTCTCGACCGGCGAAACGTACGTGGGCTCCCAGGAAAGCTCCTGGATCTTGTCGTGGGCCTTGGTGATGCTTGCTCTGCTCACCGATCACTCCTTGGTTGGTTCCCTCGTTGCCGCAGCGGACTGCAAGGCCGACTTCACGGCGTCCTCGTCGAGGCTATGGTCCGGTGCGGTTTGTCTCAAGAAGGTCATGTTTTTCGCATCTGCTTGCAACTTCATGGCGGCGACGGACGGCATCGTCACGCCACCGGCGCCAGCCGGGCGCGCCGCGCCGCGCGGCTCAGCCGAGGCGGCAGGGTGCTGGCGGCCGCGGTGGCGCCGGCGGCCACTTGCATCACGGTCTTCGCCAGCCGCTCACGCTCGGTGTCGAACACGTGGGGCGTGGTCGACAGCCCCAGTGCGGCCACGAACCGCTTTCGCTCATCGAAGATCGGCGCCGCGATGCAGCAGAAGTTCTCGTCGAACTCCTCGCGGTCGACCGCGAAGCCGGCGCTGCGAACCCGGGCGAGCTCGGCCTCCAGCATCGACGGGGCGGTGATCGTGTGCTCGGTGAACGTCTTGAGCCCGCGCGAGACATACCGTGCCAGGCCGGCCGGCTCGAGCAGCGAGAGCACCACCTTGCCCATGGCCAGCGCGTGCGCGCTGTCGCGGATCTCCGAGCCCAGTCCGGGCATTCGCGGAACCCCTGGCGGCCGTGGAAGGCCACTATCTCGATTCGCCCGGCGCGCACGACCCCGAGGTAGGTACGCTTGCGGGTGAGCGCGAACAGCTCATCCACGGTTCCCTCCAGGCCCGCGTGCCCGCTGGTCTCGACGGCAGCCGCGGTGAGGTCTTCAAGCCCTCGGGCCGGCCGGTACAGGCCCTTGCTCTCGTGCACGGCGAAGCCTTCCTCACATAGGCTGGTGAGCAGGTAGTACGCCGTCGAGACGCTCTTGCCGAGCGTCTCCGCCACCTCGTCGGCGCGGACCCCGCCGGGACGCTCGACCAACAGCGACAACACGCGCAACACGGCTCTCGCTGTGCTGAGGCTGCGGCTGGACGCAGCTACCGGAGCGCGCGCCAGCGCGCGCACTGATTCGCCCTTCAATCCAGTTCCCTCTCTCGTCCTGCGTTAGCGGCCCGACGGGGCTGACAGGACCGACTGTTCTGACACTAAGGCATGCGCCGACGAGCAGGCGTTACACAGGCGTTACACCACGCGAGGTTCTTCTGCGAAGGGCGGGTCATCCCGCGCCCGCAACCGGCCGATCCGCGACGCGGCCAGGCTCCGGCGCGGATCCTGGAACGGCAGATTCGCCAGCAGCCGTTGCCATGCGGCCAGATCGTCGCTTCCCCCCGCTGTCTGCAACCACTCCCACAGCGCCTCCTGATCCCCCGCGCTCATCACCGATTGGCGCATCCAGCTCTCGAGCGCTTCTCGTTCCCGTACGACCCCTGGCGCCGTGGAGGCCGGCAGCAGCGGTCCGGGATAGCGCGAGGCGGCCTCACGCACCTCGCCGCGATGAAGCAGCCCGCAGACCTGCGCGACATCGCTGGTGACCCCGGCCCGCAGGCGGTAATGCTCGGTATCGATGCAGTCGCCCAGTAGCTTGCGCAGTCGCGAGATCTCGACGCGGATGCTCCCGGTCCGGTCGCGGTGGCCGTACACGCCGGCGCTCAGCTCCTCGCTGCTGAGGCCGTCGGGGTGGGCGCACAGCAGCGTCAGGATCTCGGCGTGGCGCAGCCGCAGCCGCAGAGGGCGCCCGGCGAGCTCGGCGTCGCCACGATCACGCCCCAGCAGGCCCAACTTGAGCTTGGACGATATCCCGCCGCGCGTCGCCGGGGCGACCGCGGCGCGGACCACGTATGCCTCCTCGCAGCCGAGCACTTCGGCCACCAGCGGATAGGCACCGTGATCCGGCAGCTCACCCCCGCCCGCCGGGAGCGTGAGCCGCTCCAGCGGCAACCAACCCAGCGGCTGACTGGCGATCACCCGTCCGCTCGGGGCGACCAGCGCCCGGGGCCCGACGCCGGCGGTGAGCTGGTCGCCGTAGCGCGCCAGGAGCCTGCCGTCGCGGTCGAGCATCCGGCAACGCAGCTGCGCCTCGATCGCCTGAGCGGTGGCGGTGGCGACAGCCATGCTGTGCGGATGCACCGTCGACATCTCACCGGTGAGATCGATCACGCCGATCACCTGGGCCGTGTCAGGGTCGTGCACGGGCGCGGCCGCGCAGGTCCACTGTTGCACCACCTCGTTGAAGTGCTCGGTGGCGAACACCTGGACGGCGTGCTCGGCGGCGAGCGCCGTGCCGATCGCGTTGGTGCCGGCCCCACCCTCGCTCCACAGGGTCCCCTCGGCGAAGTTCATCGAGTCGGCGGCGCGCATCCTCACGTTGGGGTTGCCCTCGACCCACAGCAGAATCCCGTTGGCGTCGCTGACCACGATCAGGTGCCCGGACTCGTCAGCGCTGGCGGCCAGGCAGGAGCGGATCAGCGGCGCCATCTCCGCCAGCGGATGCATCTCCCACCGCGCCGACGTCTCGTCGGCATCCTCTACCACCGGTGCGATCCGCGATCCCGACGGGTCGACACCCGGCCGCCGCCGAGCGGCGCCACGACGCCACTATCGGCTCCCGCACCGACGGCGACTCGCGCCGGCCGGAGAACTGCTGCCAGCCTCCGCCGATGAAGCTCTCCCAGGCACGCCTCATTTCCCGTGCCCTTTGGGCTGGGAGGGTGGCCGCGTCGATGGCCAGCCACGGATTCGACATGCCGACCAAGCTTACGGCATCACCGCCCGAGCGCGAAAGACTTCTTCAGCGACTTCTCGACGGGTGCGGCGGATCCTGCGGGGTGGGAAAGGCCCGGTCGATCAATTCGATCCGGTAGCCGTCCGGATCGGCGACAAAACAGATCCGGTACTCCTGTCTCGCCCCCCGGCGCGTACGGCGGCTTCTCCGGCTCCACGCCGTGCTCGGCCAGCCCGGCCAGAAGGGCATCGAGATCATCGACCACCAGCGCCATGTGGTTGTAGCCCTCGCCGAGGTCGTAGGGCTCGTCGCGGCCGACGTTGACCGTCAACTCGAGCACATCGCCGTCCGCCGGGAAGACCGAGATAGACGTTGTAGGCCGATTCGAAGTTCAGCCGCCCGCGGGGTTCGAAGCCGAGCCGGCCATAGAACGACAAGGATCGATCGATGTCCTGGACGCGGATGCAGGTGTGGGCGAACCGGGCGCTCACGGCAGGGAGAATAATGCCCTGCCGTGAAGGATCCCACGCAGGCTGAGAGCGACGCGGCCGATCCGAGCGCCCTCGGCGGCCTTCGCATCCTCGATTTCTCACGCGTGCTGGCGGGGCCGTTCGCGACCATGATGCTGGCCGATCTCGGCGCCACTGTGACCAAGGTCGAGCGGCCGGGGGCCGGGGACGAGACCCGGAGCTGGGGGCCACCGTTCGACTCGCGCGGCCGCGCTACTTACTTCCAGGCGGTCAACCGCAACAAGCACACCCTGGTACTCGACCTCGGTGCCGAGCCCGGTCGCGAGCGGGCGCTCGAGCTTGCGCGCGGGTCAGACGTGATCGTCGAGAACTTCCGCCCCGGGGTGATGGATCGCCTGGGCCTCGGGTATGAGCGGGTGCGGGTGGAGAATCCCGGGCTGGTCTACTGCTCGATCACGGGGTTCGGCGCCGGCGCAGGCGCCGAGCTGCCGGGATATGACCTGCTGGTGCAAGCAGTGGGCGGACTGATGAGCATCACCGGCGCTCCCGACGGGGAGCCGCAGAAGGTCGGCGTCGCGCTGGTCGACGTGCTGGCCGGCCTGTTCGCTTCGGTGGGGATTCTCGCGGCCCTGCGCCATCGCAGCCAAAGCGGAGAAGGGCAGCGAGTCGAGGTCGATCTGCTCTCCTCGCTGCTCGCCGGCCTGGTCAATCAGGGCTCGGCCTACACCATCGCCGGGGTGGTGCCGAGCCGGCTCGGCAACGCGCACCCGAGCATCTCCCCGTATGAGCTGTACCCGACCGGGGAGGGCGAGCTGGTGCTGGCGGTGGGCAACGATCGCCAGTTCGCAGCGCTGTGTGAGGTCATCGGGGCACCCGGGCTGGCCGCCGATCTGCGCTTCGCCACCAACGGCGACCGGGTGGCCAACCGGGCCGCGCTGGGCGCGGAGCTGAAGACGCGGCTGGCGGCCCGGCCAGCGGCGCAGTGGGCGGCCGAGCTGACTGCGGTGCGCGTTCCCGCCGGCGTGGTCAACGACCTCGCCGGGGCGTTCGCGCTCGCCGACGCGCTGGGCCTGGGGCCGATCGTCTCGGTGCCGGGGAGCGAGGGCGAGACGGTGCGCTTGACTCGCAATCCAATCGGGCTGTCGCGGACGCCGGCGAGTTACCGCACCGCGCCGGAACCCCTTCCTGACGACGAACCGTGACCGCGCTCGGGCTCAACGTCGACATCGCTCTCCAGGCGATGCAGGGCCGCCTGATCGAGCGTCACTCCCGTGCGCGGGATGCCGACGGCCGGGGGCAACTCGACGTGGAGCTCGGTCGCGTCGTCGAGGTGGGCGGTGGCCTCGAGCAGCGTGTAGCTGAGCACGTGGCCCCCGCGGGTGCGGTCGTCGGTGACGAAATGCAGGTGCGAGCCGACCAATTCGATTCCGTCGAGCTCGTCGGGAAAGCAGAAGCCGACCATCGTGCCGGAAACGTCGACCAGGTCGGTGATCGACTGCTCGGCGATCACCGCGGGCAATGGTCGATAGGGCGGGTCCTGCTTGGGCACCGACCGGACCCGGACCGCGGCGAAGCGACCGTCGATGCGAATCGCCGTCGGCCCCTGCGGACCGCCGACGCGGGCCTGGAGCCACCGCTCCAGGTCGGCGTCATGAAACGGTCCGCGCAATGGCAACGGCGCGCCCGGGGTGAACTCCACCACCACGGCGTAGGGCGTCCGGGATGACATCTCGGGACGCGTGAGGGTGGCGTCGGGGTTGGCCTTCCAGGCCTGACCATCGAGCACGATCAGCTCGCCGTCGAGGCCGTTGAGCGTCCCCAGGCCCAGGTCGCCGTGCTCCAGCAGCTCGGCCAGCGTGACGTCGCCGTCGAAGGCACCCGCCAGCAGCGCCTGGACGGTCGAGGTCTGAAACAGCTCATGGTCGGGGTGCTCGGGTCGCAGCTCGGAATGGCGCAGCAACTCGACGTGCAGCGCACCGAGGAACTCGAGCTCGCTCATCGTCGTGCTCCGGCCTCAGCCGCCGGCTCGCCGGCGGACACATCGGCCTCGAAGTTGAAACCGGCGGGGTGCTGCACCGACCGCGTCCACCACGCCTCGGCGTCAGCCGGCGCCATCGTCGCGAAGTCCGGAGGGCTGGCGATGAACGCATCCTCGTACTGTCGGCCGAGCTGTATGAGCATGCGCGCGGTCGCGGTCTCCTCGGCGTCCCAGACCGCGAGCGCGGTATCGACATCGGCGTGGGCGTCGAGCGCTTCTCGGAGGTGTACCGCGTTGGTGGCGGCCTTGAAGATCCCGCTGCCGGTGAACGGCGGCGCCAGGCCACCGGCGTCGCCGGTCAGGCAGATGCGACCACGGTGGTAGCCCGGCACACTCACCGAGTAGATGGCCTGCGCGAAGGTGCCGGCGCTCCGGGCCACGATCTCGGCATACAGCGGCGGCAGGGTCTGCCGGGCCAGCGACTTCAGCCCGCGCTCCTGCTCCGGGCGCATGCCACCGGGGGGGATCGCGCCCGGCTGGCGCGTTCCGTCAGCACCCACCAGGAACTCGTTCAGCTCGTCGGCGGCCACCGGCACGTAGCAGCCCCAGTTGATCAGCCGCTCACCCGCAACCACGGAACCGTGGCGCCCTGGGATCGGATACAGGAACGACCCGGGTAGCCCGGTGGTCCCGAAGCGCACGAAGTCCGAGATCAGATCGTTGCCGTCGCAGACCTCGGCCTCCTCAACCACCCCTCGCCAGCAGACGTAGCCGCGGTACTCCCTCTCCACCCACCCGAACAGCGTGCGCCGACTCTGGGAGAGGTAGCCATCGGCACAGATCACCAGGTCAAAGCCATGCTCGCTGCCGTCCGCCAGGGTGATCGTGGCCGTCGCGGCGCTGCCTTGAGTCACGCGCTCGACATGCTGCCCCGCCCGGTAGGCGACCTCCGGCATGCGCTCGCGCAGGCCGCGATGCAGATCGCTCCAGTGGAAGGCTTCGAAGATCAGCCGCCGTCGCAGCGCAACGCGTCCCCGCCGAGCGCCGCCGGCGTCCGGGCCGACGAACACCATCTCAGGCAAGCTGACGCGGGGCAGGCCTTCGTCGACGAGCCCTCGCTCGACGAGCGTCCGGAACGTCGGCGTGGGGGTCCCCAGGCCGGCCCCGAGCAGCCCGTGCAGCTCGGCGTCGGAGCGCTCGAAGATGGTGACGCGATGTCCCGCCGCGATCAGCTCCAGCGCGGCGAAGCACCCTGCGATCGACCCGCCGATGACGCCGACGTCGAGTTTCCCGCCGGCGGTTGACATCAATCAGTACGGATGCCGGTCGGTCTTGCCGGTCCAGGCCGCGAAGGCCTCAGCGCCGAGATCGGGCCGCAACTGCGAGATGTCGATCCGGCGATCCTCCATGGGCTTGGTGAACTCCTCGTACTGAAAGGCATCGTCGAACCCGACCTTCTTGGTGGCGTCGAGGTCGGAGGCGAACCGCACGCTGTCCAGACGAGCCCAGTAGATCGCGCTCATGCACATCGGGCACGGGGCACCGCTGCAGTAGATATCCATCCCCTGCAGCATCCGTGCCCGTTCGGCGAGCGGATCCGGCGAACCCTCGGGCCGCGGCACCAGCTCGAGCGTCGACGTGTTCTGGTGACGCTGGGAGATCGACGGCGCCTCGGGGTTCAGTGCCGCCACCGCCTTGCGAATGGTCTCGATCTCGGCGTGGGCCGTGATGTCGCCGGTGAGCAGGACTCGGTTCTGACCGCGGGCCACGATCTCACCGTCCTTGGCGATCACCGCGCCGAACGGACCGCCCCAGTTGTTGCGGACCGATTCCACCGCCAATCGGCAGGCCTCCTCCATGAGCTCGTCAGGGGTCATGGCACTCCTCTCGTCAACCCACTCCGATCCGAGCGCGTTTGTTCCGATCAAGGCCTCTGGACGACGAACAGCCTGATCAGTCCAGTCGTCCCGATCAGGCTGTGCGTCCAGAGCGTTCCTTGCTGTCCAAATCGGCACGCGGGGCCGCGAACTTGAGAGACAGGGCCGCCGGTTAAACGCCGATCGCACCCGCGCCGGGGCGCGGACCCGGGCAAAGGGATTAGGTCCCGGGCAGAGCCGACTCGATCGCCGCAACGATCTTCGGATCCTCGGGCGTCACCTTGGTCGGCCAGCGGGCGATCAGCCTGCCGTCCCCTCCCACCAGATACTTCGTGAAGTTCCACACCGGCGGCGCGGAGTTCGGCTGGCGGGCCAGGTCGCTCCACAGCGGCGAGGGCTCGGCGCGCACCGAGGTCCGCTCGGTGAGCGGGAAGCTGACGCCGTAGTTCTTCTGACAGAACGCGCCGATCTCGTCCGCCTCGGCGTACTCCTGATCGTTGAAGTCGGCCGATGGCGAGCCGAGCACCTGCAGGCCCCGGTCGCCGTAGCGCTCGTAGAGCGCCTGGAGGCCTTCGTACTGCGGCGTGAACCCGCACTTGCTGGCGGTGTTGACAATCAGCGTCGGACGTCCACGGAGGGTGGCCAGGTCCAGTTCGCCGCCGTCCAGCAGCTTCACCCGGTGGTCATAGATGTCGGTGGGTTCGGCCAGCTTGGGGGTGCGGCGCACGTACATGCGCAGAGTCGAGAGCACGCTCATGGTTCAAGTACGCCTCACACCCGCGATTGGTTCATTCCGAGCCCGGCGACGGCGCCGAGCGCATAGGTCGCGGCGCCGGCGCCGAGCAGGCGCCGGAACCTGGGAAACTGAGCGATCACAAACCGGCGGGGCATGCGGCTAGCTTGACAGCTCGCCCTGCTCGACGTTCCGCGCGAGCTCGGCATGCGAGGGATCGTCCTTGGTCGGCCGGCGGGCGGTCAGTCCGTGGCTGGCCTGCTGGATCCGCTCGCCGCGTTGGTCGCGGTTCAGACCCAGCTCGGTGAACGCCTGCATCCGCCGGCAGGTGCTGTCGAGGAACAGCGCCCGCTCATGGCCGCGCAGGAGCCAGAACCCGATCTGGATGATCGGGTTGGCGATCGAGGCCGGCCGTGAGACCGAGTAGACGTGGAACTCCACCTCGCCCGAGTCAAGCCACTTCCACACCTCCCAGTTCATCTGCCCCTTCTCGACGTGACCCTCGAGGGTGCGGTAATACCACCCTGACACGCGCAGCTCGCGCCCGTCCACGCGCCGGACCTCGTCGTAGACCTCACCCACGCGCACGCCGACGTGCACACGGACGAGACCCAGCGCCCGCAGCTCCAGCAGCATGTCGCGACCCGCCAGCGGCTCGCCGGGGTCATAGATGGCTCGCACCATGGAGGGGTCGGCGAACTCGTAGCCGCGGATCAGGCGTCTGGCGATCTCCCAGCTCCCACCCGGAATCGGCGCTCCAGCGGGCTCGCGGGGCAGCGGTTGATGGCGGTCGTCGACATGCCAGCCGCGGGGCGGATTGAGCAGATCGAGCTCGTCGGGGTCGTAGTTGACCGACTTGTCCGCCAGGTCCGCCAGCTTGCGCTGGAGCTGGGGGGAGAGCTTCGGCGGTGCCTGGGGTGTGAGCGTCATGACGCGGGCAGCGCCTCCACGCGATGGGTCTCGATCTCCACCCCGCCGGTCATCCGCCCGTCCGAGAGCGACACCACGCCCTCCAGGAAGGAGATCCACATGTGCAGCTGGATCTCCTTGGCCATGCGGATGTGGTGATAGAGCAGGTTCGAGAGCCGGTCGGCACTGCGCGCCCACGACTCGATCTCGAACACCATCAGGTCCTCCTGCCGGACGCGGAACTCAATCTGCCCCGCCTCCAGATGACCCGCCAGGGTCGCCAGGCGGAAGGAGCGCTCGCCGACGTCGACCACGCGCACCGGACCGTCCCAGGGGCCGGGCATGCGGACCACGTACTCGTCGCCGACCGCCAGCCGTTCGCGGTCGCCGTGCACCTTCTGAAAGCGGGCGAACTTCGTCGGCGCCGCCCGGTTGATGTTCTTGGTCAGCGTCGCGAACAGCTCCTCGGGGGAGAGATGGGAGTCGCGGATGCGCGTCCGGTAGCGGCGGTGAAACAGCGGCCCGTGGCCCTCGGGGGGGCTGATCACCTCGGTCATGTTGGTCTCCTCCGGCAGCGACGGAGGCAGGTGGCCGTCGGATTCCGGCTCCAGCACCTCCCTGCGGTGCAGGGGCGTGGAGCGCCACATGTAGTCCCAGGAGGTCAGCGTGACGCCGACCGGCCAGGTCATCGCGGTCAGCCAGCGGCGCGTGGCCTTGGGGCGGCGGGGCACCGAATCGAGGCTAGCGGAGCACGATCCGGGGCCGGGCCGGGCTCGCTAGTCTCGTCAGGCGATGCTCACCGAGCGACTTCACCACGCCGGCCTGCAGGCCTGGCACATGCAGCTCTTCTCGATGGGCTCGATCGGACTGTGCATCGGCTTGTGGATCCGCGCCAAGACGGTCGACCAGGACGAACGCGGCAACGCCGAGCGACGCGCGATCTTCGTCGGATTGTGGCCTCCCACGATCTGGCTGATCGGCGACTCCTTGGCGCGCCACGAGTAGTGATCCGCCCCGGATCGACCTGCGCATAAGCCACAGTGGAGCTCGCACCGTCACGACTCGCGGCGATCGCTGTCCTCGGCCTCCGGGTCGGCTACGGGTTCGGACTGGTAGCCGCCCCGGCCCGATTGGCGCGGCGCTGGCTCGGTCCTGCCGCCGAGGGTGGACCGACCCAGATTCCGCTGCAGGCCCTCGGCGCCCGGGAGATGGTGCTGCACCTCGGAGCCCTGTGGGCCGCCGTTCACGACGCTCCGCTGCGTCCCTGGCTGCTCGCCAGCATCGCGGGAGATCTCACCGACGTTACGGCCACGATCGCCCGCCGCGACCGGCTCCCGGCGGGGGCGGCCGGCGCGACGCTGCGCGTCGGCGGCGGCTCGGCGCTGGCCAGTGTGGTGCTGGCCCTCTCGCTCGAGCGCTGAGGCCTGGAGCCCGATGGCGCTCGACTACGAACGAGTCGGCCACGGGCCCACCCTCGTGCTGCTCCACCCGATGGGCGCCGACCATCGCGTGTGGAACCCGGTGATCGACCGTCTGCGCGACCGTCGGGAGCTGCTCGCGGTCGACCTGCCCGGTTTCGGCGCGTCCCCGCCGCTGGAGGGCAAACCCACTCCGAAGGCGCTCGCCCGGGCGGTCGCCGAGTTGCTGCGCTCGCTGGGCCTCGAGCGGCCCCACGTCGCCGGCAACTCGCTCGGGGGATGGGTCGCGTTGGAGCTTGCCGTGAGCGGCGCCGTGAGCAGCGTGACCGCGATCGCTCCGGCCGGTCTGTGGCCGCGGCCGCTGGCGCCCAAGCAGGCCTCGGCACACAATCTGGCGCGCCGGGTGCTGCCGGTGGTGGGACCGCTGGCCGCGACTCCGGCCGGACGCCGCCTGCTTCTGGGCAGCTCGGTGCGGCATGCCAATCGGGTACCGGCCCGCGATGCCGCCCACCTGGTGCGCGCCTACGCCCAGGCATCAGGCTTCGTCGCGGTCAACGAGGCGATGCGCGCGGGAGCCTTCGGCGGCCTGGAGCGGATCCGTGTGCCGGTCACGCTGGTCTGGCCCGAGTACGACCGCCTGATCAACCGCCCGCCCTGGCTCCCCGACAACGTCCGCAACGTCACGCTTCCCGATGCCGGCCATATCCCGATGTGGGATGCGCCCGAGACGGTGGCCGAGATCCTGCTCGAGGCCACCGGCGGTGAGTCCGATGACCCCGCCGAGTCGGCCGGCGCGACCGGTCCCGCCGGGCTGCAGCCCGACGCGCGGGCCTGATGCTCGACGGACCGCGTGAGGCCGAGCCCGGGGCTCAGGCCTGATCGGCCCGCATGCGGCCGCCACCGAGCAGCGCGGAGGCCGGAATCCCGATGACCAAGCACAGCGCGGCCGCGATCAGCAACGTGTGATGGACGGTCGCGGCGGTCAGGGTTCCGGTCAGCGCGACTCCGGCCAGCCCGGCTCCGACCGCCGCGCCCAAGAGTCGCCCCACCGACAGGACGGCGGAGGTGCGCCCATGCGAGGCCAGCGGGGTGGCGTTCAGCGCCGCGCGTGAGGTCGGCACGAACAGCATGCCCAGACCCAGTCCCACCGGAATCAGCGGCAGTATCGTGACCAACCCTGAGAGCGTGAACCCCGGGATCCCCAGGATCGCCAGCCCGATCCCGGCCAGGACGAATCCGAGCACGGCCGGCAGCTTCTCGCCGTGGCGATCGACCAGCTTGCCTGCCACCGGCGCCGCGGCTCCCACCAGCAGCGCCACCAGCACCAGCGCCCCGGACGCGCCCAGGGCCGAGAACCCCGCCACCCGCTGCAGGTACTGCTCGGCGATGTAGAAGGCGCCGATCATCACCGCAAATGTGAGCGCGGCGACCAGCGTCGCGGCGAGCACGATCCGGTTCATGGCGGGATGAGCACCGCCGGTGTCGACCTGCACGATTCCCGGAAGCAACCGCGCGATCGCGATCGCCACCACCGCCGTGAGTGGCACCAGCGCCCACCAGTCCGCGCGCCAGCCGAACGCCACCGTGAGCAGACCGCCCAGCAGCGGGCCGAGCAGATTGGACATTCCGGCGCTGGCCCCCCAGATTCCGAGCGCGCTGCCGCGCCGCTCGGGCGGAAAGCCGCTCACCGCTCCGGCCAGCGCCGCCGGACTGACCAGGCCGGCGCCCGCGCCCTGCACGATGCGCGCCACGATCAGGGCGTTGAAGCTCGTGACCAGCGCCCCCGCGACAGCGCCGATCGCGAACAGCCCCAGGCCGGCCAAGGCCAGCCGCCGGGCGCCGAAGCGGTCGACCAGCTCACCAGCCGGCAGCAGCAGCAGGGCGTAGGCGCCGAAGTAGGCGCTGAGCACGACCGAGGTCGAGCTGCCCTTGACGCCGAGACCGCGCGCCACCGAGGGCAACGCGACAGTGATCAGCGTGCCGTCGAGCTGCAGCAGCGCAGCGGCGGCGGTGCACGCCGCCAGCCGCGTCCACGCCGCGCGGGGGATCGGCGGCCGGGCCGCGGAATCGGCACCGTCAGCCGCCGCGATGCTGGCGTTGGACACTTCACCAGTATCGCGTGTCGGGTTTGGTAAAGGCCGACCCCGAGACAGCGCGGACGGTTTTGTCTAACGAGCGGTTTGGTCTAACGTCTACTCCGATGCGATCGCCGCAGCAGTACGCCGCCTATGGAGGCCGGGCGCTGGACCGCGACGAGACGCGCGCCGTCTTCGGACAGGTGATGGGTCTCGTGGCCCTCACCGTGGGCTGCGCCGCGCTCGGCGCCTACCTGGGCCGAAATCTCGCCGGCGGCAGCGGCTTCATCTTTCTGATCGCCGCGTTCGCGTGCGTGTTCGGGCTCCAGTTCGCCTCGGCTCGCGGCCACGAACAGCTCGCGATCGGCCTGCTGTTCGGTCTTGGGCTGCTCCTCGGGCTCGGAGTGGCGCCGGTCCTGGCGGCCTACGCGAAGAGCGACCCCGCCGCGCTGTGGCAGGCCGCCGGCGCCACCGGGGCGTTCGTGGCGGCGCTCGGCGCCTACGGCTACGCCACCCGCCGCGACCTCTCCTCCATGGCTCGGATGCTGTTCTGGGCGCTGCTGGCGCTGATCGTGTTCGGAATCGTGTTGATCTTCGTCTCGATCCCCGGCGGCAACGTGATCTACGCAGTACTCGGACTGGTGATCTTCGGCGGGTTCACGGCGCTGGACTTCAATCGCCTGCGGCGGGCCAACATGGCCAGCACCGTGCCGATCGCCGCCGGGATCTTCCTGGACATCTTCAACGTCTTCCTGTTGATGCTGAGGTTGTTCGGCGGCGGCAGCCGGAACTAGCTGGGGCAGATCGCGCCGGCCGTGCCGGCCCGAAACGGCACCGGTGCCGTCAGGACCGAATCAAGCTACGGTCTGTGGCTGTGCGCAACCGGTTATCACCGCTCCTGGCGGCCCTGCTGAGCGCGCTGACCCTGGCCGCCTGCGGCAGCAGCGCGGCCACGCCGAGCACCAGCTCGGCCAGCGCCAGCTCGAGTGCACAGCTCCACCACCAGCTCTGCCAGCAGCGCCAGTCAGCCGATGCTGGGCTTTGAGGCGGTCCCGTTGGAGACCGGCCCGCAGCTGGCGCCGGCCGGCACCACGCAGACGGGCACGATCGACGGGATCAAGTGCGGGCCGGTCGAGCAACTCGCCTACCACATCCACGCCCACCTTGCCGTGTTCGTCCTTGGCCGGGAGTTCGCGCTTCCGGCCGGCATCGGCATCCCCGGCTCGACCGCGCAGCAGACCCCGCAGGGCCCGGTCGCAGCCGGCGGACATTGCATCTACTGGCTGCACACCCACACCACCGACGGCGTGATCCACATCGAGTCCCCGACCCAGCGGATCTACACGCTGGGCAACTTCTTCCACGAGTGGCATCAACCGCTGACCGCTAGTCAGGTCGGAGACGTGCGCGGCAAGATCACCGCGTACCTGAACGGAAAGCTCTGGAAGCGGAGCCTGAGCGCGATCCCGCTCCTGCCGCACGCCGATATCCAGTTCGACATCGGTCAACCCACGCCGCCGCTGCTCGCGGTCAGCTGGTCCCAGACCCAGCTCTGAGCCTCAGCGCCGCCGGCGGCGCCGGCGCACCTCGGCCCCGATGCCGAGCGCGATCAGGGCGCCCAGGCCGACCGCCGTGATCAGACCGAGGTCGCTCACCGCCTCCACCACCACCGGACCGGCGAAGTACCCGCCGAGCCCGAAGCCCAGCGCCCACGCCAGCGCCGTTACGGCGTTGACCGGCTGGTAGACGGCGGCGCGAACGCCATGGATACCCGCGACCCACGGTGGGGTGAGCACGATCGCGATCACCGGATAGCGCTGGAACACCTCCTCGCCGCGCTCCACGGCGCGGAGCCGGAAGGCCCGCAGAGGTCCAGGCGCGGTCACGAACGCCCGCCCGGCCTTCAGGCCGATCAGCCAACCGATCATCCCGCCGGCGGCCGCCGCCAGAAACGACACCAGCAGAACCGACACGATGTCGAGCTGGTGCTTGGCGGCGAGCACCCCGGCCGCGATGAGGATCGGCTCCCCCGGCCCAGGCACGCCGATCCAGCTGGCAAAACTGGCTGCGGCCAGGCCGGCGTAGTCAAACGGCGGGCCATGGAACTGATGGTGGAGGTGAATATGGATGTGCAGGAGCGCCGGAACGTGCAGCAGCGCCGGAATCGGCAGCGCCAGCGCCGCGGTCTCTACTCGCAAGTCGATCGCTCCACGCCGCGATCGTCGCACACGGAACCGTCGCTTCAGCTCGATCCGCGGTCTCCGCCGCCCGGATAGCCCGGACGCCGCGAACGTTAGCCACGTGGCCAATGCTTCCCCGTGGGGAGTCACGCAGGATGCCGGTCATGGCCGCGGGCATCATCGTCTCCTACGACGGAACCGCGAACGACGACGACGCCCTGGCCCTCGGCCAGATGCTCGCCAGTCCCGGCGCTCCGCTGGCGCTGGCCTATGTGCGCCACTCCCGCGAGTACGACCCGCGGCGCGAGGAGCTGGCCGAGCACGACGCCCAGCGCCGGCTCGATCAGGGCGCAGTCTGGCTAGAGGATCCCGAGGTTGAGCGCCACGTGGTCCTGGACCCCTCCACCGGAGCCGGTCTGGCCCGGCTCGCCGCGCAAGCGCAGGCGGCGATGGTGGTGTTCGGCTCGGACTACCGGACCCCGCCGGGTCGCACGGAGCCTGGCGCTGCGGCGCAGTCGATGCTCGAGGGCGGTTCGGTCCCCGTGGCTGTCGCGGTGGCCGGACTCCGGACTTCGCCCCACCGCAAGATCGAGACGATCTCGGTAATCGCGGCCGAAGGCGACGACGCCACCCGGGCCACTGCCGCCGCCCTGGCCGAGGCTCTGGGAGCTTCGATCGCGCCGGACGGCTCCCACGAAGCCGACCTCGTCGTGGTCGGCTCCCAGCCCTCCGCGCAGCCGGGGCGAATCGCGCTGAGCGGACCCGCGCGGGCCCAGCTCGATGCGGCGCGCAGCTCAGCACTGGTGCTCCCTCGCGCCACCCCGGTCAGCCTCTGAGCGCCGCTCGGTTTATCCCTATGTCCAGGCGACCCCTCCGTTTGCTGGACGCGAGGCCATGTGTCGGCGCAGGCGCCGAAGACAAACTCAAGCCGGTCGTACTGGGCCTGCGAGGGCCGCCGCTGCTGGTTGCCGCGGCATTCGTTCGTTTTCACCCATCCCCGTCACCAAGGACAAGGAGATCCAACTAAATGTGGCTGCCATATCCAACGTGGCTCAGCCCCGGAGATAACGCTTGGCAGATGACCGCGGCGACGCTCGTCGGTCTGATGAGCGTGCCCGGACTCGTGGTGCTCTACGGCGGCGTGATGCAGAAGCGCTGGTCGATCAACAGCATGATGCTGACCTTTGTCGCGTTCGCCGTCGTGCTCGTGGTCTGGGTGCTGTGGGCCTTCAAGATGGGCTTTGGCACGCCATTCCACGGCATCTCCAACTCGGGCTTCTTCGGAAACTTCATCGGCAAGCCGGGCGCGGTCCTGAGCCACTCGGCTGAACAGGGCCAGGCGGCGATCCCATTAGCAACGACGGGTCCGAGCTTCCGCTTCCCGCAGGCCACGCTGGCGTACTTCCAATTCGTGTTCGCGGGCATCACGCCGATCCTGATGCTGGGCTCGGTGCTGGGACGGATCAACTTCAAAGCCTGGATTCCGTTCGTCGCGCTGTGGTCCTCGATCGTCTACACGGTCGATGCGTTCACCATCTGGGGCGGCGGCTTCTTCGCCCAGCATGGGGCCGTCGACTTCTCGGGCGGGTACGTGATCCACTTGTCGGCCGGAGTGTCCGGCTTCGTCGCCGCCGCGGTGATCGGGCCAAGACTCCAGCGAGACCGGGAGATCGACGCCCCCAACAACGTGGCCATGGTCGCGATCGGGGCCGGGTTGCTGTGGCTCGGATGGAACGGCTTCAACGGTGGTGACCCGTACTTCGCGGGTGCCTCGGCGTCGGCGGCGGTTCTCAACACGAACCTCTGTACGGCGGTCGCGTTCCTGGTCTGGGTCGCGTGGGACTACCTCACCGGCCGCAAGCCGGGAATGATCTCGGGCGTCAACGGCATGATCGTCGGTCTGGTGGCGATCACACCGGCGGCGGGCTACGTGAACGGCTGGGGAGCCATCGCCATGGGAGTGATCGCCTCGACGATCGTGTACTTCGCGCTCAACTACCTCAGCCGGGTGCGACCATTCCGCAACGTCGACGACACGCTCGGCGTGGTCTACACGCACGGGATCGCCGGACTCTCCGGCGGCCTCTTGACCGGGATCTTCGCCGACCCCGGCATGACGGTCTATCCCGGCGTGGGCAAGACGCCGAGCATCTCGGCAACCGGCGTGATCCACGGCAACTGGACGCTGTTGAAGTGGCAGGCGTTCGCGGGTCTGTTCGTGATCGTGTGGTCCGGGATAGCGACGTTCATCCTGCTCAAGCTGGTGGGCGTGTTCATCCCTCTGCGGATGTCCGAGGAGAACATGGAGATCGGCGATACCGCCGAGCATGGCCACGAGGTGTACCCGTCCGACATTCCGTCGCTCGGGTACCCCGATGGGCTCCCGGATCTCTCGCCTGGATCAGGTCAGTCGGCGACGCCGGCGCCGGCATGATCCAGGTCCCGGTGGCTCGGGTCCGCGTGCGCAGCGAGCATGCAGCGCGCACGGGTAGTTGAGAGCAACCAACAGTCGGTGCGGGACCGGGGGGCGGATTCATCCGCTCCTCGGTCTACGCCACTGACGCTCGTCTCCGGCGCGGTCGCCGGCGGCGACCTGGGCAGTGTCGCCGAGGCTGCGGCCGAGGCGCTGGGTATTGCCGTGGCGATCGCGATCCCCGCCCTGGGGGAGCCGGTGGTTCGTCCCAAGGGGTCGCTTGCCGCCGATGCACTGCGCGCGATCCTCAATCACGCCGTCGCGACCATCGACGGCGATCCGGGGCCCGTCCCGGCAGCGATCTCCGAGGCCGTGGCGGTGCGGATCGGCGAGGAGGTGGTGGGCATCGTCGCCGCCGGCTCCGCCGAGGGCAATTCGGCGCCGGAGCGGCTGGCCTGGCTTGACGCCGCGGCCGCCGCGGCCTCGGTGACCGCGGTCATTCACAGCGCTCAGAATGGGGCACCCGACGATTCCGAGCGAGCCTTCCTGGAGGAGTTGGTGGCCGGGCCGCCCGACGACGTGGCGGCGTTCCTCGATCGGGCTCGGCGTCTCGGGTCCGAGCTGGACGCCGGCGCAGTGGCCCTGTGTGCGCAGCAACCGGAGCCGGCCCGGGAGCTCAGGTACCCGCCCGGCGAGCTCGGGGTCATGCAGGCCGAGATCGGCGGTGGGCGGGTGCTCGGCCTGGCTCCGCTCGGATCCCCGTATGTGGGGGAGGTCGCGCTGGCGCTGCGCGATCAAGGTTGCACGGTGGCCGTGTCCACCCCCCGGCGCGATCCCGGCGGCCTGCACCAGGCGCTGCAGGAGGCGGAGCTGCTGGTCGAGCTCGGGTTGGCGCCTGACATCCAGCTCGCCGAGCAGGACGAGACTTATCGCCTGCTGATCGGGGTATTGCTCAGGGATCCGGAAGAGCTAGCGCAACTGCGGGCGCGCACCATCTCGCCCCTGGTCGAGTATGACCTCCGACACGACACCGACCTGCTGTGCACCCTCCAGGCGTTTCTCGCCCATGACGGGTCCACGACCGAGACCGCTGACGCGATGCACCTGCACCGTCACACGGTCGGCTATCGGCTCTCACGGGTGCATGAGGTCTCGGGGCTGTCGCCGTACGAGTCTGACGGTCGTGAGCGCCTCAGCCTGGGTCTCAAGGCGCACCAGATCCTGGACGCCGAGCAACGCCGGCGGGATGCCCGCGCACAAAGGTACTAAGTCAGTAGACTTAGTTGAATCACGATGAACTGCTCGTTTTTGGTTTGCGCCACCCAGCGAAGTGGCAGCACGCTCCTCTGCGAGCTCCTCAAGGACACGGGGGTTGCCGGGCGGCCCGAGGAGTACTTCGAGGCGCGCCGTGAAACTGGCCTGCCGCCGCATCCCGGCGACTACCTCGGCGATCTGCCCCGGACCGGCGTCGGCATCCGCGACGATCCCTCGCCGCCGGCAGCGCCGCCGCATTCCTCCCTGATTGGGGTGTCGAGCTACCGCGAGCATCTGGAGCGGTCCTTCAGGCTCGGCACCACCCCCAATGGCGTCTTTGGCGCCAAGCTGATGTGGAGCCAGATCGCGGAGCTTCGTTCGCTGGCCGGCGAATTGCCCGAGTTCGCCGGATTGGATGCATTCGAGCTGCTGCAGCAGCTGTTCGAAGGCCCGGCCTTCATCCGCGTCACCCGACGCGACAAGGTTCGTCAGGCGGTCAGCCTATGGCGTGCCCTGCAGTCCCGGGCTTGGCGGCTCGAGCACGCGCCCGGAGACGACCGGCCGGTCGAGCTGCAGTATCGATTCGAAGGGCTGCGCCACCTGGTCCGCGCGCTGGAGGCCGAGGACTCGGCATGGGCCGAGTTCCTGGCCATCCACGGCGTCACACCGCTGGAGATCGTCTACGAGGACGACCTCGAGGCCGGCCATGACCGCGTCGTGCACAGGGTGTTGCAGCACCTCGGGATCGCTGCTCCCCGGGGCTGGCGCGCGGCCGAGCCGATCAAGCGCCAGGCCGACGCCCTGTCGGATGACTGGGTCGCGGCGTACCATCGGGATGTGGCGCGAGAGGTTGTGGGAGCGGACCCGGCGCTCTCCACGACCTGATCTCGCGCTCTCATCACCAGCCTCGCCCACGTTGCCATCTAGACCCATGCCACCGAACATCCTCTACCTCAACTCGCACGACACCGGCCGCTACGTGCAGCCTTACGGTCACGCCATCCCCACCCCGAACATCCAGTGGCTCGCCGACCAGGGCGTCATGTTCCGCCACGCCTTCTGCGCCGCTCCGTCGTGTTCGGGCAGCCGCGCCGCGCTGCTGACCGGTTCCTACTGTCACAGCAACGGCATGATGGGTCTCGCCCATCGCGGCTTCACGCTGAACGACTATGGCCAGCACATCGTCCACACGCTGGGGGCCGCCGGCTACCACACCGAGTTGATCGGCGAGCAGCACGTTTCCGAAGATCCGGGCACGCTCGGATACGACGTCGTTCACAAGATCGAGAACACGCGCGCGAGCTCGGTGGCGCCGGCGGCGATCGAGGCGCTGTCCGGTGGTATTCCGGAGCCGTTCTTCATGTCGGTCGGCTTTTTCGAGACCCACCGCAGCTTCTTCGCGCCGAGCTCGGTACGCGACCGCGTCTACTCCCTGCCGCCGCCGTTTCTTCCCGACACCCCGGAGATCCGCCAGGACGTCGCCGCCTACAAGGCCAGTGCGCGGGCGCTCGACCATGGGGTCGGCTCGGTGCTCAACACCCTCAACGAGACCGGCCTCGATCGCAACACGCTGGTGATCTGCACGACCGACCACGGGCTCGCGTTTCCGACCGCCAAGGCCAGTCTGCTCGACCGTGGCGTCGGCGTGATGCTGATCCTGCGGGGCGCCGGCTTCGACGGCGGCATCGCGCGCGATGAGCTGGTCTCGCACATCGACCTGTTCCCGACCATCTGCGAGGTAACGGGGATCGAGCCACCGGCGTGGCTGCAGGGCCGCTCGCTGGTCCCGCTGGTCTCCGACCGCGAGCCCCCCGACTCGCGTCGCGAGATCTTCTCCGAGCTGACGTATCACGCTGCCTACGAACCGCAGCGGTCGATCCGCACCGAGCGCTTCAAGTACATCCGTCGCTTCGACGATTACCCCTACCCGGTGCTCCCCAACTGCGACGACAGCCCCAGCAAGGACGCCTACCTCGCGCGCGGGTGGGCCCGCCGGCCGGTGAACCGCGAGGCGCTGCACGACCTGTTCTTCAATCCCGGCGAGGGCCGCAACGTGATCGACGACCCTGACTACGCCGACGTCGCCGCTGATCTCCGGGCACGGCTGGAGCAGTGGATGGAGGACACCGGCGACCCCCTGCTCGAGGGTCCGGTGTCGCCTCCGCCGGGGGCGCGGATCAACGCCCAGGACCAGACCTCGGCCGACGACCCCACGTTCGTGGTCGAGTCCCCGGTGGCGGCGACGACTCGCTAAGCGGCGGGGCGGCGGGGCGAGGCGATTGCCGGTTAGCCGAGAACCAGCTCGGCGGCGGTACGCAGGGTGGCCGGATCCCCGCCGATCAGCAGCGTGGTCACGATCGACTCGCGCCACGCCTCGAGGTCGTGGCGGATCTGGTCCTTGCCGCCGATCAGGGTGAGCTGCTCGAACCAGCTCGGTCGGGACCGCGGCGGCGGCCTGGTCCTTGTGGCCGGAGAGATACAGCTCCTGGATCTTGGCCACCTCGTCCTCGTAGCCCATCCGGATCGCCACGTCGGCGTGGAAGTTGGCCCCGCGCGCGCCCATCCCGCCGAAGTACAGCGCGTACATGGGCCGGACCGCGTCGACCGCGGCCTCGACGTCGTCGGTGACGATCAGCGGAACCGTCGCCGCGACCTCGAACGTCTCCGGCGTGCGACGGGCACCGGGCCGGGCGAACCCCTCAGCCAGCGCGTGCGCGGTAGAACTCGTCCTGATAGGGCGAGTAGAACAGCGCCAACCAGCCGTCGCACAGTTCGCCGGCCATGGCGATGTTCTTCGGGCCCTCGGCGGCGAGATAGATCGGGATGTCGCTGCGCAGCGGGCGGATGCTCGACTTCAGCGGCTTGCCCAGCCCCGTCCCGTCGGGCAGCGGCAGCGGATAGTGGGGGCCGCCGCTGGTGACCGGCCCCTCCCGCGCCCAGATGTCGCGCACGATCCCGATGTACTCACGCATCCGCGCCAGCGGCTTGGCGAACGGCTGGCCGTACCAGCCCTCCACGACCTGCGGGCCCGACACCCCCAGCCCGAGGATCACGCGGCCACCGGAGAGGTGGTCGAGCGTCATGGCCGCCATCGCGGTGGCGGCCGGCGTGCGCGCGGAGATCTGCGCGATCGCGGTGCCCAGCTTGATCCGCTCGGTCCCCGCGCCCCACCAGGCCAGCGGCATCAGCGCGTCTGAGCCGTACGCCTCGGCGGTCCACACCGAGTCAAAGCCGAGCCGTTCGGCCTCGAGCACCGATTCGGCCGCTCCGGGGGGCGGGCCGCCGGCCCAGTAGCCCGTGTTGAGTCCGAGTCGGAGCGCTCCCGTCATGGCGGCTCACCCTACCGACCGGCGCCGTCGCGGTGATCTCGGCGTCCGGCTCAGCTGCGCGCGGACGCGCGCCCACAGCCCGGTTGGCGCGGGGCTGGGTCTGCAGCCATTCCTCCCGAGTGGGGAGCTTTCCGGCGCGGCGGGCGGCGAGCACGCAGGCCGAGTGGGCATGGCGCCGGCCATCGGAGCGTCCTTCAGGGAGGACCAGTAGGTGCTCGGTCAGCGCCGGCAGGTGCCGGCCGCACAGGGGACAGCGGTAGGTCGCCGGCTTGAGGTTCTGCGCGCGTCGCACAGACCACCATTTAGCGGTGTCGGTCCAGGCCATGCTCCGAAGCATGTCATCGGGGTTCGCGCGTGTGGGGCTGTCGTACGCGTTGTGGGGGCCGCGTTGGCTTGTCGCGTGACGCCGGAGCGCTTGTCCGGGCGCCGCATTGGGGCTGCGCGGACACAATCCGACACGATAAGACCCCGATCCCGATGTGAGTCCGATTGGCTGCGGAAACCGGGCAGATTCCGACACATCTCGCGCCAACGCGCGTATCGGGTCAGATTCGGCCCGCTCTGGCGCTGAAAGCCACGACGTAGTGGACCCGGACGATCAGCCCTGCGATCCCTCCGGACGGTGGTGAAAGACTCATCGCGACCAGGATCACAGACCCTCCGCCGGCCCGAGCTAGAATTTGGCCCATGGCCACCCAACAGGCAGATGACCTGGAACGCCTGACCCGGACCGACACTCTGCGTGCCTCGCCGCGGATGTTCGACTCCGACCTGTTGGACAAGCTCTCCCGCGTGCATCCCGCCGTGCCGCCGATCCTGTTCGGCCCGGTCATCACCATCCTGCTGATCGAGGGGCTGGTTCGCGGCTCGGCCTGGATGACCCCCGTCGTGGCTGCTCGGCGGATACCTCTTCTGGACGCTGACCGAATACTGGCTGCACCGGATCGTGTTCCACTTCGAGCCCGAGCACGGGATCGGAGCCCGGCTGCACTGGATCATCCACGGCGTCCATCACGACCATCCCAACGATCCGATGCGGCTGGTGATGCCGCCCTCAGTCAGCATTCCGCTGGCCGCGCTGTTCGTCTTCGGCTTCTACGCCGTGATCGGTAGCCCCGGCTTCTTGCCCTTCGGTGCCGGCTTCCTCGGCGGATACCTCGGCTACGACATGCTGCACTACCACGTGCACCATCACCGTCCCAAGACCAGGCTGGGGCGCCGGCTACGGGAGCTGCACATGCGCCATCACTTTCAGAACCACGAGCGCGGCTACGGCGTCAGCGCCCCGTTCTGGGATCACGTCTTCGGAACGGCTCCCAAGCCGCAGCGTTAGCTGCTGGCGGTACTGGCCTCGGCGCTGGGGCGCGGCCCGGGAGTCGGGATGCAGCCGAGCCCATGGGGGCGGGAACTACACGGAGGGGGCGGGATTCGAACCCGCGGTCCGCTTGCACGGACTCTGGTTTTCAAGACCAGCGCATTCGACCGCTCTGCCACCCCTCCGGCGCGCGGACCTCGATCCTAGCCGCGCCCGGTCGTGCCAGCCGGCTGGGACCCCTCGTCTACACTTGCGCGCTATCTCCCGGGAGAGGTGGCCGAGTGGCTGAAGGCACTCGCCTGCTAAGCGAGTAAGGGGTTTATACCCCTTCGCGGGTTCGAATCCCGCCCTCTCCGCTCCGACGAACTACCTGCTTAGAGATTACTTTTAGGGGGTTGCGGATCAGTCTGCGAGATCCATCCGGCGGCCAATACTGGGTCAGATGGCAGCAAAATGGCAGCAGTCGCGCGCGAGGGCGGCTCGGATGGGCGTCCCTAGCGCGCGTAGCGCGTTGCCGCTCGTACTCGTGGGGCCGTCCAGACGCCTTGGCAGAATCGACCTGAAATGAGCGTCACCGCGGAGAATCTAGAGCACGTCGAAAGCCTCTGTCGCTTTGAGGTTGAGATGGCCGAGGCAACACGTCTGGAACGCAACCGGCTCGTGCGGGAGACGATCGCGCATGGCTGGACCCACGCTCAGGTTGCTGCGGCGACGGAGTTGTCGCGGGCGCCCGTCGGTCAGATCGCGCTCAACGGACCAGATCGAAAGTGATCCGATCCAGCGACCGGTCGACGAAGAACGGCAGTAGGTGCTGCTCGAGGCGCCAGCGGTAGTCCGTCCTGCGTCTTCGGTGCGTGCCGGCCCTCGTTGCGAGTCCACCACTCCCCGGGCGAACTGGTAGAACGTCGGGACCGGCTCGGCCTCGGCGGCCGCTCGACCGCCCGAGGCTCGCGCTCGACGTCCGCGACCACTGTGACGCAGTCAGAGCGTCGCCCGGCGATCGAGCCGAGGCAGGATCACGCAGCTGCGGGCGGCCGTGCCGACCTCACTTGGCGTGGCTGATCAATGCGCGTAGCTGCGCGACCTCGGCCTTTAGCTGGTTGACCTGGTCCTGCAGACGCCGAGTGGTGGCCGTGGCCCCGTTCGCCGGGGGCGCGCTCCCGGGCGCGGGAGCGGTTCCCAGCTGTCCGCTTGCGTTGATCACGACCTCTTTGGCGGTACCCGGGACGGTGACGCCATTGACCCCGGCCAAGAACGTCGCAGTCTGGGTTCCCGGCGTGCCGATCCGGATCTTGCCCGCCTCGCCCGCGATCCCTTTGTTGGAGATGTCGATATTGCTCGAGCCGGTGGTCAGGTTCAGCCCCGCGGCGTCGCCCAGCGCGACGTTGTTGCGGCCGGTCGTGTTAAAGAACAGGGCGTCGGTGCCGCTCGCGACGTTACCGAGGCCGGTGGTGTCAGACAGCAGTGCCTCGACGCCGCTGGCCACATTGTTGTTGCCGGTGGTGTTGTTCAAGAGCGCGTGGTAGCCGCCCGCGACATTGCCGCTGCCGCTGGTGTTTGAGAGCAGCGCGTCGGTGCCGCTGGCCAGGTTCTCGCTGCCGGTCTTGTTGAGAAGCATGGCGTTCAGTCCGCTCGCGAGGTTGTCGCTGCCGGTGGTGTTGTTGGTCAAGGCCTGGTAGCCCGTGGCCAGGTTATCTGCCCCCGTGCTGTTAGAGCCCAGCGCCTCAAAGCCGACGGCGACGTTGTTATCGGTCGTGTTGCTGCCCAGCGCCCGATAGCCGATCGCCACGTTATTGTTGCCGTGCACGTTTTGCCCTAGCGCCCCGAGACCCGTCGCGATGTTGGCGGCGCCATCAAGGTTGCTGAAGAGTGCCTGAGAGCCGGTCGAGATGTTGCAGCAGCCGGTGCTATTCCTAGCGAGAGCTTTGGTCCCAGCCGCAACGTTGTCATGGCCAGAGCTGTTGGCGTTCAGCGCTTCTGTGCCCGTCGCGACGTTGTCGCCGCCCGACGCGTTCTGTTCGAGGGCCTGAACCCCGGTCGCGACGTTGTTGCTGCCAGTTGTGTCGGCGAGAAGTGCTCCGTCACCAAGTGCGACGTTCTGAGCTCCCAAGGTTAGGCTGGGCATCATGCCTGGACCAAACGCAAGGTTCGCCGCCGGGCCGCCCTGTCCGATGTTGCGACCGCCAAAGCACTTTGAGCCCTCACAGACATTGGCGTGGCTGTCCTCATAGTCTGCCGCGCGGCTCACCGCCGCGCCCCACCCTAACCCGGCCAACGCCGCGCTCAAACCCGCTATCAGAGTCATAGCCGTCCGACGGCCGCACCGAATTGCCACCTGCCCGAACATGATTCCCCCGTTCCTGGTCCTGTGGACCGTTCTGGCGACGCGAGCGCGCCGCAGGAAGAGTCTGCCCGTCCTCAACAACGGGCGCAACCGCTCCGTCAGGGCTCAGTGCCTTTGACGCCATCGCCCGTACGATCTCGCGGTGGTTCGGCCGTGCGATCTCGCGGCCGTTGAGGACGATCGGCAGCGTGAAGTGCGCCTGGCGAGCAGTCGCAAACCTTACCTAGACTCTCGCTTACCCCCGCATGTTGCCTGCTTGTCTCCCTCGTGTGTCAGGCCGCCTGGCGCTGGCATCGTCCGGCCTGCTTGCGGGCCGGCCTTGCTGGGCCGCCTCGTGCGTGCTGGCCTGAGCAGCCCCGCGGTTGGTCGCCGGCGGGCGGACGGGGGGCCGTCGGAGGGTCCGCCGCAAGCCGGATCGCGGGCGACGGAGAGAGTTGCGGCGTATCGGGACACTCCCCTCTGCCACCGTGCTGCACGAAGAATGATCTACCTGCTAAATGAGGTCTTTTGTTAAGCGAGTAAGGGGTTCATATCCCTTCGCGGGTTTCGAATTCCGCCCTCGCCGTAGTCAATGGCGGCGCCGCGAAATCTGGAGGTCCAGAGCAGCCGTCAGCCCTTGCCCGCGTTGGCGCCGAGGCTGTTCAACCACGCCCGGATGGACAATCCAGCCGGCGTGGCCTGGCCCTCCTCGTAGCCGGTCGTGGCCCGCGCGAGCGTCACGCCGTCAACGGTCGACCAGCCGAACTCGATCCCGGTGCCGGCCGCGGCGTAGCGGGCGATCGCCTGTCCCTGGTCCAGGATGCTGCCGGGCCGCGCGATCTGGGTGATCTGCTCGGCCACGTATTGCACCTTGCCCGCGTCCGGGCCGTCCAGCAGCTCCCAGTAGACCAGCGGCTGACCGGCGTACCAACCCGGGATGATCGCGAGAATCTTCACTCGGCCCGGCGCAAGGATCGGCGCCCCCACGGGCAGATTCGCGTCCACGCCCTGATCGGTGCGCTCCCAAACGGTCACGTAGCGCAACGGGTCGATGTACGCCGCGCCGGTGATCGGCGCCGCGATCAGCTCCAGCCGCAGTTCGTGCTTGACCTGCGCCAGCGATGGCGCGTGCGCGTTCACGTCGCCCACGGGAGCCCCTGCCGTAACCGTGACCGCCTGCGCACCGGCAGCCGGTTCGATCACCTGCGGGTGTCCTTGGGGGACGGCGTTCGTGGCGACCGCGGTGGGGGCGATGGGGCGCGGCACCGATGAGCTGCGGCTGCCGCCCGCGGCCGCTCCGCACCCGGCTAGCCCCAGGGCAACGAGCATCATGACCACGCGGCCCATCATCCGCGAGCGAGGCGATCCTGGCGCGGCCGGAGGCTGTCGCTGCACCGCACCACCCTACTCAGTGCTAAAGGGGCGGGACACCGCGGCGTCCCGCCCCCATAGCTCTCTCCTGATCTTCTCAGCGCTTTCGCGCGGAACTACGAGACGTCCTTAACTCCCGGAGAGAGGGTGTATGTCGCGGTGAACGAGCCATTGGCGCTGGTGGTGCAGCCGGTCCCCGCCGTCGGTATCCCTGACTTGCTGAACGTTGCCGTGCTCACGTCGTTGTAGGCGGCCGCGACCGAAGCCGGGCCCGCGGGAGCGACGGTGATGGTGCACGTCGGCAGGATGCTGCTGACGATGGTCGCCCCGCCCTTGGGGATGACCAGCTGCAGGTGGTCGGGCCCTTCCTTGGCTTCGTCGTTAGGAGCGTCGACGAAGCGGGCCTTCCAGGTTCCGGTGGTGCTGTTGGTCTTGACGGTATCGGTGCCGCCGAGAGAGTCCGTGCAGCCCGTGAACGTCGGGTTGCTGGTGACCACGGTCCCGAGCCCCTTGGCGGGAGTCTTGAACGACGTCGTCGAAACGGTGCAGGTCGACGTGACGGGCGCTCCTTGGACCGTCCCTGTAAAGACTGCCTTGGTGGCGGTCTTCAGCTTGACCGCGATGGCGTGGTTGGCGGGTGACAGGCTGTCGTCCGTGTCCGCCGTCACCGCGAGCACTACTGGCGCGCTGATTGCGCAGAGCGCAACAACCGTCGCGGCTGCGACGGAGAACTTCGTCTTCCGTGTGAACATTGTGGCCTTTCTGTCTGCAGAGCCGGTCCCACCCGGAACCCCGCGAGCCGCTGTGCGGCTTTGATTTGTAGTTCTTCGATGAATCGCATCACCCGGCGCGCTCCCTCGCCGTGTACTGCATCGGTCTCCGACCCATGCGACTTCTTCGAAGGTCCCTCCTCTCCAACCCTGAGTAGCTTACGGTAGTTCCCCTCTCGGTGCGAAGGACCGACCCTAAGCGCCCCGGCGAAGCCTACGCGGACAATCTGCGACCTGTCAACCGCTTTGAGCTTCCAGGCTACGGTCTGAGGCTAGAATCGCCGCCACGCGCCCGTAGCTCAGCTGGATAGAGCGTCGGTCTACGGAACCGAAGGTCGGGAGTTCGAATCTCTCCGGGCGCGCTACGAAACCCCCGCTCATCGGGGGTTTCTTGCGTCCCAGGATGAGACGGTCGGTGGCGCCAGGCATCGGCTGGGCCTCGAAAAAGCGCGCCGCTCTCTTCGCAGCGAAGGGAGCGAACCTTGCTCCCTTCGCGGATCGCCAGTCGCCGCAACGGTCTACGGCAGCCCCGGGCGTCGAAGGGAGCACTCCGAGACTCCTCAAGCCCCTTCGCTCCCTTCGTGGCTGCTGCGACGGCTCGGCTCTCTCGGCTTGAGCCGCTTCAGCCCGCCCACGCACAGTTTGCCGCCGATGCGATCTCTAGGATTCGATTCGATGCGCAGTGGCAGTCCCGTGGCAACCCGGTCAGCTGTCAGCGGGACCCGTGGGGGCGCCCGAGCGCGTAGAGATCCCGCGCACGCAGGAGCCCTCGTTAGCGTTCGCCCGGATCCTCCATCCGACCGGCTCGCTCGGTTCCGGTCCCCGGGACCTCAGGGTTGCAGCGATAGCCACGGGACGGAGATGGTCACCGCCGCGTCGCACGAGAAAGCTCGCGCGCCTGCATGCTCGGCGGCCCGGCGGCTCTCGCCGCCCAGCATGCAAGCCCCGGTCGCCGGGCGGCCGCGCTCGAAGCGCCGCCGCTCGAGCCGGACCTGACCCGCCCGGCGATGACCACCCTCCCGCCTTAGCCCCGAGGCGGCGAGAGGGAGCAGGTAAGGGGCGCGGTCCTCCAGGGTCGGACTCTTTCAGTCCAGACCCGCCCGGCGAACGCCGGGCTTACCCAACGGAGGAACCGAAATGACAACCGAAGCAGTGACGCAGCCCGAGAAGGCTTTCCCGCGGTTTGCGACGATCGCGGAGACCGCGCGGCTGTTCACCGAATACACGGGGGTCGAGCACAACGAGCGTTCGATCAAGCGTCGTATCTACGCGGAGCGAACGCTTTAGGCGATGAAGATCGGCGGCCGCGTCGTAATCCCGCGCAGCGAGCTTCAGCTCTACGTCTCAGGGCTCGACCAGCGGGCCGCGGAGTTGACGGAAAAATGATGCGCCGCCGCGACGAGAGCGGCGGCGCTGGCCTCGCGTTCAACGCGACAGCCGCTCAGGATACCGCTGTCTACACCTACGAGGACGCGGAAGGCCGGCCTCGGTTCCGAGTCACGCGCCTGCCGGGCAAGCGGTTCGTGCAGGAGCATGTGACCCCGGAGGGAAACTGGGTATCAGGCAGGAACGGGACCGCGGCGCGGCCGTACCGGTTGCCCGAGCTGCTCGAGGCGATCGGCCGTGGCGAGCGCATCTTCGTGTGCGAAGGGGAGAAGGACGTCGACGCGCTCGCGGCCGCGGGACACGCAGCTACCTGCAACCCGTGCGGCGCCGGGAAATGGCAGCCCGAGCTCTCCGAGCACCTGGCCGGCGCTGACGTAGTGATCGTCGCCGACAAGGACAAGCCGGGCCTTGACCGCGCCTACGACGTGCGCCACAAGCTCGAAGGTAAGGCCCTCAGCCTGACCGTCGCCCAAGCGAAGGAGGGCAAGGACGCGGAGGATCATCTGGCTGCTGGCTATGGCGTGGATGATCTCGAATATGAGCGCGCCGACGACCCGGACACGTACGAGCTTGGCGGCACGTTGGCGGATGAGCTCGTCCGTGTCCGCCGCTCCCTGAACGAAGCGTTCGAGACCAAGGCCGAGCTCCGGCGCGAGGCGGCGAAGGAAACGCCGGATACCGGCCGGCGCATCGTCGCGGTCTGCGCTGCCGAGGTCACACCAGAACCGACCTCCTGGCTGCAGTTTCCGACCATCCCACTCCGCGCGCAGACGATCCTTGTCGGGGTGCCCGGCGCCGGCAAGTCCACCTCGCGTATCTCTGGGCTGCGGACGGCTCAGTGGGCAAACTGGAAGGTGACTTCCTCGGCGATCCGTTCACGGCTCTGTTTGTGTCGTACGAGGACGACCGAGCATCTGTTGGCGTGCCTCGGTTGATTGCCGGGGGCGATCTCGATCGCGTTCACTTCTTGGAGGCCAAGCGGGACGAGCGGCCCGACCTCATCGGGCTGCCCGGCGACATTCCCGAGATCGCCGACACGGCAGTCTGGCTGAGCGCAAAGCTGATCGTGATCGACCCGCTGACCGCGGCGCTCGGCGCTCGCCTCGACACGCACCGCGACGCGGCCGTGAGATCGGTACTCGCGCCGTTGGCTCAGATGGCGTGCGAGCGCCGAGCCGGCCGGCGCATACTCGCGCACGTCGAAACCAACAACGGCCCGCTGGCCACGTCGTCGCTGGAGTACAAGCTTCGAGGAGTGAAGACCAAGGCGCACGGAAGCCCGATCTCAACCTCACTGTGCGAACTGGTCGGGACGAGCGACGTGAGCGCGGACGCCCTCGTCGCTGCGCCCGACGCCAAACGACGAGTAGCCACGAGCGAAGCAGAGGAGTTCCTGCTCGCCGAGTCGAGGACAGGAGCGGCCGGCAACGGAGCTCGAGGAGGCGGCGAGGTCCCTCAGGATCTCCCTGGACGCCCTGAAGCGCGCCAAGAAGAAGATCAAGGCGGAAAGCCATAAGGGCGGCTTCGCCGGGGAAAAGGCCGGCTGGTACTGGCGGCTACGAGACGAGGAGGCGTAGATGCCCCTGAGCGATGATCCCGCAAAGCGCCAGCGGCAGCTCGCGAACCTGCGGCCGGCACCGCCCCCCCCAAAGGCAACCAGCGGGCGTGACGACGGGACGGACCACGAAGACACCCCCCGGGCATAGACGCCCCGCGAGCGGAGATAACGGCCTCTGTGCCGGTCCGCGGGCCCGATGGCGAGCTGTCCGACGCAGACCGTCTGATTGTCGAGCTGTTGGCGCGCGAATTCGCGGCGGTATCGCTTCATGGACGATTGGGCTGTGAAACACGGCGTCATCGCCCGGGGCGCAAGCTTCGGACCATCGTGCAGGCGCTGGACCGGTCGGCCCGGACGATCAGCGAGCTTTCCGACAAGCTCGGCTTAAACGTACAGTCACGCATGCGCCTAGGGGTTTCGATAATCCGCGGCTTCGACCCTCGCGAGCCAGTTCGCGGCGCTCGACGATGAGTGAGCTCGATCTCAAGCGCGCTCGCCGCGACCCCCGCTACTTCGTGCGGGCACTCGACGGCGGCCTGACCTCCTGGCAGACGGCCGCGACGAAGCTCGAGACGCGGTTCACGGCGATCGTGGCCGGCCGCCAGCTCGGCAAAAGTTTGGTGCTCGGCTGGTTGGCGTTGCACTGGTCGGTGACGCGCCCGGGGTCGCACGTCCTGATC
>CAVUSY010000002.1:0-740130 GCA_963744195.1 uncultured Solirubrobacterales bacterium
TAGCTCGTTGGCCCGACAAAACGCCACCCGCTATATTTCGATCGATGGCTCGGCCGCCACAACTGTTGAGTGATCAAGCCGAGAAAGGTCGTCATCACCGGGATGGCGGTCGGACTGCTGAGCGTCTTGTTCTTGGGCTTTGCCGTAGTGGGGGCGCCAACCTCGGCGCTCCTCGTTCCCGTCCCGCTGATCCTGGTGTGCTGGTGCTGGCCCGTAAGAATGTGGGTCACGTGCGCAGGTACGGCTGGAGCAGCAGCGGCGGCAGCGGGGGGACGGTTCCGGGGGCGACGGCCGACGTGATCGTCCGAATCAGCCCTCTGACCCCCAGCCCGTCTGGCCACGGCGAGCAGCTCGACTGGGACACCTTCACGACGCAGTTCTGGGAGCACGTCGAGCACCAGCCGGTCGCCGGACCGCGACCAAACAGGCGAGGGGAGGATTGGGGCAACTTCGCGGTTTGAAATGCACGACCTCCATCTTTTCTCATCGATCCACGGTGAGGGATGGCTCGCCCCTTGAGGGCAAGCCATCCATTGATCGGCTGCGCCCCCACGCCATACAGCGTCAAGCTGTACGGCCGCCGCGGAGGTCAGCTGCGGTCACCCGATGGCGATGTTGTCCCGCTGCGCCACCGTCTGCTCGGCCATAGCCGCCTTCGTGACGGCCGTCTGCCACTGCTCCTGGGTGGGCGGCTTGCACTTGAAGTACACGATCGCAGCCGCACATGCGCCGAGGGCCGCTCCGAAAAAGAACCCCCGACTCCCAGTGGAACGTGGCCGTGCCGTACAGCGTCCCGGTCATGATCAGTGCCGCCACGCCACCGGCGAAGCTGCCACCCAGCGCCTTGAAGGCGTAGATCGAGCCGTAGTTGACGGCGTTATTGTTCTCCCCGTAGTAGTCCGCGACCGTGGCGGCGGTCATCGGGAAGTTGGCGCCCGACAGGCCACCGGAGGTGATCGCGGACACCACAAACAGCCAGGGGATGTGGTTGAGCCCGGCGTACAGCGTCAGTAACTGGAAGATCGACGTTACCCGAATACGCATACGCCATCGTCCGTCTGCGGCCGATGTACTCCGAGAGCCAACCGTAGAACGGCCGGAACCCGCCGTCGGCGAGCGCGAAGCCGGCCGCGCCGCCCACCACCGCAACAGCTCCCAGTCCCTCTGCCTTGCCGAACGAGTAGTAGTAGGCGACGCCGAACAGGGAGCAGCCGACGTACAGCGCGTACTGGATCCCCAACCACTTCGCCTGGGGCGTGTACCACATCTGCCAGGGTGTAGTGGCCTTAGGCAGGCGGGTTGCTCAGGAGGTCCCGCGCGGCGCGCCGGTTCTTGGCCCAGTTCAGCGGGTCGACGTGCGTCGGCCACCAGTTCTTGGGCGGGTCCTTCATCAGCATGCGGCGACGAAGATGCCCACGGTCATGATGATCCCTGGATGAGGATGAACTCCTTGACCGCACCCGGGTCAAGGAGCCACCCCGGCGCCGGTGCTGAAGCCACCGACCGCGATGATGAACGGCACCGAACCGTAGGCCCAGCCGCCGTTGACGAATCCGGTTCGCCAGCCCTTCTTCTCCGGGTACCACTTGGCGACGATGTTGATGCAGCTGGAATACACCATCCCCGAGCCGACCCCACCCAGGAATGCGTAGCCGAAGTAGGCCTCCCAGATCTGCGTCGAATAGGCAGTGATGCCGTACGCCAGGATTCCGCACACCAACCCGCCGATGATCACGGCGCGCCGGACCGGCAGGATCCCACGGTTGCGCAGGAAGCCAGTGCCGATCTGCACGAACGACTCGAAGACGACGAAGAACGAGAACAGCCAGAAGACGGGCGCCGCTGCCCCAATGATGGGCCGATGCCAGCGACCCGCTGAGCGCGGCCCCAGGTGTACTCGACCAGCCCCGACAGGCACATCGCCCCCCATGCCGCCATGATCACGACCCAGCGCGGATAACCCAACAACTGCTGTGGTCGGTCTCGCCGACCCGGAACATCCGCCCGGTTTCCGGGTTCACTGATCTCGCTGATAGTCGGTTGAATCGCTTATGGCACTCATCGAGCCAATCTCCCTCATAACATTGGCCGGATACGTCGGAATGCAACGACGGGGATGTCCCCTTCGCGGCCTCGGTGGTTCTTCTGCCATACGAGGCGCACGGGTGAAAGACAAGATGATCGCCAGTGCATGCGACCGTCGCGCACGCTACACTCCTCTCTGCTGATTGCGCCAGCTAGGTCAAGTCGAGATCGACCCCCTTCGAGATTGCAGTCGCCGAAACGCTCCCGCGGCTCAGAGACCATGAAGCGCTATAGCTACTCGGCTCGATTGCGACGCGGCAACGACCGAATCGCGGAGGTCAAACCGTGGGACCTCTCAGCACCGAGATACGATCCGGCCATCGGCGGAGGGAGTCCTGCGGCACGACGCCGTCGCCCTGCCGGTGGGAACCGGAATCCCGTGACGCGAAGTCCTGCTTTTCCTGGTCCTCGAGTAGATCCACAACTCTCTCTCCTTCGAGCCACACGCGCCGTTGCCTCAGGCAGTGGTGGCGCACTCATCCTGTGCCCTGCGGCGACCTCAGTCGCTGTTTTAGTCCTGGTTGGTAGCTCCCGCGTTGCGGGCCCAGCGGTACTTGGCCGCGAGCACCTCCACCGGCGTCTCGGTCGTATACGGGAACGAGGGGATGCCGTGATCGAACAGGTACTCAGACGCCTGCTCGACCTCGACGTCCCCGCCAGCGACGCCACGATCGGCTTGTTTACCCCACGCCGGCGGAACTCGTCCACCACCTCGGAGACGACCTTGGCGAACGTCATCGGCGGGGTGATGATGGTGTGCCAGTAGCCGAGCACGAGCGCATGGACGCGATCGTCCTCGAGCCCGAGCCGGATCGTGTTGGCGTACGTCTCGGGCGGCTCGCCGCCGGTTATGTCGACCGGGTTGCCGGCCGCCCCAAACGGCGGGATGAACTTCATGAACGCCTGATTGAGGTCGTCGGGCATCTCCATCAGCTTCAGCCCGTTGCTGTAACACGCGTCTGACAGCAGCACGCCCGAGCCGCCGGCGCCGGTGATGATGACCACGTTCTCACCGGTGGGAGTCGGCAGGATCGGCAGGCAGCGGGCAAACTGCAGCATCTCGTTCAGACCGCGCGCCCGGACCACGCCGGCCTCGGCGAGGATGTCGTCATAGACCTTGTCGTCGCCCGCCAGCGCCGCGGTGTGGGACGCCGCCGCCCTGGTCCCGGCCGGGGTTGCGCCCGCTTTGAGCACGACGATCGGCTTGCGCTTGGCGACCCGCTGGGCCACGCGCACGAACGCGCGGCCGTCCTTGAGATCCTCCATGTGCAGCGCCACGCAGTTGGTGGACTCATCCTGCTCGAAGAACGTGAGCAGGTCGTCCTCGTCGATGTCGGCCTTGTTGCCCAGGCCCACGATCGCCGATACGCCGAGCTTGGTGGACCGGCTGAAGCCCAGGATCGCCATTCCGATGCCGCCGCTCTGAGATGCCAGCGCCACCGGACCCTTGACGTCATAGGGGGTGGTGAAAGCCGCGCTCATGTTGCCCGGCGTGTAGTACACGCCGTAGATATTGGGTCCCACGAACCGCACGCCGTGCTCGTGCGCGGTCGCCACCAGCTGTCGCTGCAGCTCTACCTCACCGGTCTCGGCAAAGCCTGAAGGGATCAGGATCGCCGTCGGGAATGCCCTTCCGGCCGATCTTGGCGATCGTGTCGACCACCAGCTTGGCCGGAATCGCGAAGACCGCGACGTCGACGCCGTCGGGCAGGTCGTCGACGTCGGCGTAGACCTTCTTGCCGAGGATCTCCGAGGCCTTGGGGTTGACCGGGTAGATCTCCCCGGCGAAGCCGCCGTCGACCAGGTTGCGCATGACCGAGTTGCCGATCTTGCCCGGCTGCTCGGAAGCGCCGATGACCGCGATCGCCCGCGGGCGCATCAGGTGGTTCATCGTGTTGAGGATCTCCTCGTCGGAGTACTTCGGCGGGCCCTCCGGCGGCTGATCGAAGGAGACCACCAGCCGGGCATCGACGGCGACGGCGCCGTCCTCGCGGGCCAGCACGGGGTTGAGGTCCACCTCGGTGAACTCGGGGAAGTCGGTCACCAGGCGCGAGACCCGCTCGATCATCTCGGCGAGCGCGCGCTTGTCCGCCGCGGCGCCGCCGCGGACCCCGTCGAGCACCTCCGCCGCGCGGATGCCGTCGATCATCTCCAGTGCCCCCGCGACCCGGGGTGGGAGCGAGTCGGAACGTGACGTCGCGCAGCACCTCGACCAGAACGCCCCCCAGCCCGAACGTCATGACAGGCCCGAAGGTGGGGTCGGTGATCGCGCCGATCAGCGTCTCCTGTCCGGAGTCCAGCATCTGCTGGACCTGGACCCCGGTGATCTCGGCGGCGGCGTCGTAGGCCCGAGCGTTGGCGACGATCTTGTCGTAGCCCGCGGCCACCTCGCCGGCGCTGCCGAAGCCCGACCAGCACGCCGCCGGCCTCGGTCTTGTGCAGAATCTGGGGAGAGACCACCTTCAGCACCACCGGATAGCCGATCTCCTGGGCGAGGTCGACCGCCTCCGCGGACGAGGTTGCCAGCGCCTCCTGGGGCACCACGATCCCGTAGGCGTCGCAAACCCGCTTGGCTTCGGGGGCATTCAGCGAGCTGCGTCCATCGCCGCGAACGGCATCGAGCACTTCACGGACCGTCGCCTGATCGACGTCGATCGATAGATCCTGGGTCACCGTCGCTTGCATCAAACTCTCCTCACTTGCCTCTCTCATGGTCTGCTCGGGGTGCGGGCACCCAGCGTCGGTGACCACCCGACGCCATGGGACCGCGGGCTTACACGGCGCCCGCCGCCGTCAGTCGCTCGAGCTCCTCGTCGGGGGCGTCGAGGAGCTCGCGCAGGATCTCGGCGTTGTGCTCACCCAGCAGCGGCGAGCGCTGCACCTCCACCGGGGAGTCCGACAGCGTGAACGGGCAGCCCACGGTCTTGAAGGGGCCACGCTCGGGATGGTCGACCTCGACGATCATGCCGCTGGCGCGCAGGTCCTGGTCGTCGAGCAGCTCGGCGGTGTCCATGATCGGACCGCAGGGGACGTTGATCTCGTTGAGCTCGTTGAATGCCTCCCACTTGGTCTTGGTCAGCGTCCACTGCTCGACCATCGCGAAGATCTCGCTCAGGCGCGAGAGCCGCGCCTCGGGAGCGTCGTAGTCGGGGTTGCCGAGCAGATCCTCGCGCCCGATCTTGTGCAGCAGCGCCCTCCCACACCTGGGGCTGGATCACCACGTAGACCCAGTCGTTGGGGCCGCCGGGCTTGCAGCGCAGGGCCCACCCGGGCTGGCCGCCGCCCGAAGCGTTGCCAGACCGCGGCACGGCGCCGTCGAACTCGGCGTTGGGGTACTCGTTCAGGGGACCGTGGGCGAGGCGCTGCTGATCGCGGATCTTGACCCGGCAGAGGTTGAGGATCCCGTCGCGCATCGCGATCTGGACGCGCTGGCCGCGGTTGGTGTGCGTCCGCTGATATAGCGCCGTAACCACCGCTCCGAACAGGTGCACCGCGTTGCCCGAGTCGCCGATCTGCGCACCGGTGACCACGGGCGGGCCGTCCTCGAATCCGCTCGTGCTCATTGAGCCGCCGGTCGCCTGCGCGATCGGCTCATACGCCTTGGCGTGCTCGAGCTTGCCCGGGCCGAAACCTTTCAGCGAGGCGTAGATCAGTCGCGGGTTGATCTCCTGGATGCGCTCCCAGGTGAACCCCAGGCGATCCAGCGCGCCGGGAGCGAAGTTCTCGACCAGGATGTCACTGCGGCGCAGCAGTTCAGTGAACAGCTCCTTCCCCTCATCGGACTTCATGTTCAGGGTCAAGCTGCGCTTGTTGCAGTTGAGCATCGTGAAGTACAGGCTGTCGACGTCAGGCAGGTCGCGCAGCTGGCTGCGCGTCACGTCACCGCGGCCGGGGGGCTCGATCTTGATCACGTCCGCACCCATCCAGGCGAGCAGCTGGGTGCAGACGGGCCCGGCCTGGACGTGAGTCATGTCCACAACCCGCACACCCTCAAGTGCCTTGTTCATCTCTGGCTCCTCACTCACTTGTACATCGTCTGGTTCATCGTGCCCGGCGCAAACGCGTTCTGGTCGATCCACACGTTGATCAGAGCGGGCTTGCCTGACTCACGGGCTCGTTGCAACGCCGGAGCGATCTGGCTCGGTTCGCGGACCTCCTCGCCGTACCCACCGAGCATCTTGGCGAACAGGTCGTACTTCACATCACCGAGCTTGTTGCCAATGTCGCCGCGCTCCTCGCCGTACTTCTGAATCTGGCCGTAACGGATCTGATTCATGTACGAGTTGTTGCCTACCACACCGATGAACGGCAGGTTGAAGCGGACCATCGTCTCGAAGTCCCAGCCGGTGAGGCTGAACGCCCCGTCGCCGAACAGGCACACCACCTCGCGGTCGGGGCGGGCCTGCTTGGCGGCCAGCGCGAACGGTACGCCGACACCCAGCGTCCCGAGGGGACCCGGGTCCATCCACAGCCCGGGTCCCTTGGGCTGCACCACGCCGCCCGAGAAGGTGACAACGTCGCCCCCATCGCCGATGTACAGCGTGTTGTCGGTCAGGAACTGATTGATCTCGTGCGCGAGGCGCAGCGGATGGATCGGTGCGCTGTCCTTCATCAACCGCGGCAGTCGATCCTGGATCAAGCGATCCTCCTCTTCGCGCAGGCCGCGGATCCAGGCCTGGCGCCGGCGGGCTCCGTTGTCGCGGTGGGCGCCGGACGCCTGGGTCACCGCGGCGAGGATCGCGCCGACGTCGCCGACCAGTCCGAGCGAGACGTCTCGGTTCTTGCCGACCGTCTTGTAGTCCATGTCGATCTGCACCACGGTGGCGTCCTGCGACAGGCGCTTGCCGTAGCCCATGCGGAAGTCAAACGGAGTTCCCACGATCACGATCACGTCGGCCTCTTTGAACGCGTGCCGGCGCGTCTGGTGAAAGTGATGGGGGTCGCCCGGTGCGAGCGTCCCACGGGCGCCGCCGTTCATGAACGCCGGAATGTTGAGAGTGCGCACGAACTCGGCCGCCGCATCGGCCCCGCGACAGGTCCAGACCTGGGTCCCGAGCAGCACGCAGGGACGCTCGGCGTTGACCAGGATGTCGGCCAGCCGCTCGATGTCGGCGGGATCGCCGATGCTCTTGGTCGACGCGCGGTAGTGACCGGCCCGGGGGAGCACCGCGCGCTCGAGCGGAACCTTGCGGTCGAGGATGTCGCGTCCGATCTCCAGGTAGGAGGGCCCCGGCGCGCCGGCGTGCGCCTCCCGGAACGCCATCGCGATCATGTCGGCGACACGCTCGGTGGTCAGCACGCTGGAGGCGAACTTGGTGATCGGGCGCATCAGGTCCACGTGCGGAAGGTCCTGCAGCGAGCCCATCCGGTGCTGGTCGAGCGCGCCCTGGCCACCGATCAGCAGCATCGGGCTCTCGGCGCGCAACGCGTTGGCGACTCCCGTCACAGCGTCGGTGGTGCCGGGCCCCGCGGTCACCACGGCACAGCCTGGCTTTCCCGTGACGCGGGCGTATCCGTCCGCCGCGTGAGCCGCCACCTGCTCGTGGCGGACGTCCAGCACCTTGATGCCCTCGTCCACGCAACCGTCGTAGATATCGATGATGTGCCCGCCACAGAGGGTGAAGATCACATCGATGCCCTCCGCCTTCAACGCCTTGGCGACGAGATGGCCACCGGAGATGGTCTCGGTGTCACTCCCCTGAGCCGTGGTGGTGTCCTCGTTCTGCTTGGTACCGGCGGTGGCGGTCACGTCGTCTCTCTCCTCTGGTTTTTCGTGACTACGGTTCGAGGCTGGCCGACCGCGGTCAGTCCAGTTGCCACGTGCGATCGACGTGGCGGGCCAAATTCAGCGCGTGGTCGCGAACCAGCTTCTCGGCCAGATCGGGCTCGCGGGCTTCCAGCGCTTCGATGATCTCCATGTGATCGACGATCGACCGCTCGGCGCGGTCGGCCTCGCCGATGGTGTGGCGGCGGATTGCGCGCACATGGACCAGCAGGCTGTCGGCCATGTTGGCGATCAGCTGGGAGTGGCCCAGCTCGATCAGCCGCTGATGAAAACGGAGGTTGGCGGCCGAGTACTCGTCGAGGTGCGAGCGCACCTCGCCTTCCTCGAAGGTCGAGAACAGCGCGCGCAGGCTGCCGATCTCCTCGTCGCTCGCGCGCTCGCACATCAACCGGGCGGCCATCCCCTCCAGCGCCGCCCAGGCGATGATCATCTCGATGATCTCGTCCTTGCTCTTTCGCGCCACGTACACGCCGCGACGGGGCAGGATGGTGACCAGACCCTGGTGCTCGAGCCGCGCCAGCGCCTCACGTACGGGCGTCCGGCTGACCCCGAGCTCGGCGGCGAGGCGCTTCTCGTCGAGGCGCAGATCGGCGGCGGGATCGTAGGCGTCCATGGCCAGAATCGCCCCCCGGAGCGCGTCATAGGCCAGCTGCGCGACGCTCACTCCAGCCTGGGGAATCGCCGGGACAACCAGGGATCCAGTCATCTCCTCCGGGATCAGAACGCCAGCACGGGTGGTGGCCGCCTGCATCTGGGATACACAATACAAGATGCCTAATTCCTGTCAATTCGGTCGTGCGTGTGGTCTGGTCACCCCCCGTCTCGTTCTCGTCACGCGTTTGCTGCCGACAGGGTGGTCCGGCCACACCGACGTCCCAACGGCATGCGGTCCGTGCCAAATCGCCGTCGGGCCGGGGTGGTTTGTCACCACGTGCACGTATAGGTGGCGTTTCGTGGATATCCACGCCATGGATTGTTGATTTGACACAAATCGCACGGCTCTGCGCCGAATCCGATCGCCGCACCGGAGGGGCGATCAACCGCCGTCTAGAGCAGGCGAACGATCGCCACCACGCCCACCACGACGATCAATGCTCGTAGGGCCGACGTCGGCAGCCGGCGGCCCACCCGGGCACCGATCGTGCCGCCAATCAGCGCCCCGCCCGCGATCAACCCGGTCGGTGCCCACGCCACGGTGGCGAGACAGATGAAGACCAGCCCCGAGACGAGGTTGACGAGTCCGACCAGCACGACCTTGAGCGCGTTGATCCTCTGCAGATCCTCCCCGAGCGCCAGGCTGAGGATCCCGAGCAGCAGGATGCCCTGGGCGGCACCGAAGTAGCCACCGTAGACGCCGGTGACAAATATGGCAGCCGTCACGCCTCGCCCCGGTCGTTGCCCGGGACCGGGCCGGGGCCGGTGGCGAACCAGCAGTCGCCTCAGCGCCGGCTCGGCGACGATCAGGATCAGCGCGATCACGATGAAGCCGATCACGATCACCTTGAACGCGCTGGCCGGCACAGTCAGCAACAGCCCCGCGCCCACCGCGCCGCCCAGCATGGAGGCACCCGCGAGCCGCCGCAGCCGTGGCCCCTGGCCGCGTAGTTCGCGCCGGTAGCCGATCGCTCCCGCGGCCGACCCCGGCACCAGACCGACGGTGTTGGAAACGTTGGCGAGCACCGGCGCGTAGCCCAGGCTCAGCAGCAACGGAAAGGTGAGCAGGGTGCCGCTGCCGACAACGGTGTTCACACCGCCGGCCAGCCAGTCCGACCACGAAGATCTCGACCGCGTGAAGCGCCGTCATCTCATCCCGCTAGCGGCAGCCCCGACGGTCGCTCATCTCGTCGGCAACGCTCACTCACCTTCGCTGCGCTTGGCCCCGCCCAGCAGGTTGGCTTCGACCCGATTGAGGTGGATCTCCATGATCTGCACCGCATGGGCCAGTTCCCGCGCTGACAACGCCTCCACCAACTGCACGTGGTCGTCCTGATACGTGGTCCGCCGCTCCCGGGAGTCGTTGCGTCGCTTCAGATTGCCCCAGATCGCCCCCTCTCGGGCCCGCTCCACCTCGCCGTACATGCTCAGCAGCAGTTGGTTGCGGCTCGCCGCCACGATGGCGTGATGGAGGGCGAAGTCCCACCGCTCGAAGGTCGAGTAACTCTCCGCCGCGGCACCCCCCTCCAGGCAGCGGTGCATCTCATCGAAATCGCGTTGCGTGGCCCAGGCCACCACCAGCGGGAGCACCTGCGGCTCGATCAGGCGGCGCGCCGCCATCACGTCGGCCGGCCCCACCTCACCCGCCGCCCGCGCCTCACGGTCCGCCGCCGACAGGTTGCGATGGCTGTCGCCCGGACGCAGAAACGTCCCCCGCCCCACCTCCCGGGAGATCCGGCCCTCCGCCTCCAGAACCGCCAACGCGTGGCGCACCATCGTCCGCGTCACCCCGAGCTGGGACGCCAGCTCACGCTCGGTGGGCAACCTGCCGACGGGGGCCGCGTCGCTCTGGCTCCAGCGCATGATGATCTGGTCGGCCAGGTCATGGCTGTAGGTCGGGGGGTTGAACTCTGTGGGTGAGCCGGCCATGGGTCGTTTCAAGAATTCCCGTCGCGCTAATCCTGTCGGGCGGAGCGCTGTTGCTCCCCCGCGTCCCTCTGCCTGCACTCTAACCAATCGAACCAATCCGTGCCAACATCTCCTTAGCAATGGCAATTTGACGCCCAATGTCCCGCGATGTATGTTGCGACCAATACGACAAATCGAACCAAAGCTTGTCGTCGTCGAACTGTCGAGGGGAGAAACGGAGGATCTTGAGACTCGCGACCGTCATCACACCACGGGGGTTGAGGCTGCACGTACGAGGAGCGAACGGGTACGTCGACGTTGCTCAGGCGACCGGCGACGAACGCCTGAGCCAGCTCGACGCGGTGCTCAGCGGTGGGACCGAAGTCAAGGAGCTGATCCAGGGTGTGGCCGGTCAGGAGGGCCGCCGGCTCGCGGAATCCGACTACGGGCCCGCGGTCCCGTCCCCGCGCCGGATTCTCTGCCTCGGCGTCAACTACCTGGAACACGCGCTGGAAGGCGGGCGCCCTCCCACCAAGTGGCCGGAGACGTTTGTCCGCGGAGCCGACTCGGTCGCGGCGCCCTACGGCGATCTGATCAAGCCCGACCTCAGCGAGCGCTTTGACTTCGAGGGCGAGCTTGGCCTGGTGATCGGCGCGGGCGGTCGCTATATCCGCGCCGAGGACGCAATCTCCGCGATCGCCGGCTATGTCGTCCTGATGGACGGCTCGGCCCGGGAGTGGCAGCGAGCGGCCAGCCAGTGGACGCCGGGCAAGAACTTCGACGCGACGATGCCGATCGGGCCGGAGCTGGTCACCACGGACGAGGTGGACGCATCCGACCTTCAGCTCACCACGACGCTCAACGGGGAGGTGATGCAGTCGGCGCGGACCTCGCAGATGATCTTCGACATACCGAGCACGATCGAATACCTCTCATCGTTCACCACCCTGCGACCGGGCGACGTGATCGCCACGGGAACCCCGGGTGGGGTTGGCTTTGCGCGCCAGCCGCCCGTGTGGCTAACGCCGGGCGACCTGCTCGAGATCGAGGTCGAGGGCGTCGGGCGGATCGCCAACCGTGTGGTGGAGGAAAACAGCGGCCCCACCAACTGGCCGTGGGTTCCGCCGCCGGCCCAGAAGGCAACGTTGTAGAGCCCGTGAACATGAGCGGCCCCAGGCCGGGCTTCAGTCCAGAGCACTTTTCGCCGTCGCAGGTCGAGCAGAGGAGAGAGCACATGCCGGGACCTAGATCACACCTCCAAGTGGGATTTCTGGGACGTAAACCACCCCGCCGGGGTCAAACCAGACTTCTGGCCACGGGGATCTGCGCGGCGGCGCTGGCCGTCGCGGGATGTGGCAGCAGCTCAGGTGGTGGCTCGGGCGGAGGCTCGGGCGGGGCATCGGCCGGCTCGACGCTGACCGTCGCTGACGTCGCGCCGTTCACCGGCACCGACGCGGCGCTCGGCCCCACATATCTCGTTTCATGTGACGCCGCGACCAATGCGATCAACCAGGCCGGCGGGGTCAACGGACATAAGCTGAGCTGCAAGGCGGTTGACACCCGCGGCGACCCAGCCGACGCCGTGCCGGCCGTCCGGCAGATGTACGCGTCCACATCGAACCTCGGTCTGGTGATCGGCTGCACCTCGGATGAGGCCGCCTCCGTGGTCCCGGTCTTCACCGCCAACAAGACGATCTCGTTCTGCATGACCGGTCAGTCGGAGTTCGACCACATCAAGTTCCCGTACTTCTACCGGCTCGTCCCACCGGACCTGTCGGAGTCCTACGCCATGGTGGCGATGGCCCAGAATCGCGGTTACAAGCGGATCGCGATGGCGTTCGGCAATGACATCGGGTCACAGACGTTCGTGGGGCCGGCCAAGGCCGCGATCAAGAAGGCCAACATGTCGCTGGTGGCCAACGAGACGCTGGACCTCAGCGCCAACACCTTCCGCACGGAGGCCGCCGCGATCGTCGCGGCCAAGCCAGATGTGATCCTCACCGAGGCCCTCGGGCCCACCGAGGCGTCGTTCCTGTCCGAGGTCAAACAACTCAACGGCGGCAAGATCATTCCGGTGATCGGGACCTCCGCGACGATCTCTCCGGACTGGTTCAAGTCGGTCTCGGCGGCGATCGGCGGTGGCACCCTGGCCTCGAGCTTCACGGCCGACAACCTCGTGACCGAGAGCACGGGACCGGCGTTCCAGGCCTTCTCCACGGCCATCGGCGCCGAGAAGGGCAAGGTGGGCAGCACGGGTGACTTCTCCACCTACCTGACCGCCCCGGGAGCCGTGCACCTGTACGACGGGATCAACCTGGCGGCCCTGGCGATGCTCGCGTCGCACAGCACGTCGCCGACCGTGTACGGCCCGTTCATCGAGAAGATCGGCAATGGCGTTCCCGGCGCGACGGTGGTCAACTCGTTCGCGCAGGGAGCGGCGGCGATCAAGTCCGGCAAGCAGATCCGCTACGAGGGACCCGGAGGTCCGACGAGCTTCGATGCTTATCACGACTCCGCCGGGCTCTTCCAGGTGGATACCTACACCGCCGACGGGACTGTCCACGTGAAGTCGAACCTGTCAACTGCCCAGTTGCGCGCCCTGGGCCTGTGACGTTGGGATGAAGTAAGCGTGCTGACCACCTCGAGCATCTTCGTTACCTCGATCGGATTCGGTCTCGTCTCGGCGGCGGTGCTGGCCCTGGCGGCGGTCGGATTCACCTTGCAGTTCGCGGTGACGAACGTGCTCAACCTCGCCTATGGCGGGGTGATGGTGGTGAGCGCATATGCCGCCTATGCGCTCAACCACGCCGGCGTCAACATCTGGATCGCGGCGCTGGCGTCAGTCGTCACCGGCGCCGCCCTGTCGGTGTTCCTCAACAACTTCGTGTACACCCCGTTCCAGCGCAAGGGAACCTCGCCCATCGCGATGGTGATCGTGTCGCTGGGGATGACGCTGATCCTGGTGTTCGGCACTCAGGCCCTGGCCGGGCCGACAAACGTCTCCTACTCGCTCAATCAGGGCAGCCTGATCAAGCTGGGGTCGATCGAGCTGACGGCGGTGCAGCTGGTGATCATCGCGCTGAGCATCGTGGTGATGGTCGCCGTGCACGCGATGATTCGCTACACCCGGTTGGGCAAGGCGATGCGGGCCACCGCGGCCAACCGCAATCTGGCGCGCAACTGCGGCATCCGCACGGCGCGCGTCGTGACGCTCACGTGGCTGATCTCCGGTGCCCTGTGCGGTCTCGCGGGGGCGACGTTCGCGATCAACTCGGGCACCTTCGGGGCCACCAGTACCGACGTGTTCCTGGTGCTGATCCTGGCTGCCGTCTTCCTCGGCGGTCCCGGTGAGCCCTACGGGGCGATGCTCGGAGCGCTGGTGATCGGACTGGCGACCGAGGTCAGCGCGTCGATCGTGGTGTCCGACTACAAGGACGTGATCGCGTTCGTGATCCTGCTGGCGATGCTGGCGGTGCGGCCCGAGGGCCTACTCGGCGCCCGGGCGTGACCGCGAGATGAGGACGCCGTGGTCTATTACATAACCACCCTGCTGGTGTACGCCGGGGTCGACGCGATCGCCTGTCTGGGCCTCAGTCAGCAGTTCGGTATCGGCGGCGTCACCAACTTCGGCTTCATCATCTTCCAGGCTGCCGGGGCCTACACCGCGGCGGTGTTGTCGCTGCCCTCGGCGAGCGCCAACGGGGGCTTTCAGAGCTACATCGGCGGTCTGAACCTCCCGTTCCCGTTTCCGTGGATTGGGGCCGCCATCGTCGGTGGCCTGCTGGCGGTGCCGTTCGCGGCCATCGTCGGCAAGCGCCTCCGAGGCGACTTCGCGGCCGTCGGCCTCCTGGTCACGGCGGTGATGTTCAACCTGCTGGTGACCAACTACACGCCGCTGCTCAACGGGGCCGCCGGCCTGTCGCTGGTGCCGGCTCCGCTGCAGAACTCGATCAACCCGCAGTCCACGGGTTATCAATGGGGCTACGGCATCGTGGCGGTCCTGCTCGCGCTCCTCACCTACGCGTTCGTGACCCGGATCACCAATTCCCCCTACGGTCGCACCCTGCGGGCGATGCGCGACAACGATGTCGTGGCGGACTCGCTGGGCAAGAACGTCCGCTCGCTGCGCACCTCCTCGCTGGTCATCGGCGGAGCCATCGCCGGACTGTCCGGCGGGCTGCTGGTCGGCTTCATCAACCTATGGGATCCGCAGGCCTGGGGCTACGCCGAGACCGTGGTGCTGTTCGCCGCGGTGATCATCGGCGGCCTGGGCAACCACCGCGGCGCGATCCTGGGCGCGATCCTGGTGCCCGTGGCGTTCGAGGAGGCGACCCGCTATATCCCGCCGGTCCCCAACAATCCGAACCTGATCCCGGCGCTGCAGTGGGTGGTGATCGGCGTGCTGATCATGTTGTTCCTGTGGTTCCGCCCCCAGGGGATCTTCCCCGAGCGGCGCCGCAAGATCCTCGGCAGCCGAGCCGACGACGCGGCACCGGCCGGCGGCGCCGACGCTCCGGCCGAGCTCACCGCGAGCCCATCGATCGGAACGCCGGTCCAGCCGCGCAGTCCTATGACCCACGGCGGCCCGGACGTCGCCACCCGCGGCGGCTCAGACGCCGCGACCAACGGCGGTCCGGACATCGTGCTCAGCTGCGAGGGGCTGGCGCGGAGCTTTGACGGCGTCCGCGCCGTGGACGGGATCTCGCTGGCGTTCCAGCGTGGCCGGCTGACCGGGATCATCGGCCCCAACGGAGCCGGCAAGTCAACCGCGCTGGCGATGCTCGCCGGCACGCTCCCGTCCACCGAGGGGAAGATCAGCTACCGGGGCGAGGACATCACCGGCGTTCCGGCCTACCTCCGCGCCCGGCGCGGACTGGTGCGGACCTTCCAGCTGGCCAGTGAGTTCAAGCGCCTCACCGTGATCGAGAACCTGCTGGCGGCGATCCCGGGTCAGCGCGGCGAGACGTTCCACGGAGCGTTCCTGGGACGGCGCTACTGGGGCGCCGAGGAGCGCGCGGGGATCGAGCGGGCCGCGGCGACGCTCGAGCGCTTCGGCCTGTTGTCGCTGGCCGATCGGTATGCCGGCGATCTCAGCGGCGGCCAGCGGCGGCTGGTGGAGATCATGCGCGCGCTGATGGCCGAGCCCGAGGTGCTGCTGCTCGACGAGCCGATGGCCGGGGTGCATCCGCGTCTGGCCCATCAGATCGGGATGCTCCTGGTCGGGACTGTGCGAGAGCGGAATCACGGTGGTCATGGTCGAGCACGAGCTCTCGATCATGGATGAGTTCTGCGATCCGGTGATCGTGCTGGCGGAGGGAAAGGTGCTGGCCGAGGGCACGATGGCGGCACTGCGTGCCAAGGAGGAAGTGGTGGAGGCCTACCTTGTCGGTTGAACGCGAGCGCCCCGCCGAAGCGATCGTGGCCAGCGGTGTCGAGCCGCTTCTGCACAAGGTGCAGGGCGTCTCCCTGCGCACCGTGGAGCTCACCTCCGGCTACGAGGGCAGCCCGGTCGTTCACGGCGTGTCGATCTCGGTGGATCCGGGGGAGGTCGTCTCGATCGTCGGTCCCAACGGTTCGGGCAAGAGCACCCTGCTCAAGAGCGTCGTCGGCTTGGTGGAGATCATGTCCGGCCAGGTGTTCTTCGGCGACCGCGATGTGACGAACTGGCTGCCGGAGAACATCGCCCGCATCGGTGTCGGCTACGTACCGCAGATCGACGACGTGTTCGCCCCGCTCACGGTGCGGGAGAACCTGGAGATGGGCGGCTACCTGCTCAAGGCGCGCGAGGTCTCCGGGCGCGTCGACCACGTGCTGGAGGTGTTTCCCCAGCTCAGCCGGATGCTGACCCGCCGCGCCGGCAAGCTGAGCGGCGGCGAGCGCAAGATGCTGGCCATGGGGAGAGCCCTGATGCTCGAGCCGGCCCTCGTCGTCCTCGACGAGCCAACCGCGAACCTGGCGCCGATCATCGCCTCGACGGTGCTGCGCGAGCACGTGCGTCAGCTGGCCGCCACCGGCGCCTCCGTGTTGGTGGTCGAACAGCGGGCCAAGGCTGTGCTGGAGATCTCCGACCGCACGTACGTCCTCGGCGGCGGCCAGCTGAGGATGCAGGGGGCCCCGGCGGAGCTGGCGGCGAGCCCGGAGTTCGTCGACTCGTTCCTCGGCGGTGGCAGCCGCGCCGCCTAGCGCGGGCTGTTGGGGATCAAGGCTCGCCGGTGGCTAAGCCGTTAGCGCCGGCGGCAGCCCGAACTGCTCGAACAGCTCGGTGTTGAGGTAGTTGTGGATCGCCGCGATACGGCCGTCGGCCAACTCGACCACCTGCAGCGACCACGGAAGCAGTGCTCCGGTCCCGTCGGGCTTATAGCTTGCGAACGCGGGGCAGCCATTGGCCCGGGTGGCGATCAGTCGTGAGCCGCGGCACCCGATACCAGGGCCGAGCATCCAACGGTGCACCTCGAGAGGACCGCACAGCCAGAGCGCGTGAGGCGGCATCGAGAAGGTCACGTCGTCACGCAGGAGCGTGACCAGCGAATCGATGTCGTAGCGCTCAAACGCACTGACGTAGCGCGCCACGAGCTCCTCATCGTCGGGCTCGAGCTCTACGTCGCCGTCGACGAGCTCGAGCCCGTCGAGGGTGGCTCGGGCGCGCTGGAGCGCGCTGTTGACCGAGGCGACGGTCGTTTCGAGCAGCGCCGCCACCTCGCTCGCCTGCCACTGCAGGACCTCACGCAGGATCAGCACGGAGCGCTGGCGCGGCGGCAGATGCTGCAGAGCGGCGACGAAGGCCAGGCGGATCGATTCCCGCAGCGCCGCCAGCTCAGCGGGATCGCTGCCGGGCGCGAACAGCCGCGCGTCGGCGACCGGCTGCACCCAGGTGTACTCGGGCAGCTCGTTCAGGGCTGCGGTAGCCGTGCTCGACGGCGACACGAGGTCCATGGGACGGGCACGACGTTGCGGCTTCTGGGGCATGTCGAGGCAGACGTTGGTCGCGATCCGATACAGCCAGGACCGCAGCGACGCCCGCCCTTCGAAGCTGTTGCGGCTGCGCCAGGCTCGCAGGAAGGTCTCCTGCACCGCGTCCTCGGCCTCCGAGCCAGAGCCGAGCATCCGATAGCAGTAGCCGGTCAGCTCGCGGCGATGGCGCTCCATGTCAACCTCGAAGCCCTGCGTGAGGGGAGACGAAGCGGCTTCCATGACGACATCGTAGCCGCCCGGCGGGGGCGATCTGGGGGGCGCGACGCGGGCTGCACTATGGTCGCGGCCATGGCCGACCCCTCCCCCACCGAGGCCCAACCGGCGACCGCCGCCGACCTCCGCGGGCGCTTGCAGGGGCGGTTGGTGGTGGTCGAGCCGCTGGCCTCCGAGCACGAGACCGGTCTGATCCGAGCGGCCAGCGACCCCGAGCTGTTCACGTGGATGCCCGTCGATATGGCGTCCTCGCCAGACGCGCTGCGCCGCTGGTTGGCCGCCACGCTCGCCGGTGCCGCGGAAGGTCGCGAGGTCCCCTTCGCGATCCGCGACCGCAGCTCGGGCGACGTCCTGGGGTCGACGCGATTCCTGGAGCTCCGCTTCGAGCACCGGCGGGTCGAGATCGGCTGGACGTGGCTCACACGCCGCGCCTGGTCGACGGGAGCCAATGTCGAGACCAAGCTGCTGCTGCTCGAGCGCGCCTTCGAACACGCCCGGGTGCGCCGCGTGGAGTTCAAGACCGACGCGCGAAATGAGCGCTCACGTGGCGCGCTCCTGGCGCTGGGCGCGAAGTTCGAGGGCATCCTGCGCAAGCACATGGTGGTCCGCGCGGAGGGCGCGCGGGACTCGGCCTATTACTCGGTGATCGACGACGAGTGGCCCGAGCTCAAGCTGCGGCTGGCCCAGCGTCGCGATGAGCTGGTGGCGCGCGAGAGCAGTCGGTAGGGTGCGCTCGATGCCCGAGCGGTTCGATGTCGCCATCCTCGGAGCTGGGCCAGCCGGTGAGCACGCCGCCTACGCCCTGGTGGCGGAAGGCGGCCGAGTGCTCCTGATCGAGCGGGAGCTGGTCGGCGGCGAATGCTCCAACTGGGCCTGCATCCCGACCAAGACGCTGCTGCGCGCCACCGAGGTGCGCGGCGAGTCCGAGCGCGCCGCCGGCGTCGAACCCGCCGCGCTGCTGTGGCCCGATCTGGCCCGCTACCGGGACTACATGACCTCGGCCGGCGACGACTCGGGTCGGGTCAAGCACTATGAGGAGATGGGCGTGACGGTGGTCAAGGGCAACGGGCGTCTGGCCGGCCCGGGCCGGCTGGTGGTTGATGGCCGCGAGTTCGAAGCCGGCTCCATCCTGATCTCCACCGGTTCTGAGCCCGTCATCCCGCCGATCGAGGGCCTGCGCGAGGCCGGCTACTGGACCAACCGGGAGGCCACGGCGATGAGCGAGCTGCCCCACAGCGTGGTCGTGATCGGGGGTGGACCGGTGGGGATCGAGCTGGCCCAGTTCATGCGGCGCTTCGGCACCGAGGTGGCGCTGGTCCAGGGCTCGCCGCGGCTGGCCGACCGCGAGGACGAACGCGTGTCCGAACTGCTGGCCGAGACGATGCGCAGCGACGGCATCGACGTCCACACGGGGGTCCACGCCCAGCGGGTCCGAGCCGACGGCGATAGGCGCGTAATCGAGCTCGACGACGGCTCCGAGTTGCGCGCCGAGCGTCTGATCGTCGCGGTGGGACGGCGCCCCCGCAGCGCGGACATCGGGCTCGAGACGATCGGAGTCGATCCCGACCCCAAGGGGATCCCGATCAACGAGCACTGCCGCGTTGCCGATGGGGTATGGGCAGCGGGCGACTGCACGGGGGTGATGCTGTTCACGCACCTGGCCAAATATCAGGCGCGGGTGGCGCTCGCCGACATGCGCGGTCAGCCCACCACCGCGGACTACCGCGCGATTCCCCGGGTGATCTTCACCGACCCTGAAGTGGCGGCGGTGGGGCTGAGCGAGGCTCAGGCGCGCGACGCCGGGATCGACGTGGCGGTGGTGAAGATCGCGCTCCCGAGTTCGATCGCCCGTCCCTACACCTACGAGCAGGATCCGCGCGGCGAGCTGAGCGTGGTGTTCGACCGCAGGCGCCGGGTGATGGTGGGGGCCTGGGCGGTGGCGCCGCTGGCGAGCGAGTGGATCCACCAGGCGGTGCTGGCGGTCAAGGCCGAGATTCCGTTCGAGGTGCTGCTCGACACGGTGGCGCAGTTCCCCTCCTACTCAGAGGGTTATCTCTCGGCGCTGCAGGCTGTCGAGCTGGGCTGACGGGTCGGATTTCGGCTCGCCGGTAGCCTGACAGTCTCGATGGTGGGCGCACCGCGGATACCGCTGCGGGTCACGCTGACGCTGGCGGCCGCGCTGGGGTGTTCGATCGCCGCGAACCCGCCCGCGCGGGCGTCCGATGATGCGGATCGGCATGCGTCAGTCGCTGCCCGCCGATGCGACGGTTGCGGGCCGCCTGCCGCCGCGCGCGCGATTACGGGTGACCCTGATCCTGAAGCCGCGACATCCGGCCGCCCTGGCTGCCTACGCCCGAGCAGTCTCAACCCCGGGTTCGCCGTCGTTTCGGCGCTATCTGCGGCCCGCTGAGTTCGGCCGCCGGTTCGGCGCCAGCCCAGGGCAGATCGCCGTGGTGCGCAGAACCCTGGTGGGGCTCGGGCTGCACCCGGGTCCAGCCAGCGCCGGGCATCTGTCGATCCCGTTGCGCGCAACCGCAGCTGGGCTGGAACGAGGGCTCTCGATCTCCCTGCTGATGGTTTCACGGCCCGGCCGCCGCACTGCCGTCAGCGCCGACGTAGCGCCGTCGCTGAAGACCCGTGCCGCCCGGCTGGTGCAATCGATCCTGGGCCTGGATGCCGGATCCTCGCCGCGCCCTCTGCTGGTTCGCCCGGCACCCGGATTCCGCCGCACGCTGGGGTCGGCGCCGTCGCCGCCGACGGTTACCAGCGGTCCGCAGCCGTGCGCGCAGGCCAGCTCACAGGCGGGCGGCGCGGGCGCCTACACGGCCGACCAGATCGCATCGGCGTACGGCTTCTCCGGCCTCTACGCCGGCGGCGACGACGGCTCGGGTGTGACTGTGGCGGTCTACGAACTCGAGTCTGACAATCCCGCTGACATCGCCGCCTATGAGTCGTGCTACGGGATCCACGCCTCGGTCAGCTACGTGCCGGTCGACGGCGGCGCCGGGTCGGGCTCGGGCTCCGGCGAGGCGGCGCTCGACATCGAGAACCTGATCGGTCTCGCTCCGGGCGCCAACGTGCTGGTCTATCAGGGACCGAACTCCACCTCCGGGGCTCCGGGGTCGGGGCCATATGACACCTTCAGCGCGATCGTCAACCAGGATCGGGCTCAGGTGGTCAGTGTCTCGTGGGGCCAATGCGAGGCCGGGCTCGGAGCCGCCAGTGCGATCGCCGAGAACACGCTGTTCGAGCAGGCGGCGGTACAGGGACAAACGATCGTGGCCGCAGCGGGCGACGGCGGCTCGGAGGACTGCAATGCCGGCGGCACCGCGCCCCAGACACAGCTCGCGGTCGACGATCCTTCAAGCCAGCCCTGGGTGATCGGGGTCGGCGGCACCACCCTGACCTCGCTCGGTCCACGACCGACCGAGAGCGTCTGGAACAGCGGCGGCACGATCTCGGCCGGCCTGCCGCAACCCGGCGCCGGGGGCGGTGGCATCTCGACCTTCTGGGCGATGCCGCCCAGCCAGCTCGACGCCGCCCCCGCCCTGAACGTCCTCGGAGCCGGGAGCACCGGGGCACTCTGCGGCCAGCCCAGCGGCTACTGCCGTCAGGTCCCCGACGTCGCGGCCAACGCCGACCCCACCACCGGCTATGAGATCTATTGGAACGGCAGCCACAGTCAGCTGGGGCAGCCATCGGGCTGGCAGACGGTCGCTGGCACCAGTGCGGCAGCGCCCGTGTGGGCCGCCCTGATGACTCTGGGCGACGCCTCCCGGGCCTGCCACGGGAGTCGGCTCGGATTCGCCGGCGCGGCGCTGTACCACGCCGCCGGCCACAGCTACGCCAATGACTTCAACGACGTCCGCACCGGTAACGACGACTTCACCGCCACCAACGAGGGCAAGTTTGCCGCAGGCCCCGGCTATGACGAGGCGAGCGGCCTCGGGACTCCGAACGCGGCGGCGCTCGCGCCCGCCCTGTGCGCCGGCACGCTGAGGGTGATGAGTCCGGGACGCCAGCGTTCGACCGCACATGCGCACGTGTCGCTTCGCCTCACCTCCGGTGACTCGCCCGGGACCGCCGTCCACCTCAACGCGGCCGGCCTCCCGCCCGGTCTGTCGCTGAACCCGGTAACGGGCGTGATCGCGGGACGGCCGCAGCGGACGGGGCGCTTCGACGTCACGGTCGCTGCGCAGGACCCGTTCGGCGCCAACACGTCGATCGCGTTTAGCTGGAGCGTCGGCGCCGCCCCGCGCGTCTCGCACCGGTGGGTTTCGGGCCTTGCCTCGCAACGGCCGCACCTGGGGTTCACCCTGACCGCCGGTCGAGACGCGCCAGCGTTCGCCCAGCTGCGCCTGAGACTTCCCAGCGACCTGCGGCTGGTCTCCACCCGGCAGGTCGGGCTCGGCTCCGGCCGGACCCCGCGGACACATTTCAGGGCTCGCCTGGTGCATGGGACGCTGCAGATCACGCTGCGGCGTCCGCTCAAGGAGTTGCGCCTCGTGCTGACCTACCCCGACCTCCGGGTCGACGTCCGGCGTCGGGCGCAGCCTGGTCACCGTGGCGATGCATCCAAGCTCGATCTGCGGATCGTCGACACGGGCGCCGGCACCACCGAGATCGGCGCCCGGCTCGCCCCGGGTCGGTAGCGGCGATGCCGGTCCTGAGCGGCAGCTCCAGCGCCATCGTGGAGGCCGACATCAACCGTTGCTGGGAACTCGTGCAGGACGTCGACAGGGCGGCCGACTGGCAGCGTGTGCTCGAGCGAGTCGACGTTCTGGAGCGCGACGAGCTCGGACGGCCGCTGGTCTGCGACACCGTCAGCGACGCCAAGGTGACCAAGGTCCGCAGCCGAGTGCGGATGACCTACGACGCACCGAATCGGCTCGGCTGGCGCCAGGTCCAGTCCGACGATCTCGACTCGATGGAAGGCTCCTGGGAGCTCGAGACGATGGCGGACGGCCGTACTCGCGCCACCTACTCGCTGGCCGTCGACCCCGGGCCGATCGGCTTCCTGGCCCGGCCGCTGGAGCGGCTGATCCGCCCGCTGGTGATGGGTCATCAGGCCCAAGAGCTTGTGCAGGCGCTGTCGGAGGGACTCTGACTGAGGCGATCAGCGCGGCGCCGAGGGCCCATCGGTGTAGCGTCGCGCGACGTCCTTGAGCAGGGCGATCATCACGTCGGCCGACGGCGCCACGCCAGGCCCCGCCGTCGTCGCCGCGGTCACCTTGCGCGTGGGACTGCGGGGCGCGAGCGAGCGGACGACGATCCCGGCGTGGACACGGGTGAGCGCCAGCCGCGGTATCAGCGCCACGCCGACGCCGGCCGCCACCAGGCCCTGAATCGTGTCGTAGTCGTCGCTCTCGAACGAGACGTCGGGCTCAAAACCGGCCGCCAGGCAGGAGCGGACCACGTGGCGGGCGCAGGGACTGGTGACCGAGGTCTGGATCCACTGCTCGTCGCGCAGGTCGGCGAGCGCCAGCGCCGGCTTGGCGGCCAGCGGATGCTCGGCGGGCAGAGCGACGTGCATTGGATCTTGCAGCAGCGTCACCGCCCGCAGACCCGTCCCCGGTCGTTCGCGCACGCCGGGGAATTCGAACAGCAGCGCAAGATCGAACTCACCCGCCCGCAGGCGGGGGGCGATCTGCTCGGGTTCGTCCTCAGCCAGGGTCAGGGTGACGTCGGGGTGGGCCTGGCGAAACCGGGCCACCGCCAGCGGCATCAGGGTCGCGCCGGCGGAAGGGAAGGAAGCCACCCGCAGACGCCCGGCCCGCACACCGAGGACGGCCGCTACGTCGGCTTCGGCGGCCTGGACCTGAGCGAGGATCGTCTCCGCATGGCTGACCAGGGCGGCGCCCGCAGCGGTCGGCCGCACCCCCCGCCGGTCGCGCACCACCAGCGCGGCCCCGGTCTCCGCCTCCAGCCGCGCGATCGATTGCGAGACGGCCGACTGGGTGTAGGAGAGAGCCTCGGCGGCCGCGGAGAACGAGCCCCGCGCCACCACCTCGCACAGCACGTGGAGGCGGCCTAGATTCAGCATTAGCAGATCTTATCTCGATGATGATCAACTTCATTGGCTCTGATAGCAGGCAGATGCGATCCTCCGCTCGAAGCACTGACGACACGAGACTTTGCGCACCAACGCGTTACGAGGACAGGAGCTGCACATGGCACCGCACGCGATCATCTCCTACGACGACACCGAGAACGACCTCGACGCGCTGATGCTCGGGCGCATCCTCGCCGACGCGGGCGCCAAGCTCACCGTGGCCTACGTCCGTCACACCACGCAACGTCGTCCCGACCGCGAGGAGCTCGAGGTCCACGAGGCGCAGGCGCTGCTCGAGCGCGGGGCCCAGTGGCTCGGCGTGTCCGATGTGCAGCGTCGGGTTGTCCTCAGCGCTTCGACCGGCGAGGGCCTCGGCCGGCTCGCCGCCGAGGAGCAGGCCGACGTCATCGTCTTCGGGTCCGACTACCGCACCCCCGCCGGCCACATCTCGGCGGGCCGCTCGGCGCAGACGCTGCTGCAGCGCGGACCGTCCGCTCTGGCGCTGGCTCCGGCCGGCTATCACCTCAATCGCGAGCGTGAGATCGCCGTCATCGGCGTGCTCCCGGGCTCGGCCGACGAGGCCGCGATCGAGACCGCCTTCTCGCTGGCTGGTCGCTTCGACGCGAAAGTCGTCGACCGCGCGCACGGTATCGACCTGCTGATCGTCGGCTCCCGCTCCGAGGCGCCCGCCGGACGCGTGATGGTGACCGCTCGCTCGGAGAACGCAATCGACGAGGCCAGGGCACCCGTGCTGGTGGTCGCGCGGGGCGTCGCCATGCATTTCGAGGAGACGCTGATCGCCGCATAGGCGGTCTGGTGCCGGCGCCGCGCCGGCCGCCAGCTCAGGGCGCCTAAGTCCAGACGCACGGCGCGCGGCGTATCGTGCCGCCGGCTTGCGAACGCTGGTCATCTCAGATCTGCACCTGGGCAACCGGGCGCATCACGACGTGCTGCGCCTGCCGGGTCCCCGGACACGGCTGCTGGAGGCGGTGCAGGGAGTTGACAGGCTCGTCCTGCTCGGTGATCTCGTCGAGCTCATGACCCGACACCCCCGACGCCCGCTCGCCGTGGCCGAGCCCGTATTCCGAGCCATCGGGCGCCAGCTCGGCCCGGGCCGCGAGGTGATCATCGTCCCGGGTAACCACGACGCCCCGCTGGTGCGCGCGTGGGCCCGTGAGCAGGGCGCTCGTCTCTCGGTGGCCGAGGCGGTGCCGCCGGGCGCGAGCCGAGCGCTCGAGCGCGTCGTCTCGTGGCTGGCCCCGGCCCAGGTCAGCGTGCGCTATCCGGGAGTGTGGCTGAGTGATCGGATCTGGGCAACGCACGGCCATTACCTGGAGCACTACCTGGTCCCCCAGGCGGCCTTCGGGGTCCTGCGCGTCATGCGCATCGCCCGATCGCCCGCCCACCTGCGCCCGATCGACTACGAGCGAGCGCTGTCGACCGCGCGCGTGGGCCGTGAGCCGCTGCTGTCCCGGCTGCTCCGACGGCCGCTGTCAACCCTGCTGGAAGGCACCGCCGACCTTGTCCGCGCCGCGACGCTGCCGGTGCCGCGCCTGCTCCTCAATGCGCGGCTGGCCCCGTTGACCGCGGCCGCGATCGATTTCCAGATGCAGCACGCGAGCATTCCGGCGATGGCGAACGTGGTGCGGCGCCTGGGGATCGACGCCGACTGGGTGGTGTTCGGGCACGTGCACCGCCTCGGTCCGCTCCCCGGCGACCGCGTCGATCGGTGGCGGGCGCCCGGTCGTGGTGGCGGCCGGGTCCAGTTCCTCAACACGGGCTCATGGATCTATGAGCCGCTGCTGGTCGACCGCGCGACACAGCCGCACCCGTACTGGCCCGGCGGCGCCGTGCTGGTGCAGTCCGGCGCCGAGCCACGGACCGTGGATGTATTGAACGGGCTGGAAGCTCGCGACTTCCGCGGCGAGCGCTGACCAACCCCCCGGGTCGGAGCTAGCGGCGGAGGATCAGGTGGCTGTCGCCGAACTCATGCCACAGGTAGCGACCCTCCAGCGCAGCGCGATAGGAGCGCTCCAGCAGCGGCTGACCAGCCAGCGCGGCCAGCATCAGCAGGTGCGACGCCTGGGGCTCGTGCCAGCCGGTGATCAGGCCGTCGACGGCTCGTACCCCGCGGGCGGGGTCGATCACCAGCCCGGTCCACCCCGCCCCCGGCGTGACCGTGCCGTCGGCGTCCGCGGCGGTCTCCAGCGCCCGCACCACGGTGGTGCCAACCGCGATCACCCGGCCGCCATGCCCCCGGACGGCGGCGATGACACGAGCCGTGGCCGGCGGCACCTCGTACTGCTCGGGGTAGGGCGTCTCGTGGCGCTCGGGCGAGGAGACCCCGGTGTGCAGCGTGATCGGGACCACCAGCACGCCGCGGGCGACCAGCGCGGTGATCAGCTCTCGGGTGAACGGCCGGCCGGCGCTGGGCATCTCGGCGCTACCGGGAGTGGTCGCGTACACGTTCTGGTAGGCCGACAGCGGCCACTCGCGGCCGGCGTAGCCGTAGCGGATCGGCGCGCCGTGGGCTGCCAGGAATGCGTCCACGCCCTCGGCGCCGTGCCACAGCGCGAGCATCAGCCGGGAACCGGAGGCGTACGGAGCGACCAGCTCCAACACGGCCCCGTCCGCCAGCACCACATCCTCCCCGGCCCGCCCGCGCAACGGGCGACTCCCGTCCGCCGAGCGAATCTCCACCACCCGCCATCGTTCGTCGAGTTGGGGCGCGCGCGTGGCGACGTGAATCCGCACCGGCGACCCGTCGCTGCACCGTCCGGGCACCGCAGCGGGCAGTGTCGCGGAGACGTTTACGACCACTACGTCGCCGGGGTCCAGCAGCGTCGGGAGATCGTCGAAGCGCGCATGTGAGATCGTCTCGGCGGTGAGCGCGGGCGACCATGAGCCGGACCTGGTCTCGCCCGAGTCCCCGCGCCTCAGGGGGCGAGCTCGCCTCCAGGGCGGACGGGAGCTCAAACGCGAGCGCGCTCATCGGCCGGCATCTCCGGCCAGGACCTCGCGCGCCCGGTAACGGCCACTTGCAAGGGTGCCGGCGATCAGCTCGAGCAGGCCCGGAACGCTCTCCTCGGGCGGGGGGCGGTCGGAGATGTCCTCGCCTGGGAAGGCGTCCTGGTGCATCTGCGTTCGCATGTCCCCGGGATCGACGGCATACACCCGCAGCTCGGGATGCTCGGCGGCCAGGATCGCGCTGACCTGTTCCAGGGCGGCCTTCGCGGAGCCGTAACCTCCCCAGCCCTCGTAGGCTTCGACCGCGGCATCGGAGGTGAGGTTGAGGATCGTCCCGCCGGCGGGGATCAGCGGCAGCGCCAGCTGAACCAGCGCCAGCGGGGCCAGCACGTTGACCCGGTAGACGCGCTCGAATTCGGCCAGCGGGTAGGCGGAGAGCTCGGGCTGGGGGCTGGGACCGAGGTGGCTGGCGTTGTTGACGAGCAGATCGATCCGCTCGCCGGCGGCGGCGACGAGCACGCCGCGGTGCCAGTCGTCGGTCACGTCTCCGGCGATCGCCGTGACATGGGCGTAGGCGCCGAGCTCGTCAGCGACGCGGGCGAGCGCCTGCGCGCCCCGAGCGTCGAGAACGAGGTCCCACCCGCGCTGAGCGAGCGCGCGGGCCAGGGCCAACCCGAGTCCGCGTGATGCTCCGGTGATGATTGCTGTTGACATGGTCGGTCACGCTACGGGCCGGCCGGTCTTGGTTTCCAGCGGTAATTGGTCCTAGGACCGCGGACCGGCGAGACCCCGCTGCACCGCCAGCAGCGCCGCCTGGGTGCGATCAGCGACGCCGAGCTTGGCCAGCAGGTGCCCGACGTGGGTCTTGACGGTCTTCTCGGCGATCCCGAGCTCGCGTGCGATCCGCTTGTTGGAGCGTCCGGCGGCGATCAGCTCGAGCACCTCGCGCTCACGGCGGGTCAGCGTCTCGCCGTCCCCCGCGGCGGGGCGTGGGGTCTGGGCGAGCGTGCGCAGGAGCCTCCCGGCCACGCTCGGGTCGATCACTGCCTCGCCGGCGTGAGCCGTGCGCACCGCCCGGGCCAGCTCCGAGGGCTCGACGTCCTTGAGCAGGTAGCCGGCGGCACCCGCTTCGATGGCGGGCATCAGTCGCTCGTCGTCGAGGAAGCTCGTGAGCACGATCACGCGGCTGGTGGAGGCCCGTTCACGCAGCGTGCGCATCGCGCTGACGCCGTCAGATCCCGGCATCACGAGGTCCATGAGGATCACGTCGGGTGCCCTCACGGTTGCCTGCTGCACCGCCTCCTCGCCGTTGGCGGCCTCGCCCACGACATCGATTCCGTCCTGAAGCTGGAGGAACGTGCGCAATCCTTCGCGCACCACGGCGTGGTCGTCGACGATCAGCACCCGGATCGGGTCACCCATCGCGCCGCACCTCGAGCCTGACGGTGGTCCCCGCCCCCGGCGCCGAGCCCAGCTCGAGCCGGCCTCCGAGCTCCCGCGCGCGCTCCTCCATGGAGGTCAGTCCGAGATGGCGCGAGCGCAGCTCAGGATCGAGGGGGTCAAACCCGACCCCGTCGTCGACGACCTCCAGCGTGAGGCTGTGCGGGGCGCCGTGCAGCCGGACCTTGACCTGTTGCGCCGCACCGTGGCGGACCGCATTGTGGATCGCCTCGTTGGCGATCCGGAGCACATCGAGATCGCCGGGGTCTGATCCTGCGCCGACGCCATCGGCGATCAGTTGGACGTCGACGCCGTGCAGACGCCGCAGCATCTCGACCTCCTTGCGCAGCGCGCCCTCGAGTCCGTCGTGGTCCAGGTCGGCGGGCCGCAGTCCCAGAATCAGCGACCGCAGCTCGGCCAGCGCTTCCCGGGTGAGCTCCCGGACTCGATCCAGCTGGGCGCGCGCCGCCGGCGGGTCACGGTCGAGCAGGGTCGCGGCGGAGTCGGCGCTGAGGCTGAGGCTGAACAACTTCTGGCTGACGGCATCGTGCAGCTCGAGCGCGAGCCGGTTGCGCTCGGACAGGATCGAGAGCTCGCGGCTGCGCTCATACAGCTCCGCGTTGGTGATCGCGATCGCAGCGTGGGCCGCCAACAGCTCGATCAGCTCGCGATCACCTTCGTCGAAGGCCGCCGCGTCCTCCTTCTCGGTCAGGTAGAAGGCTCCGATGACCTCGTCACGGGCCACGATCGGGACGCCGAGGAAGGACCGCATGTCGGGGTGCTGAGGGGGCCACCAGCCGCGAAACCTCGCGTCCTGGTGGATATCGTCCGTGAGGTAGGCTCCGCTGGTCTGGAGCATCACGCCGAGCATCCCGTGCGTGCGCGGGAGCGGTCCCATCGCCGCCACCAGCTCGTCGCTCATCCCGGTGACCAGAAAGCGCCTGAAGCCTCCGTGCCCGTCGGGGATGCCGAGCGCGGCGTAGCGGGCGCCGGCCAGCTCGCGCGCCGAGTCGACCAGGCGCTGCAGTACCTCTTCCACCGAGAGTTGGGAAGCGACCGCCAGCACGGCATCGCTGACCGCCTTCAGGGCGGGGCTCAGCCGCTCGGGCATAGCCGAGACGATAGCTTTGGTGATCGGATGCCGCGATTCTTCGTCTGGACGCAAGCCGCGATCGTCGTATTCGTGCTGGCCGGAATCGTGATCGCCATCACGAAGCTGGCCTGAGGACCCGACCCGATTGGGCCATGATCACCTCGATCGTCGTCGGTACGGACGGTTCGGACACCGCTACGGTCGCGGTGAGCCAGGCGATCGATCTCGCCCGCTCGCTCGAGGCACGACTGCACATCGTCAGCGCCTACGAGCCGGTCTCCGACAGCCGGCTGCGAGCTGACCACCGCCTCCGCACCCCGCGTGACATGCAGTGGGCGGTCAACCTGCATGAAGACGTGCTGGCGCTGCTGCAGGCCGCACAGCGAGACGCGGAGACCGCCGGAGTGCAGCGGGTGGAGACGTTCGCACGCGTGGGAGACCCCGCTGACGCGATCCTCGACATCGCCGAGGAGCAGGGCGCGGACCTGATCGTGATCGGCAACAAGGGCATGACCGGCGCCACCCGGTTCCTGCTCGGGTCGGTGCCGAACAAGATCTCGCATCACGCCCCCTGCTCGGTGATGATCGTCCGGACGACGTAGTTCGGTCGCGCGCCGACCCCGCTCCCGGTTACTGGTGCGTGGCGACGGCGAGCGGAGTGGTCGCCGCTCCGGCGTCGAGCAGGCCGAAGCCGTAGCTCGGGTTGGGTTGGGAGCCGCCGAGCGGCACCGCGGTCTGTTCCAGGCGCGAGAGGATCTGGTCCGGTGTGGGACGTTGCCCGATCACGCGGCTGGCGATCACCAGCGCGGCGGTAGCCGCGACCTCCGGAGACGCCATCGAGGTGCCGATGTAGTAGCCGGGGTAGCCGAATCGGGCCCAGTGCGGCGGAGCGGTCAGTGTCAGCTGGTAGATCGAGGGCAGGCTCGTGTAGGGCCGGCACTCCGGATCGGACGGCATGATGGCGTCGGAGCCGCCGCCCGGCGCGACGAGGTCAAGGCCGCTCCCCCCGTTGGAATAGTCGGCCAGGCAGCGATCGCGTGTAGTCGCACCGACCGAGATCACGCCCGGGACCCGGGCGGGATACGCGATCACGTTGCTCTCATCGTTGCCGGCGGCGCCGACCACGGTGACCCCTCGCCGGTGGGCGAAGTTCAGCGCGCTGACGATCTCCGGGATCTCGCCGCTCGAGGTCACCTGGCTGGGCAGGAACTCGAGGCTGAGGTTGATGATCGACGCTCCGTGGTTTACCGCGTAGCGGATGCCCTGGGCGATCGTCGCCTCGTCGCCGAGCCCGCCGCCGTTGAGGATGCGGACCGGCATGATCGACGCACCGTAGGCCAGTCCGGTGAGACCGAATCCGTTGTTGGTCGCCTCGGCCACGATCCCGGCCACGAATGTGCCGTGACCGTTGCGGTCCAGCGGATAGCGGTTCTTGGACACGAAGTCGTAGGGCGAGACGAACCGCGTGCCCTTGAAATCCGGCGACTGATGGAACTGGTGCCAGTTGCGGTAGGCCACCCCGGTGTCCAGGATCGCCACCACCACCCCCCTTCCGCCCGGCTTGCGGATTCGGCGCAGGTTCGCCCACGCCTGCGGTGCGTTGACCCCGGCACCGTCCAGGAGGTTCCACTGGGCCCTCTCCCAGCCGCGCGGCTGACTGGTTCGACCGCGGTCGTTGGGATACCACGCGTCGGCGGTCCGAGCGATGTAGTCCGGCTCCGCGTAGGCCACGCCCGGCTGGCGCCGAAGGCGGGCGATCGCGGCCGAGACCGTCTCGCCCTTGGGCAGGGTCAGCAGCTGCGAGTTCGGGGTCGCCGCGGGAGCCGTTCGGACGCGCATGCGGGTCTCGAACGCACGCGTGACATTCGACACGGGTCCGGCCACGTAGCCGACGATCACCTTGTGGGGCATGTAGCCGGCTCCGACCGCTGGTCCCGAGACCGGTGAACCCGGCCCGTCCGCGCGAGCCGAGGCAGTGGACAGCGGGACGAGGCCCAGTGCCAGCACTATCAGCGCGATCAGCGCGATCGGAGCCAGGTAGCAGCGGGGAGGCTTGTCGGGCATGGCAATGGAGTAACCCTTGAGGCGGATCCCCCAAGGCCGAGGCTTAAGACATCATCGAGATCCCGAGAGCTGCCCCCCTTGAACGGTACCGACATCCCCACTGAGCTTCGCCGGTGAGCTCGCGCTTCTTTCCCCGCGACGAGTACTTCATGCGCCTCGCCCTGCGCGAGGCGACGCGGGCACTCGACCACGACGACATCCCGGTGGGGGCCGTGGTGGTCAAGGACGGCGAGGTGATCGGCACCGGCCACAACGAGCGCGAGGTCCGCTCCGACCCCACTGCCCACGCCGAACTGATCGCGCTGCGCGACGCGGCCCGCACCCTGGACAGCTGGCGGGTCCTCGACTCGCTGCTCTACGTCACGCTCGAGCCATGCGCCATGTGCGCCGGCGCGATCGTGCTGGCCCGGATTCCGCGCGTGATCTTCGGCACCTCCGATCCGAAGGCCGGCGCCGCCGGCAGCGTCCTCAACGTGCTCTCCGAGCCGCGCCTGAACCACCGGCCGCAGGTCGAATCGGGGCTCCTGGCCGATGAATGCGCCGATCTGCTGCGTTCCTTCTTCGCGTCAAGACGCTGATCGCCGCTTCCGGAGGGTCTGCCGTGCCGACCCGACCTCCGGCCGTGGGCTAACTTGTTCAGCGCTCCACCGGAGAGGTGGCAGAGCGGTTGAATGCGCCGGTCTCGAAAACCGGTATGGGCTTTCAGTCCATCGGGGGTTCGAATCCCCCCCTCTCCGCCATTCTTGCCTGTGTGAGAACCCAGCCCGGTCAGGGGCTGGGTTCTCTGTGCTGGCTCTACCTAGTTGATGTTGAACGTGGCGCTGCGCCCGGTGACGCTGCCCGCGGTGACCTGGACGCGGTCTGCGGTGAATGGTTGGGTGAACGTGATGGTGTTCGTGCTCTTCCCGGCGCTGAAGGCAGCCGGGTGGCCGCTGATCTGGCCGCTGGTGTCGGTCCAGTGGGTTGAGCTGCTGTACCCCTTGGCCAGGTTGCCGGCGCTGTCTTCGGCGTAGATTGTGATCGTCGCCGGGCTGCCGGTCGTAGCGCTCGTGGGGACGCGGATGACGAACTTGGCGAACGGTCCACTACGGGAGAAGGCCGCGCTCTGGCTGCTCGCCGAGCCATCGGTCACGGTGATGTGGTCGCTGTGCACCGGGTTGGCGAAGCTGACCGTGTTGACGCTGCGGCCGCTCGAGAAGCGCCGCGGCCAGGCTGAACGCCACCACGCCCGTCAGCATTCCGGACATAAGGCAACGACGCCCGGCAAGTCTGGACAACCCCATGGTCATGCACCCCTCTGTGTGTTCCCCAGTTCCGCAACCCCTGCGCAACCCTGATCGCGGGCAGAATACATACTCAGCCGGCACCGTCATCAAGCTGAAGACGGTCAAGGGACGCGAGAAGGACCGGCGGGACATCGAGCTGATCCACGCTTCTGCAAGGCTTTTGTCTCGGACGTGTCGAGGCGTGCAGAGCGCCGACGTATGGAGTAATGTCGGTGGGTAGACGGTTGCTGACCATCGACTTGCTGTCGTGAAGACTCGCCGACGATCGGCTTCGGTTTAACGGGGTACGCCTACGTCGTAGGTCACACCCGTCTATCAGAGGGCTTGTTGACCGCGTGGAGTCTGTGCTGCGGGATTGTCAGCCCTTGCGGAGGGGTGACCAGTGACTAAGTCAGGGATCGTCCATGCTGTCTCAGCGGCTGCGCCCGGCTCGATCGCTCGGCGCCGTGTCGTGCCGGGCTTCTTGTTGGCCCTTCTCGTGTCGTTCGGTCTCTCGGTCGCGCCGGCCGCCGCGGCGACTACCTTCCTCGAGCCGTTCATGCTCGGCGGCCCGGACGCGGCGCGCCTGTCTCCCGAGCTCGCGACGACCGATTCGTCCAACACGGTTGCCGTCTGGTCGAACGGTGGCGTCTCCGCCCCCGGCGTCCCGAGCGGGATCGTCGGAGCTATGCGTCCGGTGGGGTCCCCCTGGGGCTCACCCGAGAGTCTGGGGCTGGCGAACGGGATCGCGAAGGTCGGAATCGATAGCTTGGGCACCGCCACCGCGATTGTTTTCCCGCAGCCGGGAGGGAGCACGAATCGGATCTTCTATTCGCGGAAACCGGCTGGCGGCCAGTGGACGCCGGATCAGTTTGGCACCCCGGCCGGCGCGTTCTACGACGCGCAGTTCGGGGTGGACCCGCAAGGGTTTGCCACCATCGTCTACGAGACGCCTGCCTCGAGCTTCCACAACTCGGCGATCGTGGCGCAGTCCCTGCCGCCGGGTAAGAACGCCGCCTGGAGCGCGCCCGTCGTCCTGAGCGACGCCAACAGCGGCAACGCGTACGGAGCGAGGCTCGCGGTCGGTCCGAACGGCAAAGCCGTGGTGGTCTGGACCGATAACGTGAACACCATCGCCGCACGGACCCGGGCCGGCCGCCTGGACACATCATGGACGCCCAAGCAGACGCTGATCTGCGGAGACGGCGGCTGCGGGGCGAACACCGATTGGGCGGACGTGGCGATTTCGCAGAACCCGGCCGATACGTACGTGAAGGCCACTGCCGTCTGGCATCAGCAGCCCGAGCAGGGCAACCTCGCTCGCGAGGGCGAAAAGGTTTGGATCGCGACCGCGAGCACCGGGGCGGGCGGCCTCTTCGGAGCCGCGACCAGGCTCGAGAGCGCCACGCTGACGGCCCACGCCCCGATGGCGCTTCCCGCGTTCCCACACGTGGCCATGGACGGCGCGGGGAACGCGACCGCCGTGTGGGAGTCTCAGAAGGCCACATGGGTCGTATTCGCTGGCGGGAGCACCGGCTATACCGTGTCGGCTGTCCATCTGAAGTACGCCCGGCGTTTGGGCACGGGGTGGGGAACCCCGGGCAACCTCTCAAATGCATGGACCAACAACGGCAGTGTTCCCACGCTCAAACTCGCGATGAACCGCCGCGGCGACGCTGCCGCCGCGTGGGTAAACCAGAGCAACGGGCAGCTGACGGCCAGTCTGCGGAAAGTCGGCGCGACGGCGTGGGACGCGCCCCAGTTCATTGCGCTGGCAGGCGTCGGTCCCAGCGAGGGTGTTGACCAGATGAGCCTGGTCATCGATGCCGCGGGCGTTCCCACCCTTGGTTGGACAGGCTCATCGGGACCCGCGCAGGAACGGGGTGCGTTCACCACGCGGACTGCTGCGGGGTCCGCGCCGGCCGCTGGGTTCACGGCCTCCGGCGCGATCCGCGCCGGCAAACCGGGAGTTCTGACCTCCACGTCGGTGGCGCGACAAGGTTCGCTGGTCGACGTCCAGTGGGACTTGCCGGATGCACTCTCGCAATACCAGGGAACCACGGGCGTCATCGTCCCGGACGGATTCTTCGACGACGCGCATGGCACCAAGGTCAGCTGGACGCCTCCTGCCTCGGGGCAACCGTATTACTACCGGGTGGAGATGCGCGTGATCGACTCATTGGGGAACTGGTCCACACACGTGCAGGTCATCCACGTCCTTCCGCCGCTGGTCACGATCAGTCCGTCCGTGCTCCGCGACGGTACGGTCGGCAGCCCGTACAGCCAGGCGCTGAGTGCCAGCGGGGGCAATCCCGGCGACAACTACAACTTCGCGGTCACCGCCGGCACGCTCCCGGCCGGCATGTCCGTCGGCGGGGGCTACATCGGCGGCACCCCGAACACCCGCGGCACCGCTTCATTCACGATCACCGCGACCGATCTGTACAGCCCTTATTACGGGGCGACGGGCAGCAGGTCCTACACGTTACGAATCAACTGACACCCCCCGTACTTGCGATCCGCAAACCGAAGGGCGACGGCGTGAGCTGCGCTCCGCTCGGGGTCAGCTGTCTGTGAGCTTGCTGACCTTGGTGAAGCCGGGAGGGATGTGCGGTGCGAACGTTGCGGCCACGGCCTGCTTGGTGCGGCGGATCCAGGTGTAGTTGATGACGACGGACGGGCCGGGTTGCTCGGTCATTCGCGCCGGCAGATAGGTAGCGGGATCGATCCAGATGCGACGGTGCAGCGACGGCTCGTTATTGGCCAGCACGAGGACTGGCCGCCCGTGCAGCCTGGCGTGCCCGAGCAGCCGATCGCTGCCCCTCAACAGGTCACGGCGGATCACATCCGAGGTAGGGAGCGAGGACCTCTCCAGATCGGCCACTGAGGTGAACCCGAACTGATGGGCGTATTGGAGCATCGTGAGCCAGGTCTCGGTGTATTGGCGCGTCTGGTCGTTGAGTTTGAGAATGACGACGCGGCCGCCAACTGCGAAGTCAGTCTCCCGGACGGTTGGAGTTCCGCTGGCGGAGTACTCCCGGTCAGCGAAGTTGACGGCGCTTCGCTCGTCAGTCGAGATGATCGATCGATATACCGCGCCGGATGGATCGGTCTGGCGCTCATCTCCTCGGACGATGTAGTCGTCTGCCACGGTGAGGGCCGCGATCGTTCGGTCGGCAACCAGCCCGTGGGCGTCAACGTGCGTGACCGGCGGGGACGCCGTCTTTCCGCCGAGCCCGTGCCGGCCGCCGACCCCGCCGGTGGCGACCACGAGCGCGAGCGCGACGGCCGCGGCAATACTGATCGCCGCGCCCCACCGCGGCAAACGCGCCAGGCTGCCGCGTGGGATCTGGTGTGCCCGCGCCGGCGGCGGCGCTTCGGTTTTGATCGTTTGCAGCAGGGCCATCAGCCCGCGTTCGGCGTCTTCGTCGTACTCGGGCTCGTGGCTGACCGGGTTCAGCGCTGTGAGGTCGCGGAGGATCTGGTTCTCAGTCATGTGCATCATCCAGGATCGAAGGGACATGCACCTGTCGCGAGGACGGGATCGGGCGGCCCGGCGCAGGCTCGGCCGCATCCTTGAGCAGCTGCGCTAGCCGTCGACGGGCGCGGTGCACGCGGACTCGCGCAGCGTCGTGGGAGCACCCGAGCGCGGCGGCCAACTGATGGCCGTCGAGGCCTTCCCAGGCCGTAAGGCGCAGCACCTCCCGGTCGCGTTCTGGCAGCCGCGACCATGCTGTGAGCAGTGCCGCGGAGTTCTCCGCCGCAAGCGCCGAATCACCGACGCTGTCCAGCTCTCGCCAGGCGTGCGCGCGGTGCTGCAACCGTGACCAGCGCCGGACGCTGCGCCGCTGATTGGCCACCGAGTTTGCCGCGATCCGATACAGCCAGGGCAACGCGTCTTCGGGAACACTGCTCCAGCGTGCGCCACGCGGTCAGAAACGTGTCGGCGAGCGCGTCGGCCGCGTCAGACTCGGGGAGCCTGCGGCGGACATACGCCGCGATCTTCGGTTGAAGATCGCGATAGAGCCGCACGAAACGTTCCTCGCGATCGTCGTCATCGATGTCTCTCATCATCGCTATAGGTCCGGCAGCCAGCCATTGTTACCGGCCCAGCTCCCCCACACGCGCGCGTGGATGGGACCCCAGAGCTCGCTGGTTTGAAGCTCAGTCCGGGGATGAGCCCGCGAGCCAACCGGGAGTGTCGAGGCGAGACGGGACTTGATCCCGAGGTCGGCGAGCGCTTCTTCGAGGCGCTCAAGTTCCTCGACGCCGATGCGTTGTGCCCAGCGGTCTCGGAGCTCATCGAAGACCTGCTCGCCGGTGGCGAGCAGGGCGTGGCCCTCGGTGGTGACGGTGAACCGGCGGCGGCGCGGGTCTCGCTGGTCGGCCTCGCCGGTGATGTAGCCGCGCTCTTCAAGAAAGCCGATTGTCTTAGCGGCGGCTTGCTTTGAGACGCCGAGCTGGCGACCGAGCTCTGAGGCGGTGTCGGCGCCGGCGTCAATTGAGCGGATCGCGAAGTCGTGGACCGGCCGGATCTGCTCGTGCCCACGTTCGGCCAGCTCAACACTGGCGGCATCCGCCAGGGAACGAAATCCCCCAAGCAGCAACAGCGCGAGATCGGCCCCAGAGCGAGACATTCCCAGAGCATAGACAACCAGGTTGCGACAGCGACAACCTAGTTGCTAGTGTACGAGACAACTTAGTTGTCTATTTGAAGGAGCACGCATGCCCGACACCACCACCGGTGCCTCGATCCCCGAGGTCAGCCATCACCACACCCTCCTCGACGACACCGACGTGCACTACGTCAGCGCTGGGTCTGACGGCACTCCGGTTCTGCTCGTGCACGGGTTCCCCGAGAGCTGGTGGGCGTTTCACAAGCTCATCCCGCTCCTGGCCGCCGAGCACCGCGTGATCGCCGTCGATCTGCCTGGGTTCGGAGACTCCGGCAATCCGCCGGAGGACAGCACTAGCGCCACCGTGGCGGAGATCCTGCGACGACTCATCGACGAGCTCGACCTCGGCGCGGTTCACCTCACCGGCCAGGACATCAGCGGAGCCACAACCTTCCGGCTGGCCGCGGTTCATCCGGAGCTGGTCCGCAGCTTCGCCGCGATTGAGACCGGCCTGCCCGGGTTCGGAATGGAGATGCTCGCCGATGTGACCCGCGGCGGCATCTGGCACATCGGCGTGCTGGCCGCCCCCGGGATCCCCGAGATGCTGCTCGCCGGCCGTGAGCGAGAGTTCCTGGCGGGCTACGCCTATCCCGCCATGTGCGCGACCGACGGCGCCATCACCGACCAGGACGTCGACGAATTCACCCGCACCTTCGCGCGCCCGGACGGCTTCCGCGGGGCAAGCAGCCTGTACCGCTCCATGCTCCAGGAAGGCGACGAAATCCGAAAGCTGGCCGCCCAAAGCAGGCTGCAGATGCCAGTGCTGGCCATCGGCGCCCGATCCGGGGACTTCCCTTACCACACCATGACCCAGGTCGCCGGGCACGTCAGCGCCGCCACTCTGGACGGCGTTGGCCACTACGCGGCAATGGAGGCCCCAGAGGCGCTCGCGCAGGCGCTCCTCGACTTCTACAGAAGCATCGACACCTAGCCACCAGGAAGCGCGACAGCTCATCCGGCACGCCCGACCGAGGCAACCTCATCCAAGACCCCCGGGTCGAGCCGGAGCGGTCATGGCCCGGGCCGCGTGCCCATCAACATCACTTCCGCAATGCCGCTATCGGGGTTTTCGGAACTTTGTTGTGCTTGTTACGTTGGGAGGGGGTGAGAACGGTGAGATTTCTGCTGCTCGTGGTACTAGTGCTCGCGGGCTTTGCCGGTGGGACGTCTGCGGCGACGGTTGGCGCCCAGACCGAGAGCCCGTCGGCGACGCTGGCTGCCCGGCTGGCGGTTCTACGGCGCCCGCAGACGCCTGCCGACGCGCTGCCGTCGGGCGTGCACCTGCCGTACCAAGGCCAAGGGGCGCTCATCCCGGCTCTGACTCGGCTGCTAGCAACGCCGGCGGGAGCCAGTCTGTACCTCGCTGTCTTTGCGCCCGCTCATGGATCGCTGCCGTTGTGGAACTCGCGTCTGGGTGATCAGGTGGCGCTGGTCTCGGTCACCGCCAGCGGCGCCCGACTCACGGCGCCTGTGCCGGGCGCCGAACTCACCGACGGCAGGCGGGTGGCGATCGTGGGGGCTGGGTCTCGTGCCCCCGGGCAGGCTGCCTCCGGTTACTACGTCGAAGTCGTTCCCGATGGAGTTGCGAGGGTGGTCTGGACGTTCGCGAACGCACAGCGCAAGCACCGCTACGTCGTAGACGGCCAAGTCGCTAATAACGTTGTCGTCGCGCCGTTTCATGCTCCCAGGCCATTTCTGCTGGATGCCACGTGGTATGCCGCCGACGGCGCCGTCGTTCCGACGTCTGACAGCCTGTTGCGCCACGCGATCGCGGCGCGGCGGAACATCCTGCGCATGCGGTTGGTGCGCCAGGACTCGCAGATCCGGTATCGACCCGCCCGGCAGCTACTGGCGGCGTTTGCGGTTTTCGACGTGACCAGCCGCACGGGCGTGAAGGTCGGCCGGCTCACGATCTCGCACCCGGCAGTGTCATCGCTACCGCTTGCGATTCTCTCCCTCACAGCGCATGTTCGCCATCCCGGGTTTGATCCCCAGCTGGATCCCAACGACATTCGCCAGGCAACCACCAGAGCCGGCATCAGTGCTTGGATCATCCCCGGCGTGCACAGCCTCTGCGTCGCCGAAGTCGACAAGCCGCGGTTCCCGCTTTATGGCACCCGCGCCGGCATGGCCTGCAGCCCGGATGTCGCCTCGGCCGTATCCGGTGGCACGGGGCTCACTAGCGGATACCCGGGAGGCAGCACGTGGCACTACGGCGTCCTCCCCCGGACCAAACCCACCCTCACGATCCGGTCCGGACCGCACCGCCACAAGACCATCCGCCCTCCAGACGGTGTCTACATATACCGGACCTCCCGCTAGAAAGCGGAAGGTCCAGCCCGACGAGCGCGACGTCGGCGCCGGTGACGAGATCGCGGTGCATCACCGGCCCCCGCACGCGGTCACCAGCGCGCTCGTTTCACGCGCGCTGTTCGGCGAGCATCACCTCCTCCCCGCCGCGCTGCAGGCACCGCAACTACCTCCCGACCTGCGCACCTGGATGCAGCAGCGCAGGGACTGAGCGCCTCAGGACCGCTCACGATCTTCTGATCGGAGAGCCAACTGAGGTCGACCCGCTCTTAGCTGCCCTCGGAAGACAGACGGCACCGTCCTGCGACAACCACTCAGCCAGAGCAACTTCGGTCCGCTACCAATCGACCCGTTACCTCCCGCCGTCGCGACGCACGAGTCTCGACGAGAAGCGATACGACCTCAACCAATCAATTCCGTGAGGAGACTCGATGACCGAAACGGCCAACCCACTTCGCAGCGCCGGGGAGATTCGTGGATCATCGCCACTCGTTGCGATTGAAAATGAATCGGCGCCACAGCTGATCGTCGACCAGCCGCTTCCAGGACCACTAGCAGCCAGACCATCGAGTTCACCGTGCCCGATTGAGATCACCCCGCCGACCCCAGGAGAGGTTGCGATGAGATCCGGAACGTCAGGGGTGGTGCAGCGACCAGTTGAGGCCAAGCATCAAAGCGGGTCGGTGGCTCTGTTCAGTCGCCTGCGACTCGCAGGGAGGGGGCATCCCCAGCGAGCGCGCGTCGGCACCATTCAAGGACCGCGTCGGCAACTTGGCTTTTGGTCATTTGCGTGGTGTCGATCGTGTGCATGCTCCAGTCCGGGGCGAGCTGTTCTAGGCGCTGCCAGCGCATCTCCTTCCAGCCAGCGTCGGACACGACGTGCGTCATATGGAGAGGATCGCTCGCCTGTTTGCGCATCCACTCGGCAAATGCCTGGTGACGCGCCAGCAGCTCTGGGGGATCTCCACGGGCTAACAGACGCTCGGCCTGCGCTTCGGCGGCAGCATCCAATAGACACACCACGATCGCCTCAAGCGCCGGTGCCGACGGTGCGGCGACAACCTCGACAGCCGGCACCGGATCCCCCGCGAGCAGCAGGTGCCGCCCGCACGCCTCCAGGTCGACCGCCCGGCGCACGGCCGCCTCTGCCGTCTGCTGACGCCAGACCCGCGTCACGGCCACCGGCCGCTCGGAGAGATCCAACAGTTCGACGCACTCAACCGCCGGCGGGAGCTCGGGCGCGATGAGCGCGCGAACAGTGGACTTGCCAACCCCGCTCGCGCCGGTGATCAGTAGCAACACGCCAACGACTATCGCAAACCATCACGTGCCGGCCGACTTTCCCGTCGCCCTGGTCAACGCGGGGTTGGCACGCCGATCCAGGGGCACGTAGACGAGGCCCTCGCCATAAGCTTGACAGCTGATGACTCGGCCGACGATCGATCTCGTGGTTCCTGCGCTTGACGCGATGCGCGAGCGTCGTAGCGAAAAATGGGCTCTCTACGAGCCTGACGTACTGAGCCTCACCATCGCCGAGATGGACTTTGCGATCGCCGCGCCGATCCGCGAGGCGCTGATGGCCACCATTGGTCGCAGCGACCTCGGCTATGCGGTACCGGCCCCCAGGACGCTCTCCGCCGCCCTCGCCGCTTTCGCGCACAGGAGGCTGAACTGGAGGATCGATCCTGAGCAGGTGACCGTGGTCCCGGATGTCATGCTCGGGCTGGTGGAGCTGTGCCGCGTGCTCGCGGCGCCCGGCGGCACGGTCGGCTTTGCCACACCTGCCTACCCGCCGTTCTTCCGCGAGCTGGCGGCCACGGGCCTGCGTCTCGTCGAAGTTCCGTTGCGATCAGACGGAGCCATCGACCTCGATGCTCTCGATGCCGCGCTCGCTGACGGGCTGCGGGCGTTCGTGCTGGCCAACCCTCACAACCCGACCGGCCGGGTTCTTCCACGCTCAGAGCTTGAGGCGATCGCCGAGCGCTGCGCGGCGCACGAGACCTGGGTGCTGGCCGATGAGATCCACGCTCCGCTCGTCCTTCCAGGCGCGACGCACGTGCCCTGGCTGGAGGTTTCCGATGCCGCTCGACGATTCGGCGTCTCGCTCACCTCGGCTTCGAAGGCGTTTAACCTCGCTGCGCTCAAGACCGCGTTCATCGTCACCGCGGGAGACCAGGCACGCGCGTTGGTCACGCGGGTCGGTCCCCAGCACGACCACGCCAGTCTGCTCGGCGAGATCGCGGCGGAAGTCGCGTTTCTCGACGGCGACGACTGGCTCGACGCGGTCGTCGCACAGCTGGACCGTAACCGAGCCCAACTTCAGACCGATCTCGCCACCCAGCTCCCGCAGATCCGATGGCGCCCGCCGCAAGCCACCTACCTCGCGTGGCTGGACTGCACTGCCCTGAACCTCGGGACCAACCCCGCCGAGGCATTCCTCACGCACGGGCGAGTCGCGCTCGGCCCCGGCGTCGATTACGGCCCGACCGGCTCCGGACACGTGCGCCTGAACTTCGCCACCAGCCCCGCACATCTCACGGACGCCGTCGCGCGCATGGCAGCAACGCTGCGAGCTCGCCGCTGAGCCACAGCCCCCGCACACCAGCCAACGCTGGGAGCAGGCGTAGATTTGTCGTTGTGCGTGACCTGAAACGGCACGTGATCAGATACGCCTGGGGCATCGCGCTTCGCGAGCTACTGCGCACCCCCCGGATTCCGGTCGAGATACGCCGAGGGTCAGTCGTCCTGGCCGGCCTGCTGACGAGCCCGTTCGTGATCTCGGCGTTCGTCTGGTGGGTACTGACCGGCAAACGGCTGCCTGGGCCTCTCGGCGCCTGGTGGCACGACCCGGCCGTCGTCAGAGTCAATATGTTCAGAAAGCTGCCGGCGGCCGTGCTTGCAGACTCCAGTGCACCGGACCCCACCCGCAAGCCGGAGTCCCAATCGCCGAACGCTGAGCGAACTCTTGAGTGACGACCGGGCAGGGAAGAACATCCCCAACGAGATGGGAGGTGTGGCAGAGGTCGGTGAGTACGCGCGCGACGTCTTCTCGGGTGAATTCGATCCGTCCGGTTGGAGATGGGGTCGCTGCTGGGTGGGGTGGGAATGTCTTGGGGGGTCCACCATCGCTGGTCGCTGCTCTGGTACTCGATTGTTGTGAGGGCGCTCCGGGCAGCCATGTAGGCCCGGCCCGGAGCGAGTTCCTGGATGCGTGTGAGGATGCTTTCGGCCAGGGCTCGGGTGTCCTCGTTGGTGGTCTGCTGGAGCGCTTCGGCGAGGTGTTCGAGGAGTGTTTGGTCGTGTGCGAAGAATCCGAATGCTGTGAGCGTGTTGGGGGCGTATCGGTGCAGGGTCTGTGCGAGCGCGAGCCATTCGTCGGCGCGAGCCAGTTCGGATCGGTCCAGCCCTTCGGCTGGGAGTGACGCGGGGTACAGCTCAGCCCAGGTCGGGCCGAGTTGCGGCGGTTTGATCGTCCCGGAAGCCCATTCCCGCAGGGCGTACCAGTGCTCGAGAAGGAAGCCGGGCAGTGGCTGATGTCGCAGGTCCCAGCGTTTGGCGACGGCGGTCAGGACGTTCGCCGTGAGGTTTCGTGCCTCCCGCTTTTGCGAGGGCGACACGTCAGCGGTCCGCACGCCGCGTAGCGCCAGCAGGAGTTGCGCGAGGTCCTGATCCTCGAGCTGGTCGGCGAGCAGGGCCAGGCAATCACCGAGCCGGTCCCAGTCACCGTCGCTGACCAGGAGTGGGAGCGCGCGCTCCCCGCCGACACCGCCCTCTGTGGAGAGGGCGAGCATCGCTCCGTGCAGACCGCACGCCTCCATGAAGCGCCGTCGCGCGTCGGTGTCCTCGCGTAGCTCGTTGATGACCAGGTCGCGCCAGCTGGGGTGCACCCATCCGATCCCCAGAGGGGTGACGCGCAAGAAGTGATCGGTGAGACGGTCAATCAGCTCGCTCGGTGGCCGGCTAAGACCTCCGGCGTGATGGCGGCGGACAGTCGCCGCGAGCTCGCGCTCGTCAATGAGGCCCGCCGGCGCGTCGAGTAACGCGATCAGCAATTCTCGGTGCTCGGTCTCCAGCGCACGAAATGAGGTCCGCATTGGCTCGGTCGGTGACCCCAGCTCTCGCCCGAGCTCTTCCCGAACGCGCTCGAGACCATCTTCGAGCGCGATCTGTGGTAACGCCTCGAGCCTGTCGGTCACGAAGCGACGGATCCGCTCGGGCGTGAAGTGCGGATGCTCAACGATCGACAGGGCGTTTGAGCGCACCAGCCCGCGAGCCACGCTGCTCGCACCGCGAGCCTTTGCGTGGCGAAACAGGATCAGCGTCTTCTCCGCCAGGTCCAGGTCGCTGGCATCAACCAGCACTTGCCCCGGGGCCGGAAAGCGTTCTGAGTGGCGCTCGCGTTGCACCCTGCGCAGCCCCGCTTTCAACGGCGCCGGGCGCGAGGTCCAGATCAACGAGTGATCCTGATCAAGCATCGCCAGCAAGCGACCCAGCGACTGCGCCCAGCGCTCTGCAGCCTCCGGCCGATACTCGGTCGATCCAAACGCGTCATCAGCCACGAATACCTGTCGCCGTGACGCATCGAACACCCGCCATAGCTGGTCCGGGCTGCTGCACTCGTGTGCCTCCCAGCCGTCGGTCATCTGCGCCAGCGCGAGCATCTCAGCGATCGCGGTCTTGCCCATCTCCGGCGGTCCCGTCAGCACGACAAACCGATACCGAGCCAGAACATCACGCGCGCGCTCATAGGCGCGTGTTGGCCAGAACACCCTGGCCAGCGCTTGGGCACGCTCAACATCCACCGAAGAACATGCCCGCGCACTAGCCGAGATCAGCGGCGTCAGGTCTCGCAATCCAAGAATGGATGGCATCGCGGCCCGCACATCCGCGTTTCGATCAAGACTCTCGCCCAACTCACGATCTCCCAACACCACATTGGTCCGATGCTCCGCCCAGGCTTCCCGCTCTAGCGCCGCTCGCGCTGCACCCCCGTCGAGGTTGGTGAGCACCACCACCTGCTCCTCACGCTCGCGAGCCCAGCGCCACGACCCGTCCGACAAGAGAGTCCAGCCGCGACTCCAGCGACCCACCCTCATAAACCCACACAACAGCCACTATGACCGGACCGTCGAGTCGAATCCCGCGATCCGCCAGAACGACCGGCCCCTCGACGAGCGCCACGCGCCCACGATCAGCGTGGCCTATCCACCCCAGATCGCTCAAGCCGGCATCCGCCGCCAGCAGCAACGAGCAGACCCGCTCGAACTGCAACCAGCCAAGCTCATCCAACCGATACGGGGATGATGCGGATGAGAACGAGAAAGGCGCCACCCAGTAGATCGTCCCACGACGCGGCCACGAACCCAAATGCCACATCGGACTTCGCACGGCCGACGGGGCACAACACCGCCCGTGTTCAGGGACCGCTGAATGTTGCGAATCGCAGCGCTTCCTCGAAGATCACGAGCAGGCCGATCTGCTCGACGCCTGGTACCACCGTTACCGGTGGGTCTCCGCCGAGCAGTTCGGCGACGCGACGGGCGTGCGACGGCGGGTGCATCCGGTCAAACTCACCAGTCCAGAGAGAGGCGCGGACCGCCCCGGGCGTGATATCCCACGGCGCGCAAAGGATCCGGGTCTCATCGATGAACCCGTCCGGGTTCGCAAACAGCTCCGCGGTCGTCCGTACGAACAGTTCTTTGACCCATGGGATCTGGACGACCTCTGCGTCTGGCCCCTTGAAGAGCCCGAGCGCCGAGTCCGGCAGCTTCTTGTATTGGTGCCTGAAGGCCGCCCGCAGCAGAAACGGCGCGCGCCGGGACAGCACCGCGGTCATCTTTATGTCCTTTCCGGCCGCACGCCACTGCGCCTTCTCCGCGAGCGGCGCAAGCGCTCCGAGCAGCGAGTGACCGGTGACCCGCTCTGGAACCGCACCGGCAACAGCGATCCCGTAGGGCGTCCCGCCGGATTGCGTCACGATCCCGAAGCGGTCAACGCCCAACGCGTCCATAAGCGCGAGATGATCGGCGGGCCAATCGGCGACCGTGCGACCTGGTTTCGGTGTGCTGCCGTGACAACCCGGACGGTCCGGGATCACGAGCCGGATCCCGAGTTCGCCCGCGGTTGCGGCGAGCGCCCGCCCGAGCCCGCGGCTACATGGACCGTCAAGCACGGTCACGACCGGCCCGCTGTCGGCACCCGCAAGCAGGTACGAGAGCGTGCGCCGATCAGGCAGCGTGATGTGTGTGCCCGGCTCGGGTTGCGACATAATGTCGCAAAAGGATTGCATACTCTGCGACACGATGTCGCAACGGTCTTCACGCGTTCGATCCGACGACGCCCGGCGACGGATACTCGACGCGACCCGGGTACTACTGCTCGACCGGCCCTTCGCAGCCCTGACCGTCGGTGATGTCATGACGCGGGCGGGTTTGACGCGCACCGTCTTCTACCGCCACTTCGACAGGCTCGCGCAGATGGCGCCCGAACTGCTCCCGGACTCCGAGGACCCGCTCCTCGATCAGGTCCTGCGCGGTCCTGCGGAAGACCGGATCACAGCGATGGTCGCCGGCCTGGTGCAGATCTATGCCGACAACGGTCGGTGGCTGCGCGCGCTCGACGCCGCCGCCGCGGCCGATCCGGCAGTCGCGACCGAGCTGGACCGGGCTCTCGTCGGTCCGCGCCGACTGCTCGAGGAGCTCGTCACCAACGCGCCACACCCGCCGGGAAACCCACGCGAGTTCGCGCTGTTACTGATGGCCACCCACCGCGCGTATCTGCTCGACACATTCGGCGGCGGCGACGACTCCCCGGAGCGCCGCACCGAAGCTACGGCCGCGCTCATGGCGTTGTGGGAGCGACTGCTGGCCGAGTGATCCGGCGGTCGTGCGGTTGACATGCAAGTATTGACTTGCCTATTATGTTTCGCATGGGCGACGTCTTCAAGGCGTTGGCCGATCCGACCCGCAGGCGGATCCTCGACGAATTGACCGAGCGCAACGGACAAACGTTGTTTGAGATCTGCTCGCGGTTGGCGACCAAACATCAGCTCGGCTCCTCGCGTCAGGCGATCTCGCAACACCTCGAGGTGCTGGAAGCGGCGGAATTGATCCAGACCAACCGCGACGGCCGCTTCAAGTTCCACTTCCTCAACCCCCGACCACTTGAGCACATCGCGGACCGATGGCTCAAGCCGAACTCTCAGGAGGCCAAATGAGAATCCACCTCTCCAGCATCCTGGTCGACGACCAGGATAAGGCGCTTCGCTTCTACACCGACGTGCTGGGCTTTGAGAAAAAGGAGGAGATCCCGCTCGGTGACCATCGCTGGCTGACCGTCGTCTCACCCGAAGAGCCCGACGGCACCGAACTTGTGCTGGAGCCGGATTCCCATCCCGCGGTCAAGCCGTTCAAATCGGCGCTCGTCAGCGACGGAATCCCGTTCACGTCGTTCGCCGTCACCGACATCACCGCCGAGTTCGAACGGCTGCAGGCGCTTGGCGTGAGGTTCACCCAGGAGCCCGTCGCGATGGGTCCAGTGACCACGGCCGTGCTCGACGACACCTGCGGCAACCTCATCCAGATCGCCCAGCGGATGTAGCTCCGCCCCATGCCGGACCCGACACGACCGAGCACCGGATCGCGCGTTGTTTACAGGCGGTGCAGCTCGTGCACGACGTACGGGCTGTGGACGAGGAAGCCGCCGAGGTCTTCGTTGGCCTCCCGTAGGACCGTTGTCATCGCTTCTTGTACGTCTGCTTCGGCGCCGGCCCGAAGGATCGTCGAACGCATTGCCAAGGCCATCGGGTGGTCGCGCCCGGCGGCCACGTAGGCCTCGGGCGAGGTGCCACGGATCGCTAGCTCGGCTGAGATTGTGTTCCTGAGCGCCATGCCCGCCTCGTCAGCAAGCCGGGCGACTGCAGCAGGGTCAGACCATGCGAACCGCTCCGGTGGTGGGGCAGCGGTGGCCCGCCGGACAATGCGGCCCATTGCGCCGAGCATTGCATCGATCGGTCCCGCGGGTACCCAAGCGGTCAGCAGCGCACGTCCGTTAGGACGCAATACGCGCGAGATCTCTTTCAGCGACTGCGCTGGGTCCGCAGCGAAGATGACGCCAAAAACCGAAAGGACGATGTCGGCCGCACCGTCGTCCACGGGCAACGCGAGTAGGTCGCCCGGGCGAAGCTCAAGCGCGACGCCCTGCGCCACGGCGCGCTGACGCGCGACCTCGAGCAGTCGCGGCGCGCCGTCCACCCCGATGACACGCGCGCCGAGGCTCGCTGCTAGTAGGGCCGCGTTGCCCGTCCCGCAACCTACGTCGACAACGTTATCCCCCGCTGACAAGGCGGACTGTTCCACGACTGCGTGGGCCACGGGCTCCAGCTCGGCCGCCGTCGCCTCGTACCGGCCCGCGCCCCAATCGATCATTGCGCCGACCATAACAAGCGACAGTGCGGTCCAGCGATTGCCGGTGCTCACGCCTCCTGTCGGGCGCAGACAGTGACGAGCCCCCGCGGCGGCGCAGCTCGGCTGTAGCCGCCTCTATTGCAGCCGGCATTTCGCTGCCGAAGGGCTCGCCGCCGAAGCGGAGTCCCTTTTGTTAAAGACACCTCGGCTTTCCGGGCATAGCATGAAGCCCATGCCAACCCAGAACATATTTCCCGCACTCCGTTACGGCGACCTCGAGGGCAACGCGTGGTCGTTTGGCACCTACAACCCGCATGACGCCTGACGACGCCCGCCAGCTCGCGCTCGGGCTGATCGGCGCCGTTGAACAAGACCATCACGGCCGCCCGTCGTTTCGCGTCGGCGGGAAGATCTTCGCGACGCTGTGGGACGAGCAGACGATGAACGTGATGGTCGACGAGTCAGGGATCCGCACCGCGATCGAGCGCCATCCCAAGTGGTGCACCGAGCGCTACTGGGGCAAGCGACTGGCGGCTGTCGCGGTCGACCTGGAGCGTGCTCCGGCCGACGACCTCGCGGAGCTGCTCACCGACGCATGGGAGGGAAAGGCGCCAGCGAGGTTGAAAGGCTGAACACGACTGCGCAGACCTGTCCGGTCAGGCGGGGAGTTGGTTGAGCTTGCGGATCTGCTTATCGAAGACGGTGGTGGGCACGTAGCGGCGCGCCTTGCTCACGCGGCGGGCGGTCTTACCAGCCGGGTATCTGAGCTTGGGGCGTTCGTCGGTGGCGGCGGCGACGATCGCGTGGCCGACGATCGATGGCTCGTCGCCTGCCTTCAGGGCGTCGGTAAGACCCGCGTCGACGATCTTGCGTTGTTGGGCGTAGACCGGAAGCGGTGTGTCGGCGGCGGCGAGATTTGCGTCAAAGGAGGTCTTGGTGAACCCAGGCTCGACCAGCAGGACGCGGACTCCGTGCTCGCGCACCTCGTGGTCGACCGACTCGGAGTAGCCCTCGAGAGCGTGCTTGCTCGAGGCGTACAACGCCATGTAGGGGACGGGAATGAGACCAACGATCGAGCTGACGTTGATGATCCTTCCGCTGCGCTGCTCGCGCATATGCGGCAGTACGGCGCCGATCATGCGGATCGAGCCGAAAAGGTTGGTCTCAAACAGCGCGCGAGCCTGCTCTACGGAGCTCTCCTCGGCAGCGCCGGAGACACCGAGACCGGCGTTGTTGACCAGCACGTCAATGCGGCCGGAGCGGTCGATCACCTCGCGTACCGCGTCGGCCACCGACTCATCGTCGGTGACGTCGAGGGGCAGGAACATCACTTCCCCACGCGTCTCGCCCACCGTCGCTCGGCGGCTCGTCCCGTAAACCGTGAACCCAGCGCCGACGAGGGCGCGTGCGGCGGCCTCCCCGATCCCGGACGATGCTCCCGTCACCAGCGCCACTTGACCAGTCCCGGCTGACATGAATGCTCCTCGTCTCGATTGCATTATGCTCATACTATCATCGTACGACTATAATGCAAAGGCGGTTTTGTGCGGCCCAGGTTCACTGCCGGCGGGTCAGACCCCCGCGTGGCAGGGCCGACGGCATGATCGAAACCAGTTCGACGAGAGGAGGTTCGCGATGCGATACGGCAAGGACCAAAAGCAGGCAACGAGACGGCGCATCCTCGAAGCGGCCGGGCGGCGCTTCAAGCAGGACGGCATCGATGGCGCCGGCGTGGCGGCCGTTATGTCCGACGCCGGCCTGACCAACGGCGCCTTCTACGCGCACTTCGCCTCCAAGGAGGATCTTGTGGCGAACGTCCTCGCCGACCAGCTGCGCGCCCAACGCCAAAGCCTCGACGCCGAGCCCTCAGATCGGCCGGGACTCGAGGCGTTCATCCGCTCCTACCTCTCTCCCCAGCACCGCGACCAGTGCGCCGACGGCTGCCCGTCGGCTGCGCTGCTCGACGAGATCGCCCGCCGGCCCGCCGCCACCCGGCAAGTCTTCACCGACGAACTGATGGACGAGATCGACGACATCGCCTCGCGCCTGGACCCGACCGACATCGAGGCCGCCCGGACGGACGCGCTCACGGTCTTCGGGCTGATGGTCGGCACCCTGCAGCTCGCCAGGGCACTGACCGACCGCGACCTCTCCGATCGGCTTCTCGATCAGGGCGTGGCGACGGCGTTGAAAATGCTGGACGACTTCGCTCGTTAGTGGCGCGAACTTAATGCAAACCTTCCCGCCTACAGTGCCGGTGGCGGGATCAGTAGGTGTGTCCCTTGGGCCGGGTCAGGAATGAATCGAACGCGCGCGTAAGCGGCAAATCCTGACCGGCCGATTGTCACCAACCGCTCCCAGGGGCCATCGCTGGTGACGATCCAATCCGCGGTGCCTTGTTTACGAGCGCGTTCTGACGTAGGGAGCTACGAAGGCGCCAAGGTACGACTGTTTCGGGTCGTCGTAGGGCCGTCGGAGCGGCTCGTCATCCGGCGGTAGCTCGAAGCGCCCATTGAGCAGGCGCACGAGAACGACGCTCGCCACGCACCAGATCGCGCCCGCTACCGGTCTGGTGAGCACAAGCACGACACCCAGCATCAGCAGCGGAAGGACCCAAGGAGACAACCATCGCTTCATGAGAATCTTCACCTCCAAGCGGGGAAGTTCACCAACCGCATTCTGCGCCTCGGACGGGCGAAACGCAAGGCGCCGACGCGGCAGCTTCGGGCGCGATGCGTTCGTCCGTAGCGCGCCCCCACTCGGCCCAGGGAGGGGCGAACGTCGTCCCAGTACCGGCCCGGGACAGTTGGGTGACCCTCCACGCGTCCCGTCCGGGTACGCCTTCCGCGTGCTTCTCGACGGGTACCTCCCCGGGGTAGCCCAGAGCACGCCGCTCACCTCCCGAGGACGCTTCGACCGCGCCTAGCCTCCCAGTTCGGTTCGGGACTCAGACGGCCACGCGTCCGCCGTCGGCGGGCAGGATCGCCCCGTAGACGAAACTCGCTTCGTCCGAAGCGAGGAAGCTGACAGCGGCGGCGATCTCTTCCGGAGTGGCGCCGCGGCCGGCCGGCGTGCTTGACGCCAGGACGTCGAACATGTCGCCCATCGCGGCGCTGGCCGGAGTGCGCGTCGGTCCGGGAGCGACGGTGTTGACACGGACGCCCTGGGCGGCGTATTCGGCGGTCCAGGCCTTGGTGAGTGATTCGACTGCGGCCTTGGACGCGCCGTAGGTCGCCAAACCGTTCATGCCGATGGTCGCGGCCATCGTCGAGATATTGATGATCGATCCGCCGCCCTTCTCGGCCATTCGCGGCGCGATCGCCGCGGTCAGGAAGAACGGCGCTTTGACGTTGACATCGAAGGCACGATCGAACGCCTCTTCGCTCATCTGTCCGGTCGGGCCGCCGGGAAAGACGCCGGCGTTGTTGACCAGCACATCTACATCGCTCGTCGCCTCGGCGAGGCGTCTGACATCTTCAAAGCTCGCCAGGTCAGCGGCGATGAACCGCGCGTTACCCCCGGCGGCCGTGACTGCCTCTACGACCTCGCGGCCGCGCTTCTCGTCGCGGCCGCTGATGATCACGTCCGCGCCCTCGCGTGCGAGGCGCTCTGCGACCGCACGGCCGATGCCCGATGTGCCGCCGGTAATTAGGGCGATCTTGCCTTGAAGTGCCATGTCCTGATGATCTCCCGTCGAGTAGGTGTCGCGAACCTGAGAAATTGGATTGCGCGTTCCACTCTAACACGGAATGGATCGCACGCTCCAATTCGCTGTAGAGTCAGGCTCATGAACACGGCTAATCCCTCTCCGCGCCAGTTGACGCGTAAGGGACAACAGACCCGCCAGCGCATCGTGACCGCGGCAGCCGATCTGATCTTCGAGCAAGGCGTCGCCCATACGACTATTGAGGACGTGCGCGCGGCGGCGGACGTCTCAAGCTCACAGCTCTATCACTACTTCGACGATAAGCCGGCCCTGGTCCGGGCCGTGATCGAGCATCAGGCCGACACGATCGTCGCCGGGCAGGAGACGTTTGATCTGAGCAGCTTGGATGGACTGCGCGCCTGGCGTGACTGGGTGATCGAGCACCAACGAAAGCTCAACTGCAGCGGCGGCTGCCCGATAGGTTCGCTCGGAAGCGAACTCGCCGAAACCGATCCCCAAGCCAGAGCCCAGGTCGCCGGCGGCTTCAAGCGCTGGGAAGCTGCCATCCAGAGCGGCCTTCGAGAGATGCACGCACGCGGCCGGCTCACATCCGACACCGACCCCGACACCCTCGCGCTCGCGCTGCTCGCTGCGTTACAAGGCGGCCTGCTGCTCACCCAGATCAAACGCGACACCAAACCGCTCCAAGCTGCTCTTGACGCAATGCTCGAACTGATCGCCAAACTCGGCGACTCCAGCTAGCGCAAAGACACCATCCCCGTGCTGGAGATGCACTTTGGCGTCCTGCTCGCCGACGATCTCGTCAGACGGAACGATCAGGGGCACTACGCTGAAGGTCCAAATTTCGCGGGCGGTAACTTCGACAACATCCCGTGGGAAAACACTGATGGGTTCCCGTACATCCACGGCAATATCGCCGAACAGTTGCGGCTCCAGGCCTTCCAGGGCAACGATGCGATCAGGAACGCTCTGATCGCGGCTGCCGGCGGCTTGGGTGGCGCCCTCGCGGTGAGTGGGGTTGTCTGCGCGGTCGGAGGGATTCCGACCCTGGGGATCGCGTGCGGAGCGGCCGCGGCGATCCTGGGCGGTGCGGTCATCAGCGCGGTCACCAGTGCGGCCGGCTCGGTGATCAAGGACTTCATCACGGCGCAGTACAACCGGATCAAGGCGATGGGGGACGCCGACTGGTTTGTGTGGAGCAACACAAAAGTCTTCTGGGACAGCTTCGGCTCTATAACCGACACGATGATCAATCCGTCATTGGTCGATCCCAACGCGAATCCGTTTCATAAGGATTTGGTTCGGATCGGGGTCGAGTGGAGCAATGTCCCACTCGGCCAGGGGCCCGAGTTCTTCCAGGCGAAGGACGGCGGGGGCTCGGGCCGTGCGCTCGCGCCCTCTGGCATCCACAAGGTCGGCACAAACGGACACAACCTGATGCACGGCGGGCGCGGTAATGACACGCTGCTCGGCCTCGCCGGCAACGACGCGCTCCACGGGGGTCCCGGCAACGACCTGCTCGACGGTGGCCGGGGTAACGACGTCCTCTATGGCGGTCCCGGCAAGGACACCCTCTACGGCGGCCCCGGCAACGACGTCCTCTACGGCGGCCCTGGGAGCGACATCCTCGTGGGCGGCCCCGGGGCCGACACGCTCAACGGGGGGCCGGGTTCGGACACGATCGTCGATACCAGCGGACCGACACTCGTTCAAACCGGCACCAACAACGGACCCACCAACGACTTCGTGAACGTCCGCGACGGACGCGGCGACGATACCGTCATCTGCGGCTCGCGTCGCAGCACCGTCATCGCCGACGCCGGTGACCGCGTGCTCGGCCCGTGCGGGAAAGTGATTCGCCGCGGCCGCATCCTAAAACTCCCTCAATAAGCTCCTCGCACAGTTCGCGCACCGACCGCACTTCCGTTCGGCAGAGCATGCACCTCCGCCCCTACTGCGACAATGATGCGGCCGCGACGCGCTCTGTTTTTGAGAGAGCCGTCCGCATCACGGCATCACGCCATTACACGACTCAGCAACTGGCAGCCTGGGCACCGGTCCACCGCGATCCGTCCGCGTCGACCGCATGGGCCGCCGCCCGCGCCGCAGCCCACACCATCGTTGCCGTCGAAGACGACGAGGTCATCGGCTTCAGCGATCTTGTTCACGGAGATCTGCTCGACATGCTCTACGTCGATCCGCGCGCCGGTGGGCGCGGATTGGGCTCTGCCCTCATCAGAGAAATCGTCTCGATCGCCCGCGCGCCTGGCGTCGCTGTGATCGAGACCTACGCCAGCCTCACCGCTCGTCCGGTGTTCGAGCGCAACGGTTTTGTCGTCATAGAGCAGCGCACGCCGGTCGTTCGCGGCGTCGCGATGACCAACTTCAGGATGCACCTCGCTCTCTGACGCAGCGCCGGCACGCAGAGCTCTGCTCCCACGGTGGCCGCCAAGCGGTGACGGCCGCCGTTGGCCGCCTTGACGTGCTTAGGGGAGGCGCCAGAAGTCGCCGGTCAGGCCGAGCTCGTCGAGGATCGCCTGGTTCTGCTCGCGCGTGTGAGGCTGCCAGTCGGCTGCGAGTCGATCGCTCCACCAGGCGTGTGCAAGTTCGCTCAGTTTCGCGATCGTGATCGTGGCTCCTGGATCGCGGTGGCCGAGCCAGCGGTTGATGTGCTCTTCCGACCGGAAGAGATTCATCGTGCTTCAGGTGAAGATGATGTCGTCCCACCAGTGCGCGGCTGGAACCAGGCAATGGAACAGGAGGTGCTCGTCATCGGGCTGCTGGCCGCCTACGTCGAGCGAGATCGCCTCACCGCAATCCGGGCAGGAGGCGTCGATACGGCCATCCGTGTGCAGTGCCGCACAGATCCCGAGCGCGTCCCACGCGCAGTTGCCGTACCACCACCGTCCGCCGGCCTGAACTCGGTACGCGGTCGGTACCGCTGAGAACGGGTTGGCCATCCGAATTTCGTTGGTGGCCGGGTCGAGCACAAGCGCATGCGCGCGATCAAGCTCGCGCCACGCCGCCGCGACCTCGGCGCCAGAGAGGGCCGCCACACGCGCCACCTCCTCAGCCGATGGCGCGCGACCCAGCTCGACAAACGTCTCATAGGTCACGTTGCGAACCTCAAGCAGCCCCGCATCCATAGGCCGATTCTCCCACCTACCGGGGCTCAGAGTGATGGTTCGGAGTGCCGGCTTGGAGTCGCGGTCTCCGTGGTCAGCCAGGGCTTTCGCGACGATCCGGAGTCTCGGGCCTCAGCAGCGCACCGATCATCGCGTCTGCGATGAATTTCCCGTAAACATCGAGCGGCCATCGGCGTATGAGGACGAGCAGCTCGTAGAGCTCGGGTGAGCTGTAGGTCCACAGGATCTCGCCGGCGCGCTCGATCGTGACGTCAGCACGCAGACCGCCGGCAGGTAGCTACGACGAGCCCATTTCAGGGTGTAGGAGGTCTGGCGTCGGGGCGCCCGCGGGTGTAGGGTCGCCTGACCACGATCTGAGGGGAGCTTCGCATGGCGGGTGAGCAGAATGTCGAGTCGGCGAAGAAGGCGTATGCCGCGTTCATCGCAGGTGACGCCGAGGGCGCGATGGCCAACATGGCCGACGACATCGAGTGGGTGACGCCGGGCAACAGCGCGATCAGCGGAACCCGGCACGGCAAGCAGGAAGTCGGGCAGTTCTGGGGGAAGCTCGCTGAGAAGGGGTTCAAGACCGAGCCGCAACACTGGTTCTCAGACGACGAGCGAGTGGTGGCTCTGTGTCACACCTCGATCGGCGAAGACGAGGCCGATACCGCGGACGTCATGACCTTCCGAGACGGCAAGCTGGTCAAGTTCCAGAGCGCCGGGGACACGGCGGCGATGGAACGGCACTTCGGAACGAAGTAGCTACGGGTCACCCCGTTCCGGCGAGACCCGCTAAGCGGTCGCCGCTGCCGACGACTGCGTTACTCAGTCCAGCCCGGGGCGCACGACCGCGGTGGCCGGTGGTTCGCGTTTGGCGTGGGCGAGAGGTCTCGGCCGAAAAGCCAGCGCGGACGGCTCATGTTCGTCATGACCGAGATGTTTGGCGAGCTTGTCGAGCGCGGCGTTGTAGGCCGCCTCGGCGTGGGCGCGACCTGCGGCTGGATAGGGTCCGTCACTGAGCGTCATGCGCGTCTTGGCGCCGTGGTCGTGGATCAGCCCGGCGCGCTCGAGCACCTTGAGGTGGCGCGAGAGCGCCGGCTTGCTGATCGGGAATGGTTCGGCCAGCTCGTTCACGGTCGCATCGCCCTCGGCTAGGCGGGTGAGGATCGCGCGACGCGTCGGATCGGCGAGCGCGGCAAACGTCAGGGTGAGTGGTCGTCGGGCATATAACGGATCATTGCGATGGGAGGGAGGCAGGTCTGCGCCGTGTTCAGCGCCGGACGTGGAAGTGCATGTGGGTGACACCGTCTTCGCCCTCGATGATCCGGGTGCGGTGGAGCTCGATGTGCCCGGGCCTGAGGTTGTCGAACTGACGGCGGCCATGCCCGAGGAGCACTGGGATGAGATGGAGCTCGAGCTCGTCGAGGAGACCGGCAGCGAGCGCGAGCTGGGCGGTGGCGGCGCCGTGGACGAGGACGTTCTTCTCGCCCGCGGCGCGCTTGGCCTCGGTGATCGCGGTCTTGACGTCGTTTGTGTAGGTGACCAGCGGCCACTGGCTCACGTCGATGCTGGGCTCGCGGCGGCTCAGGATCCAGATCGGCACGCCGTTGTGGTGATCGCCGCCCCAGCCGCCTGCCGGCTCAAACGTGCCGCGGCCGGCGACGACCGCGCCGGTAGCCATGAACTCGTCAAAAAGCTGGCCGTTGACGCCGGCTGGACGGCCGGGGATTCCCGAGTCGGGGTCAGCGCGTCTCGAGGGCATCCACTCATGCAGGCGGTCCCCGCCGTCGCCGAGCCCGTTGCCCGGTCCCGCATTGGGGCCGGCGATGAACCCGTCGAGGGACATGGACATATAGAGAACGGTTGCGGACACAGGTCTCCTCTCGCGGTCTGTGGGCTCGGCACGGAACTCCCGCCGACTGGCCCGGTACACGATACGGTCGTGCGCGAGCTCACCGAGGACGCGGTCGACGGGCTGTTTCGTCCCCTCGCTGACCCGATCCCTCGCGACATCCTCCGTCGCTGCGCTACCAACGGGCCCTCGGTTTCGCGCCTCGCGCGGGGCTACCCGATGAGCGCCCGCCCGGCTACCGACTTCATCCGGGCCATCCTCGAGGAGTTCAACGCCGGCGACTTCGACGCCTGCGCGGCCCGGATGATGGTCGGTAGACCCAACATTCAAAGCAAGATGACAGGAGAGTGCGTCATGTCCTATGCCGTGGATTTCGCCACCGTCTCGACCGAGGGTCTGGAGTCGTCGCCCGTCGCGGCGGCGCTCGCTGGTCTGCGGGCGCACGAGGCCCGCTACTTCAAGAACAAGTACGACCACGTATTCACGGTGGAGCCTGCGAGCAAGGCCAAGACGACGATCGACTGGGTGCACAGGATCCTCAAGGAAGAACGCGACATCGTCATCTCCTCTCGTCCTCTCGAGGCTACGGCCTTCCAGGTGCAGAACATCCGAATCGCCTACGTCTTCTACGAGAGCGGTCTGTCGATCAACGTGATGTACACCGTCGACGACCTCAAGAAGCGGGCGGTCGGGTTCAAGCTGTCCGAAGGGATGGACGTCCCCGCGGAGCTCGCGTCGCGGTTCAAGTTCGCAAGGCAGAAGTCAAAGCTGGCCGGAACGATTCGCGGTTCCTACTTCGCCTTCAAGAACGAGTACTGACCCGGGCGCAGCGGACAATCCCGGCTATGGCGGGTTCGCGTTCATTCGGTGGAAGACGTTACGCGAGGTGGCGAACACCGATTTGAGCGCTCGCTTTGAGCGTTTGCTAAAATGCTGGAGGATGGATGACGGTGTCACCTATCGCCAGGACAGGCTGACAAGCTCGGGTGCGACATCGGGCGGTCTCGAGGGGACGAAGCTGCAGATCGTCGAGGCGGCGCTCGAGACACTGAAGGCGATGGGTTTCTCGGGCGCCAGCGCACGAGCCATCGCGCACCAGGGAGGGTTCAACCAAGCGCTGATCTTCTATCACTTCGGGAGCGTGCAAACGGTGCTGCTGGCGGCGTTTGACTTGATCAGCGACCGCCGGATGCAGGAGTACGGGCCGCAGCTGGAGGCGGCGGCCACGGCGCCGGAGCTGGCTCGCCTGGCGCGCCGGATCTACGACGATGACCTCGAACGCGGGTACGTCACCGCATTGGGAGAGATGGTCGCCGGCGGGGTGTCTGATCCGGTGCTCGGAGCTGCGGTGGCGGCGAGGATCGAACCGTGGATCGAGATCGTGCAGCGCAAGCTCGGCCAGCTGCTGGAGGGGTCGGCGCTGGCCTCGGTGATCGCGCCGCGGGATCTGGCGTTCGGGATCGTCGCCTCGTATTTCGGGGTCGACATGCTCAGCCACCTGCAGCAGGACCGGTCCCGGGGCGACTCGCTGCTGGACCTTGCGACGCGAGTGGCGGATCTCGCCGACACCCTGCTGTCCCCGCGAGACGACCGCTCTAGATGAGTCAGGTCGACCTCGTGACCGGGGCGTTCAGCTACTCGGGGAGTCACATCGCCCGACGCCTCCTCGATGCCGGGCGGGCGGTGCGGACGCTGACGGCTCACGGCGACCGCGAGCATCCGCTGCGGGGCGAGGTCGAGGCCCAGCGCTATCGGTTTGATGATCCGACAGCCCTGGTCAGGAGCCTGGAGGGCGTGAGCATGCTCTACAACACCTATTGGGTGCGCTTTGATCGCGGGCAGACGACGTTTGCCAACGCGGTCGAGCACTCGCGGATGCTGTTCTTCGCGGCCAAGCGTGCCGGGGTTGAGCGGATCGTCCACGTCAGCATCACCAATCCCTCGATCGACTCGCCACTGCCGTACTTCCGCGGCAAGGCTCTCGTCGAGTACGCCCTGGCCCAGAGCGGGACGCCGTACGCGATCGTCAGGCCGACCTGGCTATTCGGCGGCCAACGCGACGTGCTGGTCAACAACATCGCCTGGATCCTGCGCCGTCTGCCGGTCTTCGCCGTACCGGGCAACGGGGCCTACCCGGTTCAGCCGGTGCACGTCGACGATCTCGCCCGGATCTGCGTCGAGGCGGCCCAGGCCGACGACGACCTCGTGATCGACGCCGCCGGCCCGGAACAGATGCAGTTCGGAGAGCTCGTCGCCCTGGTGCGTGCGGCGGTGAACAGCCACGGCCCGGTCATCCCGCTTCCGCCGGTCCTAATGGCCGCGGCGGCTCGCATCTTCGGGCGATTGGTCGGCGATGTGGTGCTCACGCCTGACGAGATCACCGGACTGACCAACGGCCTTCTCGTCTCCCGTGAGCGACCACGGGGACGGATCGCCTTCAGCCACTGGCTCGATGACCACGCGGCCTCGATCGGTAGCTCCTACGCCAACGAGCTGCACCGACACTTCGCCGCACGACCGTGATCATGCGCGCGCTCGCGTCTGAAGCAGGCAACGTACACGCTCGCTGGCATCCGGCCGATGATCCTCGCGTCTAGAGGCCGAGCACCTTGATCGTCTGGGCCGCCATGTGGGACTCGCCGAGCGCGTTGGGATGCACGATCACCGGATTGGTCCCCCCGAGCACGGGCTCGATCCAGCGAACGCCGATGGGCTGGCACGCGGTGTGGCCGTTGGAGACCGTACTGAGGTTGACGTAGGTCACGCCGGTCGCAGCGGCGGCGCGCTGAACGGCGTTGTTGAGCGTGGCCTGGATGTCTCGCACGTAGGGGACATCGCCTGACGCCACCGGCATTGTCGGAAAGCAGCCACCCGACGCCGGCAGGATCCACGGGTACCCGAGAATCGCGACCCTGGCCCGCGGCGCCTTGGCCCGGACCGCGCGGAGCGCTTTCACCAGCGATGGGTAGGTCTTGGTGCGGATGGTGTTGTCGAAGGAGGAGCCGTAGCGGTCCTTGCACGGACTGCCCTGACCGAGCGTCGATATGCCGGCCGAGCCGCAGTCGACGATTGAGTTGATGAACACGTTGTTGTCGTTGCCGCCGATGGTCATCGTCACGAGCTGGGTGTGCGAGCTCACGGCGTTCAGCTGGGGCGCCACGCCGGGGTACTGCGAGATGAAGAAATGGCTGGTGTCAGCTGCGCCGCAGGTCACGTCGGTCAGGTGCGCGCCGATCTGGCCGGCGATCACGTGCGGGTAGTTCAGACTCGAGCGCAGGCACTCCGGCGGCGCGGTGGGGTCGGGTGGCAGCACCCCGGAGGCGGCGCTGTAGGAGTCGCCCAGCGCAACATAGTCAAGTGGCGATGCGGCCGCCTGAGCCGCTTGCACCCCGATGGCGAAGATGGCGCAGGCGACTGCGAGCGCGAGCCGGGCGCGACTGGAGCGGGGCATGGGCAGATCCTCCTCGAACGTGCTTTGGCAACACTGACGTGTCGGAACCGTACACGTGACGCTGTCTCACGACATCGCGACCCCCTGTAGAGCTTGGACGAGGGGCGTGGCCGCGGCCTTCCCGCGCTAGCTTGGCGAGTTGTGCGCATCGCGCTGTTCATCACCTGCGTCAACGACACGCTGTTCCCGGAGGCCGGACGGGCTACGGTTCAGGTGCTGGAGCGCCTTGGCCACACCGTGGTGTTCCCTGAGGAGCAGACGTGCTGTGGGCAGATACACGGCAACTCCGGTTATGAGGAGGAGGCACTCGCGCTGTTGAGGCGGTTCGTCCGCGTGTTCGGTGCTGGGGATCTTGACGCCGTCGTGGCTCCCTCGGGGTCATGCGTGGCGATGGTGCGACACCACTACCGCCGCTTGGCCGAGGAGTCGGGCGACCGAAGGTTGCTGGACGCCGTCTGCGCTCTGACCCCGCGCGTGTTCGAGCTCTCGGAGTTCCTGGTCGGTGAGCTGGGCGTCGACGACCTGGGCGCGTTCTATCCCCATCGGGTGACCTATCACCCCAGCTGCCACGGACTGCGGATCCTGCGCGTCGGCGACGCCCCGCTGAGACTGCTCAAGAACGTCCGGGGTATCGACCTGGTCGCGCTCCCCGAGGCCGAGTCCTGCTGCGGGTTCGGCGGGACATTCGCGGTCAAGAACGCCGATACCTCGGCGGCGATGCTGACCGACAAGCTGCGTGCGATCCTCGATACCGGCGCCGAGGTGTGCACGGCCCTGGATTGCTCGTGCCTGTTGCACATCGGCGGCGGCCTGTCGCGCCAGCGCGCGGGGGTTCGGACGGTCCATCTGGCCGAGATCCTGGCGTCGGTGGACACGTGAGCGCCGAAGGCTTTCCGCTGGCGGCTCGAGCCGCGTTGCGCGACACGCAGCTGCGCCACAACCTCCGGATGGCCACGCACACGATCCGTGACAAGCGTGCGCAGGCGGTGTCAGAGCTCGACGATTGGGAGCAGCTACGCGAGGCGGGACGGCGCATCAAGGCCCACACGATGCGCCACCTCGATGTCCATCTCCAGACGCTCGAGCAGACCGTCACCGAATCGGGCGGGACGGTGCACTGGGCGACCCGACGCCACGGCGGCAAATCGAATCGTCGGCGACCTGGTTCGCGCCACCGGGGCCGAGCAGGTGGTCAAGGTCAAGTCGTTGACCACCGACGAGATCGGCCTTTCCGACGCACTCAAAGCCTCGGGGATTGCTGCCCTGGAGACCGACCTGGCGGAGTTGATCAACCAGCTGGCGGGCGATTCCCCGTCGCACATCCTCGTTCCCGCCATTCACCGAAACCGGGCCGAGATTCGGGCTCTGTTCCGCCGTGAGCTGCCCGGAACGGAGGATCTCAGCGACGATCCCCCGGCTCTGGCCGAGGCGGCCCGCCGCTTTCTGCGCAAGCAGTTCCTGTCCGCGCGCGTGGCGATCAGCGGGGCCAACTTCGCGGTCGCGCAGACCGGCACGGTGTGCGTGGTCGAGTCCGAGGGCAACGGTCGTATGTGCACGACGCTCCCGCAGACCCTGATCACCGTAATGGGCATTGAGAAGGTGCTGCCGCGGTTTTCCGACCTGGAGGTGATGCTCCAGTTGCTGCCGCGTTCCTCAACCGCTGAGCGGATGAATCCGTACACCTCGCTGTGGACCGGCGTCACCCCCGGCGACGGCCCGCGGGAGTTCCACCTGGTCCTCCTGGATGCGGGACGGACCAACGCGCTCGCCGATCAGGTTGGGCGCCAGGCGCTTCATTGCATCCGCTGCTCGGCGTGTCTGAACGTCTGCCCGGTGTATGAGCGCACCGGCGGCCACGCCTACGGTTCCACCTATCCCGGGCCGATCGGCGCGATCCTCACCCCTCAGCTGGCCGGACTCCAGCAGGCCAAGACGCTGCCGTGGGCCTCGTCGCTGTGCGGCGCCTGCTACGACGTCTGCCCGGTCAAGATCGACATCCCGACCGTGCTCGTGCATCTGCGCGGCAGGATCACCCGGGAGGCTCGGGGCGGTGAGGCGCGCGGTGAACGCGCGTCGATGCGAGCGCTGGCGGCGGTGCTGGGTAGCCGCCGCCGCTACGAACTGGCTCAGCGGACCTTCCAGGTCGGGACCTGGCCGCTGACGCGCAGCGGACGGATCGAGCGCCAGCTCCCGGGGCCGATGGCCGGATGGACCGCGGTCCGCGACCTGCCCGCGCCACCGCAGCAGACGTTCCGCCAATGGTGGCGGACTCGCGGTGAGCAGCCATGAGCGCCCGCGAGGAGATGCTGGCGAAGATCCGGGCTGCGATCAGCGATGTGCCGGTCGGCGAGCCCGCCGCTTGGGACGTAGATGCCGACGATGACCCGGCCGCGGCGTATTCACGCTTGGGTGCAACCGACCGCCGGAGGCTCAGCGACCTGTTCGTGGAGCGCTGCGGCTCGTACCGGGCGACGGTGACTCGCTGCCCCGGCGATCCCACGGCGATCGCCACCGCCGTGAGCGAGGCCTTCAGTCGACATCAGGCCGAATCGCTTGTCCGAGCGCCCGGCCTGAACCTGGGATGGGTACCGTCCGGAATTGCGGTCCGGAGTGACGATCCTCCGCTCACGGTGGCCGAACTGGATGGCGGCGTGGCAGCGCTGACTGGGTGTGCACAGGCGATCGCGCTGACGGGAACGATCGTGCTCGACGGCGGCGCCGATCAGGGGCGCCGCGCGCTCACACTGATCCCCGACATCCACATCTGCGTTGTGCGCACCGATCAGATCGTGTTCGGAGTCCCCGATGCGATGCGCGCACTCGCGCCTGCGGTCCGAGAGGGGCGGCGGCCCATCACCCTGATCTCCGGACCCTCGGCGACGTCCGACATCGAGCTCAAGCGCGTCGAAGGCGTGCATGGACCCCGCCAGCTGGAGGTGGTGGTAGCCGGATGACCAGATCCAACTCCTCCACCGCGGTCCGCTTGTACCGTTGCCGTTCCGCTCATGCTCCGACTGATCGGCCTAGCGATCTCAATCGGTCTTGCCGATTCGATCAACCCGACCACGATCGCGCCGGGCCTCTATCTGGGGGCGGGTGACCGCGCCCGAGCGCGCGTGGCCGAGTTCACAGCCGCGGTGTTCGCGGTCTCGCTCGCGGCCGGCGCAGTGATCGCGCTCGGGCCGGGACAGCTGCTGCTCTCGCTGGTCCCCCATCCGCGCGAGCGAACGCGCAGCATCATCGAAGTGGTGGTGGGAGCGGCAATGCTGGCGGCTGGGGCGTTCCTATGGGTGCGCCGACGACGTAGCTCAGGCCGGAGCTTGCCGCAGTTCAACTCGGAGGGGAGGTCGGTCGCCGTCCTGGGCGCAACGATCGCTGCGATCGAGTTGCCCACGGCCTTCCCTTACTTCGCGGTCGTCGCCGCGATCGTCGGTTCCGGTGAGGCGCTACACGTGCAGATCCTCCTGCTCGTGCTGTTCAACGTCTGCTTCGTCTCGCCCCTACTCGCGATCCTGGCGGTCCTGACGCTCGCCGGCGAGCGCGCCGTGGAACTGCTGGCCGGTGCGCGCGAGAAGCTGGAGCGTAACTGGAGACCAGTGCTCGCCGTCTTGCTGATCGTGGCCGGGACGTTCGTGCTGCTACTCGGGATCTTCTAGACCAGCCGTACTCCCAGCGCAGTACTCGCTTGTAGTCCGCTCGGCCGATGACACGCCTGGTAGCACGGGGTAGCGTTTCGCTGATGCCCCATCCCGGCCTGCGATCCTGGAACGTGGCGCTAGCCGCAGTGGCTGCCGTGGCACTGATCGTCGAAGCCTCACTGCGCTCGAGCGGTGGGCTGTCGCCGAGTGCGTACGTGCTCTCAGTTGCCGCGGCCGCTCCGCTGGCATGGCGGACCCTGACGCCGGTGGGAGCGCTGGTCGGCGTCGAAGTCGGGGCACTGGCTTGGGCGGTTGCCTTTGACGCGACCGATGTGGCGACCGCAATGGTGGTGATCGAGCTCTACACGGTGGCGCTGCTGGGGGATCGGCGGCGCTCGATCGTGGTGGGCGGCACAACCGCGATCGGGGTGATGGTCGCGATCGTCCTGATCGATGGCTATCCGGACCTGGGTGGCGTCGCCATCCGGGTCTCGATGGTGTTCGCGACTCTCGCGCTCGGCGACACGGTCCGTACCCGGCGGGAGTTGCGGGCCGCGGCGCGGGAAAGAGCGGAGCGCGAGGCGCACGAACGCGAGCAGGAGGACCACCGCCGCGCCGCCGACGAACGGATGCGGATCGCCCGCGAGCTTCACGACACGCTCGCCCACTCCCTGGTCGCGATCAACGTACGGGCGGGCGTCGCCCTCGACCTTGGCGAATCGCAGGAGCCGACCAGCGCGCTCCAGGACATCAAGAAGGCGTCATCGAATGCGCTTCGTGATCTCCGCGCGACGCTCAATCTCCTCCGCGACGAGGGTGACACTGCTCCGACCGCGCCGGCGTTTGGACTCGAGGGGCTGCAGCGACTCGTGGACCACGCCCGCTCGGCGGGTCTGCTCGCGGAGGTGGACGTCCAGATCAACGGCGCAGCCGTCCCGTCGGCGATCGGCGGCGCAGCCGTCCGCATTGTCCAGGAGTCGCTGACCAACGTGCTGCGCCACGCGGACGCCACGCACGCGCAGGTTCGCGTGCGGGCGCGGACCGATGCGCTGGACGTCGAGATCACCGATGACGGTCGCGCCGAGAACGACACCGTCAGCCCCGGGCTGGGCCTCCGCGGGATGTCCGAACGCGCGACCGCGCTCGGAGGTCGCGTCGACGTGGGGCCGTGCGCTGGAGGCGGCTGGCGTGTCCGGGCCGTGCTTCCGCTCAAGGGTGCCGAGCGGTGATGACCGTGACCCGCGTCGTGCTTGCCGAGGATCAGCCGATGGTCAGGGCCGGCTTCAGCGCGCTGTTGAACGCCCAGAGCGACATCGAGGTGGTTGGCGAGGCCGCCACCGGAACCGAGGCGCTCCGAGAGGTTCGCTCACGCCGGCCCGACGTCGTCGTGATGGACATCCGTATGCCGGAGATGGATGGCTTGGAGGCGACGCGGCGGATCACGGCCGACCCCGTCCTGAGTGACACGCGGGTGCTCGTGCTGACGACGTTCGAGCTTGACGAGTACGTCTTCGGAGCCCTCGACGCCGGTGCCAGCGGCTTTCTGCTCAAGGGCGGCGAGCCCGCTGACCTGGTGCAGGCGATCCGGGTGGTGGCCGGCGGCGAGTCGCTGCTGGCGCCGAGCGTCACCCGTCGTTTGATCCAAACCTACGTCGCGCGGCCGCAGCCGGCGACCGTGACCAAGCACGAGGGTCTCGCGGAGCTGACTTCGCGTGAACACGAGGTTCTGGCCCTGGTCGCCACCGGCCTCACCAACGCCGAGCTCGCTCAGGCGTTACACCTGAGCCCACTCACGGCAAAGACTCACGTATCGCGCATCCTCATGAAGCTCGGGGCGCGCGACCGAGTCCAACTCGTCGTGATCGCCTATCAGAGTGGGATCGTCGAGCCCTAGCGGCATACGCTCGCAGGCGCTTCGGCTCAGACGCTAACGGATGCCGGCGTCGAATTCGACGGTGACGTGCGTGACGTGGTGGGGGCGGACCGTGACCGAAGCGTTGCGGACGATGCGGTACCCGACGCGCCGGGCCGAGATCATGTAGTGGCCGGGAGCAAGATCGATGTGGAAGCGGCCATGGGTGTCGGTGCGAAGCTGCCTGACACGGCGGTGCTGCGTCCCCCGATAAACGATCAGGGTGCCTAGATACGGCCGCGCGCACGTCTCACCGGGTCGTTGTACGGGACAGGTCGGCGCCACCACGGCGGTGCCGGCGATCCCGGCCCGTATTCCGGCGGTGCCGGCCGGCGTTCCCGCGGTGGCGGCGGCGCAGCCACTCCCGCCGGCGGCGAACGCCGCTAGTCCGAGCGCGACGACGTGGCGAGATCGCGCATACATTCCCGCCGCAGTCTAGAGGCTGACGGGCGCGTTCGAGCCGTCCACGCTGAGCTTTGCGGCGAGATGTCCAGGATTGATCTGTATGCTTACGCGCCAAACCGGCGCTCGGCCAACAGTGCGGTGGGCCGCATCCAGCAACGGGGACGCAACGATAATCGTCCTCAGGGGTCACGAGGGGAGCAAATGTCACAGCTATGGGTTCGTGCTCGCAGGGCCGCGGTCGTCTCGATCGGGGTCGGAGCCTCAATGCTCGCCCTTGGATCGCCGGTCTGGGCGGCCAACATACCGTCGTCGGGCACGGTGATCGCCAACCGGGTGGACTCTTCGAGCCTGGCGCCGGCCTCGGCTAGGGCTGCGCGGGCGTATCCGCTGCGGGTTCGTGATCCGGCGCGGTATGCGCAGGCGAAGACGGCGGCGGATCGGGCCTATGCTGCGTGGGCGGCGGCTAACGTGTTTTCGAGTCCGCTGGCGCCGTTTAGCGATGTTTCGATTGTCGGTCTGAACAAGCCGGGATTGAGCGCTTCGCGGAGCAGTGCGACGCCGCCGGATCCGACCGGCGCGGCGAGCTCGTCGAGCTATCTGGAGTTCGTGAACTCGACTATCGCGGTGTATAACCGGACGACGCTCGCGTCACCGCCGGTCGCTACCGCGACCGAGGACGCGTTCGTGGGTGCCGGCAGCACGTGTGATGGGCAGATCAAGTGGGATCAGGCCGCGGGGCGGTATGAGTACTACAGCCTGGATTGCGCGGCGAGCCTGGGGAAGGAGGGCTTTAATTTCGGCTGGTCAAAGACTGCTGTCGCGACGCCGTTGACGGGTGCGAGCGCGAACTGGTGTAAGTACCACGTGGCGACGGGTTCCGGCCTGGAGGATTACGGCAAGCTCGGTAACTCCAACACGTTCATGATCGTGGGCACCAACGAGTTCAACGACATCACCACCAGCTATGTGGATTCGCCGATCTATACGCTGGCTAAGCCCGCCAATGGGTCTACGGCGTGCCCCAAGACGGTCGCGATGCATAAGTTCGCTCCGCCCGCAGCGAACGAGTTCACGCCCGAGCCGGCGAACGTGTTCGGCAGCTCGAGCACCGGTTATGTGGTGGCGATCAGCGGCAGCGTGAGTAATGCGCTGCGGATGTATACGGTGACGGGCACCTCGACGGCGCCAGTGCTGACCGATAAGGGCAACATCACGGTCCCGACGTTTAACCCCCCCGCCGGCGTCCCGCAGCCCGCGCCGGCTCCGGGCTCTGATGTGATCGACACGCTCGATGGTCGGCTGACGCTCGCCAACGCCGCGGTCGACCCGACGCTAAAGACGTTCGGGATCTGGACCCAGCACACCATCGCCGGCGCCGGTGGGGGACCGTCAGTGATGCGCTGGTATGAGCTGCAGGCCGGCAAGAGCACTCCGGTGCAGACCGGCACCGTGGCGGTCAGCGGGCAGTTCGCGTTTAACGGCGCGATCGCGCCGACGAGCGCTGGCACCGGCGCGGGACTGAACTACAACGTCGCCGGCAAGAGCCTCAAGGTCCAGATCCGCGCCCGGATCCACCCGGCCGGATCGGCGGCGGGGTCGAGCACCAGCGAGACGGTCCTGGCCAACAGCACCGGCGTGGACGAGGACTTCAGCTGTCCCAGCGTCTCCGGCTCGGCGGCCTGCCGCTGGGGGGACTACAGCGGCGCCAGCACCGACCCAGCCAACAGCAAGGCCGTGTTCGGGACCAACATGTACAACGGCACCCCCGACGGACTCGCCAACGCCCAATGGAAGACGAATAACTTCCGCCTGTTGCTTCCCTGACGCTCAGTTGTTCGGTGCACCGACCTTGACCCCGCCCGTCTGCACCGCGTAGCCCGTGTAGCTGCCCGGGCCTCCCAGGTTGGGGCCGTCGTGCGAGTAGGCGATGTGGGCAAACCCGAGACTATCGGTATCGACCCCGAAGTCGTCGAGTAGCTGCCGTCCGGACGTGCAGGTGACCCCGCTCTCGCAGACGGCCCCCTTGTGAACTGACATCAGTCGCTGCGGCGTACCCCATCCGGTTGCGGTTGAGGACGTGTTCTGGACGAAGTACACGTACCAGGTCTGGTTGGTCTTCGTCGGGGCGCCGTAGTAGACAAGGTCAACGCCGCGGGAGGTCGCCACCAGCCACGGGAAGATCGACTGGGCCGAAGTGGTGCTGACCGGGTTTGAGCACGTCCATGTCTGGCCGTGGTCGCTGGACTGGGCGGTGCGGATGCTGGTGTCGTTTGACCACGCGTACCAGATCCTTCCCGACGGCGCGACCGAGATGTTGGGGAAGTTGTGGTTGAGATCAGTCGTCGGCGACGCGGTGCTGCAGGGGATGGCTCGATCGGTCCAGGTGTGACCACCGTCGGAGGAGACGCCCAGGAACGCTTCGTTGTTGTGGGTGCCCGATGAGTTGGACGGCGCCACGAACGCCTGATAGGCGTAGAACCCACCCGTCGTATTGGGAAGGTTGCGATGGTCGATCACCAGGTTGCCGAGCTCGTTGTTCTGGGCCTTGTAGTCGGTCTCTGGGATCACCTGCGCGATCTGCGTGTATGACGTGCCTGAGTTATCGGAGCGCAGCACATCGATGTCGTTGGTCGAGACGTCGTGATAGGTCAACAGCGAGCTGGTGGCGCCGAACGCTGCGATCCACTCGCGGTCGTCGACCGGAAGTCCCGCCTGCACGGGGGTCTGGGTGAAAGTCGTGGCGTTGTCGGTTGATGTGGCGACGTTCACCGATCCCAGGTTCAAGCTGGAGACGTAGACGTTGTACTTCCCGCCCGCGTTCTTGGCGTTCGCGATCGCGACGTCGATGTCACCGCCGGACGCCCCGGTGCCGCCGACGGCGTTCGGCTGCCCGCGAAACTCGAGCCCGCATCCGGATGCGCTCGTGCCGCCGGTGGCTCCCAGTCCCCGCCACAGCACGCTGCCGCCGCCGAGCCCCAGCTCCGAGCCCAGGAACACGTTGTTCGCACGTGAGACGTGAATCGCCGGCTCTCCGGCCGTGTTGGTGCCGCAACCCTTGGCCCCGATCGTCGCCGACTGCATCTCCCCGTAAGAGAAGTTGCCGATCGTCTGGCCGGCACGAGCGGATCCGTTGCCGGCCGTCTGGCCGGCACGAGCGGATCCGGCGACGCCGAGACCGCCGAGCGCAACCACGAGCATGAGCGCGCGGATGCGCACAGAAATTCGCATGGACTCCATTGACTCCCTCTTTGGTTCAGTGCCGGCGCCGCACTGGTTGGGTGCGGCTGGGATGGCCGTCGTTGCCGACCACCTACCCCCAGTTTCCGGTTTCAAAGCGTCGCGTCCACGCCGATCTCGATCGGGCCCATGACGGCGAGCCGGCGCCCGAAGCTCGTGTCAACGTCAGTGGGTCCGACCTGAATCGATCATCGAGACTTCATTGGTCCCCGGGACGAGCGCGATGTCGAGCTCGAGCGAGACCCAGGGGACCTCGACGCCGGCCGGCCGCTCGGGATCGTCGGCAGCGCGGGGCTGGAAGCGACGCAGCAGCGACGGCTTGACCGCGAACACCGTGTCGCGGTCCAGATATTCGCTGTCGGCGTCGAAGATGTGGGTGGTCAGCGACCGGTGCCCGGGGGCCCGGACCACGATGTGGATGTGAGCGGGGCGCCAGGGGTGGCGCCCGGTTGCGGCAAGCATCCGCCCCACTGGGCCGTCGTCGGGAACCGGATACGCCACCGGCCTGACCGCCTGGAACGCAAACCGCCCGTCGGCGTCGGTGGCGAACCGGCCGCGCAGGTGATCGTCGGGAGCCTCCTCGTCCTGGACCGCATACAGCCGGTTGCTGCCGTTCTGCCAGATGTCGAGCTCGGCCCCGGCCAGCGGTTCACCGCCCAGGCTCAGCACTCGCCCATAAACCCAAGCCGGGGTACCGGATTGGATCTCGGCGATGTTGGCTCCCGCCTCGCGCAGCGGCGAACCGGCTACGTAGAACGGTCCCAGCACGGTCGATTCGGTGGCGCCCGGGGGGGTCGGGTGAGCGAGTGCGTCAACCAGCATCGAGACCCCGAGCGTGTCGGACCAGAGGATGAACTCCTGCCGCTTGGCGTCGGTGATCGCACCTGTCGCCGTGAGGGTCTGGATAGCCTGAGCCCACTCGTCCTCGGTCAGTCCTACGTCGGCGATGAAGCCGTGCAGGTGGCTGACCAGGCTCTGCATGATCTGGCGCAGCCGGGGGTCCGGCGCGGCGTCGAAGCTGGCCAGCGCCGCCTCGGTGATCTTGTCCGCTGCGCTCGGCGGTTGCTCGGGCTCGGTCATCTAAAGCCCAAACATGGCGAGGACGCCGACGCTGCTGTAGCCGTTGGCCAATGTGGGCGACGGCGAGCTCCGGCTCGACTTCGTCCTGAAAGCGTGGCGACCGGCGCGAGCGCGGTGGCTGTGGGCATGCTCTCCTTATCTCCTTTGTTCTGCCTAGCGGTTGTATTGACCGGCTTAGCGGTACAAGCCTCTCCGGTCTCAACCCATCCTGCTCTGCGGTACATCATCAGGGAGCAATGTTCTCAGTGGAGGTGGTCGGGCAGCGCGAAGCGCTCAAACGTGCCGGCCAGGCGCCGGGGGTCCATCCGCTGCTCCGGGAAGCGCAAATAGGCGTCCGGTTCGGTCGAGTCGATCGAGCGGACGATGAACGCGGTCACGTCGCTGACCAGTCCGTCTCGCAGGCTGAGCACATTGAGCGCGAACGGCAGATACGCGCCGGCGGGCTCATCCCACGCGTAGAAGGCGAGTGCCGGCTGGGCGTTGGCGCTCGTGAGTACGGCCTGCCATCGCCACGCGCCGGACATGGAGGAGTTGCGGGCCCAGGTGGCGATCGTCTCGCGGGGCGTGTACCAGGTCGTGAGTGGGGGCATGGCAAAGGTGGCGTCGTCCACCAGCAGCGCAGCGAACGCCTCCACGTCGCAGCGCTCCCAGGCGTCGATATAACGGTCGACCAGCTGGCGCAGGCCGCGGTCGCCCAGAGCGCGAAGAGTTGCCTGCTGCGTCCGGGCGGGAACGCGATCAAGGACGCCGGCGCGAGCACGCTGAAGCGCGCTGTTGACCGACGCAACCGTCGTCTGGAGCATGGTCGCTGCCTCCTGGGCGGTGAAGCCCAGTACCTCGCGCAGGATCAGCACCGCCCGCTGCTTGGCGCCCAGGTGCTGAAGTGCGGCGATGAATGCGAGCTCGACGGCCTCGCGCTGCTCGTAGCTTGCCTCGGGCGCCGCCCGCCCCGCCTCGATGCCGACGGATTCGTCGGGGTAGGGCTCGAGCCAGACGGACTCCCCGGCCGGAGCTCCCGGCGGCGTCTGGGGCTCGGCGGCGGGACCGTAGTCGTGCGGGAGTACACGCCGGCGCCGCCGTCCCAGTTCGGTCAAGCAGGCGTTGGTGGCGATCGCGTACAGCCAGGATCTGGCCGAGCTCGCGTCGCGTAAGCCGGCCGCGCCACGCCAGGCGCGCAGCAGCGTATCTTGCAGAGCGTCGTCGGCGTCGTGTACCGAGCCGAGCATCCGGTAGCAATGGGCGTGGAGCTCGGCTCGATGCAGCTCGACAAGTTCCGCGAAGTCGCGGTCTCCCGGCGGAGGTGCGGCGGTCAGCGGTCCTCGACCACCATCAGCGTGTGGCCGGTCGGATCCCGAAACCAGAACATCGGGGGGACTGGGTCTCCCATCCGTGATACCTCGGCGTCGACATCCACTCCCCGGGACTTCATCTCAGCGTGCGTGGCGTCGATGTTGTCCGTGGTCAACGTGATGCCGGTCTGCGCGGGCGTGGCCTCCTGGCCCTGTGGCGGCGGCGCCAGGGCGATCCCGGTGGTTCCCTGGGGCGGGTAGACCTCGACCCAGCGGTACCCGCCGCCGAACGGCTCGTCGACGCGCTTCTCGAAGCCGATCGACTCGTAGAACTCGATCGCGCGGTCCTGGTCAGGCGTCGGAACGCACACCAGGCTGATCTGGCGGATCCGGGTGGCCGTGGTACTCATTCTGCATCCTCCTGGAGTTGGGGTTACAAGCCATAAGACCCTGACCTTGCTGAAAACTAATCGGCCGGACCGGCGTATCTCAAGCCGGCCCGAGTGTTTCAAGGCAGATATCTGCGGGTCTGGATCGGCGTCGGTAGCGTGCTGCGGATGCCCATCAAACTCGAGAATGTCGGTATCGCCGTCCGTGACCTCGAGGCGACAATCGCGTTCTTTACCGATCTTGGCTTGACTCTCCTCGGTCGCGACACGGTCAGTGGCGAGTGGACCGACACCGCCGTGGGCCTCGACGGCAACCAGGCCAACATCGCCATGCTCCAGACGCCGGACGGCGGCGGTCGCCTCGAACTGTTCGAGTACATCCATCCCGACGCGATCGAGACCAAGCCCACACGGCCGAATGAGATCGGCATGCATCGCGTCGCCTTCTCGGTCGACGACATCGATGAGGCGCTCAAGATCGCCGCGCGGCACGGCTGTCACCCGTTGCGCGGCGTGGCTACCTACCGCGACGTCTACAAGCTCACCTATGTCCGCGGCCCCAGCGGGATCATCGTGATGCTCGCCGAGAAGCTGAAAGACGAGCTGATCGCAAAGCCCCGGCCACCGAGACCGCCGCCTTCAACCGGATCCCGTCTACAGGATGGGGTTTCCGCCAGTGACCGCGATGCGGGCTCCGGAAACGTAGCTGGCTTCGTCGGAGGCGAGCATCACGTAGACGGGCGCGAGCTCGGCGGGTTGCCCGGGGCGTTTGAGCGGTACCTCTTCACCGAAGCTTTGGACTTGCTCCTCGGGCATGGTGGCGGGGATCAGCGGCGTCCAGATCGGTCCAGGCGCGACGCTGTTGGCGCGGATGCCTTTGGGGGCGAGCATCTGAGCGAGGCTGGCGCACATGTTCGCGATGCCGGCCTTGGTCGCGTTGTAGGGGAGCAGTGTCGGCAGCGGCATGTCGGAGTTCACCGAGCTGGTGCCGATGATCGACGCCCCGGGCTGCATGTGGGGAACGGCGGCCTTGACGAGGTGAAACATCGCGCTGAGGTTGGTCGCCAGCGTGTGATCCCATTCTTCATCCGATATCTGTTCGATCGAGTCGTGCGTCATCTGAAACGCAGCGTTGCTGACTAGCACGTCGACGCCGGCGAGCTGCTCGACCGCGGTCGCGATCACTTTTCGGCAGTGGGCCGGATCGGCGAGATCGCCGGCGAGCAGGACCGCTTTGCGGCCGGCCCGCTCAACCCACTGGGCGGTGTCTTGCGCGTCCTCGTGCTCGTTCAGATAGGAGACCAGCACGTCCGCGCCCTCCCGCGCGAAGGCGATCGCGACGGCCTTGCCGATGCCGCTGTCAGCGCCCGTGATGATCGCCTTCTTGTTCCTCAGGCGCCCGCAGCCGACGTAGCTCTCTTCGCCGTGGTCAGGAGCTGGTCTCATGTCCGCCGTCACGCCGGGCGGCTTTTGCTGTTGCGCGGGTTGAGGCACCGGCACTCCTTATCGTGGGTCGATTTCTGGTTTCAACACTGATCCTTCAGTGTTCGGTGTTGCCGTCTTCCTGATCGGCGGGGTCTTGCTCGGCAGCGGACCGCGGCTCGGGCTGGTCGGCGGATGCAGGGGATCCGTCATCCCGGCTCATGGAATCCAGCTGCTGACGGGCTCGTCTCAAATCAGCCTGGTCTTGTATCTCGTCGTCTTCCATCTGGATTCACTCCTCGTCGCTCTCGTGGATGTCAGCCGAGCTCCTTCGCTCGCAGTGGACCGCCGGCCGGTCGGCGCTCCCGGGAGAGCGGAGCGCCGCCGGTGGTGCCGGCTGCTAGCTGACAGCGTCCTTGACCTTCTCGACTAGGCCGTTTCCGTTTCCGTTGGCGACGACGCCGGTCGGCTCCTTTGGGAGCCCGGCAGCCTGTCGCAGCTTGCCCGAGACCTCCGCGAGCATGTCCGGGTCCGGGCCAGGCGCAAACACAGCGGGCTCTGACGGGAGATCAAACGGGGGCGCGCCCTCGGGGTGCGTTTCCTCGGCCACGAACAGCTCCTCGCCGGTCTCCGGATGCGGGCCGTTGAACACGGCCTTGATTTCGGCGAAGTCGCTGGGGGAGAAGCGGTAGAGCTTCAGATGCTCGCCGCGCTCGATGTGCGGCTGGCACTCCGGGATCTTGTCGGTCGGAATCCGCGGCGAAGGGAACATCTTCATCAGGTTCGCGCCGGTCAGATTCTCGATCGCGCGGGCGTAGGCCACCTGGTGCACGCCGCCGCGGACCAGCAGGTAGCCGGTCAGCGCACGAGCCGCGGGGTGGTCGACCATCTCGTAGACCTTTAGCTTGTTGTTGCGCGCGCCGGTCTCCAGGAAGAAGTTGAACGTCAGGTCGCCGATCAGATCACCGGACGCATTGACGTAGTCGCCGTTCCACGGCTTACCCATCGAATCCTGGACCATCGTGGCCGCGCCGCCCGCGATGAACTGCTGCGTGTTGCGCGTTCCCTTGACGTCTGAGAGGTCGCCGAGCTCGCCCCGCTTGCCCTCGGTCGCGCCGGTCAGCATCGTGTTGATCGCCGATGAGACCAGCTCGATGTGCCCGAACTCCTCAGCGGCGATGCTCGCCACCAGGTCATAGAACGGCCGCGCGCCCTGACGATTGCGAAAGTTGAACGACTGATACGTGTAGTTCATGAACGTCGACATCTCGCCGTACTTGCCGCCCAGCAGTTCCTGGACAGCTGAGGCGCCAGCCGGATCGGGATCGGACGGCGGCGGCAGCTCGGTCTGCAACTTGTCGATACGCAGAATCACAGAATTTCTCCTTGATAAGACATTGTCTTAACGAGGTTGCCCTTCGATCTGGTCAGCAAACAACTTCTTTGACCCGGCAGAATGAGTGAACGATGAGCCTGAATTCCGATGACGCCGGCGAGCTTCTACGCGCCCGTGGAATGCGCAGCACCCCACAGCGCCGCGCGATCCTCAGCATCTTCCGCGGCGGCCGGACCGAGCATCTCTCCGCGGACGAGGTCTATGCCCAGGCGTCGCGGTCGCTGCCCGAACTGAGCCGCGGAACCGTGTATGCGACGCTGGCGGAATTCAGCGAGCTCGGTCTGCTCTCGGCGTTCGGTTCACCCGAGCCGGTCCGCTATGAGACCAACGTGCGACCGCACGCGCACTTCCGCTGCCATCTGTGCCAGCGCGTGTTCGATCTCAGCGGCGGCCAGCAGGCGCCCGCGCACATCACCGACCCGGGGTTCGTCGTCGAGCGCGTGGAGACCCGCGCCGAGGGGACCTGCGACGAATGCACCGCCTACGATGCCGGCCTCAGCGCCGGAGCCCGCTCGATCATCACCTCGGGCCCACCGCCCGACGCCCTTCGGACGGCCGGGACTGCCGTATCTGAGATGCAGAGCCCACTCGGGCCGCTGCTCCTGGCCGCGACCCGCATGGGACTGACCCGTCTCGCGTTCGATGACCACGCCGACGCCGGCGCCCTTCGCGGCCATGCCCTGAAGCGACGCGGAAGCCAGGCCGCGCGCCGGCACCTGGCGGAGGCGACCGCCAGCCTGAACCAGTACTTCGCGGGTGAGGTCTCACGGCCGGACTGCGTGATCGACTGGACGCAGCTGGAATCAATCGCTCCGGCGCTGATGACGACCGAAGCGATCCCGTACGCAACCCACCGCTCCTACAACACGCTTGACCAGCCTTTGTCCCCCGTCGATCTCGGACACGCGTTCGGGGCCAACCCGATCCCGATGTTCGCGCCGTGCCATCGCGTCGGACGCGGCACCCACCCCCCCACGAACTATGTCGGAGGCCCCCACCGCCGACAATGGCTACAAGCCCACGAACAAACCCACCCGCTGGGCTAACGGCCGCCCTACCCCGCCGCGCGCGCGCCAACAGTAATTCGACAGCAGTACTCCACGCTGACGCGGTGCGTTGGTTACATGAGAAACGGTGGGGTAAAGCTGGCGTATGCACAGAGATCTCGAGTTAGCCGTCGCGCCGGAAGCAACCGATCAATTGATCGCTGAGCTTGAGGGAATGGCTGGCGTGATCAGCGTCTCCCTGCATCGGGGCAGCTCGGTCAAACCGCCGGGCGACGTGATCAGCGCCGCCGTCCTCAATAGCGAGGTGGACCAGGTCCTTCGGCTGGCGGAGCAGGCGGAGAGGCACGGTCCGGTGTCGGTGTCCACCTCGAGTCTGGACAGCCTGACCGATAGCGAGAACCAGGATGTCGTCCGGCTCGATGTCGATGAGGCGACCTCGGAGGAGGCCGAGACTGCCCTGCGGCGCCATACGCGGCTGACCGCCAACTTCTTTCTGACCACCGCCGGCGGCGCCATCATCGTCACTGCCGGTCTCGCTGCCTCCTCGGGAGTCACCGAGGCCACCGCCCTTGTCGCAGCGGCGATCATTGCTCCCGTCTTTGAGCCGCTGGCGCGCATCGGGCTCGGGGCCGTCTCACGCCAGCCCAAGGTCGCGGCGCACGGGGTCTACTCCGCGCTGCTCAGCTACCTCACGCTTGTCATCGTGTCGCTCATCACGATGCTCGTGCTCCGGGCCGGCGGGCACGGTTTCGTCGACGAGTTCCTGCACAGCAGCACCGTGCACGAGGTGCAGTATCCGCCCCTCATCAACCTGATCCTGTCGGCGACCGGCGCCGTGGTGGGTGTGGTCATGATCTCCGCGGGGCGGTTCACTCAGTTGGCCGGCCCGCTTGTAGCGTTGCAGTTGCTTCCGGCCGCCGCAACGATCGGTATTGCTCTCGAACTGGGCGATGGCGGGATCGCGGCGCGCAGCCTGGGCCGCCTGGCGATCGACGTCGGCATGGTGATCCTCGCGGGCCTGATCGTGTTCCCCTACAAGCACTCGACGGTGCACAACCGGCGCCGGCCGCCGCACTGATCGGACATGAGGCTGCTGCGAATATGTCTTTGTATTCACGATGAAGGAGTCACCGGTGATTCGGTCCTGACCGGGCAGGGGTTTGCCCGTTGACCGGGAACCGAGGCTCATGCGCGAACAGCAGATCCAACCGGGGCTGGTGCTCTCGAGAATCTGGGTGATCTATCGCGACAACGCCGCGGTGCTGATCGCCACAGCGTTTGCGTTGTTCGCGGTGCAGTTCGTTGCGCTGCTCCTACTGTCAGGCGCATCAATCGCCGTCGGCATCCTGTTCTTCGTGCTCAATGTGCTCTACCAGGGTATGGTCGTCGAGCTCGTCCGCGGTGTCCAGAACCGACGCCGCTCGCCCTCGTTCGGCGAGCTTCTCCGCAGCGTGGAGCCAGTCCTGTTGCAGCTGATGGCCGTGTCGGTCCTGTTCGGGCTGGGAGTCGCCATCGGGTTTGTGCTCCTGATCATCCCCGGGCTGATCCTGCTGGTGATGTGGTCGGTGGTTGCCCCTGTGACGGTCTTGGAGCGACCGGGCGCGTTGGCGGCATTCGCTCGCAGCCGCGAACTCGTACGCGGCAACGGCTGGCCTGTATTCGGGGTCATCCTTTCGGTTGGCGTGACGGTGTTCGCCGTCGCCTTGGCGGCCGGTCTGGCCTCTGCGGCGCTGGGCTCACTCGGTGGGGCGCTCCTGCAATGGGCGGTGACCGCTGCGATTGCGCCGGTGAGCGCGCTCAGTGCCTCGGTCATCTATTTCGCGCTACAGGGACAGCTAACCGCGCACTGACCCCCATGGCCGCGCTACGCTGGCCTGGCTGTACTCGAGGTTCACTCCATCTCACCGCGGGGGCTCTGGGTCGCCGCTCGTGTGCCTGCACGGCTTCCTGGATACCTGGCGTGTCTGGGAGCTCGTCCTCCCGGCCCTGGAGCAGAAGCATGATGTGCTGGCGGTGACGCTGCCCGGACATGCCGGCGGTCCCCCGATCGACACCGGGATGAGCCTCCCAGACGCCGTAGAGCGGGCGATGGACCAGGCGGGCTTCGCCACCGCCCACGTCGTCGGCAGCTCGCTCGGGGGCTACGTTGCGCTCCAGCTGGCATCGCGTGGTCGCGCTGACACGGTCGTAGCGCTGGCACCGGCCGGCGGCTGGGCATCCGGCGACGAGTCCTATCGCGAGCTGCTCGACTTCCAGCGGACGCTGCGCCGGCAAGCCAAGGCAGCCGCTCCGCATGCGGACGCGATCCTGGCCTCGCCGCAGGGGCGGCGTCGCACCACCCGGCTGCTCACCACCAATTTCGAGCACATCCCGGCAGAGCTGCTCGCACATCAGCTGGTGGGCGTGGCGAACTGCCTCGGCGCGGAGCGGATGATCGAACAAGGCCTCCGGGATGGATGGAGCATCGATGCCGAGAAGATCACCTGCCCCGTGCGAGTGATCTGGGGCAGCGACGACAAGCTCCTCCCGTGGCCCCGGGCGGCCGCCGCGTACCGTAATCAGTTACCCCAGGCAGACTGGGTCCTGCTCGAAGGCGTCGGGCACTACCCCCAGCTCGACGTTCCACTCGAGACGGCCCAGCTGATCCTCGGCTTCACCTGACTCGACGTATGGTGGGGACAGGTCCTCTCGCTCGGCGCTCCAGTGCCAGCGACTGTAAGATCCGGCACAATTGTACGGACTCGATGAGGTTAGTCGCCTATGGCATTCGTAGAGACGGCGGAGTCGCAGCGGGGGCTCGTGACAGATCACGCCGAGTTGGCGTTGTTGGCATCCGGTGCGGCTCCATTGACCCCGCTGGAGTGTATGGAGCGCGCCGAACGTGCCGCGATGGCGTTGGATGTCTCGGCACTGGACCGGGCCACTGCGGGTGACGCCGTGCTGCTGTGGCGCGCTGACGCGTCAGAGGCGTGGTTGAACCTGTGGTGGCGAGCGCGTGACACCGGTTATCACGACCACGACGGTTCCTGCGTGGGGGTCTACGTCATCGAGGGTGTGGCCCGCAATGAGTCGTTGGTGATCGGACAGCCTCGCTGCTTGCACGAGTACAAGCCAGGCGACCGTTTCTCGTTTCCGGCCACGGGAATTCACCGGATGGAGCACGAACCTGGAGCGATCACGGTCCATGTCTATTCCCCACCGATCCGTTCCATCGGGGAGTACGAGCTCGAGGACGGCGAGCTGCGGCGCCGGCCGGTGGCGCCCGACCAGCCATCCGCGGCGAGTCCGCGCCTGCTGGCAGCGCTCGAGGCCTAGCGGCCCGGACGGGTCAGCCTCTGACTCGCCACGTGGCAGCGCTCAGTTGTCGTCGAGGACGTCGCGCAGTTTGCGCGCGAAGGCCTCGGGTTGGCCGGGGTATCCGAACTCGCCGTCGAGGAAGCCGCCGTGGTGGCTCGGGAACACGGTGGCCTGCTGATCCAGCAGCTCGGCGGTGGCCACCGAGGTACGTCCGGTGAAGGTGTTCTCGGATTCCTCGCCCACGGCGATGATGACTCGCGTTGGCGCCGCGGCCAGCCCGTCGACATCGGGGCGATAGCTGCTCACCGCCCACGCCCGGTCAGACAGCAGTGGGTCGTCGCGGGAGCCGTCGTCCTCGCTCGCCATCCCGAACGCGACTGGATCCGCCGGAGGCTGGGCGAAGTACTCGTCGGTGAACTCGCCTCGCCACGACGTCATCGCGATGAACGCCGCCATGCCGGCGCTGGGCCCGTTGGCCTCGTACGCGTCGCGAAAGCCGGCGCGGGCGCGCTCGGCCGCCGCGGCGTCGGGGAGCACCGGGATGAGGGGCGGCTCGTGTGCTACCAGGGTCTCCACGTCGTCGGGATGGGCCGCCACCAGCGCGAGTGCGGTCACCGCACCCCCGCTGCTCGCGAACATCTCAACCGGGCCGGCGCCGAGCGTCTCGATAACGGCGTGCACGTCGTTGGCCTGGACCACAGGCGAATGGTCGGTCCGGCCGTCCTTGCGGGTGCTGCGGCCGAGACCGCGCGGGTCATACGTCACCACGGTGCGGTCGGGGAACTGCGACACCAGCGCGCGAAAACCCCTGGCGTCCATGGGCTGACCGATCATGAACAGCGGTGGCCGTCCGTCGGCGGTGGGTAGCGGGCCGTGAACGTCATAGACGATGTCGGCCTCGGCGGTTTGAAGCGTGTGCATGGTGGTCATGGGAGTAGGACCACGCCCGCGTCAAAAACTCATCGCGGCAAGCCGCGCGACGCACGACATCACCGTCGCGCCCCCGATGAAGCCGGCGTCACCGCCAGCACGCGACCCAGAAACGCGATCATGTCGGCGATCACCTCGTCCTGATTGATCTCGTTGAAGATCTCGTGCCGAGCGCCGGAATACACACGCTCCTGCAGGTTCGCGCCCCGGATCCGCTCGATCGCGTCCCGCGCGGGCCCGAGGGGCACGAGGGGATCCTCCTCGCCGTGGATCCACAGCGTTGGCAGCGCGCCCAGCGAGCCGCCCTCGGCTACCTGGGTCACCGCAGCCACCAGCGCCTCCAGCGTGGCCCGCTGAAACGGTCCGTGATAGACCAGCTCGTCCTCGGCGTAGCGCCGCCCGACCTCGGGATCGCGCGACAGCCACGACGGATCGATCGGGACGTCGGGGAGCTCCGGTAGGTCAACCAGCGCGGAGATGCCGGGGTTGCCGCCGATAGCCGGGCCTGACAGGACCAACGCGGCCAGCTGCTCGCCGTGCTGCTGGGCGAACCGGGTGGCGACGATGCCGCCGAGCGAATGACCGATCAGTGCCAGCGGCAGCTCGGGATGCTCGCTTCGAGCCTGCTCTGCGACCCGCTCGGTGTCCTGTCGCCAGGTCATCGACATCATTGATCAGGGCCGGCTCGCCGACCGAGCGCCCATGGCCCGGGTAGTCCGCCGCGTAGACGACCGCTCCGTCCGCGGCCAGCGCGGCGGCCACGTGCTCGTAGCGACCGGCGTGCTCGCCGTAGCCGTGCACCAGCACCGCCGCATAGTGGGGATTGGGCACATCCCAGCGGTAGAGCTGAAGCGGGCTGCGGGCGCCCTGGATCTCGGTTTGGGTGGGCAACTTGCTCTCCTGGTCTTGAGGTTCACAGTATCGAGCGCGAATCGACGCCGGCGAGGAGGATCAGCTCGCCGGAGGTCACGCCGCCACGCGTTCGGCACCGGTGTAGACGTTGACCTTGCCGTGCCGCGCGAAGCCGCCCAGGGTCATGCCACGGTCGCCGGCGAGCTCGATCGCGAGCGAGCTCGGCGCTCCCACGCCGACCAGGATCGGCGTGTGCGCCACGGCGGCCTTCTGCACCAGCTCGAATGACAGGCGTCCACTGACGCAGAGGATGTTCCCGGTCAGCGGCAGGAGGCCGTCGAGCAGCGCCCGGCCCACCACCTTGTCCATCGCGTTGTGGCGGCCGACGTCCTCGCGCACGATCAGCAGCTCGCCGGTGGCGGTGAACAACCCGGTGGCGTGCAGTCCGCCGGTGCGGGCGAAGGTTGGCTGGCGCAGGCGATCGGGCAGCGCCGCGAGCATGGCGCGCTGCACGCGCGGGCCGGGTTCGGCCGGCGGGGCATTGACGGCCACCTCCTCGAGGGCTCCCTTGCCGCACACCCCGCAGGAGGAGGTGGTGTAGAAACGCCGGGTGCCCGGGTCGCGCGCCAGCGGACCCCGAACCTCGATGACGTTGGCGGCGAAGTCGTCGGTGAGACCGGCCTGGTGCACCTCGTTGATCAGCCCCTCCCCGTAGAGGAAGCCCAGCGCCAGTTCCTCATCGTGACCCGGTGTGCGCATGGTGACGGCCAGCGGCTCGCCGTCGACGCGGATCTCCAGTGGCTCCTCGACCGCAACCTCGTCGCGCTGACCATCGCGCACCACGGTGGCGATCATCCCCGCGGCGGGGGCGTCGCCGGCGCCCTCGCTCACCCCGATTCCGTCGGATCAGGTTTGGGGCTGACGTGCTGGAAGCCGAACCGGCCCTTGATGCAGAGGTTGCCCCGCGTGATGTCGTGATCGTCGGGAGAGCTCACCTTGACGATCTGGTTGTCCTGCACGTGGAGGGTGAGGTTGCACCCCACGCCGCAGTAGGGGCAGATCGTGTCGGTCTGACTCTGCTTGGACTCATCCCACGCCGCGGCCTCGCGGAGTTCGTGCTCGGAGCTGAACATCAGTGCGCCGGTCGGGCACACCGCGATGCAGTTTCCGCAGTAGACGCAGGCCGACTCCGGCAGCGGATTGGCGTATTCGGTGGAGATGCGGGCGTCGAAGCCTCGGCCGGCGACGGTGATCGCGAACGTGTTCTGGTACTGCTCGCCGCAGGCGTCGACGCACTTGTAACAGAGGATGCACTTGGAGTAGTCGCGGACGTAGAGGTCGTTGTCGACCTTGGTGGGGACGTGCACCGTGGCGGCGGTTTGCCCGTCCGGCGTCTCGTGGTATCCGGCCCGCCTGCGGTCGCGCTCGGTGTCGGGGGGTGCCGGCGGACCGTAGCGCTCGGGGTGGGCGTCGTAGCGCTGCAGGTAGTCCTGGGCGGCGGGGGTTATGGACAGGTCCACCGATGAGGCCAGGAACTCGATCACCATCTTACGGCTGCGGCGCACGCGCGGCGAATCGGTGTGGATGACCATGTCGGCCTCGACCTTGCGCGAGCATGCCGGCACGAGCGCGCGAGCGCCTTCCATCTCCACCACACAGATGCGACACGCGTTGGCGGGGGTCAGCGTCTCGCCGTAGCAGAGCGTGGGAGTGTCGATCCCCAGCTTGGTGCACGCGTCGAGCACCGTCGAGCCCTCGGGCACCTCGACCTGACTCTCGTCGATCGTGAGGGTCACCATGCGCGCCGGCGCCTGGGCGGGCACCATCGGCAGTTCAATCATGACGATGCTCCTTCAATTGAAGACTCCGAGACGGTGGATCGCCGACTCGATCGCGGCCGAGGCGGTCTGTCCCAGTCCGCAGATCGAAGCGTCCCGCATCGCCTCGCCGATCTCGCCGATCAAGGCGAGCTCGTCGTCGACGCTTCCCCGCGTGCGACCGGATACCAGCCGCGCCAGGGTCTCTTCCTGGCGCACCGTCCCGACGCGGCACGGCACGCACTGGCCGCAGCTCTCATCGCGAAAGAACGCAGCGATCACCATCAGCAGGCGGCCCATGTCGACCTGTTCGTCGATCGCCACCACGACCCCGGAGCCGAGTGTCGTCCCGGCGGCCCGCGTGTCCTCGAAGGTGAGGGGAAGATCCAGATCCTCGGGCGTGATGAAGCTCCCGGCCGCGCCGCCCAGCAGCACCGCGCTCAGGCTCCTCCCGGAACGCACGCCGCCGGCGAGGTCAAGCAGCTCGCGGAGGGTGGTCCCGAACGGCACCTCGTAGGTGCCTGGGTTCTCGACGGCACCCGACAGGCAGAACAGCTTCGGCCCGGTCGAGCGTTCGGTGCCGATGCGAGCGAACGCTTGGCCCCCCTCGAGCACGATCGGCAGGGTGTTGACGAGCGTTTCGACGTTGTTGACGACGGTGGGCTGGCCGAACAGTCCCCGCTCCACCGGAAACGGAGGCTTGTTGCGCGGCTCCCCGCGATAGCCCTCGATCGAGCCGAAGATCGCCGTCTCCTCACCGCATATGTACGCCCCCGCCCCCTTGCGCAGCTCGATGTCGAAGCGCAAGCCGCGGGAGAAGCTGTTCTCCCCCAGCAACCCGCGCTCCCGGGCCTGTTCGATGGCGTTCTGCAGTCTGCGCTGAGCGAGCGGGTACTCCCCGCGGAGGTAGATGTAGCCGCGCTCGCACCCCGTCGCGTAGGCGGCGATCGTCATCGATTCGATCACCGAGAACGGGTCGCCCTCGAGAATCACGCGATCCTTGAACGTCCCCGGCTCGGATTCGTCGGCGTTGCAGATCAGGTAGTGCGGGCGGCGCGGTTGGCGCGCCACCGCCTCCCACTTGCGTCCGGTCGGGAACGCGGCCCCGCCGCGGCCCATCAGCTTGGAGTCGAGAACCTCGCGGATCACCCCGTCCGGACCGAGATCGAACGCTCGCCGAAGCGCGGCGTAACCCCCGTGCGCGCGGTAATCGTCGAGGCTCTCGGGATCGACCCGCCCGATTCGAGCGAGCAGGCGCAGTCCCGGCTGTCCGGCCTGCGGGGGGACTCCGGAAGGTGGTGGCGGCGGAGTCTCGCCGTCCATGACCGCGAGCAGACCGTCAGCGTCGACCGCCGTCAGCTCCCGCTCCACCGGCGACGGACCGGACTCGATCACCAGCGCGGCGGGCGCCCGGTCGCACTGGCCCAGACACGGGCTCGGCAGCCACGTGCTGCCCTCTACCTCGGTCCCCGGGGGCCCGATCCGCTCGGTGAGGGTGGCGATCAGGGACTCCGAGCCGGCGCACCGGCACACGACGTCGTCGCAGACGTGCAGCACCCGGGGCGCTCGCGGCTCGACCGAGAACAGCGCGTAGAAGGTGGCAACTCCGTAGACGTCGGCGGGCGGAATGGTGAGACGGCGGGCGGCGTAGTTCAGCGCGCCGGGGCTGATCCAACCGACGTGCTCCTGCAATGCGTGAAGCGTCGGCAGGAGCTGATGGCGCTCGGCGCGAACGGAGTGTCCGCCGTGCCCGGAGTGGCCGTTATCGACGCGATCGGCTCCCGCCCAGCTCGACAGCGGCGGCCCTAGGAAGGCATCGATCGCATCGCGCTCGACCTCGGTCGGCTCGGCGTCAAGGAGATGGATGTCCACGCTATCCGCCGGCCTCCCCGCTGGCCATCCCGGCGGCCTCCCGGTCCCCGCCGCCGCGCTTCTCGATGCGAATCGCGGTGGCTTTGAATTCCGCCGTTCCCGCCTTGGGATCGGTGGCGTCGATCGTCAGCACGTTGACGTCGATGTCGTCGGGGAAGTGCATCGTCATGAACGCCAGCCCGGGGCGCAGTCCCGGATCCAGGCGCACGGGCGCCTCGATCGAGCCGCGGCGCGAGCTTATCTTGACCACCTCACCGGGCCGCACGCCGAGACCGGCCGCGTCCTCGGGGCACAGGTCGAGCGTCTCGCCCCGGCGCAGCGGTGAGCTGTAGAGGCTGGTCTGCACGCCGGTGTTATATGAGTCCAGCCGCCGGCCCGTCGTCAATCGGAGGGGGAAGTCCTCGTTGAGCGCGTCGATCGGTGGCGCCCAGGCGGTGATCGAAAACGGCGCCGGTGGACCTTGACGCGGCTCTGCCCACAGGCGGCCATGCAGGAACCGCGAGCCGGGATGGTCCTCGCTCGGACACGGCCATTGCAGCCCCCCGGTCTCCTCGAGCCTCGAGTAGCTCATGCCGCGCGTGCATCGGGCTGAGCGAGCGCAGCTCCTCCCAGGCCTGCTCGAGGGTGGGGTGGCCCCAGTCGTGGCCCAGACGACGAGCCAGCTCGCAGATGATCCAGTGATCGTCGCGGGCCAGGCCGGGGGGATCGACCGCCTTGCGCATCCGCTGGACCCGCCGTTCGCTGTTGGTTACCGTGCCGCCATCCGCCTCGCACCAGGAGGCCGACGAGGGGAACACCACATCGGCCATATCGCATGTTCGGGTCATGATGATGTCCTGCGCGATCAGGAAGTCCAGGCCCTCCAGCAGCGCCAGCGACTTGCTCGAATCAGCCTCGGACTGCGCCGGGTTCTCCCCCAGCACGTACAGGGTGCGCAGCTCGCCGGCCTCCATCGCCTCGAACATCTGCGACAGATGCCAGCCGTGCTTGGGCGGCAGCTTGGTCCCCCACGCCGCCTCGAACCGCGCTCGCGCCTCGTGGTCGTCCTGGACGTCCTGAAAGCCAGGGAGTTTGTTCGGGATCGCCCCCATGTCGCCGCCGCCCTGAACGTTGTTCTGGCCGCGCAACGGGTTCAAGCCCGACCCGTAGCGCCCGACATGGCCCGTCAGCAGCGCCAGATTGATCAGCGACAGGACGTTGTCCACCGCGGTCACGTGCTCGGTGATCCCCAGCGTCCAGCACAGGATCGCGCGTTCGGCCCGGCCGTAGGCATGGGCCAGTTCGCGAATCGTCTGCGCCGGAACGCCCGTCACCCGCTCGCCCTCCTCGAGCGTCCAGCGCTCCACCGACGCCCGGTACTCGGCGAACCCTGACGTGGCCCGATTGATGAACGCCTCGTTGGCCAGTCCGGCATGGATGATCTCGCGGGCGATGGTGTTGGCTAGCGCGATGTCGCTGCCGACATCGAGGCCCAGCCACGTATCGGCCCACTGCGCCGAGCCGGTGCGACGCGGATCGATGACGTACAGCGGCGTACCGCGATGTACGGCCTTGAGCACGTGGTGGAAGAAGATCGGATGCGTCTCGCGGGCGTTCGAGCCCCACAGGATCAGCAGGTCCGTCTCCTCGACCTCCTTATAGGACGACGTACCGCCGCCCGCACCGAACACTGTCGCCAGACCGACGACGCTGGGAGCGTGTCAGGTGCGGTTGCACGAGTCGATGTTGTTGGAGCCCATCACAGAGCGCACGAACTTCTGAGCCAGAAAATTGACCTCGTTCGACGCCTTCGAGCAGCTGAACATGCCGAAGGACCGAGTCGCGTCCTGCGTTCGGGCGCGGGCCAGGCCCGCTGCTGCGACATCGAGGGCGTGATCCCAACTTGCGGGGACCAGCATCCCGTTCTCGCGCACCAGAGGCTCTGTCACTCGGCCACGTTGCTTTCGCATCCAATCACCTCCCTTCGCTCATCGAGACCCTCGAGTCATTTGTACGAATGGGTCCAGGCTAGAAAAAATTCCCGGCTCGCGCAAACCCGAACGTCGGTCCTCGGACAACCAGTTCACCGCCCGCGCGCCGGCCTGCCGCGGGCGACGCGGGCGCAAGCGATCAGGCTCCCAATCCCTGCACCGCCTCCCATTTCTCGAACGCCTCGATCACGACCATCGCCACGGCACGAAGGTCCGCGGGATCCTCGACGAACTTCGGCACCGTGAACTCGGCCGACCCACCGTCATCACGGATGACCGGAACCGTGATCGACTCCGATTCGTGATCCTGCCGGAAGGCGCCGTAGCTCCACCGCTCGACGCCCGGTATCTCGCTGACTTGAGAAGAATCTTCCACGGGTTGCAGCCTACGCCCCGGCGGCGTCCGTCGACGGCCCGAGCCGAGTCCCGGTTCAGCCGCGGCGCATCAGCCGTCCCACCGCGGCCATCAGCTCCTCGGTCTTGGCTTCACGCTCGGGAGCGGCCTGGGCGCCGATGACGCAGTGGTGCGCGTGGTCGTCGAGGAGGCCGAGCGCCACCTTGTCCAGCGCGGCCTGTGCCGCGCTGATCTGAGTGAGGATGTCGATGCAGTAGCGGTCATCGTCGACCATGCCCTCGATACCGCGGATCTGTCCCTCGATCCGACGTAGCCGGGCGAGCAGCTGATCTTTGGTCGCGCTGTAGCCGCGCGTGGGGGCGGAGGTGGGTGTCATGGCGAGAACCCTATCAGGAGTTACCTCTACCCCCTAGGGGTATGGTACGTTGTCGGCGGTGGTGTTTCTGGCGCTTCACCCCGTCCGGCGTGGAACCGGCGGCTCACTGACGGTGGCGCGATGACCGGCGTGCCGGACGTGCTCTGGCACGGGCTGAGAGATTCGTTCCTGATGGCCTGGGAGGTGTGGTGGGCGCTCGTCCTGGGATTCACCATCAGCGCGGTCGTGCAGGCCTGGGTACCGCGGGAACGGATCCAGGCCGCGCTCTCGGGGTCGGGTCCTCGCTCGATCTCGCTCGCCACCGGATTGGGCGCGGCCTCGTCGTCGTGCTCCTATGCGGCGGTCGCGATCGCCAAGTCGCTGTTTGAGAAGGGAGCGTCGGCCGCGTCGGCGTTGGCGTTCCAGTTCGCTTCGACCAATCTGGTCTGGGAGCTGGGGCTGGTGCTGTGGGTGTTGATCGGGTGGCAGTTCACGCTGGCCGAATACGTCGGCGGGATCGTGATGATCGTGCTGATGGTGGTGCTGTTGCGGCTGTTCGTCAGCCGGCAGATCGAGGAGCAGGCCCGAGCGCACGCAGCCGCGACCGACACCGGCCACCAGCACCACTCGGCCGGGCAGCCCCTGTCATGGCGCCAGCGACTCACCTCGCGTCCAGTCCTGGACAGACGTCGCGCACAACTTTCGCGGCGATTGGAAGATGCTGTGGAAGGAGATCACGGTCGGGTTTCTGTTGGCCGGGTTCATCGCCCAGTTCGGTAACCGGTTCTTCGAGTCGCTGTTCATCCGCCATGCGCCGCAGCCACTGCCGACACTCGAGAACGTCGTGCTCGGGCCGATCATCGCCGTGCGTCAGTTTCGTCTGCTCGGTGGGAAACGTCCCGCTGGCCGCGGTCCTGTGGTCAGGCGGAATCAGCTTCGCCGGAGTTCTGGCGTTCGTGTTTGCCGACCTGATCGTGCTCCCCATCGTCGCCATCTACCGCAAGTACTACGGCACCGCCTTCGCGCTGCGGATCACCGGGCTGATGTTCGTCACGATGGTGCTCGCCGCGCTGATCGTCGACGGCATCTTCAGCGCGCTGGGGTTGATTCCCACCGGACCGCGACCGACGCGCGCCGACATCTTCACTTCAGTCCAGGTCGACTACAAGCTCGGGCTCAACGTTCTCGGCGTCGTGATCTTCGCAGCCCTGTTCTGGCTCACTGCTCGCCGCGGGGTGACCGACCCGGTGTGTGGCATGAAGGTCGGCCGCGAAACCGCCGTCAGCAAGGAGCTCGGCGGCGAGACCTATTACTTCTGCTCGACCCACTGCCTGCATGCGTTCGAGACGCACCCCGAGAAGTACGGGGGCGACAACGCACGGCCAACGCATCAGGCCCCGAGCGGGGCCTTGTCGCCAGGTGATTGAATTCCCCGGCCGAGCGCTCTAACGTCGTCGCCGCGGTCGTCGGAGAGGCCGACCAGTCCCAAACGGAGGTGTCTGGTGGGTGTGTTTCGACTCGGGGTGAGGTTCGCCCTTGTGGCGCTGGCGCTGGGTGCGGCCGCTCTCACCGCTTACATCGGATCCGCCTCGCCCGCGGTCGTCGCTGACCCCATCCGCCCCGCCGCGTCGTCCGCGCCCGCGCTCGCGGCCGGCGCCGACCGGGTCACCGCACTGCCAACGCTGGGAGCGGTGACGCAACCGCAGTTCGCCGGCTACGCATCGGTCCGCGCGTCCGAATGCTCAGATCTCCTCTGCTCCCACCAGTCCGGGCTGTTCTACTGGCTGGTCGGACAGACAGCGCACTATCGGGCCCGTCCGACGTTGCTCTGGACCAACGGAGGGCCCGGGGCGAGCAGCATGTACGGCTTCTTCTCCGAGAACGGGCCATACGACTTCAATCCCGCGGGCGGTCTCGTCCCGAATGCCAATTCGTGGAGCGGGGCCGCGAACTACCTCGTGTTCGACCATCCCCTTGGCGTCGGGCTGTCCTCCCCGATCGGCGGCCGGTACGCGCAGAATCTCCGTCAGGGAATCGATCAACTCCACACCGCGCTTGGGCACGTGATCGATCGTCACGGGCTCTGGCGCAGCCCGTTGTTCCTCTCGGGGGAGTCCTACGGGGGCACATACGTGCCGGTGCTCGCGCAGCAGATCCTGGATGCCAACCGGCACGCGCGTAGACCCATCGACCTGCGCGGAATCGTCATCGTCGACGGCTGGGTCGATCCAGAGGTTCAGGTGTCCACAACGGCGACGTACGCCCTGTCGCATGGGCTGATCAGCGCCGCTCAGAAGCTGGTGCTCGATCACATCTTCGCCCGGTGCCGGCGCGCGATGCGCGGCGGACCTCCCTCGTCATTGCGCGCAGGACAGATCTGCCAATCGATCCAGGACAAGATCGCGGCGATGAGTGGACGCTGGCTGGGCAACATCGGCATGACCGGCGACATCAGCTACACCCCCATCGAGACATATCTGAACCGTCGCGACGTCCGAGCAGCCATCCACGCCAGGCCCGGTGGCCGGTTCTCGCTGGGATCTGATCGGATCAGCCGGCTCTACGCGCGCGGAGTCATGGACCCCTATGGCGGCGTTGTGGGCGAGTTGCTCGCCCGACATCTTCCCGTCATGGTCATCTCGGGGCTCAACGACGCCAAGGACGCGAACTTCCTCGGCACCCGGAAGTGGCTGGCCCAGCTACGTTGGCGAGGCGCCGCTCGCTACCGCGCCTCGGTACCGAGGCGATGGACCAGCGCCGGCGTGGTGCTTGGGTACATCCGGTCCGGAGGCGGACTCACCTCGGTTGAGGCGTTGAACACCGGGCATCTCGCACCGCGTGATCAGCCCAAGCTGATCGATCTGATCCAACGCTTCATGGCCACCCACCGCTGAGCCACACGTCGCAGGACGCACCGCCGCGCGCGCTCTGGAACGCGTGGGCGGTCGGCGAGCCGTGGACGGGCTCGCGCTGACCGCTGATGCGCAGGCGGCCGGCTCAGGCCTCGTCGGGGCGCTTGACCTCACCGCGCCATCCGCCGGCCTGGCCGCCGTTGGCCTCGATGAGCTCCTTGAATCGCTCCAGATCACCGCGGACGCGGCGCTCGGGAACTCCGATCGCGTTGCCCAGCTTCTCGACGATCCCCTCGGGCACGAAGTCCATCTGCACCATCACCCGCGTCTGGTCGTCGTCGATGCGGTGAAACGTCACCACGCCGGCGTTGTCCTTGCCGTCGGTGTTGCGCCAGGCGACGCGCTCATCGGGCTTCTGCTCCGTGACCTCGGCGTCCCATTCGTGGCGGCGGCCGCCGATCTCGGCGACCCAATGGAGGTGCTTGTCGTCAAGCTGGCGAACCTCGCTTATCCCCTCCATGAACTTCGGGAACTCCTCGAACTGCGTCCACTGGTCGTACACCGCGCGCAGTGGGCTGCGGACCTCAATCGACTCTTCAATCGCTGACATTCGGGCCTCCGAATCGGGTTGACTTCCTTTCGATATGCGCTACCCCTACGCTTGGTGCAGGAAACCTTGACATGCTGTAGCGCGAGGAGGCGGACGTGAACGGCCTTTCGATCGGGCAGCTGGTGGAGCGAACCGGCGTGGCGGAGGGCACGCTGAGGATGTGGGAGCGCCGGCACGGGTTCCCGGTGCCCCAGCGTCTGCCCGGCGGGCATCGTCGTTACAGCGAGGCGGATGTCGGGCTCGTGCAGCGCGTCGTCGTCGAGCGATCCAGCGGCATGTCTCTCACCGGGGCGATCGAGCGGGTGAACCGGTCAGCCGCGGCTCCAACACTCTCAGTGTTCGCGGTGCTGCGGCGCCACCCCGAGCTGGAGCCACGGTTGCTGCCCAAGCCGATGCTGCTCGCCTTGACCCGGGCGATCGAAGACGAGAGCCTGTCTCGGGCCGAGCGCCCGCTGCTGTTCGCCTCCTTTCAGTCGGAACGGTTCTACCGACAGGAGCAGGACCGTTGGGGTGAGCTCTCCCTCGGCGCCGAGCTGGCCGTCGCGTTCGCGGACTTCGATGGGGTGCGCGTGCCGTCGAGCGGGCCGGTGGAGATCCCGATCGAGCGGACGCATCCCATGGCTCGGGAATGGACGCTGGTGTGCTGTGCGGCCGGCCACGCGGCCTGCCTGGCCGCCTGGGAACCACCGGCCAGCGCCGGCCGCCCGGACCATGAACGTGCTCTCGAGTCGGTCTGGAGTGTGGAGCCGGACGTCGTCCTGGAAGCCGCCCGAGTGTGCGCAGCCGTCGCCGCTACCCAACGCCCGGACCTGATCGATCCCGTGCGCTCGCGCCTGGAAGCCGATCCCGCCCCTCCCCGCCGCGATCAGCTCCGGCTCGCCGCCGCCATCACCAACCGGATGCTGTCCTACCTTCCCGGAAGCCGCGGGTAGCGTGGGGGCATGCCGCGCGACGTCCTGATCCGGGGACAGATGATCAGGCTCGGACAGCTGCTGAAGCTCGCCGGCGTCATCGAGAGCGGCGCCGAGGTGAAGTCGTTCCTGTCAAGCCAGCCGGTATTGGTGAACGGCGAGCCAGAGGCGCGGCGCGGCCGTCAGCTCCATCCTGGCGACGTCGTGCGGTTGGGCGATCAGGAGCTGCGCGTGACCTCGCCGGGCGGCCGGTGAGGGCTGAGGAAATCTCCGAATACGCGAATCGCGGACGAGATCCCCCTGGCGGCCGGGGCCGGCCGAGCGCTTCAGAGCATCAGCCCCAGCGGGGTCTCGAGTCCGGCGCGGATGTCCGAGAGGAATCGGGCCGCGTCGGCCCCGTAGAGAATCCGATGGTCGCAGCTGAGGGTCAGCGTGAGCAGATGGTGCTCCACCAGGCGGCCGTGGAGCAGCTCCGGCACCGCGCGCGAGGCGCCGACACCGAGTATCGCCGCCTGGGGCGGGTTGATCACGGGGGTGATCGCGGTCATCCCGTACATCCCCAGGTTCGAGACCGTGAAGGTGGCGCCCGAGAGCTCGGGCGGGGTCACGGTGGCGTCGCGCACGCGCGCGGCGAGACGCCGTGACTCGCACGCGATGCTGCGCACCGAGCGCTGATCGGCATCGGTGATCGTGGGGACCACGAGCGCGTCGGTCGCCGCCACCGCGACCCCCACGTGGATGCGCTCGTGGAGCTCGAAGCGACCGTCCGCGTAGGAGCCGTTGGCCCGGGGGTGCCGGCGCAGCGCCAGCGCACACGCCTTGACGATGAAGTCGTTGAGCGACGGCGTGGGATCTTGCCCGAGCGTCTTGAGTTCCTCGCGCAACGCGATCAGAGCGTCGATACGGGCCTCGGTCTGGACCTGGAATTCGGGGATCGTGGCCTTGGCCTCGGCCATCCGGCGCGCGATGACGAGCTGCAGGCGGGTCAGGTCCTGGGTTGTGGTCCGCTGGTTGGCCCCCCAGGAGGATCTGACCCGAGGCCGGCGCTCGCCAGCCACGTCGGAGCGGGTTATCCGTCCCCGCGGGCCGGTGCCGGCCAGCGTGCCGAGGTCGATCCCGTGGGCCCGCGCCAAGCGGCGCGCCAGCGGGGTGGCCTTCACCGCCGGCCCGGCGCCGTTGCCCGCCGGTCGGGGGTGGCGCGGGTGTCGCGACGGCGGGCTCCGGGGTCACGGCCTCCGCGCTCGGCGTTGGCGCCGGGACCGGCGCCGCCTCGGCCCCAGACCCCAGCTGCGCGATCACCGCTCCCACCGGGTAGGTCTCACCCACCGCTGCGACGATGCGCAGGACGCCGGCGGACGGGGCCTCGTAGGTCATCGTCGCCTTGTCGGTCTCGATCTCGAGCAGCTCCTCCCCGGCGGCGACCGCCTCGCCGTCCTGTTTGAGCCAGTGCAGGATGGTCCCCTCCTGCATCGAATCCGACAGGCTCGGCATCGTGATCTCGGTCATGGCAGCAGGTCCAGTGCGGCCCCGACGATGGTCTCGGCGTCGATGCCGAAGTGGCGGTACAGATCGTCGACGTCACCCGACTGGCCGAACCCGTCGACGCCGAGGCACGCGATGGGAACCCCGCGGATCGATCCGAGGAAGCTGAGCGTGTGGGGGTGCCCATCGAGCACGGTCACGATGGGCGCCGCGCGCTGCGCCGGCAGGACCGCGTCGAGGATGGCGTCGTCACCTTCGGCGAGGCCCTGGCGGGCCCGAAGGGCCCGGAACACCAGGTCGGGGGAGGTCAGACACGCCACGTCAACCGCGTGGCCGGCATCATCGAGCTCAGCGGCCGCCGCGAGCACCTCCGGCATCACCGCCCCCACGCCGATCAGGGTCACCGCGGGCGCCGACGAGGCCCGGCGCAGGAGATATCCGCCCGCCAGCGCATCGGCCCGGCGCTGGTCCCGCTCGGCGGAATCCGTTGACAGCTCCGCCAGGGCCTGATCGATCGGCCGCGTGGTGAGACGGAAGTAGCCCGAAGTGCCGTCGGGCCGGCCGAGGCTGGCCAGCGCCGCCAGCAGCGTCCACTCGAGGTCCTGGCCGAAGGCCGGCTCCCACGCCACGCAGCCCGGTTGCTCGAGACCGACTGACGGAGTGATGATCGACTGGTGCGCTCCCCCCTCCGGCGCGAGCGTCACCCCCGACGGGGTACCGACCAGGATCGACTGCGCACCCGCGTAGAGACCGAACGACCACGGCTCGAGCGCGCGGTTGACGAACGGGTCGTACAGCGTCCCGATCGGCAGCAGCGGCTCGCCGTCGCGAGACCAGGTCAGGCCCAGCTCGGCCAGCAGCCCGACCAGGTTGCCCTCGGCGATGCCGAGCTCGATGTGCTGGCCGTGTTCGCTCTCACGCCAGCGCACCAGCGTGTCGGTGTCGTCGGCGAACCAGTCGATGCGCTCCCCGAGGTGCCAGATCCCGACCTTATTGATCCAGCCGCCCAGGTTGGTCGAGGAGGCGACATCGGGGCTGACCGTGACCACGCGGGCAGCCACCTCGGGCGCGACTCGGGCGAGATCGACGAACAGCCGTCCGAACGCCTGCTGCGTGGAGGCGCGGCCGGCGTGATCACGACCGAGAGTCGAGGGCACCGCGGGCGGCGGCGTCAGCTTCACGGGTTCACGCGCCAGCCGAGCCGCGGCGCGCGAGCACACCTCGGCTTCAGGGGAGCCGTCTTGGAACCGCGCCCACGGACGCGAGGGATCAGCACCCAGCGTCCCCGCCAGCGCGCGCCACTGGTCGTCGTTCAAGAGCGCCGAGTGGTTGGCGGGATGGCCCTCGGTGGGCAGTCTCCAGGCTTTGATCGTGAACGCGAAGATCACCGACGGGCGATCCATGACCGCGTCGGCCTCGGCCAGGGCGTCCACCAGCATTCCCAGGTCATGTCCGCCCAGGTCACGCACCGCGGCCATCAGCTGCTGATCGTCGACGTCCGCCAGCACGCGCCGGATGTCGGCCCGGCCGGCGCCCTCGGGCAGCCGCTCGCGGACCTCGGCCGCCGAGGCTCGCAGCATCCGCTGGTACTCCTCGTTGGTCATCGTGTCGATCCGCCGGCGCAGCGCTGCTCCCCCTTCGCGCTCGTGCAGCTCGGACAGGCGACGACCGTACTTGACCGTGATCACGTGCCAGCCGGCGGCCTCGAACATCGCCGCCAGGCGTCCCGCCGCGATGTCAGGGACCACGCGATCAAGCGACTGGCGGTTGAGGTCGACGATCCACAGCACCTCTCCGAGCTGAGCCACCAGCGGGTCGACCAGCGCCTCCCAGCAGGCGCCTTCGTCGAGCTCGGCGTCGCCGACCAGCGAGACCTGGCGCCCGCCCCGCGGGACCTCGAAGTGGCCGGCCACATAGCGGTGCGCCACCGCGCTCCAGATCGGCGCTGTCGCCCCGATCCCGACCGAACCGGTCGAAAAGTCGGCGGGGACCGGGTCCTTGAGCCGGCTGGGGTAGCTCTGCAGGCCCCCGAACTCGCGCAGGCTGGTCAGGTAGCGCTCGTCCAGGTTTCCCAGCAGGTACTCGATCGCGTGCAGGACCGGGGAGGCGTGCGGTTTGACCGAGACTCGGTCGGCGTCTCGCAGGTACTCGAAGTACAACGCGGTCATGATCGACACCACGGAGGCCGAGGAGGCCTGATGGCCGCCCACCTTCACCCCCGACGGCGTCCGCCGCACCCGGTTGGCGTGGTGGATGATCGAGGTGGCGAGCCACAGCACCCGCGACTCAACCGCGCGCAGTAGATCCAGATCCACGTCGGCGGAAGTGCTCACAACGGAAGTCTCGCACCTGATCACGGGTATCTTGCCTCGCGTGCCCGGGCTGTTTCCCTCCCTGGAGCAGGATCCACCCGCGCGGACAGCGATCGCGTTCCCGGATCGATCGCTCTCGTACGTCGAGTTGGGTGACGCCTGCGCCCGGGTCGCGCAGTCGCTGGCGGGCGTCTCGCGCGCGGCGGTCCTGGCCGAGTCGCGGATCGAGACCTGTGTGGCGGTGATCGGCGCGCTGACGGCGGGGGTGCCGACCGTGCTGGTCAACCCGAAGTCCGGGACCAGCGAGCTAAGCCACATCCTGGCCGACGCCGCCCCGGAGGTGCTGCTGACCGGTCCCGACCCCGGGCGGCCTGACGGGCTGGGGGAGCTCCGGAGCGAGATCGTCGATCTCAACGATCCACCGGTGCGGGGCGGCACTGACGCCGCCGAGACGCCCCTCGACCCCGAGGCACCGGCCTTGATCGTCTACACCTCGGGCACTACCGGACCGCCCAAGGGAGCGGTGCTGCCGCGCCGCGCGCTGGCGTCAAACCTCGATGCCTTGGCCGATGCGTGGGATTGGAACGAGCATGACATCGTGACGCACGCGCTACCGCTATTTCACGTGCACGGCCTGGTGGTCGGCATCCTCGGCCCGGTGCGACGGGGCGGTACCGCGGTGCACCTGGGCAGGTTCTCGTCCGACGCGGTGGCCGACGCGCTGGAGCAGGGCGCGACGATGCTGTTCGGCGTGCCGACGATGTATCGCCGGCTGGCCGACGCCGCCGAGGCGTCGCCGCGGGTGGCCAGGGCGCTGGGAAGAGCCCGTCTGCTCGTCTCGGGCTCAGCCGCCTTGCCGGCGTCCGAGCACGCGCGGCTGCAGCGACTGACGGGCCGGGGCGTGGTGGAGCGCTACGGGATGACCGAGACGCTGATGAACACCGCGGTCCGGGCCGACGGCGAGCCCCGCGCCGGCTCGGTGGGATCGCCGCTGGTCGGGGTGCAGCTGCGGCTCGTCGACGACGACGGCGCCCCGCTGGAGTCCCCGGACCCCGAGACGATCGGTGAGATCCAGGTCCTCGGGCCGAATCTGTTTTTGGGCTACCTCAATCGTGACGACGCCACCGCCGCCGCCATGCACGACGGCTGGTTCGCCACCGGCGACATGGCCACCCGCGACGGCGACGGTTACATCCGCATCGTCGGCCGGCGCGCCACCGACCTGATCAAGAGCGGCGGCTACAAGATCGGGGCCGGCGAGATCGAGGCTTCGCTGCGCGACCACCACGCCGTCGAGGACGCGGCGGTGACAAGTGAGCCGGACGCCGACCTGGGTGAGCGCGTCGTGGCGTGGGTGGTGCTCCGGGCCGGGCAGGACGCGCCACCGCAGGAGCTGGTCGACCATGTGGCGGGCCAGCTCGCACCGCACAAACGGCCCCGCGTGGTGCGATTTCTCGACGCGCTGCCTCGCAACGAGCTCGGCAAGGTCCAGAAGCAACGTTTGTCTAACGATTAGCCGCCTTCGGCGCGCTAGCCTCTCAGCCGATGCGGCGTCTGAGGCGCACTCTGACCGTACTGCTGGTGGTACTCGCGATGGCTGGATCCTCGCTGGCCGCGGCCGGCTGCGGAGCGACCTCCCACGCCATCGGCGGGATCGTCGCGCACCACATCGCCAACCGCATCCTGGGCCGGCGCGCGGCCGGCAAGGTGTTCTGCCTCTATCACGGCCACCGGGTGCTGGTCGACCTGCGCAACCATCACGTGTTCGCTGCCGGGATCAACGCGTACGAGGCCTACAAGTCCTGCAAGGCCGGCTTCGGCCGCCGCCGGTAACGACTTACGGCGTCGCGGGCGAGGCCACCGCTTCGACGAACTGCTCGCGTAGCGCGGTCTTCTTGAACTTGCCGGTGGCGGTGCGCGGGATCTCCTCGATGAACTCGAAGCGCTCCGGCAGCTGCCACTTGGCGTAGACCTTGGCCAGGTGCTCGCGGAGCTCGTCGGGGTCGGCCTGGACGCCCTCGCGCAGGACCACGGCGGCGAGCGGGCGCTCGCCCCAGCGCTCGTCGGGGATCGCGATCACGGCCGCCTCGGCGACGGCGGGATGGGCCATCAGCAGGTTCTCGAGGTCGACCGAGGAGATCCATTCGCCGCCCGATTTGACCAGGTCCTTGGACCGGTCGCAGATGCGCAGGTTGCCGCCCGGGTCGATCGCGACCACGTCGCCGGTCTGAAACCAGCCGTCCTCGGTGAACTTATCCTGCCCCTGGCCGCGGTGATACGCGCGCGCGACCCAGGGGCCGCGCACCTCGAGCTCGCCCATCGCCTCGTCGTCCCACGGGATCAGCTCGCCCTCGTCGTTGCGGGCCCGGATCTCGACGAACGGCGAGGCCTTCCCCTGCCGGCCGCGGTAGGCGTACTGCTCGTCCTCGGAAGCGTCATCGAGGTCCAGCGGGAGGCGGCAGACACTGCCCAGCGGCGAGGTCTCGGTCATGCCCCAGGCGTGGACGATGGTGAGACCGTGGCGGTCAAAGCCCCTGAGCATGCTCTGCGGTGCGGCCGAGCCGCCGACCACGAGCTGGCGCAACGCACTCAGGTCCCAGCGCTCGGGCTCGGCATCGAGCGCCTCCAGGACCGCCATCCAGACGGTCGGGACGCCCGCCGTCACGGTGACCCGTTCGTCGGCGAGCAGGTCCAGCACGTTGACGGCGTCGAGCTTGGGGCCCGGCAGGACCAGTCCGGCGCCGATCATGGTCGCGGTGTAGACCAGTCCCCAGGCGTTGGCGTGGAACATCGGCACCACCGGCAGCAGCGTGTCGCGCGCGGAGATGCCCTTGACGTCGGGCAGCGCGGCCACCAGCGAGTGCAGGACCAGGGAGCGATGCGAGTAGACGACCCCCTTGGGCCGTCCGGTGGTGCCCGACGTGTAACACATGGCGGCCGCGGCGCGCTCGTCGGCCTGCGGCCACTGCATCGGCTCTGCCACCTCGATCAAGGACTCATAGCCGACGTAACCATCCGGGAGCTCGCTGTCGGAGCGCTGCACGACGATCACGTGCTCGAAGTCACGGGACTGGTGGAACTTCTCAAACGCCTCCAGCAGCGACTCGTCGACGATTATCGCCCGGTCCTCCGCGTCGTTGGCGATGAAACTCAGCTCGTCGGGGTGAAGGCGCGGGTTGAGCGTGTGGATCACCGCGCCCATCGACGGCACCGCGTAGTACAGCTCCAGGTGCTCAGGCTGGTTCCAGAGCAGGGTCGCGACCGGATCGCCCGGCTCGATCCCGAGCTCGCGCAGCGCGGCGCCGAGGCGCCGGGCGCGCTCGATGCAGGCCCCGAAGGTCGTGCGGTCCACGGACCCGTCGGGCCGCCGGTAGACGACCTCCCGGGGAGCGCTGAACTGCTCCGCCCGCTCCACCACCGCCGTCAGCGACAGCGGATAGTCATCCATCATCAGGCCTTCGCGCATGTCTGCCTCCCTCCAATCGCAGTCCCTGGAGGGTACGCCCGCGGCGAGCCGGGCGCGACGATGCCGCGCCCGGTTGTCCCACCTCAGGCGGCCAGTGCGAGCTCGGGCTCGACCTCTGACTCCACCACGTTCTCGCCGGCGGAACCGCTGCCCCACGGCAGCGCCAGCCGGGCGATCTTCTTGACCACCGAGCCGAACTGCTTGTGCAGCGGTCCGGTGTTGTACGGAAGCCCGTAGCGGGCGCACAGCTCGCGCACCTCGCCGGCGATCTCGGCGTACCGATGCGCTGGGAGGTCAGGGAACAGGTGGTGCTCGATCTGGTGTGAGAGGTTGCCGCTGAGGATGTGGAACAGGCGCGAGCCGGTGAGGTTGGCCGAGCCGAGCATCTGGCGCACGTACCAGCCGCCGCGAGTCTCGCTCTCGGCTTCCGCCTCGGTGAACTCGTGGGTTCCGTCGGGGAAGTGGCCGCAGAAGATGATCATGAACGACCACAGGTTCCGCGTCAGGTTCGCGGTCAGGTTGCCGGTGATCACAAACGGCGCCGCCGGACCGGACAGCACCGGGAACACCACGTAGTCCTTGAGCACCTGCCGGCGGCCCTTGCGCCAGATCGCGCTCAGGATGTCGCGCTTGTCCGCCAGCCCGATCTCGCCCGCCTCGATCCGCTCAACCTCCAGATCGTGCACCGCCACGCCCCACTGGAACAGCGCCGCCAGCAGGGTGGCGTAGATCGGGTTGCCGATATCCCGCGGGCGCCAGGGCTGATCCTCGGACATGCGCAGGATCCCGTACCCGATGTCGCGGTCCTTGCCGAGCACGTTGGTGTGGGTGTGGTGCATGTAGTTGTGCGAGTGGCGCCACTGGTCGCCCGGACACGCGGTGTCCCACTCAAAGGTCTTGGAATCCAGCGCCGGGTCCTTCATCCAGTCGTACTGGCCGTGCATCACGTTGTGGCCGATCTCCATGTTGTCGAGGATCTTCGACAGGGCCAGGGCGGCGGTGCCCCCCAGCCAGGCCGGGGGCAGGAAGCCCGCGAACAGGAGTCCACGGCCGGTCACCTCGAGCGCGCGCTGAGCCTTGATGACGTTGCGGATGTAGTCCGCATCGCGTTGACCCAGGTCGGCAACCACGCGGTTACGCAGCTCGTCGAGTTCGTTACCGAGGGCTTGCACCTGCTCGGGGGTCAGATCGGGATGTTTGGTGGGCATGATTGCTCCTCTTAGTCTTGGTCAGATTTCGAGCGCGACGTCCCCGGCGGGAACCGACACGCAGAGCTGGATGTCTTCGTCCTCCTCCTCGGAGACCTCGCCGGTGAGCAGGTTGCGAACCGCTCCGGCCGCTTTGCGGCACGTACACGTGTGGCAAATGCCCATCCGGCAGCCGAAGTCGGGCGACAGCCCGGCGGCCTCGGCCTGCTCGAGCAGGGTCCCTCCGGCGATCGGCGCGGTCCGGTCGCTGTGCAGGAAGCGCAGCGACCCCTGGGCCGCGGCGCCGGAGACGGTCCGGCTGGGCGGCGTGAATGTCTCAGCCAGCAGCCGGCCCTCGGCTCCGCCGAGCTGCGCCCAGGCATCACGGGCGGCATCGATCAGCGACGGAGGCCCGCACACCGCCGCAGTGGCGTCGGCGGCGTCCCCCAGCACCCCGGCGAGGGCGGCGCGGTCAAGCCGGGCCGGACGCCGGCCGCGAGTGGCGCGATATTCGACTCGGAGGCGCGGATGACGGCGTGCCAGCGCGCGTACCTCGGGCTCGTAGAGCCAGTCGGTCTCCGTGCGCGCGTAGTGCAGGAACACCAGCTCGCCGTCGTGGCCCTCGTCGCACAGGGTCCGGAGCATCGACATCACGGGTGTGACGCCGCTGCCGCCGCTGACCAGCACGAGTCGGTCGGGGCGCTGGTCGGGCAACACGAACTCGCCCTGGGCCGCCGCCAGGTGAATGATCGATCCTGGCCGGGCCGCCTCGAACAGATGGCCGGACACCAGTCCGCGCGGGTGAGCGGTCACCGTGAGCTCGAGCCCGTCGCGTTCGCGACCGTGCTGCGAGCTGGCCGGCGAGTAGGTTCGCGTCCGGCGCACGCCCCCGATCTCGAATCCGGCCCGAACGAACTGGCCGGCGGTGAAGCCGGTCCAGGCCCGGTTCGGGCGCACCGTCAAGGTCACGCTCCGGCCGGTCTGACGCCGCACGGCGACCACCTCGCCGCGAGCATCCGACACCGTCATTGACGGGCGGATCAGCTCCAGGTAGCGATCGACGCCGTGCGGACCCAGCAGAAGGTCCACGAGGGGCGAGCGCAGCACCCGCGTAGCGACGCTGCGGGGCGCTGGTGTAATGGTGATCGGGGTCATTTCCTCATCGCCTTAGTGTACGGTTGTTCACTAACTATGGTGTCGATAATCTCCCATAGCGTCAAGGGCCAAATGGAGTACTGTGACCAGCCGCACATAGCCACGTGAACAGACGTACACACAGCCGCACCGCACGCTGGACACGCGTCGACGGCGCCTCGCCGCTCCCAGGCCGAGCGACGGATGCACACCCGTCAGGCGCTGCTCGACGCCGCGCTGGCGCAGATGGATGCCGGGATCAGCTTCGAACGGCTCAGCCTGAGGCGGGTCACCCACGCCGCCGGCGTCGTGCCCGCCGCCTTCTACCGCCATTTCGCCAGCATGGACGAGCTGGGGCTGGCGCTGGTGGAGGAGTCAGTCCGAACGCTGCGGTCGATGCTGCGGGAGGCTCGGGAGGGTGGACCGCCGGCGGAGCGCGTGATCCAGCGCTCGGTTCAGATCCTGGTGGAGCATGTGCGCGCCCACCGGCTCCATTTCGGCTTCATCGCGCGGGTGAGATCGTCGGGCAACGCCATCCTGCGACACGCCGTCCGCAACGAGATCAGGCTGTTCGCCAGCGAGCTGGCCACCGATCTGGCCCGCTTCCCGGTGCTGAGGGAGTGGAGCACCGACGATCTGCACATGCTGGCGGCGCTGTACGTCGACACCATGATCGCCACGATCGAGTCGATGCTCGAGGCGGGCGGGAACGGATCACCGGCCGAGGGACCGACGGCCCAGGCCGAGGCGGAGATCGCAGCGCTGGCGGAAAAGCAGCTGCGGCTGATCGCGCTGGCGGTGCCGCACTGGCGCAGCACCCGCTGACCGGCCCCTCCCCTGGGGACCGGCAGCAGATAGGTTGACGACATGGCTCTCTCCCGGCCCACCAGCGCTCGCGCCGAGCTGTCGTGGTCGGGCTGGGGGGATCCCGCCCAGGCCTTCCCGTTGCCGGATGACCTGCGCCGCCTCCTGCGCGACGGGCTCGGTGTGGAGGCAGGCCGCCTCGCTCCCGCCACCATCGGCGAGCTCGCCCTGACCGAGGTCCGGATGCCGGCCGCCACGAGGTCCCGCCTGGAATCGGTCGTGGGCGCCGATCAGGTCCACAGTGACCACGAGGCTCGCGCGCGGCACGCCCTCGGCAAGTCGACGCTCGATCTCCTGCGCCTCCGGGCCGGTGAACGCCTGCCGGCGCCAGACGCGGTGGCCACCCCGGCTTCGCACCAGGAGGTGCTGGCCCTTCTGCGGGTCTGCAGCGAGGACGCCGTGGCGGTCGTCCCGTTCGGTGGCGGCACCTCGGTGGTGGGGGGACTCAACCCCCGAGACCGACGGATTCACCGGCGTCGTCGCCATCGATCTGCGACGGATGAACGGCCTGCTGAAGCTCGATGAGGAGTCACGACTGGCGGTACTGGAGCCCGGGCTGCGCGGCCCCGAGGCCGAGGCGCTCCTGGCAGACCACGGCTACACCATCGGTCACTTTCCGCAGTCGTTTGAGTACGCCACCCTGGGCGGGTTTGCGGCGGTTCGCTCCAGCGGCCAGGCCTCGGCCGGGTACGGCCGCTTCGACGAACTGGTGCTGGGGCTGCGGATCGCGACGCCGGAGGGAACGATCACCGTGGGACGCGCCCCGAGGTCAGCGGCCGGGCCCGATCTGCGGCAGCTGTTCCTCGGCTCCGAGGGCACCCTCGGGGTGATCACCCAGCTGACCGTCGCGATCCGTCCGGTCCCCGAGCGCCGGATCTACGACGGGTGGCGCCTGCCCTCGTTTGAGCAGGGCGCCGCGACGCTGCGCCGGCTCGTGCAGGATGGGCCGGTGCCGACCGTGCTGCGGCTGTCCGACGAGGCCGAGACGGCGGTCGGGCTGACCCGGCCCGACGCGGTCGGGCCGTCGCAGGCGGCCGGCGGCTGCCTCGCGATCGTCGGCTACGAGGGCACCGCCGATGACGTCGCGGCCCGACGTTCCGCCGCCGCCACGGTGCTTCGCGCCGCGCACGCCACCCCGGTCGAGGGCGCGGGCGAGCACTGGGCCCGTGAGCGCTACCGGGGCCCCTACCTGCGTGACGCGCTGCTCGACGCCGGCGCGCTGGTCGAAACGCTCGAGACGGTCACATTCTGGTCCTCGCTCGGGCCGCTATACCGCGCGGTCACCGAAGCTCTGCGCGAGTCGCTGACGGCAGCGGGCACGCCGCCGGTGATCCTCTGCCACGTTTCGCACGTATATCCCGCTGGAGCCTCTCTGTACTTCACCGTCGCATCCGCGCAGACCGCAGACCCGAGGCAGCAATGGCGCACGGCGAAGGCCGCGGCCAGCGACGCGATCCTGGCCGCCGGCGGGTCGATCACCCATCACCACGGAGTGGGAACCGACCACCGCGACTGGTACGAGCGGGAGGTGGGCGACCTGGCGGTCGCGGCGCTGCGCCAGGCCAAGCGCGCCCTGGATCCCGCCGGGATCCTCAACCCGGGGGTCCTGGTCGCGCGTTGAGCGGCTCGACTCAAAACCATTGACAGGATGGGGAATAGATGAGCGAATCCGAATACCTCTTGGCCCTGGCCGATCTGGTCGTGCGCTTCGGCGCCAACGTCCAGCCCGGCCAGATCGTGACCATCTCCTCCGAACCGGGAAAGGAGCCGCTGGTCCGCGCGATCGCGGAGGCTGCCTACCGCGCCGGAGCCAAGTTCGTGGACCTCAGCGTGTTCGACGTGTACCTCAAGCGCGCGCGTGCGCTGTACGCCGACCGGGAGTCACTCGGATTCGTCCCCCCGTGGATCGGCGATCGTGCGATCGCGCTCGGCGAATATCGCTGCGCCCGCGTCGCGCTGACTGGGCCGGTCGCGCCGCGGATCATGGATGGCGTCGACCCCTCGCTACTCGGGCTCGACATGCTCCCCTCGGTGCGCGAGGGGATGACGGTCGTCAACGACCGCACGACCAACTGGACGGTGGCCCCGGCTCCCACCCAGGGTTGGGCCACGCTGGTGCACCCCAGGCTCGATCCCGCCGCGGCGCTGGACCGCCTGTGGGAGGAGGTCGCCCACGTCTGCCGCCTCGACGAGCCTGACCCGATCGCCGCGTGGGAGAGCCGGATCGGACAGCTGCTGAGCGTGTCCGAGACTCTCGACCGCCGCCACCTCGACGCGGTCCGGTTCGACGGGACCCGGCACCGATCTGACCGTCGGCCTGCTTCCCGCCAGCCACTGGTGCGCGGCGCGCTTTGAGACCGTGGACGGGATCGTGCACGCGCCCAACCTTCCGACCGAGGAGGTGTTCACGACCCCGGACCCGGAGCGGGTGAACGGCGTCGTCACGGCGACCAAGCCGCTGTTCACGTCGGGCGCGACGGTGACCGGCCTGAAGGTCCGCTTCGAGGGCGGTCGCGCGGTGGCGATCGACGCCGACCAGGGCGCCGATGTGCTGCGCGGGCTGACCGAGCGCGATTTCGGCGCCTCCCGGCTGGGAGAGCTCGCGCTGGTGGACCGAGAGGGAAGGATCGGGCCGCTGGGAACGGTGTTCTTCGACACTCTGCTCGACGAGAACGCGGCCAGCCACATCGCGTTCGGCCAGGGCTATGAGCTGGGGGTCAGCGACGCTTCGCAGCTCTCGCGCGTCAATCAGAGCGAGATCCACGTCGACTTCATGATCGGCGGCGATGACGTCGCGGTGACGGGACTGCTCTCCGACGGCACCGAGATTCCGCTCCTGCGCGGCGGCGCCTGGCAGATCTAACCCCCGATCCACGGTGACCCGACCGCTCGCGCCACGCTAGGCTAATCGTCGCTCCCGGAGAGGTGCCGGAGCGGTTGAACGGGCGCGACTGGAAATCGCGTAACGGGGGTTAACCTCGTTCGGGGGTTCGAATCCCCCCCTCTCCGCTGGCCTTTATTGCATTTAGACATCCAAATCCCTGTTTCGCCCGGTCGCAAAGGGGTTAAGACTCCTTGCGTCCGCCGGAACCGCCCCCTAGACTGATGGTCGGCCAGGTAGGGAACTTGGGATGGGGACGATGACGTGTAGCGAATACCCTTTGTGACACAGCGACCCGTACTAAAACTCGTGGCAGGCGGCTCCAATGAAGCCGTCGTCGAGTGGCGTTGGTTCTGTGGGCACTGCGCGGCGCCCTCCCCCAACGGCTCCGCGCCACCACCGACCGCGCGTGTCTGCACGTCCTGCGGTCTGGGGATACTGCTGGAGGCGCGCGAGGACGCCGTTCCCGGCGGGAGGGATGCGTTCTTGGTCGTCGACTCCACGCTGATGGTCCAGGCGATGTCGCGTCAGGCGCAGGACTTCCTCGGGATGACCGAGGAGATGGCGATCGACAAGCCGGTGGCCGAGCTGCTGGTGCCCGCCGACGCCGAGTCACAGGGACGCACGGGATTCGCGGCGGCGATCGCTCAAGCCGCCGACGGCCAGGATCCCGACACGGCTCGCAGCTTCGTCCGGCCCTGGAACACCTTCGGCGTCCGGATGCGGGCGCGGATCGCCACCTGCGGTCCACCGCGGGCGGCGCTGGTCGTGCTCGAGGACAATCGCCCGCCGACGCTGCGGGCGGTTACCCACTAGGGCTCCAACCCCGGCGGCTATCCGCTCCGTCAGGACTCGAGGCCGGGGGCCGGCGGCAGCCGCTCCGGGGCGCCGTAGCGGGTGAGCACCGCCGGCAGCTGGACCGAGCCGTCTGGTTGCTGACCATTCTCGAGCAGCGCGATGATGGTCCGCCCCACCGCCACCGCCGTCCCGTTGAGCGTGTGCACGTGCGCGGGCCGTCCGTCCTCGCCGCGGTAGCGGATATCGAGTCGCCGGGCCTGATAGTCGGTGGTGTCAGAGGTCGAAGTCAGCTCGCGGTAGCGGCCCTGGCCCGGAAGCCAGGCCTCGATGTCGTACTTCTTGGCCGCCGAGGCCCCGAGATCGTCCACCGCGATCGCGACCACGCGGTAGGGGATCTCGAGGTCCTGCATGATCGACTCCTCGATCGCCAGCAGCCGCTCGTGCTCGGCGCCCGCGTCCTCCGGGGCCACGAAGCTGAACATCTCGACCTTGTCGAACTGGTGTACGCGGAAGATTCCGCGGGTGTCCCGGCCGGCGGCGCCGGCTTCGCGACGGAAGCAGCTCGAGAACCCGGCGTAGCGCAGCGGGAGCTGCTCGGCGGCCAGGATCTCGTCGCGATGCATCGAGGCCAGGGCCACCTCCGAGGTGCCCACCAGGTAGAGGTCGTCGTCGGGCAGCCGGTAGATCTGCTGCTCGGTGTCAGGCAGGAACCCGGTGCCGTACAGAGCCGGCTCGCGGACCAGCACCGGCGGGATGACCGGCTCGAAGCCCTCGCCGCGCAGCTTCTCGAGCGCGTAGCGGACCAGCGCGAATTCGAGCATCACGAGCTCGCCCCGCAGGTAGGCAAAGCGCGAGCCGGATAGCCGCGCGCCACGCTCCATGTCGATCATCTCACCGGCGAGCTGGAGGTGGTCGCGGCCGGTCGCTCCCGCCTCGCCCACCTCGCGCAGGACCGTGTCCTGCGCCGGGGCGTCGGGGGAAGGAAGGTTGGGCAGCGAGGCGAGCTCGGCGTCGCGCTGGGCGCGCACGGAGGACTCCTGTTCGCTGAGGGCGCGACCCTGGGCGGCCAGTTGCGCCAGTCTCTCGCGCTCAGATTCGCTCGGCGCGCCGCGCAGCGCACGGCTGGCCTTGTTCTGCTCGGCCCGCAGCAGCTCCAGTTCGGCCGTCAGCGCGCGCCAGCGCTCGTCGAGCTCCAGCACCCGGTCCACCGCCTCGGCCGCCTCAGGGCCTCGGCGAGCCAGGGCCGTGCGCACGGCGTCGGGATCACGACGGATCAGCCTGATGTCGAGAACGCGCGGCTCCCGCTACGAACGCGCCGACTTCTTCTTAGCGGCGCCCGCTCCCTTGCCGTCTTGTGCCGTCGAACCGAAGCCACCCGTGCTCGCCACGGCGGTCCGGCGGAGGTGCTGGCGTGGTGGCCGTCGGTGCGCCGGACGCGGGGATCGTGCCGATCGGCTTCCTCGTGCACTGCGGGATTCCGGTCAGCTTGGGTGCGTGGCGGCCGGAGTACGTGGCGACGAACTTGGCGACCTCCATCGCGTCGTGTCCGACGACGATGTTCTGGGGCATGTAGGCGCCCGAGAAGCCCCCGTTCTCGATCGCGTAGAGGACGCGGGTGATTGGACGCTCGCAGCGCAGGTCCAGGTTCGGGCCGCTGTTCGCCTGCGCGGTGCGGATGTTGGGCGCGGATCCGTGCGTGGCGGCGTAGGACAGGGTGTGGCATCCCGAACAGCGCTGCGCGAACAGCACCGCGCCGGCGTGGGTGGGGTCAGACTGCGGCACGGCGATGCGCTCGGTGCCGCACGCCGTCGCGAGGGCCGCAACGACGAGCATCGCGCTCGATAGGAGAAAGACCCTGACCGACCGACTCATCCGGCGAGGATCATAATCGGATCGAATATCGGACCCCACCGACCCCCACTCTCTCTCGCTCTGCTGGTGGCGGCTCTGGTGGCGATCACGGGCTGCGCCCGTAGCACCCGCGTAGCCGCCGGCGGCACGCTCCAGGTTGCCCTGACGGAATACCGGATCCAGCCGCAGAGCATCCGGACCAGTACCGGCGCGCTGGCGATCGTGGTGCACAACTACGGGCGGCTGAGCCACGACCTGGTGATCAGCCTCAACGGTCGCACCCAGGTCGCGAGCAAGCCGATCCCGCCCGGCCAGACCGCGGACCTCTACGCCGCGCTGGCCCCCGGTCGCTACGTGATGGCGTCGACGATCCTGTCTGACCAGGCGCTGGGCGCCTATGGGACGTTGGTCATCACCCGCTGAGCTGGTCTGGGCGGGAATGGGGGAGCGGATCCGTCCGGGAGGAGGACGGCCTCCGGCGGCGAATTCCGGTCCATCCCCGGCGCCGGCTTTGAGACGTTCGCCACGACTTAATACGCGATCGTCCTCCTACGGCGGCAACCAGAGGTGCCGGCGTCGGGGCACCCCTTCTCATTATTGGGCCCAATCCAGCCTGGAGCGGGCGCTATAAAGGCGGAACATGGCCGAGCCCGATCCCGAGCTGTTCCGCGAGGTGTTCGGGCGCTTTGCCACCGGGGTGGCCGTGATCACCAGTGCGGGTGCGGGCAGCGCCGGCGGGATGACCGCCAACGCGCTGTGCTCGCTCTCGCTCGATCCGCTGCTCGCGCTGGTCTGCTTCGAGAACAGCGCGCGGACGCTGCCGATCGTCCGCGAGTCCGGCCGCTTCGCGGTCAACCTGCTGGCCTCCGGTCAGGAGCACCTGGCGGGCGTGTTCGCCTCCAAGCTGCCCGAGTCCGAGAAGCTCGACACGGTCGCCCACCGCCTCGAGCACGGCGTGCCGGTGATCGAGGGCTCGCTCGCCTGGGCGGTGTGCGAGCTGCAGGAGCTGATCGCCGGCGGCGACCACACGATCGCGATCGGGCGTGTCAGCTCGCTGGGGCTCGGCCACGGCGAGCCGCTGCTGTGGTTCTCAGGCCGCTACCACTCACTCGGGGACCTGCAAAACGCGACAAACCGCCCGCGCCCCCTCCTGATCTGCCACCAAATGCACGCCCCACCCCAAATCTGCGCCAGACCAGCGGGGCTGCCCGCGATTTGGCGCGATCTGCAGGTCGATCTCGACCCCCGGCGATCTGCCGGCCGATCTCGACCCCCGGCGATCTGCCGGCCGGGCCCGAGTCCAAACAAAGCCAGACCTAGCCCCCGGTCATAGCCGCCCGCACCAGCAGCACCGTCATCACCAGCGCAGCCAGGACCATCACCCCGAGCTCGCGCTGGACGATCGCCACCACCACCACCCGCTGCTCGCTCTCGTCCACCTCGCCGACCGCCGCCGCCGTCTCAAATCCGCGAGCGTCGAGCACCGCCTGGGCCGAGGCGATCCGCAGCTGCTCGGCCAGGAACGACACCGCCAACGGCAGCAGCCCATAGATCAGATGCAGGCTCGACTCCTTCTTGCCGAGCAGGAGCAGCACCCCACCCAGCGCCACCTCCAGCACCACGGTGGCCTGCCCCACGCGCAGCAGCCGCCAGAACCAGGGGCTCGCCTTGACGCGGTACCAGCACCAGGCGCCCCACACCGCGGCGCCCCCGACCAGCGCCACCGCCAGCACCCCGACGACGATATGAATGAGCTTCATCGATCGGTCCGCTTCCGGCCGGGTCTCCACAACAAGTTAGGTCCCGTCTGCCCAATTCTGGGTAAGACGCCAATAGTTAGCCGCATTTCGCACTAAGTAACAACTTGTTACAAACCCGTCCCCGTCGGTGATATAAGACTCTGTTGTGCTTCGAAGTTATCTGCCGGCGATCGTCTTTCTAGTGCTCGGCGGCGCCATCGGGGCGCTTTTCTCCGTCCTGAACCTGTTCGTGGGCGAGCGGCGGCCGAACCGGGCCAGGAACTCGATGCCCTACGAGTGCGGATTGCCATCCGAGATCAAGCGCGGCTTTCGCTTCGGGATCAGCTTCTACCTGATCGCGATGCTGTTCATCCTGTTCGATATCGAGGTCATCTTCCTGTACCCGATCGCCGTCCAGCTGCGAGCCTTCGGCTCGTTCGCGCTGAGCGAGACGGTGGTGTTCGTGGTGCTGCTGGTGGTGGCCTTCGTCTATGTCTGGCGCCGAGGTGCGCTCGAATGGAAATAAAGCGCGAACCCCTCGGCGGCGGTGCCGCTGGGCCTCTCGGTACCGGCGGCACCGGACAAGGGGCCCCCACTGACTTCCGCGCCCGGCAGCTGCTGGCCCGCGACATGCTCAACGGCGCCCTCGAGGGCGAGGCGCTGGAGCGCTACGTCGAAGACGGAGTGCTCACCACGACGATGGACAAGGCCGTCGCATGGGCGCGCGGCAACTCGTTCTTCCCCCTCACGTTCGGGCTGGCCTGCTGCGCGATCGAGATGATGTCGATCGTCGCCGCGCGGATGGACATCGCGCGGTTCGGGTTCGAGGCGCTGCGAGCGTCCCCGCGCCAGGCCGACCTGATCATCCTGTCGGGCCGGGTCTCGGTCAAGATGGCCCCCGTCATCCGCCGGCTCTACGACCAGATGCTCGACCCCAAGTGGGCGATCTCGATGGGCGCGTGCTGCTCCTCGATGGGGGTCTTCAACAACTACGCCCTGGTCCCGTCGGACAAGTTCATGCCGATCGACGTGCACGTCCCGGGATGCCCACCGCGGCCCGAGGCACTGGCCCACGGGATCCTGAGGCTGCGCGACAAGGTCCATCACACCGCGCCCGCCGGTTGGCGCGAGCGCTACGACGCCGTTGGCACCGAGGAAGTGCTTCCCGAGGCCGACGGCCACCCCCGCCGCGATCAATGTCTTTCCCGGAGGGGACACCGCCGGTGCCTGACGCGACCGGCCTCGAGCTAACCGCCCACGAACTCCGCGACCACAACGCCGAGTCGATCATCGGCACCGAGTTTCACCGCGGGCGGGCGACGTTGAACACCAACCCCGCGCACGTGGTAGAGGTGCTCACGATCCTGCACGGCAAGGGCTATAGCTTTCTGGCCAGCCTGCATGGCGTCGACTACTACCCTGAGGAGCCCCGGCTCGGGGTTCTCTACGAACTGCTCGACATGAAGAACGTCGACCGGATCACCGTCAAGGCGCGGGTTCCCCTCGCCGAGCCGCGGATCAGCTCGGTGGTCGAGCTGTTCCCCGGGGCGAACCACCCCGAGCGCGAGGTCTATGACATGTTCGGCGTCGTGTTCGACGGGCATCCTGACCTGCGGCGGATCTTGATGCCCGAGGACTACGAGGGCTTCCCGCAGCGCCGCGATTTCCCGATCGGGGGCGAGCCTGTGCTGTTCACCTACAACGAGCAGAAGTCGTACGGAAAATGGCAGTAACCCCCGATTACCGCAAGCGCGAGGAGTCGATCACGCTCGCCTCCGAGCCGGCCGGCCAGGGCGAGACGCAAGAGCTGCTGACGCTCAACATCGGTCCCCACCATCCCGCCACGCACGGGGTGCTCCGTCTGATCGCCACGCTCGAGGGCGAGGTGGTGCGCGACATCAAGCCGATCGTCGGCTACGTCCACACCGGAATCGAGAAGACCGCCGAGGACAAGGCGTACTGGAAGGCGATCCCCGTCGTCGAGCGGATGGACTACCTCGCCTACTACTTCAACGCGATGGCGTTCTGCGGCGCGGTGGAGACGCTGCTCGACGTCGAGGTCCCGTCGCGCGCGCAGTACCTGCGGGTGATCCACCTCGAGCTCAACCGGATCGCGTCCCACATGGTGTGGCTGGGAACCAGCGCGCTGGATCTCGGCGCCATCTCGATGTTCTGGTACTGCTTCCGCGAGCGCGAGACGATCCTCGATCTGTTCGAGATGTCCTCGGGACAGCGGATGCACACGCGCTACATCCAGGTCGGCGGTGTCATGGAGGACATCCCGCGCGGGTTCGCCGCCAAGCTGGGCAAGTTCCTCGACGAGATGCCGACGCGCGCCGATCAGTACGCCGATCTGCTGGAGAAGAACCAGATCGTGTTCGAGCGCCTGCACGGCACCTGCCCGCTCGATGAGAAGACGCTGCTGGAGCTCGGCGTAACCGGACCGCTGCTGCGCGCGGCGGGCAATCCATGGGACCTGCGCAAGGCCGCGCCCTACTCCAGCTATGACCACTTCGACTTCAAGATCCCGGTGGGGACGGTGGGCGACAACTACGACCGCTACCGCGTGCGCCACGCCGAGATCTACGAGTCGGTGAAGATCATCCGGCAGGCGTTCGAGGGGCTGCCGGAAGGGCCGTTCATCACCCCCGACCGGAAGATCGCCCTGCCGCCGCGGCATGAGCTCGCCACCTCGATGGAGGCGCTGATCCATCACTTCAAGCTCGTCACCGAGGGCTTTCGCGTTCCGCCCGGCGAGGCCTACTACCCGATCGAGGGTCCGCGGGGCGAGCTCGGCTGCTTCGTCCGCGCTGACGGCTCGGCCAAGCCGGCTCGCGTGCACATGCGCGATCCCAGCTTCGTGCATCTGCAGGCGCTGGCGCCGATGGTCAAGGACGCCTATATCGCCGACCTGATCGCGACGCTGGCGATGCTCGATCCGATCCTCGGAGGAATCGATCGATGATGGCGAATCAGCAAGCTGATTCGCTGGCGAGTTTCGGCAGAGCCGAAACTCGGGGGGACGGATGAGCTTCACCTCGCGCCCCGTCCCGCGCTTTGGCCATGGCTCCCGCGTTCCCGGGTGGGACGAGTCCGTCGATCTGACCAAGGATCCGGCGGTCGTCCCGGACCCGGCCAACACGCCGGTGCCCGAGGAGCTGCGCCTCGAGATCGAAGCGGCGATGGCCAAGTATCCCGACCGTCGCTCGGCGACGATTCCCGCACTGCACGCCGCCCAGCGCGTGCACGGCTACTGCTCACCCGAGGCGATCGAACAGGTGGCCACCGTGATGGCGCTGACTCCCGCTTACCTGACCTCGGTGGCGACCTTCTACGACATGCTCGAAACGCGTCCGCGCCCCAAGCATGACGACGTGTACGTGTGCACCAACATCTCGTGCTCGCTGCTCGGGGCCGACGAGCTGTTCGACGCGATGGTGTCCGCGGCGGCGGGAGACCGCCGGATCCACGTGAGCTCGTTCGAGTGCCTGGGCGCCTGCGACATCGCGCCGATGGCATCGGTCAACGGCGAATACGTGGGCCCGCTCACCCCCGAGGACACCGAGCAGATCGTCGCTGACCTGCGCGAGGGGCGGCCGGTGCTGCCCGACAAGCAGATCCGCTACCGGCGCTGCGTCGACCCTGGCGTCCCCGCCAGCGCGCGTGAGTTCACCGCACCGGAGCATCCGCAGCGCGCCGACACGGCCGGACTGACGTCGGCCGACGCCGCGATCGACCGCTCCGGACCGTCGGCCCCGATCGAGGTCCCGCCCGACGCACCCGATCAAACCAGGGATGGCTGATGCGCAAGATCCTGTTTGACAACATCGACGAACCGGGCCTGAACACGCTCGAGGTCTACGAGCGCCGCGGCGGCTATCAGGCCCTGCGCAAGGCGCTGGGGATGCCCCGCGACGATGTCCTGAGCGAGATCATGGACTCCGGCATCCGCGGCCGCGGTGGCGCCGGCTTCCAGATGGGCCGCAAGGTCTCCTTCCTGCCCCATGGGGGGATGGAGAAGTACCTGGTCTGCAACGCGGACGAATCCGAGCCCGGGACCTTCAAGGACCGCGAGCTGATGCAAAAGACCCCCCACATGCTGATCGAGGGAATCGTGATCGCGGCCTATGCCGGCGAGATCAGCCGCGCCTTCATCTACATCCGCGGCGAGTACGAGCTCCAGGCCGACATCCTGGAAGCGGCGATCGCCGAGGCGGCGGAGGCCGGCTACGTCGGCCAGGACATCCTCGACAGCGGCCTCAACCTGCCCCTGGTCCTGCACCGCGGCGCCGGCGCCTACATCTGCGGCGAGGAGACCGGGCTGCTGGACTCGCTCGAGGGCAAGCGCGGAAACCCGCGGCTGAAGCCGCCCTTCCCGGCGATCGAGGGCCTGTATCACGGCCCCACGCTGATCAACAACGTGGAGACGCTGTCGACCGTGCCCGCGATCATCACCATGGGCGCGGCCGAGTACGCCAAGATCGGCACCCCGAGCTCCACCGGAACCAAGCTCGTCTCGATCTCGGGCGACGTCAAGCGCCCCGGCAACTACGAGATCGAGCTCGGAATCCCGTCCCGGGAGATCATCTACGGGCTCGCCGGAGGTCCGCCGAGCGCCAAGAAGATCAAGTTCTGGTTCCCGGGAGGCTCGAGCGCACCGGTTCTGACCGCGGATGACCTCGACGTGCCCTACGACTTCGACAGCCTCGCCAAGGCGGGGTCGATGCTCGGATCCGGCGCGATCATCGTCGCCGACGAGTCCCGCAGCGTGCTGTCGGTGGCACTGAAGCTGGCCAAGTTCTACGCACATGAATCGTGCGGCAAATGCGTGCCGTGCCGCGAAGGAACCAACTGGACGCACAAGATGCTGCAACGGATACAGAGCGGCGAGGCGACGCCGATGGATCTCGACATCATGGCCTCCGTGCAGGAGCAGATCATCGGCAACTGCCTATGCGTGCTGGGCGACGCGATGGCGATGCCGATCGGCTCCATGGTGGAGAAGTTCCGCCCCGAGCTCGAGGCCGAGATCGAGGCCGCCCGGATGCGCGCCGAGGGGGCGCCGATCGAGGACGTGGTGGCCCTGGGCGTCAGCGACGAGCATGCGGGCCCGATCCCCGTTCACTGACTCTCAGCCGTATGCCACGCCCCGAGCAGAAGACCATCCAGCTGACCATCGACGGCCGCGAGGTACGGGCCATCGAGGGCGCGATGCTGGTCGACGCCGCCAAGCAGGGCGATGTCGAGATCCCGTACTTCTGTTACGAGCCCAAGCTCGGCAATCCCGTCGGCGCGTGCCGTATGTGCCTGGTCGAGGTCGAGGGCATTCCCAAGCTGCAGACCTCCTGCTCGACCCCGGTCAAGGACGGGATGGTCGTCCACACCCAGACCGAGCGTGTCCGTCACGCCCAGAACGCGGTGGTGGAGTTCCTGCTCGTCAATCACCCCCTCGACTGCCCCGTCTGCGACAAGGGCGGCGAATGCCCGCTGCAGGACATCACCTTCGGCTGGGGGCTGGGCCGCTCGCGGTTCATCGAGCCCAAGCGTCACTTCCAGAAGCCGCTGGCGCTGTCACCGCTGGTGGCGATCGATCGCGAGCGCTGCATCCTGTGCTACCGCTGCGTGCGCTTCTCGCAGGAGATCGCCGAGGACTACCAGCTCATCTTCGCCGAGCGCGGGGCCGACACGTTCGTGGCCACCCACGACGGGCATCCCTACGTGGCCCCGTTCAGCGGCAACATCATCGAACTCTGCCCAGTCGGGGCCCTGACCTCGCAGCCCTACCGGTTCCGCGCCCGGCCCTGGGACATCGAGGGCGCCGCGGGCATCTGCACGCTGTGCCCGTCGCAGTGCAACGTGACCTTCACCGTGCGCGACGAGCGGGTGATGCGGGTGCTGGCGCGCGATCACCCCGAGGTCGACGACGGCTGGCTGTGCGACAAGGGCCGCTTCGCCTATCAGGCGATGCACGTCGACGACCGGATCACCGCGCCGATGGTGCGCGATGGCGGGGAGCTGCGCGAGGTCTCGTGGGAGCGCGCGCTGCAGACGGCGGCGGGACTGGCCAAGCACCGGGGCCGCGTCGGCGCGCTGGTCGGCGGTGAGGCCAGCAACGAAGAGGGTTTCCTGCTCCAGCGGCTGCTGCGCGAGGGACTCTCCTCCGGCGACATCGACTCCCGCGGACCCGGCCACGCCGACCCGCTGCCGGCCCGGCTGGCACGGGTGCTCGCCGCGCCCGAGCTGCAGGCCAGCGTCACCGACCTGGAGTTCGCCCACACCATCCTGCTGCTGGACTGCGATCCGCGCGATGACGCGCCGATCCTCGATCTGCGGATCCGCAAGGGGGTACGCCGCCACGGCGTCAAGCTGGCCATCGCCACCGCACGGCCGACCCCGCTGGACCCCAACGCCAGCTTCATACTGCGCTACCCCCCGGGGGCCACGAACGAGTTCCTGTCGGCCCTCGATACCGCGCTCGCGGGCCAAGGTGCAGCCGGGCGCAACAGCGAGGCTGCCGGCTTCAGTGCCGAGGCGGATGAGCTGGCCACGATGCTGCGCCAGGGCGGCGACGACGTGGTGATCGTCTATGGCGAGCGGATCGGCGCCGCCGCGGCGACGACGCTGATGCGGATCGCCGAGCGGCTCGGGCTCGAGGAGCGGGCCGGCGCCGGGCTGCTGGCAGATCCCGGCCAGTGCCAACGGCCGCGGCCTGCGGGAGGCCGGAGTGGTTCCCGATGCCGGCCCCGGCTACTCCGAGCTCGGCGAGCACGGACGTGGTGCCGCGGAGATCGGCGTAGCGGCGGCCGACGGTGAGCTGACCGCGCTGTATCTGTTTCAGACTGACCCCCTCCGGGACCAGCCCAACCGTGCGTTATGGGAGCGAGCGCTGCACAGCGCTGCCCTGGTCGTTGCCCACGCCGCCGTGCTCACCGAAGGCATCCGCGAGCACGCCACCGTCGTCTTCCCGGCCGAGTCCCACGCCGAAAAGGACGGGACGGTGGTCCACCCCGACGGCCGTCTGCAGCGTCTGCGGATCGCGATCGCCCACCCGGGCGAGGTCAAGCCCGGCTGGGCGGTGCTCAACGAGCTTGGGCGGCGCACCGGCACCGACCTGGGGGTCGCCGGCAGCCCCGACGCGTTCGAGCAGTTGGTAGCGGCCGTCCCGGTCTACGCCGGCCTGACCCTCGAGGAGATCGGCGGCCATGGCGTGCGCTGGCCCGCCCGCGATGAGGCCGTGGCACTCCGGCTCGGTGTCGATGACCTCGTGGCCGACGCCCCGCGCGAGCCGTCCCCCTCGGCTGCGCCGCCGAACGGCGCAACACCCGGCGGACTACGGCTGGGTACCTATCGGCCGATCTGGGCCTCGCCCGAGGTCGAGATCTCGCCCGCGCTGAAGTACCTGATTCCCGTCCAGCAGCTGGAGCTCTCGCCTGAGGACGCGCGGCGGCTGGGGATCGCCAACGGCGATCCAGTCGAAGCGGCTCAGAACGGTACGGTCCTCCGCGCCGAGGCCCTGGTGCGGTCCTCGATGCCGGCCGGCACCGCGTTCCTGGCCGAGGGCATCCCGTCTGACTCGGCCAACATCCTGACCGAGCCGGTGATCGAGGTTCGCAAGGCAGCCGGATGACGACTCTGCTCGCGACCGTCAATTTCGTCGAACCCTGGTGGGTCCAGATCGTCAAGGCGCTGGTGATCTTCGGGGTCATCTTCGCGCTCCTGCCAATCCTGATCGTCTACGAGCGCAAGCTGCTGGGTCGCTTCCAGGGGCGCTACGGGCCCAACCGCGTGGGCCCGTTCGGACTCATGCAGCCGCTGGCGGAGATCCTCAAGTTCGCCACCAAGGAGCCGTTTCGGCCGACCACGGCCGTGGGCTATCTGTTCCGGATCGCGCCGGCGATCGCGATCCTGACCGCCGTCGCCTCGCTGGCCCTGGTCCCGTTTGGCAACGTCCAGCACATCTTCGGTCAGCGCGTGGGGCTGTATGGAATCGACGTCTCGGTCGGACCGCTGTACGTATTCGCGTTCGGCGGCATCTCGTTCTACGGGATCATGCTCGGCGGCTGGGCGTCGGGCTCCAAGTATTCGTTCCTGGGAGCGATGCGCGGCGCCGCGCAGCTGATCTCCTACGAGGTCTCTCAGGGCCTGGCGCTGGTCGGCGTGATCATCACCGCGGGCACGCTGTCGCTGACCGGCATCGTTCATGCCCAGGGTGGAATGTGGTACTTCATCCCCCAGATCGTTGGCTTCCTGGTCTTCATGACGGCGTCCTTCGCCGAGACCAATCGCGCCCCCTTCGACCTTGTCGAGGCCGACGCCGAACTTGTCGGGGGGTACTTCACCGAATATGGCGGAACGCCGTTCGTGGCCTACCTGTTCGCTGAGTACGCCAACATGATCGTCGTCTCCGGGATCACGGTGACGGTGTTCTTCGGCGGCTGGCTGCTGCCGTTCGGGATCCATCCCCCGGGGTGGGTCGACCCGCTCGTCGTCATCGTCAAGATCGCCCTCGTCCTCACGTTCTTCATCTGGATTCGCGCCACCCTCCCCCGCCTGCGCTACGACCAGCTGATGTCGTTCGGCTGGAAGATCCTGCTGCCGTTGGCGACTTTGAATCTGCTCGTGACCGCGATCATCGTGGCCTCGTGACCAACAGAAGGAAGCACCCATGAATGCACCCTATGACCCCGGCGCCGACGTGATCGAGGTGATCCGCGCCCCCGTGCCGGGCCCGGTCCGCGGCACCTATCGGGCGTTCGGCGAGACCCTGCGGGGGCTGAAGACAACATTGGCGCGAGTGGTCGAGGGACCGACGACGATCCAGTACCCCGAGGAGAAGACACCGGTCTACCCGCGCTTCCGGGGCCGCCACAAGCTACACCGCTTCGAGGAATCCGATCCAGTCCACCCGGGACTCGAGAAGTGCGTCGGCTGCTCCCTGTGTGCGGCCGCCTGCCCGGCCGACTGCATCCGGGTGGTAGCCGCGGAGAACACGACCGAGAACCGGGTCTCGGCCGGCGAGCGCTACGCCGCCGTCTATGAGATCAATCTGTCTCGCTGCATCTTCTGCGGGTACTGCGAGGTGGCGTGCCCGTTCGACGCGATCACCATGGGGCATGACTACGAGATGTCCGACTACACCCGCTCGGACCTGATCTTCACCAAGGAGATGCTGCTGTCCGAGGCGATCGAGCGCTCGCCGTTGCGGGCGGAAGGCGAATAGGCGGACATGAGCGCGGTTCTGTTCTTCATCGCCGCGATCGGCGCCCTGGCCGGAGCGATCGGGGTGGTGATGCTCCGCAACCCGTTCTACAACGTCCTGTCGCTGGTGGTGCATCTGATCGCGCTGGCCGCGCTGTTCCTGTTGCTGCGAGCCGAGTTCGTGGCGGCTGCCCAGGTCGTCGTGTACGCGGGCGCGGTGATGGTGCTGTACGTGTTCGTGGTGGCTTACATCGGTGGCGCCGACGAGGCGTCGGCCAGCTTCTCCGGCGGCGCCCATCGCGGCGCCGGCTCGCTCAAGGTGCTGGGACCACTGTTTGCGCTGGCGGTGGCGGTCGAGCTGTGCATCGCGGTGCTCGGCTCGGCGCTGAAGGGCATCACCGGTCACGGTGCCCCCTACGTGGCCGGGTTCGGAACGCCCCGCGAGATCGGACGCCTGTTCCTGACCACCTACCTGTTCCCGTTCGAGATCGCGTCCCTGCTGCTGCTGGTGGCGGCGATCGGTGCCGTGGTCCTGGCTCGCCGCCGGCGCGGACTCGAGCCGCCCGATGAGGAGCTCGAGCGCAGCTACAGCCCCGTGCGCCCGGATTACACGGGCACGATGGCCGAGGCCGCGGGCGTTCGCTACGGCCCCAGCGTCGTCCTCGACGAGTCCGAAGCCGAGCCGGTGGCTGGTGCTCCCCGGCCGACCGAAGGTGGATGGTAGTGGCGATCGGCTGGTATCTGGTCGTCTCGGCGCTCATCTTCTGCATCGGCGCGGCGGGAGTGCTGACGCGCCCCAATCCGCTGGTGATCCTGCTCTGCCTGGAGCTGATGCTCAACGCCGCCAACCTGGCTCTGGTCGCGTTCTCGCGGATGTGGGGCGGTGCGGACGGGCAGATCTTCGCCCTGATCGTGCTGGTCGTGGCCGCCTGCGAGGTAACGGTCGGGCTGGGTCTGATCGTGGCGATCTACCGCCGGCACCTGGCGATCAATGTCGATGACCTGAACGAGCTGCGCGGTTGAGGTCCCGGCGACCATGAGTCCAACGACCTTCGGCTGGTTGATCCTGCTGTTCCCGCTGGTCGGGACGACGGTGATCGCCCTGGGCTTCCGCGTACTCCGCGGCACGGCCGCGGGCTGGATCGCCTCGCTGGCGATCTTCCTCTCGTTCGTGTGCGCCGTGGGGGCGCTGGTGTCGCTGCTGGGCCGCAGCGAGAGCCATCGCGAGCTCAGCTCCTCACTGTGGAACTACGCCTCCACCGTCGGGGTCGACGGAAAGCTGTCGATCTTGATCGATCCGCTGTCGGTGTTCATGGCGCTGGTGGTGTCCGGCGTCTCGACCCTGATCCACATCTACTCGATCGCCTACATGAAGTCTGACCGTGGCTACACGCGGTACTTCGCCTACCTGAACTACTTCGTGTTCTCGATGCTGCTGTTGGTGCTGGCGGGCAACTTCCTGCTGCTGATCGTCGGCTGGGCGTTCGTCGGTGCCGCCTCCTACCTGCTGATCTCGTTCTGGTACCGGCGCACCACCGCCACCCGAGCCGGGATCAAGGCGTTCGTGATCAATGTGCTCGGCGATGTGGGGCTGGTGTTGGGCACCTTCTTCATCTTCCGCCACACCGGAACGCTGGACTTCGTCAAGACCTTTCACGCGGCCCCTCACGTGTTCGCCCACAACGGCACCGACCTGGTGGCGGGCTGCCTGCTGCTGCTGGTCGGGGCATTCGCCAAATCCGCTCAGGTGCCGCTTCACACCTGGTTGCCCGACGCCATGGAAGGCCCGACGCCGGTCTCGGCCCTGATTCACGCCGCCACCATGGTGACGGCCGGGGTCTACCTGATCGCACGCATGCACCCCCTGTTCGAGCAAGCGCCGACCGCGGCCGACGTCGGTGCGATCGGCGGCTGCGCGACGCTGCTGATCGCCGCCACGATCGCGATCGTGCAGACCGATATCAAGCGGGTGATCGCCTACTCCACGATGTCGCAGATCGGCTACATGATCATGGCCGTCTGCGTCGGTGCCTACTCGGCCGGACTGTTCCATCTGATGACGCACGCCTTCTTCAAGGCTCTCCTGTTCATGGCCGCCGGCTCCCTGATCAGCGCGATGGGCGGCGAGCAGTCGCTGGACCGAATGCGCGGCTTTCGCAAGGCGATGCCCTTCACCTTCGCGTGCTTCATCGTCGGCGGGCTCGCGTTGTCCGGGCTGCCGCCGTTCTCGGGCTGGCTGTCCAAGGACGACATCATCGCCTACCTCGACCACCGCGGCGGCGGCTTTGAGATCCTCGGAATCCTCGGCTACGCGGGCGCGCTGCTGACCGGCATATACACGTTCCGGATGATCTTCCGCGCGTTCTGGGGGGAACCCTGTGACGAGGCTCGTGAGCTCGAGCACGGTCACCTCGTCCACCACGACACCCCAACCAATCCGCAGACCGGTGAGGTCGAGGACACCGACGTGGGGTTCCCCGGACCCGAGCACCACATCGCCGAGCGCGATTGGGCCATGAAGTTCCCGATGGCGGCGCTGGCAGTGCTGGCGACGATCGGGGGCATCCTCCAGATTCCCGGGGTCGACCGTTCCATCCAGCGCTTCCTGTCGCCGACCTTCGCCGACTCGCATCTGGCTCTGCTCGACCCGTCCACGGGAGCGGAGTGGTTCGGTCTGGTCATCGGCGCCCTGGTCGCCGTGGCGGGGATCTCCATCGCCTACCGCATCTGGGTCGTCAAGCCCGCCACCGCGACCCAGCTGCAGACCCGGTTCGCGCACCTGCACACCTTCCTGTACGACAAGTGGTACTTCGACGAGCTGATCGACTTCATGGTGGTCCGCCCCGTCCAGTGGCTCGGGCGATTTGCCGAGTCTGCCCTGGAGCGTGGGGTGGTCGCCGGTGGGATCACCGGCGGCACCGTGGGTGTCGTGCGCGCCGCCTCGGCCGCGGTTCGCCGCGCTCAGAACGGGTTCGTGCGCTACTACGCGGCGGCGGTGCTGATCGGCATGTCGGCCATGGCCCTCTACTTCCTGATCTCGGCCAGCTGATGCCGGCGCGCGCCGTCCAGTCATTCGTCATCCGGAGGATTGCGGCATGACTCTCTCGGTTCTGATCTGGCTGCCGCTCGCCGTGTCGCTGGTGGCGTCTCAGCTGCCGGCGCGAGCGGTGCCGCGCGTCGCCGTCGCTGGCGCAGTGGTCACCCTTGGGATCGCTATCTCCTTCCTGGTCCGCTTCAAGCTCGGCCAGGCCGGACTGCAGTTCGTCACCGACAAGGTGTGGATCTCCGCGCTCGGGATCCACTACAAACTCGGCCTCGACGGCCTGAACATGGCGTTGGTCGTGTTGACGACGGTCATCTTCCTTGCCGCGCTGATGTTCGCCGCGACACGCGAGTGGACCGGTCCGCGGATGTTCTACTTTCAGTTCGGCCTCGCCGAGAGCGCCGTGCTGGGCGCGTTCTGCTCCCAGGACCTGGCGCTGTTCGTTGCCTTCTTTGACCTGATGCTGATCCCGTTCTACTTCCTGACCGGGATCTGGGGCTCCACCCAGCGCAGCGAGCGCGTCCGGGCCACGACCAAGCTCGTGATCTACACGCTGGTCGGGTCGTTCTTCATGCTGGTCGCGGCGATCGCCACCGGAGTGCTGGCCTCCAGCCAGCACGGGACACCGCTCACCTTCGTGATCAGCTCGCTGCGGGGACTGCCGCTCTCTCACACCTCGCAGGACTGGATCTTCCTCTGCTTCGCGGTGGCCTTCCTGGTCAAGATGCCGCTGGTCCCATTCCACGGCTGGCTGGCGGACGGGTACAAGTCAATGCCGATACCGGCCGTCGCGGTGTTCTCGGCCATCCTCTCCAAGGTCGCGGCCTACGGATTCCTGCGGATCGTGCTGCCGCTGTTTCCCTACGCCTCGGCGCATTTCCAGACCCTGATGCTGATCGTGGCCCTGGTCTCGGTCCTGTGGGCGACCGTGATCGCGTTCACGACGCCCGACGCGCGACTGGTCATCGCCTATTCCAGCGTCGCCCAGCTGGGCTTCATCATCCTCGGGATCTTCTCGCTGCAGCCCAGCGGCGGCCAGGGCGCGCTGTTGCAGATGGTCAACCACGCGCTGGTCACGGCGCCGCTGTTCTTCGTCGTGGCGGCACTCGCAGCCCGCGCCGGCGGCTCGGAGAAGCTCAGTGACATGGGCGGCCTCGCGTTCCGGGCGCCGGTGCTGGCCAGCCTGTTCCTGATCGTCACCCTGGCGACGCTGGCGATACCGGGCTCCTCGAACTTCGCCGGTGAGTTCCTGATCCTGCTCGGGCTGTTCCAGGCCAAGCTGGCGGTCGCGGTGATCGCCTCGCTGGGCGTGGTCGGTGCCGCCGTGTACGCGCTGCGGCTGTACATCCGGACGATGCACAATCGCCTCGGACCCAATGTGACCTCGCGCGAGATCGGCCTGCCCGAGGCGCTCGCGATCGTGCCGATCATCGGCATCATCCTGGTGCTGGCGTTCTACCCGCAGTTCGGGCTGCGCCGCTCTGAGCCGTCACTGAAGGCCTCCATCGCGCGCGGCCCGGCTGGTGCAGCATCACGCCACCTTCGAGGCTTCCCGGGTGCCATCGCCATGAACACGGTGACGACAAACCCGCTTGTGCACCTGGCCGTGGCCGCACACAACGGCCCGCATATCGACTGGCCGTCGTTCTCGCCAATCGTGATTCTGGGCGTAGGCGCGCTGGTGGTGCTGCTGGTGGGTCTGCTCCCCGCGGCGGTCGCCCGCGAACGGGCCGTTCCGCTGTTGACGATCCTGGTGCTGGCGATCTCGATCGCGGCCGAGATCACCCGCTTCAAGCACCAGACATCGATCATCTCGGGCGCGCTGGCCATCGACGACCTGGCCCTGATCCTGGACATGATCTTCGCCGTCGCGGCAATCGCCTGTGTCCTGATCTCACTGCGAACACCCGCCCCGCACACTGCCGGCCACGGTGAATACCACTCGCTGCTGCTGTTCAGCGTTCTGGGCATGGCGATCCTCGTCTCGGCCCAGAACCTGGTCACGCTGTTCATCGGCTTCGAGCTGCTCTCGATTCCGCTCTACGTGCTGTGCGCCTCCGAGTACCGCCGTGAGGGGTCGCTGGAATCTGGACTGAAGTACCTGGTGATCGGCTCCGTCGGTTCGGCGACACTCGTCTACGGGCTGGCGCTCGTGTACGGCGCCACCGGCTCGACGCAGTTCTCGGGCATCGCCAACGCGATCAACTCCAGCCATCTGGCCGGAGGACTGCTGGGCGATCCCATGATGCTGACCGGGCTGGGACTGGTGATCGTCGGCTTCGCGTTCAAGGCGTCGGTGGCGCCGTTTCACCAGTGGACGCCCGACGTCTACGAGGGAGCGCCCACACCGATCACCGCCTTCATGGCGACCGCGACCAAGGCCGCCGCGTTCGGGGTGCTGCTGCGTTTCTTCGACGTCGCCGTGCTGGGCGCCCAGAACACCTGGGCGCCGGCCATGGCCACGATCGCCGCGATCTCAATCGTGGTCGGTAACGTCGGCGCGCTCACCCAGACCTCGCTGAAACGGATGCTCGGCTATTCGAGCGTCGCGCAGGCGGGCTACATGCTCGCCGGGGTGGTGGTCGGAACCCGGCTCGGGGTCGATGCCACGGTTCTCTACCTCGCCGTGTACCTGATGATGAACATCGCCGCGTTCGCGGTCATCGTTGCGGCTCAGACCGAGCGCGCGGACGGAGACGAGCTGTCAGGGATCGCCGGCCTGGGAGCCCGCAACCCCTGGCTGGCGTGGTCGATGACGATCGCGATGCTGTCGCTGGCGGGCATCCCCGCCACAGCCGGCTTCATCGGCAAGTTCCAGCTGATCCATGCCCTGGTCAACGGCGACTACACATGGCTGGGGATCGTCCTGGTGATCGGCTCGATGGTCTCGCTCGGCTACTACCTGCGGGTCGTCGCGGCAATGTGGATGTCCGATCCGACGCCGGCCCCGGCGCGGATCGGCGGCGCCCTTGCCCCGATCGCCGGCGGCTCGCCGGAGGCCGACGCGCTGGCCGGCAACGGAGACGCTGACGGCACAACTGCCCGCCGCCTGACGTCGTCGCAGTCCACCCCGTACGCCGAGGTGACCTTCGTGGCGGTCGTGTTCGCCGCCGCCAGCGTCGTGTTCGGCGTCTTCCCGTCGCCACTCTTTGACCTTGTGGCGCACGCCGGCAACGCGCTCGCCGGACTGTTCTAAACACCGCGCGTATCCGGTTCGAGTGCGGCCCGGGGTCGCGCTGTCAGTAGATGGTCACGGGCACGCCCGGACCGATGCGCGCGGCCAGCCAGACGATCGACGCCGTGGCAAGCCGCACGCAGCCGTGCGATTCCGCCTGGCCCAACGTGCCCCCGAGGAGGTCACGTCCGTGGATCGCGATCTGGCCCGGCCCGCCGTCGAACTCCTGGAGGACGTTGGAGCGTCCGCTCAGCGCCAGCGCGAAGGGGCCGCCCGCGGCGGTGCTGGGCATGTTCACCGTCTCCTGCACGAAGAACCTCCCGGTCGGCGTGGGCGTCGAGGCCTTGCCCACGACGGCGGCGAAGCTCCTCGCCAGATGGCCGTTGAGATACGCCCACACGTGCCGCTGAGCGGTGCCGACGAAGATGTGCCAGCCGGTGACCGACGAACGCGTTCCCCCGGCGGCGATCCAGCCGGTTGAGCCGTTGGGTCGCCCGGGCAGCATCACCTTGAGCCAGCCACCGCCGCTCGCCCCGAGCTTGTGTCCCACCACGGGAAGCGTGGTCTGCTCGCCGGTGATCGCGGTCAGTGCCGGCAGCGACACCATCACGCTGGGCGCTGGTGCTGGGCGAGCGGTAGGCGCGATGCTCGAACAGCAGCGTGGTGAGCTGCTGGCTGCTGGGAACGTGACGAGGCGCGATTGCCGCGACGGCCGCCTCGGGCATCAGGGCGGCCCCGGCGCAGGCCAGAGTCAGGAGACCGCCGAGCCACCGCGAGGCGAGCCCACCGGACGGTCCGAGATCGGCGGGCCGGCGGGTTGGAGGGGGCGGCTTCGTGTGACGTGGCGTGGTTATCGGCACGCTGGCGCGATCTGATGAGCGATCTGGCGTCGGCGGACGAATGTCTGCGCCGAAAGGGCTAGTCGCCCACCGACGCGAACCGGCAGGGTTGGTCCGCTGAGCCGAGCTAGGGCTCCAGCATGAATAGTTCTGGACCGGTGTAGCCGGTGCTTTGCAAAGTTCCGTGATCGCCCATGACGTGCGGATGAGTCAGGTGTGCCTGTCGGAGGATTTCTGGGGCGACGGTCCGCTCGTCATAAGGGCACGCGACACTGACCGGAGCAGCCGCGAACACGAGATTGAACAGCGACTCGTACCGAGTCCAGAGGCCCACCTCGGTGTCGGACCTGCCCGCCCACGCCGGCTCGCCGACGATTCGAACCCAGGGCGCGCCACGCTCGAGGCTGACCTGGCAAAAGGTCCTGAACGCTTGGAGTGCCGCCTTCGGCGTGCTGTATGGGCCGCGGGAATCGACGAATTCGACGCTCCGCGCGTCGTCACCGAGGCGCTCGCGGAGCAGCTCGATATTCGACGGCGTCGTCACCGCGAGCGTGGCTTCGGAGCGCGCGACTGCTTCGGCCAGAAATGATCCCATCCGCGTCTGGAATTCATCGTCGCTGCTGTAGAGGAAGGCGCAATGCTCGAGCATCGGAGGCGGCTGCTTGCCGCTGACAAGGTAGTCAATGCTCACCCCCAGCGATTGCGACAGCGCTGCGAGCGTGCTCGGGCGGACGTTCGTCCGACGACCTGATTCCACCTGGGCGATCGCCGACCAGCTGATGCCGGCATGAAAGGCCAATGCCTCCCTGGTCCAGTCAAGCCGCGCTCTCGCGGCCCGGACTCGCGATCCGATTCCCCCACCATCGCTCATCTTCTTTCCAGTCTATAGGTTTCAGACTGATGGTACAGTTGAGTGTGTCAACTGACGTGTTGCCTGAACCCACACCTGGCTCAGCCTCTGTTCCGTGCAGCATCGGAGCCGCCGCGAAGGCGGTACTGGAGGCCCGCGCCAACGCCCGCGAGGTCATGCGAGTCTTCGACACCCGACACGTGCCGATGGTGATGGTCGACGCCAAGCGGCGCTACGTCGAGGTCAACCGGGCCGCCCGGCTTGTGTTCCGTCTCAGCCTCGAGGAGATGCGCACCCTCGCGGTCGACGATCTCACTCCCCCACAGCTAGCGAAGGCGTTGCGCCAGGCCTGGACTCGGCTACTTGACACCGGGCGCGTCGCTGGGCGCCATCAGCTCGTCGGTCGCGATGGCAGTCCCCTCGACGTCGTCTACTGCGGCTTTGCGCGCGTCCTACCGGGCCTGCACGTGGCCGCCTTCGCACCGGCTGACTGGCCCGAGCACGAGCTGGAGCTCCCCAACGACTATCCCACCAGCGCAGCCTCGCTGACGCCCCAGCAGATCAGGGTGCTCGCGCTCGCCGCCAAGGGATACACCAGCTCGGAACTCGCGGAAGAGCTCGTGGTGAGCCCTGCCACCGTCAGATCCCACTTCAAGAACATTCACAAGAAGCTAGGGGTACGAACCCGCTGCGCCGCCGTCGCCGAGGCGATGCGGGTGGGGGTCATCGACTAGCCCGCAGTCGTCAACCTGACTCAGGCTGATAGCCCTGTCAAGGTCGTCACCGGGAGACTGAACCCCGACCGGACACTGGCGCTCGAGAACCGACAGATCCCCCATCCGGGGGATACCGCTGCTGTCACCAACGGCCGATTACCCCAGCGACGAGACCATCCCAGCCGTTCCAAACCTCTCGGGGTGAACAGATCGACGCTTGGCCTCCTCCCCAGCCATCGAGCGGAATCCGAGGAAGTAGGTCAAGCGTATGAATATGTTCTGGTGCCGGAGGGTGCTGCTCGCGGCGATCGTCTCGTCGGCAGTCGTTGGCTCGGCGGGTGCAGCGATAGCGGCGGCCGCGGCCTGCCCCACCATCCCCAAGCCGCCGTGCTCACCGCCGGCATTCACCGGAAGGGTAGGCAAGCACCCTCGTAAGTGCGTCACGACGACGCCACCCGTGTGCCCGACGGCGCACGGCCGGCGCGGACCGCGCGGACCGGCCGGCGATCGCGGGCCCGATCGGACGCGTTGGAGAGACCGGTGCCACCGGCGCGACGGGCTCCACCGGCGCCACGGGTACGACGGGCGAGACGGGCGCCACGGGCGGCCCCGGCACACAGGGAATTCAGGGCCTACAGGGACTTCAAGGTGTCACCGGCGCTACCGGCGCTCCCGGGACCAAGGGCGCCACCGGCGCGACCGGCGCCGCCCGGACCCGGCGGGAGCCAAGGGCGGACCGGGTAGCCCGGGCGCACCGGGCAAGGCAGGCGCTAAGGGCGCCACCGGCGCCACCGGCGCCACCGGCGCCAAGGGCTCGACTGGCGCCACCGGCGCCACCGGCACGCAAGGTGTCAAGGGTGACACCGGCTCGACCGGTGCCACTGGGGCACCGGGCACTCCCGGCACGCAAGGTGTCAAGGGCGACACCGGCGCGACCGGCGCCACCGGCGCCACCGGCGCGCAGGGACTTCAGGGCCTCACGGGCGCCACCGGCGCTCCCGGAACCAAGGGCGCCACCGGCGCTACCGGAGCCACCGGCGCGCAGGGCACCCCCGGCGCGCAGGGCACCCCCGGCACCCCGGGCGCCCAGGGCGCTAAGGGCGTCAAGGGCGACACCGGCTCGACCGGAGCCACTGGGGCACCGGGCACTCCCGGCACCCAAGGTGTCAAGGGCGACACCGGCGCGACCGGCGCCACCGGCGCGACCGGCGCGCAGGGACTTCAGGGCCTCACGGGCGCCACCGGCGCTCCCGGAACCAAGGGCGCCACCGGCGCTACGGGAGCCACCGGCGCGCAGGGCACCCCCGGCGCGCAGGGCACCCCCGGCACCCCGGGCGCCCAGGGCGCTAAGGGCGTCAAGGGCGACACCGGCTCGACCGGAGCCACTGGGGCACCGGGCACTCCCGGCGCGCAAGGCGCCAAGGGCGACACCGGCGCGACCGGCGCCACCGGCGCCACCGGCGCGCAGGGACTTCAGGGCCTCACGGGCGCCACCGGCGCTCCCGGAACCAAGGGCGCCACCGGCGCTACCGGAGCCACCGGCGCGCAGGGCACCCCCGGCGCGCAGGGCACCCCCGGCGCGCAGGGCACCCCGGGCACCCCCGGCGCCAAGGGCGCCAAGGGCGACACCGGCGCAGCTGGCTCCACAGGCCCCGCGGGATCGACCGGCGCTACCGGCGCCACCGGAGCTACCGGCGCAACCGGAGCCACCGGCGCGCAAGGACTTCAGGGCGTCACCGGCAACACCGGTGCCCCGGGTCCCCAGGGCGCCAAGGGCTCCCCCGGCGCTAACGGCGGAGCGGGCCCTGCCGGCCCCGCCGGACCCGCCGGACCGACCGGATCCACGGGCGGCACAGGACCGGCCGGCCCGACCGGAGCCACGGGCGGCACCGGACCGAAGGGCAGCCCGGGTGCAACCGGTTCAGCCGGACCGACCGGAGCGACGGGCAGCGCAGGACCGGCTGGACCCGCCGGAGCCAAGGGCGGGGCAGGACCGGCCGGACCGGCCGGACCGGCCGGACCGACCGGGGCCACTGGGCCGGCCGGCACCAACGGACTGGGCGACTACGCCTACATCTACAACACCACCCCGGAGGTCATCGCGATCGAAGCCACGGTCCCGTTCGACTCCAATGGAGTCGTCACCCCGGGGATCACCCACGCCCCCGGCTCGGCCAACGTGGCCCTGGGCAGCCCGGGCGATTACAGCATCACATTCTCCATCTCGGGGACGGAGCCGGGTCAGTTCGGCCTGTTCCTCGACGGAGCCGTAATACCCGGCACGGTGTACGGATCTGGCGCCGGCACCCAGCAGGACAACGGACAGGTGATCGTCCACGTGCCCAAGCCCAACGAGGTGCTCACGCTCGTGAACCACTCATCGAGCGCGGCCGTGGGCCTGGCCTCGGACATCGGAGGAACGCAGGCCAACGTCAACGCCTCGCTCAAGATCGAGAAGCTCGGCTAACCCCGAGTCTCAACGAAAGGCCATTCCATGCAGTCCCACCAAGATCACATGCCCCGCGGAGGGTCACTCCCCTCCGCGGCACGCCACGGATGGCTTGGCCGCTCCATGTTCGCAATCGCCGTCCTGGGAGCCAGTCTCGGGATCGGCGCCTGCGGGTCCTCCGGATCCGCAGCTTCACCCACGATCCTCAACACCGAGAAGGTCGAGCTGGCGATCCAGCACAGTGCCCTGGCCCAGCGGGGCGAGCGCGCGCAGGTGACCTGTCCGTCGGGGGTGCACCAGACCAAGGGGCTGGTGTTCGCCTGCACGGCCGTGGTCGGACGCACCAGCACGCAGTTCGTGGTGACCGAGCTCAACGGTTCGGGCGACGTCCACTACACGGGCCGGTAGCCCGGCGGCAGCGGCGCGGCCGTTAGCGGCGCCGGCTGCCGGGTAGAACCGACCGTATGCAGACACGTCCAGAATCATCCGAGCAGTCCGCCGACGACCCGCTCCCCGGCTCCGTCTCCAACCAGAACGGCGAAGAGGCCGAGCCCGGCCACGGCACCGGCGGCGCCAGCGGGGAGAAGCGTGATCGTAGCCCCGGCGGAACAGGCGAGAAGCGCGATCAGGGCTCCGGCGGCGAGTCCGGTGAGGGCTCGCAGTCGACGGGCAACCCCGCCAGCGCGGGCTGATGCCCTGAGTCGCTAGGCGGGTACAGGTTCAACGCCGGCCGCTGGCGCGGCGGTACTCGCCCCCGCACCGCCGCCGCTCGCGCGCGAGAAGCGCAGGACGCCATCCTCGAGCGAGCCCAACCGGAGCGTGATCAGGTCGAGGAGGTAGTTCTGGTAGAGCTTCCACGGCCGTCGCGACCCCTGGCGCGGGAACTGATCGACCGACCGCAGGATGTATCCCGAGGCCAGGTTGAGCAGCGGCGCGGAGACCACCGAGGGGTCGCGGTTCTCCGGCACGCAGTAGTCGTACCCGCGCCTGCGCATGTGGTTCAGCAGCCGGCAGACGTACTCGCAGGTGAGGTCGCACTTGAGCGTCCAGGACGCGTTCGTGTACCCGATCGCCAGGGCGGCGTTGGGCACGTCGCTGAGCATCATGCCCCTGTAGGTGATCCGCTGGGAGATGTCCACCGGCTCGCCGTCGACGCTGAGCTCGATCCCACCCAGCGCCAGCAGCTCGAGCCCGGTGGCGGTGACGATCACGTCGGCGTCGAGGTGGCGTCCGCTGTCAAGCGCCAGCCCCGACTCGGTCAGGGACTGCACGTGGTCGGTCACGATCGTCGCGCTCCCCTGGCGAACCGCCTCGAACAGATCGCCGTCGGGACAGACGCAGAGGCGCTGGTCCCAGGGGTCATAGTGGGGATTGAAATCGACGTCGATGGCGTAGCCGTCAGGCAGCTGGGCCTGCACGCCTCTGCGGATCAGGGACCGCGCCTGCCGCGGCCAGCGCCGGCTGAGCTGGTAGCTGAGGCTCATCAGCGCGATGTTCTTGATGCGGACCGCCTGGTAGGCCGCCATCGGCGAAAGCCGCCGCCGCGCCAGCTTGGCCAGCCCATCCTCGGTGGGCAGGGAGACGACATAGCTCGGCGAGCGCTGCAGCATGGTCACGTGGGCGGCTCGCCGGGCCATCGCGGGAACGAGCGTCACGGCGGTCGCTCCGCTGCCGATCACCACCACTCGCCGGCCGGCGTAGTCGAGGTCCTGAGGCCAGTGCTGAGGGTGGACGATCGGCCCGCCGAAGCGATCGGCCCCCGGGAGCTCCGGACGGTAGGCCCGGTCGTAGCGGTAGTAGCCGCAGCACATCAGCAGGAACGAGCAGGTGAGACCGATCGACTCGCCGGTATCGGTCCGCTGCGCGGTCACGGTCCAGCGCGCCTCCGCGCTTGACCATCGCGCCGACGTGACGCGGTGGCTGCACCTGACCTTGGCGTCGACGCCGTAGGCCGACGCGGTCTCGCGGATATAGCTGAGGATCGACGGACCGTCGGCGATCGTCTCGGCCTGCTCCCAGGGCCGGAACGAGTAGCCCAGCGTATGCATGTCGGAGTCCGACCGGACGCCGGGATAGCGGAACAGGTCCCACGTCCCGCCGGTGGTGGCCCGCGACTCCAGGATCGCGTAGCTGCGGTCCGGGCATCGGCGCTGCAGGTGACACGCCGCCCCGATGCCCGACAGACCGGCGCCGACGATGAGAACGTCCAGATGCTCGCTCGTCGTCGGCTCGGTACGCATCCGTATCACGACACCTTAGCGGTCGCCCCGAGACCCGCCGCCCGCGCCGCTACGATCGACCGCCCGTGGAGTACCCGATCGAGACCTTCACCGAAGCCGAGCGCACGCGACTGAGGGCGCATTGCACGAATCTCGACCGGCCCGTGTTCGCGCTCATCAACCTGCCCGAGACGCTCAAGGGTGCACTGTTCGCACGGTATTCGCGCTATCCGGGCACGCTGCGGCGACTTCTGATCGACGAGTTCGCCGGCGACCTACCCGAGGATTCCGGGGGCACGGGCGGCGGCTATGAGTCCACCGAGGGCGATCGGGCCAGCCAGCTCTACGAGCGGATCTTCCTGGGCTACGGCGATGACTCCGTCGCCCAGCTCGGCGGCGCCCACGTCGCGTGCGAGTGGGTGAGCAACGTGCTCACCAAGGTGCTGCAACGGCCGCGGCTGGCCGCCTACCTGGAGCAGTCGACGCGCTACATCGCCTACGACCGGCCGATGCCGGGAAGCGACCCCGCACACTCCCGCTACCGCTACTACCGTGATCCCGAGCTCGGCCCGGAGTACGTCACCGCGATGGACGGACTGTTCGGCATCTACGCCGACTCGATACCGCGTGTCACGGCATGGGCCGAGCGCGAGTTCCCCCGCCGAGACGACGAGGACCCCGCCGCCCATGCCCGCGCTGTCAAGGCCAAGGCGCTTGACCTCCTGCGCGGGTTGCTGCCCGCCGGCTCGCTCTCTCACATGGGCATCTACGCCAGTGGGCAGACCTACGAGCAGCTGATCCTGCACCTCCTGGCCCACCCGCTGCCCGAGGCTCGCAGCTACGGGAAGATGATCCTGCGCGAGGTCCAGGCGGTGATGCCGAGCTTCGTCACCCGGGTGCAGCGCCCCGAGCGCGGCGGCGAGTGGATCGCTTACCTCGAGCATCGCTCCGAGGCGGGCCAGCGGTGGGCCCGGCGGCTCGGGCTACACGAGCCTGACCACGATCCCGATCGACCGCGTCCGTCGGTCAAGCTGCTCAAGGTCGACGGCGACGTGGACGATCTGCTCACAGCGCTGCTGTTCGAGTCCGCGACGGAATCCGAGGAGACCATTCGGCGCGGCGTGGAAGCGCTGGGAGAGGCCGAGCGCGCCGCGCTGCTGTCTGACCTCGTGGGAGCGCGGGCCAACCGACGGCACCGGCCCGGCCGCGGCTTCGAAGCCCTGCGCTACCGGTTTGAGATCGTGTCGGACTACGGCGCGTTCCGCGACCTGCAACGCCATCGCATGCTGACCGTGCAGTGGCAGGCGCTCACCCCTGACCTCGGCGCCGGCGTGCCGGACCAGGTGCAACTGGCCGGGGTCGGCGATCAGTACCGCCAGGCGCTGGAGATCTCCCGCCGGGCCTACGAGCGGTTGGCTGATAGCGGCCGGCTGAGCGTCGCCCCTTATGCCCTCTGCCTGGGCTATCGCCTGCGCTTCATCCTCGACCTCAACGCCCGCGAGGCGATGCAGCTGATCGAGCTGCGCTCAGGTCGCGAGGGCCATCCGAGCTACCGAGCCGTGGCCCACGAGATGCACGCCCAGATCGCCGCCGTGCACCCCGTGGTGGCGGCGGCGATGAGCCACGTCGACACCGACACCGAGCCCCGGCTCGAGCGGATCCTGGCCGAGATGCGAACCCAGGCGAAAGCGGCGGCTGGCTCCTAGTCCGCGGACGCCTTGGCGACCTCCCGCTGGCGCAGTTCGATCCGGCGGATCTTGCCGGTGAGCGTCTTGGGGAGATCGTCAACGAACTCCACCTGACGCGGATATGCGTAGGCCGACAGATGGTCGCGCACAAAGGCCTTGATCTCCTCCGCCAGCGTGCTGCTGGGATCGTGCCCCGCGGCCAGCACCACGAACGCCTTGACCACGTTGCCGCGCCGCTCGTCGGGCACCGCCACGGCGGCCGCCTCGGCCACGGCCGGATGCTCGAGGCAGGCCGACTCGACCTCGAACGGGCCGATCCGGTAGCCGGCCGAGATGATCACATCGTCGGCGCGGCCCTCATACCAGTAGTAGCCGTCCTCGTCGGTCGAGGCCGCATCCTTGGTGTGAAACCAGTCTCCGCCGAACGTCTCCTCGCTGTCCTGCGCCGGGCGATTCCAGTAGCCGAGCGGATAGTGCGGATTGGACCGTGCCCGCAGGCAGATCTCGCCGCGCTCGCCCTGGGCCACCGGCCGCTCGTCCTCGTCGAGGATCGCCACCTCCCAGCCTGGCATGGGCTTGCCCATGGAGCCCTCGCGGACCTCCATGAACGGATAGTTGGCACATAGCGGATATGACTCGGTGAGCCCGTAGAAGTCGAGCACGGTGACGCCGTACTGGGACCGGAACCACCGGATCGCCTCAGGGTTCAGGGGCTCGCCGGCCGAGCACACGATGCGGAACTTCTGCGGGTAGCGCGTGGCCGCGTCATCGATCGACATCATCGACCTGATCGCGGTGGGCGTGCCGAACACGTTGGTGACCTCGTGACGCGAGAGGAAGTCCAGCTGCTTGGCGGGGTCGAAGCCGCCCTCGCGCTGGTAGACGGCCTGAACCGCTCCGTAGCGCCAGGGACCGAGCAACGGAGCGATCCCGGCCGCCCAGGCCCACTCGCCCATGCCGTGAAACAGCTCACCGTCCTGGACGTCGTGACAGTAGACGAACTCCTCGTGGGCGAGGATGTAACGGTGGGCGTGGAGGATGCCCTTGGCCAGCCCGGTCGTCCCTGACGAGTAGTACAGCTGCGCCGGATCATCGGCCGCGGTGTCGACAACATCGAACGCGGTGGAACCGCGGCTGAGCAGCTCGTCGTCGAGGATCAGCACGTGCTCGACCAGCGAGCGCTCCATCCGGTCGGCGTTGGCCTGGTTGGTGACCAGGACCTTGGCCTGCGAATCGGTCAGCCGGTGGCGGATGCCGTCGTCGCCGTAGAGCACCGACATCGACAGCAGGATCGCGCCGAGCTTCCAGGTGCCGAAGAACGCGGCCGCCGTCTCGGGCGTCGGCGGCAGCAACATCGCGACGCGGTCACCCCGTTGCACGCCGTGGGCGACGAGGACGTTGGCGAAGCGGTTGGAGCTGTCCTGCAGCTCACCCCAGTCCACCTGGCGGACGTTGCCGTGGAAGTCCTCGTGGATCATCGCCGCCTTCTCACGAGGGTGGCGATCGCAGATGTCGGCAGCGATGTTGTAACGGTCGGGCACCTGCCAACGATGGTCGGCGCAGGCCTGCTCGTAGGAGGAGTAACGGTGTGTGATGCTCATCGGTCCAATCATGCCCGATGGGGGCCGAACCTGCTGAGGTTTTCCGCGTGCCGCCGCGGGGGTAGCCTTAGCCCGGTTTGACGATGTTCGGAGAAGGGGTAGTGCTCGGCATCGCGGCCGCCGCTGTCATCGCGGCGGTGTGGAGGATCGTTCGCGCCTGGCGGCGCACGCCCAGCGCCCCGGAGGCGATCGCCATGCAGTCGGCGCTGCATGCTGCGACCTCGACGCTGCCGCATCTACGCGGCGGGATCCATTCCGGCTCGGCCGCGCAGGCCGTCCCCCACCTCAGAGCTCTGACCGGGGCCGCCGCGATCGCGCTGGCCGACACACGCGCGGTGCTGGCCATCGACGGCGACGGTCGGGAGCAGGTCCGCCCTGGGGACCTGCTGTCGCGGCTGCTCGAGCGCACCCCCGATGACCGCATGCATGTCGTGCCGCGGCTGATCTCCTCAGACCCGAGCTGCCCGCTGCGTTCGGCGGTACTGGCTCCGCTGACTGTCCAGGGCAAACGGGCGGGGACCCTGATCGCGTTCTATCAGTCGATCGGACGCCCGCGTCGCGACCAGTTGCGGGTCATACAGGAGGCCGCCAGCCTGGTGTCGGCGCAAGTGGAGCTGTCAGTGCTGCGCGGCCACGAGGAGCGTCTGGCCCAGGCCGAGCTGCGGGCGCTGCGGGCGCAGATCTCGCCGCACTTCATCTACAACGCGCTGGCGGCGGTGGCCGGTGACATTCACGCGCGGCCCGAGGAGGCGCGCGAGCGGCTGATCGACTTCGCCGAGTTCACGCGTTACCTGTTTCGGGACGCTCGCTCCTACGTGACGCTGGCCGAGGAGCTCGAGCACGTCAAGCGCTATCTGCGACTCGAGCAGGGACGCTTCCGGGACCGCCTGCAACGTCAGCTTCGAGATCGCGCCGGCCACCGAGGACGCAGTGGTACCGGCGATGTCGGTACAGCCGCTGGTGGAGAACGCCGTCCGGCACGGCGTGGAGCAGCGTGCGGGAACCGGACGGATCGTGATCGAATCGCGGCTGCACGGAGGCGACGTGGAGTTGCGCGTCTCAGACGACGGCGCCGGCATCGCGCCGGAGCGGGTGCCCGCCGTGCTGGCCGGCGCGGGCGGAGGCATCGGGGTGTCGAACGTCGACGCGCGCCTGCGCGCGACCTTCGGCGAGCGCTACGCGCTGCGGATCGACTCGCAGCTCGGGCAGGGGACCACCGCGGTGATGACGGTCCCCAACCTCGCGGGCGACGAGGACTCGCGCTCGCCGCTGATCGCCGCCGTCGGGGCGGCGCCGTGACCGGGGATCGGCGCAATCCGCCGCTCGCCGTGCGGGAGCCGATGGGCAGCGATCGCCTGACGATCCTGGCCGTCGACGACGAGCGAACCCAGCTCGAGGATCTGGCCCGGCTGCTGCGCAGCTCCCCGAGCGTGAAGGACGTTGAGTGCGCGTTCGACGGCCACGACGCGCTGGTCAAGGCCTCCCACCAGATCTACGATGCGATCTTCCTCGACGTCCGCATGCCCGATCTCGACGGGATCGAACTGGGTCGTGTTCTCCGCCGTTTCGCCCAGCCGCCTCAGCTGGTGTTCGTCAGTGCCTATGACAACGCGGCGGCGGAGGCATTCGAGCTGCACGCGCTCGACTACCTGCGCAAGCCGGTGGGGCGCCGCCGCGTGGAGGACGCGATCGAGCGAGTCGCCGCGGCGATCGAGTCCGCGCCGGCGACCGCGGAGCCGGCGACCGTGCGCCAGCCTGCCCCGGCGCCGACCGACAACGAGATGATCGCCGTGGCCAACGTCCACGGCGGGTCGACGCGGCTGTTGTCGCGCGGCGCGATCGACTATGTCCAGTCCTACGGTGACTTCGTCCGCATCGTGACCGGCGACGGTCGCTATCTGCTGCGGGCCACGCTGTCGGAGATCCAGCGTCGCTGGGAGCCGTTCGGGTTCGTCCGCGTGCACCGCCAGTACGTCGCCAACCTGCGTAACGCGGTGGAGCTGCGGCCGGTGCTGGGCGGCACCGCCGAGTTGATCTTCGGCGGCGGGCGGGCGGTCCCGGTGGCCCGCCGGCACGCCGCCGAGCTCGGTCGACGCCTGAGCGTCTGACGCGAGCGCAGCGGTCGTGACGGTCGTGGCGGTCGGCTACTCGTCCGCCGCCTTCTGCTCCTCTTTGATCTTGCCCTCGAGCTGGGACATCACGTCGGGGTCACGCAACGTGGTCACGTCGCCGAGCGCGCGTCCGTCCGCGATGTCACGCAACAGCCGCCGCATGATCTTGCCCGAGCGGGTCTTGGGCAGGTCGTCGGCCCAGATGATCCGCTTGGGGCGGGCGAACTTGCCGATCCGGTCGGCGACGCGGGCGCGGATCTCCTCGATCAGCGCATCGCTGCCCTCCAGATCGCCTTCCAGCGTCACGAACGCGCAGATCGCCTGGCCGGAGTCCTCGTCGACCTGTCCGATCACCGCCGATTCCGCGACCTTGCCGTGCGAGACGATCGCCGACTCGACCTCGGCGGTCGAGAGACGGTGTCCCGAGACATTGACCACGTCGTCGATCCGGCCGATGATCCAGAAGTAGCCGTCCTTGTCCTTGCGGGCGGCGTCGCCGACCACGTAGGTCTCGTTGCCGAACTTCGAGAAGTAGGTCTCGACGAAGCGATCGTCCTCCTTGTAGAGCGTGCGGAGCATCGACGGCCAGGGACGCTGCAGCACCAGCAGGCCCTGGCCCTCGTCCAGCGGCTTGCCCTCGCGCTCGTCGACGACCTCGGCCTTGACGCCCGGGAACGGGCGCGTCGCGGAGCCTGGCTTGGTCGCAACGATCCCCGGCAGCGGCGTGATCATGATCGCGCCGGTCTCGGTCTGCCACCAGGTGTCGACGATGGGGCAGCGCTCGCCGCCGATCACCTTGTAGTACCAGAGCCACGCCTTCGGGTTGATCGGCTCGCCGACCGTGCCCAGCAGCCGCAGCTTCTCCAGGTTGAACTTCTCCACGTGCTCCACGCCCCACTTCATGCAGGCGCGGATCGCGGTTGGAGCGGTGTAGAACAGGCGTCACCTTGTAGTGGTCGCACAGCTCCCACCAGATCCCCTTGTGCGGGTAGTCCGGCGCACCCTCGTACATCACGCTGCTGGCGCCGTTGGCCAGCGGGCCGTAGACGATGTAGGAATGCCCGGTGACCCAGCCCACGTCGGCCGAGCACCAGAAGACGTCTTCCTCGGGTTTTAGATCGAACACGTAGCGGTGGGTGGCGCTGACGCCGGTGAGATATCCGCCGGTGGTGTGCAGCACGCCCTTGGGCTTCGCCGTCGAGCCGCTGGTGTAGAGCACGAACAGGGGATGCTCGGCGTCCAGTTCCTCGGCCGGGCACTCGTCGTCGGCGGCCTCGCAGATCTCGTGATACCAGACGTCGCGGCCCTCCTTCATCTCGCAGTCGGTGTCGGTGGACTTGACCACGACGATGTGCTGAAGGCTCTCGAGATCACCCATCGCCTTGTCGACCTGCTCCTTGATCGACGCGGTCTTGCCCTTACGGCGGGCGCCGTCGACGGTGATCAGGGCCTTGGCCTGCGAGAACTCCATCCGCTCCTTGACCGAGTCAGCGGAGAAGCCCCCGAAGACGACATTGTGCGGCGCGCCGATCCGGGCGCAGGCCAGCATCGCGACGGCGACCTCGGGGATCATCGGGAGGTAGATCCCGACTATGTCGCCCTTCCCGATACCCAGATCCTTGAGCGCGTTGGCGAGGCGCTGCACATCGCGGTGCAGGTCGGCGTAGGTGATCTCGCGCTCCTCGCCTTCCTCTCCGCGCCAGTAGTAGGCGACACGGTCGCCGTTGCCGGCCTCGACGTGGCGGTCGACGCAGTTGTAGGAGGCGTTGATCTTGCCGTCCGAGAACCACTTGTAGAACGGCGGGTTGGAGTCGTCGAGGATCTCCTCGGGCTCCTTGAACCAATGCAGCTCCTGGGCCTGCTTGACCCACCATCCCTTCCAGTCGCGGTCGGCCTCGTCGTAGACCGACGGGTCGTTCAGCAGCGCGTGCTGCTTGAAGTCCTCGGGCGGTTCGAACTTCTCGATGTCCAGCATCTCATCGAGTTGCTGCTCGAGCGTGCTGTCGCCCGTCTGGGTCGATGCCGTGTCTGCCATTGCAAGCCTCTCCTTCTTACTTGGGCGTCTCGCACCCGGTCAGCCGACGGGCGCCGGCGAGGTCACCGGCGCCCGGGCCGGCCGCAGATGTGCGGCTGTCTCTACTCCTAGTTGTACCCGACAAAGACCAGCGGCTAGTTGCCTTTTGGTCAGCGTGAGAGCGGGAAGACCGGCGCCACCGTGCGTCCAAACGTCGAGTTGATGACCGCTGCGAACGATGCGTACCAGGCCGCGATCGCGGTGAGGATCCCGATGTAGCCGCCGAGCTTGATCGTGCCGTTGGTCACGTTCGTGGTCCCGGCCAGGGATGAGTTGCCGATGCCGAGGATGATGAAGGTGATCGCCAGCAGCAGGAACACCAGCGCGACGGCCCCCGTGGTCCGCAGCGACGCGATGAACATGTAGGTGGTGAAGATCCCCCACATCCACAGGTACAGCCCGAGCCCACTGAACACCTCGGTGGGGGCATTCGCGGCGACGGAGTGGACAACGAAGTAGAACGAGATCCAGAACGCTCCGTAGGAGCAGAACGCGACGCGCACCGAACGTGTTGCCGGTGCGGAACTCCCAGATCCCCGCCAGGAACTGAGCGGCGCCTCCGTACGCCAGCGCCAACGCCGCGACCAGCGGCAACAACCCGCCGCCCGGCGCCTTCTGAGTCCCGACCAGCCCGGCGTTGACCAGGCTCAGCACGAACGTCGTGCCGGCGAACGCGGCGAGACCGAGCGGACCCGGGTCCGCCGGGGTCCAGCCGGCCGACCGGCCGCCGGTCGGATCGGCCGCCGGAGCCACGTCGGCTTCCCGCGGCAGACGATTTGCTTCCATCTCTCTCCTCCTACTCGTGTGTGTACGAGACCCGGGAAACCTCCCGGCCTCGACTCCGGACCGCAACCGCTGATCGGTGAACGGCGGCGGGCGTGCCGCCAGCGGTCGGAAGCCGGGGACGAGCGGTCACCGCTCGCCGCGATTTGGAGGATCGCTACGCCGGACTTCGGTAATTCGGGCGGGCCGGCCGTGGCAAGCCGCGGAGACCCGCCCGCGCGAGGAACCAGTGGCCCGATTCACAGATTCGGTGGCAGTCTGGCGGCACTAGCTGCGACGCTTGCGCTTGCGCTTGGGCGTCGAGGCGCGGGTCCGGCCACCGGCCGGCGCGGGCGCTCCGGCCGGCTGGGGCTCGGGCGCGACCGCCGGCTTGCCACGCCGGCCACCGCCACCGGCACCGGCACCGGCAGCCCGGCGGGCTCGCATATCGGCCGAAGAGGGCCACGGCTCAGCCCGCCCGGAACGCCAGGCCGGCGGCACGCCCGTGGGCCAGCGACCGGAGAACAGGTACGCCAGCGCCGCCAGCCAGTAGCCCTGGACGATGGGGATCTGCACGATCTGAAACAGGACCAGGGCGCCGGCGAAAATCCCGAGATAGCCCATGAAGCGAGTCAGCAGGCCCTGGCGCATCGCGTTGAGTGAGACCAGCACGAATCCGACCGCGAGCAGCAGCGCCGCCGCCTGGCCCAGGAGCTGAAGCACCAGAAGTCCGGTGGAGTTGGTCAGGTGGTTGGCCTCGGCGTAGGTCTGAGAACCGGTAGAGACGAAGTCGTTGACCTTGATCGCGACGATGATCGCGTAGATCACGCCGGTCACTGCGGCGAGAACGCCGCCGGCGATCGCGATGTACTTCACGTACGGCTTGACGAGGTCGCTGCGGGCGGCGGACGCCCGGTACAGGAAGCTCAGCGTCCAGGCGATCAGCAACGAGGCGACGCCGTTCATCACCGAGGCGATCAGGTCAAGGGGAAATCGCTTGTGGGCCGTGATCAGGTCGAGCGTCAGCTCGTCGACCGAGGTATGGGGGCCGCCGAGCTGGACCGCCGCGGCCCCGACCAGCAGAACCCCGGCCAGCAGGGCGACGATCGACTGACGATTGCGCACGCGCGACTCCCACAGGAGCTGTTGGTCGGTGTTCATGGGGCGCCCGTATGCTAGCCGCCGCGGGCGGCACCAGCGCAGCGCAAACGGCGGACCATTGGCGCCCGCGGTTCACGCGAGCTACCATGGAGCTATGGAAGGCAGCGGTTTTGGCGGAATGTTCGGTGACCCGGACGATCTGCAGCGTCGGCTCGGTGAGTTCGCCGAGCAGATGCAGGGTGCGCAGCGCCTGGCCTGGGCCGATAACGCGATCAAGCTCGCCGTCGATCTGACCGTCGCCGCGATGAATCGCGCCAACATTCAGGGGACCACCGAGCAGCAGGCCGAGCAGCTTCGGTCCGTGATGGCCGTGATCTTCCCTGAGGCCGTCACCCTCGTGCGCGAAGCGCGCGAGGGCCTTCAGTAGCGCCGCGACGCTAGGACATTGCGAGGGCGGCCCTTGGGGGTGGCCAACGCGCCGGCGACGGTCACAGGTTGAACGGCGAGACCATGCTGGTCGCCGTGCGAGCCGAACTGAGCTCGGGGAGGCCGAGAAGATCCTCAGCGGTCTTCAGCAACGAGTAGTGGTTGAACGGCGTGCTGACCACAGTCTTGCGCTTGACCGAGGGGGCGACGACGATGGCCGGCACATGGCAGCTTTCGTCAGCGAGGTTCTTCGCGCAGTTCTCCCCCGCGGTTCCGCCACCCCCCTCGTCCCACACGATGAATATGGCGGTGTCGCCGCCGACGTACACGGGAGTCGACGTGATCGCCGGCAGCCACGACTTCAACCAGTTGTCGCCGGTGAGAATCGATTGCTCGGGCAACCGCCGGCGCCGTGCATGTCGTCGCACAGGTTGGGCGTCACGAACGCGAAGGCCGGGGCCGTGGCCTCACTCGCGAAGTCCTGCAGTAGCGGCGAGTTGCCGACCGTGCCGAGGTCGACGTCCTGGCTGGCGCAATTCAGCAGATCCGTGTAGTAGACGGCCGGATTGTGCCGCGGCGCGTAGAACCCGGCGTTCACCATGTCGCACGGGGTCGGCATCGACTCGGCGTAGCCCTTATAACCACCCTTTGCGTTCGCCTGGTTGAAGACGTTGTTCGCGCTCGACTGGCAGGTGGCAGATGGGGTGCAGTCGCCCAGAAACGGCGCAACGCGCCCAGGCCCGCTCCGTCGGTGAGGCCGATGTAGTTCGGCAGGCTGGGATGCGAGATGCTCTGATAGTTGGTGGCCGACCCGCACAGCGCGATCACCTTATTGATGTAGGGCGCCGAGGCTGACTGGTAGATGCTGCCGTAGGAGTGGTTCTCCTCGAGGATGAAGATCACGTGCTTGTAGGTCGGCGCCGTGGTGACCGCCCCGCACCTCAGCACGCCGGCGGCGCCCGGTAGCGTCACCTGGGCTGACGCGAAACCGGCTCCTGCCAAGCCGTACAGCATCAGACCGCAAACCAGTGTCCCCAGCATCCTCAGGCGCATACCGTCCCCTTTTCGCTCAGACCAACCCGCCTGCAGCCTACACCCTGGCCGAGCCCGCGGCCACTGCGCCCCCGGCGCGCACCGACCGGCCGGCTCAGGATCGGACGAGGGCAGCGAGCACGAGCTCGTCGTGCTCAGCCGGCTTCACCTTGCGGAACACGTCCTTGATGGTGCCGTCGGGCGAGATCACGAACGTGGTCCGCTCGTTGCCCATGAACTTGCGCCCGTACATCGACTTCTCGGCCCACACGCCGTAGGCCTCGGCGACGGCGTGGTCCTCGTCGGCGAGCAACGGGAAGCCGAGCTCGTACTTCTGATCGAAGGCGGCGACTCGCTTGACCGGGTCAGGTGAGACCCCCAGCACGACCGCGTCGAGACGCTCATAATCGGTGCGGTGATCGCGCACACCGCAGGCTTGGGTGGTGCAGCCGGGGGTGTCGGCCTTGGGATAGAAGTACAGCACCACGTCCTGGCCGCGCAGGCTCGACAGCGACACCGGCTTGCCCTCCTGATCGAGGAGGGTGAAATCGGGCGCGACGTCTCCGGGCTGAAGTGCCATCGTCGGTGAAACCCTACTTGAGCAGCCGCGACAGGCGCCGGTCCTTGAGCAGCTTGCCGTCGGTCTGGCAGGTCGGGCAGTAACACATCACGTAGTCCTCGTAGAAGACGGCCTCCAGCGTGTCGCCGCAGCGGGGGCACGGCTCGCCGTTACGACGGTGCACCGCCAGCGGCATCGGCAGCTTGTCCGGGATCGGCAGGGCCAGGTTGGCCTCGTAGTACTCGATCGCGCCGCCGAGCTTGGCGATCATCGCCTCGCGGAGGCGGTCGGCCTCATCGTCGGTGAGCTCGGAGCCCCGCTTGAACGGCGATAGGCGGGCTTCGTGGAGGATCTCGTCGACCCAGGAGCGGCCGATGCCGGCTATCACGCGCTGATCGCGCAGCAGACCGTGCAGGGGGCGCGGCGCGTCCAGGAGCGGCTGGAGGGGCGGCGGATCGGGGTACGCGTCCGGGGCCAGCGTGCTGAGCGTCTCCTCGCTCTCGAGTGTGGCGGGCGTGAGGAGCTTGACCCATGCCGCCTGGCGGGTGCCGAACTCCCGCAGGCGCAGCTCGCGCCCGTCGTCCAGGCGGATCAACAGCCGCGAGGCCCGGTCGCGCAGTGAGGCCCGCGTGTCGAACAGCTGCAGCCGCCCCGCCGACATGAGATGGATCATCGCCGTGAGGTCGTCCTCGAACTCGACCAGGAACAGCTTGCCCCGGCGTCTCACTCCCTCCACCCGGCGTGACTCGATCGAAGCCAGCGGCGGATCGTAGGTCTTCAGGGCGTTGATTCCCGGAGTCAACGCCGACTCCACCCGGGTGCCGGCGATCGCCGCGCCGATCAGACGCGCGGTTATCTCCACTTCCGGCAGTTCAGGCATTGTCGTGTTCGAGGCTACTCACCCCGTCAGGCCGTATCGAAGCCACCGGGCGGACCAGCCCACCAGAATTGTTCGTCGGCGTTCAGGATCGCTTTACGCGCGCGCATGAGACTGGCCGCCATGAGCGATCTACTTGCAATCTTCGGACCCACGGGATCGGACTCGGAGCTGCTGGCGGAGATCGCGGCCATCAAGCCAGACCGGGTGACGGTGCTGCTGCAAGACGCGGCCCCGCAGTGGGTGTCCGATGACTCGGCCGCCGGTGACGCGGTCCGCGATCGGCTCGCGAATCTGCTGGCGGCGATCGAGCTGCAAACCAGCGCCACCGTCGTCGGACTCGCCGGCGATCGCGAGCAGCTGTTCGGCCGGCATTTTGACCGCGAGCTCTCGCCTCGAGAGCCCGTCGCGGTCTGACCTAAAGCCTTCTGACCCGGCCGACGACCCGGTGGGCGCCGCCACCCGGATGGCGGCGCCGCCGTCGCTGGAACCGGACGATCCGGCGGGCGGTACCCTCCGCCAGCAGATGAGCGCCACCGTCGCCCCCGATGACATCGTTGCGACGCACGCGCAGGGAGCCGCCAACCAGCGTGATCCGCTGCTCGTGCTCGAGCCGCTGCGCGAGTTCCTCAGCGCCGGCGGTCTCGACGCCCCGGAAAACCTGTCCGCGACGCCGATCGGTGACGGACACTCGAACGTAACCTTCGCCCTGTCCACCGGAGTGGTCCTGCGCCGGCCGCCGCGCGGTCCGCTACCACCCAGTGCGCACGACGTCCTGCGCGAGGCGCGCCTGCTGGGTGCGCTCGAGCCGACCCCGGTCCGTACGCCGAGGGTGCTGGCCACGTGCGAGGACACCAGCGTGATCGGCGCTCCCTTCTACATCATGGAGGAGGTCCAGGGCGAGGTGATCACACAGACCATCCCGTCCGAGCTGGACAGTCCGCCCCAGCGGGCGCAGATCGCGCAGGAGCTGGTCGACGCGCTGGTCGAGCTGCACGCGGTCGATTGGTCTGCCCTCCCGCTGGAGGGCTTCGGCAAGCCCAGCGGCTACCTGCAGCGACAGCTGCGGCGCTTCACGGGCCTGTGGGAGCACAACCAGACGCGTGAGATCGAGGAGTTCGAGCAGGTGGGCAACTGGCTGTCGGCCAACCTGCCCGAGTCTCCTCCAGCCACGATCGTCCACGGTGACTACCGCCTCGGCAACGTGATGCTCGCGCCCGGCGCTCCAGCGCGCCTGATCGCGATCCTCGACTGGGAGATGGCCACGATCGGCGACCCCCTGGCCGACGTCGGCTACATGATGATCCACTGGACCCAGGCCGGCGACCCGGCCAACAGCAAGTTCAACCTGCAGAGCGTCACCGCCAGGCCCGGCTTCCCGACCCGCCAGGAGCTGGTGTCACGCTACGAGGAGCTGTCGGGACGCTCGGTCGGTGCGCTCGACTGGTATGTCACGCTCGCGCTGTGGAAGGCCGTAGCGTTCATGGAGGGCAACTACAAGCGAGCGATCACGGGGGCGAGCGACGATCCGTATCTGAAATCGTTCGGCGACGGGGTGGTGGAGATCGCCCGCCGAGCGCTCAACGTAACCCGGAATGGGTTCTAGCCACTCCGGCCTGCTCGTCGACTGGGGCGGCGTGATGACCACCAACGTGTTCGACGCGTTTCGCGCCTTCTGTGAAGCCGAGGGCTTGTCGCCCGAGACGGTGGGGCGGCATTTTCGCACTCACGAGCAGAGCCGGGAGCTACTGATCGGTCTGGAGACGGGGAGCCTCCCCGAAGCTGAGTTCGAGCCGCTGTTCGCGGCGATCCTCGGCGTTCCGGCGCCCGGTCTCATCGACCGGATGTTCGCCGGCGCGCGGGAGGACCCGGCGATGCTCGCGGCGGTCAGACGAGCGCGCCAGGCCGGCGTTCGCACCGGCCTGATCTCGAATTCGTGGGGGACACGACGCTACGACCGTGCGCTTCTGGCCGAGTTGTTCGACGGGGTCGTGATCTCGGGCGACGTGGGGATGCGCAAGCCGGCCCGGGAGATCTACGAGCTCGGCGCGCGGGCCCTGGAGCTGGCGCCCGAGCGGTGCGTGTTCGTCGACGACCTGCCGTTCAATCTCAAGCCGGCGGCCGAGCTCGGGATGGGCACCGTCCACCACACCGACTCCGCACAGACCGTGGCCGAGCTCGAGCGTCTGCTCGCGGTGCCGCTGCGATGAGGTTCCGGAGGGCGATTGCCGTGGGGCTCGCCGTGGGGGTCACGCTCGGGCTCGCCGCCTGCGGCAGCAGCTCGCTGTCGGCCAGCCAGCTGCGTACCGGTGCCGCGCGGATCTGTGGACTGGCCCAGCGTCGCACCGAGAAGATCCCCACCCCCACGGACCCGGGCGGAGAGTCGGCGTATCTGCGGCGCGGGATCGCCGCGCTCGCTCCCGAGCTCATCGGCTTGCGCGGGCTACACCCTCCGGGCGACATGGCCGGCCGCTACCGCGAGGCGATGGCCGCCACGGCGGCTGAGGTCGGCGCCCTGCGCGCGACGCTCAAGGACCTAAAGGCCGGCAACGACCCGGTGGTGGCGATCAAGACGCTCCAGCGGAAGCTGACGCTCCCCGAGGGGCGGGCGCAGAGCGCCTGGGCGTCGCTGGCGATACCGACCTGCACCCGCTCCTGATCAGTCGCGCGCGCCCCGGCCGTAGAGCAGCTTGAACATTCGCCGGAGCATCATCGTGCTGCGCGCGGTGTAGGGGAACATGAACGGCTCGCGCTTGAGCGCGCGCCGCGTGACCAGCAGCGACTGGACCTTGGTGTACTTGCGGATCCCGTTGGCGCCGTGGCGAGTGCCGATGCCCGAGGTCTTCCAGCCGCCCATCGGCAGGTTCAGCGCGCTGTAGTTGATCTGGGCGTCATTGACGCACACCACTCCCGCCTCGATGCGGCGGGCCAGCTGCTCCCCGCGCTCGACATCACCGGTCCAGACGCTGGCCTGGAGGCCGTAGCTGGAGTCGTTGGCGAGCCGCACTCCCTCCTCGGCGTCGGCGATCCTCATGATCGGCAGCGTGGGACCGAAGGTCTCCTCCTGCATGCATTTCATCGAGTGGTCGACATCGACCAGCACGGTCGGTTCGAAGAAGCGTCCCGGTCCGCTGCGGGCATGGCCTCCGGTCAGCACCTTGGCGCCCTTCTCCACGGCGTCACGCACGTGCTCCTCGACGACATCGAGCTGCGGCGGGAAGATCACCGCTCCCACGTCGACGGTTCCGACCTCGGTCGGAACGCCCTGGCGCAGCGAGCTCACGGTGTCGGTCACCTTGCGCACGAACTCGTCGTAGATCGGGGCCTCGACGTAGCAGCGCTCGACCGAGATGCAGACCTGCCCGCCGTTGTTCATCGCGTAGAAAGCGGCGGCGTTGGCGGCTCGGTCAAGATTGGCGTCGGCACAGACGATCATCGGGTCCTTGCCGCCGAGCTCCAGGTAGCATGGGACCAGAGCGTCGGCGGCCGCCTTCATGACCGCTTTGCCGGTCCGGCTGGAGCCGGTGAACATCACGCAATCGACCTCGGCGATCAGCGCCGCGCCGGTGCCACCGTCCCCGGTGGCGACCTGGAAGACATCCTCAGGTAGGCCGCACTCGCGCATCATCTCGGCCATCAGCAGCGAGCTGAGCGGGGTCACCTCGCTGGGCTTGAGGATCACGCAGTTGCCGGCCATCATCGCCGGGATGCAGTCGCCGAAGGAGTTGGCGATCGGGAAGTTCCAGGGGCCGATGACGCCCACCACGCCGAGCGGCGCGTAGCGGATGACGAGCTTCTTGCCGGCCGCGACCGGGTTGTTCCACGACGGCACCCGCTCGTCCTCTAGGTACTTCGGCCCCTCCTTGGCCCAGAAGCCCAGCGCCGACGCGGTGTAGCCGAGATCGGCGAGTTGCGCGTCCTCATAGGTCTTGCCGGTCTCGGAGACGACTGCGTCGAGGACCTGCTCCGCGTTGTCCAGGATCCACTTCTGCGCCCGGCGCATGATCCGGCCGCGGCCGGCGAACCCGATCGCCTGCCACTGCGGCCATGCCTCGCGAGCGCGGGCGGCCATGGCCTTCAAGGCCGGCGCGTCGAGCACGGGAACGGTGGTGATCAGCTCACCGGTGGCCGGGTTCTCGACCGGGATCATGCGCTCGGCTGAGCCGTTGGTGTCAGCCGGCGTCCGTTGCTCGACGCTCATCGGTTCCTCTCGCTCGGTGGGACGCCAAGGCTACCGGCGCCAAGCGCCTGCCGCCGTGAGCACGGCCGGCACGACTAAGCCGGATCGAGCTCGATCGAATCGATCGTGACCGGCTCGACCGGCCGATCCGCGGCACCGGTGGGCGTGGACTCGATCGCATCGACCGCATCCATCCCGGCCGAGACGCGCCCGAACACGGTGTGCTTGCCGTCGAGCCACGGCGCCGCATCGGCGGTGACGATGAAGAACTGCGAACCGTTGGTGTTCGGACCGGCGTTGGCCATGGCGAGCGCTCCGCGCACAACCTTGTGCTGGTTGAACTCATCCTCGAACGTGTAGCCGGGACCACCGGTGCCGGTGCCCTCCGGGTCGCCGCCCTGGATCATGAAATCGGGGATCACGCGGTGGAAGGTGACGCCGTCGTAGAAGCCGTCGGCGGCGAGCGCGCGGAAGTTCTGGACCGTCTTGGGCGCGTCGTCGTCGAAGAATTCGATGGCGATCGTGCCGAGGCTGGTGTTCATGTTGGCTTTGGTCATGGGCCTGACAGTACCCACGATCCTGACGGCGGTACGCCTCGCGCACCCCGACCGGCGATCCGAGCGGCGCTGTCGGCCGCCCGGATCGCGCGATGGACGCCTACTTCTGGCGCGCCGCCGCCGCCATCGCGGCAGCGGGGGTGCTGATGCTGGAGATCTGAATCGCGTTGAAGTTCGTGGTCACGGTCACCGTCGGCGTGCCACTGGTCGGGGTCTGCTTGCAGCTCACCGCGGCGGTCGACCCGTTGGTGGCCGAAGGCACGGTGATCGTGAGTGGCATCGACCCCAGCTGGTGCGGCGAGGGGCCGCCCTGGAAGGTCACGCTGCGGGTCTGGGACGAGAGGCCCGCCGTCAGGGTGCAGTCGACCTGGACCTGCGTCCCGGCGGCGGCCGTGACATCGGCCTGCGGATTGGCCAGGATCATGTAGGCGGCCCCCCCGGGAAGTGGCGCGCTGGCGACCGTGGCCGCTGCGGTGGTGACGGCCGTCGCGGCGGTGCCGGTGCCGATTTCCGCCGGCAGCGTCGAGTTGCAGGTCACGTTGCCGCCGTTGTCGACGGCGCTGACCGCGCTGAAGGGGGCGCAGGCGCCATTGACGCGAGCCTGCACCTGATTGTTGTTGATCCGCCTGATTCCGACCGCCCCGTACTGGATCTTCCGGAAGCCGACCGAGAGGAGAGCGATCTTGTTGCCCGTCACGGCGTGGAACTGAAGCTGGTCGGTCCCGACGCTGTTGGGCGGCAGGAAGACGGCGGCATAGCTGGCGCCACCGAGCGCGACGAACAGGGCGACCACCGCGACGACCATCGCGGGCGACGGCCGGCGGGCAAACAACGAGTGCAATCGCAACGGATTACCTCCCAAGGTTGGATCTGGCCCGAGCGACGGGCTTTGCACCACTGATAACACCGCCCGGTGCAGATAAGTCGCGTTGGGCGCGATCTTGCGCCCGGGGTGGGTCAGGCCCGCGCCGGCTCGAGCTGCAGCACGTGGCCCCGGACCTCGGTGCCGGCGGTCAGCTCAACTACCCGCTCGGCCTCCTGGTCGGGCACCTCGACAAACGCGAATCGCTCCAGCACGCGCACGTTGCGGACCGCCTCACCGTCGAGCTGGGTGGCGGCGGTGATGGCGTGGATGATGTCCGACGGCTCCAGCCCGGCCGCCCGGCCACCGAGCACGATCAGCTTGCGGGAAGGGCCTTCGCCGTTGGCGGACACCCGCGGCTTGGAATGGCGGCGCGGGGGCGGCTTGACGGGAGTCGGGGCGACGTGGGCATCCTTGACCCACGGCGAGAGCTTGACGCCGGCGTGACGCTCGATCGCCTGGATGTCGCGCTGCTGGCGCGGCTCGTAGAAGGTGATGGCGCGGCCACTGCGGCCGACCCGTCCGGTCCGACCGATCCGGTGCACGTACACGTCCGGGGACATCGGCACGTCGAAGTTGATCACGTGGGAGATGCCCGAGATGTCGAGGCCGCGGGAGGCGACGTCGGTCGCGATCAGCAGCGGCAGACGGCCCTCCTTGAACGAGATCATCACGCCGTCCCGGGATCCCTGGGTCATGTCGCCGTGCAGGGCCTTGACGTTCATCCCGCGATCGCGCAGTGACCGGTACAGCTGGTCACAGCGGATCTTGGTGCGCACGAACACGAGCGCCTGCTCGGGTCGCTCGGCCTCCAGCACGGTGGCCAGCGCCTCGGGCTTGTCCCGCGCGGCGACCTCGAGGGCGAACTGCTCCACCGTGTCGACGGTCAGCGTGTCGGTCTTGACCTTGATCGTGACCGGGTCATAGAGGTACTGGTCGGCGAGGCGGCGGATCTCCGGCGGCATCGTGGCCGAGAACAGTGCGCTCTGGCGACTGGACGGCGTCAGCGACAGGATCCGCTCGACGTCCTCCAAAAAGCCGAGGTCGAGCATCTCGTCGGCCTCGTCGAGCACCACGAAACGGCAGGAGTGGAGCATCAGGGAATGGCGCGAGATCAGGTCCTTGACGCGACCGACGGTCCCCACCACGACCTGACCGCCCGCCCGCAGCTGAGCCTGCTGGCTGCGAATCGGCGCGCCGCCGAAGACGGCCACCACGTCGACGCCCTTGCGCTTGCCGTAGGTGCGCAGCGCCTGGGTGACCTGAATGCAGAGCTCCCGCGTCGGCGTCAGCACCAGGGCCTGGACGTCATCCTCGTCGGGATCGACGTACTGGAGCAGCGGCAGCCCGAACGCCGCCGTCTTGCCCGAGCCGGTCTGCGCCTGGCCGATCACGTCGAGGCCCTCGAGCAGCGGCGGGATGGCCTGTTCCTGGATCGGGCTCGGAGCCTCATAGCCCACGTCCTGGATGGCGCTCAGGAGGTCGGGGGCGAGGCCGAGGTCGGCAAATGTGGTCATTGACCACTGACGATAGCCGCCGACCGAGTTGACAGCCAATAGTTCGGTTCCTAATCTTCCGGCCCCGTACGAATTTTCCGGAGATTGGACCAGCTTTCATGACCAGTTCCCCAGCTCCCGGGGCCGGCGACCGCATCGACGCCTACGTGTGGCGGATCAGCGCGGTGGTGATCGTGGGCTCGATCATGTCGATCCTCGACACCACGATCGTCAACGTCGCGCTGGCGACGCTGGGGCGCGAGCTGCACTCCTCGATCGCGGAGATCCAATGGGTGGTCACCGGCTACCTGCTTTCGCTCGCCGCGGTGATTCCGATCACCGGCTGGGCGGCCCGCCGGTTCGGGACCAAGCCGGTGTACATCCTGTCCGTGGTGCTGTTCACCGCCGGCTCGGCGCTGTGCGGGCTGGCCACCTCGACCACCGAGCTGATCGTGTTCCGCGTCCTGCAGGGCATCGGGGGCGGCATGATCCTGCCGATCGGGCAGCTGATCATGGCCGATGCCGCCGGGCCCAAGCGGATGGGCCGGGTGATGAGCGTGGTGGCCGTACCGGCGATGCTGGCGCCGATCCTCGGGCCGACGATCGGCGGTCTGATCCTCGACCACGCCAGCTGGCGCTGGATCTTCTTCGTCAACCTTCCGATCGGGGTGGTCGCGGTGATCGCCGCGCTGCGGGTGCTACCGCGCGTCAGACCGGAGCCGAGCGACCGCCTGGACTATCTCGGACTCGCCCTGATGGCGACCGGGCTGCCGCTGATCACCTACGGCCTGGCCGAGATCGGCATCACCGGCAGCTTCGTGGCCGGCAAGGTGATCGTCCCCTGCGTGCTCGGGGTAATCCTGGTGGTGAGCTTCGTGTGGCATGCGCTCCGAGTCCCCCATCCGCTACTGGATCTGCGCCTGTACAAGCGCGCGACGTTCTCCTCCGCATCGATCGCGATGTTCTGCCTCGGCGCGGCGCTGTTCGGCGGCATGATCCTGCTGCCCCTCTACTGGCAGGGCGTGCGCCACGAGAGCGTGGTGGACACGGGCCTGCTGACCGCGCCGCAGGGGCTGGGCGCGGCGCTGATGATGCCCCTGGCCGGCAAGCTCTCGGACCGGATGGGCGGAGGCCCGCTGGCGCTGTTCGGCGTGCTGCTGACCACGGTTGCGACAGTGCCGTTCGGGTTCATCGGCGCCCACACCTCGGTGGCGTGGCTGTCGGTGGCGATGCTGGTCCGCGGCGCCGGGATCGGGTTCGCGTTCATGCCCGCCATGGCGGCGGCGTTCGCGTCTCTGCAGCGTTCCGAGCTGGCCCACGCCACGCCGCAGCTCAACGTCCTGCAGCGAGTGGGCGGGTCGATCGGCACTGCGGCGCTGGCGGTGGTCCTGCAGCGCGCGCTCGTCGGAGCGCATGGCACGGCCGCCATGGCCTCGGCCTATGGAACGGCGTTCTGGGCCTCGGCGGGGATCACGGCGCTGGCGATCGTGCCGTGCATCGTCCTGCTGCGGGCCGAGCGAGCGGCGCGTCGAGCCGGTGCCGGGCCGGCGGGGACGGACGACGCGCTGGCTGAGGCGGTGGCGGCGTGACCGCCGTGCGTCCCGACGCCGCCGCGCGTCCGAGGCCCGCCGCCGAGGCCGAGCCGGTTGCGCCCGACGCGGCCACCGCTCTCGGCGCGTCGTTCAAGGGGGTGCTGGCCGCGGTGCGGCGACTCCGGGGCCGGGAGACCCGCGGAGAGGGCCTCAGCGACGCGCAGTACGGGCTCCTGTTCGGCCTGCGAGACCACGAGCAGCTCTCCTCCGGCGAACTGGCCTGTCTGGCCGACCTCTCCCCCGCCACCGCCGCCGAGATGCTCGAGGGGCTCGCCGCGGCCGGCCTGGTGCGGCGGATTCGCTCCCAACGGGATCGCCGGGTGGTGCTCACCTCGTTGACCGTACGGGGCCACGCACTGCTGGAGGAGCGCCACGCCCACTACGCCCCGCGCTGGCACGCGTCGCTGGAGGAGTTCAGCGAGGCGGAGCTGCGCACCGCGGCGGCGGTCCTGGATCGCCTGCGCGACATGTTCAACGCGCTGTAAGCGGCGCTGGGCGCCTCAGCCGGTTGACCCGGGCGCGCTGGCTAGCGGCGGACCAGGCCGTCGAGGTGTGGCGTGGCGCGCTTGGCGTCGCGGACACCGAAGGCGATGTGGCCGCCGGCGGCGGGGGCTTCGGCGAACCGCACCGTCGCGGGCAGCAGGATCGGCCGCTTGAACGCGACCTGCACCGAGAAGGCGGCGGGAAGCTCGGGCCCCAGGGCGGCGAGACAGCGGGCCTTGGTCCACATCCCGTGGGCGATCGCGCCGGGAAAGCCGAACAGCCGGGCGCTGAGCGAGTGGACGTGGATCGGGTTCAGGTCGCCGGAGACCGAGCCGTAGCGGCGACCCAGGTCGCCCTTGAGCTGCCAGGTGGCCGACGCCGGCAGGTCGGCGCTGGACGGCGGCGCGTCCCCGGCGGGAGCTGATTCGTCGCCGTCACGCCCCCGGCGCAGATTGGTCGAGACCTCCTCCCACACCAGCTCGTCGCCGACCCGCGCCTGGGAGCGGATCGAGAACTGCCGTCCGCGCGGATGGGGCTCGATTCCGCTCGCCCATACCCGCAGCGACAGCCGCTCGCGGGCATCGACCGGCCGGTGCTGCACGATCTCGTTGGCGACATGCACCAGCCCGATGGCCGGGAAGGGAAAGCTGCCGTCGGTCATCAGCGCCAGATGCAGCGGGAAGGCCAGCATGTGGGGATAGGTGGCGGGCAACGTGTCGCTGACGTCAAACCCGCACACCCGGTCATAGCCGGCGAGGCGGTCACGATCGATCTGCACGTCATCGAGGGTCAGCGCCCGATCCGAGATCTCGCCCCCGCCGCCACCGACGAACGGCAGCCGAGCCGCACCCGGGATCATCGCCATCCCGGCGCGCGCGAACAGGGCGAGCATCGACGGAGAGCCCGACAGCTCGCGGTCGGACACGGTCACGCTCCGATCAGGCTCTGGCCGCACACGCGGACGATGTTCGCGGTCACGCCCGCGGAGGCGGGGTTGGCGTACCACGCCACGGTCTCGGCAACGTCGACCGGGAGACCACCCTGCGAGAGGCTGTTCATCCGCCGCCCGGCTTCGCGCAGCGCGATCGGCATCGCGGCGGTCATCTTGGTCTCGATGAACCCGGGCGCCACCGCGTTGATCGTGACGCCGCGCTGGGCCAGTGCCGGCGCCCAGGCCTCCACGAAGCCGATCACGCCCGCCTTGGAGGTCGCGTAGTTGGTCTGCCCGGCGTTGCCGGCGATGCCGCTGATCGAGGAGACGCAGACGATGCGCCCGTTGCGGCGCACGGCCTCCCGCTCGAACAATGCCCGGTCGATTCGCTGCGGAGCCGTCAGGTTGATGTCGATCACCGTACGCCACAGGTCCTCGCTCATCCGCCCGAGCGTCCTGTCGCGGGTGACGCCGGCGTTGTGGACGACGACATCGACACCCTGGTGATGCTCGAGCAGATGAGCGGCGATGTCGGCCGGGGCGTCGGCGTCGGTGATGTCGGCGGTCAGCCATGAACCCCCGAGCCGGCCGGTTACGTGCGCGAGCTCCTCGCCCATCGCCGGGACGTCGAGCCCGACCACGTGGGCGCCATCGCGGGCGAGGACCTCGGCGATCGACGCGCCGATGCCGCGCGCCGCGCCGGTCACCAGCGCGACCTTGCCGGCCAATGGCCGCTCCCAGTCAAGCCCGGCGGCGTCGGCCTGGGCCGGACCGACGCGGACGACCTGGCCCGAGACGAACGCCGATTTGGGCGACAGGAAGAAGCGAAGCGTCGACTCCAGCTCCCCCTCGGCCTGAGGCCGGATGTAGATCAGCTGCGCCGTGGCGCCCTTCTTGACCTCCTTGCCGATCGCCCGGACCAGGCCCTCCAGCGCGCGCTGGGCGATGTGCTCCGGCGGCGAGGCGCAATCCTCGGGCGGGGTCCCGAGCACGATCACGCGGCCGCTGGTCATGACCCGGCGGATGGCTGGATGTAGGAACGCCCAGGCCTCCACGAGCTGTTCGCTCGAGCCGATCCCGGTGGCGTCGAACACCAGTGCCTTGAAGCGCTGCTCCGGCGGCGCCGCCTCGGGGTTCCAGACGCCGGCGTCCAGTCCGGCGGCCGCGGCGGCGCTCCGCACCGGCTCGTCCATCGGCGTCGCCACCTCGGCGTCGATCGAGGCCAGCACGTCCGCGAGCGTCCGGCTCAGGCGCGAACCGGGGGCGGCGCCGAGCAGCACCGGCCCCGAAATCACCGGCTGCCCGGGCTGGAAGCGCTCCAGCCGGGGCGGGTTGGGCAGCCCGATCTGCTTGGTGACGATCCGCCCGATCGGAGTGTTGACGAGCTGCTGGTAACGGTCGGCCATCAGGCTGCCTCCATGATCGCGGTGACTCCCAGTCCGCCGGCGGCACAGATCGAGATCAGGCCGCGGCCGGGGCGGGCGGGGTCCGTCTCGCTGAGCGCCTGGGCCAAGGTGGCGACGATACGGCCGCCGGTGGCCCCGAACGGATGACCCGCACCGAGCGACCCGCCGTGCACGTTGAGCCGGTCGCGGTCGATCGGACCGAGTGGCGCCTCGAGCCCCAGCCGCTCACGGCAGAACACCGGGTCCTCCCAGGCCTTGAGCGTGCACAGGACCTGCGCGGCGAAGGCCTCGTGGATCTCATACAGATCGAAGTCCTGGAGCTGCGCGCCCACGCGCGTGAGCATCTGCGGCATCGCGTAGGCCGGAGCCATCAGCAGTCCCTCGCGCTTGTGAACGTAGTCCACGGCCGCGGTCTGGGCCGCGGTGATGAACGCCTGCACGGGAAGCCCCCGCTCCCGGGCCCAAGCCTCGCTGGCCAGCAGCACCATCGACGCGCCGTCGCTGAGCGGAGTGGAGTTACCCGCGGTCATGGTGCCGTCGTCGCCGCCGAATACGGGCCGGAGCTTGGCCAGTGTCTCGACGCTGGAGTCCGGTCGCAGGTTCTGGTCACGCTCGAGGCCGAGAAACGGGATCACCTGATCATCGAGCCAGCCGGTGTCGTAGGCGGCGGCGAGGTTGTGATGGCTGCGGACCGCCAGCTCGTCCTGCTCCTGGCGACCGATGCCCCAGTCCCGGGCCATGATCGCGGTGTGCTCGCCCATCGAGAGACCGGTCCGGGGTTCGGCGTTGCGCGGGATCTCGGGCACGATCTGCTGCGGGCGCAGCTTGGCCAGCGCGCGCAGGCGGGCGGCGTTGGATCTGGTGCGGCTGAGCTCGAGCAGCACGCCGCGGAGGTCCTCGTTGAGCGCCAACGGCGCGTCGGAGGTCGTGTCGACCCCACCCGCGATTCCGCATTCGATCTGGCCCAGGGCGATCTTGTTGGCGACCAGGATGGTCGTTTCCAGACCGGTGCCGCAGGCCTGCTGAACGTCGTAGGCGGGGGTCTCGGCGGCCAGCGTCGAGCCGAGCACCGATTCGCGGGTCAGGTTGAAATCCCGGCTGTGCTTGAGCACGGCGCCGGCAGCGACCTCGCCGAGGGTCTCGCCCTGGAGCCCGAACCTGGCCACCAGGGCGTCGAGCGTGGCGGTCAGCATGTCCTGGTTGGAGGCCCGCGCGTAGGGCCCGTTCTGGCGCGCGAAGGGGATCCGGGTGCCGCCGAGGACGGCCACGCGGCGAGCGCTCTGATTCATCTGACGGCCGCTCCTGTCGAGTTAGTTACGGCACCGTAGCTTAATCGCGGACACCGGCGGGACGCGGTGCTGCGAGGGGCTCCGCCCCCTCACTCGGACTCCTGGTGCCGGGTGGCGGTGGTGAGCGCGCCGCCGCCGGTGACACGCCGGACCAGGCGCGGCGCCAGGATCCGCGCCGCCGCCGCGACCCAGTAGTAGCGCGGCACGTACCGCTCCGCTCGCCCGCCGGGTCCGGCCTGCATGATCGCCTCCGCGACGAGCTCCGGCGTGGAGACCAGCCATCGGGTGCCGCGCGCGCGCGAGGAGCTCGGCGGCGGGAAAGCCCTCGGTGGCGACGAAGCCGGGCAGCACCAGGCCGACGTGCACCCCGTGCTCGGCCTCCTCTGAATAAAGCGCGTCGCTCCACCCGGCCAGAGCAAACTTGGCGGCCGAGTAGGCGCCCGAGCCCGGGCGGGAGACCCGGCTGGCGGTGCTGGCCACGTTGACGATCGCAACCGCCGCCCCGGCCGCGGTCGTGACGACCGACTCCGCCGCGGCGGTCCGGCGCAGCAGCGGCAACAGCGCCTCGGTGAGGCGGACCGGCGCCTCGAAGTCCAGCTTCAGGTGGCGCTCCACTCCGCTCCAGCCGGTCTGCGCGAACGTGCCGCGCCAAGCGGCGCCGGCGTTGTTGACGAGCAGATGCAGCTCACCGTGCTCGCGCTGGACCACCTCCCGCACCCGAGCCGGGGCCTCGGCCTCGGTCAGATCGACGGCCACCACGGTGGCACCGCCGAGCTCTCGAGCCAGTTGCTCCAAGCGCTCCCGGCGCCGCGCGACGAGCACCAGCCGCGCTCCGGGCTCGCGAGCCAGCCGGCGAGCGGCGGCCTCGCCGATGCCGCTCGAGGCGCCGGTGATGAGGGCTACGAAGGCCATCGGCGGCGCAAGCGTATCGGCACGGGCAAGGGGGCCGGGGCGCCCCGCGGAGACCGGGTTCCGGCCTGATGCTTCGTGCTTGCCCACACCCGGGTAGGTTTGCGCCATCGTGAGCGAAAGCACCCTGGCTCTGGTCACGATCCCGCTGGTCATGGGAGTGATCGGTTACGTGACCAACTGGACCGGTGTGTTGATGCTGTTCTACCCGGTGCACTTCAAGGGCATCCAGGCCCGGTGGCTGCAGTCGATCTCCCGGGTGCTGCCCTACAAGGTGCGCCAGATCCCCGGCGTGATGGTGGGGGGTCTCGGCTGGCAGGGGATCGTGCCGTCGCGGGCGGCGAAGATGGGCAGCCTCGCCGTGGACAGCGGGATCTCCAAGATCGGCACCCCGAGCGAGTTCTTTCAGGAGCTCGATCCGCAGCAGATCGCCGAGCAGATCATCAGCTCGACCCGGGCCCAGATCCGGGACATCGTCGACCGCGTGATGGAGCGCGAGCAGCCCGAGCTGTGGCACGAGCTGCCGACGCAGGTCCGTGAGCTCGTGCATCGCCGCGTGCGAGAGCAGCTGCCGGAGATCGTGCGGGAGCTGACGGTATCGATCGGGGAGCACATCGATCAGCTGGTCGACGTCAAGCTGATGGTGATCAACCGCTTCGACCCCGAGCTGGCCAACCGCGTGTTCTTGGACATGGGGCGCCGCGAGCTGAAGTTCATCCAGAACTTCGGCTTCTTCTTCGGCTTCCTGCTCGGGATCCCGGTGGCTGTGCTCACGCACTTCGTCACCTTCTGGTGGCTGCTGCCGATCCTCGGCGTGCTGGTCGGCTATGCCACCAACTGGGTCGCGCTGTGGATGATCTACGAGCCGCCCGAGCCCAAGCGATGGGGGCCCGTGAGGGTGCACGGGCTGTTCATCCGACGTCAGCACGACGTGGCCGAGGTGTACGCGCGGATCGTGGCCGACGAGATCCTGACCGTCTCGGAGTTCGGCAACGAGCTGCTGCACGGCCCGCAGTCCGATCGGACGCGCTCGTTGATCGAGAGCTCCATGCGACCCGCCATCGACCGGGCCACCGGGCGCGCTCGCGGGGTGGTCAAGCTGGCGATCGGCTCACGCGAGTACGAGACCATCCGTCAGTCGCTCGCCACCGAGCCGGTGGAGTCGATGATGGAGCCTCTGCGCGACCCCGAGTTCAGCCGCACGCAGAGCGCCGCGATGCGTAAGCTGATCACCGAGCGGATTCGAGAGATGGCTCCCGAGGACTTCGCCGACCTGCTGCGCACGGCCACCAAGGAGGACGAGTGGCTGCTGCTGCTGCACGGGGCGGTGCTGGGTCTGGCCGGCGGACTGATCCACCTGGCGATCTTCGGATGAGTGGCGCATCCCCGCACGAGCCGCCGCTCGACAGCGATCTCCGGATAGACGGCGGCGATCTGCCGACGGACGACGACCCTGCGCGCGAGCGGCCGCTCGAAGCCCAGCTGATCGAGAACGCGCCCGGGCTGGCCCGGCTGGCCGCGGCCATGTGGTGGCGCGCCACGCGGTGGGGCCTGGGCGCCTCGCTGCGGACCGCGGCGCAGCTGGCGCAGGCGGCGGCCGATCCGGTGCTCACCGCCCAGGTGGTCAGCGAGCTCGGCTCGGAGTTACGCGGCTACGCGCGTGACCAGCTGGGGATCACCGAGCTCGACGAGCAGGTCCGGCAGCTGACCGCGCCCGACCGCAGCGCCGCCGACCGCGGCGCCTCGCACAACGGGTCGCAGAACGGCAGCGCTCCCGAGCGCGTGGGCCTGCGGGCTCAGGGTGCGCGGCTGCTGCGCGCGGCGGCCGAGGTCGACCCCGGCGAGCACGCCCACCCCGCCTACGTGCGAATCCTCACCGAGATCGCCCCCGACGAGGGACGGATCCTCCGGCTGCTGGCCACCGACGGGGCTCAGCCGTCGGTCGACGTCCGGGCGGCCGGACTGATCGGCGTGGGGGCCGAGCTGGTGGAGGGGGGGCTGAACATGATCGGCGCGCGAGCGGGCTGCCAGTGGCGGAACCGCGTGCCGCTGTATCTCAACAACCTCGAGCGGCTCGGGCTGATCTGGTTCTCGCGTGAGCCGATGGAGGATCCGATCGCCTACCAGGTGCTGGAGGCCCAGCCCGAGGTGATGGAGGCGATGAAGCGCACCACGCGGGCCAAGATCGTCCAGCGCAGCATCCTGCTGACCCCTTTCGGCGAGGACTTCTGCGAGGTGTGCCTCCCGCTCGACACGGCGCGAGCTAGAGGCTCTGACGAGCGATGACTAGCCTCGAAGCGACCGCCATCCGCTAAGGACAGGGGAGACAGCGATGGAGTACCAGAATCTGGGCGCCACCGGCCTGCGCGTCTCGCGCGTGTGCCTGGGCATGATGAGCTACGGCCACCACGAAAGCCGGCCGTGGACGCTGGACGAGCATGAGGCCGAACCGATCCTCCGCCGCGCGGTGGAGGGCGGAATCATCTTCTTCGACACCGCTGATGTCTACAACGGCGGCGCGAGCGAGGTCATCACCGGCCGGCTGCTGCGCAAGCTGTTCAAGACGCGCGAGGAGTACGTGGTGGCAACCAAGGTCCACGGCCGCACGATGCCGGGCGAGAACGGCGCTGGACTGTCGCGCAAGCACATCCTGGCCTCGATCGACGCCTCGCTGTCGCGGCTGGAACTTGATTACGTCGACCTCTACCAGATCCACCGCTGGGACCCGCGCACGCCGATCGAGGAGACGATGGATGCGCTGCACGACGTGGTCCGGGCCGGCAAGGCCCGCTACATCGGTGCCAGCAGCATGTTCGCCTGGCAGTTCGCCAAGGCCCAGAGGGTCGCGGCAAAAGCGGGCGGCACGCGGTTTGTCTCGATGCAGGACCACTACAACCTCGTCTACCGCGAGGAGGAGCGCGAGATGATCCCGCAGTGCGTCGACCAGGGCGTCGGAGTGATCCCCTGGAGCCCGCTGGCCCGGGGTCTGCTGACCGGCAACCGGACCCGCGAGGGCGAGAAGCTGACCAGGCGAGCGCAGACCGACGCGTTCGCCGACTCGCTGTACAAGCCCGAGCTCGACTTCGACGTGGTGGAGCGCGCCAGCGAGGTCGCCGAGGCCCGCGGTGTGCCGACCGCACAGGTGGCGCTGGCGTGGCTGCTGCACAAGCCGGGGGTCACCGCCCCGATCGTCGGCGCGACCAAGCTCGAGCACCTCCAGGACGCCCTGTCGGCGGTGGAGCTGTCGCTCAGTGCCGAGGAGATCGAGCGTCTGGAGGAGCTCTACCGGCCGCACCCGATCGCGGGGCACGCCTAGGCCAGCGGCGCCGTGGGTGGCGCTAGCGCCGAAGCCGGAACGAGCTGGTGGCGGTGATCGCCGGCTGCCCGGTGGGGGTGAAGCTGGCCACCGCGGTGATCTGAAGGCGGCGGGAGGCTTTCAGCAGCCGCTTCCCTCGGCGGGTCAGGGTGAGCCTGACCCGGAGCTCCGTGGCGCTGGCGTAGGTGCGCGCTCCGCCGGCGACCCTGACCTTTCGCTTCGCCGCGGCGGGGCTGCAATGTCGGCACGCGTACCAGGAGATCCGCAGCCGGCCGGCCGTGGCGGCGTGGAAGCGAAGCGTGTAGGTGTGGTGTCTGACGAGCGCGCCGATGCGGGCCGCCCTCCCCGTGGGGACCAGCTGGCCACGCAGCAGCGTCTGGATCTGCGATGAAGTCAGCTGGGTGCCAACGGTGGCCTGACCGGTCGAGTCGACGGCGATGCAGAACGCCGTCGCACAGCCCACGGCGGCAATCACCGCGTTGGGATTCGGGTCGACGTAGGAGACCGACCAGGCACCCGCTCCGCCGGCCGGATCGGCGGAGACGAGCAGCTTCCCCTCGCTCCCCGCAAAGCAGACGCCGGTGGGACCGCACCACACCCCCGACAGCCCCACGTCGGAGATGGTGGCGAAGCTGATGCTGGCAGCGGACGAGGTCGGGTTCCAGGTCACGACGTCGCCCTGGTCATACGTACCTCCCGGACACGGCGTGAGCACGAAACCAAAGCCGACGGCGCAGGTGCCGACGCACAATGACTCAGACACACAGGCCACCGAGCGTCGGCGCCCACGCCGGGTTCCCCGCTCCACGTGGCGGTGGCTCCGGCGGCCGGATCGGTCGATGCGAGCACGTATCCGTACTCGTCAGCCGCAACGCACAGGACCGTCGTCGGGCACGACAGGCCGGTGAAGGCATTGGCGCAATTTGACCACCCGCCGTACTTTCCGCATTCGAAGCCGAGAAAGCTGTCGGCGCGCTCAGCAATCCAGGACCCCGACGATTGCGGGTTTGGTGGAAACGAGCACGGTCCCGGAGGTGTAGGACTGCTGCAGGCTGGTGATCGCTCCCGCGTCGACGGTCGCCGCGCACATCGTGACCGCCGGACACGAGACCGCCGACAGCGAATGATCGGAGACCTGCGTAACGCTCCAGGCCCCGGAGCCCCCGCTCGGGTCACTGGCGGTGGCCACGTTCCCCGTGCGATCCACAGCCACACACAGGGATGTCGACGGGCACGACACGCCGGAGAAACTGCCGGCCCGTGGAACGCTGGTCACTGTCCAGGGACCCGTGGCCGGATTCGTGGAGGTGACCACGTCCCCGGCGTCGTCGACCGCCACGCAGAGGGAGGCCGAAGGACACGCAATCCCGGTGAGCGAGTGAGTGTCGACGCTGGCCGGCGAACTCCATACGAACGGCAACGACGCCCCTCGCGCCAATCCGCTGACGCCGAAGGTGAACAGCGCCACCGTAAGCAACATGAGTCGCCACGAGAAGCCGGTGAAGGTGCCGCCCCGCATGTCACCGATAACGGTGCCGCGGAGAGATAGTTTCGCTTGTGGTTAGTGAAATCAGTGCAATGCAGCGGTGACCCGTAGCGCGAGCTCGAGCTCGAAGCGGCCGTCAGGGGTGTCGAGCGCCTCGCCGAGCCGCTCGTGCAGGCGGGCGACGCGGTAGCGGACGGTCTGGGGGTGGACGTGGAGCTCGGCGGCGATCCGGGGCGTGTGGCGCTGGTGGGCCAGCCACGCCGCCAGCGTCTCCAGCAGCCGATCGCGCTCGGCCGGCGGCAGGCCTTCGAGCCCGCGCAGGCGCTCGCGGGCCAACGCTCGGGCCATCTCGGGATCCTGGAGCAGGATCAGCGTCGCCAGGTGGTCGCGAGCCCGCACCAGCCCCCCGCCGCCCACAGCGCCCTGCGCCGCGAGCGCGAGCGCCAGCCGCGCCCAGCGCAGCGAGCGGTGTGCCTCGGCCGGGTTCACGGTTGGCCCCAGCGCGGCGACCTCACCCTCCAGCGCCCGCTCCAGAGCGGCGCGGCGCCCCGGGCCGTCAGGGTCGGGGAGCACCAGCCAGGCGCCGGTGGCGTCGGCGCCGGGCAGCCCATCGAAGTCCAGCCGCCGGGCCACGGCGAGCGGGCTCTCGCCGGGGAGGGCCAGGACCGCGAGCGTGCGCGGCAGGGGCCAGCGGGCCAGCTCGCCGGCGTGCTGCACCGCCTCGCGGTCAGGGCCGGCGGGGTCAAGCAGCATCATCGCGAGGCGGCGCCGGCGCCGTTCGCGCTCACCCGCCTCGTCTGACTGGATCCGCAGATAGCCCTCGGCGACGTCGGTGGCGAGCTCGTCGCCGTAGACGAAGATCGCCTCGGCCAGCCCGATCGCGATCGGCGCCGAAACCCCGGCCCGCAGGGCCAGGTCGGCGGCGCCGCGCCAGGCGGCGCGGATCCCGGTGCGAAACGCCGCGCGGAGGTCGTCGAGGCTGCGGCCGGCCTGGAACTCGGCCTCGCCCAGCCGCCGCCACAGCTCGTCGGTATCACCCGCCGGTCGCCGCCCGCGCTCCACGGCGTCGAGAAACGCCCGCGTGGCCTGCTCGATCCCGAGCCGGATCCCCATCCCCTCCGGCGCGGCCAGGACCTCGCCGTAGACGGGGCTGGCGGCGCCCACCGCCGTGACGATGTCCTGCACCAGCGGACCGAGCTCGGCGCGGACCGCCGCCACGGTCTCGGCCGGGAGTGGCTCGGCCAGCCACGGTTCGGTCGCCATTATCAAATTGTGACAACCAACGCGGATCAAGACGTGGTCTGAGGGGGAGATTCGGGCGCCGGACCGGGCGTAGGGTGTGCCAATGAGCGACCCCGAGCGACGCCGCAGCATCACCCAGACCCACGAACGCATCGCGCAGCTGGGCTGGGAGCCCGACTACCACCAGCCCGTCGTCCGCTACCCCACGCGCTACCGGTTCCCGCACAAGGCCAAGGATCCGATGCGCCACATCATGCGCGAGTACCTGCCGATGGAGCTCGAGAAGGACGAGCGCGTTTACGGGGGCCACGACGCCGCGGTACGCGCGGGGATGCCGCACAAGGCCCACGAGCGCTGGCTGGAGATCCTCAAACCGTTCATCGTGATCACCAACTACGCCGAGGTTGCGGCCGGGCGCTGCATGTCGATGCTGATGGCGGCGGTGCCCAACAACGAACTGCGTAACGGCTACCACGTCCAGTTCGTCGACGAGATCCGCCACACCGGGCTGCAGATGGCGCTGGCCCGCTGGTACGCCAAGAACGTCCCCGACCCGGCCGGCTGGCACCTCGGGCCCAAGGCGTTCTCGGGCTCGGTGCTGACCAACCCGGGGCTCAACATGCTCTCGCACTTCATCGTCGGCGACCCGATCCAATGCGCCTTCACGTTGCAGGTGGTGGCCGAGACGGCGTTCACCAACATCGTGTTCGTGGCCACGCCCGACGTGGCCGCTCGCAACGGCGACTTCACCCTGCCCACCACCTACCTGTCAGTGCAGTCCGACGAGGCGCGCCACATCTCCAACGGCTACGCCACGCTGCTGACCGTGCTGCAGGACGATCACAACGCGCCGCTGATCGAGCGCGACCTGCAGCAGGCGTTCTGGATCAACCACGCGTTCATCGACGTGTTCTCGGCGGTGGTGATCGAGTACTTCTCGCGTGACCGCTCCGATCCCGAGTCATTCCTGGACAAGTGGGACCGCTGGGTGCGCGATGACTGGCACCGCGCCTACATCATGAAGCTCGGCAAGCTGGGGCTCGACATCCCGCCGGACATGTTCGAGCGGGCGCGGGAGCGGCTGGTCAACGGGCTGCACCACCGGCACGCGATCCTCGCCTTCGCGGCCTGGCCGCTTTCGTTCTGGCGCTTCGATCCGCTCGACGAGCGCGACTTCGAGTGGTTTGAGCGCAAGTACCCGGGGTGGTACGCGCAGTACGGGTCGTTCTGGGAGGGCTTTCGACACGGGGCCGATCCCGCCGCCGGCTTCCTGCCGCTGGACTTCATCAACATGGCGCCGCCGTTCTGCTGGACCTGCCAGGGCTCGTGCGTCAGCGAGGCCGACCGCCGCCATCGCATCGTTGGCTCGCGCACGCGCTTCTACTGCTCCAAGGAGTGCCGCTGGTTGGACGAGTCAAATCCCGGCCGCTACACCGGCGATCGCAACTACCTGGACCGCTATCACGGCTGGGAGGCCTCCGAGGTGATCACCGACCTCGGCTTCGTGCGCGCCGACGGCGAGACGCTGATCGGCCAGCCCCACCTGGGGGCGGAGAAGCGCTGGACGCTGTCGGACATCCGCGCCCACGGCCTGAGGTTGCAGAGCCCCAATATCCGGGTGGCGCGCGAGCTGGGACTGCCCAGCGGGGACTGGAGCGACGCGGTGAAGGGGGACGGCGCGGTCCCGCTCGAACTGGCCCAGGCGATCCTGTGAGATGAGCCCGCGCATCAGATTCGAGCCGCTGGGCGAGTCGATCGACTGCGGTCCTGAGGAGACCGTGCTGGACGCGGCGTTTCGCCAGGGCTACAACCTCGCCTACGGCTGTCGCGAGGGGCAGTGCTCGGCCTGCAAGTGCTACCTGCTCGAGGGCGAGGTGGACCTCAAGCGCTACTCCAACTTCGCCCTGTCGGACACCGAGCGCGCCAACGGCTACGCGCTGATGTGCCGGGCAATGCCGGAGCGCGACGTCGTGATCGAGCTGCTGCACTACGACCCCGACAACTACCGGTTGGAGAACGCCATCCGCGACGGGGTGGCGACCGTCACCGACGTGCGCGAGCTGACCCATGACATCGTCGGGCTGACGCTGAGCGTCGAGGGTGAGCTGTCGTGGCTGCCCGGCCAGTACCTCGACCTCCACGTCCCCGGGGCCGAGGACGCGCGGCGCTCGTTCTCGATCGCCAACCTCCCCGGCGAGGACCGCGTCGAGCTGATGATCAAGCGCTACCCCGGCGGGCGGCTGTCGGGGATGCTCGGCGAGTCGATCGTGGCCGGGAGCGAGCTGGCCTTCACCGGTCCCTACGGCGCGTTTCACCTGCGCCGGTCCGAGCGCCCGATCCTGATGATCGCCGGCGGCTCGGGGATGGCGCCGGTGCTGGCCGTGCTGCGCCAGCTGGCCGAGGAGGGGTGTGCCCGCCCGGTGCGCTTCTACTACGGCGCGCGAGAGGAGCGCGACCTGTTCGCGCAGGAAGAGATTGCGCGGATCGGCGAGCGGCTGGCGGACTTCGAGTTCACGCCGGTGACCGGTCGCTTCGTCCACGAGGTCGTCGGCGAGCAGCTTCAGAGCTCCGAGCACGACGTGTACATGTGCGGGCCGCCGCCGATGCTCGAGGCAGCCGAGGCGATGCTGTCCCGGCGCGGAGTCGACCCCGGCCGGATCTTCCAGGACAAGTTCACGGCAAGTGCTAGCGCACTTGCTGGCGAGATTTCGCAGAGCGAAATCTCGGGGCCCGCGGCTGCCCCCTCCGAGCGCGACTTCGGCTGGTTTGAGCCGGCCGGCCGCCGGGCCACGCTCTACGAGGACGTGACAGTCGACACCCAGCCCTCCATCCATCGCCACCTCCAGCGGGGCTGGCCGCTGAGCTTCGAGGACGGACGGGGGACCTGGAACGACGCCTCCACCGCCCTGCGCAGCGAGGATTGGTTCGCCTTCCGGGACCCCGGCGAGCAGTGGGAGCGGCCCTATTACCAGGCCGGCGCCGCCGCCGAGCAGCAGATCGACTCCGCCCTGCGCTCAGCCGCCGAGCAGGGGCTGATCGCCGACTTCGCTCCCTCGTGGGTGACCTTCCTGCGCGATCACCTCCAGGTTCCGGCCTACCTCGAACATGGCCTGTGGTTCGCGCTGGCCACCGCCGCGCGCGACTGCCTGTCGGACTCGGTGGCGATCTGCGTGTGCCTGCAGGCGGCGATGAAGCAGCGCTCGGCCCAGGCGATCGTGCTCTACGCGATGGACCTCGAGCCGCGCCTGGAGCGGGCGCTGCCGATCGAAGCCGCGCGCGACTCCTTCCTGCGCGACGAGGTGTGGCAGCCCGCCCGGCGCTACCTGGAGCGGCTCGCCGCCACCGCCGACTGGGCCGAGGTGCTGTTCGCCGCCAACCTGTGCTTCGAGCCGACCGTGGCCACGCTGGTGCGCCGCGAGCTCGGCACGCGCGCCGCGGCCGCCCACGGCGACATCGTGACCCCGGTGCTGGCGCGAGTGGAGACGCAGGAGTGGGAGTGGGCGCGGACCTGGACGGTCGCGCTGAGCCGGTTCCTGCTCGCCGACCCCGCGCACGGCGCCGCGAATCGAGACGTGCTGGCGGGCTGGGTGGGCGACTGGCTGCCGCAGGCGCTGGGCGCGGCGGCGGCGCTGGCCCCGGTGGCCGAGTCGATCGGACTCGATGCCGCCAAGGCGGGTGAGCGCGTGGCGAGCTACGCCGGGGAGATGCTGGCCGAGGCGGGGTTGCCCGAGTGCTGCGGGCTGGTGGGGTATGAGGTGGTGGAAGTCGCGCGGGAGTCGGTGCGGCCGGGTTCCCAAGTGAGGAGCGGCAAGTTCGGCGCGATTGCGTCGGCCCGGCAAACACAATCAACCTCATCTGACGACGGCGCGTATGACTTCGTGGGGATCGTGATGGCCAAGAGCGCCGAGGGTGACGCTGTCGCGGCATTCATGTCCCGGCGCGACGGGATCGAGGTGATCGAGCAGCCGGCGTTCTGGGATATCCGCGCCCGCGACCGGCTGGTGATCCCCTACGGCGAGATCTCCGAGGAGCTCGGCTACGAGATCGACGCGTACTCGATTCAGCACGAGATGTCGACACACTATGGGCGGATGGTCGCCACCGACGACTCGCTGATGCTGTTCTCAGACCCCACCGAGGCGATGGAGCACCTGCTGTCGTGAGTGCGTGGCGACGGCGGGCGGGGCAGTGGCTGGCGCGGCTCGATCGCCGTCGCCGCGCCGCGCACTGGGTTCTGCTGCGGGTGATCCCGCGGGCGATCGCGCGGCGGTTTGACCCCAGCGCCGCCGACGGCCTGGAGGCGACGCTGGAGCTGTCGATCCGCGACCCCTCGGGCCGTGAACCGGCCCGCTTCGCGCTGGCGATCGCCGGCGCCCGCTGCTCGGTCCGCTCCGGTGCCGCCGAGCGTCCGGCGGCGCGCGCGACGCTCGGCTCCGACGACCTGATCCTGCTGGCCAGCGGCGCTGCGAGCTGGCCGGCGCTCTTGACGAGCGGGCGCTTCGAGCTCTCCGGCGATCCGTTCCTGGCGCTGCGGTTCGCCAGCCTGTTCCGGATGCCGGTGAGCCTGGAGAGCTAGCCGGCGCCCTGGAACATGAAGGCGTTGGACTCGTAGCCGGCGAAGGTGACGCTCTGGGCCAGCGGCAATGCGGTCTTGACCACCACGCAGTAGGTCCGGGCATGGTCGAGGCTCGGCACGCAGGTGCGATAGATGCTGCCGGGCTGGATCGCGTAGGTCTCGGTGTGGCGCACGTTGCGCCGGAACGTGGCCGGGGCGTGGTCGCCGATGAATGCCTCGGCGCGCATGATCGCGTCGTCGAGGGCAACCTGCTGGCGCTGCAGCTCGTGACGGTGGGCCAGTCCGATCGCGACCATCACCGCCGACACCAGCAGCACCGCCACGGTGCCGGCGTAGTTGCGCGCCACCCCCACCGGGAGGTCGCGGCGGCGCCGGCGCAGCAGCGCCCCGAGCGGGCGTGAGATCAGCACCACCGCGATCACGTTGGCCACCATCGCCAGCGCCACACCACCGAACACGCTCTCCGCCCGGCCGGCCATCGGCAGCGCGTTTACGAGCACCCCGTCGGCGACCGTCGCGACGACGAACGTCGGCCACAGCCAGGCGCCGCGTCGGCGCCAGCGCATCCGGGCGAGCCACCCACCCATGCGCGTTCAGGCTAGCGTCCGGTCCGCGGCGGCGCGAGTTAGGTCGGTCGCGGGGCCGCGGCGAGGAGTAAGCTCGCCCCACCCTGTCGACGGGGCCGCCGGCGATCCCGGAGTGGCCTCTGGAAGCGGGGCCGGACGGAGATCCCGGGCCGGCTCAGAAAACCGAAAGGGAGACGACAGATGGTCATTGATACGGCCGGCCCCGCGGCCGCCGAGGAGGGCGCGGTAGGAGCGCTCCGGCTCGAGGATCGGGTGTGGCTCATGCGCGCGATGCTGCTGATGCGCGGCATCGAGGAGCGCGCCATGAGCCTCTATCGCCAGGGCAAGGTCCCGGGCTCCTTTTATGACGGCTTCGGGCAGGAGGCGGTGTCGGCCGGCCCGGCTTTCGCGATGGCCCCCCAGGACCGGCTGTGCATCCTTCACCGCGACCTCGCGGCGCACCTGATCCGGGGCGTCAGCCCGACGCGGATCCTGTCGCAGTACCTGGGGCGCGAAGCGGGCATCACCCGCGGGCGCGACGGGAACGTGCACTTCGGCGACCGCGAGCTGGGCTGCGTGGGGATGGTCTCGATGCTCCCCGACATGATGCTCGTGGCGACCGGGATGGCGATGGCGTTCAAGCTGCGCGGCGAGCACCGCTGCGCGCTGACCTGGTTCGGCGACGGGTCGACCTCACGCGGCGACTTCCACGAGGCGATGAACTGGGCCGGGGTGCAGAAGCTCCCGGTGGTGTTCGTGCTCGAGAACAACCAGTACGCGTACTCGACGCCGCTGTCCAAGCAGTTCGCGGTCGATCCGGTGGAGCGGGCCGCCGCCTACGGTTTCGTCGGCGTGACGGTGGACGGCAACGACGTGGAGGCGATGTTCGAGGCGACGCTGGCGGCGCGGGCGCGGGCGGTGGCCGGCGAGGGACCCACGCTGATCGAGGCGGTGACGATGCGGATGCACGGGCACGCCGCCCACGACGACATGAAGTACGTGCCCAAGGAGCAGGTGGAGGAGTGGCGCGGGCGCGACCCGATCGAGCGTCAGGAGAAGCGGTTGCGGGCGGTCGGAGTGGACGTCGAGGCGTTGCGGGCCGAGGTGGCGGCAGAGATCGAGGCCGCCGGTGCCGAGGCGCTGGCCGGGCCGATGCCGTCGGCGGACGGGGCTTTGGAGGGCGTGTTCTGCGTCGGGGAGGCGGAGCCGCTGGGCGATGGGCAGGCGCCCTGGAGCGGATTCGCGGCTGGCTCGGGGGGCGATGTTTGATGGCGACGATGACTTATCTCCAAGCGATCTCGTCGGCTTTACGCGACGAGCTCCGCGCGGATGAGCGGGTGCTGGTGATGGGCGAGGACATCGGGGTGTTCGGGGGCGCGTTCAAGGTCACCGACGGATTCGTGGAGGAGTTCGGTACCGACCGGGTGATGGACACGCCGCTGGCCGAGTCGGCGATCATCGGCTGCGCCGTGGGCGCGGCCGTGGTGGGGATGCGGCCGGTGTGCGAGATGCAGTTCGCCGACTTCATCTCCTGCGGCTTTGATCAGCTGGTCAACGTGGCGGGCAAGATGCACTACCGCCAGGGGCTGGCGGTACCGCTGGTGGTCAGGCTGCCCTCGGGCGGCGGCTTCTCGGGCGGCCCGTTTCACTCCCAGAACCCCGAGGCGCTGTTCATGCACTCCCCCGGTCTGAAGGTCGTGGCGCCGTCCACGGCGGCGGACGCCAAGGGACTGCTGCACGCCGCCATCCATGACCCCAACCCGGTCTGCTTCATGGAGCACAAGCACCTGTACCGGCGGGTCAAGGGCGACGTCCCCGAGGGCGTGTTCGAGACGCCGTTCACCGCCCGGGTGGCGCGGCCCGGTTCTGACCTGGTGGTGATCGCGTATGGGGCGATGGTCGACGTGGCGCTGGCGGCCACGTCTGATCTGGATGGGGCGTCGGTGGAGGTCTTGGATCTGCGCTCGCTGGTGCCGTTGGACGAGGAGGCGATCCTGGACTCGGTGGCGCGCTGCTCGAAGGTGGTGATCCTCGACGAGGCCAACATGACCTGTGCCGCCGGGGCGCAGGTGGCGTCACTGATCGCTGAGAAGGCGTTTGAGGATCTGGATGGGCCGGTGGTGCGGGTGGCCTCGCCCGACGTGCCGATCCCGTTCTCGCCGCCGCTGGAGCAGGCCGTGCTGCCCGGCGTCGACCGCGTCAAGGAGGCGTGCCGTGAGCTCCTCGCGTACTGAGGTCGGTGCTGGCCTGGTCGACGTGACCATGCCGCAGATGGGCGTGTCGGTGGCCGAGGGGACCGTGGTGGCCTGGCGCGTTGAGGTGGGGGACCGGATCGAGGCCGAGCAGACGATCTGCGAGATCTCGACCGACAAGATCGACACCGAGGTGCCGGCGCCGGTGGGCGGCGTGGTGGCGGAGATCGTGGTGCCGCTCGAGGCGACCGTGGAGGTAGGGGTGGTGCTGGCGCGGATCGCGGTCGGCGATGGGGCGGCTGAGGTCGACGGGGGGCCGGCCGCAGCGGTCGAGGGGCCGGCTGCGGGTCCCGGGGGGCCGGCCGCAGCGGTCGAAGGGCCGGCCGCGGGTCCCGGGGGGCCGCCTCGGCCCGGACGGGGGCCAGCCCGGTACTCACCGGTGGTCCAGCGGATCGCCGCTGAGCACGGGATCGACCTGTCGACGGTGGCGGGCACCGGGCGTGACGGGCGGGTGCGCAAGCAGGACGTGATGGCGTTGGTGAACGGCAACGGTGCCGGCGGCGCGGTGGCCGAGGAGCCGCCGCTGCACATCGAGAGTCCGTACCGCGCCCGATCCCGAGGTCGCGGCCGGCGCTGGGGCGGCGCGGGCGGCGGCGGGGAGCTGTCGCGGATGCGCCGTCAGATCGGCGCCCACATGAAGCGCTCACTCGACACCGCGGCTCACTGCACCACCTGGATCGAGGTCGACATGGGCCGCGTGGAGGCGGCCCGGGCCGCACTCGGCGTGACCGCGCTCCCGTTCGTGGCGCGCGCCACCATCGACGCCCTGCGCGAGCACCCGGCGCTCAACGCGTGGATGGAGGGGGACCGTTACACGCGCGTGGATGACGTGAACCTGGGGATCGCGGTTTCGCTGGGCGAGGACGGGCTGATCGTGCCGGTGGTCCATCGCGCCCAGGAGCTGTCGGTGGAGGGGCTGGCGGCGCGGATCAAGGACCTGGCCCGCCGGGCCCGGTCGCGCCAGCTGACCGCGGATGAGGTCCGGGGCGGAACGTTCACCATCACCAACCCCGGGCAGTACGGATCGATCATGGCCACGCCGATCATCAACCTGCCGCAGGTCGGGATCCTGGACCTGGAGGCGGTGGTCAAGCGCCCCGTGGTGGTGTCCGACGGTGGCGGCGGCGACGCGATCGCGATCCGGCCGATCACCATCCTGGGGCTGAGCTGGGACCATCGCGCGCTGGATGGAGCACTGTCGGCGCAGTTCCTGGCCAGCGTCAAGCGCGGGTTGGAGGCCGTCTAGGCTCTGGGGCGATGAGCGAGCCTGAGCTGTGGGTGTGCCAACTCGGCACGGTCGAGTATCGCGAGGCGCTGGCGCTGCAGGAGCGGGTGCGAGCGGCGCGCCAGGCCGGCGAGGTCCCCGACGTGATGCTGATGCTCGAGCACTGGCCGGTGTACACCCGCGGCCGGCGTTCGGGGCCGGGCGAGCTGCCGATGGGCGAGGACTGGTACCGAATGCAGGGGATCGACGTGGTCGAGGTGGACCGCGGCGGCAAGGTGACCTACCACGGGCCGGGGCAGCTGGTCGGCTATCCGATCGTCGCGGTCGATGACGTGGTCGCGTACGTGCGCACCCTGGAGCGGGCAGTCGTGGCCGTGCTGCGCGAGGAGGGTCTCGGCGAGGCGCGGGCGCGTCCGGAGGACGGGCCCGATTACACCGGTGTGTGGGTGCAGGACCGCAAGATCGCGTCGCTGGGGGTGCACGTCGCGCGCGGAGTGACGACGCACGGGTTCGCGGTCAACGTCGAGAACGACCTGCAGCCGTTCGGATGGGTGGTCCCGTGCGGGCTGGAGGGAGTGCGGATGACCTCGCTGATGAAGGAGACCGGCCGTGCGGCGGGACAGCTGCCCTGCTTCCGCAAGCGGATGGCGTTCGCGGTGGCGCAGGCCCTGGGTCGCCGGCAGCGACTGGTGTCGCGGGCGCGGCTGGACGCCGCGGTCGGGGCTCTGAGCCCGGCCTAGTCCTGGCGGTCAGCTCCTCGCCAGCAGTCCCGCGATCAGCCGAGCGACCACGGCGGGCTCATCGATGATCTGCCGCCAGGTCACGCGCACCACCCGCCAGCCGGCCAGCGTCAGCCGCTGATCCCGGCGGCGGTCGAGCTCGAAGGACCGGTGGCTGCGGTGGTACCTGCGGCTATCGGTCTCGATCGCCAGCCGTCGGTCGCGCCAGACGAAGTCAGGCCGGATCGCTGGCTCGCCGTCGTCCAGCCCGACCCAGGCGTTGACCTCGGGCGGGGGCAGACCGGCGTGGCGGCACAGCGCCAGGAACGCCTCCTCGAGGACCGACCACGTGGGGGTCGAGCCCGCCACGTGCTCGGCGAGGAGCGCGCCGAGCCTGGGCGCGGCCGGGGTCTTGGCGTTGCGCCGCAGCTGATCCTCGAGCGCCCGGAGGTCGAGCACCTCGAGGATCTCGGCCTGGTCGATGGCCCGCTCGGTCTGGCGTTTCGGCACCACGCCGGCGAGGTCAAACAGCGTGCGGGCGATGGTGGTGACGGGGATGTTCCTCACCACCGTGATGTCGGTGGGGGTGAGCGTCGTGGAGCGATGCACGTCGATTCCCGGGTGTCTGCGGTGGCTGCGGCCGGGGACGGTGACGTCGATCCCGGAGCGCTCGGTGGGGCGAAGCTCGTGGAGCGCGGCGGCGGAGCGGTGCGAGAGGACCGCACCCGGGCCGCAGGCCAGCACGGCGGCCATGAAACGGCCGTCGCGGCTGAGCAGCTCGGGCGGGGCGAGCGAGTAGACGGCTCGGTACACCCGGAACAGCCGGCCGGAGGCGGTCCGCTTGTGCACGGTCGACGGGCTGAAGCCGAGCTCGACCAGCTGAAGGAGCCCGAATACGCCTTGCTGGCCGCCGGCTAGCGCGGCGAGAACGAGATGCTGGGCGATTTAACCGGCCATATGTTCCGGTTTCTCGCCCCGCATCGGACATGCGGGCCATCGTTGCGCGAAAGGTGTAACGAGTGGCTGTCGGCGTGAGTCGATTGCGTAACGAATGACCCCAAGCGCTAGCCTTGAGTCGTGAACGTTCGCGAGCATTCCACCCGGTCCAGGTCGAATCCCGGTGGGATCGCCGACGTGCTCACCGTGCTCGGCCCGGACGTGCTCCCCCACCGGGGTCGCAAGCCTCCGTGGTTCAAGGTCCCCGCGCCCGGCGGCCCGCGCTACCGCGAGCTCCAGCAGCTGATCGAAAGCGAGAACCTGCACACGGTCTGCCAGGAGGCGGCCTGCCCGAACATCGGCGAGTGCTGGCAGCGCGGCACGGCCACGTTCATGATCCTCGGCGACACCTGCACCCGCCGCTGCGGCTTCTGCAACGTCAAGACCGGCAAGCCGACCTGGCACGATCCGCTCGAGCCGGCCCGGGTCGCGCGCAGCGTGGCCAAGATGGGCCTGCGGCACGCCGTCATCACCAGCGTCGACCGCGACGATCTCCCCGACTACGGGGCGTCCGCGTTCGTCGGCGTCATCCGGCAAATCCGCCGGCAGTCGCCGAACACGAAGATCGAGGTGCTCACCCCCGACTTCCGCGGAGCCGAGATGCCGCTGGCCAAGGTGATCGCCGAGCGGCCAGACGTCTTCAACCACAACGTCGAGGTGGTCCCGCGGCTGTACCCGGTGGCCCGACGAGGCTCCACCTGGGAGCGGTCCAAGCGGGTGCTCCGGAACGCCAAGGAGTACGCAGGCCCGGCGGTCACCACCAAGTCCGGACTCATGGTCGGGCTCGGGGAGACCTTCGAGGAGATGGTGGACGCCATGGGGCAGCTGAGGGACAACTACGTGCAGGTGCTGACGGTGGGCCAGTACCTCAGGCCCACCGAGCGGCATCTGCCGATCGTCCGCTACTGGCATCCCGATGAGTTCACAGCGCTCGAACAGGAGGCGTACAGGCTCGGCTTCACGCACGTGGCAGCCGGACCATTGGTCCGAAGCAGCTACCACGCTGACCAGCACATCGCACAGGATGAGCCCGGATTCGGGCCTCTCAAGGAGATCGCATGAACCGGCGCCGCACAACTCTGATCGTGCTCGCCGTGACGGCGATATCCCTCGTGCTGGTCCCGAGCGCGCTGGCCGGGGCGGGCGGTGGCTCGGCCGGCTTCAGCGGTGGCGGTGGCGGCGGAGGCGGAGGCCACGGAAGCGGCTTCGCGCTCTACATCGTCATCGACCTTCTGATCCACGTCGCGCTCCTCGGTCACGGCCTGGGCGCGCTGGTGCTGATCGCGCTGGCGCTGATCTACTTCTTCCTCACCAAGGGCATGCCGGCCTTCCAGGCCTGGTGGGCCACCCGGGCGGCCGCCCGCACCGGCGGCAAGCGGCGCACCTCGGAGCGGGAGCGGCGGGTCGAGCTGGCCGCGGCCGAAGCCGCCGAGGACGACCCCGAGTTCGCGCCCGACCACGTCCGCGCCACCGCCAAGACCCTGTACCTGGACATCCAGAAGGCATGGGATGCCGACGACCGCATGCGCCTGCGCAAGCTCGTGGCACCGGAACTGCTGGCCGAATGGGAGCGCCGCCTGGACGACTTCCGCCGCCGTGGCTGGCATAACCACGTCGAGCCGATCGGCGAGCCGAAGATCGAATACGTGGGCCTGACCCATCGCGGCAACCGCGAAAGCGATCGCGTCGTGGTGCGCATCGACGCGCGACTGAAGGACTTCGTGGTCGACCGCTACGGCCGGCACCTGAAGCGGACCGGGCGGCTCGGCGAGGTCACCCGCGTGCACGAGTTCTGGACGCTCGGGCGGCGCGGCAACCAATGGGTTCTGCTCTCGATCGAGCAGGGAGCCGAGGGCAAGCACGCGCTCGAGGAGCAGGTCGTCGCGACGCCATGGGCTGACGAGCGCGGCATGCGCGACGAGGCGCTGGTGGAAGCCGCGGTGGCCGACGCGGTGCCCGAGGGCACCAACATCGCCGAGCTCGCCGACCTGCAGTACGAAGGCGATGCGCAGAGCGCGGCCAACGACCTCAGCGTGGCCGACGGACGCTTCTCACCCGATGTGCTGGAGATCGCCGCCCGCCGCGCCATCGATGCCTGGGCGCAGGCGGTCGACGGAAAGGACGGCCCGCTGCGCCAGCTCGCGACGGGACCGGCGGTGCGGGAGCTGCTCTACCCCGGCGACACCACCGGGAAGACCCGGCTGGTGGTCCGCGGTCCGTCGGTGACGCAGATCCGGATCGTCGGGTTCGACGCCGCCGCTGAGCCGCCCACGATGACGCTCGAGGTTGACCTCAAGGGACGGCGCTACATCGAGGACCGTGACACCACCGCGGTGGTGTCGGGCAGCCGGTCCAAGGAGACCCGGTTCACCGAGCGCTGGACCCTGACGCTCAACGACGACGCGGCGCAGCCGTGGCGGATCACCGCGGTCGGCGCACCGCAGCCACCGACCCGCAGCCTGACCGCGTAGACCGCCGGCACGGCGCGCCGCCGCCCCGGGCGGACCCGGCCCGAGCCAGGGCCCGGTAGCCGATCCATAAGCTCTCCGGGCCGTGTTCCCGATCAAGGACAACATCCCGACGCACGGAGTTCCGTTCGTCACCCTGACCCTGATCCTCGCCAACGTGGTCGTCTACGGGCTGGCGATCAGCCACGGCGGGTCGCTGATCAGCGGGCCGGATGCGCACGTGATCATCAAGTACGGAGCGATTCCCTACTCGCTCACCCACCCCAACGCAGCCCGAGTCGGCCTGGCGCCCGCCTGGGAGACGCCGTTCACCGCGATGTTCATCCACGCCTCGATCCTGCACCTGGCCGGAAACATGCTGTTCCTGTGGATCTTCGGCAACATCGTCGAGCGGGCGCTCGGGCCGGTCAAGTTCACCGGTTTCTATCTGGTCGGCGGCCTGGTCGCGCTGGCGCTCCAGGTCGCCATCGAGCCGAACTCGACCGCCCCCACGGTCGGCGCCGCCGGAGCCGTCGGGGCCGTGATCGCGGCCCACCTGGTGCTCAATCCGCGGGCCGCGGTGCTGACGCTGGTTCTCATCCCCAGGTTCTTCACCGTGATCGAATTGCCCTCGGTGGTGATGCTGGGAGTGTGGTTCGCGATGCAGGCCGGCTTCGGCGCCGCGCATCTGACCAACCCGATCGGGGGTGGCGGCGTCATGGCCTACTTCGCCCACGTGGGCGGACTCGTGTTCGGCGCGCTGGCGATCCGGTCGCTGACGACCCGCCACCCGGTGGCGCACTGACGTGCGCAGCGTGGTCCTGGTCATCGCGCTGCTGTTCATGGCCATGCTGGGGACGCTGACGGCGCTGGACATCGCCCGTTATGGCGTGTCGGTGCTCGACGTGATCTCGATCCTGATCCTGCTGTTGTTCGCGACCGGGATCATCGGGGCATTGCGCACCCCTCCGCCGCGGTAATCGCGTTCGCCCTGGTGGATGGCACTGCGGCTGGTAGATTCGACCATGTGACGGAGTTGAGGACCGAGGCGCAAGCGGGACTCTCCGGAGGTGGGAGCGACGCGCGTGAGCGGTTGCTAACGGCGGCCTACGAGCTGTTCTCACGCCACGGCGTGCAGGCGGTGGGCGTCGACGCCATCATCGAGCGCTCTGGCGTCGCGCGGCAGACCATGTACCGCCACTTCGGCTCCAAGCAGGAACTGGTGCTGGCCTTCCTGGAGCGGCGCGAGGAGCTGTGGACCCAGGGCTGGCTGGCGGTGGAGGCCACGCGCCGGTCCGATGACCCGCGCGAGCAGCTGCTGGCCATCTTCGACGTGTTCGACGAATGGTTCCGCACGCCTGGCTTCGAGGGCTGCTCGTTCATCAACGTGATGCTCGAGCACCCCGATGAGAATCACCCGCTGCACCAGGCCTCCGCCGCGTACCTGGCGTCGATCCGTCAGTTCCTGGTGGGCATAGCCCGACGGGGGGAGATTTCGGACCCGGACGCGTTCGCGCGGCAATGGCACATCCTCATGAAGGGCTCGATCGTCGCCGCGGGCGAGGGCGATCAGGAGGCCGCACTGCGAGCCAAGGCCCTGGGGCAGCTGCTGCTGGACACCTTTCAGACCGGGCGGGCGAGAAAGAACGCGGTCAAGGTCTCGTCGCGCACCAGCGGCTTGGACTCCCCGGTGGGGACGAAGCCGAGCCGCTCGTAGAACTCGGTCGCACCGCCGGCCCCCTCGATCGTGCCCAGGCGCAGCGACCGCGCCCCCCGGCTCGCGGCCCAGTGGTTGACCTCGTCGACCAGTCGCTGCCCGAGGCCATGGCGCCGCAGCTCCGGGTCGACCCACATCCCCCACAGGTGCGCGATCTTCTGATCGCGGTCAAACCATCTTCCGGCCGCCATCCCCACCCCGTGACCTCGGCGCAGAGCCAGGAACACCACCGCGTCGCCCGCGAGCTCGCTGACCGCGGCGAGCTCACGCCAGTGTGACTCGGGAAGCTCGGCCTCGACCGCACGCGTGGACGCGAACGCCGCCGGCGCATCGCCCAGCGCGCGCAACCGGACGGCGCGCAGCGAGTCCGCGTCGGAACCGCACACGCGCCGGATCTCGATCTGCGCGCGACGGTGCAGCGATGCCGGCCCCGGCGGCCTAATGGACCAGCTCCACGACCACGTGGTCGAAGTTGGCAAAGCGCCACAGGTCCTCCACGCGCCGGCGGACGGCCTCGGGGCTCAGATCGCGGACCCCCTCGGTGCCGAAGTGCTCGACGTTGAACGAAGCCAGCGCGGTCCCGTAGGCCATCGCGTTGCGCAGCACATCGCTGGAGAGCGACTGGTCGAGCTGACGGGCGATGTATCCGACGAACCCACCGGCGAACGTATCCCCGGCGCCGGTCGGGTCGACCACCTTCTCCAGCGGGTAGGCCGGGAGGGAGAAGAACTCGTCCTCGGTGATCAGGGCCGACCCGTATTCGCCCTGTTTGGCCACGATCATCGACGGGCCGGGCGGCCCCCAATTCAACAGCTCACGCGCGGCGGAGATCAGGTTGGGCTGCGAGGTCAGCTGACGCAGCTCCCCGTCGTTGAGGATCAGGCAGTCGACCCGCGAGATGACCTCGACCAGCTGGTCGCGGGCGATGTCGATCCAAAGGTTCATGGAGTCCAGGGCGACGAAGCGGGCATCGGCGCACTGCTCACGCACCTCGAGCTGCAGGCCCGGCTGGATGTTGGCCAGGAACAGCACCTCCGAGGCGCGCGAGGCGTCTGACAGCTTGGGCTGGAAGTGCTCGAACACGTTCAGCTGCGTGTCGAGCGTCTCCCGGGTGTTGAGGTCCCATCCGTAGCGGCCCTTCCAGAAGAAGGTCTTGCCTCCCGCCACCCGCTCCACGTCGTCAATCGAGGAACCGCGGGTGGCCAGCACCGCCAGCTCGTCGTCGCCGAAGTCATCGCCGACCGGGCCGACGATGCGGACCTGGTCAAACAGTGAAGCGGCGAGGGCGAAGTGGGTGGCGGCGCCGCCCAACATGCGCTCGCGCTCGCCGAACGGCGTCTGGACCGCGTCAAACGCGATCGACCCCACGACCGTGATGCTCATGCCACCACCTGCTCGGCGAGTCCGGCGGCGTCGCGCAGGGCCTCGGCCAGGTCCGTGCGCTCCCACGTGAAGTCCGCGCCATCACGACCGAAGTGGCCGTAGGCGGCGGTCTGCTGATAGATGGGACGATGGAGGTCGAGCTGCTGGCGGAAGGCTGCCGGGCGCAGGTCGAAGTGCTCGTCGACGAGCGCCTCGAGCTGTTCGGGCGTGACTCCCTCGGCCTCGGTGCCGAACGTCTCGACCATCACCGAGACCGGCCGCGCGACGCCGATCGCGTAGGCGACCTGAACCTCGCAGCGGAAGGCCAGGCCGGCCGCGACAACGTTCTTGGCGACCCACCGCGCGGCATACGCGGCCGAGCGGTCGACCTTGGATGGATCCTTGCCGGAGAAGGCGCCGCCGCCATGACGGGCCATACCACCGTAGGTATCGACGATGATCTTGCGTCCGGTCAGGCCGCAGTCACCGACCGGGCCGCCGATCACAAAGCGACCGGTCGGGTTGACCAGGAAGGCCACGCGCAGCTCGCGCTCGTCGTACATGTCCTCGGGCAGGGCCGGGGCCACCACGTGCTCCCAGAGCTCGTCGGCGAGGGCGGCATCGCTGCCGTCCTGGTGCTGGGTCGAGATCAGCAGCTTCTCGACCGCGACCGGGCGCCCATCGCGGTAGCGCACCGACACCTGGGTCTTGCCGTCGGGGCGCAGGTGGGGCAGCGTCCCGTCCTTGCGAACCTCGGCCAGGCGGCGGGCCAAGCGGTGCGCGAGCGCGATCGGAAGCGGCATCAGCTCGGGCGTCTCGCGGGTGGCGTAGCCGAACATCATCCCCTGATCGCCGGCCCCGGCGAGATCGAGCTCGTCGCCGCCGGCGCTGTCCTGGCGCGACTCGTAGGCCTCGTCGACGCCCTGGGCGATGTCGGCGGACTGCTTGTCGACGGCGTTGAGCACGGCACAGGAGTCGGCGCTGAAGCCGAGATCGGCGTCGACGTAGCCGATCTCCCGGATCGTCTCGCGGGCGATCTCCTGGACATCGAAGCTGGCGGAAGTGGAGATCTCGCCCGAGACCACCACCAGGCCGGTGTTGACGAGGGTCTCGCACGCGACGCGGCCCCGCGGGTCCTCCCGCATCACGGCGTCGAGGACGCCGTCGGAGATCTGGTCGGCGACCTTGTCGGGGTGTCCCTCGGTGACCGACTCCGAGGTGAACAAATATTCTCTGGGTCTGCCCATCGCAGGGCCTCGCTTTCTCAGGACAAGCTCGTTTGGGTGCTCAAGGATGCAGCACCGGGCGCGAATACGCCGTCCCGATGCCCGGCCGGGACAGGCTCCTTGACTTCGGAACGAGCCAAGTAGTATGTTGGATCGGAGGGAGATCGGTCAGTCTGATGCTGTCCGCGGCGTACTCGGAGCGCGGCCAGAGAGGACGAGCGTTCCAAAATACTTCTCACGAGGAGAGGACAGATCATGCCTATTCCTACCGAGCTGGTGGGGTCCCTACCGCGCCCCATGAAGCTGCAGGAGGCCTACGCCGACTACGACGAAGGCAAGATCGACTTCGGGCAACTTCAGGCCGCGCAGGACGAGGCGGCCGAGGACTCGATCAAGCGCCTCGAGGCCACCGGCGAGCCCATCGTGACCGACGGTGAGCAGCGCGAATCGAGCTTTGCCACCTACAACCTGACCGACACCCTGGCCGGAACCGGGCTGGCCGACGGGCTGGCCGGCGACGGGCAGTTCTTTGCCATCTTCGACGACGGCCATCATCGTCAGCTGCCGCGAATCACCAAGGGCCCGTTCCGCTACAAGACCTATGCCTCGGAGTACGTGGCCAAGAACAAGAAGATCGCCACGCATCCGGTCAAGCAGGCGGTGATCTCGCCCTCGATGATGATGCTGCTGTACCCGCTCGACGGTGAGATCGAGGGCTACTCGCGCGACCAGTTCCTCGACGACTGCGTCAACGAGGCCGAGAAGGACATCCGCCAGTGCTTCGACGCCGGCGCGGTCCGCGTCTCGGTGGACTTCACCGAGGGCCGGCTGGCCAACAAGAACGACTCCCGCAACCCGTGGACCGGCAAGAACATGCTGCAGGAGTTCATCGACCTCAACAATCGCCTGTTCGACCGGTTCTCGGCCGAGGAGCGCAGGAACATCGGCATCCACACCTGTCCGGGTGGCGACTGCGACTCGGTGCATTCCAAGGAAGTCCCCTACGAAATGCTGCTGGAGCACATGTTCGACATGAACGCCGGCTACTTCCTGATTCAGTGCGCCTCGGAGGACGACCGCGAGTCGATCTATGAGATGTGCGGCAAGTACAGCCGTGAGGACGCCAACGGTGTCGCGCAGGTCTGCTTCATGGGCGTCATCAATCCGCTGACGCCGGATGTCGAGACGGCCGAACACGTCAAGAGCGAGCTGCTCCTGGCGGCCAAGCACATCCCGCTGGAGCGCCTCGGTGCCACCGACGACTGCGGTTTCTCGCCGTTCAGCCGCGACGTCAAGCCCAAACACGGTTCGCCCGACTTCGCGCGTGACGTGGCGATGCAGAAGATCTCCAACCGCCTGCAGGGCGTCCGGATGGCTTCGGAGGAGCTCGGAGTCTGAGCCCAAACACTCGGCGCTCGGGTCTCAGCGCACGAGGGACAGCGGCCACCGGGCCCTCGCGCCCGGTGGTCAGCTTTCGGGGTGCTATCACTCAGACATGAGCCTGCGCGCGATGCCCCACGTCGGCGGGTCGGTCCGCGTCAACTTCCTCGGCACGACCGTACGCGGGATGGTCAGGCGGGTAGACCATGCCGCCCGCGCGCTCGAGGTGGTGACCGAGGAGGGTGAGACGCTGCGGTTCGCTCTGAACCGCGCGACCGCGACGTTCATGGTGGAGGGAAGCCAGACCGGCCCGCGGCTGACCTTCGAGGACGCGCAGCCCGACGACTACTGAGCGGCGCGTCGGTAGAGGACCACGTTGCGGTCAAGCCGGTCCCCGGCGAACTGCTTCGGACGTCCGCCCTGCGCATCGATATAGGAGAGCTCCCGGGCGACGGTGCCCAGCCGGCCCGGGAATACATGGTCGAGCATCCAGGTCTGGATCGCCACTCCGCCTCCGGCCGTGGCCACCACGCGCAGCGCCCGCGACTGCTGGGGGTAGTCGATCAAGGAGGCGGTGGTGATGAGCCAGTAGCCACCGGCCGGCGTCCGCCGGGGGCGGATCTCGTTGCGGTGGATGTGGCCCGACAGCACCGCGATCACTCGCGGCGAGCGGTCAAGCCGGGCCACCAGCGCGGTCGCGCCCTGGGAGTCCGACAGCGGCTGGTGCGTGATGACGATCACCCACCGTCTGCCCGCGCGCGCCAGCTCAGCCGCGAGCCAGTCCGGCTGATCGGCGGCGACGATGCCGCCCGATCCGCCGCCACGCCGCACCAGGTCGAGCACGATCAGCCGCAGGTCGGCTCCCACGTCGACCGTGTAGTCGAGGCGGTCGCCGGTGCCAGTGGCGCCGTTGGTAGCGGCGCCAGCCAGGCGCAGGCGCGACACCACCTCGGCGAACGAGAGCTCGCGCCGCCGCGAATCCGCGGGGACGGTGACCGTGTCCCCTTCGAGCGCCTGCCGCAGGAACTGATCGACGATCCCAGCGGCCGGCGGCCCGTCGGGTGAAGCCAGCGCTCCGGTCTGGACCCCGGGGGGCAGCGTGAGCCCGCTCGGCAGGTGCCATAGCGCGCGATCGCCCACCGAGAGCGATCGAGTGAGATCGGTGGGGACGATCTCGCCCGCCACCAGTGCATCGTGGTCGCCCAGGACCGGGTAGGCGGGAGCGCCGAGGCCGGCGCTGACGAACTTCCGCACGGCGCCGGGCAGCAGCCCGGGGTGCCGCGGGGAGTCGATGTCGGGGCGGTAGTAGAAGGGGTCGGTATTCACCGTCGACTGCACTCCGTAGTAGCCGTGGGGTCCGCTCCCCGGAGCGACTCGGCCTCCGTGCAGGACGGCGAGCGCGTGCTCGAGCTCATTGCTCTGGTCGTTGTCGATCAGGTCTCCACCCTGGATCACCAGCTCCGGGCCCAGTGCACGAACGGCGGCCGCGGTGCCCGCGAGGACCTGGACCGTGAGTGCCTCCTGGGGTCGGAAGGTCGACTGAAACGGCGGGCCCAGCCGGGCCAGGAAGCTGACCCGCGCCGGCGAGGAGGCGTCCATCACGTGCGCGTCGGTGATGTGGGCCAGCGTGCCGAGGGTGGCGGCCATGGGGACGCGGGGGCCGAGCTCGAGCCGGTGGCCCAGCGGCTCGCCGGGACCGACCCGCAGCTGGCCGTCGCCGACCGGGTCGATCCAGGTGGAGTGAAGCGTCGACCCGGAGCGGGCGGGCGACGCCGAGGTCCCGCCGCACCCCGCGAGCGTGAGCGCGCCGGCGACTGCGCCGGCGCCTGAAAGGGCTTCCGCCAAAGCCCGGCGGCGGGTGAGACGGCGCGGTGACGGGCTCATCAGGCCACGCTCGTCATGACGCCAGGCCCGCGATCACGGATTCGCGGCCGGCCTGGCGGGCAACCCACATGACCGCCACGGCGCAGGACACCCCCAGACCGGCCAGGGTGGCCCCTACCTCGGTGGCGCCGGCGCCGAGCGCCAGCGTGGCATAGCTCGCCGCGAGCTGGGACAGCGCGGGGCCGAACACGAGTCGCTCGAGCAACACGCCGACCACGGCGGCCGGAACCACCAGCGCCAGGGCGGCCCCCGCCAGCAGCCGCCGGACGGCGCCTGACCCCGCCCCGCACGCTCTCAGCACGGCGACCGTCCGCCGGCGCTCCTGCACCGTCAGCGTGCAGGCCTGGATCAGCGCGTACAGACACACCAGCCCGTCGACGATCGCCACCGCGCGCAGGATCGTGCGCAGCACCGCGACCAGCGGCGCTCCCCGCGCCGTGGCGCCACTGGCCGCAGCGGGCCTGGCTCCCAGCGCGGTCAGCGCGGCGGTGACCCGCGCGGGATCGGCGCCAGCAGTGAGGCGGATCACGATCTGCGACGGTGCACCAGGATCGGCCGCGAGTAGTGCCGAGGCGGGGATGTAGGCGACGCGACCGTCGGCGTCGAGCGAGCTGACCACCCCCGCTACGCGCAACCGCAGCTCGCGCCCCGAGGACAGCGCGAGCGCCACGAGCTGCCCCGGCGCCAGGCCCAGGGCCTGGGCGAGTCCCTCGCCCACCTCGGCTTCGCCGGGACCGCGCAGCCGCCGCCCGCTGATCAGGGGCGGCGACTCGAACCCGGTGTGATCGCCGGGATAGGCGATCGTGTCGATCGTCTCCCCGAGCGAGAACGAGTCGGCGGCCTGCACGTTGTAGCGCGGGGCGGCGGCTTGGACGCCGGGAATCCGGCGCACCTCCCCCACGGCCTGCGGCGGTAGGTTCGCGGTCAGCTGGTAGCGCCGCCCCAGCGCGCCAGGGTCGGTCTCGAGCGCCTTCAGGGCCGAGGCCAGCGAGAGCAGCAGCAGCACGAAGCCGATGGAGAGACCGAGCGTGATCACGGTCGCGACCAATCGCGCCCGGCGAGCGCCGACCAGCCTCGCGCCGAGCGCCACCAGTCCACCGTGGCCGCCGCCGCGGCCAGAGAGCCCGCGACGCCCGCGCGGGCCGCCGGTGAGGTCGGCGCCGCGCAGCAAGCCCACCACCGGTCGCCGCGCCGCCCGCCAGGCCGGCCAGGCGGCGCCGAGGACCGGGAGCGCGGTGCTGGCCAGCCAGCCCGCCAGCAGCGGCAGGGCCAGCGCGCGTCCCGGCGCAGGCTCGTTGAGCAGCGACAACAGCCGTCCGGCGGCTCCGTAGATCGCGACCGTGCCGATGACGCTTCCGATCGCCGCGGCGGGCGCGGCGACCAGCATCGCCTCCAGAGCGAGCGTCAGCGCGACGTGGCCGCCGGTGGCGCCGACGGCCCGCTGGACGCCGATCGAGGCCAGCCGACGCTGGATCTCCGCGCGGGCGGACGCGGCCAGCATCACTCCGGCGGTGACCAGCGCGATCACCGACAGCGCCACCAGCAGGTCGATCACGATCCCCGCCGCCTGGTCAAGCAGCACCCGCAACCCGGACCGGGTGACGAAGCGGATGTCGCGCAGCCCGAAGCTGCTGGCCCGCGCCTGGACGAGCACCTCGTCGAGATAACGGGGATCGCGCAGCCAGACCTCGGCGAGGTTGACCTGTGGGTCGCGTTCGGCGCCGAAGCGGGCGTCGATCGCGGTGCGGGACAGGTAGAAGCGGGGGCGCGCCAAGGGAAAGCCGACGTTGTCGGGCGCCTGCACCAGGCCGACCACCCGCTCGGGTCCCAATCCCCTCACGTCCAGCGTGCCTCCGACCCGCAGGCCCCAGGCCTGGGCGAAGGCCTGCTCCACCACCACCTCGGAGCCCGTGGGGCGAAGATCGCGTCCCGCCACCACCGCATAGCCGCGACGTCGCCCAGGCCCGACCACCTCGGCGACCGCATCATGGCGCCGGTGCTCGCCGGCGGCGACTCCGACCGCGGTCAGCTCAAAACGCGTCGCATAGCCGGCGATGTCGGGGAGCGAGCGGATCCGGGCGGCGACGCGTACCTGTGACTGGTTGTTGAAGCGGACGATGATGTCGGGCAGCCCGGCCGCGCTGGCGGCGCGCTCGAAACCCAGCCCGAGGCCGTCGGCGACGACGATCGCGGCGGACAGCATGGCGGCAGCGAGGGCGATTCCCACCCCGCTGAGCACGGCGCGGCGTCGCCGGACCCGCAGCCCCCGCCGCGCCTCGGCGAAGGTGCCGGCCCAGCGGCTCACGACAACGTTCCGGCCCGGCGCGTCACGTCGACATGCCGCCCGGCACCGCCGGTGCGAGCAGGCGACCTTCGCGCAACGACAGGACGCGATCGGCGATCGCGGCGGCATCCGGCTCGTGGGTGACGATCACCACCGCACGACCGCGCAGACTCCGCAGGAGCTCCAGGACGGCGGCGCCGTTCTCGCCGTCGAGACTGCCGGTGGGCTCGTCGGCCAGGACCAGCTCGGGCTCGTTGACCAGTGCCCGGGCGAGTGCGAACCGCTGCTGCTCCCCTCCTGAGAGCTCATGCGGGAGGTGCCCGGCCACGTCGCTCAGGCCGAGCTCCTCGATCAGCTCGGCGGCACGGCGCGCTCCGCCCCGCGGGGCCCCGGGCAGGCGCGTGGGCAGCAGGACGTTCTCCGCGCCGCTGCACTCCTCGATCAGCTGGAACTGCTGGAACACGAAGCCGACGTGGCGCAGCCTCAGCCGGGCCAGAGCCCGGGGGCTGCGACCGGTGAGCCGCTCCCCGGCGAGGGTGATCTCACCCTGGTCAGGTTGATCGAGTCCTCCCAGCAGGTGCAGCAGCGTCGATTTGCCGCTGCCCGGAGCGACCGAGCACGGCGACGACCTCGTCCCGCTCGATCGAGAGGCTGACTCCCTCCAGCACCTGCGCGGCGGGCGCGCCCGCTACCGACCGCCTTGGTCAGCCGCTCAGCTCGCAGGACGGGCACGACTTCAAAGTAGCGAGCCGGGAACGCCGCCAGCGCAGCCCGGCCGTCCCGCCTCGATCCCGCTCACAGCCGGCCCGGAGTGCGCACCAGCCGAGCAAACCAGCGGTCCTGCACGGCCCATGTGCCGGCGGTGGTGAAGCCCACGGCCGCCGCGATGCCGGCGATGTCGGCGACCGACACCCGGGCCCACGGAAACCAGCTGCTGACCGAGTCGGCGGTTTCGATCCGGGCGCGGACGCAGACCGTCGCGGTCTGCGGCGACTCGAGCTCCACCAGCAGCTCGCCGCCTGCGCTCAGCAAGGCGCCGATCCGCGCCAGCAAGCGGGTGGGGGCGCCGCCGATGCCGATGTTGCCGTCGAGCAGCAGCGCGCTGCGCCAGGTGCCACTGCCGGGCAGCTCGCCGAAGATCGAACCGGTGATCGCCCGCACCCCGCGCCCGCGGGCGAGCTCCACCGCGACCGGCGAGAGATCGACCCCCAGGGCGAACACGCCACGGGCGGCGAGCGCATGCAAATGGCGGCCGGGCCCGCAGCCGACGTCCAGGACGGGGCCGCCCAGATCGCTCAGGAGCTGCTCGTCGGTCTCGTCGGGCGGGCCGAGGTAGCGCTGTAACGGCAGCTCGGTCAGGGTGCCGTCGGCCAGCCGGACCCGCGCGCCGGCGAAGGGCTCGCCGCGCAGGCCCGCGGCGTACAGTCGCAGCGGCGAGATCACGCCGCCAGCGCCGCCAGCTCGGTGGCGAAGCGCGATCGGGGAGCCTGGCGAGCGACGATGCGCGCATCGGCGATGGTGTCGACGTCGCGCATGGCGGGCTGCGCGTGGACCCGCCAGCCGAGCTCCTGCATGCGCTGGCGCTGGACGCGCCAGGTCCGGCCGGTGCTCATGGGCACGCCGTCGAAGACGAGCGCCGGGCTGTGCTTGAGGCCGATGCTCCAATAGCCGCCGTCGAGGGCCTGGCCGAGAACGGCGTCGATGCCGGGGCGCGACAGCGCCCGCATCCCCTCGAGCAGCAGTTGCGGTGTGAGCTGGGGTGTGTCCATGCCGATCAGCAGCGCTGGGCCGCGCACATCGGTGAACGCGGCCGTCAGCCGCTCACCGAGGTCGCCGCCGCGCTGGGCCATCAGCTCGAATCCGTCCCGGCGCCAGCGGTCGGGCGCGCCGTCGAGGATCAGGATGCGGCGGTGGGCGGGCGTACGCGAGACGATCTCCAGGGTGTCCCGGAGGGCGGCCTCCGCCAGCCGCGCCGCCTGGACCGGGGTGCACGGCGGGGTGAGCCGCGTCTTGGCCGACCCGGGCAGCGGGTCCTTGGCCATCACCAGCAGTGCGATCGGTCTCACCGGCTCCAAGCTAGAGGCTGGCGACCCGATTTCCGATTACGAAAAACGAAAGCTCGCCACGGCTGACACGACGCGGTGAACAGTGCCTTAACGACAGGCCGGACCGAGGCTATGGCGCGGTCGTCGTGTGTCAGTGTGACTCGCGTGGCGCTCCCCACGATCGATCCCGAAGGGTCGCCGGCGCAGCCCCGGCCCCGGAAGCCGTTTCGGCGCAGCGCTCCCCCGGGGCCGTTCGCGGCGACGTTCTGGCGCAGCCCCCTGCGCGGTCCGTGGCTGACCTCAATGCTCGGGCTGGCGCTGCTGATCGGGATCCCGATCGTCGCGGTGACCGGCTTTCTGTCCAACGCCGCGTACTACCCGCGGCTTGGCGGCAATGCCACCGGCCGGCCGCTGGGACCGCTGGACTTCTACCTGTTCTCGTTTCCCACCCACCCCAGCTGGCTGTACGGACTGACCCAGGGTCTGCACGTGACGATCGGGCTGGCGGTGTTCCCGATCCTGCTGGCGAAGCTGTGGTCGGTGATCCCGAAGCTGTTCGAGTGGCCCCCGGTGCGCAGTCCCGCCCACGCACTGGAACGGCTGTCGCTGGCGCTGCTGGTGGGGGGAGCACTGTTTGAGTTCGCGACCGGGATCCTCAACATCGAGTACGCGTATCTGTTCGGATTCTTCTTCACGCCCGCCCACTACTACGGCGCCTGGGTGTTCACGGGCGCGTTCGTGTTCCACGCCGCGCTCAAGTTCGGAACCATGCGCCGTTCCCTGTCGGCGCGCCATGGTCTCGCCCCGCTGCGCGAACGCCTCGCGGATACCCTGCCCGAGCCCGCCGGCCCGGTACCGAGTGAGCTGATCCCGGTCGCGCCGGCCCCCGCCAGCATGTCCCGGAGGGCCCTGCTCGGCACGGTCGGGGCGGGATCGCTGTTCCTGCTCATCCAGGGCGCGGGCCAGTCGATCGGCGGCCCGCTGCGCAGCCTGGCGTTCCTGGCGCCGCGCGGCCAAACCGGGAGCGGTCCGCAGGGCTTCCCGGTCAACCGCACGGCGGCGGCGGCGCAGATCACCCCGGCCAAGGTCGGTGCCGGCGTGGCGACTGAGGCTGACCGCGGGTGAGCGCACGGTGTCGCTGTCACGCGCGCAGCTGCTGTCGATGCCTCAGCGCGCCTACGAGCTGCCGATCGCCTGCGTGGAGGGCTGGACCACGACCCAGCACTGGAGCGGTGTGCGGATCAGCGACCTGGCCGCGCTGGCCGGCGTGCATGGGAGATTCACGGTTGACACCCGCTCGATCGCCGTCAACGGCGTGTTCGACGGCGCCACGCTGGCCGCCGAGCAGACCGGCGACGAGCGAACGCTGCTGGCGCTGAAGGTCAACGGCGCGGACCTGTCGCTGGACCACGGCTACCCGGCTCGCGTCATCGGCCCCGCGATCCCCGGGGTGCACTGCACCAAGTGGGCCCGCGCAGATGACCTTCCAGGCGGTGTGAGTGAGCGCGCGCTTTCGCCGCCTTTACGGAGCCGGCCCGCTGCATCTGCTGGCGCTGACCGCCAGCCTGCTGATCGCCGGCGCGGCGGTGGCGGGGTGGTTTCACAACCAGGGTTCCATCACCGAGCGGATCCTGATCTGGTTCGTCGGCGCGATCGTGGGTCACGACCTTGTGCTGGTGCCGCTGTATTCGGCGCTTGACCGCATCGCGTTCGGGGCTCGCCGGCGCGCCGCGGGACCGCCACCCGCCCGCGTCCCGGGATGGGTGTACGTCCGGGTTCCGGCGCTGCTCAGCGGCCTGCTGGCGCTGGTGTTCTTCCCTGAGATCCTGCGACTCGGCAACCAGACCTTCCACACCGCCAGCGGACTGACCCAGGATGTCTATCTGTCGCGCTTCCTGCTCACCTGCGGGGTGCTGTTCGCGGGGTCGGGGTTGGTGTACGCGGTCGGCCTGGCCCGCGAGCGCCGGCGCGAGGCCCGCGCGGCGCGGCTGGCACGCCAGGCGCGGGCGGCGCGGGAGGCGGCGCACGCAGCGGGGGCGGCGGGGGCGGCGGGGGCGGCCGGGGTGCCACCGGCGGACGAGCCCGTCAGGCCGGACAGCCCGGACCGGTGAGGCCGGCCACCACGCGTCCCGCCGGGCCGGCGTGGAGCCCGAGCCCGGCCGCCGAGGCGTCGTCGCTCACGGCGGTGTAGAGAATCCGTCCGCGCGCCGTCGTTGCACCCGGGACAGCGACGAAGTTGGGCGCCGGGCCTCAGCGTGGCCCGGCGGGTCAGCGCTCCGTCCGCCCTGACCACCCTCAGCGTGGCCGGCCGCGCGTAGCGTGAGGGGTCGAGCACCGTCACCCCGCCGCGGGCGCAGACGGCACGCAGCGGATAGAGCGTGTGCTCGCGCAGCCGATCCAGACGGGAGCGCGAGAGGGAACCCCGCAGCCGCTGGGTGTAGGTCCGCAGGTCAAAGAACCACAGGTCGCGGGCGGGACTCTGGAGTGGGGCCTGGCCCAGGAGCGATGTCAGGGCGAACCGCACCCGGCCGGCGACGCCGGGTTGGAAGCCCGCGGGGTCGACCCACAGGCCGTCGAACCCGGCCGCGGCCACCGCCGGCACCACGAACGAGAGCGGTTGCCCGGCCAGGGAGGCCGGCCAGTCCGCCGCCCGCCCCTTGACCCCGCCGTAGCTCCAGCGCAGCGTCGTGGAGTGCAGGTAACCCCGCAGCGGCTCGTACTTGGTGGCGTAGGTAGCGACCGCTCCGCAGCATGGCGTGTCGGGGTAACCCTCCGGGAACGGCACATAGGGAAGCTCAAAGACGGCCGCGCCGCGAGGCAGGCGCGCCTGGATCTCGGCGACGAACGCGGCATCACTGCGGTACCGGCGGTAGCCGGCGGCGTAGTCCGGGGCGCTCGAGCTACTGCTCTGGTCAAACACGCCAAACGCGAGCACCGCGCCCAGCAGCCCCGCCGCCCAAGCTCGCCCGCGAGGCCGATGGCGCAGCCGGCGGCCGACGGAGTCCAGCAGCAACGCCGCGGCGAACAGGGAGAAGAACGCGATCAACAGGGAGATTCGGTTCCAGGCGCGGATGTCCGGCGTGACGTAGAACTCGATCAGGCTCGAGACGCCGCCCACCGTTCCGACCGCGAAGGCGATCCCGGCGCCCAGCGGCGGCGTGGCGAAACCGCCGCCGCGAGCCATACCAGGCGCCGGCGTCCGGCGCACCCGCGTCCGCGCCCGCGCCGACCAGGGTCCCCAGGGCGCACAGCCCCAACCAGATAAAGCCGATCGACCCGACCGTGCCGAGGCTGGCGTAGCACCCCTCGCAGTAGCCCGGCGAGATCGCGCTGTCGTATCGGGCCGCCAGGTGCGCCAGCGGGGCGATCCTGCCGTTCGGGGCCGGTAGCAGCAGGTTGGTCAGCCGCAGGCTCAGCCCCTCGTTGGATGCCTCATTGCTCGCGGCCGAACGCTCGAGCATGGGGTTGGCACCATGCTGTGCCTGGTACACCAGCGTGGGCGTCAGGTTCGCGGCGAGGGTCAGCGCGATCAGCCCGAGCGCCACCACGGCCCCCAGCGCGGCCTGCCCGCGACGCTGCACCAGCGAAAGGACCAGCGCGGCGGTCAGGAGCACCACCGCGAACGCGGCGTAGTACAGGTTGTCGGACCCGATCACCACGCACAGCGCGACCGTGGTGAGGGTGCGCCGGGACGTCCAGGCGACGGCGCGCGGGGTGGCCACGGCCCGCCGGGCGAACAGGGGGCGCTCCGCCAGCACCGCGAGGAACAGATACGCGGCCAGCGGCACCGCGTAGTAGGCCGACAGCAACAGGTGCGACTCGCCGCGGAAGAAGTGGTAGGTCAACAGCGAGAACAGCACCGCGGCGACCGCCGCCGGCGCCGGCGAGACCCCCTGGCTGCGCAGCACCAGGTGCGCGCTGCCGGCCGCCAGCGCGAAGGTCAGCAGGAAGAAGACATTCACCACCAGCGCCGGGTTGGAGGAGAACAGCGCGATGGCGCGGATGATCAGCAGGTTGAGGTTGTCGGCCCCCTGTGGGTAGTCGGCCAGGTGCTGGCCGAATGGCCAGCCCAGACTGGAGTTGGACAGATAGGACCCGTGCTCGACGATGCCCTTGACGAGCATCAGATAGAACTTCGTGTCGTCGACCGGGGCGTAACGCAGCGGCAGCGACAGGTCCGCGCGCCACAGCCCCAGCTCGGCGGCGGCCAGCGACCGTCGCCAGCGTGGCGACGAGCGCCACCTCGAGCCATCCCCTCAACGCCGGCCGCGCCATCCGCGCCGTCCGCGGCAGGCCCGGCGGCGCCGTCGCGCCGGCTAGCTCAGGCGCAGTCCGAACGGCGTCATCGTAGGGGCGAGCGCGCAAACTCGGCCATTCCGGCCTCGAACTCCTCCCGCGCCGAGAATCCGAGCACCTGGCGCGCTCGCCGGGCGGACGCGAACACGTGGCGGACGTCGCCGCGGCGGAACTCGCCGGTGGTGACCGGCGCGGGCGCCGCCGGCCCGCTGGCCCGGGCCAGCGCGGCGGCCATCTGGCCCACCGTGCGCGGGCTCCCGCTGGCCACGTTCAGCGCTCCGGTCAGCGGCTGGGACGCGGTCAGCGCCAGGACGTTGGCGCGGGCGACATCCCGGACATGCACGAAGTCCCGCAGTTGCCCACCGTCCTCGAACACCCGCGGCGCCCGGCCGGCGGCCAACGCGCTGGCGAAGATCGCCGCGACACCGGCGTACGGGGTGTCGCGCGGCATCCGCGGCCCGTAGACGTTGTGGTAGCGAAGCGCGGTCACCGGCACTCCGGTCTCACGGGCGAACGCGAAGCAGAGGTGCTCCTGGTGGACCTTGGTGGCGGCGTAGACGCTCCGCGGATCCAGCGGCGATGACTCCTCCACCGCCTCCGGGGCCAGCTCCGACGCGCACTGCGGGCAGCGGGGGGCGAACCGACCGGCCTGGAGGTCCGCGACCGTCCGCGGTCCCGGCCCCACCACACCGTGGCGGCGGCACCGGTAGCGCCCCTCGCCGTAGACGACCATGCTGCTGGCCAGCACCACGCGCCCGGTGAACGACGCGACAGCGAGCTCGCGCAGGAGCACCGCCGTGCCGAGATCGTTGTGATGCGCGTAATCGGCGATGTCACGCAGGTCCTGACCGAGCCCCACCATGGCGGCCTGATGGCACACGGCGTCGACGCCGGTCAGGGCAGCCGCCACCGCCGGCCCGTCGGTCACGTCGGCTTGCCGATACTCCGCGCCGCCATTGAGGTACTGCGGACGGTGCTGGTGCGCCGCCGGGAGGAGCGAGTCGAGCACCCGGACCCGGTGACCGTCCTGCACGAGGGCGTCGACGATGTGCGAGCCGATGAAGCCGGCACCGCCGGTTACGAGGATCATCCCGGCTCAAGCTACGCCACCACGACGCCCCTGAGACCGACCGGCAGGGCTTGTTTCGCTGGGCGTAATGTTTGGTTTCGTAGCCTGCGGCACAGTGATCGAGGTCATCCTGCCGGTGCTCGACGAAGCTGCCGCGATCCCGGCGGTGCTGGCCGCGATGCCGCCCGGTTTCTCGGCGCTGATCGTCGACAACGGCTCCACCGACGGCTCAGCCGCGGTGGCGCGCGCCCACGGCGCCAGGGTGGTGGAGGAACCTCAGCGCGGGTTCGGAGCGGCCTGCTTCGCCGGCCTGCGGGCCGCCCACGCCGAGCTGGTCTGCTTCATGGACTGCGACGGATCGCTCGATCCCGGCGAGCTTCCCGGCGTGGTGGCACCGGTGAGCGCCGGAACGGCTGACCTGTGCCTGGGGGCGCGGGTGGCCGGCCACGGAGCGTGGCCGTGGCACGCCCGGCTCGCCAACCGCGCCCTGGCCTTCGAGCTGCGCCGTCGCCACGGGATGGCGCTGCACGACCTCGGCCCCATGCGGGCCGCGCGCCGCGAGGCTCTGCTCGAGCTCGACCTGCAGGATCGGCGCTTCGGCTGGCCGCTGGAGATGGTTCTCAAGGCGAATGCGGCCGGGTGGCGGCTACACGAGGTTCGCGTTGGCTATCGGCCGCGCCAGAGCGGACGCTCGAAGGTGAGCGGCAGCGCTCGCGGCAGCGTCCGCGCGATGCGCGACATGAGCGCGCTGCTCTAGTGCCCCGATGAGCGCATCGGCCGCGGCGGCGCCACGCTGGCGCGCAGCGACGACGCGGGCCGACCCCCTCAGGCTCGTCGGTCCCGGCGCGCTGATCGTGTCCGTGGCGGCCGCGGCGTGGATCGCGGCCGGTGCCGCCGACGGTCCGACGTGGATCCAGCTCCCCTCCCACACCGCTCCGGCCTGGGTCCTGGGGGTGCTGCACGGGGTCTGGCCACTGTCGCCGGAAGCGCTCAGCGCCGGGCTGCTGGTGCTCGGGGCGGCGTACGCGATCGCGCTGTGGTGTGCGCCGTCGATCCCGCTGCGGATCGCGCTCGCCGCGGTGGTGCTGGCGAACCTGGCGTTCACGCTCGGTCCGACGATCGTCTCCAGCGATGTCTTCGGCTACATCGCCTACGCCCGCGAGCTGGTCCGTGGGCTGAACCCGTACCTGTCGGCGCCGGCCGTTCTGGGTCACGACGCCGTCCTGCCGTTCGTGTACTGGACGCACCAACCAAGTCCCTACGGGCCGCTGTTCACCGTGTTGAGCGCACCGCTGGGTCTGCTCAGCCCAGCCGGCGCGCTGTGGGTCTACAAGGCGCTGGCGGGGCTGGCCGCGGTCACGATCGCGTGGCTGGTGGCCCGGCTGGCACCGCGGCGGGGGCTAGACCCGGCGCGGGCGGCGATCTTCGTCGGGCTCAACCCGGTGTTGCTGTTCTACGCCGTCAGCGGCGCCCACAACGACCTGATCGCTGTCGCGCTGATGACGGGTGCGCTGGCCCTCGCGGTGACACGCTCCGAGCGGCCGGGCGGCGGTGCGGCGATGGCCGTCGCCGCCGCCGCGGTCAAGGTGACGGTTGGACTCGCGCTCCCGTTCGTGTTGCTGCTGGCGCACCGGCGCGGCCGTGCCGCCGGGGTGGCCGGCTTGGCAGTGGCGGCGGTGGGGGTTGCGGCGGTGGCACTGTTCGGGACGCATCTGTTCGGGCAGGTGCAGCGGATCACCACCGACGCCCGGTTTGACATCGCCGGCAGCGGCCCGGACCTGCTGGCCCGCGCTCTGGGGACGCACATCACCACCACCCTGCGGACAGCCTGCACCGGGGCGGCCGGCGTGGTGGCGGTGGCGATGCTGGTACGCGCGTGGGTCGGCGCCGATGCAGTGGCCGCAGCGGGCTGGGCGCTCGCGGCGCTGCTGGCCTCGATCGCCTCGCTGGCGCCGTGGTACCTGGTGTGGCTGCTGCCGTTCGCGGCACTCGGGCGCAGCCGCGGCCTCCGGATCACGGCGCTGCTGGCGACGGCGTACCTGCTCGGCGCCCATCTCCCCGCGCTGGGGGGCCAGCCTTGGCTCTCGGCTCCGTAGACAGCAGGTGGGCGAAGCGCGAGAAGATCGGCTCAGTGGCCACCATCTGGGTCTCGAGCCGGCGCCGGCTGTCGCCGCGAAAGGCGGCGATGTCGTAGCCCGCCGCCTCGATCTCGGCGACGCCTCTGGGCTCGGCCAGCCAGCCGTCGAGCAGCATCGGCGGCGTTACCTCGAGGTGCATCTGACTGCCCCAGGCCGCCGTGCCGACCCGGAACAGCGCCGCTCCCGGCGCGGCGACGCCCAGCACCGTCGAGCCGGGTGGAACCTCGATCATGTCCTCGTGCCATTTCAGGACCGGCAGGCCGTCGGGCAGCCCCCCGAACACGGGATCCTCGGCCGCGGCGGGGAGCAGCGACAGCTCGGGCCAGCCGACGTACATCTCCTCCATCCTCGAGACCTTTCCGCCCGCAGCCACCGCCAGCAGCTGGGCGCCTAGGCACATCCCGAGAATCGGCAGCTCGGAGGCCAGGGCGGCCCGCAGCAGCTCCACCTCGGCGGTCAGGAACGGGCTGCTGTCGACCGCCGTCGCGCTCTCGCGCCCGCCGAGCGAGACGATCCCCGAGATGTCCTGCCGCCGGGGCGCGCGGGCATCGTCGAGCGGATTCCATTCCACGGTCTGGAGGCCGGCGCGCTGGAGAGTGTCACGCACCAGGCCGGTGTGGCGATCCGCGAGGTGGGTCACGATCAGGGCCGGTTTCATGGCTGGCCCAGGATATACGCGCGCCGCGGGCGGCTCGGAATCTGTCAGGGTTTGTGCCGTGCGCATGCTCCTATCGGTGATGCTGGCCATCACCCTCACCGCGGCGGCCGCGGGCGGCACGGCCGCGCGCCAGGTCACGGCACGGGCCAGCCAGACGGCGGGACCCAGCCGTCCCCCCATCGTGTGGGATCCGGTTCCGTTCGGGCGCCGGCGCAAGGCCGAGATGGTCGCCTACGTCGGGCGCCACTACGGCAGCTTCATGAAGCCGACCTGGAGACTGATCGACCCCCGCGTGATCGTGATCCACTACACCGACGCCGGCTACGGCGCGACGTACAACACGTTCGCGACCGACGTACCCGATTCGGAGCTGCACGAGCTGCCGGCCACCTGCGCGCATTTCGTGATCGGCACCGACGGAGCCATCCACCAGTTCGTCTCGCTCGGGACGATGTGCCGTCACACGGTCGGACTGAACTGGACCGCGATCGGGATCGAGCACGTCGGCTTCAGCGATGGCCAGGTGCTCGGCAATCGCCGTCAGATCTCGGCCAGCCTGCACCTGGTGCGATGGCTGCGCTGCCGCTTCGGGATCCAGACCCGCAACGTGATCGGGCATAACGAGAGCCTCTCCAGCCCCTACCACCACGAGGACGTGCCGAGCCTGCGCGGACAGACCCACGCCGACTTCAACCACGCCGACATGCAGGTCTACCGACAGCGTCTGCGAGCCCTCGGCGGCTGCTAAAGATGCGAGACTGAAAAACAGCGGCCATGGCTAACTTTCGACGTCGACTCAACGCACTTGCCGTGATCGCGACGCTGACGGCCTGAGAGCGAGGAATCGAGCACGATGGAGTTCGCCAGGATCGGAGTGGTGGGAGCGGGGTTCATGGGCTCCGGAATCGCCGAGTCGGCGGCTGCCGCCGGTATCAGCGTGACCGTTCACGAACCCGAGCGGGCGCCGTTGGAGCGCTCCCGAGCCCAGCTCGAGACTTCGGTGGCCAGAGGCGTCTCGCGCGGGAAGCTGAGCGAGGTCGACGGCCAGAGTCTGATCGAGCGGATCGTCTACACCAACGACATCGACGACCTCGGCGGGGTGGACGCGGTGATCGAGGCGGTGGTGGAGGATCCCCGCGTCAAGGGCAAGCTGTTCGCGCGGCTGGACGAGCAGCTGCCCGAGGCGGTGTTCCTGGCGTCAAACACGTCATCGATTCCGATCGCCGAGCTGGCTGCCTGGACGCAGCGGCCCGAACGCGTGCTCGGTCTGCACTTCTTCTCCCCCGTGCCGGTGATGAGGCTGGTGGAGGTGGTGGTTGGGCTCGACACCTCCGAGGAGACGGTCGGGCGCGCGATGTCATTCGCCACCGACATCCGCAAGCAGCCGATCCGCACCAAGGACCGATCGGGCTTCATCGTCAACATGCTGCTGGTGCCGTACCTGATGGCTGCGGTGCGGATGTTCGAGGACGGCTTCGCCAACCGCGAGGACATCGACGAGGGAATGCGGCTGGGCTGCGGGCACCCCATGGGACCGCTGACGCTGTGTGACTTCATCGGCCTCGACGTCCTGTACGCCGTATGCGTCTCGCTGTACGAGGAGTTCAAGCGGCCCGAGTACGCGCCCCCACCGCTGTTGAAGCGCATGGTGGTCTCCGGCCACCACGGCCGCAAGGCCGGCCGCGGGTTCTACGAGTACTAGGGGTCGCCGGCCCCGACCAGCAGCTCGACGTAGCCGTCGGCGATCTCATCGGCCGACAGCCGGCCGCGCGGGCGATACCACTGGGCGGTGTGGTTCACCATCCCGAGCAACGCGACCAGTGCCAAGCGCCGGTCCACGCCGGTCCGGCCGGTCGCCTGGGCGCGCTCGAGTGCCCGGGCCACCAGCCGCTCAAAGGCCTTGCGGCTGTCGCGCACGGCGCGCCATTGCGGCCCGGTCTCGATGGCATGACGCTCCTGCTGGAACACCAGCATGTGGTCGCGATGCTCGATCACGTTGGCCACCCAGAGCCGCACCAGCGCCCGCAGCTGGTCCTCGGGCGGCTCCTCGCTGCGCATGAGCGCTCGGGCCCGCCCCAGCAGCGGCTCCATGAGCTGATCGCAGATCCTGATCAGCAGCTGCTCCTTGCTGCCGAAGTAGTGGTAGAGGGCGCCGGTGGCGAGCCCCATCGAAGCGGCCAGATCCTGCATCGTGGTCTGGTCGTAGCCGCGCTGCGCAAACACCCGCGCGGCGGCGTAGATCATCTCCTGTTGGCGGCGGTCATAGCGCTCCCGGAGCGCCGGGCGGGTCGGTCGGTCGGCCACGGAGCGCAGTGTAGACAGCCATCCGCGATGAATTGTGAAGCAACGTTCGAACTTCGAATGATCCCTCGGTATATTGCCTACATGTTCTTTGACCTCGATGACGCCACGGCGCTGCTGCAGCGGACCGTCCGCGACTTCGCCGACGCCGAGGTGGCCCCGGCCGCAGGGGAGCTCGACCGGACCAAGTCCTTCCCCTACGAGATCGTGGCCAAGATGGCCAAGCTCGGATGGATGGGGATCCCGTTTCCCGAGGCGGCGGGCGGATCGGGCGGCACCTCGCTGCAGTACGCGATCGCGGTGGAGGAGCTCACCCGCGTGGACTCGAGCGTGGCGATCACGCTGTGCGCGCATACCTCACTCGGCACCCAGCCGATCTACCTGTTCGGATCCGAAGCGCAGAAGCTCGAGTGGCTGCCGCGGCTGTGCCAGGGAGAGATTCTCGGCGCCTTCGGGCTGACCGAGCCCGAAGCGGGTTCGGACGCCGGCAATACCCGCACCAAGGCGCGGCTCGACGAGGGTGAGTGGGTCATCGACGGCGCCAAGCAGTTCATCACCAATGCGGGGACCGACATCTCGGGGGTGGTGAGCATCACGGCGCGGACCGGCCCCGACGAGATCTCCAACCTGATCGTGGCCAACGGCACGCCGGGCTACGAACAGGCCGAGCCATACCGCAAGATGGGCTGGAACGCCTCGGACACGCGCCCGCTGACCTTCACCGATTGCCGCGTGCCCGAGGCCAACCTGCTGGGACGCCGCGGGGAGGGGTTTCGGCAGTTCCTGCATGTGCTCGATATCGGCCGGATCGGCGTCGCCGCGATGGGCGTGGGGCTGGCCCAGGGCGCGCTTGACCAGGCGCTGGCCTACGCCAAGGAGCGGCGCGCGTTCGGCCGCCCGATCTCCAAGTTCCAGACGATCCAGGCCAAGCTGGCTGACCTTTCGGCGGAAATCGAGGCGGCCCGCCTGCTCACCTACAAGGCGGCTTGGCTCAAGGACCAGAGCCGCCCGTTCGCACTGGTCGCCGCCCAGGCCAAGCTCAAGACGGGACGGCTGGCGGTGCGAGCCACCGAGGAGGCGGTGCAGATACACGGTGGCTACGGCTACATCGAGGAGTACCCCGTGTGCCGGTTCTACCGCGACGCGAAGATCCTCACGATCGGCGAGGGGACCGACGAGGTGCAGCAGATGGTGATCGCCCGGGCGCTGGGAGCATGAACCCGGATGCGGTGACCGGTTCAGGCGTCGGGAGAAGCGCGTCGGCGCGGATCCGGGAGGTGGGGCCGCGCGACGGCTTTCAGAACGAGCCAGAGATCATCCCCACCGAGGTCAAGGTGCAGCTGATCGATGCGCTCGCCCGCACCGGCCTGCAACGACTCGAGGTGACGAGCTTCGTACGCCCGGATGTGATCCCACAGCTCGCCGACGCGTCCGAGGTGCTGCAGCGCATCGACGTGCCGCCCGGCGTCAGCCGCTCGGTGCTGATCCCCAACGAACGCGGACTCGAGGCCGCGCTGCGGGTGCGTGAGCGTTTCGATGAGATCAACGTGTTCCTATCGGCGTCGGAGACTCACAATCGCCAGAACGTCAATCGCTCGGTTGAGGAGTCGCTGACCGGGCTGGAGCGCGTCCTGGCCCGCGCGCGCGAGGCCGGGCTACGCTGCGAGGGGGTCATCAGCGTGTCGTTCGGCTGTCCCTACGAGGGCCGGGTCGAGCCCGAGCGCGTGTTCGCGATCGGACGGCGGCTGGTCGAGGCAGGGGCGCAGGAGATCGGGTTCGGCGACACCACCGGGATGGCCAACCCGCTACAGGTGCGCGAGTTCTTCGAGGCTGCCCGTCTCCAACTCCCCACGGTGGAGCTCACGGCCCACTTCCACAACACCCGGGGGCAGGGGCTGGCCAACATCTACGCGGCGCTGGAGTCCGGCATTGACTCGTTCGAATCCAGCTTCGGTGAGCTCGGAGGCTGCCCGGTCCCTCCGGGTGCGACCGGCAACGTCGCGACCGAGGACGTCGTCTCGATGCTGCACGAGATGGGCGTGCAAACCGGCATCGACCTGCCGGCGCTGCTGGAATGCTCACGGGCGGTGCAGCGACATCTGGGGCGGCGGCTCGGCAGCCACACGCTGGTGGCAGGCCCGATCGACTGGCAGCGTTGATGTTCGAGACCGTGCTGATCGCCAACCGTGGCGAGATCGCTCGCCGTGTGATCCGGACGCTGGACCGCCTGGGAATCCGATCGGTGGCCATCTACGCGCCGGCTGACCGTCACGCCCCGTACGTCCGCGAGGCCGGCCAGGCGTTTGCGATCGCGTCCTATCTCGATATCGCGGCGGTGATCGAGGCGTGCCGGCAGACCGGCGCCCAGGCGCTTCATCCCGGCTACGGATTCCTGTCGGAGAACCCGGCCCTGGCCCGGGCCTGCGACGCCGCCGGGATCGCGTTCGTAGGGCCGGCCGCCGAGGCGATGGAGCTGATCGGCGACAAGCTGCGCGCCAAGGCGACGGCGGGAGCGGCCGGGATTCCGGTGGTGGCCGGCTACTCCGAGCAGGAGGCCCGCACCACGTCGGCGGCCTACCCGCTGCTGGTCAAGGCCGCCGCCGGCGGAGGCGGCCGAGGCATGCGCGTGGTGGCGCGAGCCGAGGACCTCGACGCCGCGCTCGCCTCGGCGCGCCGGGAGGCCGGGGCCGGCTTCGGCGACGACCGCGTGTTCATCGAGCGCTTCCTCCCGCGCGCCCGCCACATCGAGGTCCAGGTCATCGCCGACAGCCATGGGCACGTCGTGCACCTTGGCGAGCGCGAGTGCTCGCTTCAGCGCCGCCACCAGAAGCTCATCGAGGAGTCCCCCTCCCCGGCCGTCACCGAAGAGCTGCGGGCGACGCTCGGAAGCGAGGCGATCACGCTCGCCCGCGCGGCCGGCTATGTCAACGCCGGCACCGTGGAGTTCATCGCCGACTTCGACAACCCCGCCCAGCACTACTTCATGGAGATGAACGCGCGCCTGCAGGTGGAGCACCCGGTGACCGAGCTGGTGACCGGGCTTGACCTGGTCGAGCTCCAGCTCCGCATCACCGCCGGGGAGCCACTGGCGCTATCGCAGGCCGACGTGACGCTGACCGGGCACGCCATCGAGGCTCGCATCAACGCCGAGGATCCCGAGCGTGACTTCCTGCCCGCCGCCGGGCGCATCCTCGCGTACACGCGTCCGCCGGGGGTCCGCGTGGACGACGGGATCGAGGTCGGCAGCGTCGTTGACACCAGCTATGAATCGCTGCTGGCCAAGGTCATCGCCCACGGCGAGGACCGCGCCCAGGCCCTCGGCCGCCTGGAGCAGGCGCTGTCGGGACTGACCGTACTCGGCGTCACCACCACCACGGGCTTTCTGCGCGGGCTCCTGGCCGATGACGCGGTGCGCGCCGGTCAGCTCGATACGGGACTGGTGCAGCGCCGGGGCGTGCCGGCGGGACCGATGACCGACGCCGGGGTCGGCGTCGCGGCCGCGATGCTGATGCTCGCCGACCAGGCCCGGACAGCGGGCGACGATCCGTTTGACCGTGTCGACGGATGGCGGCTGGGGGGCCGCAGAGCCGCGTCGCACTGGCGCGTGGCGGTGGGCGGCGGCGATACGGTCGACGTCGAGGTGCCGGCCGAGTACCTGGGGATGGTGACGGCGGTGAGCCCCGGACGGTTTTCGATCGACGGCCGCGGCGAGTGGCGGCTGGCGCGCGACGGCGAGACCGCCTGGATCGGTCACAACGGCCGGGCGTGGGCCGTCCGGCCGGTCTCGGCCGTCGACCAGGTGCAGGGCGCGGCCGATGGCGACCTGCGCGCCCCGATGCCCGGGCAGGTGCTCGCCGTGCACGGGACGGTGGGCGACGCGGTGAGCGCCGGCGATCCGGTCGTCGTGCTCGAGTCGATGAAGATGGAGCTCGTCCTGACCGCCCCCATCGACGGCCAGATCGCCGAGCTGAGTGTCGCGGCCGGCGACCAGGTGGCGGTCGACCAGCCGCTGGCCCGGGTGGCGGCCCCGGAGACGACATCGTGACCGTCCTGAGCAGCGCGGTCAATCCCAGCTCGGACGAATTCCGGGCCAACCTCGAGGCGGGCGAGGCGCTGGCGGCCGATCTGCGCCACCAGCTCGAGCGCGCCGCCCTGGGCGGCGGCGAGCGCGCCCGCGAGCGTCACGTCGGCCGCGGCAAGCTGCTTCCCCGCGACCGGGTCGACCGGCTCGTCGATCCCGGGGCGCCGTTTCTGGAGCTCTCGCCGCTGGCCGCTCACGGCCTCTACGACGACGACGCGCCGGGGGCCGGGATCATCACGGGGGTGGGGAGGATCTCGGGCCGCGAGTGCGTGATCGTCGCCAACGACGCGACCGTGAAGGGCGGCACCTACTACCCGATGACGGTCAAGAAGCACCTCCGCGCTCAGGAGGTGGCGCTGCAAAACCGCCTGGCGTGCGTGTATCTGGTGGATTCGGGCGGCGCCTTCCTGCCGCGCCAGGACGAGGTGTTCCCCGACCGTGAGCACTTCGGGCGCATCTTCTTCAACCAGGCCACCATGTCGGCCGCGCAGATCCCCCAGGTGGCCGCGGTGATGGGATCGTGCACGGCGGGCGGCGCCTATGTCCCCGCCATGAGCGACGAGACCGTGATCGTCCGAGACCAGGGGACGATCTTCCTCGGGGGCCCGCCGCTGGTCAAGGCGGCGACGGGCGAGGAGGTCACGGCCGAGGAGCTGGGGGGTGGTGAGCTTCACTCCCGCACCTCGGGGGTCACCGACCACCTCGCCTCCGACGATCGCCATGCGCTGGAGATCGTGCGCCAGATCGTGGCCACGCTGGCCCCCAAGCCGCCGCTGCCGTGGCCGCGCGCGGCGGTCGTGCCGCCCGCCGTCGACCCGGGCACGCTGCTCGGGGTGATCCCATCCGACGTCCGGCGCCCCTACGACGCGCGCGAGATCATCGCTCGGATCGTCGATGGCTCACGCCTGCGGGAGTTCAAGGAGCTCTACGGGACGACGCTGGTCACCGGCTTTGCCCACATCCACGGCCATCCCGTCGGGATCCTCGCCAACAACGGAATCCTGTTCTCCGAGAGTGCCCTGAAGGGCGCGCATTTCATCGAGCTGTGCGACCAGCGCAAGATCCCGTTGGTCTTCCTGCAGAACATCACCGGGTTCATGGTGGGTCGTGACTACGAAGCCGGCGGGATCGCCAAGCATGGGGCCAAGCTGGTCACCGCCGTTTCGACCGCCCGGGTGCCGAAGCTGACGGTGATCGTGGGAGGATCGTTCGGCGCCGGCAACTACGGGATGTGTGGCCGGGCCTATTCGCCTCGGTTTCTGTGGATGTGGCCGGGAGCGCGGATCTCGGTGATGGGGGGCGAGCAGGCGGCGGCGGTCATGACCGAGGTCGGCGGAGCGGATGGGAGTCGTCTCGGGGCGCAGCTACGCGAGCAGTACGAACGCCAGGGTCACCCCTACTACGCGACCGCGCGGTTGTGGGACGACGGCGTCATCGACCCGCGGGACACCCGTGACGTGCTGGGCCTGGCGCTGTCGGCGGCGGGGAACGCGCCCCTGGCGGAGGTCCGCTACGGCGTGTTCCGGATGTGATGTGACATCGTGTCCACGTGGCCACGACGCTGCATCCGCACTCTCTCGGAGTGACCTGGACGGAGTCCGGCGGCATGGTCCGCTCGGCCCACGCGCTCGCCGACGAGGGGCGCGTGTGGCTGATCGACCCGTTCGAGGACGAGGCCGCGATCGCCTCGGCGGCCGATCTCGGCGAGATCGCCGGCGTGATCCAGCTGCTCGACCGGCACAAGCGCGACGGCGAGGCGCTGGCGCAGCGATTCGGCGTGGCGTTGCATCGTCTGCCCGAACGGATTGCCGACGCACCGTTTGAGGTCGTGCCGGTGATCTCGCGCCCCGGCTGGCACGAGGTGGCCCTGTGGTGGGGCCGCGAGCGTGCGCTGGTCGTCGCCGAGGCCGTGGGCACCGCCCCGGTATTCGCGGCGGGACGGCGCGCCGGCGTGCATCCGCTGCTCCGGGTCACCCCACCGCGCCGCCAGCTTTCCGGCTATGACCCCGACCGTCTGCTGGTGGGGCACGGCAGGCCAATCGAGCATGACGGCGCCGGCGCGGTGAGAGAGGCCCTGGACCGGGCCCGCTCGGATTTCCCGCGGCTGCTGCTCAAGCTGCCCGGCCTCCTGCGCAGCGGCTGATCATCACGTCGCCGCCTCGAGCTTGAAGCTGCTCTGGCTCACCGGTGGCGCGCCCGGGAGCGAGGGCGCGGCGCCGGCCATCGCCGGCAACGAGAGCGCCGCCGCGGCCGCAGCCGCACCGATGGCCACAAGCCGGCCCATCAGTCCGGGGGTGGTGGCAGGAACTCGACGTCGTGATCGGCGGCGAGCGCCACCACGGCGTCCGGGGCCTGCTCGGGCATCGCATCGATGGCCGCAAACAGGTCATACAGGCGTCCGGTCGGGGTGACCCAGAACAGGCACGTGGTCGTCGCGCCAGACCGGTTGAAGAGGCCGTGCGGCTGACCCATGGGAAGCCGCAGAAGGTCGCCCGCGCCCGCCACCCGATCGGCGTCGCCCGTGACCAGGGTCAGCTCGCCGTCGAGCATGTAGACGTACTCGTCCTGGCTGGGATGGATGTGCGGGGGGACGAATGTCTCGGGCGCAAACGTGGCGTGCCAGGCGAACGAGCGCTCGCTGCGCTGCTTGGGCCGGTAGATCTGTCCCAGGATGTTCCACTCGATGTCGTCGATCGACGCCTCGGCGCCGATCACGTCTGGGCCTGGTGACGCTGACATATCCGTCCTCCTCGTTGTCGTTGGGTCAGCTCGTTGCCGTGGCGGTGGCGGCAGGTCAGGTCGGGCCGGCGCTGCGAATCCGGCCTTCTGCGCGTAGCCGCGCACGATCGCCTCCCGCTCGGCGTGCGAGAGCACGGCCTCGATGTCGTCGAAACCGTCGGGCGCCCGCGCCTCCACGGCGTCGATCACGCCCTCGGGACCGCCGCTGCGGTTGGAATGCACAATCTCCGCGGTCGGCCCCAGGCGTGCCGCCTCATACCGGCGCAACGCCAGGACGGGATCTGGCTCAGCGGCGAGCGCGTCGGCCAGCTCCCGCGCGTCGATGATCGCCTGGCTGGCTCCGTTGGAGCCGACGGGGTACATCGCGTGCGCTGCGTCACCCAGCAGCGTGACGCGCTCGTGTGACCAGCGGGGGATTGGTTCGCGGTCGCACACCGGGTACTCCCAGAACTCGCGGCTGGAGCGGATCAGGGCGGGCACCTCGACCTCCGCGATCGTGAAGCGCCCAACGTGCGGGAGCACGTCGCTGAGATCGCCGGGCCGGGACCAGTCCTCGTGCGATGGCGGGGGAGTCCCGGGCGCGCCGGTCCGCGCCATCACCGCCCAGTTGGTGAGCCGGCGATCTGCCGTGTCGCCCGGTCCGATCGGGTAGACGACGACCTTGGCCTCCATCCCGCCGGCGATGATCATCGAGCGTCCGGTCAGGAACACCGGCCATTGGGTGGTGCCGCGCCACAGCATCGTCCCGTTCCAGCGCGGCGGTCCCTCCCCGGGGACCAGGTGCGCGCGCACGGTCGAGTGGATGCCGTCGGCGCCGATCAGGACATCACCGGTGACGGTCTCCGCCAAGGCACCAGAGCCGTCGAGGAAGTGCGCCGCGACGCCGCCGCTGTCCTGCTCGAATCCGACCAGCCGGCGACCGGTGACGATCGTCCCGGGACCGAGCCGCCGGATCACGGCGTCGCGCAGCACACCTTGGAGGGCGCCGCGGTGGATCGAGAACTGGGGAAAGTCGTGGCCGGCGGCGGTGCCGCGCAGCTCGCGCCAGATCTCCTGCCCGAAGCGATTGGAGTAGATCAGCTCATGCGTTCGCAGGCCGACCGCGTCGAGGTGTTCCAGCAAGCCGAGCCCGGCGAGCTCGCCGATGGCGTGGGGCAGAGTGTTGATTCCGACGCCGAGCTCCTGGATCCGCGGCGACTGCTCGAACACCCGGCAGCCGAGGCCGCGTCGCTCAAGCATCAGGGCGGTGGCCAGGCCGCCGATCCCGCCGCCGACCACGAGCACGGTCCGCTGCACCGGCTCAGCTTACGGCGTCGCGATGACCGTGCGTCAACCCCATCTTGGCCTAGCGGGCTATGTCGAGCACGCCGTGGCCCCTCCGAGCGGCCGATCAGGTAGGAGATTTGGGCTTCGGCGCGGCGGCTGCGAAAGTGTTGAGGTCCGATGGAGGCTCTCAGCTCGTCCAAGCGCCTCGCGGTCGTGGTGATGGAGGGGGCCCGCTGGCTGGCCCGCCTTCTGCGCGGCCGGGTGGTCGAGATCGTCGGCGGCCCCGCCCGCGCCCGGGTGATCGTGCTGTTCGGCTGCGTGCTGGCGCTCTCAAGCGCCCAGATCGCCACGGTCGGGGCGGTCGCACCCCAGCTGGAGCACGCGCTGCACATCGGCAACACCAAGATCGGCCTGCTCAACTCCGTGGCCCTGCTGGTGGGGGCGGCGGCGGTGATCCCGGTCGGCCTGCTGGTCGATCGGGTCCGCCGGATACCGATGCTCGCGGCCAGCATCGTCCTGTGGAGCGTGACGACGCTGCTGGGGGCGGTGGCGCACTCCTACTCGGATCTGCTGCTCACGCGGGTCGGACTCGGCGCGGTGGCCGCTACCGCCGGCCCGGCGATCGCGTCGCTGACCGGCGACTACTTCCCCTCACGCGAGCGCGGGCGCGTCTACGGCTACATTCTCAGCGGCGAGATCGCCGGCACCGCGGTGGGCTTTCTGGTCAGCGGAATGGTCGCCAGCGTGTTCTCGTGGCGGGGGGCGTTCGTCCTGCTCGCGCTTCCGGGCTTCTTCCTCGCCCGGGCGCTGTGGCGGACCGTGCCGGAACCGCGGCGCGGCGGACACAGCCGCCTCGAGCCCGGCGCGCTGGACCTCGCCAGCGCGCTCGCCGACGCCGATCTGGCGGCGGAGGCCGCACACCGGGACAACACCCAGACTGCCGAGCGAGACCTGGCCTACGAAGCGGCCAGCCAGCGCGGCTTCTCGCCCAATCAAGCCCGCGTGCTGACCCGGGATCCCGGGACGATGTCGCTGGCCGATGCGGTCCGCTACGTGATGCGCGTTCCCACCAACTTGCTGCTGATCATCAGCTCCTCGCTCGGATACTTCTTCTTCGCGGGCCTGCAGACGTTCGCCGTGGTGTTCGTGCGGGGGCACTATCACGCCAGTCAGGCCACGGCCACCCTGGTCCTCGGCCTGCTCGTTCTCGGCGCGCTCATCGGCACGCTGGTGAGTGGCCCGATCACCGACTTTCTGACCCGGCGCGGGAGCCTGGAGGCCCGAGTGTGGGTTCCCGCGCTGTGCTATCTCGGCGCCACGGTGCTGCTGATCCCCGGTCTGCTGAGCAACAGCCTGGGCTCGGCGCTGTGGTTCGACGTGGCCGGAGCGGCACTGATCTCGGCCGCCAACCCGCCGCTGGATGCCGCTCGTCTCGACATCATGCCCTCGGGCCTGTGGGGTCGGGCCGAGAGCACCCGCACGTTTCTGCGCTCTCTGGCGCAGGCGGTCGCGCCGCTGGTGTTCGGCGGCATCGCTGACCTGGTGGCCGGCTTCGTGCCCCCGCAGGCGCCCCTCGGCACTCGCGTTCACCACGTCGTCTCCTCGGCCACCGGGACGGGTCTACAGGTCAGCTTCCTCATCATGTTGGTCACGCTCGCCGCGGCAGGGGTGTTCCTGGTGCGCGCGCGCCACACCTATCCGATCGATGTGGCCACCGCCGGCGTGGGCTGGACGCCGCCGCCGGATGCACGGGCTGATACCGCCGCTCCCGGCCCCGATTCGACCCCCGCCTAGGCTCACCGGGCTGTCATGCTGCTATCCCACCGGACCCGAGATGGACGACAAGATCAACCTCGCCGCCAAGTTCGCCCTGCTGGATGAGCCCTACCAGCCCGCGATCGTCGGCTTTCTCAACGACTACAAGCTCCAGATCGTCAAGGTCAAGGGACCGTTCGTGTGGCATCGGCACGAGGAGACCGACGACTTCTTCCTGGTGGTTCGCGGACGGCTGACCATTCACCTCCGCGATCGCGACGTGGAGCTCGGTCCGGGTGAGCTGTTCGTCGTACCCCGCGGCGCAGAACACTGTCCCGAGGCCGACGAGGAGACCGAGGTGCTGCTGATCGAGCCCCGGGAAACGCCCAACACCGGAGATGCCGGCGGGGACATGACCGTGGAGCCTCGGAGGCTCTGACTCGGGAGTGTTATTACTACTCGGCGACCGGCAAAACGCGACAAACCGCCCGGCCCCTTCCTGATCTGCCACCAAACGCACGTCCCACCCCAAATCTGCGCCAGACCGGCGGGGCCGCGCGCGATTTGGCGCGATTTGCAGGTCTAACTCGACCCTCCGGCCCCCTCGAATGGCCGCCGCGGGCACGCGGGACGGCGGGGACTCAAGCGAGCGCTCGGCGTGTTACCCGCGACGTAAGCGCATTACCGGCGAGGTAATCGACGCGCGCAGCGGAGAGGGTCATGGTGGCGGCCATGAGCACTCAACACCTCACCTCCACCGGATTTCTCCCCTCGCGGCCCGCGCGCCACCCGCGCCGGCACTGGGCACCTCTTCCCGTAGTTCTGGCCGGCACCTTCATGGTCGTGCTGGACTTCTTCATCGTCAACGTCGCGCTGCCTTCGATGCAGTCCGACCTGCATGCCAGCAGTGGCGCGATCGAGTGGGTCGTGGCCGGCTATGCGCTCACCTCGGCGGTCTTCCTGATCCCGGCCGGGCGCCTCGGCGACCGTTACGGCCGACGGCGCTTGTTCTCGCTCGGACTGGCTCTGTTCACGCTCGCGTCGGCCGGCTGCGGAGTTGCCGGGACCCCTACGCAACTGGTGATCGCCCGCCTGCTCCAAGGGGTCGCGGCAGCGCTGCTGACGCCGAACGTGCTGTCGCTCATCGGCGTCCTCTACACCGGTCCCGACCGCATCCGCGCCCTCAGCCTGTATGGAACCGTGATGGGCCTGGCCGCGGTCGGAGGCCAGTTGATTGGCGGCGCCCTGGTGGCGGCCAACCTCGCCGGGCTGGGCTGGCGCAGCTGCTTTCTGATCAACGTCCCGATCGGCGCCCTGGCGCTGCTGGCGGCGCCACGGCTGGTCCCGGAGTCACGTCAGCCCGCCGCTGCCCGCCTCGACATGGTCGGGACAGCCCTCGTGACCCTGGCCCTCACCGCGGTGGTGCTCCCACTGGTGGAGGGGCAGGCCCATGGCTGGCCCGTGTGGACGTGGCTCTCGTTGGCCGCGGCGCCGGTGGCGCTGGCCGCCTTCGCGCTCCAGCAGCGGCACGTGGGTCACGCCGGCGGGAGCCCCATGCTGGAGCTCTCCCTGTTTCGCGAGCGGTCGTTCAGCGCCGGGCTGCTGACCCAGCTCGTCTTCTGGGGCGGCCAGGCATCGTTCTTCGTCGTTCTGGCGCTCTACCTGCAGCAGGGTCGGGGTCTGGATCCGCTGCAGGCCGGGCTGGTGTTCACGATTCTGGCCGCAGCCTACGTGGCCGCTTCCATGCTCGCCCCCGGCCTGGCTGTCCGTCATGGCCGGAGGGTGATCACCTCCGGCGCCGCCGTACTGGCCTGCGGCCACGGACTGCTCGTGGTCGCTGTCGCGGCGATCGGCGTGCACGGCTCGATCGCGGCCCTGGGCCCCGGCCTGGCCCTGGTGGGAACCGGCATGGGGCTGGTGCTGGCGCCACTGGCCACGACGATCCTCCAGACGCTCGAGCCAGAGCGTGCCGGAGTCGCCTCGGGAATGCTCACGACAATGCAAGGCGTCGGCAACGCGATCGGCGTCGCCGTCACCGGCGCGATCTTCTTCGCCGCGCTGCACGGGGGCTACGCCCACGCGTTCGAGCTCTCGGTGGGCGAGCTGGGGGTGTTGCTCGTCGCGGTGGCCGCGCTGGCCCGGCTGCTCCCGAAAGGACGTCGGCGTCGGATCCCGGCCCGCCGGGGGCATCAGGCCCACTACCTCTGAGGTAATGGCTGCGCCGGCCGAGGCTGTGTAGCTTTCGGCCATGGCCACGGTGGCAACCTCCGCACCGGTGGGCGAGATGCTGCGATCCTGGCGCCGGCGACGGAGCCTGAGCCAGCTCGAGCTCTCGCTCAACGCGGCCGTGTCCTCCCGGCATCTCAGCTTCCTGGAGACCGGCCGCGCGCGCCCCAGCCGGGAGATGGTGCTGCACCTGGCCCAGGAGCTGGAGGTCCCGCTGCGGGAGCGCAACGCGCTTCTGCTGGCGGCGGGGTTCGCTCCGCACTACGCGGAGCGGCCCCTGGACTCGCCCGAGATGGCGACCGTCCGGCAGGCCGTGGATCGGTTCCTGCGGGCGCACGAGCCCTATCCGGCCGTGGTCGTCGACCGCCACCACGACCTGGTGGCGGCCAACGACGCGCTGGGTCTGCTCCTGGACGGCGTGGCGCCCGAGCTGCTCGAACCGCCCGCCAACGCCCTGCGGATCGCGCTGCACCCCCGCGGCATGGCGCCGCGAACGGTGAATCTGGGCGAATGGAGTGCGCACCTGCTCCAGCGGTTGCACCGCGAGGCGCAGATCACCGGCGATCCCCGTCTCGACAGCCTCTACGAGGAGCTCGCCGCCTACCCCGGCGTGGAGGTTGCCGCGCCGCACACGGAGGTCGGCCCCAGCGACATCGTGCTTCCGCTCAGGCTGCGCGAATCCGACGGCTCGGGCGAGCTGGCCTTCTTCAGCACGCTCTCAACCTTCGGGACCGCGGTGGACATCACCATTGCCGAGCTGGCGATCGAGGCGTTCTATCCCGCCAACGCCCAGACGGCGAGTCGGCTGCTGCGCGAGATCGGGCACTGACTTCGATCCGGAGCGCAGGCGCCCGCCCGCACGGCGGGCGCCCATGACGCGCTCCCTACCTCAACTCGATCTCCGCAACGGTTGCCTCGGGCACGGTGACGGTCGCTCCGGCGGTGCTGGCGTCCTCCCAGATGATGTACTCATCTGCCGGGAGGCTGCCGAATATCGCCGTGAGCACTGTTCCGGAGCCGGTTCTGCGTTCGTGCACTCCGGTGTGGACACGATGGCCGTCGCCGTCCACACGGCTGATCTCGATCTCCCGGCCGCGAAACCGCTCGGCCGGGTAGATCACCAGCGCCCCGCGACCCTCGCCGATGTCGATCGCCACGCTGGCACTCGGCCGCCTGGTCGGGCTCGACAGCCGCTTCTGCCGTGGCGCCATTGGTCGCTGCCGTTGTCATCGCTCGTTCTCCTCCTTACTTGACCAGAGACAGCGGGGCGGTCTGGTAGCCGCTCTGCGGCGTTCCCAGGTACGGGAAGACCGACAGGTAGCGACTGTTGCTCGGCCCCTCACTCAGTCCGTCGGTGATGAGCGACGCGGCCTTATCGGGCTTGTAGCTCTTGTTGACGAGCGGATAGGTTGCCCCCGCGATCGCCCGCAGCTCGATCGTGACGACGTCGTCGAACACCCGGCGCCCGTTCGGGAAGCCCGCCAGATCGCCGCCGAGGATCCCGAGCGGACTTTGGCATCGCTTCGCCGGCGGGATCGCCATGTTGAGCCGCAGCTCGTCGGCCAGAGTGCTCCCGGTGTAGTTCTGGAAGCCGGCGATGATCCCCGACGGCAGCCCCGGTCAGCAGAATCGCCTGGAGGTCGGCTCGCGCCGCGGTCAGCTTCGCCAGGTTCGGGAACACTCCGGGGTAGAGGACGGGCAAGTAACCCGGCGAGCTCGGGGTGCTGGACGTAGCTGAGCGAACTGCCTGTCGTCGGCCGGCGTCAGCGAGTTCCACAGGTCCTTCTTGCCCATCGGAACGATGACCTCGTTGAACAGCGGGTTGCCGAGCCGCGAGACCTGGACCCATGAGCCGCTTTCCTGGACTGTGCCCGTGCCGGGTTCGCGGATCAGGGAACGCTTGCCGGCTGGCCGCCGCCCAGATGCCGACCACCGAGTTGCGCGCCATCGGATCGGTCGGGCGTCCGGCCGTCGCTCGTGAGATCCGAGGAGGGAACCCTGAGCGCGATGGAGTGGACGCCGAATCCGTTGGTGGCGTTGACACCCGGCGCATTGGCCATCGCCGCGATGTGCAGGCTCTGGAACGGTCGCAGGTCGCCGAGATCGAAGATCGCGCCGAGATCGACGTAGAAACCTTCGAGTCCGCTGACCCGCGAACACCAGCCGTCCGCCGCCGAGGTCGTGAACCGCCTCGGTGGCGAGATTGTGCGTAGTTGGGCGTCGATGCCGGCCCGATGTTGCACGGCGGGCACGGGAGGTTGCTGGCCAGCAACGGTCGAGTGGTCCCGCCCTTGATCTTCGTGACCGAGTAGAACTGACGGCGGTTCCAGTTCGGGCTGTCGATCGCGTCGATCGGGCCCGTGTTGTAGAGGAACGTGTTCGGATTGCGAACCTGAGTCGTGAACTGGAACTGGTAGGTGATGTCCGGGGTACCGTTGCCGGTCTGATCGATGTAGATGTTGTAGAGGACGTCATCGCCGAACTCAAAGAAGTTCGGGCCTCCGAACGGCGCCTCGAGCGGCAGATAGTTCGAGATGATCGTGACCGGTGTCGGCGATCGTTCGGGCTGACAAACGCGTAAGTGTCGGTGTTGTCGGCGACCGGGTCCTTACTGATCGCCGGCGCCTCGCGGTGAGACGACATGGTGTACCTCCGAGTCGTGTGTGAGGGTGGGGATGCTCAGCGCGTCGCGCGAGCGATCTGAGCGGCCAGCTTGGGGTCGTGAATGCTGACTTCACGATTGCCCGACATGACCGTGATCTCGCCTTTGCGAGGATCTTTGATGTAGGCCACGACGGGGTCTGACCCCGGGGGCCCTGCGTTCGCCTCGGCCTGGCTGGCGACAATCGCGCCGATCGCGGTGATTCCCGCCGCCGCGCCCGCCGAGGTCTTGACGAAGCCACGCCTCGTGACATCACTCATGGTGGTCCTCTCCTGTATGGGTTCGGTCGAGCAGGACCGGACGGGAGGCGGCGTTGGCCCCCCTTCACGACCTGAGTCTCTGGCCCGGCGCCCGACTCCTTGTCACATGGCTCTACGGCCGATCCGGACCGGCGGATCAACCGTACGAAAATGTTTAATGACACCCCAAAGCGCGGTACCGCCGCCGGTGGGCAAAACTCAACCGACGCGCTGCTCCTCGGGCTCGGACACCAGCAAGGGCGGGCGGCCGGGCGGCCCAACTGGCGCGGGGTCGTCCTCATGGGCGGGATGTCCGCCGCGCATCAGCGAGGCTGCGGCGGCGATCAGGCAGGCGACGATGGCGAACAGGAAGGCGGCGTGCAGCCCGTCGCGAAACGGCGCTGAGATCAGGTTGGGAAAGAACGACCGGCCGGTCAGGACCGCCTGGCTGTGAGCCGAGAGACCGGCCAGGACGTGGGGGCCGAGCAGGTGCTGAATCGGGTTGTAGCCCAGGAAGGCGGCAAACAGGATCGACACCGGCGGCAGCGTCGACGCGCTGTGGGCGGCGGCCACTCCGACCCCGTGAGCCTCAAGACCCGAGCTCATTGTCTGCGGCAGCGTGGAGGCCAGGCCGATGATCATCAGCGTGAAGAAGACGCCGATCGACAGCACCTGGGCGGAGTTCTGAAACGTCTGGTTCATCGCGGCTCCCGCCCCGCGGTCCCCTCGCGGCAGGCTGTTCATGACCGCAGCTCGGTTGGGCGACGCGAACAGGCCCATGGAGATCCCGATCAGCAGCAGAACCAGCGAGAAGGACACGTAGGAGAAGTTGGTCGGCAGCAACAGCAGCAGGCCGAATCCGACCGCTGTGAGCAGCATCCCCGCCGTGGCGAACGGGCGCGCGCCAAAGCGGTCTGACAGGTAGCCCGACGTCGGCCCGGCGCACAGCATTCCGACCGTCAGGGGCAGCATGTAGATGCCGGCCCACAGCGGGGTCTGCGTGAAGTCGTAGCCGTGCTGGGGCAGCCAGATCCCCTGCAGCCAGATGATCAGCATGAACATCAGACCGCCGCGGGCGATCGACGACAGGAACGTCGACAGCGTGCCGAACGTGAACGCGCGGATGCGGAACAGGGGCAAACGGAACATCGGATCGTGCGAGCGGCGCTCGACCATCACGAACGCGACCAGGGAGGCCACGCCGGCGGCGAGCAGGGCGATCACCCGGGGGCTACCCCAGCCGACAGCGCTCCCGCCGGCCGGACGAATGCCGTAGGTCACCGCGACCATGATCAGGATCAGGCCGAGCGCGAAGGTCACGTTGCCCCACCAGTCGATCGGCGCCGCGCGCGGAGAGCTGAGCTCGCGCAGGCTGCGGTAGGCCCATACCGTTCCGAAGATCCCCACCGGCACCGAGATCAGGAACACCAGCCGCCAGTTGATCGGGGCCAGGACGCCGCCGAGGACCAGTCCGATGAACACGCCGCTGACCCCGACGATGTTGTTGATACCCAGCGCCATGCCTCGCTGGTTGGCCGGAAAGGCATCGGTGATGATCGCCGCCGCGTTGGCGAGCAGGCACGCCCCGCCGATTCCCTGCACGATCCGCAACCCGATCAGGTAGAGCGCCCCGCTGCTGCCCTCCAACCAGTCAACCGCGAGCAACAGCGACGCGACCGTGTAGATCACGTAGCCCAGCCGGTAGATCTTGACCCGGCCGACGATGTCCCCCAGCCGTCCCAGGCTGACGACCAGGACGCTGGTCACCACGAGGTAGCCGAGGATCATCCACAGCAGGTAGAACGAGTTGGCCGGGACGAGCGGGTCGAGGTGGATGCCGCGGAAGATGTCGGGCATCGCGATGATCGTGATCGACCCGTCCAGAGTGGCGAGCAGCACCGCCAGGGTGGCGTTCATCAGGGCAATCCACTTGTAACGATCCGGCAGGCGGCGTGGGCATCAGCCCCCATGACAATACACAGGGCGCCTGAACAGTTTGCCTGTGTGATGTCGATTAGAATGGGGGCATGCCGGTCCAGCAGTCGACCAGCCCTCAATTGGCTCATGAGCTGCGCGAGACGCTCGGCCGGCTCGTCCGACGCCTGCGCGCCGAGCCGGGGCCGTCGGTCGGCCGCATGGCCGTGCTGGGCCGTCTCGATCGCGACGGTCCCACCAGCATCAGCGCACTGGCGGCGGGAGAGCGCATGCGCCCGCAGTCCATGGCCCAGACCGTCCACGACCTGGAAACCGCCGGGCTGGTGTCACGGCGCCCTGACCCGACCGACGGACGCCGCTCCTTCGTCGAGTTGACCCCGGCCGGCCTCGAGCTCCTGACGACAACGCGGGCTCGGCGCGAGACCTGGCTCGCCGAGACATTGGAGCGCGAGCTCGACGCCGGCGAGCGGACGCTGCTGCACGATGCGGTTGCTCTGCTCAGCCGCATCGCGGACGCCTGAGGCCAACGCACCCCGCCGGGAGGACGGGATGTCGGCAACGGCAACTGGCATCGCCCCCAGGGACGACGGCTCCGATAGGCTCGTCCCGTGATCGTGGCCATCGCTGGAGCCCACGGGAAGATCGCGATGCGGCTGATCCGGTTGCTGATCGCCGAGGGCGACACGGTGACGGCCCTGATTCGAAATCCGGACCATGCCGACGACGTCCGCCGGCAGGGCGCGGCGCCGGTGGTGTGCGACCTCGAGCACGCCACGGTCGACTCGATCGCCACGCCGATCGCGGGCGCCGATGCGGCTGTCTTCGCCGCCGGCGCGGGACCGGGAAGCGGCGCCGAGCGAAAGCTCAGCATGGACCGCGACGGGGCGATCAAGCTGTTGCAGGCTGCGATCGCGGCCGGCGTCCCGCGCTACGTGATGGTCAGCGCCGTGGGAGCCGAGAATCCTCCGGACCGGGACGACGTGTTCGGCGTCTACCTTCGCGCCAAGGCCGAGGCCGATCAGGCGCTTGGAGCCAGCGATCGGGAGTGGACGATCGTCAGACCCGGTGGCCTCACCGACGTTCCGGGAACCGGTCGGGTGCGAATCGAAACCGCGCCGTTCCGCGGTCAGGTCCCGCGTGACGACGTCGCCGCCGTCCTCGCCGCCGTGCTGCACGACCCGCGATCGGCCGGCCGCATCCTGTACGTCAACAGCGGCGACGAGCCCGTGTCGCTGGCGCTCGAAAACGTGCTGCGTACCTGATCAGTTCGTGTCGGAGCCGACCATGGCCCGAGCCCGTTGCGTGACCGCGTCGGCGAGCGCCTGGATGGCTGAGGCGAGCTCCTGCTCGAGGTCGTCGTCACTGAGGCGGCCGTCGCCGCCGAACTGCTCGTGGGCGTGGGGGATCGGGAGCTCGAGATCGACGACTCGTGCACCGATCGCTCCCAGCACCTTGCGCGTCTCGGCTTGGGCCCACACGGCACCGAACATCCCGGTGGAAGCCCCGATAACAGCCGCGGGCTTGTTGCGTAGAGGGCTCTCGAGCAACGGGCGCGACAGCCAATCCAGCGCGTTCTTCAGCACGCCGGGGATCGAGCTGTTGTACTCGGGCGTGGCGATCAGGACCCCGTCGGCGGCCCTGACCGCTCTGCGCAGATCATCCACCGGCCCCGGCGCAGGGTCGAGCCGATCCTCGTTGAAGGGGGGGATCTGCTCCAGCTCGCCGTAGACCGTCAGCTCCACGTCGGGCGGCAGCAAGCCTGCTGCCGCCCGTAGCAGCGCGGTGTTATGCGAGTCCCGGCGCAGCGAACCGGATATGGCCAGGATCCGCATCGAATCAGGCCTGGCTGAACTCGAGCTCGACGATCAGCGTGACCTCGTTGGACAGTGCCTTGCCACCCTTGGGCAGGTCGGCGTTCCAATCGATGCCGAAGTCGGTGCGGTCGATCGTGGTCTCCAGCGTGAAGCCCAGGCGGGTGTTGCCCATGAAGTCCTGGGTCGGGCCGTTCACCGTGCCCGTGGCATGGACCGGCTTGGTGACGCCCTTCATGGTCAGCTCGCCGTCCAAGGTCAGGCTGTCGTCGTCGATCTCCACGATCTTCGAGGTAAAGCTGATCTCAGGGTGCTGCTCGGCGTCGAAGAAGTCCGGCGACTGGAGGTGGCCGATCAGATTGGGGTCCTTCACGTTGACCGACGCGACCTTCACGGAGCCGGTCAGGACGCCGTCGCGCAGGCTGGCGTCGAGCTCCTCGAAGCGTCCGCGGAACTTGGCCACGAGATATTTGAGCGAGAAGTCGGCCGAAGAATGAACGGCGTTGAAGGTCCACTCGCCGGCGAGGCGGTCCTGCACGGTATTGACTGACATTCGCAGCTCCTATCGGGATACGGGGATGATGGGTGGATAACTTGGTTGTGCTCTCAACATATCATAAGCGGACCGTACTCCGCTAACGGCCTGGCGATGGAGCGTCCCGTCCTCCCGGTGCGGCTGCCGCTCAGCGGAGCGGCACGCCTGACTCAGCGGTAGCGGTACACCTGATACACCGGCTCCCGGTTGATGCCGGTAACCGTGGCGACGAGGTGCAGGTGACTCCCCAGCGCCTTCACCAGGTCCGCATCGTTGCTCGGGAATACGAGCGCGCCGTTGACGTGAGTCACGATCAGCTTGGGTCCCGGAACCGCCGTGACCGCGCTGCGCACCTGGATCAGATCGGCCGGAGCGGAGTGCTGCAGGATGTACGCCAACTCGGTGTACCGCGCCGATGGCTCCAGGGCGAAGAGCGGCTCGAGGATCCCCCAGTCGGCGGTGAAGATCGATGCCTTCACTCGGCGCAGCTCGCCGCTGAGGGTGTAGATCGCTCCTGACCACGCCGAGAACTGCGGCTCCTTGGACCGAAGCGTGCGGAAGTACTTGGCCGTCAGCAGTCCGCTGTAGGTCAGTCCGAGCACGCCGACTCCGACCAGCGCGGCGCGCATCAGGACGCGACGCGACAGGAGAGTGGTGGCCGCCGCGTAGGCACCGTACACGGCGACCACCGTGACAAACGGATATATGGCGATGTAATGCCAGCCCGCGGTCGCCTGCGGTGTGAGCAGTTCCTGCGCAGCGATCAGCACCGAGGCCAAGGCCAGCCAACCGACGGCGAGATTTCGGACTCGGCCACGGCTCACCGCGGCGACGGCGCCGGTCACGAACAGGCCGATGATCGACCCACACCACCAGCATCCGCGGCCCCAGCGGAGCCAGCGCGTAGTCGTAGAACCAGGTGCCCGACAGGACCGCACTGGTGCCCAGCCGGAACTCCAGCCACCGCTGCGCGAGCGCCGGACCAGGTCCTTCGGCGCTGGCGACATCGTCGAGGAAGTAGTAAAGGCCCCAGGCGAGGTAGATCACCGCCAGGCCACCCAACCAGGCCGTCACCAGATGCCGGTTCGCGCGCAGGGTACGGCGGTGGCCGGCCATGACCAGCAGCGACACGATCAGGGCGGCATTGACGATCCAGATGAAGTTGAGCTTGTTGAACACGCCGAGGCCAAGGCTGGCCAGCAACAGCACCACCCACCACCGCCGTGGCGAGCGAGCCAGGCGAGCGGCGCAGAACAGCGCCGCGCACTTGAGGGCGAATTCGAGCGCCGACGGTCCGACGTCGTCGCGGGTGAGCCAGAACACCCCGTTGTCAAAGCAGAGCAGCGCGACGGCGATCAGCGCCACTGGTCGGTTGACCAGCTCGCTCAGCGCCGCGAACAGCAGCAGCAGCCCGGCGCCCACGATCAGCACCACCGGCAGCCGGATCAGCGTCGCCGAGGTGCCGAATACGGCGAACAGCGGATCATAGATCCACGCCTTCAGGGCGCCCACGTAGGGGACCAGCATGAGCGGAACGCCATGGATGGAGCTCGCGATGTCCAGGCCGGGGATCCTCAGGGTGGCGGCGTTGACGAACACCGTCTCGTCCTGCTGGATCCCCGGCAGGTCGATGTCGTGAATCGACAGCGCCGTGCGGGCGGCGACCAGAAGCAACACGACGAGCCACAGCGCCCGCGAGTGCTCACGGCGTCCGACGGTCCTCGGCGGTGCAGCGGTGGCGAGGGCCGTCAGGCTGGCCTGTTCGAGTTCACCTGCACCTGGGCTCGCTCGGCGCGCAGGAACGCAAGCTTGCGCTCGATAAGGTCGAGATTGTTGCGGGCCAGGGCGATCTGTTCCTCCGCTCCCGGGATCTCCCCCAGCTCCAGGGCCGCCCGGAGGTTGAGCGAGTTCACGTAGTGCTCCTTCTCGAGCAGGTGCTGCTGGTCGGCCAGCAGCGCGGCTCGTTCCTCAGTGCCCAGGAACTCGTACTGCAGATCATCGCTCATGCTCTACGAAGCCCGGTCGTAGATCGGGACGTATCCGGCCACCACTCCCGTGCCGGGATCGGTGTAGATCGGCCACGCCCCGATCAGGGTGCCGAGATTGTGGGCGGCGATCGCGTTGCCCACGCCCAGACGCTGGACGAACGTGTGCCCCAGCGCATCAACAGCGAAGAAGGGCGGGTTGTGCCGATCGTACTGCGGGATATTGCCCGGCGCGGTAGCTCCGTAGTAGATCGCGAACCGGGAGGGAGCTCGTCCGTCGTTGGAGGGCATCAGGATGTTGCAATGGATCTGGTGCTCGGCGTTGCGGTCCGGCACCCTCGTGCCCGTGCCCGATGAGATCATGGCGCCGAAGGCCACGCTGTTATCGCCGGTGCCATTGACCTTGTAACCCTGGGACACCAGTGTCAGTGGCCCGCCGTCGTTGAGCGTGCCGCCTCCGTTGTGGACCCCGATCTCGGCGCCCACGGCGGCACCGGCGTACGGATTGACGGCGCCGTTGGGCAGCGGAAAGATCTCAACGTCGGTGTTGAGACCCCAGGTGTCACGGTAGGCCGCGGAGGGTGAGGCGGAGGTGACGAAGGTCTCGCCCCACAGGGCCACGCAATCGGATCTCCCGCTGCCGAGGCCGCCATCGACGTCGAGCTGGGCCAGCATCCCTCGCACCGAGGTGCTGGGAGTCCCCGGGACGACGCGAACGTTGGCCCGGATCCCGTCGGGTTGTTCGCCGCTGGTGCTCGTGTCGATCTTCACCTCCAGCCCGCTCCCCTGCCGGTCGGTGAGGCTGCCGGTACCGGAGCCGACGTAGACCGACGCGTTCTTCGGATCTGAGTTGCCGATGCCAATGTGGCCGTTGCTGTCCACCACGATCAGCTTCGCGCCCGAAGACTGCTGAAACTGCACGAGGTTGGCGGATTGCGACGGCGCCGCGCGGACGATCAACTGCACATCGGTCGGCACCACACCGAAGATGTTCACCGCGCCGGTGAACGTCCTGGTTGCGGCCTCGGCGTCCGATGGGAGCAATCCCGCTGCGCCGACGCCGGCGGCGACGCCGGTTCCGAGCATGCCGAGCACCGCGCGGCGGGAATGACGCCGCTCGCCTATCGCTGCTCCTGAGCCCATGACGCCCGTTTCGGTCACCGAGGAGTCGATCCGCGGGAGGATACTCACCGCGCAGCCACGGTCGTGTCGTACACGGCCGCGAGCGTCTCGCGCTCGCGCTCCCAGGAGTTGACGCCGGCGAAGGCACGCACGCCGGCTCGCAGCTGGCGGTTGCGCCGTGGCTCCAGCAGGCGCCGCATCGCCGCCGCTATCGCCGCCACGTCCCCGGGCGCGACGGCCTCGCCCAGGCCGTGCTCGCGCACCATCGGCCCGATCACCGGCAGCTCGGCGGCGAGCATCGGCACCCCGGCCAGCCGCGTACTCGAACAACTTGTTGGGCAGCGTCAGCTCATAGCTCCGGCACACCGGCTGGATCAGCATCAGCCCGAAGCTGGCCGGCGCGATCGCCGCCACAACCTCGCCCGGCGCGACCGCCGGGACCAGCTGCAGCCGATCCGCGACACCGAGACGCTCGGCGAGTCTCAACAGGCCGGCTCGGTAGGCGTCGCGGCCCGGCCCGACCAGCCGCATCCGGAGCTCCGGCACCCGCGCCAGGGCCTCGATGCCCTGCTCGAGCCCGCGGCCCGCCATCACCCCACCCAGGTACACGGCGAGTGTCGGGTCAGGCGCCGTCACGCCCGCGCTTGGCCCGAGCGGGGAAACGTCCGGAATGTTGCGCACCACCACGGGGCGGCGGACGCGGTAGCGGCGGGCGATCTCCTCGGCGTATCCGGGGCTGGCGGTGATCGTCACGTCGGCGGCCCGCACGAACAACGCCTCGCACGCCACTAGCCAGGGTCTCCACTCCGGGCGGCCGTTACGATCCGGCCACAGCTCGTGGCAGTCGTAGACGACCCGGCTGCCGCACAGCAGCTTGGCCGCCAGCGCGATCCACATGGTGTTGTAGTCGTTGGCGTGCACCAGCGCCGGTCGCGTCCGCCGGCACAGCGCGGCGCCGCGGACGTAGTAGCCGGTGGTCACGGCCAGGCGCCGCAATCGCGCTCGGACGCCAGCCCCCCCGGCCCGGACCCCGGCCTGACCCGCCGGCACGCCGCCCGCGGCGCCGTCGCCGCGACGCCCTCGCGCGCGCACCCTCTCGCGTGCCCGCCCTCTGCGGTGCAGCCCGGCCAGCGGATCGATGCGGATGACCTCCACGTCGGCGACGCGCGTGCGCCGCTGCGGCTCAGCGGTGGAGACCACCCCCGCGACCAGGACCGAGAAACCACCGCGCCGCAGCGTCTGCACCTCTCGCAGGACGCGGTTGTCGTGGCTGACGGTGTTACGGACGAGGATCAGCGCCGTGCGAGGCCGATCGACGGGCTGCGCCTCGCGGGATGACACCGGCTACATGCTAAGTGGCCACCCGCCACAGGTATCGTGGCCCCATGGGGCGGCCCGGCGACGGCGAGCACGAGCGCCTGGCGCGCGTGTTCGGCGGCTACCGGGAGGATCCACGCCGCCGCCGCGCCTGGGATGCCGGCAACGCGGGCAACGCCGCGATCCGTGACGAGCTGGCGCGATCGACGCTGGCGGCCCTGGCCGGACACGATCCCGGCGGACTGATCCTGGACGCCGGCTGCGGCTCCGGCTGGTGGCTGGCGCGACTGATCGCCGAGGGCGTGGCGCCGCCCCGGGTGGTGGGGGTGGATCTCCTCGCCGATCGCGCGCGCGCCGCCGGCGACCGGGTGCCCGACGCGACGGTGCTGTGCGCCGACATCCGCTCGCTGCCGCTCGATTCGGACAGCTGCGCGTTCGTGACGCTGTTCACCGTTCTCTCGGGAATGGGCTCGGCGGCTGACGTCGCCGCCGCGCTTGAGGAGGTGCGGCGCGTCCTCGGCCCGGGCGGTGCGGTGGTCGTCTGGGAGCCGCGGGTGCTCACCCGCAACCCGGACACGCGGCTGATCCGCCTCCGCGAGCTCCGGCGCGGGCTCGGCTCGGAAATGAGCTCTCGCTCCATCACGCTGGCGCCCCCACTGGCGCGCCGGGCGGGCTCGGCCTACGGCGCGCTGGCCGCGTTGCCGCTGCTGCGAAGTCACCGACTGGTGGTAGCGCGGCCGGATTTGGACGGGACGACGCTGCTACCGAACCGGTAGGGAGTCCAGGTCCCACCCCGAGGCTTGGCGCTGGAGCCAGTGCGTCTGAGACCCGGGTGGAGTGGCCGGTCGCTCCCCTCCGCTGACGTTGACCAGGAAGGTGTCATCGACGGGCACGTCGCCGCGGCGGCTGCGCTTGACCAGGCCGGCGAGCGCTGCCGCGGCGGCGAAGCAGGGCGAGATCCCCTCAAGCTCCTCGAGCATGCGCCGGCCATCGCGGATCTCTGCCTCGGAGACGGCGACGAAGCTGCCGTTGCTCTCGAGCACGATTCGACGCACGTGGGGATAGGTACGGGTCGGATCGCCGCGTAGGATGGCCGCGGCAATGCCCTCAGGACGAGCCACGATGTCTGACGGGCGGATCTCCTCGACACCGTCGTCCCACGCCGAGACCATCGGCGCACAGGTCGCCTGCTGGACGCACAGTAGCCGCGGCGGGCGACCAGCGAGACCGAGCTGCTCCAGCTCGCGGGCAGCCTTGTAGACCCCGTAGACCCCCATTGCGCTGGAGATCGCCTGGACGTACCAGTCGACCGGTCGCGGGATCTGCTCCGCTGCCTCTAGCCAAGCAACCTTCAGTCCCTCCCGGCGCCCCGGGTTGAAAAAGCCGCGCTCCGACGCGAGCCCGTTCCGCTTGGCGAACTCCCCCGCCGCAGCGAACGCCTCGACGAACGTGGCTTCGTCGAGGACGATATCGATGACCTGATCCCCGGCCTCCATCGCGAGTCGACTGCGGAACTCGGCGGCGGTGAACACGTACATCACCAGCTGTGGGAGGCGGGAGATGGCGTGGGCATAGGCGCTGGAGCTGTTGCCGGTCGACGAGGTCGTGAACCCGGTGACGCCGCACTCGTACAGATACGGGAGGGCGACCGCGGCCATGCGGTCCTTGGTGGTGGCGGTGGGCTGGCGTGTCTCGTCCTTGAGGTACAGCCACGGCAGACCCAGCTCGGCCCCCAGCCTGCGGGCGTGCACCACCGGTGTGAACCGTGCCTGCGGTAGGAGCGCCGCGTCGGCCACTGGGAGCAGATCGATGAAACGCAGATAGGGATTGTCGGACTCCCGCAGCTGCACCGCATCGAGGTCGTAGCTGATGTCGGTCATAGCACCGCAGTCGGGACACGTCGGATGAAAGCCGTCGTGCAGTTGCTTGCCGCAGCCCGTGCACGCAGTGTGAAATGCGGCGCGACGGGCAATCGGGGCGTGGCCGGCGAGGCTCATCGGTCTGCTTTGTGTGGATCGGGGTGACAGTCTCTGACCGCAAGGCCGGTGACTCCGCGCAACAGGATCTCCGTCGCCGCCAGTCCCAGGGCGGCGCCGTACAACATGCCCTTGCGGCCGGCGCCGGTCGCCAGGCAGACGTTCTCCCATCCGCTGGGTATCCCGACGATCGGTAGACCGTCCGGGGTGACCGGCCGCAGCCCGGCCACCTGGCTCACCACCCGCACCGGGCCGAGGCCCGGCATCAGCTGCGCGACGCCACTTAGGATCCGCTCGCGCGCGGCGGCAGTGGGCGACGTGTCGAACCCAGCCGCCTCCTCGGTACCGCCGAGCCACAGGCGGTCGCCGGCGGCCTGGTAGACGCCGAACTGCCGCCAGGTGATCTCCGCCGTCGGGCCGCCGGTGGTCGGCTCGACGAGCAGCAGCTCGCCCTTGAGCGGCGAGACCGGGAGGTGGGCGCCGAGCCACTGGGCCGGCGCCGCCGCCCAAGGTCCCGACGCGATCACCACGCCGTCGCACTCGACCATCCCCGAATCGAGCACGACGCCGGTGGCACGGCCGTCGCGAGAGCGCAGCTCGCAAGCCTGTGCCCGTACCGTCCTCGCCCCGAGTCTGACGGCCGCCCTGGCCACCGCTTCAGTGTAAGGCCCGGGGTCGACCCGAGCATTGCCCTCTGTCCAGAGTGCTGTGACCGCATGCACTGCCAGTTCGGGGCGGCCCGAGCCAGCTCGCCGGTCGACAGCCAGCGGGCCGCGAACCCAGGGGTGGTGTTGTGGAGCGCCTCGCGCTCGGCCAGCGCGGCGGCCTCCGTCTGGTCGACGGCAACCAGGATCCTGGGCACAAGCCGGCCGCCGAAGTCCACGCCCGTCAGCCGGCGAACTGGTTCCCAGAGCTCCAGATGCAGCCGGAGTGATTCAAGCGCCAGCTTCGCCATTGGCCCAGGGATCCCCGGCCCGTGCAGCGGGTTGAGTCCGCCGGCGTTGTGACCCGATGCCTGTCCAGCGATCCGGTCGCGCTCAATGATGGTCGGCTGCGCTCCACGACGGGCGAGAAAGTACGCGGCGAGTACTCCGGTGATGCCGCCGCCGACGATCGCGATGCGTGGTTTCATCCTCACCTCGGAGCCCCGGCGACGCGGAGGACTGGCTCGACCCATCGGCTACTCTACTCCGGCAATGGGCTGGTCAGAAGCCGAGACCGAGAGCTCGGTTGCAGAGCGGTTCGAGCGGCAAGTCAGGTTGGGGCCAGATCGGGTGGCGATCGCCGGAACGTCGCGACCGCTCACCTATTCCGAGTTGAGCCTGCTCGCCGATCGGTACGCGGGGGCGTTGTCGGCGCGGTTCGCTCCGGGATGGGACGGCGGCGGGCGCGCAGCCCTGCTTCTGCGCCATGACGGACATGTCGTCGCCGCCGCGCTCGCGGCGCTGAAATGCGGCATGGCGGTCATTGTGCTGAACCCCGGAGACCCTCCGGCGCGCCACGCCCAGATCCGTCTCGAGACTCAACCCAATGCCCTGATCACCGATGAGCCTTTGGCACGGATGGGCGAAACCGCAGGCTTCGAGGACACCCACACGGTGGTCCTGCCGACGATCTCGGCTGACGCCGAGGCTGGCGCCCCGGAGGCGAATCCGGGTCCGAGTCCGGCGCCGTCGAGCGATGATCTCGCGGTCCTCATCTGCACGTCGGGCTCCGGCGGACGGCCGAAGGTGGTCATGCAAAGTCATCGGAACGTGCTGCACAACGTGCTGCGCTACACGAATGGGTTACAGATCAACCCGGCAGACCGGGTAGCGCTGATGGCTTCGCTGAGCGGCGGACAGGGACTTGCCACGACGTGGACGACGCTGCTCAACGGGGCGACGTTGTGTCCGTTTCCGATCGCCGAGCGCGGGGTCACCGGGCTCGCGGGCTGGTTGGCCGAGAATGGCGTCACGGTGTTCGACACAATTCCGTCGGTGCTGCGGAGCTTCGCCCAGACGCTTCGCGACGAACGGATCCCCGGGGTGCGCCTCGTCCGCCTCGCCTCAGAGGGAGCGCTGGACAGTGACTTCGAGACCTTCCGGCGCCACTTCCCCGCCGATTGCCGGCTGGCCAGCGTGCTGGCCTCCTCCGAGGCCGGAATCATCGCCCAGGCGCTCCTGGACCCCAGCGACGACCTTGCGCCGGGTCGCCTGCCGGTAGGCCGTCCGGCGGAGGGGATCGACCTGCGGCTCGTCACCGAAGACGGCCAGCCGGCCGGCAACGGTGACACGGGTGAGATCGTCCTGTCGGGCCGTTATCTGTCACCAGGCTATTGGGGCGATGAGGCGCTCACCGCCGAGCGCTTCGTGACGACCGACAATGTGCGTTCGTTCTGGACCGGTGATCTCGCCGTGCGATCGGAGGATGGCGTTCTGACCGTGATCGGCCGCGCCGACAAGCAGGTCAAAGTGAGGGGGCATCGACTACAGCTCGAGGAGGTGGAGGCGGCCATCGCGGCTCAACCCGCCGTCGCTGCGGTAGCGGTGCTGCTGCGCCACACCCCAGCGGCGACGCCAAGCTGACTGGCTACGTGACTGCCGCGCCCGGTGCGACACCCACCGCCTCGGAGCTGCGGCGGTCCTTGCAGCCGGTCCTGCCGGCCCATGCGATTCCGGCTGCGCTCGTCATCGTCCCGGAGCTGCCGATCAACGCCCACGGCAAGATCGACCGTGAGCGCCTCGACGAAATCGAGGCGGAAGCCACGGCCCCATCGGGTGGGGAAAAGCCCCAGTCAGAGACCGAAGAGCTCATGGCCGGGCTGTGGGCAAACACGTTCGAGCGCATTGAGGTCGACCGCAACGCGGCCTTCCTGGAGCTCGGCGGCGACTCCCTGCTGGCGGCGCAGATCGCGGCCGGCATTTACGACATCCTCGGAGTCGACCTGCACCTCGGCGTGTTCGCGGCCAACCCCACCGTCGCCACGCTGGCGGCCGTAGTCGACGAGCGGCGATGCGAACTCAGCGCGGACGAGCTGCCGCCCTTCCGCAGGACTGAGCGCAGCGGCCCGCTGTCCTTTGCCCAAGCGCGGTTCTGGCCGGGAGGGCCCTTCGACAGCGATCCCGGCCACCACGTACTGGTGCCGTTCGAAATCCGCGGGCCGCTCGAGGTGGAGGCCCTGCGGCAGAGCGTCGAAGCGCTGGTGCGGCGCCACGAAATCCTGCGCACGACATTCGCCCGCTACGACGAGCGGCCGATGGCAGTTGTCATGCCGCCGGCGCGGGTGCCGCTTCCCGTCGATGACCTCCGGGGGGTGCCGAACCAGCGCGCGCGCCTCAGCGAGATAATCGAGTCCGAGCTCCTACGACCATACGATCTCCGTCGCGGGCCCCTATTTCGTCTGCGACTGCTACGGCTTGGAGACGAGCACTACCAGCTCCTACGACTCAGCCACCACCTGATCCATGACGCGGCGTCATGGAGGATCTTCTTCAGCGAGCTGGCCCTCGTGTACGAGGCCTTGATCGATGGCCGGCCGTCCCCACTACCCGAGGAGATCGAGATCCAGTATCTCGATTACGCAGTCTGGGAGCGGGCACGCGTCAATTCGCCGTCGCGCCGTGACCAAGCCGAGGTCACCTGGTGGAGACACGATTGGATTCGCTGCCGGCGGCGCTGGAGCTGCCGTTCAGCCGACCGGAGCCCCAGTCCGACGCGGCGCCGGCCCAGCCCTTGTGGTGGGGTCTTCCCGCCGAGCGCACTGCCGCGCTGGACCACATTGGTCGGACCGCCGGTGCGACCTTCTACATGACGCGGCTCGCCGTGTTCGCGGCTCTGGTCGCGATCGAGAGCGGCGGGGATGACTTCCTCATTGGCACCCCGGTCAGCGCGCGGACAAGGCTCGAGTTGCAGCGCATGTTCGGCCCGCTCATCAACTTCAGGCCGCTGCGGCTTCGCTTCAACGGAGACCCAAGCTTCCATGGTTGGCTGAGCGAGGTGCGCAGGGTAGTGATCGACACCAGCGCACACTCGTCGATCCCGTGGGAAGTGCTGCGGCGCAAGCTGCTCGCTGCCGGCGCTGCGCTCCCGCCCCCGTCGGCCATGTTCATCCCCTCGGGATCGGTCGAGGCCATGCGGTTCGGAGGTGTTCACATCGATCCGTTGCCCAGGCCGTGCCCGGCGTCAGGCGTGGCGTTCTTCAAACTCGGCTTGAACCGCCCGTCCGAGTCAGATCGCTGCTGGGCCGAACTGGATGCGCGGGTCCACGATCCGGCTGGCGTCGAGGCGTTCCTGTCACGTCTGCAGTCGCTCGTGGCCGGGGTGTGTGCCGAGCCCGGTCGCTCGATGCGTGACCTGCACGCGGCCGGCTCGCTGGCCTGAGCAGCTCCGGATGGCGCCGGGGTAACGGTGGACGGCATCATCTACTCGGCGGTCGGCGAGTCCTTTGCCGACGAAGCGCTGCGTTCGGCGCGGTCGTCGCTGCGGTTCAATCGGGTCCCGCACCTGATCTGCACCGATCAGGCGATGGAGGTCGATGATGCCGGCCTGCAGACCCGATTGCTGCGTCCGACCGGCAACCCGTACGCGGACAAGATCCGTTCGATGATCGATTCGCCGTTCGCGCGCACGATCTACCTCCTCACCGCCGCCTCCATCTCCTCGCCGCGCCGGATCATCTCACCAGCTCGACCGCCTCGATCTTCCGGCGGCGCCTGCTCCTCCCGACCACCGCCGCCGCCACGCATCAGAGCCGCCGCCTTCTTATTATCTCCTCACCAGCCGGATGGTCGTGCGCCCCAACCCTCCCAACACCGCATTATTGACCAACTAGCTCCCCACAGACGTGCGCTGCTCCAGCCAGCCCCCCCACCCGCCGCCCAGGGCGGCCATGGGAGCCGCTGCCCAGACCACCCGCCGATCCAAAAGCGGCGGCCGGCACGACGACAAGAAGCGCGGCCTCCTGCAGCAGGAGTATTACCGGCGGCCGCCGCAATGACAGCACGCCGCCCACCGCCGCCGCATCCTCCAAGGACACGATGACGACACCAGGGGGCGTCGACGATTCTCCGGCAGGAACAGGCGCCTCTTTTCCCCCCCCGCGCGGCGACCAGCAGAATATCTAATCATCGGCTGAAGCACCCGGACGCCATGGCGGCGGCGCGCCGGCGCGGGATGGCCCGGAGGGCGAAGTCGTCGATCGATCAGGGTCGTGCCGAGGTCGACCGCTCGCCGGTGCCCGTCGAGCAGGACGAAAGGCCCCGTGAGCCGTTCGTGGACGATGGCCAACGGCCCCCCCGCGGAAGTCCCGCTACGACATCCGGCTCTACCTCAACCGGCTCGTGATCGAACAGGATCAGCAGTCCGGGATGCTCGACACGGCGAGCAAATCCACGCTCGACGTAGTAGATCGCGTTGCCGGGCGTCCGCAGCAGCCTTCCCTCCAGGGGGTGGAGAGGTTCCGGCTCTGGGACGCTGAGACTGCGGATATATCCCGCAACCTCCCACTGCACTCTGGCGAGCAGCGCCGACTGCCGGTCGTAGCCCGGGTAAAGGAACCGGGCCAGGGGCGGACCGAGAGCGAGCGCCACCACTCGGAGCTCGCGGGCGACGCGGACACACGCCAGCTTCCCCGCTTGCTCTCCCAGGATCACCACGGCGTCGTAGGCCTCACGCTGCGCTCCCAGCGACAGGAGGGCTTGGTCGATCTCATCGATGTCATCGAGGGGCACCGCCACACGCACATCAAGTTCCTCACGCCGGGCCTGACCCTGAGCCTCGCGGACCGATCCGCATGCGCCTGGCGGCTGACCCAGGGCAGGATCGCGGCCGGGCATACGGCAGCCACGTGCCGGCCTTGGAGGATCCGGCCGAGCGGCGGACTCCCGACCTGGCGACCGGTCGCGGGGTCCACGCCCAGCAGCTCCTCGGCGAGGCTCGGGTGGAGCCACAGGGCCTCGCCAGCAGTCGAAGTCGCCTCGTCCAGCCCTACGGCTTCCGATGACTCGCGCCGGATCAGGGCAAGGCCGCTATCGCGGTCGAGCGCGACGGCAATGGCTTCGGCCACGGGGTCGAGGGCGGCGAGCTCGCCGGGCCCGAGCCGTGACGGATCAGCCAAGGCCGGCCGGGGCGCGCCGGGCACGGAGGCCGCTCGAGTCCCCGACGACGGATCCGCTGTCACCGCGCCGGGGCTGTCAGCGACCGTGGTCGCATCGGTGGCCCACGGAACGGTCACGTCCCAGTCGTCTCGCAGTAACCGCGCGTCCCGCGCGAAGTGGCCTCGGAGCTGGCGCTCGAGGTCGCCGGGCAGGGGGCCGGGCGGAGGGTCGGCCAGCGTGTTCCACTCCTCCAGTGCGACGTTGAACACGCCTAGCGGGGCGTCCGGGACGGCCGCCGTCGGCGGCCTGTCGAGCCCGCTCAGTGCGTCCGCTGAGACCCTGGTGCGGTCACCGCCGACGAGACGGTGCGCGTCAGGATCCACCGGTCGCCACGATGCCCGGACCCCGAGAAAGTCGAGGATCGTGCTGAGCACGGCCTCGGGATTGGCCTCGAGCTGCGAGGTCAGGAGGGTCAGTAGCTGCCCGCGTTCGAAGTGGCGGCGATAACCGGTCAGGATGCGGCCATCTCGCCGGCGACCACGTAATGGCTGTTCGCGTACACACGGGGCACGGCGACGAGGGGCACGGATTCCCGCACGGGCCGGCGAGCGGCGGCAAGCGCCCCCGGGCTCAGCTGGTCACGTAGCGCCTGGGCCACCGGGCGCCGCTCATAGCCCCGTCTCACCGTCATCCGGTGGTGTGAGATCGCCCGCTCCACAGGATCACGCAAGATCGATATCAGCTTCACCTCGGGCAGCTCGCGCGCGATCCGTGAGGCAATGTCTGACACGGTGAGATTCGCGCTATCGAAGATGTACTGGGGCGAGACGCTGCCGCGCAGAACGCCCCGGCGGCGCGAGCTGAAGAAGTCCGCCTCGTCTTGGGCCATCCCACGTCGTACAGGCGATCGTCAGCGAAGAACGGAGCCTCCTTGGCCGCCGGCAGCTCGAGCTCCGGATGCTGACGCAGGAGATGCCACAGGGTCGTCGTGCCGGCCTTCTGCGCCCCGATCACGAGGAAGTCCAGCCCGCTCATGTGCCATCAAGGCTACAACCGCCAGCTCAACGCCACGGCCACTATGGCTTGCGCCCGATGATCATGCCAGCGGACGGGGAGTCGTCGATGCCGACAGCCCAAACGCGTGACGATCGATTGGTGATCGAGACGGACCTGGACGCGCAGGAGCTGCGCTCACACCTGCGCGACTGGCAACCGTGGCACTACGCGATCGAGTTCTCCAACGGTGACAGCACGGCCGAGTTCGAGCTCGGCACCCGTTAGTCGACGACCCGCTCGCCACCTTTCGGCTGTTTGCCGCGCATCTCCCGGAAGGGCTCGAAGGCGCCAGGGCGCTCGACGTGGGTTGCAAGGTCGGCTACAACTCCCTCGCGCTCTGCCAGCAATCCGGGGTCGCCTTGACCGGCGTCGACGTGTCGGCCATGGATATCGAGATCGCGCGCTTTCTGGCTAAGGCCGGCCGGATCGAAGGCGCAAGGTTCGCCGAGCCGATCCGAGTCAATACCTGTCGAGCGACCGCTTTGACCTGATCCTGCACCTGCACATCCTCGAATCCTGCGCGACCCGTTTCTGGCCTTGCGCAACACAGTTCAGATGCTCAGTCCGGGCGGCCGGCTGGTACTGGAGCACGCCACCTACCTCGACCCGGGTGGCGATGAGACGCTGTGCCGCTTTCATCCGCATTTTGGCCCGCCGGATCAGGGCAAGCCATGGTGGTCGCTGGGCGCGGCGGCGGTCCTCAACATGCTGCGCGCCGCGGGCTGTGACAAGTTCGACATCGTCCACGTGTCACCGGAGCACGACGGCGTCTATCGGCGGCTGTTGATCGCGCATCGGTCCCGTTGACCCCCGGCTCCCGATCGGGTCAGGTCAGAGCGTCACTTCCCTTTCGTCCACCGGGATCGGGTCCAGTGCCATATCCGGCACCGCGATCGTCGGTATACCGACGTGAACGAGCACCTTCCGGCCATCGAGGAGCACGTAGGGCTGCGTTAGAGCTTCGTGCACGGCGCACAGCGGGGTTCCGCACGGCGTCGTGATCAGCACCGCGCGAGGCACTTGAACTGGCTCGTGATCAAACAGGGACAGCAATGCCGGGTGGGTCAGCTTGCGAGCCAAGCCGCGCTCGATATAGAAGATGGGACCGCCATCCCGAGCCTGGACGAGCTTGCCCTCGAACTCGTGCGCGGTCGGCGGCGTCACAGCCTGCACCGCGTCCAGGTAGGTCTCGACCTCGCCGCGCAGCCTGACGAGGCTGTTGCGCCCGTTGTCGAGGCGGGGATGAACGATATCGCCGAGCCCTCCCCACCCCATGTCCAGAGCGACCACGTCGAGCTCGCGCGCCAGGCGCACGCACAGTGCTTTGCTCGGCACGGCGCCGACTGTCAGCACCACGTCGTAGGCGCCTCGGTCGGTGGCCAGCGCGCCGAAGGCAGCGTCGAGCTCTTGCGTGTCGTCCAGGCCCACCGTGAGGCGCACGTCGAACCCGCACGCCCGCCGGTGGGCCTCGTGTCGCTCGTCGCCACCATCCCTCACGCCCTTCGGGCAAACGATCGCCACGCGGCGCCCCTCCAGCATGGGTGCCAACAGCGATGGGCCGGAGGGAAAGCCGCTGGCCGGATCGAGACCCCGCAGGCGATGTCCCACCTGCGCGGAGCACAGCAGCCGGGGGTACAGGTCGTAGTGGAACAGGAGTCGCTCGAGCAGCGGCGTCCAGACCACCCGGGAGCGGTCCTCGATCACACCAACCGCGTCCGCCGCCAGGATCGCCCGCCGCAGCATCCGGCCGCGCCCCATGCACCACGGCGAACCCCGGCCCGGGCTCGGTCAAGGTAATGCGCGGGCCACAGTCCGTGGTTGAGAACCAGGATCTCATCAACCTCGAGACGGATCAGGGCATAACCCTCACCCCGTTCCAGCGCAGCCGCGATCTCGGCCACGACCGCCTGGACAGGAGCGAGCCGTTCTACATCGATGGTCGCGGGGTTCGACGGAAGCCAGGTCCTGATCTCGGGCACCGGGGGGGGCATCCTCGACCTGGACGGGCGGTCCCTCCGGTATTTGCGCCAGCTGAGCGGGCGAGATCATTGACAGTGCGGCCAGCCGGCGGATGCGATCGTAGTTGCCTCGCACACGGCGGCGGTAGTCGCCATGCAGAACAAAAACCTCATTGGTACCGCGACGCGGCACAAACTGATCGGTGGCCCGAGCGGCAACTCTCCGAGCTCCTCCGGCGTCGCCGGCTCAAGCGGCCTACCCGCTTTGATCATCAGCGCTGCGTGCCATGTCTCGAGATGACACGCCACACCGTTCTGGACCTCGAAGACCTGCCCCTGAGCGTCGACCACCAGTCGGCTGACGCCGAGGGGACCTTTCGGCGCTTCAGTGGCGGGCCGCGCGAAGCGAGTGGCACTTCGGTTGACACCTGTCGCATAGAACGTGTGGTGTCCGGCGTGGTACAGAAACGTGTCACCGGCGCACACCGTGCGCCAACCCTTGGCCTGCAGCGCCCGGCTGAGCGAGATGTCCTCACCGGCAAACCACGGCACCGTCTCGTCGAAACCTCCGATCGCCGCAATGCGGTGCGCCGAACGAGCACGGCAAATCCAGCCAGCCAGTCGATGTCGAACCAGCGGGTGACATCAGAGTGATTGAAGAAGCGTCCGAACTCCTGCACCCCGGCGGGTGAGCTGTCGTCGAGCCAGATGCCGCCCTGGGGCCCCGGCGCGAAATTCGATCGCGTTCCGACCGCTGCGATGTCCGGCGCCGAGTGCAGCACCGTGCGCATGTTCTCCAGCCAGCCGGCGGTGACCACGACATCGCTGTTGATGAGGACGATCTCATCGCCGCTGGACGCGGCAGCCCCGATGTTGTTGGAGACCGAGAACGTCATGTTCTCGGTCAGCGGGATCAGGCGGGCGCCGTACGTCGCCGCCAGCGCCGCCAGGGGTCACGCCCAGCCGGACTGGAGCCGTTGTCGATCAGCACGATCTCGTAGTCACCATCCGTGTTGACCACGACGCTGCTCAGTCGTGCCTCCACCTCCGACGGGGAGTCGTCGGCGAGGGACACGATTGAGACCTCGGGTGCTGAACCGCCGGTGCCCGCGGTCGCGACTCCGCCGGCGCCGCCCACGGGATCGGGACGCGACAGAGCCACTGCAGTCGCGTGGCGTCGGTGGCGGAGTGCCGGTGCAGTGTGTCCAGCGACGGCGGGGATCAAATCGTCGCCACGCACGCCGTTGGCATTCCATTCGGTCACGGCGAACTCCACAACCCCACGCGACTGCGTGGGGCAAGGCACTGCTCAGGGTGTCGGTCAGCGTCTGCGCATCGTGGGACGAACGCGGGCCCGTTCTCGCCCACGCGGTCGAACGCGGAGCCCGTTCTCGCCCACGCGGTCAGCCTGGTCAGGCACCCTGGCGCGCCACGACTCGTCCACGCCGGAACGCCGCGACACGAGCCACCACACCTCCGGGGTCGGAATAGAGATCTTCGGCCAGCACGACCGTCAGGTGCTCGGCCGGAATGAGGGTGAGGTAAGCGGCGAGATCCGGCCATACTCGCCCCACGCGATGTAACCGTTGGTCTCGGTGGGACTACCGGCGTGCCGCCGTGAGCGCTCCGATCGTCGAGCTGCTGTCTCAGCGCCGCCGCGGGTGGTCGCTGCTCCGACCCCCGCCGCACCGCCAGCTGGTGCTGGGCGATGGCGCGCTGGATCGGGTCGCCAGCAGCGCAATGAGCTTGACCCGGGGGAGGGTCTGCGCGATACGTTGCGCCACCTCCTCGACCGGGCTTCCCGCGAGCGGGAGGAACCGCCGCGCCGGTCATGTACTGAGGGTTCCAGTGCCCCACCGCGCAGCCGGATCGGCCTCGGCGAACAACATGCTCGTGTACCAGTCAAGCCCGCGGCCGAACGCTTCGTCGTCGGTGAAGAACGGCGTTTCTGAGTCCGCGGGGAACGCCAGCTGCGGGTGGTCGCGCAGAAGCTGCCACAAAGCTGTCGTGCCGGCGTTCTGTGCCCCGATCACCAGAAAGTCCAGCTCGCGCATGTACAGGCGAGGGTACCGCCGCCGGCCCTGCTATATCCTGCTCCCAAGATGATCGCTCCCAGGTAAAGCGAGGATGACGGGGGTGGGGACGATGGTCGAGGGGGACGGACCAGCCCAGCGCGGTTTTGTCGGTGCTCGGCTCTCACCGGGCCGGGACGTCGGTGATCACCCGCATGCTCCAGATCCTCGGTCTGTACCTCGGCGAGGACGACCGTCTCCTCGGACCGATCGACGACGACAACGAGAAGGGGTTCTACGAGCACAGAGCCATGATGCGCGCCAGCGACGAGCTGCTGGCGCGGATGGGAGGGACCTGGCGTGATCCGCCCGCCCCTGGGATCGGGCTGGGAGCTGGCCCCCGCCCTCGATGATCTACGCGAGCACTGCCGGCGGCTGATCGCGCGGGACTTCGGTGGGCGTCCACTGTGGGGCTTCAAGGATCCGCGCCTGTCGCTCACGCTGCCGTTCTGGCGCACCGTCATGCGCTCCGGCCGGGCACGTGATCGTGTATCGCAACCCGGTCGCGGTGGCCCGGTCGCTGGAGCGTCGCAACGGGATCGCGCTCGGGCACGGAGTCGCGCTCTGGGCGCACTACACGGCGAGCGCGCTCGTCAACACGATCCGGCGGCCGAGGATCCTCGCCGCCTACGAGGAGCTGTTCACCGCGGGCCGACCGGTGGTCTCGAAGCTGGCCAGGTTCCTGGGCGTCCCCGATCCGGACAGCGATCCGCACCTCCACGCGGAGATGGACAGGACGGTCGACCAGCAGCTGCGCCATCACGCCGCGTCGCCGGCCGAGCTGACGGCGCATCCGGCCGTGAGCTGGTACGCCCGTGAGCTGTTCGAGCTCCTAGAGGCGGATGACGACAGGCCGGACCGGGGGCGCCGGCCCTGGACACTCTGGCCACGCAGATCATCGAGCGTGGCCCACCACGCCCACCACGCTCGCCACGCCCACCACTCACGTCCGGCGCGGTAACGCCGATGACGGCAGAACCGGGGGCACGGCGGCAGCTGGGCCCGCGCCCGCCCCGGATCGTCGCGATGCTTCAGGTGTACAACGAGCGCCGCTTCCTGCCGGGTTGCATCGAGCACCTGCGTGAGCAGGGGATCGAGGTCTACGTGATCGACAACGAATCGACCGACGACACGCTCGAGATCGCCCAGCGCTACCTGGGACGGGGCGTGATCGGAATCGAGTCACTTCCGCGCGCGGGCTGCTTCGCGCTGCGGGTGCAGTGCAAGCGCCAGGAGGAGCTTGCCCAGGACACTCGACGCCGACTGGCTGATCCATCACGACGCTGACGAGATCCGCGTTTCGCCCCAGCGCGGTCAGACCCTGGCCGAGGCGATCGCGGAGTTCGATGCCGCCGGGTACAACGCCGTGAACTTCCTGGAGTTCGCGTTCGTCCCGACGCTCGAGTTTCCCGATCACGACCATCCCGGCTTCGCCCGGACGATGCGCTGGTACTACCCCTTCGCGCCTCGCTTCCCGCACCGGTGCAATGCCTTCAAGCGGCAGGATGGCCCGGTCGATCTGGCCACCGACGCTGGCCATGTGGTCAGCTTTCCCGGATTGCGAATGGCGCCCACCTCGATGTACATGCGTCACTATCTGTACATCAGCCGGCAGCATGCGATCGAGAAATTCGTGCAACGCAGGTTCGCCGAGGACGAGCTGGAAGCTGGCTGGTTCGGGTGGCGCGCGCGAGCTGCGAGAGGACTCGATCACGCTGCCGTCGGTCAGCCAGCTGCGTCCCTACGTGGCCGATCATCGGCTTGACCCGTCGAGGCCACTGCGGCGCCATCTGATCGCTGAGCCGCGTGGATCGGGCAGCGGCGCTGACGCCAAGCTGATGTCTGGCGCCAGCGGCGCCGACGCCGAGTTGATGCCCGAGCCGCCGCCCAGGATTCCCGGCCCCCGCGCCGGAGCAGGCGCCGTAGTTTCGCCTTGGCCGGCCTGGTCGCGGCCGCTGTCGATCGTGGCGGTGCTGGTCAGGTCGTCGCCGTCGCGGCCGACCTGCCACCCCACCGGGCGGGCGACCGCGGCCGCCAAGCATGTCCAGGGAGCGGCGCTGTCGATCACCTCGATTCCGACCAAGGCTCCCATCGGCTACCCGGCGCTGATCAACGGGTTGCTGCAGAACCCGCCGCTGGCCAACCGGCCGGTGACCATCTGGCAGCTGACCGCTCCCGGGCGCTGCCGGTTCTTGGCCAGCACCAGCACCGACGCCAAGGGCATCTACCGCTTCCAGCTCCCGTACGGCGCATTGCAGGGCAATCAGACCTGGTTCGCCACCATCGGACCACTGCGCAGCGCGACCTTCACGGAAGCGGTCGAACCGACGGTGACGCTCACCGCGTCGACGGTGACACCGGCGGCCGGCCAGCCGGTGACCCTGCGTGGCGCCGCGATGCCCAACCGCGCCGGAGCCGCGGTGCTCCTGCAACAGCTCGCTCGGGAGCCGGTGGCAGACCATCGCCCGGCCGGTTCTCGATCGAAGCTCGAGCTACACGGTGAGCCGCCGCTTCCCGCTCGGCCGCCCCCTGCTGCGGACCGTGTTGCCCGCCACCCCCGGCTACCCGAGCTGGACGTCAGCCCCGACCACGATCGACGTCGGTCCGGTCAGCGGGCTGCACAAGATCCGCCACGTCGTGGTCATCATGCAGGAGAACCGCTCGTTTGACACCTACTTCGGCACCTACCCGGGCGCGCGACGGGATCCGGCACGGCACCTGCATCCCGGACCCCGCCACGGGGGTTGCGTGCAGGCCCTTCCACAACACCACCGACGTCAACACCGGCGGCGATCACACCTACGCGGCGGCGATCGCCGATATCAACGGCGGCAAGATGGACGGGTTCGTCAAGGAGGCCGAGTCGGGACTGGGCTGCACCACGCACCAATCCGTTCTGCAGTCCGTGCAACGACAAGACGCAGAAGAGCTACTGCGCTCAGGTGATGGGCTATCACGACGCCCGGGAGATCCCCAACTACTGGCGCTACGCGCACGACTTCGTGCTCCAAGATCACATGTTCGAGCCGATCACGTCGTGGAGCCTGCCCGCCCACCTCTATCAGGTATCGGAGTGGTCGGCGCAATGCGCTGACGGCAGAGACCCGTACACCTGTCACAGCGAGCCCGAGAATCCGGACGGGGCAACCGGCTCGATCAACTACGCCTGGACCGACATGACCTACCTGCTGCACGAGTGGGGCGTGAGCTGGGGCTACTACGTCTTTCAAGGGAAATGAGCCCGACTGCGAGAGCAACGCGGCGCTTCCCTGCGCTCCGGTCAAGCAGCGTCCGTCCACCCCCTCGATCTGGAACCCGCTGGTGTCGTTCGCGACCGTGCATCATGACAATCAGCTGGGCAACATCAAGTCGCTTCACGACTTCCTCGTCTCGGCGGCGCAGGGTACCTTGCCGGCCGTCTCGTGGATCACCCCCAACAGCAACGTCTCCGAGCACCCGCCGGCCTCGATCAAGGCCGGCCAGGCGTACGTGACCGGGTTGATCAACGCGATCATGCGCAGCCCTGACTGGAACAGCACCGCCATCTTCGTCACCTGGGACGACTGGGGCGGCTTCTATGACCACGTGGTGCCGCCCAGGGTCGATGGCCTCGGTTACGGAATCCGGGTTCCTGGGCTGGTGATCAGCCCGTTCGCCAAGCACGGCTACATCGATCACCAGACGCTCAGCTTCGACGCCTTCAACAAGTTCATCGAAGCCGACTTCCTCGGTGGACAACACCTGGATCCGGCCACCGACGGCCGACCCGACACGCGTCCAAACGTGCGTGAAGCCAACCCGCTGCTGGGGAACCTGGTCCGCGATTTCAACTTCAACCAGGCGCCCCGGCCGGTTGACGTCCTGCCGATCCATCCCCCGCCGGGGCCGGCGTCGCGGGCGCCCTAGGCCAGTCGCGGCCGGCCGATCACCCGAGCATCTCGGCGAGCGCATTGCGCAGCAGCGACTGCACGCGGGTGTCGGCCAGACCGGGCCGGGCCCAGTCGTCCAGCCCGTGCGCGAACGCCAGCGAACCGGCGGCGAACACCAGTGCGCCGGATTCCGCCCGCCAGCGAATGCAGTCCGCGCTCGAGCGCTCGTCGCCGCAATGCAGGAACCGAACGAGCTCAGGGGGCTCGAACTCGGGGTCCAGCCCGTCCCATTCGTAGCCGACCAGCTCCGCGCAGCGGGGCGTGGTCGGCCAACGGCTCGCCCCACCGGTCAAGCTCTGCGCCCGGCACCACCTCGTAGCTCAGTAGCTCGTCGGTGGAGGTGATACCTCCGGCGTAGCGCACCCCCAGCAGCCGGCTCTCGGGCCGGGGCCGGTCGAGGTCGCGCCACTGCACGGTCTTGCGCGCCGGGTCCTTGATGGGGTCGTTGCGCTTGGAGCGATACTCGACCAGCGTCCGCTCCTGGTCCTCGTAACGGGCTTGCCAGTAACACTGGTTGGCGCCCAGGAAGGCCAGGTGGATCCCGGCGTCCCGCGCCTGTTCGAACCCGCGCCGGGTCTCAAACGTCCAGTACTCGTCGTGGCCCGCGCAGACCAGCGCCGTGGCCGTCAGCAGCGTCCACGGCTCGCGATGGGTATCGACGTTGGTCTGGTAGCCGACGTCGTAGCCCTGGCGCTCCAGGAAACGGATGACCGCCAGGTCGTAGTGAAACGGCGCCCGGGCGTTGAGGTTGGCCTCGTCCCAGGCGGGCAACGGGCGGTCAAACGAGACCTTGACGGCGGGAGCCTGGTCGCTGGAGTTTGACGGGTACAGCGACTTGCCCCCCCAGTGGTTGTAGGCCTGGGTGGTGTTGACCCCGGTCTGCACGAGCAGCGCCGCCGGCGCACCGGCTCCGCGCCGGACGATGAACGGCACCAGCGCCCCCGCTCCCGCGTGGCGTCCGCTGGTCAGCGTCAGCTGCGCGACGTACTGCCCCGGCGTCCACTCCGCGGGGATGTACAGCGACTCGGTCACCGGCCAGCCGGCGGCGCACAGGCCGGTGTCAGGATCGGGAGAGGGCGCCGCCCGCGGTATCCCGGCGGTGGGCGCTCCCGCGTGCACGAGGCGAGCGCCGTCGCCGTGGTACCAGCCGAGCCGAAATACGGCGAGGCGGTAGCGTGCGGCCGGGCGGGTGGAAACACACAGTTCGATGCGCCCCCCGGGGCGAACCGACACCTGCCGGGTGTACGCCTCGATCGCGCCGTGGGGCGCGTGGCGGGCCGGCCACCAGTCGGTGGTACCGGCGCGCGCGTTCTCCTCGGCGATGAGATCCGGCGCCACCAGGTCCGGCGCGATCAGGCCCGGCGCGGCCGTCATGCCGGTGCGACGCGAGCCCGGTGTCCGCTCCGCGCGGCGTGCTCGTCGACGAGATTCAGGAGCGTCTGCACGCGATCGTCGAAGGTGTGGCCGCGCAGCAGCCGTTCCCGCGCCCCGTCCGCCCGCCGCTCACGCTCCTCGTCGGAGCTCAGCAGTGAAACCACGGTGTCACGTAGCTCCTGAGCGGACGCATAGGAGACCACCGCTTCACCGAAACGGTCGTCGAGACCGGCAACCGCGTCGGTCACGACCACGGCGCCGCTGGCGACGGCGTCGTAGAGACGGTTGGAGGCGAAGCCGTGCGCCCGCATGTCCTCCCAGTGATCGCAGAGCACCAGCTTGGCCGAGCTGTAGACCTTGCGGAGCTGCTCGTTGGCGAACCAGTCTCCCTGCAGGTGGCGGTCGTCAACGACGCCGGCCAGCCCGCTACCCCACACGGCGAGATCGTGGGTGGTCGGTAGGAGGTCGTCGAGCAACGGGCGGCGGACGCCTCGGGCGTTGCCCACAAAGGCGAGCTCGTGCGCCAGCGCCGGATCGGGGTCCGGATGAAAGCGCCACGGATCCGTGGCCTGCTCCAGTACGGCAACCGGAACCGTCACACGGCTCCCCAGCTCCTGGGCGAACGACTCGGAGGCGACGCAGACCAGGTCGTAGGTGTTTGCCTCATCGCTGGAGACCTCCATCGGGTGGCTGATCACCCACAGGACGTTGAACTGGGCGGGCCGGGGTGCGTAGACCGACCGTCCCCGCAGATGCACGGCCACGTCGTAGCGCAGCCCCACCGGCTCGTCCCACTCCGCCAGCACCTGGATCAGACAGCGGTGACCGCGCCGCTTGAGCGCCCGCTCGAGGTCGCGCGCCAGATACAGATCCCCCCAGCGGGTGGCCTGCTGCCAGTCGGGAGCGCCGATCTTCAGACAGAACGAGAGGCGTTCGTCGCTTTCGCGGATCAGCTCGCACAGACGCTCGGCGCGATGCCCGTAGGTGTGCCGGGCCAGCACCGCCCGGCGGTAGCGCCGCGCCAGGGTGTTCCGGTGCGCGGGCGCGCCGAGCAGGCCGTCGAGCTGTGCCCGCAGCGTCGGCGCATCGGACCACACGGGGAACTCCTCGTCGAACAACTCCCGAGCCGCGCCCGCATGGCCCGTGATGACCGCCGTCCCGCCGGCGAGGGCATCGAACACCCGCGCCGGCAGCGGGCCCGCGTCGCGCTCGGGCTCGGGCTGGTCATCGATCAGCAGCTGAGTCGAGGCGAGGACGGCGGGCAGACGCTCATCGGCGATCGCTCCCCGGGCGTGGGAACGCAGTGGTTTTGATTCGCCCCAGCCCCGCCCGTAGAGCGCCACACGCTCACCGCGGCGAGGCGAAAGGGCTGACTCGATCTCGAGCGAGGCGCCGCGATCACCGATCACGCAGTAGTCCGAGGCGAGCTCGTCGACCGGCTCGCTGGTGGTGAACCGGCTGGGGTTGGTGGCCAGCGGAAACACCACCGGTTCGCGGCCGGTGGCGGCGGTGATCACCTCGGCGAGCGAGCCGGAGGCCGCCAGCACGATGTCGTAGCGGTCGAAGTCCGGGCGGCTGAGCCAGCGCTGGGGCGATTCACGGACCCAGGCGATCGCCGTCACCGCGGGGGGTATCCGGCCGGGCTCGAAGTCGTCGCTGAGCGCGATCAGCACATCGACGTCCTCGAGCGCGTACCACGAGTCATCCCGCCGCTCCAGGTAGCTGACCGTCCACCCCAGCGCGCCGAGGGCCTGCCCCAGCTCGGCCGCGACGTGGTGGTCAGCGCCCGCGATGGCGGGATCGTTGGCCGTCCGGGCGAGCCCCACGTGCAGCGTCTGCGCGCCGACCCGGGCGGGGTCGCGGCGGGCCAGCCCGAGCCGCAGCTCGCGCCACAGCGCGGGTCCCCAGCGCTCGGCCAGCCGGCGGGCGCCGAGGCCTTGACTGCCCCACCGGCGCCCGGACACCGGGTGCGCGGGATCGCCGTCGTAGAGCACCGTCCCGCGCCCCGAGCAGACAACCCCCTGGCCGGCCGCGGTCAGGGCGAGTCCCAGGTCCACATCCGCAAATCCGTCGCCATAGACGCCGTCGAACCCGCCAGCCCGCCAGAAGGCGGATCGGTCGACGAGCAGGCAGACACCGGAAGCCGCGACGCACCCCGCCTCGATCCCGAAGCTTGCGCCCAGCGGATCCGCGCCGGCGTGCCGGGGCGTCAGCTCCGCGAGCCCGGCGGCGCGCGACAGCACCAGCCCGCGCTGATGCACCGGGAACGCTCCCGCCGCGGGTCCGTCCGTGCCGCGCAGCAGTGTGGCGCCGATGGCGCCGGCCTCGGCACTGAGGAGACCATCCACGAGCTCCTTGCACCACCCGGGCTCAAACGGCTCGGCGGTCACGTCCAGGAAGAGCAGCAGCGGGTGCGCGGCGAGCTCGGCCGCCTCGTTGCCGGCGGCCGCGAGTGTCAGGTTCACCTCCTTGCGGACAATGCGCGAGGGGAAGGGGAGATCCGCCTGCTCCAGCCGGTCGCCTGAGCCGTCGGTCGACGCGAGGTCGAAGACGACCAGCTCCATGACCGGATAGTCGGTCGCCCGCAGGCCGTCGAGCAGTGCTCCGATTCCGGGCTCGCCGTTGTGGTTGCGCACGACGATCGACACGCCGGGCCAGGCCGGGCGCTCGGGCACGGCCCCGAGCCGGGCGCGCAGGCTGGCTGCCAGCGCCTGCTTGGCCTCCGGGCCGGCCCTGGGGTCCGGCGGCGGCTCGCCGGCCGTGCCGGTTTCGTCGGCCGAGCCGGTCTCGCCGCCCGAGCCGCCCGAGCCGCCCGAGCCTCGGGAGCCGCCGGGAAGCTCGCCGCGCCAGCCCGAGAGCATCTCCAGCACCCCATCGATGCGATCGCGCGCCGCCACCACCGCCCCAGCGGTCTTGGGGGGGCGAAACCGAGCCCGAGCCGCCGTTCGCGCTGCCCGGTGCCCGACCCGCCAGGCGGTGGAGGTCTCGATCCGCTCCACGTCCTCGCGCACGCTGCGCAGCGCGACCATCGCGATCCCCACGACCTGATCGAGATCCCGCTTGCGCTGGCCGGCGAGCCGCCGGGCCTGCTGCGCGTCGCGCTTGGCGTCGTCGAGCTCGCGGCGCCGGCTCTCCGCCGCGGCCCGCTCGCTGGTGGCGTGCCGGTCGAGCTGCGCCAGGCGGAGTCGGAGCTGACCCAGCTCACCTTCCAGTGCGACGCGTCGCAGCTCCGATTCCCGGGCCGCCTGCTCGGCGTGAGCGAGCTTGGCCAGGAGCGCCTCAAAGCGCAAGCGAAGCTCATGGTAAGTCGGGAGGTCCGCTCGCTGGGTCACGCTATTCTCGCCTCGATGGCCAGATTCCGTCTGGCCAGGGCGCAGTCTACCCCCGCACCTGGCCTCGATCCCCGCCCAGCGCTAGCGCCGTCGGGGGCCGCGAACAACCCATCGGCTCGGCGGCGTCCGCTGGCTCGGACCGTCTCGCGGTCACGATGGAGCGAGTACCGGCGGCTGTTGCGCGATGCCCAGGAGCGCGGCTATGAGCTGTGGTCGCTGGAGGAATGGCTGCGCGCTGACGGGTCGCGGACGGCGCCCGTGATCATCATCCGGCATGACGTCGACCAGCACCCGCGCTCGGTGCTCCCGATGCTCGCGATCGAGTCCGAGCTCGGCGTGCGTTCGACCTGGTACTTCCGTTGGCGTACCGCCGCGGGGCCGGTGATCGACGCTGTGCGCCGGGCCGGCGGCGATGTCGGCCTTCATTACGAGACCCTCACCCGCCTGGTCCGCCAGCGGGGCCTGGCGGCCGCCGACGTGGACCGCGAGCTCGTGGCCGAGGCACGTGGCCTGCTGCGACGTGAGATCGCCGCGTTTGCGCACAGCTTCGGTTCGATCGCAAGCGTGTGCCCGCACGGCGACTCACGGGTCCCCGGCGTCTCGAACCAGATCCTGCTGCAGGGACAGACCTGCACCGATTACGGGATCGAGTTCGATGGCAACGATGCCGTCAACCGTCGTCCCCTGTCGCTGTGGCTGACCGATCGCAGTATCCCCGACGGCCGCTGGAAGGAGGGGCTGGAGCCGCACCGGGAGCTGACCGAAGGCACTTCACCGATCCTGCTGGTGGTCCATCCCAACAACTGGTGCTCGGGCGTCAGCCTGTGGCGCGACCGGGTGCTGGCCGCCGCCCTGCCCGCGGTGGCGCCCGGACGCAGGCCCGCCCGCCGATTCTCGGTCTTGCGGACCGGCGCCGACGAACCACCCGCGCTGCCGGCGACCCAGCCGAGCGGTCCTCCCGCCGGGGGCGGGCGGGTAATCGATTTCGCCCCGGTCTGCTCCTCTCTGCGGCGTGAGGTGCTGCGCTTCTACTACGACGCCGGCCGGGCGCTGACCGATCCGGCCGGGCTGAACACGCTGGCGACCAACGCCGAGCTGGCGGAGTCGCGCGCGGCGACGCTGGAGCAGGCCCTTGCGGACGCGGGCATTCCGGGGGTCAGCGGTCTGGACGTGCTCGACATCGGCTGTGGGTTCGGCGCGCTGGCGTTGGTGTTCGCCGCCCACGGCGCCCGCGTCCTCGCGGTGGACCCGAACCAGGAGCGGATGCAGGTAGGACGCAGCGTGGCCGAGCGGCATGGCCTGCCGGTACGCTTCCGGACGGCATCGATGGAGGAGATGCCGCTCGTTGACGCGACCTTCGACGTGGCGGTAATGAACAACAGCCTCTGCTACGTGGTGCGTCGCCGGGACCGACGCCGGGCTCTGCGCGGGACCCTGGCGGCGCTCCGCCCCGGCGGGGCGGTGCTGATTCGCAACCCCAACCGTGTGCATCCCCGGGATCAGTTCACGGGCATCCCACTGCTCGGTCTGCTCCCGCCGCGCGCCGCGCGGGCTCTCGTCGCGGTGCTGCGCCGCCACCGGTCGCAGGTCCGCCTGCTGTCCAACTCGGCGGCACGCCGCGAGCTGCGGCGGGCGGGCTTCAGCGAGGTACGCCGTTACCGGCGTCCGCGAGAATCGCGGCTGCGCGCGGCCGTAACCGGCTATCAGCATCTGACCGCCCGCCGGCCGGAGCGCTGATGGCCGAAGCTCAGCCCGCCGAGGTGCTGCGGGAGCTGGAGTCGGCGCTGGAGCGCCTGGAGGCCGCCGAGACGGAGCTGGCGCCAATGTACGAGGCGGTGCAGAGCGCGAGCGTTCAGGTCCGGGCCCTGGCCCGACGCGTGCGGATGCTCGAGCGTCGCCTGGCGAACGCCAATCGACGGGTCGCCTCGGCCCAGAACCAGCTCCTCGCCGAGCGTGCCTGGGTATCGGACCAGGCCCGCGCGGTCGCCGCCTCGCAGTCCTGGCGAGTGGGGCACCGGCTGGTCCGGGCGGCCCGGGCGCTGGCCGGGCGCAGCGATCGCGGGGCGGATGGGCTGACCGTGATCGTGCGCCGGATGGAGGACGGTGCCCGCGACGCCGGCGCTGGTTGATGGCGTTCGACGAGCACGAGCTGGAGCTGCGGCGGCGACTCGAGGCCTACGTGGCGCGCCAGACCGCCCGGGCCGCCGCCTACGATCGGCTGGCTGCGATCGATTCGCCACCGCCCGAGCCCCGGCCCCAGCCGCACCCACCGGTGGCGCCGGAGGCCGGAACCCCCGGGCGGGCGCCGGCCGGCGTCCCGCACCGGGTCACCGTTGTGGTGCCCATCCACGACGCCGCCGATGAGCTGCGCGCCTGCCTGTGGGCGCTGGCTCGTAACACCACCCGGGCCGCCACGCTGCTGCTCATCGACGATGCCAGCACCGATCCTCGCGTCGATGACGTGCTCGGCTGGGCGGCCGAGCTTGAGAACGTGCAGGTGCTGCGCAACGTGCAGAACCTCGGCTTCCCGGCGACGGTCAACCGGGGGCTGCGGGCCGCGCCCGGGGACGTGGTGCTGCTCAACTCCGACACCGAGGTCGGACCGCGCTGGCTGGAGCAGCTGGTGTCAGCGGCTTACCGCCACCCGGCCACGGGAACGGTCACACCGCTGTCGGATAACGCGGGCGCGTTCTCGGCCCCGCAGATCGACGTCGCGAACCTGACCCCGGCGGCGCTGGTCCTCGATGACGTCGCTCGCCTGGTCGCCGGCGAGAGGCGCGCCGTCCAACCGCACGCCCCCACCGGGAACGGGTTCTGCCTGTACCTGCGCCGGACCCTGATCGATGCGGTGGGAGAGATGGACACCGTCAGCTTTCCTCGGGGCTACGGTGAGGAGACCGACTACTGCATGCGCGCCGGCCGGCTGGGCTGGCAGCACGTGGTCGACGATCGCACGTTTGTGCACCACCGGCGAGCGGCATCCTTCGGCACCGCGCGTCCCACGCTGGTGGCCGGCGCCCGGCGGCGGATGGACGAGCTGCACCCCGAGTACCGGGGCCTGGTGGCGGAGTTCATCGCCGATCCGGACATGCAGCAGGCGCGCCAGACGGTGGCGCATGCGCTGGCGCGCGGCGCCCGCGACGGTGCCCCCCGGCCCCGGCTGCTGTTCGTCGTGCACGAGGGCGGTGGCGGTGCGGTGGCCACCAACCGCGATCTGATGGGCGCGCTGGGTGGCGAGTACGAATGCCTGTGCTTCAGCTCAGACCGTCACGTGCTCCGCCTGCGCCGGATCGAGGGAGGCAGCAGCGAGCTGCTGGAGGAGTGGCGCCTGGAGCGACCGCTGCTGCTCGGAGACTTCTCCCGGCCCGACTACCGGGCTGCGTTCTCGGCCGCGCTGGACCGGGCGGCGCCCGAGCTGGTGCACATCCGTCACCTGTTCAAGCACACGTTCGACGCTCCGCGTCTGGCCGCCGCCCGGGAGCTGCCAACGGTGATGTCGTTCCACGACCACTACTTCATCTGTCCCACCATCCACCTGCTCGACGAGCGCGGCCGCTACTGCGGCGGCCACTGCACCCCGGGGGCCGGACACTGCCCGACGGTCAGGGCGGGCAGCCTGCCGCCCCTCAAGCACGCCTTCGTGCATCAGTGGCGCGAGGAGGTGGAGGTGGCCCTGGCCGACGTGGATGCCTTCATCACCTCGTCCGGCTACACCCGGGAGATCCATCGCCGGTTCCTGCACGCGACCCAGTTCCGCCGGTTTGAGTTGATCGAGCACGGCCGCGATCTGGCCCAGCTCGGCGGGCTCTCGCTCGCGCCGGAGCCGGGTGGTCGCATCCGGATCCTCGTGCCGGGCCACCTCGATCGGCACAAGGGCGGTGATCTGCTGGCGGCGATGTCGCGGCTCGATCGCGAGCGCCGCCTCGAGCTTCACTTCGTCGGTGACGTCCCCGAGCGCTACCGCCGCCTCGGCGTCGTCCACGGCGCCTACGAGCGCGACGATCTGGCCGCCCGGGTGCGGGAGATACGACCCGCCTTCGTCGGCGTGTTCTCGGTGACCGGCGAGAGCTACAGCCACGCCATCACCGAGGCGTGGGCGGCCGGAGTGCCGGTCCTAGCGACCGACCTGGGGGCCCAGGCGGACCGCGTCCGAGCCCATGGCGGCGGCTTCGTGGTCGCCGCTGACGATCCCGCCGCGGCGCTGGCCCAGGTGCTGGCGGCCGCCGACGACGCACCGGCGTACGCGCGCGAGCAGGCTCGGGCCAGCGTCACAAACCTTCCCGACGTCGCGGACATGGCTCGCGGATATGCCGACCTCTACCGGGATGTCGTCGATCGCCGGCGCCCGTTCGCCGCCCCGGCCGCGCGGCGGACCAGTCCCCTGGCCCGGGCGGTGTGGCACCTGGCCGCGGTGGCCGTGCCGCCAGGCTCGCTCGCGGCCGCTCGTCTCACCCATCCCAGCCTGCGGTGGAAGCTGCGCACCCGTCTCTGCGCCGGGACCGCCGGCTTCGACCTCGACGTCCCGGCCGATCTCGTGCTGGTGACCCCGAGGACGCTCGCCGCCGCCGCCGCCGAGGCGCTGGTGGAGCAGCTTCGCGGGCGCGGGACGCCGCTGGTGGTGCTGGTGGACCGGGCGCCCGACGGCGAGGACTCCGACGAGGACACAGCCGCGGCGGACGAGCTGCTGCTGGCCGCCAGTCGTCTGGTGATCGTGCCCAGCCCGGAGCTGGCCAGGCTCTACTCCCGGCGACACGGCCGCGTCGCCATCCTGGCGCCGGCGCTCGATGAGCGTCTGTTCCTGGATGGCGGGGCCGAGGGACCGCCGCCGGGCCCCGCGTTGAAAGCCGCCGAGGCCGTGCGCCTGGTGTACATCGATCCGCGCCCCCGCAGACAGGACCTGGAGCTGCTGCGGGCCGTGCTCGAACGGGTGGGCGGCGCGAGCGGCCCGCGTTATGCGCTGGATGTCGCCACCAGCGCCGATCTGGACCCCGCCGCGGACTGGTATGAGCTGGTGCGCTTGCCCGATCCCGAGCTGGCCTACGCCGAGTACGCCCACCGGCTGCGAGAGCTGCGCCCGCGCTGGCACGCGGGGCTGATGCCGCACAGCGGCGGCGCCGAAGGCGATCTGCGGTATCTAGAGTGCGCCGCCATGGGATTGCCCGGGGTGTACTCCGCGGACGAGGACAGAGCGATTCGCGAGGAGATCGAGGGTCTGGCGTGTCCGGCTGAGGTGCCGGCGTGGCGTGAGGCGACCGAGCGGCTGGCGACCGACGCCGCGCTGCGCGAGGCCGTCCGCCAGGGAGCCTGGCGCAACGTGACCCGGGAGCGCCTGATGGCGCGTGCAGCCTCCTCGACGCTGGAGGCGTTCGGTCAGGCGTTGGACGTTGCGCAGACAGCGACCCCGCTCGCGCATGCCGGTTAGCGGCGCGGTCGACGCCGTTCTCGGCCGGTTCGTGGTGGGCTGGGCTCACGATCCCAACGATTCCGGGCGGCGGGTCGACGTGGAGCTCGAACTCGACGGCGAGCTGGTGGGCCGGGCCACCGCCGACATCGAGCGCGGGGACCTGCTGATGGCGCGGATCGGCGACGGCTGTCACGCCTTCCGGATCGAGCTTCCGCGCGGGTTGGAGCCCGGCACCGAGCACATGCTGGCGGTCCGCACCGGCGGTGAGGGGCTTACGCTGCCCCTGGCCAATGACTTCGTGGTCGAGTTCGAGGCGGGACGCTCGGGGCCCGAGGTGGTCGTGTCCGTGCCGCCGGATCCGCGCTGGGAGGAACAACCAGCGCCACAGAGCGCGGAGCCCACCGGGCCCCAGCCGGTGGCCACGCTGCTGGGATCGCAGGACTGGCTGTACGAGCTGCGCGACCTGGAGGTGCTGGACCGCATGCTGGGGCGCCACCGCCTGCCCCCGGACAGGATCGCGCGCTGGCGCGCGGTCCTGCTCGAACGCTACGGCCACCTGCAGGAGCTCGGCGTGCCCTACGTGGCCGCTGTGCTGCCGGCCAAGATGGCCCTCTACCCCGAGCATCTGCCGCCCGAGCTGGAGCCGGCGCTGACCGAGCGCGCAGCAGAACTGGTGGCTGCCTCCCTGCGCGACGACAACGGGCTCGAGCTGCTCGACCTGCTGCCCGCGCTGCGCCACGCGCGCCGTCACGGCGAGCTGATGCCCAGAACCGGCGCCGGGCTGACCTGGACGGGAGCCTTTCACGCCTACCGGGCGCTGGCCAAGGAGCTGGCCAAGCGCTGGCCGGTCATCGCGCCGCTGCCGGTGGCGGCGCTGGCGCTGGGTGTCCCGGTGCCCCTGCGCGACAGTCTGGCGGCGCAGGAGCGCTTCGCGCTGGTGGGCGGCCAGCGCGTTCCGATCGCGGTCGGCGCCGAAGTCGTGCAGACCGAGCCCGAGCTCGTGAGCGGCGACCTCGGCGCCACCTTCGCCCCGCTCACGGCGACCCTGGAGGAGCGTCTCGGCCCCGGCGCGAGCCTGCTCGAGGTCGCCGATGCGCAGGTCTCCGACAGTGCCATCGTGGTGCATGACGGCGACAGCGGCCGGGTGGCGAGCCTCCTCGCCGAACACTTCGCCCGAACGCTCGTGGCCGGGAACGGCGAGATTCCCTATGACGCCGTCCAGACCGAGGGCGCGGTGCTGGTGATCGAGTTGATCGATGAGGTCAGCCTTTCCGAGTGACCGGGGTGGCCGGGCTCAAGCACGGAAGGCCAGGAAGATCGTGCGATGCAGGCGCTCGGTGAACTCCCACTCGTTGACGATCTCCACCCGGTCGCAACCGGCGACATGGAGCATGTTCTCGACCGACCGCTTCCCGAGGGACCACCAGGGCGCGCCCCGATCAGCCGGGCCGGTATGGGGATGGAACTGGCACAGCGTGCCATCGCCGCCGGGGTCGACGTAGGACTCGATCTCCAACACCAGGCAACCTCCTGGTCGCAGCATCTTCACCGTCTTTCGCAACGCCAGGAAGGGGTCGGGCAGGAACATCAACGTCCCCAGGTGAAGGATCAGATCGAACTGCCGGTCGGACACGAACCGGGTGGCGTCGGCGAGGTGAAACCGGACCCCCTCGAAGCCGCCGATCGCCGCCAGGTAGCGAGCCACCTCAACATTCCGCGGCGAGACATCGACGCCGGTCACCTCCATGCCATACCGACGACCGAGGTGAAGCGAGTTGTGGCCGATGTTGCAGCCGACGTCGAGTGCGCTGCCGCCGTCAAGGTCATCCGGCAGGCGCCCTTCGAACAACCGGAACTTGGTCAACGGCCGGTTGACGAAGAATTCACCGGACTCGAACTCGGTGGTACTGACACCGTTGGAGAACTCGATGGCATGGCGCCATGGTGCCCACGCCCGCAGCCGTGCCCTGAGCTCAGCGGGGTCGACGTCGGTGTCGATCAGCAGGGCGCCGTCGGTCACGGTGCCAACAGCGGCAGCGCGACGCTGATCCGCAGCCCCACGGAATTCCACGCCAGGATGTAACGAGTCACCGGCGTGGGGCTGGGCAGCGGGTACACCGCGACGGTCTCGACGTGCCGGCCCGGAGGTACCGAGGCGGCCGGGTCGGCGAGCCGCTGGATGGCGGCAAAACTCGACGGAGCGAGCTTGCAGCGGGGGTCAAACGCGCCGGCCGGTTGCACCGTGCCGCCGAAGTCGCCCGCCAGGCCGGCCACGCGATTGACCGCCCGCTGCGGGGTGACCGGGGCGGGGCCGCGGTTGGCGAGCTCGTACTCGACCGCGACGAACCCGTGACGGGTGCTGAAGGTCTTGCCGGCCGCGGCACCGGCTCCGGCGATCGAGCCGACGGCCACGGTTCGCATGACGGTGAGGGTAAGCCGTGAGCGACCGGCGGCGGGCAGGCGAACGACGACCGGCTCGCCGCTCACCGAGGCGGACGGCGCCGATGTACACCGCCGGTCGCACCCGGATCCGGCAGCGCACGGGGCGCGTGCCGGTCGGTGGCCGTGGTCCCGGCACCGCCCGGGGCGGACGCGCTTCCCGGTGCCAACCAGGCCACGAACGGAGATCCCGCCGCGGTGACATCGGCGTGACGCTGCGCCACGGGGATCGAGATCGCGCCGCGGGCTCGCAGGCACGCGGTGGACACCGACGGCGACCGGAACAGCTCCTGAAGGTAGACGAACGGACCCGCACTGGAGCAGAACACGGCCTCGAGCTGAGTGCGCGACGGGGTGATGAAGGCGCGAGGGCCGAGGTAGAAGTACAGATCGCCCCCGTTTGAGTTGGTGAGCACGGATCGCAGCCGCGTGCCGGTGACCAGGTCGGCCACAGCCTGGTCGTTCTCGTAGGGTGCCGTCAGGGCAAGCTTCAGCTGGGAGTCGGTCCGGGCCAGCGCCAGCAGCGAGAAGGCCACGGCGAGGACGATCGCGGCGGGGCGCCCGCGCGGCAGACGGGCGATCCCCCGGCCCACAGCGACGAGCGCCCACGCACACAGCACCAGCAACCCGAGCAGGAGGAAGCTGGCGAACCGGTCGACGGTGTGGAAGCGACCCAGGTCGAGCACTGCGTAGGTGAACAGCGCCGGCACCAGCAGGACGAGTCCGAGGTACCGCTCACGGGCGGCGAAAGCCACCCGCACTCCGGCCAAGACCACCGCCGCGGCGAGCAACCCGGGCCAGCCACCGCTGCCGGGCACCGATCCGTTCGCACCCGGGCCCATGGCCGCGAACGTGCTCGCCGAGATGCGCCGAGTCAGCACCACCACCTCCGGCGCCAGCAGGTCGCGGAAAGGACCCGAGGCGAAGCCATGCCAGGGCAGCGTCGATCCGTAGGTCTGCCCCGACGCGGTCAGCAGGCCTCCGAGGACCGGCGCATAGAACAGCAGCGACAGCACGCCCACGAGCCCCACGGCGAACAGCAACCGGCGCGTGTGGCGCCGCGCGCGAGCCAGCAGCAGCCCGGTCGTGGCGACGAACGCCAGTACGAACACAGGCAGCGTCCAGATGCCGATCACGGCCCCGGCCGCGAACAGCCCGAGCTCCCGCGTCCGGGTGCTGCGCACGAACCCGTCCGCGCCGATCAGCATCAATGTGGCGCCGAGGAACGCCAGTCCGTAGCCGCGCGCGTCGACGCTCAGCTGGTAATACAGAGGCGAGGCGACCGCCAGCACGGCGAAGATCGCTGCCACCCAGGGATCCAGCCGCCGCCACAGCCACCACGTCAGGAGGATCCCCGCGGCCAGAGCCGGCGCGACTCCCCAGAACCGGTAGGCAGCTTGGCTGTGGTCACCGATCGCCCCCGTCCAGGCCCACGTGAGCAGCTCGAACAGCATGTGATCGTTGGCGACGTAATGGCTGAAGATGCCCGCCGGACCGGGGTTTACGTAGGCCACGATCGAGTGGATCTCATCCGCCCACAGGCTCTGGGTCAGCGGCAGCAGGCGCGACCACAGCAGCGCGAATCCCGCCACGGCGACGATCCCCCCGGGGAGCAGGTTCGGCCGTTGCCGGCGTGCGCTCACGACGGCGGGCTCCCGGTCACGAACCACACCGTGAGCGGCACGCCGGCGCTCGGCACCTGGACCGAGATGGCGCGGCGCTGCGTCAGGCAGGCGAGGCCAGCCCCGGCGGCTGACCCCGACTCGACGTAGGCGAACGAGGCCGGAGCCGAGCACAGGGTGGCGCGGAGCGCGCTCGGGGCCAAGGCCCGGGCCCGGGCGGCCCGGAGGTAATGGTCCAGACCGGCCAGAGCGGCGGCGCTCGTAACGACGCTACGTACGCCGGCGCCGTCGACCAGCGCCGCCGCGGAGCTGAAGTTCTCCTCCGGGGCCTGGGTGGCGAACGCCGGAGTCCACCTCGTTCCGGTGCCGCGGTCCTGAAACGACCGGTCGGCCCGGATCAGCGCGAGTACCGACAGGACAGCGGCCGCGCCCAGCACGAGCCCGCTCCGGCTGCGTCCTCGCGCCAGCCATCGCCCCGCCGCCACGATCGGAACCGCGCACAGCACCAGCAGAGGCAGCTCCAGGAAGCGCAGGAAATCACGTGACGGCGCATAGCGCCCTACCTCGACCACCGCGTAGCCGAACAGCGGCGGCCCCAGCAGGGTCACGGCGAGCATCCGCTCGGGCCGGCGCCACAGGACGAGCATCCCCGCCGTCACGAGGACGCCGCCCAAGACCGTGGCCGCCGTAACCGAGAGGCCGGGCGCGAGCACTCTGAAGACCGGGGCGACGAGGTCCTCGAGCGGGCGTGAGACGACCCCGTGCCAGGGCAGGGCGGGGCCGAAGTCACCGCCGGCCGTGCGGCCCACCGCGCCGATCACGGGGAGGTAGAAGACCAGGCCGGCGATGACGATCATGGCCGCGGCTTGGACCGCGTCACGCCGCAGCCCGGGACGGAGCATCAATATCCCGATCGCGGGCAGCACCGACAGCCCGAACCACGGCAGTGACCAGACGCCGATGATCGCGCTCACGGTGAACAACAGCAGCTGGCGCGCGCTCCGGCGCTGAGCCAGCGAGTCGGTCGCGATCAACATCACGGCGGCGGCCAGCAGCGCCAGGCCGTACCCACCCGCCCGCACGCTGGCGAGTAGAAACGGCGGCGCGGCGGCGGCGAGCACGATGAACGTGACCGCCACCCAGCGGTCCAGCCGTCGCCACAGCCACCAGGTCAGGATGGCTACGGCGGCCAGCGCGGGAACGACACTCCAAACTCGATAGGCGGGTGCCGTGAAGTCCCGGGTGACGGTCGTCGTCAGCCAGGTCAGGAGACCGAACAGCAGATGGTCATCCGGGCTGTAACGGCCGAAGATGCTGCCCGGCCCGCGGCCTATGTAGTGCTCGACCATCGACGCCTCGCCGCCGCTGAGACTCTGGCTGAGCACGAGCAGGCGGGTCCAGATCAGCGTCAACCCGGCCAGCGTCGCGATCGTCGCTGCGCAGCGACCGGGTCTGGCCTGCACCGATCCGGGTGGCCCCCCCACTTGGGCGGCGAGAGTATCAGCCGGTTATGCCGGGGACGGACCGCTAGCATCCCGTCGGCTCATGGGCGCAACGGACGTAAGTTCGGAGCCGCAACTGTCAGCACGGCCGGGGCGGGGCGAGCGACCGGACAGACGGGGTTTGGGAACGAGCGGACAGGCGTCGTGGACGGCGGCGGTGGGTGGCCGCTGGCTTCCCGGAGCGATCGCCGGGATCGCGATCACGGTCACGGCTTGGGGCCTGGTGCTGCCGCTGACGGTCGCTCTGCGCGGAGATGAGCTCTTCTCGTTGTTTCGCTACAGCGCCGGGGGCCCGGCCGAGATCTGGAGCGGCTACGAGCGCAACGACCACATGCTGTACGAGCTGCTCACCTGGGGGCTCAGAGGGCTGACGGGCGACCACAGCGCCGCGGTGGTGCGGTTCTGGGCGGTGATCCCGGCCATTGCCGCCGTCCTGGTGCTCACGGCGTGGCTGTGGCGGCGCCTGGAACCGTGGGTGGCCGCGGTGTTCGCGGTGCTGCTGGCCGCCGCCCCGGTGTTCACCTACGTGTCTGACGAAGGGCGCGGCTACGGCCTCGCCTTCCTGGCGCTGGCGGTGATGCTGATCGGCGCCGACTGGGCCGCCCAGAGGCGCAGGCGAGGGGCCATAATCTTGTTCGCCGCCGGCGCGCTCATCGGGATCTGGACGATACCCCTGGTGGGGTTGGCCTTCGTGGCGCTGGCCGGGCTGCTGCTGGTCAAGCTTGGACCGCGCCGCGATCTATGTGTCGCGCTGGCCGGCGTGGCGGCGCTGTCGCTGGCCTGGTACGCACCCTTCCTGCGCTCCATCGTGGGGGGGGCCAGCCTCGGCGACGGGCGGTCGCTTTCGGCGGCCGGATTCATCACCGGGCCGCTGCGGGATCTCCTGCAGCCGAGCATCCAGACCCTGATCCACCCCGTCACCCCCAAGGCGGCGGCCACGTTTATCACGCACCTCCTGTCGCACAGCCCGGCGCCGACCATCGTCAGCGCCGAGGTGATCGGCGGGGTAGCCGTCGGTATCGGCGTGATCGTGCTGTTGCTCAAGGTCGAGCGCTTCCTGGCCGCAGCGCTGGTGCTGCCGGCGATCTTCACCTATCTGGTGCTGGAGATCGTGGGCGCCCACGTGATCAGCCGCTTCGCCAGCTTCCTACTACTCGGTCTGCTGATCGCGATCGCCGCCGGCCTCGTCGGCATCGCCCGCTACGCCGCCCGGACACAGGCGCTGCGCGCGCTGGTGGTGGCGGCCGCCGTGGTGCTGTCGGCGTGGGCGCTCGGCAAGGCCTACCGGCTGGTCACCTATGGCGCACACTCGGGCGGCGTCGTCGCCTCAAACCAACCGTCGGCCTTTGCCGGCTACCTCAGCACGAGCGCCCTGACCTTGGTCACCGCGCCACAGCTGCAGGCGCTGGCCTGCGACCAGCGGGGTTCGTTCCTGCTGCTGTACTACGACCTCCATCGCCAGACGCTCCAGACCGCCGCCTGCCTGAAGCAGCGTCACGCCTTCCAGCTTGACAGCGTGGCACTGACATCCGGCCGGCGCTCGGTAACCGGTTTGCTGCTCAGCGTGCCGGCCCTGCGGTCACCGCACCAGTCCATCAAAGGTGCAAGCATTCCGGCACGACCATGAGCGTTGAGCTGGACGGGCCGCGAACCGAGGGACCCAGCCTTCTTCGACGGATCGTTGACCGCTCGCCCGTACATCGAGCCGGCTGAGCTCCTGAGCGCGAATCGTCAACGATCCGCTGCCGCTCGAGCCCGAAGTACTGGAGTCGTTCGAACACAAAGGGGTGGACTGCACCGAGTTACGGTTTCTCTCCGAGATCTTCGACGGAGACCGGGTCCACATGCGGGCGTGGCTCTGCCGCCCGCGCGAGGTCACCGCGCCCCTGGCCCCGGTGCTGCTGATACCCGGGAGGGCAGGGGCGGATCCACAAGCACGATGAGCCCGCCTGGATCGCCGCGCGAGCGGGCGCGCTGGTGTTGGCAGTGGACTGGATCGGAGCCGGCCACTCGGACCCTATCCCCGGGCTGAGTCCCTGGGCCAGCGCGATGCGGTTCGAAGGTCACTACACCGAGAGCTACCAGTACCACAACCTGCGCGCGCTGATCCGGGCAACCGAGCTGTTGCGTTCCCAACCCGGGATCGAGACCGAGCGGCTGATGGCAGTAGGGGGCAGCTGGGGCGGCTTCTACTCATGGCTGCTGGCCGGGCTGGACGAGCGCTTCACCCACATCTTCCCCACGTTCGGCTGTGGCTTCCTGGACACCGAGGCCAGGTGCGTGTGGGAGTCCTACTTCGCCTCGATGGGACCCGAGCAAACGGAAACGTGGCTGCGCGCGTTCGATCCGGGGCGCCGCGCGCACCTGGTCAAGGCCAAGGTCTTCTACCAACACGCCACCAACGATCGCTTCTACAGCCTGGTGGCGGCGATGGAGACCTATCGGCGCGTGAAGACCGACAAGCGGCTGCTGCTGGTGCACAACCAGGACCATCAGACCGAACCGTTCAAAGCGCAGGACGTCGCGCTGCTGAGCGCGGCGATCGCCGGGCGCGACTGGGAAGGTATGCCGGAGATCCATGGCGCAAGCTGGATCGAGGGCACGAACCTGGTGCAGGTTGACGCCGCCGACGCCGACTCGCTGGAGCTCTCGGTGGTGTACTCCACCGGCTCGTACACCAAGTCGTTCGCTCGTCACTGGCGACAGGTTCCGGCCGAGCTACGCGACGGTCGCTACGTCGCCGAGATTCCGATCGTCGACCCCACCCGGGAGCTGTGGTTCTACGGGCATGCGGTCGCCCCCGGTCCGCCGCCGCGCGGTGCCAGCACCTGGGTCCACCGGATCGCCCCGGTGCAGGCCGGCGTTACCGAGCCGACGGCCGAGTTCCAGCCGAGCTTCGACTTCGGCTCCGGGGACTTCTTCGACCTCCCGGTGGGCGATCGCCACTTCCCGGATATGAAGCTGGTGCAGGAGGAGGGCATCACGGCATTGTCGATGACCTTCGCGCCCGATCCGAGCCGGCGTGGCGTCGCCTACTGCCTGGAGGGAGACATGCTCGCGGCCCGGGGATACGACGGAATTCAGGTTCGCGTACGCGTGCCGAGCGCCGGTGACGTTCCCGGCCTCAAGCTGTGCCTGGTCACCGACTTCAACGCCCTGGTCGAGCAGGACTACGTCATCGATCTCGACCAGCTGGGCCTGGATCTGTCCGAGTGGCAGACGCTGCGGCTCCCCTTCACCGCCTTCCGACCGATTATGAGCCGCCGGTATGACTTCTACCAGCCGCCGCTGCAGCCGTTCGACGCGTCCCGACTGTGCGGGATCGGCTTCTACCACGGGGCTGTCGCCTACCGCGGCGAGGCGCTCCTGGCCGACATCTCGCTGCAGCGAATGGCGTCAGACCCGGCGCCGCCACAGGCTGAGGCGCCGGCCGCCGTCGCCGACACGGCCATGCCCACGACTGAGCCGGAGCCACGGGATCCCTATGGGCTCCACGTCGAGACCGAGATTCCAGCGCAGGAGCTGCGCGAGCGTCTGCTCCAGTGGGCGCCGTGGCGCTACGCGGTGACGTTCTCCAACGGCGTGAGCACCACCGACCTCCCCACTATCGAGCCGTTCGTGGCGCAACCGGTGAGCAAATGGCACACCTTCGAGAGTCGGCTCCCCGAGGCGGCCCTGCGCGGAGGGCGCGCGCTGGATGTGGGATCGAACATCGGCCACTATGCGTTCTATCTGAGCCGGCGGTTCGACATGGAGGTGGTCGGACTAGAGCTCAACCCGCGCAACCTCGAGGTCGCGGAATTCCTGAGGCAGGCCACCGGTCTCGGATCGGGTCAGCTTCCTGGACGAGGATGCGAACTGGTTCAGAACCGAGCAGCAGTTCGACCTGGTACTGCACTTCGGCACGCTGGACCACTTCAAGAACCCGTTCCAGGCCATCGAGAACGCCGCCGCGATGCTGGTGCCGGGTGGTTACCTGGCGCTGGAGGTCCAGACCTACAAGGATCCGGGCGGCGACGAGACGGTGTGCAAATTCCAGCCCCACACGCCCACCTCGCAACACACCGTCTGGTGGCTGCTCGGAAAGCAGGCGCTGCTCAACATGCTCCAGACCGCCGGCTTCACCGAGGTCGAGATCCTGCTCGAATGGGAGGCGCCGGAGAAGATCGGCCCGACCATGCGGCGAATCAGCCTGCTGGCCCGCACGCCACCGTCCCAACGGCCTGGCCGATTCAGCTAGCGGACTGAGCCTAGGGGCGAGGGAGCGCCTGCTCCTCTGACTCCGGCGCCGGGAGCTCAGCGGGGCCTCGAGCATGTCGAACAGCACTTCGGCGGCGCCGCGCTTCTTCTTGCTGGGACGGAACGCCATCCGGCGCAGCACCATGGAGGTGCTGTGGCCATAGCGCCACGCGCGAGATGCCGCCAGGCTGCGGGCGTGGCCCGCCATCATCCGCCGCTCGGTCATCAGCGCCTCCACCGCCCCCGCGTGGCCCCGAGCCCTCGCTCGCGCCTCGGCGAGCTTGGTCTCGAGGTCCCGGGCCGACGCCGCCAGGCGGCGCTCGCGGTCGGACGCGTGCACCAGCTCGCCGTCGCGTGCATTGAGCTGCTCAGCGAGCAGGCGGCGTGCCTCGGCCGCGTTCGTCAAGGCCAGCTGAACCCGCTCTAGGGTCGCCTCCAGCAGCGCGACCCCGGGCTCCGGAAGTTCCTCGCCGCCTTCCGAAATCGCCAAGCCGAGCTCGCCCGCGACGCGGCGTCCGGCGCGTAGGACTCGGCTCAGCAGTCCGCGCAGATCGGCGAGCTCCCGGCCCTGGCGCTCGCCGAGCGCTGCGAGCTCCCGGTTGGCTTGACCCGCCTGGGCCAGCGCCTGCTCACGTTCGGCCAGCTGTGCGCTGAGCGCCCTGGAGCGGAGATCGCGCGCGGCCGAGGCGCCGCGGAGACGGTTGTGCTCGATCCGCTCGCGAGCCAGAGCGCCCTCGACACCGCTCAGTTCTTCGCCTCGGCGCGCGAGGTCGCTCTCCTGGTGGCGAACCTTGGCGTCGAGCTCCTGGTTCTCCTGGCGGGCCTGGCTCAGCGCCTGCTCGCGTTTGGCGACGTGCTCGGCGAGCTCTTCCACCAACGCCTGGCGGCGTCGATCGCGCGGCGACGGACGGCACCCCGGAGCCGGTTGAGCTCGGTCCGCTCCTCGCCAGCTCGCCCTCGAGACGGGCATGGTCGCTGCGCAGGCGAATAGATCCGCGCCCGGCGGGGAGCTCGCTTTCGAGCGGCTGCAGCTTGGCCTCGAGGTCCTGGTTGTCTGGCGGACCCCGGGAAGGGCCTGCTCGCGCTCGGCAATCCGTGACAGGAGGGTCTGCTCCCGTTCGGCGAACTCTTCGGCGCACCGCCGCAGGCGATATCGCGCGCGGCCGAGGCTCCACGAAGCTCGGTTGTGCTCGCGGCGCTCCTCCTCCAGCGCGCCCTCCAGGCGGGCCAGCTCCGCCCGCAGCCGCGCGAGTCCACGCTCGTGGCAGGTTGACCTTGTCGCCGAGCTCGCGCTCGTGGCGCTCAAGTCGGGCCGCGAGGTCGCGCCGCGTCTGCTCGGTGCTGGTCAGCGCCTCTCACGGTGCGCGCATTGGTCCGCTCGGTTCGGGCTAGAGCCTGCTCGGCGCCGGCCAGTGCGTGCTCCCGGGCCTTGAGCTTGACGGTCAGCGCCTTGACCTCGCGGTTACGATCGGCCATGGCCGGCGGCGGCCGCGCGGTGTCGGACGCCGACGGCTCGCGGATCGGGGACGTCCGCCAGCTCGGCCAGAGCCCGCTCGTGCAATTCGTCGTCGACCGCGTTGTAGGTGCGGATGGTTTCAACCACATCGGCGGGCAGCTGCTTCGAGGACGGGTCGGTCCGGCGTCACGTTCTCGCGCATGATCGTCGTGTCGCGTCCAATCGAATTCCGCGGCAAAGCGCTCCACCGATGCGCCATAGCGAGCAGCGGAACCGAGCAGGTAATGCTCGGAGATCACCCAATCGAGCGTCTCCAGCGCGGCCGGGAGCGTCGGGCTCGACCGTCGGCCATCGGGATGTGGTTGGCGGTGAAATGCGGTGCGAGGAGTGTCCGGGTCTGACCGTTGAAGAAAGCCGCGAACAGATGGTGGTCGCCGGTGTCGGTCGGCGAAGCGCCCCGCCGAAATTACGGTAGATATCGACGATCGACCAGTCGTTGCTCGCGGATCATCTCGCCCGCGAGCCCTCCGCGCTCGCCGAAGCCGTCCCGTCCCCTGAGGTAGTGATAGAGCGAGACCACGCGGTCGACGGGGTCGCGGACGATGGTGAAGACCTGAAACGGATCGCTGAGAACCGGAATCGCGAAGTTGACCGAGTGACCGCTCAGGCAGCGGATCTGTTCCCACTGCTCGGGGGCCAGCGTCGCCAGGTACGCGGCGAAAGCCTGCGGCGTGGGGTCGGGCGCCGGGAACCCCTTGCGGTCGTAGACCTCGAGCAGCCCGCCGTGGGGATAGTTCCGCCTCAGCAGGTTGACCATCGACGTGCCTGCCGATTTCGAGATGTGATGAAAGATGACCCTCTCGCCGGCCCTCATCGCCCCTCGCGTCCGTACGGCTTCGAGCATTCCCGCAGTATCCAGCGTCTCCAAACGATTTACCATACGTGCCACGCTCGTGATGATCGTGCCTGAGAGGCACGCCTGACCGGGGGGCATCGCCTTGCCGACAGCAGAGAATATGCCACCGGGGCAAAGGTCAGGGCCGGAGTCGCCTCCGGCGCCTCGGCGTGCGCTCGTCGTCGTGGGAATGCACCGCACGGGCACCTCGGCGATCACCCGGGTGCTGGCGCATCTGGGAGCCGACCTCCCACACCAGCTCGGGCCCCCCGGCGTCGACAACGAACCCGGCTTCTGGGAGCCGGTGGAGATCGTGCAGACCCACGAGCGGCTCCTGGCCTCCGCCGGCTCGTCCTGGGACGACGTTTCCCCGATCCGTCAGGAATGGTTCACCACCCCCGACGGGCTCGAGTACGAGGATCACCTGCTCAGCCTGATGGAGAGTAACTACGGCGACTCGCCCCTGGTGGTGCTCAAGGACCCGCGCATCAGCCGTCTGATCCCGCTCTGGCTTCGGGTACTCGAGCGCTTCGGCGCGGAGCCGTCGTTCGTCGTGTCGGTGCGAAATCCACTCGAGGTCGCCGCCTCGCTGCGCGCTCGCGACGGGTTCTCGACGCAGAAATCACAGCTGTTGTGGCTACGGCACATGCTCGAGGCCGAGCGGTTCTCCCGTGGTCATCCTCGCGCGTTCGTCTCCTACGGGCGGCTGCTGTTCGACTGGGTCGCGGTGACCGAGCAGATCGCGGCGGATCTCGGTCTGACCTGGTCACGCCGTGACCACGCGAGCCAGGTCGAGATCGAGCGATTCCTGTCCGGCGCGCTTCGTCATCACACGATCTCCGACGAGGACGTGCGGGCCAACGTGCGGGTGCTGCCGTCGGTCAAGCGACTCTACGGTCTGCTGAGCGCGGCCTCCGGTGAACAACCGGCGCCGCTGTTCCCGGAGAACCGGCTGATCCTCGACGGCATGTACCGCGAGCTCGGTGAAACCGATCGCACCTACGGCCCGTTACTCGCCGAGGAGCGGATCCTCGCCTCCGAGCGGCTGGCGGAGATCGAACGTGAAGCCTCCGAACGCGTGACGCAGATCCGAACGTGAAGCCTCCCAACGCGTGACGGAGATCGAGCGTGAAGCCTGCCCAACGCGTGACGGAGATCGAACGTGGTGGTGAGCGAGCGATCGAGGATCTACGCGGCGAGTTGCTCGAGAGCGTACGCCGGGAAGCGGATCACCGCGAGCAGATTGACGTCCTGACAGCACAAGTCGCCGGGCTGACTGCGGAGCTGGAGGCGCTGCACCGCTCGCTCCAGGACGGAGCGCGGCAGCTGGAGGAGAGCCAGAGTGAAGCGCAGGAGCAGCAGCGCAGGCTGCAGGACGCCCTTGCCGAGAGTGAGCAGGCGCTGGTCGTCAGCGCCGGAGAGGTTCGGGCACTCGCTTTCCGGCTGTCCGCCTCGAGCAGGAGCTGTCCGAGGCCCGTTCTGAGCTGGCCGGAACGCCAGGCGCAGTTCGAGCGCGAGCTGGCCGAGCACGACGAGGCGGCAGCGCAGCTCGAACGAACGCTGAACGGGAAGCTGGCCGGGCGGGATCACGCGATGGAGCTGCTGAAGGCCGAGCTGGCCCAGCGCGCCCAGGCCGCCCTGGACAGCGAACAGCAGGTGCAGGACCTGGCTGGACAGATCGCGCGGCTCGAGGGCGAGCGGGTGGAGACTGCAGTCACCACCGATGCGCTCCGGGCCGCCATCGAGCGTGGCGCAGAACAGGAGGAGGAGTTGCGTGGCGAGCTGGCGCGGCGTGCCGAAACGCTGACCGCGACCGAAGAACGAGTGGCGGCGCTGTCGGAGGAGGTCGCCCGGCTGCAGTCTGACCTGTTCGACGCCCACGAGCAGTTCGAGGCCCGGGCCCGACCGCTGGAGCTGCGACAGCACGAGTCGGAGGCGGCCGAGCGCCGGCTCCACGCCGCGCTGGCCGACCGAGACGAGGCGCTGGAGGCCAGCGACGCCAGCGTGCGGGCGCTTTCGGCCCAGGTCGCCGCGCTCCAGGATGACCTGTCTCGTCGTAGCCAGCAGCTGCGTTCGGTCGGCCAGGAGCTCGAGCTGGCCACGACCCAGCTCCAGACGCGCCTGGCCGTACGCCTCCGGCGCCGCGGCCACCATTTCGCCGCGTCGATGGGAACGCGGATGGGTGACGTCGCCGCCGCGTCGCGCCGGGGGTGGAAGCTCGCCGGCTGGCTGGGTTCCAAGAACACCCGCCCGCTCGCCCGGGCGTACTTCGCGATCCGCGACTCGGGAGCGTTCGACACCGAGTTCTACCTCGCCAACTACCGCGATGTGGCCAGGAGTGGCGCCGATCCGCTGCTCCATTACATCCAGTACGGCGTGCGCGATCGCTACGACCCCAACGCCGGCTTCAGCACCGCCGCCTACCTCGCGGCCCACCCGGAGTTGCTGCAGACCGGCGTGAATCCGCTGGTCCATGCGCTGCAGGCCGGAGCGTCCGCCAGCGTGCCGGCGCTGCCGGCCGGCGAGCCGGTGGTCGAGACGTCGCCGCCACCGGTGACCCTCGGTGAGCCGCCGGCGGCGCAGGAGCCCGGGGCCGGTGCAGGAGCCGGGGCCGGTGCAGGAGCCGGAGCCGGAGCCGGAGCCGGAGCCAGGAGCTGGCCCCGGGCGGGCCGGTGACCGAAGCTGGGCCACCCGTCCCGCAGGCGCCCGAAACCCACGAACGGGCGGTCCCAGCCGCCGCCGGCTCCGAGAACGGAGGTCCGGATCCGGCCGGCTCGATGGTCGCGATCCCTCGCGGCGCGATCGTGATCCTCGCCGGCGAGGACATCGACTCGCGGCCGTCAGAGCTCGCGGCTCACCGTGTCTGGCATCTGGCTTACGGCACCGGTGACGGAGGGCTCCGGTCCGGGCGCCAAGGGCAAGCAGGCGGAGATCGAGGCGCTGCGGGCCAAGGGAGCCGGCTATCTCGTCTTCACCAGCGGTGCGCGCGCCGCTCTGAAACTGTCACCTGAGCTGCGCGATCACCTCAACGCCAAGTACCGGTGTCTGGTCGACAACCCCCGGTTGGCGCTTTACGAGCTCACGGCCCGCCGCGTCCGACTGCGCGCGAAGCGCTCATACCGCACGCCGGGCTGGGGCGGCCTCGACGTCATCTGCCTGCCGATCATCGACTGGAACTACCGCTTCCAGCGTCCCCAGCAGCTGATGACCCAGTTCGCCCGCCACGGCCATCGCGTCTTCTACGTGGCGACCACCTTCCAGCGCGACACGCGGCGCCCGGCCATCAGCGAGCTGGCCGAGAACGTGTGGGGGGTCCGGCTCCCGGGTCGACCCGAGATCAACATCTACACCGACGCCGCCTCCAACGAGGTGCTCGACACGGTCATCGAGGGGCTGGCGGCGCTGCGTCAGGATGCGCGCATCGGCCCGGCGGTGATCGTCGTCGATCTCCCGTTCTGGGGCCCGGTCGCGCTCGAGAGCCGCGATCGCTGGGGGTGGAAGCTGATCTACGACTGCATGGATGAGCATGGCGGTTTCGTAGCGGCGGAGGAGGAGGGTGGTGACGACCTGCGCAAGCTGATCGACCTGCAGGAGAGGTCGCTGCTGCGGGGTAGCGACCTGGTTCTGGCCACCGGAAAGCTGCTGCACGAGAAGGTCAGTGCCGTCTCCCCCAACGTGCTGCTGGTGCGCAATGCGGCCGATTTCGAGCACTTCTCCAACGCGGGAGTCGCGTCCCCGCCGGCCCTGTTTTCCAGCCTGCCCCGCCCCGTGATCGGGTATTACGGTGCGATCGCCAGCTGGTTCGACTCCGCCCTGATCGCCCACGCCGCCAGCGAGCATCCCGACTGGAGCTTCGTTCTGGCCGGGCGGACGACCGGTGCCGACCTGGCGTCGATCGAGGGGCTGCCCAACGTTCACCTCCTCGGCGAGCTGCCCTATGCGGCGGTTCCCGGCGTGCTGCATCAATTCGACGTCGCGTGCATCCCGTTTCACCTCATCGACCTGACCCTCGCCACCAACCCGGTCAAGTTCTACGAATACCTGTGCGCCGGCAAGCCGGTGGTGTCCGTGGAGCTGCCCGAGCTCGAGCCTTATGCGGGCTACTACTACGGTGTTCGTTCGGAGACCGAGTTCGTCGCCCAGATCGAACGAGCCCTGGCGGAGGACAGCCCCGCACTACGCGAGCGCCGCGTGGCCCTGGGCCGCGAGAACACCTGGACCGACCGCTACGGCACGCTGGCAGCGGCGATCAGACCGTGGTACCGCAAGGCGGCGGTGATCATCACCAGCTTCAACAATCCGGAGTACCTGCGGCAGTGCCTGGACAGCCTGCGCGATAAGACCGACTACCCGAACCTCGAAGTGCTTGTGGTCGACAACGGCTCCGACCAGAGCCTGCTCGATGAGGTCGCCTCCCGCAGCGAGCATGACCCCAACCTACGGCTGATCGCGCAGGGCGAGAACGTCGGGTTCGCCCGCGCCAACAACATCGGCATCGAGGCGGCGGCCGACGCTGAATACATCATCATGCTCAACGATGACACGGTGGTCACGCCGGGGTGGTTGGGTCGCCTGATCGGGCATCTCCAGGACGAGGACATCGGACTGGTGGGACCGGTGAGCAACTGGGCGGGCAACGAGGCGCGAATCGACGTGCCCTACTCCGCCGACCTCTCCGGGCTGGACGAGTTCGCGGCTCGGCGCAGCGAGGATCGTCGCGGCGACGTATTCGACATACCGGTGCTGGCCATGTACTGCGTCGCCGGTCGCAAGGACTTCATCGATCAGCTCGGACGCCTCGACGAGCGCTTCGGGATCGGTATGTTCGAGGACGACGACTTTGCGATGCGGGTGCGTGAGGCGGGTAAGCGGGTGGTCTGTGCCGAGGACGTCTTCATCCACCACTGGGGGCGGGCGTCCTTCCGTCGCATGAGCGAAGCCGAGTACGACTCTCTGTTCGAGGCGAACAAGCGCATCTACGAGGAGATCTGGAATCGGCGCTGGGTCCCGCATCGTGACCGCAACCGATGAAGGAGATCCGCTGTGCACGATGAGCTCACCATCCAGGTCTGCCGCAAGCCGGTGTTCATCATCGGATCTCCCCGCTCGGGGACCAGCGTGCTGGCCTGGGGGCTGGCGCAGCACCGGGAGTTCTGGACCTCTGGGGAAACCGACTTCATCTACCACCTGTTCGGCCAGGACCGGTTGGAGCAGGCGTGGCATGCCTCCGGAGGCGAGGGAGGCTGGCTGCACCGCCACGGCGTCGATCGCGGCGAGTTCATGCGCGCCGCGGGCCTGTCGCTGAACATGCTGATCAGCCAGCGCACGTCCGGACGCCGCTGGGTCGATCAGTCACCGACCTACACCGTAATGGTGTCGACGATCGCCGAGATGATGCCCGACGCCCTGTTCGTCCACATCATGCGCGACGGGCGTAACGTGGTCCAGTCAATGCTCACCAGCGGCTTCGATACGCCGTGGGCCACCGACTTCTCGGAGGCGTGCCAGACATGGGGCTGGTTCGTCGACCACGCCGTCGCGTTCGGCGCGCAGGCGCCCGATCGCTACCTGGCCGTGCCGTATGAGTTCCTGAGCGACAACCCCGAGGCGTGCTTTGCCGGCATCCTCGAGTTCCTGGATGCCGAGTACGAGGAGGCACCCGCGGAGTTCCTGCGCACGCGGCGGATCAACTCCAGCTATCAGCCGGACGGGCCCCGCGCCGGCGAGTACCTGGGGCCACGCCAGCCTTGGGAACAGTGGACCAAACAGCAGCGCAAGCTGTTCGCGAAGCATGCCGGTCAGACGTTCGTCGAGCACCGCTTCGGAACGGAGCAGGAGCTTGCCGTCTGACCCAGCCGCCGGCGTTGCTCCCGGCCCCCGTCGTGCCCGCGTCCTCAGCATCGTGGGGACTCGTCCCGAGGTGATCAAGATGGCGCCGGTGATCCGTGCGGTCGGCGCCAGACCGGAGCGCTTTGAGCAGTTGGTGGTCACCACCGGACAGCACCGGGAGATGCTCGACCAGGTGATGGGCGCCTTCGGCCTGCAACCCGACGTCGACCTTGACCTGATGGCGCCCGACCATCGCATCGGCGATTTCGCGGGCCGGGCGCTGCAGACGCTCACCGAGCTGTTCGCCCGCGAATCTCCCGACCTGGTGTTGATCCAGGGGGATACCACCACGGTGTTGTGCGCGGCGCTGGCCGCCTTCTGGCTCGGGATCCCGCTGGGACACGTCGAGGCCGGCCTGCGTTCCCACGACCGCCAGCAACCGTTTCCGGAGGAGCTCAACCGCGAGGTGGCGGGCCTCGCCGCTCACTTTCACTTCGCGCCGACACCGCGCGCGAGGGACAACCTGCTCCGGCAGGATGTGGCTCCCGAGCGCGTGTGGGTAACCGGGAACACGATCGTCGACGCCCTCGGGCAGCTCGAGCTGGGAGACGCGTTCTCGGTGCCGGCGCTGAGGTCGGTCGATTTCGATCGCACGCGGGTCATCCTGGTGACCGCCCATCGGAGGGAGAGCCACGGTGCACCTCTGGCCTCCATCTGCGCGGCGGTGCGCACCCTCGCCGAGCGCTTCCCGGACACGCGGATCATCTTCCCGGTGCACCTGAATCCGCGCGTTCAGCGCGTCGTCCACGATGAGCTGGACGGGGTCGCGCAGGTCCTGCTGACCGGACCGCTCGGCTATCAGGATCTGCTTCGCGTCATCCGTGGCTCGTTCTTGATCCTCACCGACTCCGGCGGAATCCAGGAGGAGGCACCCTCGTTTCACAAGCCGGCCCTGGTGCTGCGCGACGTCACCGAGCGTCCCGAGGCGGTCGACGCCGGTCTGGCCGAGCTGGTGGGGACTGACGCCGGGCGAATCGTCGAAAGCGCCGCGCGCTTGCTCACCGACGCGTCGGCGTACGCGGACATGACCAACGGGACCAACCCGTTCGGTGACGGCCGCGCCGGTGAACGCATCGCCTCGATCCTGGCCGACCGCGTGCGACCAATGCGAGCACAACGACGATGAGCACCACGTCGCACCCGCCCCGCCAGCAGCGTTCGATCGCCACGGAGATGGCGAGCCGGATCAGCCGCGACTCGCTGCTCTACACGATGGTGACCGTCACGGCGTTTCCGCTCGCCCTGGTCAATACCGGGGTCCTGGCGCGATTCCTCAGCCTCAGCGTATTTGGCTATCTGGCGATCGTCATGTTCTGGGCCGGGATGATGACCATCGCGCTGAACATGCTGGTGCTCAGAGGTATCGAGCGCCACGTCTGGGGAGGCTCGGAGGACATGATGGACGTCGCGGGCGACGACGTCGTGGGGGGCAGCCTCCGCGCCCGAGCGCTCGGGACCGGGCTCGTCCTGAATGTCGGGATAGCGACGGTGGCCGGCTTGGCGGTGGCGCTGAACGCCGGGACCTTGTGCCGGCTGCTGCTGCTGCCGCCGTCGTTCAAGACCGCCGTGATCTGGGCCGGCGCCTCGGGAGGCCTGGGCTCCATATGGCGTTTGGCCACGGGCATCCTGCGGTGGGAGCGCCGGCGCACCGCGTTCTCGACCGTCTACATCATGCGCTGGGTCGTTGCGCTGGGACTCTCATGGCCGCTGCTGGTGGCGGGATACGGTCCCACCGGGGTGGTCGCCTCGACCGCATTGGGGAGCCTGGTGTCGCTGCTCACCGCGCTGGTCCTGGCGCGCAAGAGCTACCGCCCGGGTCTGCAGCGCTCCGCGGTGCGGGCGATCGCGCACAAGAACATGCCGATGGTCGCGATGATCCTCGGGCTCACCATCCTCCACGACGCCGACGTGTTCCTGCTGTCCCGGGTGGCACCCGCGTCAGAAGTGGGCCTGTATCGGCTGGCGACGCGGATGACCAGTTTCGTCTCCTATGCGGTCAGCGCGTTCCTGATCGCCTGGTCACCCTTGGAGGCCAGCTCGCTGTTCCGCGCCACCTACGCCGAGATCGGCCGCGCCCGGGTCCGGGCCAACTTCGTGAGCTACTACGTCATCGTCGGGGCCTGGCTGGTGCTCCTCATGTGCATCACCGCGGTGCCTGTGATCGCGGTGGTGGCGCCGCGCTACAGCCGGGCGGCGGGATTCGTGCCGCTCACCTCGATCGCCTATCTCGCCTACGGCTTCCTGGTGGTGGTGGCTCGATCCAGCGAGTTCCCGCACCGCTACGTGATCTACGGCTCGGCGACGCTGGGCGGCGCCGCCGTGATGATCTTCGTCTGTCTGACCCTGGGTGGGCCGCTGGGTGGCTACGGGGTCGCGCTGGGGGACCTCATCGGTGCGCTGGTCGGCGTCGGCGTGGTGGTGGGAGCGTGTGTCCTGTCGCGACGACGCCCGGCGATCGATGTGCCGCGGGTGGCCGGCGCACTGCTGATCGGGGGGGTGTGCTTCGCGGTCGGCATGCCGCTGGCCCAGCAGTCAGGTGTCCTACACCCGCTGCTCGGGGTGTGCGCGATCGCGCTGTATCCGGTGCTACTGGTGCTGGCCCGGGTCGTTCCGCGCTCGCACCTAGCCATGATGGGGCAGATCGTGCGTGACCTGCGCGCCTGGCGCCGTGACCGTGGAGCGATGATCGCCCGGCTGGGCGAGCTCCCCGCCGTGCAGCAGCGCGTGATGCTGGCCCTCCTGCGGGACCGCCAGCCGGTGGACCGAGTCTCGCAACTCGCCGGGATGCCGGTGTCGCAGGTGAGCGTGGAGCTGGTCCGCGGGCTGCGCGGACTCAGTGCGACGCCGGGCACGGATGAGTACGACGAGGAGATCGGGCGGTGGCTGCTATCGACCGACGCGGTGACGAGCAAGGATGCCGTGCAGCGGCGGATAGAGGACGACGGCGCGACGCCGGCCGAGATCCACGCCATCGAGGCGGCGTTCACGGCGCTTCGCTCAGCACCGGCCAAAGCCTGGTCGGCGGCCACCGCCAGCCCGGCGGTGGCGTTGCCCGACCCACCGTGGCCGGTGAGCCCGCAGGTGCTTGCGCTGCTTGACGGCGCCGTGCGCGACGAGGTGCCGCGGTCGATGCTCGCCGCGACTAACCGGCTCACCGAACGGGAGCTTGACCGCCGCCTGGTCGGGGGCCTGCGCTCGCTGGCCGGCCTGCCCGCCCGGGCGTCGCTGGATCGCATGATCGCCGCCTTCCTGCTCGACCGGCGAGACGCGCCGCCCTCCCGGCAGCTGTGGTCAGCGGGGGTTGATCCGATCGAGCTGCACGAACTCGAGCTCGTGGTGGCGGCGATCCGGTCGATGCCGCCGCAGCGGCTGGCAGCGGGTGCAGGCTCACAGCGCCGGGCATGGTCACAGCGGCAGCCACTCCGCGCTGAACGGCAACGGCAACGGCGTTCCCGCGGCCCCGGCCGAAATTGCCGCAGCGACGTGGATCAGTGATGGGCCAGGCCTTTAGGCCCGTTGACTCCAGCCAGGACCGAGACCGGAGGTAGCGTCGGTGAGCGCCGGGAAACTCGGCCATGTACGTTCCCCGCGAGGCGCCTGCCCGGATCGCCGGGCAAACCGTTGGCTCGGGTGGGACATAGCACGTGTAACGGGGCAGGACCAAGGTGATCGGGGAGCCACTCGCGCTCTTGATCCGCACGGCGGACGCTCGGTGTCCCGCCACCGACACCGAGGCGGTCAGCGACGCGCCGGGGCCCTCGGGGAGCGTCATCCGGAGACGTCCCGGCCCGCCTTTGGCCCGGCCGATAACGCGGGCGGTCAGAACCAGCAGCTCGCCGGGCTTGACCGTCACCGATGAGCCAAACCGCGATTGGACTGGCTTGCCGCCGCCGGCAGCCGGCAGCAATGACCTGCCGACCGCGAGCACCTTGTACGCGCGGGCGGCCGCTGCTCCCGCGGGCACGACTCGCGGGTAGCTTCGTGGGACCGAGCGTGGCGCCGACGATGATCGGCGCGAGCGCGGAGGCACGGAAGTTCATGCCTGATCGCCGAGGCCGTCGTCGCTGACGCCCTGGGCTGGGCAGAAGCTCGGATCAGGAGGCGCCGTACACGTGTAGTGCAACTGCAGCAGGGTTAGCGGCACCCCATTGGCGCTGCTCACGGTGGCGCGCGAGACGTGGCCGTTCACGGTCGCGGTGACGGTCAAGCGGGTGCGCGGGCCGCGAGCAAACACGAGCTGGACGTCGGCGGCTTTCCTGCCCTCCAGAGTGGTTCGGAATTGAATCGGGCTGCCCGGAGGGGCGGCGGCCGCCGACGTCCACCCTCCTGGGGCGTTCGAGCTTCGCACTGCTTCGGTCACCACCCCGGTCACCGGCGCCGGCGGCGGCACGGTCGAGCTCGAATGCGTCGTAACCGTGACAGTGTCGGTGGTGACGCTCGGCTTGGGGTTCGAGCGCTTCTGCCCTCCACCACAGGCGGCCACCAGCAGCCCCACCAGCATTGCGACAATGAGCTTCTTCATCATGCGTCCCCCGGTCACCGGCCCGACAGTGTGGCAAGCCGCCGCATGAGAATAACGATGCTGCTGCACAAGTCGGTCGAGTTCGACTCGCGGGTCAGGCGTGAGGCCGCCGCCCTGGCGGCGGCGGGCCACGAGGTGTGCGTGGTCGAGCTCGCGCCGGTGCCGGCCGCAGCGGCCAGCCTCGACGGCTTCCATCGACGCTCTTGCCTCCCCCCGGCCTGGATGCGTCGCCGGCTGCCGTTTCGCCTGTACCGGCTGGCGTTCCTGTTCTCCTTCGTTCGCGCCGCCGTGAAGACCTCGCCTCAGGTGGTGCACGCCCACGACGCGGCGATGCTGCTGCCGGGAATCGCGGCGGCGCGCCTGACCGGGGCGCGACTCGTCTATGACTCGCACGAGCTGGCCACCGGCGTCCCCTACCGCGATCACTTCTGGGCATGGCTGGTGGCGGTGATCGAGCGGGCCATCGTGCCGCGGTGCAGCGCGGTGGTCACGGTCTCAGACGGCATCGCGGCTCGGCTGCGAGACCGCTACGGGTTGGTCGTCCTTCCGACCGTGGTCCGCAACGTCAGCGCGCTGTCGACCGGCGGCGAGGGCGGCCTCAGGCGACGGCTCGGACTCGACCGCGTGATGCCGTTGGTGCTGCATCAGGGGGCACCGGCGGTGGCGCGGGGCTGCGACGTCCTGCTCCAGGCCGTCGCCCGGTTGCCGGACGTTGCCCTCGTGTTCCTCGGCGATCCGGAGCCGGGCGAGGGCCGGCGGCTGGCCGACGAGATCGCGCGACGGGGCCTCTCCGGGCGCGTCGCCATCCTGCCCAGCGTTGCGCTGGCCGAGCTGCTGGCCCACACCGCCGAGGCCGACGTCGGTGTCACCCTGCTGCAGGCGACGTGCGACAACCATCGGCTGGCGTTGCCCAACAAGCTGTTCGAGTACATCTCCGCGGGCGTGCCGGTGGTGGCGAGCGCGCTACCCGAGGTCCAGCGTCTCGTCGACGGATACGACATCGGCTGGTGCGTCGCGCCCGACGATCCGGCCGCGGTCGCGGAGGGGCTCACGCGAGCGTTGCGGGCGCGCGGCGATCCGGCTCTGCGCGAGCGGCTGCAGCGGGCCGGTGCCGAGCTGACCTGGTCCCACGAGCAGGTGCGGCTGCTGGAGCTCTATGACCGGTTGCAGAACCACCCGCGCGGTTGAAGGACGCGACGATTGCGCAAAGGAGTGCGCGACGATTGCGGCGAGCGGACCGCGGCGATCACGGAGAGGGCCGACCCGGGGTGCGGTGCGCCCGTATCCCCGTCGCGGCACCGACGGCGATCGCCATCGCCGCCAGCACGATCGACAGCAGCGGCGCGGACCCGGCGTCGCCCTGCACCGCGCCCAGGCCCGGTCCGGGCGCGGCGTCGAGCCCCGGAACGCTCGATGAGGCTCCAAAGCCGTTATCGGAGTGGCTCAACGATCCGGGCTGACCGCCGGGTACCAGTAGCGACACCCTCGCGCCGCTGACGTCTGGGGCCGATCCGATCGACTCGCCCCGACCCGGGCGGTGACCATCGCGGCCCCGCGGCGCGGCGTCCTGGCGCGCACTCTCGAGGGGGATCGCGTCCATCACTCCGGCTGGGCTATTGGCGTTCGGGTCGGTAGCCTGGGGGGATGGGGCGCTGGCCAGCGCGGGCGTTGATATCGCCACCACGGACATAACGAAGATCACCCAGATGCCGACGATGCGCCGTGCCACGGAGGCTCGCATCCTACCTGAGCTATCACCGCCTGAGGGCGACGGCCGCGGGGCCGCGGCTCCCGCATCATCCGGGCCCGCTTCCGCAACCAACCCGCAGGCGACCGTCGCGGTGGCGTTACTCGTCCTCCTGCTCGTCCTCGCCACCACCTCCCAGGGAGCCTTCGCGATCGCGCGCTGGGCCCCGGTGGCATTGTTCGCGCTCGCGGTCCTGCTGGGCGTGCTGCTACGGCGGGGCAGCCTGGTGCTCCGCTCCTACGCCGCTCGCGTCGCCCTCACCGGCATCTGGGGCCTGGCTGCACTGTCGCTGCTGTCGATGCTGTGGGCGCAGTCGAGCAGCCGGGCGTTCATGGCGGCCGACCGTGCCATTCTCTACGCCGCGATCGCCACGCTGCCGTTCATGCTGCCCCTGTCGCGACGCTCGCTGGCCGCCGCCGCCTGGGCCATCACCGCCGGAGTCAGCGCGATCGCCGTCTACACCGTGGTTGGTCTGATCGTCGATGGAGACGGCATCTTCCTGGCCGGGCGCCTGAACGGCCCGATCAACTACCGCAACGCCACCGCGCTGCTGTTCGCCATCCCGGTGTGGCCTGCCGTGATTGCCGCGGCGGCTCGCAGCTATCGGCGCGGCGTCCGCGCGGGCGCGCTCGCGGTGGCGACGCTGTGCCTCGGGCTGGTGTTCCTGACCCAGTCCCGCGGCATCCTGATCGGCCTGGCGGCGGGCGGCGTGGTGGTGCTGAGCATGGGTCCGGACCGGATTCGCCGAGCCTGGATCGCCGCGCTCACGATCGCCGCGGTGGCGATCGCCTCGCGGTGGCTGCTGACGCCGTTTCACGCCTTCAACGGCGGGCACGGTTTCGTGACCGCGCACCAGATCGCGGTGGCCGGGACGGCGCTGGCGATCACGGCCGGGGCGGCGTTTGCCGTCGGGCTGGCGGTCGCGCTGTTCGACAACGGCCTGCGAGCCAACTCTCCCCAGATGCGCCACGTTCGCCGTGCGGCCCGGATCGGTCTGGCCCTCGGGGTGGGCGTCCTGGTGATCGCTGCCGCGATCGCGGTCGGCAACCCGGTCACCTACTTGAGCGGAAAATGGGACCAGTTCCGCAGCCTCCAGAGCACCACCCCACGTAGCACGCGGCTACTCACCACCAGCGGTCAGCGCTACGACCTCTGGCGCGTGGCGCTGAAGGAATTCGAGGGTGCCCCGGTGGTCGGCGTCGGAGCCGACAATTATCTCTTCGGCTACTACCAGGATCGGCGCACCAACCGCAACCTCACCGATCCGCACGGTCTGGTGTTCGCGCTGCTGAGCGAGAACGGGATCGCCGGGCTGATCCTGTTCGGGCTGTTCCTCGGCGGGATCTGTGCGGTGATGCGCAGCGGCTGGCGTGAGCTGGCGCCGACCCACCGACGACCCGTGACCGCGGCGGCGGCGGCCGGCGCGGTGATGATCGGTCAGAGCACCGTCGACTGGATCTGGCTCGTACCCGGGCTGACCGCGATCGGGGTGTTCTCCCTCTCGGCCGCGGCAGCCCAGGTCGCCGCCGGCCGGGACGAGCCAGCGGCACGGGCCCAGCCAGCGGCAGGGCCCGAGGGCGCGTCGGCCATGGCGCTCGCCGCACCGCACCGAGTCGGGCGTCGCGCCGGTACCACTCGCGTGATGGCGATCGCAGGGACGGTGCTGGCGCTCGTGTCGGTGCTGACGCTGCTGCTCTCCAACGCCTACATCCAGCGCGCCCGCTCGGTCGTCAACGACCCCCGGGCCGAGATGTCGGCGGCGCGCATCGCGGCGGCGTTCAACCCGTGGTCGGTCACCGCACACTACCTGGAGGCCTCGGCCTACGAAAGCGGCGGCAACCGCGGGGCCGCCTATGCCCAGCTGCGAGATGCCCAGTCGCTCGAACCGGCCAACTCGGCCGTCCTCGGCGTGCTCGGCGACTTCGAGGCGCGGGGCGGGAACCTCCCTGCCGCCCGCGCCTACTACCGCCGCGCGCTGGCGCTCAATCCGCTCGACGCCGGCCTCCAGCGGCTCGCGCGGATCGGCGAGTCGCCCGGGCGCTGACCGCGGCGCTGAGCTGCGCGCTCCAAGCGTCGGCCGCCGCCGCCGCTCCGAAGTGGGCTTCGGCATACGCGCGGCCGGCCCGCCCGAGCTCCCGGCGCCGCTCGGGTTGGGAGTGCAAGCGCGCCAGCGCCGCCGCCAGCGCGGCCGCGTCGCCGGGCTCGACGACCAGCCCGGCCCGCGCCGCGCGCACCAGCGCGGCGGATTCCCCACGGGCGCAGAGCACCAGGGGACGTCCCGCCGCCATCGTTTCGAGCGCCTTGGTCGGTAGCGCTCCGGCGAAGATCGGCAGGTCGCGCAGCAGGACCGCGCCGGCATCGGCGGCGGCGTACAGGCCCGGAACCTGGTCGGCCGACACCGAGCCGAGCATCCGCACGTTGGACACCGCTTCGTCGCGCACCAGGCGCCGGAGCCGGTCGGCGTCGGCACCATCCCCCGCGATCGTGGTCTGAACCACCTTGGGACCGGCGAGCTTCGACGCCCGGATGAGTACTTCGAGCCCCTGCGCCAGCCCCAGCGTGCCGGCGTAGAGCAGCGACAGAGGCCCGTCTCCGCATCCGTCCTTCGCCGGCGGGAGGGGGTCAAAGCGGTCAAGGTCGACCACTGGCCACAGCCGTTGCGCCTTGACGCCGGCCTCGGGATGGCGGCCCAGCGCGTCGACGATCCCCTGGGTGGGGGCGACGATCCGGTCGGCGCGGGCGTAGATCCATCGCTCGAGTGCCACCGCCGCCGCGATCACGCCCCGGTTGCGAAGCGCGCCCAGCTCGATCGCACTGGCCGGCCAGCGATCGGCCACGTTGACGACGTAGGCGGCCCGCTTGCCGGCGGCGTAGCCGACGCCGGCGGCCGCGGTGAACAGCGGCGGCGTCTCGGCGACGACCACGTCGGCGCGTCCGCTGAGCGGCGCGGTGGCGAGGGCCGACAGCGCCAGCGATGCATGATCGCCCAACCGGCGCCCGAACCCCCTGTTGGCGGCCGGGTAGACGGCGCTGCGAACGATCGTGATCCCGTCGCGGCGCTGCACCGACCACGGCTGATTTCGGTACGGGGCCGCAATCACGCCGCTGGGATAGTGAGGAAAGCCGGTGTGCACGGTCACCGAAGCGCCACGGGCGGCCAGCGTGCGCGCGAGGAGATCGATCCGAGTCTGAGGCGCTCCCGCCTCGGGCGGGAAGTAGTGGGTCAGAAAGCAGACGCGCAACGCCCGCTGACCTCGGCTGGGCTAGGGCAGATGGCTCGACAGAAACACAAACGCCACGGCCAGCAGAGCCGCGGCGGCCAACGACGGGAACCACGGTCGGATCCGGCGGGAGCGCTGGCGCAGACGTCCGGACAGCAGCGCGACCGGAAGCAGCACGGTCCGCCCGAGGATCCCCAGGTCGGTCCGGAGCGTGTGCCGGCGCACGTAGTCGAGGTCGATCTGGATCTTCGCCGGCAGCACCTGCTCGGCGTACGTCGCCGACGGGGAAGGCCCGGCCAGCAGCAACCGCTCTTCCACGAAGCGCAGCTGGGCGTTACCGGTGATGCCGGGCGTGACGGTGAGGATCTCGAAATACTCATCGGCGTACTGATCCACGAAGTACTCCAGCTCGGGTCGCGGTCCCACCAGCCGCATCTCACCGCGCAGGACGTTGACGACCTGCGGTAGCTCGTCGAGCCGGGTGGCCGCGAGGAAGCGTCCAATCGGAGTGAATCGCTCATCGTCGTCAAGGGTCACGGGATGGCTGGGGGCCTCCCGCCGCATCTTGCGGAACTTGATCATCTCGAACGGAGCACCACCGCGACCGATCCGCCGCGACCGATAGATCACCGGTCCCGGCGAGTCGATGTAGATGGCCAGCGCGATCGCCGCCGCCATCACCGCCACCAGTGGCAGCATCAGGACCGTCAGCACCAGGTCAAAGCAGCGCTCCGGCCAAGCGACGCCCCCGGATCGCTGCACTCCCGGCTCGGTCCCTGCGCCGAGGGCAATGGCCTCATCTACCCCAACTTCCAAGTGGTCCCTTCCTGGAAAACGCGAATTTCCGGCGCCCACAGCCAGATGTCCCGGTACGGCGGCCTACCGGCCTCCAACGCCCGCGTGAGACATTACTCCAATGGGGAGGTTAAGTGTGGTTTTCTCGGGTTGACCGGCCGAGCATCTGGCTCGCCTCGGTGTGTTGGGCGGGGTTGCCGACATGGTGCCATTCCGCGTCGGTCTCGTACGCCACGACGCGCTCGTCGCGCGCCAGCAGCGCCAGGACGAGATCGGGAAACTGAAGCAGCCCCTCCGGCAGCGCCGCCAGCGCACGTGGCTCATACAGATAGATCCCCATGCTGGCGCTGTAGCTGATGACGGGCTTCTCTCGGTAGCCGGCGACGATTCCGTCGTGGTGCTCGATCACGCCCAGCTCGGTTTCCACCTGCGCGGTGCGGGTTGCGATCGTCAGGGCGGCTTGGTGGGAACGGTGGTAGGCCAGCATCCCGGCGGGGTCCAGGTCGGTGAGGATGTCCCCGTTGACCACCAGCAGCGTCTCGTCGACATCCGGGATGAACCGCAGCGCTCCAGCCGTCCCCAGGGGCTCGGATTCCCATTGCCAGCGCACGTCGAGGCCCGGGGGGATGGTCTGCGCCTGGGAGAAGTAGACCTGGATGAGCTCGCCCAGATGGCCGATGCAGACGTCGACTCGATCCGCGCCGTTGCGGGCCAGCCAGCCGAAGATCAGCTCCAGGATCGGGCGTTCGCCGACCGGCACCAGCGGCTTGGGCAGGATCGCCGTGTAGGGACGCAGGCGGGTGCCGAGCCCACCGGCCAGGACGGCGGCTCTCATCGACGCATCCGCCTCACCGCGCGTACTCCAGGACGCGGTAGCGATGCGTGTTCGCCCGCAGCCAGTCGACCGTCTGCCGCAGACCCCCCCGCAGGTCGACGGAGGGCGTCCAGCCGGTGAGCTCCGTGGTCCGCGTGTGATCGCAGCGGAGCCGGGGAACCTCGCTGGTCTCGGGACGGACGCGTTCAAGGTCGAGCTCGGGCTCGAGCACCTGCTCGGTGAGTTCGCCGATCAGCGCCACCAGCTCGCCGACCGAGACATCGCGGCCGCTGCCGAGCTGCAGCGTCGTGCCGACCGCAGCGTCAGCGGCGGCGATCGCCAGCAGGCCCGCGGCGGTGTCGGTCACGAATGTGAGATCCCGCGTCGGCTCCAGGGAACCCAGCCGCAGACGACGGCCGTAGCAGCGCCTGGAGGGCGATGGTCGGCACGATCGCACGCGCCGATTGGTGCGGACCGTAGGTGTTGAAGGGCCGCGCAATCACCACCGGGAGCCCGAACGACGCGTGCCAGCTGGCCATCAGCGCGTCCGCTCCGACCTTGCTGGCCGCGTAGGGGGAGCGCGGGTCGAGGGGGTGCGCCTCGTCGATCGGCAGCGTTCGCGTCGCTCCGTAGACCTCGCTCGTCGACAGATGCACCAGCCGAGCGACCCCGGCCGTGAGCGCGGCCTGGGCCACGTTCAGCGACCCCCCCACGTTGGTGGCGAAGAAATCGCGCGGGTTGACGTAGGAGTAGGGGATCGCGATCTGGGCGCCGAGATGGAACGCCACCTCCACCCCGGTCATGGCGTCCTGTACGGACTCCAGGTCGCGAAGGTCACCGAACCTCACCTCGATCGCGTCCGCCTCGGACCCCGGAAACCAGTCCAGGGTACCCCGGTCGCCGCGCGAGTTGTAGCGGCACAGCGCGCGAACGCGGGCGCCGGCACGGACCAGCGCGATCGCGAGATGTCCGCCGATGAAGCCTCCGCCACCGGTCACCAGCGTCTGGCGCCCTTCCCAGTAGCTCACGGGCTGACGATACGCCATCGCACCCGGCGCCAACGGCGATCTCGTACCGTGAGGTCGTGTCCGAATGGGTGGTCCCGCTCACCGACGTCCGCTTCAGCGACGAGGAGGTGGAGGCCGTCGCCGCTGTGTATCGCTCCGGCTGGCTGTCCCAGGGTCCGCGGGTGGCGGCCTTTGAGGCCGCCTTCGCGAGCTTCGCGGGAGTCGACGACTCGGTCGCCGTGGCCAGCGGGACGGCCGCGCTCGAGCTCAGCTGCGCAGTGCTCGATCTGCGCACCGGCGACGAGGTGGTGATTCCGTCGCTCACCTTCGCGGCCACGGCGGCCGCCGTGGTGCGGGCGGGCGCGACGCCGGTGTTCGCGGATCTGGCCGGGATCGACCGCCCGTGGTTGTCGCCGTCCGCTGCCGGCGCCGCGCTCTGCGACCGCACGCGCGCCATCGTCACCGTCACCTACGGCGGTCATCCAGGTGAGGCGGTGGCGCTGCGCGCGCTCGCCGATGCCAATGGGCTGACCCTGATCGAGGATGCGGCCCACGGCGTCGGGAGCTGGGCCGGCGCGCGGCACGCGGGCACGATCGGGCACCTCGGGGCATTCAGCTTCTTTGCCAACAAGAACCTGCCGCTGGGCGAGGGCGGGATGCTGGTGGCCGGTGATCCAGCCTTGGCGCAGCGGGCGCGCCGGCTGCGCTCACACGGACTGAGCGCCGGCACATGGGAGCGACACCGTGGCTACGAGGTCGACTACGACGTGCTCGAAGCCGGCTTCAACTACCGGCTCGACGAGGCGCGAGCGGCGCTGGGGACGCTCTTGCTGGCGCGCCTCGACGCTGACAACGCGCGGCGCGCCGAGCTGGCCGCTGCTTACGTACAGGCCCTGGCCGATATCGACGGCGTACGGCCGGCCCTCACTGCTGACGCCGGGGTCACGTGTGCCTGGCACATCTTTCCCGTGCTCCTGAATCCCCGTATCGACCGGGGCGTCTTCCGGGCCCGGCTGCGGGAGGCGGGCGTCCAGACCAGCGTCCACTACCCGCCGCTGCACCGGACCGCGGCCTTCTCCCCCTATGCGCGGGAAGCGCTGCCGGTCACCGACGACTACGCGCGCCGGACGGTGACGCTGCCGTTGTTCGCGCACATGACCGCACCCCAGCACGCTCGCGTCCTGGCCGCAGTCAGCGATGCGGTCCTCGCCCTAGCGCCCTGACCGCGCAGGTGCCCTCACTGCGTTGCCGGGCCGAGTCGGGCCACGAGCCGGCGGGTGGCCTCGGCGAGCTCGGGCGGGCCCAGGACCTCCATCGGCTCGTCGAGCAGCGCCATCCAGACGAGGAAATTGCGTGACCAGGCGCCGCGGGTGCTGACAATGCATGCGTCCTCACCGTCGGGCTCGACCGTGGCGTAGCGCCCCGGGATCCGCCGGCTGGCGACGGCGGCGGGCGTCTGGAGCCGGATCATTCCGGGGACGGCGGGAGCCTCGCCGGCGCTGCCGGACCGAAGTTGGCGTTGCACGAACGCGGCCGGGTCCCCCCCGGCACCGTCCGCCGCCGGCCACGCCCGCCCGGTCTCAGCTTCCCCTGGATCCGATCGATGCGGAATGTCCGCCAATCGTCACGGTCGAGGTCGAACGCCACCAGGTACCAGCGGTAGCCGCTGTAGACCACCGCGCACGGTTCGGTGTCGCGCCTGGTCGCCCGGTCGTCCTTCGCGACGTAGGCGAAGTGCAGACGCGTCCCGTCACGGCAGGCCCCGGCCAGGGTCGCCAGCAGATCGGAGTCGATCCGCGGTCCGCCGACGCCGAAGGCCGACGTCGCGTCGCTGAGCGCACTGACCCGCCGTCGCAGGCGGTTCGGCAGGACCTGCTCGAGCTTCGCCAGCGCCCGCACGGAAGTTTCCTCGATCCCGGCGATCGACCCGGAAGCGGCCGTCCGGAGCCCGACGGCGACGGCAACCGCCTCGGCGTCGTCGAGCAACAGCGGCGGTAGCTCGCCACCGGCACTGAGGCGATAGCCGCCGGCAACCCCCGGAGCGGCCTCGACCGGGTAGCCGAGCGAGCGCAACTTCTCCACGTCGCGACGGATGGTCCGGGGCCCCACCTGGAGCCGGTCGGCGAGCTCCTGGCCGGTCCACTCGCGCCGGACCTGGAGAAGCGAGAGGAGGGCGAGCAGGCGAGCGGAGGTCTGGACCATCGTGGCGCACAGCCTGTCACCAATTGCGGACCGAAGTTGACCGCAGTGACCTTTCCGCGGCCCAATTGCGGACTCTAACTGACCGCAATTGTCGAGAGGCTGGGAGCCATGTCAACCACCACACTCCCCCACCCCCCGGCCGCCGAGGCAGCGCGGCCCACTCGGTCCGGCCAGCGTGCCACCTGGCTCGGATTCCTCGTCGTCATCACCTCTGCGGTGATGGATCTGCTCGATTCGACCATCGCGCAGACCGCGGCTCCGGCCATCCGCCGTGACCTCGGTGGCTCCTACGCCGACCTCGAATGGATCACCGCCGCCTACACGCTCGCCATGGCGGCCACGTTGCTACTGGGCAGCCGGCTCGGGGACGTCCTGGGGCGCCGCCGGGTGCTGCTGGTTGGAATCGGCGGGTTTGTCTTCGCCTCGATGCTGTGCGCGTTGGCCCCATCTGCGAACGCGTTGATCGCCGCCCGGGCGCTGCAGGGCGTGATCGCGGCGATCATGGTGCCGCAGGGCTTCGGTCTGATCCGCGAGCTGTTCGGAGACGCCGGACAGCAGAAGGCGTTCGCCGTGTTCGGGCCGGTCATGGGCCTGGCTGCCGTCGCCGGTCCGCTGCTGGGCGGCGGTTTGGTGAATCTCGATGTTCTCGGTTCGGGCTGGCGGGCCATCTTCCTGGTCAACGTCCCGGTCGGCTTGGCCGCCATCGTCGCCGGTCGCCGCTTCCTCCCTCGCGTGGCGCCGTCCACACCCGGCGCCCGGCTCGATGCGCCGAGCGTCCTGCTGGCGATGGTCGGCAGCGTCGCGCTCGTCTACCCGCTGATCCAGGGTCGCCAGGACGGCTGGCCGGCGTGGTCATTCGTGCTGCTCGCCGGTGGCGTGATCACCCTGGCGGCGTTCGGGCGGCTACAGGCTCGGCGCACTCGGCAGGGCCGCGCACCGCTGTTCGAACCCTCGATCCTGCGCCGCCGCCCGTACGTGGCCGGACTGGCCGTGGTACTGGGGTTCATCGGCGCGATGGGCGGGATGATGATTGCGCTGAACGTGATGTTCCAGGCCGGCCTCGGCTTCACTCCATTGGCCTGCGGCGTGGCGACCGTTGCGATCCCGGTGGCGGCGATCGGGGGATCGATCACCTCGTCCGCACTGCTGGCACGGATTGGACGCCTGACGATGCACGCAGGGATCGTGACGATGGCCATCGGACTTGTCGTGGTCGACGTGGTCATGCGGTCCGCCGGTGGCAGCGTGACCGCCTGGGAGCTCGCCGCACCCCTGGCGCTCACCGGTTTCGGCATGGGAATGGTGTTCGTTCCGATGTTCGACGTGATCCTGGCCGGGGTGGCTCCGCATCAGCTGGGGTCTGCCTCCGGCCTGCTCGAGTCCGTGCAGCAGCTGGCCATGTCGCTGGGGATCGCCGCGGCCGGCACTGTGCTGTTCGATCACCTCGGCGGCGGCCACGGGGCAGTCGCATTCGTCGCCGCCGCCGATCACGCCCTGCTGGTCGCCGTGGCGTTCCTCGTCACGGCGAGCCTTGCCGTGTTCTGGCTGCCGCGGCATGCTCGGGCGCTCCACTAGACGCGGGAGCCGGTCCGGGGGCGGCGTGCGGCGCCGCACGCCGCCCCCGGACCGCGTAGAGTCGCCTGCGACGGTTTGGGGCAGGGCGGTTGGTCGGGCCCCGTGGGCATCAAACGCGAGAGAGGCGGAGCAATGGGATATTGGAAGCCGGGGCGTGCGGTATCGGGCTGCGCGGGCGTCTGCGTGGCGGTCATGGTCCTCGCCCTCCCGGTCGCGAGCTCCGCGTCCAGCGTCGCGAGTCACGTGAGCCTGGGCAGCGGTGCGATGGTTCTGCGCCCGGCCCCGGTCCGCGGACAGGGTCAGGCTCACGCCGACCGCCCCGACCCCGTGTCGAGTCGGCTCGTGCACGGCTCTGCGGCCGCCATCCCATCCGGGGCATGGCAGCCCCTGGGTCCGGCTCCGATCGGACCCCCCTATCTGGCCGGGGGCGGCTTCTACGGCGGCGCCAACTCGGGTCGGATCACCGCGTTGGCCGTCACCAAGCTTCCCGGAACGGCGACTCCTCGCATCGTCGCCGGCACCGCCGGCGGGGGGATCTGGACGACAGATAACAGCGGAGCGACGTGGACGGCCCGCTCCGACACCTCTCCCGATCTGGCCATCGGCGCCGTAGCCGCCGATCCGAAGAATCCCAACCATCTGATCGCGGGCACCGGCGAGGCCAACCAGTCCGGCGACTCCTATGGGGGCGACGGGATCCTCGTCTCGACAAACGGCGGGGCGAACTGGACGCTGCAGAACCCGGCGGGAGTGTTCACGGGCACGCACATCGCCCAGGTCGCGATCGACCCGTCAAACGCCAACCACCAGTTCGCCGCCACCGACGGCGGCCTGTACGTCACGACCAACGGCGGCGTTACGTGGGCCAAGCCGACCAGCGCCACCTATACGGCGGTCGACGGCAGGATCTCTGCTGTGGTGATCAATCCGACCACGCCGAAGACCGTGTACATCGGCGGGGGCGCCAAGACCGTTGCCAAGTCGACCGACGGTGGTCTGACGTGGGCGCCGGCCAGCACGGGGATTGCCGCTCCCGGCCCGGTCCCGTTGATCGCCCTCGCGATCGCCGCCTCCAGCCCCTCGACGCTGTACGTGTCAGTGGGCAGCGAAGCTCCGGTGGCGGTCTATAAGTCGACCACCAGCGCGGCCAGCTGGACGAAGCTGACCCACACGCCGGACTTCACCGGCCAGGGTTACTCGTACGGTTCCGGCGCGTCGGAACAGGGTTGGTATGACAACGTGCTCGCGGTCGACCCGACCAATCCCAATCATGTCCTCGCCGGCGGCATCGCGCTGGTGACCACCGGAAACGGGGGCACCAGCTGGACCAATGTCAACGGTGGGTCTTTCTTCGGCGGTGTAACCAACAAGATCCATCCCGACCATCACGCCCTCGCCTTCGCCTCCGACGGCACGGTATGGGTGGGCGATGACGGTGGCGTGTTCCACTACACGCCGTCGAGCGGGGCGGTGGCCAACGTCAACGGCAACCTGAACATCACGCAGTTCTACTTCGGGTTCAACGTGGTCGCCAACACGTTGCTGGCGGGCTCGCAGGACAACTCCTCGGCGAGCACCACCAGCACTGCGCTGTCAAAGTGGACGGGGCTGTTCGGAGGCGACGGCGGGCCGAGCGCGATCACCTCCAACCACACCGCCACGCAGTTCATCGAGTCCGACCAGCACCTGTACGTCACAACTGACGCGTTCGCCACCACGCTGAGCGACATAACGCCGCCCGCGGAGGCGTCCACCGGCGCGCTGTTCACGCCGCCGATGATCATCGTCCCGAGCACGACCGCGCCGGCCAGCCCCACCGTGTTCTACGGCGCCCGCGACCTGTACCGCACCGCCAACCCGACCGCGGCGTCTCCGACCTGGACCAAGGTCACATCGGTCGGAAGCGGCGACTGCTCGGCCGCCGGCATCTGCGTGAGCTCGATCGCGGTCTCGCCATCGAATGCGAAGGTTGTCTATGTCGGCTTCACCAACGGCAAGATCGAGGTCTCGATCAACGGAGGCGCGACCTTCACCGCGCTCAAGGCGCAGCCCCTGACCGAAACGTTCGTCACCGGGCTATCGGTCGATCCCACCAATCCGAAAGCGATCACGGCCAGCTTCAGCTACAGCGATGTCCGCAACTTCCCGGGCCTGCCCCACGTCGAGCAGTACATCTACACCGCGACCCCCGCCGCCGGGACCTGGACGACGATCACCGGGGGCGGTCTCCCCGACGCGGTGAGCCACGTCGTCTACGACGCCGGTGCGCTCGTGGCCGCAACCGACAGCGGCGTCTACGCTACGTCGGCGCCGGCGGGAAGCTCGACCTCGTGGACCCGGGTCGGCACCGGGCTGCCGAACGTCCAGACCCAGGATCTGTTCGTCGGCAGCACCGGCCCGTACGCGGTCACCCACGGGCGGGGAGCGTGGAAGCTGGCGCTCCGCTGACCGCGCGCGCGTTACATTCAAGCCCCGCCGGCGTCAAACTCCAGCGAAGGGACTCGACATGCCAGATCGCGCCGCCATCGTCACCGGAGCCTCCCGAGGCATCGGCTTCACGCTGGCCGAGACCCTCGGAAACGAGGGGTACGCGCTGACGATCACGAGCCGCCGGTCAGAGCCCCTCGAAGAAGCGGCCGGCAAGTTACGAGCTCAGGGCTTCACGGTCGAGTCCCTCGCGGCCAACATGGCCGACGAGGAGGGGATCCGGGAGGTCGTAAGCCGGCATCGTGACCGGTATGGCCGACTCGACGTGCTCGTTAACAATGCGGGGATAGGGGTCGGAGCTGCGGCCAGCGACCATCAGACGAAGTTCGTCGACATGCAACTGGACGTCAATCTCCGGGCGATCATCCTGTTCTACCGGGAATGCATTGAGCTGCTCCGGGCTGCCGGCGCCGAGCACCGCAACGCCTTGGTCGTCAACCTGGCATCCCTGGCGGGAAAGTCGCCCCAGCCATGGCTTTCCGTATACGCCGCCACCAAGGCCGCCGTCATCGGCTACACACAGGCGATGAACAAGGAGCTGAACGGTGACGGCGTAAAGTCAGTGGCGCTCTGTCCGGGCTTCGTGGACACCGACATGAGCGAATTCGTCAAGGCAACGATTCCCGCCGAGAAGATGCTGCGCACCGAAGACATCGCCGAGGCCCTGCGCTTCTTGCTCAGCGTATCCCCAGCGTGCGTGGTGCCGGAGATCGTCTTCCAGCGTCCCGGCGAGAGCATCTAGCGCCCCGTCCGGCGAGGCTTGGCCTGGTACACCGGGCTATCGGTCGGGGTTGGCGTCGAGCTTGAGCGCGACCGAGTTGATGCAGTAGCGATCGCAGCCGGCGGGACCGTCATCGAACACGTGGCCGAGATGGCCACCGCAGGTCGCGCAGGTCACCTCGGTGCGGCGCATGAACAGACTGCGGTCCTCGTGCAGCTCGACGTTCTCACGCACCGCCGGGTCGGTGAAGCTCGGCCAGCCGGTACCGGAGTCGAACTTGGTGTCAGACGAGAACAGCTCGCTGCCACAGCCGGCGCAGCGATAGACGCCGTCGTCCTTGGTATGCACGTAGCCGCCCGTGAAGGGCCGCTCGGTGCCCTTTCGCCGCAGCACCTCGTACTCGGCGGGGGTCAGCTCCGCCCGCCACTGCTGATCGGTCTTCTGGATTCGAGTATTCATGTCGCTCCTATTGCGGTTCACGTCTGATTGGACCCGGACCGCGCGAAAACGGTTCAGGCACGGTGATCACAGGTCCCCGGCCGCGATCCACGGCAAGAGCAACCCTCGCAACGCCATCCGTCCCCGATGCAGCCGGCTCTTGAACGCCGGCTCGCCCAGAGCCAGCGCCGTCGCCGCTTCGCGCGTCGAGAGGCCCTCGATGTCCCGCAGGATCACCGGGGCGCGCAGGTCGACCGGGAGCTCGCCCAGCGCCCGCTCAAGCGCCTTGCGCAGGTCCTCATTCTCCGCCTGCTCGGCCGGCCCGGGCCGGCCGTCGACCAGGGCTTGGAGCGACGCGCTCGTCGGCGGACACGATCTGACCGCCGGCCGCGCGCCGGGCCAGTCGCCGCTGGGCCTCGTTGAAGCCGATCCGGTAGAGCCAGGTGAAGAACTGCGATCGGCGCTGAAAGCGCGGCAGCGCGCGCCAAGCCCGCAGGAAGGTCTCCTGCGCGACCTCCTGTGCCTCGGCGTCGTCGAGTCCGAAACGCCGTAGTGACGCGAACAGCCGGTCAGCATTGCGCATCACGAGCTCCTCGAACGCCGCCATGTCGCCGGCGGCGGCCCGCTGCACCAGCACATCCTCGCTCAGCTCACGGCTTGCCGACGGATCCGTCACGGGAGGTCTTGGGGCAGGGCGGTCAGCCGACTCTGGATCGACGCCAGCACCGCCGCGGCCACCACCGGAGGTTCGTCGTCGCCGATGGCCCCCAGCGCCGCAAGCAGCGCCCGCAGACTGCGCACCAGCTCACGGCACTGTTCGCAGTCCTGGATGTGACGCTCGATGCGACGGCGCTGGCCCGCATCAAGCTCGCGGTCCAGATACTCCGACGCGTGCTGAGGCACCCAGCGGTGATCGCGCAGGAAGCCGAGGCGATAGTGGAGCCGCCGCATCTTCAGGGCACACCCTACGCCCTGACCGGGTTGAACCGTTTAGCGCGCGGGCGGGTCTTATTCGGTAACCGATCAGGTACCGAGAGGAGTGCGATGCACCGAGAGACAGCTACATTCGCCGCCGGATGCTTCTGGGGGGTCGAGGCGGCCTTCCGAGCTCTGCCCGGAGTTAGCGGCACCACCGTGGGCTACACCGGTGGCGACGCCGAGCAGCCGACATACGGGCAGGTCTGCCGCGGACGCACCGGTCACGCCGAGGCGGTCGCGGTGCAATACGACCCGAGCGTGATCTCCTACGAAGACCTGCTGGCCACGTTCTGGTCGACGCACAACCCCACCACACCCGATCGCCAGGGTTGGGACATAGGCAGCCAGTACCGCTCGGCGATCTTCTTTCACGACAGCGAGCAGCGCGATGCGGCGCTCGCCTCGCGTGAGGAGCACCAGCGAACCCAGAGGCGCCAGATCGTCACCCAGATCGCCCCGGCCGGGCATTTCTGGCCGGCTGAGGACTACCACCAGCAGTACCTGGAGAAGCGCGGCCAGGCCACCTGCGCCGTCTCGGTCGAGGCGGCCTAAGGGTCGAGCTCGCGAGGCAACAGCGATACTTGCCGCGATCGATGACCCACCGCGAGGGCCGGCGCGGCTCGTCTCATCGTGGTCTCATACGTGGGGTGCACGATCCCGTGTGCTCAATCTCCCACGTTCGAGACCGGCGGGCTCTCGACGCGATCTAGGGTGAGAACGTGTCGCGGATCCCGATTCGAATCAAGGTGACAACGGCATTTGCGGTGGCGCTGGCCGTCGTGCTCGCCGGGATCGGGTCATTTCTGTATCTGCAGTTCCGAGCCGGTCTTGACCGATCAATCGATCAGGGCCTTCGGACCCGCGCCGGCGATGTGACTGCGTTGGTGGCCCAGGCAGATTCGGGATTGACCCAGTCCGGGGCGAGCCCACTGACCGCCCGCGGCGAGTCGTTCGCGCAGATCCTGACGGCCAACGGCCGCATCTTTGACTCGACTCCGCTGATCAAAGCCGCGCCGATCCTCGGCCCCGCGAAGGTGAGCCAGGCCCTGAGCGGGTCGGTGTTCCTTCAGATCGGGCCCCGAGGTCGGATCTCAGAGCCCGCGCGGCTGTTCGCCACACCCGTTCACGCCCAAGGCCGACGGCTGGTGGTGGTCGTCGGCCTCTCGCTCGGCGAGCGGACGGACGCCCTCCGGCAACTCGCGGGGCTGCTGTTCATCGGCGGCGCGGCGGCGCTGGTGCTGGTTTCGGCGGTCGGCTACCTGGCCGTGGCTGGCGCGTTGCGGCCGATCGAGTCGATGCGCGCGCGTGCGAGCGAGATCTCCGGGGGTACACCCGACGAGCGTCTTCCGGTCCCCCCGGCGCGAGACGAGGTCGCGCGCCTGGGGACGACGCTCAACAGCATGCTCGGTCGTCTGGAGGCGGCGTTCGCCCGCGAGCGCCGGTTCGTCTCAGACGCGAGCCACGAGTTGCGGACCCCGCTCGGGATCTTGAAGACCGAGCTCGAGCTTGCGCTTCGCGGCTCCCACAGCGAAAGCGAGCTCAAGGACTCAATCCGGTCTGCGGCGGCCGAGACCGACCGCGTGGTGCAGCTGGCCGAGGATCTGCTGGTCATCGCTCGCGCTGACCAGGGCGGACTCCCGGTACGCCGTACCGACGTCGACGTCAACGCCATGATCGATGGGGTCAGGCAACGGTTTGAGCGAAGAGCGGCCGACCAGCACCGTCCGCTGCTCACCCAGGCATCGACCCGAGGCCCGGTTCGCGCCGACCAACTGCGGCTCGAGCAGGCACTCGGGAACATGGTCGACAACGCCTTGCGCCACGGAGCTGGACCGATCACGATCAAGGCAATCCAGACCGCCTCCGCGACCGAGCTGCACGTCACCGACTCCGGACCGGGCATCTCCGGCGAATTTGTGACCGTGGCGTTCGAACGCTTCACCCGCGAAGATCGCAGTCGCGGGAATGGCGGGTCGGGACTCGGTCTCGCGATCGTGCAGGCGATTGCGATCGCCCACGGCGGCCAGGCCCACGCCGGGAGCGGTGGCGGCGGCGGCGCGGACTTCTGGATCACGATTCCCCACCTCTCACGGCCACCTCATTGACAGCTTCTACCTTCGCGGCTGCTTGGTCCCCAACCCAAAGGAGAACGACATGATCAAGCGCCTGAAGACCAGCACCGGAGTAGTCGCGGGACTCGCCGCGCTGGCCCTGGGCGGCTCGGCGATCGCCAGTGCGGCAGGCGGCTCGCCGACCAAGGCCAAGACCCAGGAGTCGACCACCGCCCCGGATACCGACAACATCCAGAGCGGCGACCAGACATCCCCTGACACCAAGGGGACCAAGAGCAAAGAGTCGACCACCGCGCCGGATACCGACAACATCCAGAGCGGCGACCAGACATCCCCTGACACCAAGGGGACAGGCAGCAAGAAGTCGACCGTGAAGAACGTCGGCAACCTCCAGACCGGCAGCCAGACCACTCCCGACCGTGGGACCACGTCTGAATCGTCGACGTCGGAGACCAGCGGTGAGTCAAGCGCTGAAACCGCCCCCAACAACGACGGGCCCGGCGGCTACGCCGACGAGCCCGGCAACCCGAACGCCGACACTCAGCAGCAGGGCCAGAACTGACCCATCCCGCCTGAGCCGAAGCGCTCACCCGCCGCGGCGGCCCACCAGGACGGGCCGCCGCGGCTCCTCTCATCCTTCTCTCATCTGAGGTTGGGACCCTCAGATAGACATGCGAATCCTGATCGTCGAAGACGAAGTCAAGATGGCTGCCCTGATCCGCCGGGGTATGCGCGAGGAAGGGCTCGCTGCGGACGTCGCGATCACGGGCGAGGATGCCATCTGGATGGCTGGGGCCACCGAATACGACGTGATCGTCCTTGATGTCATGCTCCCCGGCATCGACGGATTCGAGACCTGCCGGCGGCTGCGCGCCGAAGACGTCTGGACCCCGGTGGTGATGCTCACCGCGATGGACAGCGTCGAGGATCGGATCGCCGGACTCGACGGGGGAGCAGATGATTATCTGACCAAGCCGTTCTCGTTCGCCGAGCTGCTGGCTCGCATGCGCGCGCTCTCCCGGCGGGGGGCGATCGAACGGCCAATCATCCTCGCCGCCGGCAACCTACGGCTGGACTCCGCTGCTCGGCGAGTGTGGCGCGATGACACCGAGATCGCCCTGAGCACCAAGGAGTTCGCCCTCCTGGAGGCGTTCATGCGCCGACCGGGCGACATCCTCAGCCGCTACCAGCTACTCGAGCAAGCCTGGGACTACGACTACGAGAACCGGTCCAACGTGATCGATGTCTACATCCGCTATCTGCGGGAGAAGATCGATCGACCGTTCAACGTCCACACGATCGAGACCATCCGCGGCACCGGCTACCGCCTGCGCGCCGACGGAGGCAGCTGACAACCGTCTCAAAAAACCGACGCCGCCGCGACCACGCAGAGTATGCTGGTCCCTTCGGGACGTGCTCAGAACGCCGCCGGCGGGCTGGAACGTTCGACGAAGCTCGAAGGGAAAGGCCGGGCCGTCGATGCGGTCAGACAAATCCCAGAATCAGGGAGACGGGGCAGGCGTGCCGACCAAGGCCCCGCGGGGCGACTCGGTGGGCCGACCGCTCTCCGGCGGCAAGCTGCTGTCGGAGATCACCAACCGGATCGTCTCGTCTGATGCACGTGCATTACGGACGTGGACCGATCAAAGCCAAGACCTACGTCCTGGACAACCTGATCGTCTGCGTGCTCAGCGACAGCGGCTTCATCGCGATCGAGCGCACGCTGATGAGCGGCGGCCAAGCCGAGCTGGTGCTCGACATGCGCCGCGACTTCCAACGGATGATGAAGGCTCCCTATTCCGACATGATCGAAGCGCTGACCGGGCGCAAGGTCCTGGCGTTCCTCAGCCAGGCCCACGTCGAACCGGACCTCACCGTCGAGATGTTCCTCATGGACGGGCCGCTGAACGGTTTCGGCGCACTCGAGCTGGTCGATCTCAGCGACGGGTAGCGCGGCCAGGTTTCAGGTCTTGCGGTAGATGGCGGCGCTGGTGGCGGTCCCGACTGGCGCAGTCGTGTTCGTAACCGTGATCTTCCCACTGGTGGCCTTCGCGGGGACGACCGCCACGAGCTTGGTCGGCAGCGCGCGGCTGAACACCATGGCCGCGACTCCGTTGAACTTCACCGTCGATTTCGCTCCGAACCCGACGCCCGTGATCGTCACGTGCGTTCCGGTCGGGCCGCTGGCGGCGGTGAAGCTCGTGACCGACAGTGTCGGCGTGAAGCTCGCGGCACTGGTCGCGGTCGCCACCGCAGTGGCGACCGAGAGCTTTCCGCTGATCGCGCCGTTGGGGACCGTGGCTTTGATCTGAGTCGCTGACACCACCACATAGGAGGCCGCCAGCTTGCCGAACTTCACACTGCTCGCGCCGCTGAAGAACCTGCCCCGTGAGCGTAACCGAGCTTCCGGTGACCCCCGAGGCCGGCGTGAACGACGTGATCGTCGGCGCGCTGTGCGGCGTCACGGTGTACGAGCTCGCGCTCGTCGCCGTGCCGACCGGAGCCGTCGTATTCGTGACCGTGATCTTCCCACTGGTCGCAGTGGCTGGAACGACCGCGACGAGCCGGCTCGGCACTGTGCGGGTCAGCACGGTAACCGCAACGCCGTTGAACTTCACGGTCGTGGTCGGCGTGAACTCAGCGCCGGTGATCGTCACGGTCGTTCCGGCCGGTCCACTCGCCGGCGTGAATGCGTTGATGATGACCGGGCCCGCGATGGTGAGGGTCTGTTTGGCGACGCCCACGTTACCGGCGGGGTCGTGCGCCGTGGCGACAACCTGCCATACGCCTTCACCGACAAACTTCGGTGTCGCGTTCCAGGTCCCGTTGGTTTGCAGCAGCGTGGTCATGGTCTGGCCCGCGATGGTGATGGTGACGATGGTCCCGGGCGCAGCGTTTGAGGTCCCGGTAAGGGTCGGGGCGAGGACCAGCGTCGTCGCCTTGGCTCCACCAGTGATGGCGACCTTCGGCGCGACGGTGTCGACGGTCAGGATCTGACTGGCGCTGGCGCGATTTCCGGCGGCGTCGGCGACCGACATGATGATGCGATGTCGACCGTCGGAGAGGGCGGCTGCGGTCACCGACCAGGCTCCGCCGGAGTTGACGGGCCCGGTCAGCGTCTGGTCCGCCAGAGCGACGGTTACGATCGTCCCGGACGGAACCTTCGCGGTCCCGGAGATGACCGGGGCCTTCTTGTTGGTCAGCCTGTGCGCCCCACCCGTGATCGTGACCGCGGGGGGATGAGTTTCGATGGTCAGCGTCTGACTGGCGCTGCCCTTGTTGCCGGCCTTGTCAGTGACCGTGGCGGTAACCGTGCGGGTTCCGTCGGACAGCGCGGACGGCCTCACGTTCCAGGTTCCTCCGGACTGGACGAGCGCGGTCAGTTTCTGCGCATCGACCGACACGTGGACGACCGAGCCCTGCCCGACATCGCTCTTTCCGGAGATCGTAGGCGTGGGGTTGTTGGTGATCACCGACGATCCGCCGTCGAGCGTGACGACGGGCGGGATCGTGTCGATGGTCAGTTGTTGGTTGGCGGTCCCGCGGTTCCCCGCGCCGTCGATGACCGAGGCGACGACCGGGTAGGTCCCGTTGGCCAGGATCGCCGACTTCACCGACCAGGTGCCGCCGGAGGGGGTGGCGGTGAGGGTTTGTCCGGCGAGCGTCACCGTGACGACGCCAGGCGGCGCGATATCGGTCGCGCCGCTGACCGTCGGGGTGGCATCGTTGGTGGTCGCCGTGGCCCCACCGGTGATGCTGACCGCGGGCGGCGCGCTGTAGAACTCGTTGGAGTCGAGCGAGATCGCGCCGCCGAGTGCCATCGCGCGGCCGTTGAACTGTGAGCCGGCACCGACGGCGACTGCGTTGAGGGCCATGAGCGTGCCGGCAAAGTTGACGCCCGCCCCGACGGCAGCGGCGCCGTTGACCTGCCAGAACACGTTGGCCGCGCTGGCGCCGTTGGTCAGCGTGACGTTGGCCCCAGCGGCCATGTTGAGCGCTCCGCCGATCTGGAAGACGAAAACGGCATTTCGGTCGCCCCCGCCGTCGAGGGTCAGCGTTCCGGTATTGGCCACCGCGCCAGCGGCGGAGTAGAGACCGGGGGAAAGCGTCACGCCGGCGAGATCCCCGGCGATAGCGGTACCTCCGGTGCGACCGGAGACCTCTTTGTAAGCCGTGACAAGGTCGGTGTAGCCGGGACCGGCCGTGGCGCCAACCCGGATCGCGCCGGTGACCACGCCGGGGGGAAAGCCGGTGGGCTGCGTGTCCGCCTTGACGCCGAGGTCGCCGCGAAGAGTGGTGTGCGGGGCCCCTGGGGCGCTCACTGTGTTGCCTACGGATGCGCCGCTCAACACGGCGTAGGTCGACGCATGGCCAAGGTCCACGGTTGGCGTGGAAGCGGCGATGGCGGACGGGACGACCAACGCGAAGCATGCGGTCAGCAGGCCGACGGTCAGCACCGCGAAGCGCAGCGCCTTCGCCCAGCGCCGGCTGACGGAGGGGGACTTGAAGCCGAACATGAACAGGACCTCCCAAAGGGGGCTGTCCGAGCCCGGCGGTTATGTGGTTGTCACCGGGCCCATCGGCCCGCCATGTCACGGCCTTTAGTCGAACGCGTTTGCCCTGGACGCAATTCTTCTGAACGCCGCCCCCCCGGACGCCGGGGCCTAAGTGAACTGGATCTCGTCCGCGGCATAGACCGGTGCGACTACCGCGTTCTCGACCCCGATCCGCAGCTCCTTCCCATTTGACCGCCTCCAGCTGCAGATGGTGTGTCCCAGCGCCCCGGTGCAGCCCTCAAAGCTCCAGTTGTCGGTCGACGAGAAGCTGTGCGCAAACAGCTGCGCGACGGCGCCCGGCGTGGCGTTCTTGCGCGCGGCAGCCTGATCGTTGTGAGACCACGCGTCGAAGGTCCGCTGTGCGGCCGTTTGTGGCGTCGGCGCGTTGAGGTACCCGTTGACAAATGAGTTCCAGGTCGCGGGTCCCACGATATGGTCCACGGTCAGTCCGAGGAGCTGTTGAAAGCCCCCCACCGCGGCGGCCGTATTAGGGCCAAAAATCCCGTCGACGGTGATGGCGGCGCCATCACCGCGGCTGTGCAGCTGACTCTGGACGGCGCGCACCGCGTCGCCCTGGCTTCCCTGGGATACCTGCACGATCAGTTGCGGCCACGTCTGTTGCCCAACGGCACCGTCCGCGGTCAGGCCGTGCGTACCCTGAAAGGCCTCCACCGCAGCTTTGGTCAGCGGACCAAAGCTGCCGTCGACGGTGGTCGGATGACCCTGGGCCGTAAGCAGGTACTGGACGCTCCTCACGTCCTCGCCCGTAGCGCCTGTCTGCACCAGCGGCCAATTCAATGGCATCGTCTTCCCCCTATTTCGCCCTCCACGAAATCGATACCGAGATGCCTCCGCCGTTGACGCGTGCGCCCAAGGCACCAACCGGTTCGGGAAAAGCGTATGCAACCCGGCGCGTCGTAGTCAAGGGTTCCGGGGGAGAAAATCCGGTCCTCGGGACCAAGGTCGGCGCGGCAGGCTCCGGGGCCCGTGCCGCACGACGTTCGCAGCGCCCCGGCGCTCAGACGAGTATCCGTAGCATTCTCTTTCGGTGAAGCGAACCTCCGGCAGTTCTAAGTGGTCATTGTGGTCTGAGGACTCGGTGTTGTCGATCGGCTCCAAGGGCTCGGCGCTGTCGGTGGGTTCTGTCGGCTCGATCCTTTCGGTCGGCTCAATCGCCTCCGCCGGTTCGCTCTTGTCCATCAGCTCATGCCTGTCGATCGGTTCGATCATGTCGTTCATGGCCCGCTGGAGCGTCATGGGTTCGGGTACGGGCTGACCGGGTGCCGGGGAGGTCTCATATCGGCGGGATCGACGTTCCGGGATTGGTGGCGCTGGTGATCGTGTTGACGGTGGTGTTCCTGCCGGTGCTACTGCGGCTCGGCCGGCGGCCGCCTGACTCACCGGGATCCGACTCGGGCGGCGGCGGCGGCAGCGGCCCCCGCCGTCCCCGCGGTGACCCCGGCGCGCCGCGAGGTGGCATCCCGCTCAAGGACGCAGAGTCGGCACGCAGGCGTCTGCGCGACCACGTCGGGTCAGCGGAGCGCCATGTCACCCGAAGGCGACAGACACGAGAACCGATGCGCTCGCCGGTCCAGCGCCCCGGACGGCGCTAGCCGCACTCTCCGCCCGCTCGCCGGACATCCATGGTCAGGAGGGCGACGGCGGCTTGTCGCGGCCTTGCGACGACTCCGCTTGGTGAACGTCCGTGGCAACTTCGTGGACGTCGGCAGCAACATCGTGTGCCACCCGCGTGACATCCTGCACCGCGGCGGCGGCGGTGGCGCGCGCCGCATGCAGGGCGCGGCGGTGCTCAGCGTGCTCAGCATGGATCTGCTCAGCCGTTGGAGATCCGTCGGGATGGTGCTTGCGGCAGACCACATAGGTCGTGCCCGCCACCTGGCGACGCCCGATGCGCCAGCAGCGCTTGGCGTGACAGTTGTGACGTCTCAGGATTGCGTAGGCACCGCCCAGAAGCGTGATGTCGGCGAGTGGCCCGCTGATGAAGTTGTAGCCATCGGGATCATGCCAGGTCCAGCGCAGCGCGTTATAGAACCAGTCGAAGATGGTCGCGGTGGTCACAAGAACGTTTCACGCTAGTCCCGCGATCGGACAGTTCACCCAAATCCGCCGGCCGTCACGGCAGGTCAGCCCCACCGTCTCAGTTGCCTGGGCCAGCACCGGGAACCCTGATCACCGGCACGGAGGCTGAGGCGATCTGGTCCATTCATAAGCTGAGGCGATGAGTTGATACCCGAATGCGTATTTGACTTCTAAAAGCTTTGCCTCATGATCTGCATCGCAGTACCTCTCCTCCCTCGAGCGCGCCCCGAGGCCGGCCTCATATCCCGCCGGCCCGGGGCGTACTCATTCCAAGGGCACGGATCCGGTCCGGATGAGGGGGATCACCGGGTCGAGCCGACCTGACGAGCTCAGCTCATCCCGTCGTCCGGGAGAAGGCGGCTGAGGAGATCCCGCAGCTGACGTTGCTCGTCTTGGGACAGGCGCTCCAGTCCCGGCGGAGGGCGTCCGACCCGGCTGAGGATCCGTCCGCGAAGCCGCCGGCCTGCCGGGGTGAGGACAACGTGCTTGACGCGACGGTCATCGGCACTCGAGTGGCGGGCGACCAATCCCCTCGCCTCCAGCCGGTCGACGATCCCGGTGACGTTTGAGTTGTCGCAGACCAGCAGGGTCGCCAGCGCGTGCATCGGCAGCGGCGAGTCGAGGTGCAGGAGCGCGCCCGCCTGTGCGGCGTGAAGGTCAAATTCCGCAGCGGCGATGAGAAACCGGCGCCGATGCTGTCCAAACAGCGTGCGCAGCAACCCCCAGGCCTCGGCAGCGGGCGTTTCCGTGCCCCGGCTGTGTGCCAGGGGGGTTGTCGCGGCCTCCATCGCTATTGAATTCTATTGACTTACTCGATCATTGACAACCTCAACCATCAGGCTAGACTGCGGCCCGTGACGAATCGGCCCGCAATCGAGGTAGAGGGGCTCGTACGCGAGTTCCGCAAAGGCCCACGAGCCGTCGACGGGATCGACCTCGCTGTCGCCCCCGGCGAGATCTACGGCTTTCTCGGACCCAACGGCGCGGGCAAGTCGACAACCGTTCTGATGCTCACGACCCTGCTGCCGCCCACCAGCGGCCGGGCAACGGTAGGCGGTTACGACATCGCCCGCCAGGGTCGCACAGGTCCGGGCGAGGATCGGGGCTGCCCTGCAGGAGGCGGCGCTCGACGCGATCCTCACCGGTCGCGAGCATCTCATCCTGCAGGCCACGCTGCAGGGACTGCCCTCGGCTCAGCGGCGCCGGCGCACGGACGAGCTGTTGCAACGGGTCGGGTTGACCGAAGCGGCCGATCGCCGGGTCGGCGGCTACTCAGGGGGGATGAAGCGACGCCTGGACCTCGCTCTCGCGCTCGTGCATTCGCCGGAGATCCTCTTCCTGGACGAACCGACGACCGGTCTTGACCCACAGAGCCGAGCCGCGCTGTGGGAGGAGGTGGCTCGACTGGCGCGCGAGGACGAGATCACGGTCTTCCTCACCACGCAATACCTAGAGGAAGCCGACGTGCTGGCTGACCGCATCGGGATCATCGACCACGGCCGGATAGTGGCCGAGGGAACACCGGCGCAGCTCAAGGCCGAGATCGGCAGCCCGAGCGTCGAGCTGCGTCCCGCTGATCCAGAAGCCGTAGACGACGTGGCCGCGCAGCTCGCTGACTTCGGCGAGATGCGCCGCAACGGCCGGGGGAGCGTGACCGTGCAGCTGCCGGGTGGCGAGGCGCAACTGGCCGAGATCATCCGCCGGCTCGATCAGGCCGATCTACGGCTGGAGTCGCTCGCGCTGCACCAGCCCTCGCTTGACGACGTGTTCCTGGCCAAGACGGGCCGCAAGCTCGAGGGCGCGGCGGACGGCGCCTCCGAGGAGCCACCGGAACGCAAGAACGGGCGTAGACGGAGACGTCGTGGCCGTTGACGTAGCGATCCAGCCGCCCACCGCCGAGCCTGGATCGGGTGCGGTCACCTGGATCGAGCAGACGGTCGCAGTAGCGCGGCGGGCCGTGGTGCGAACGCTACGGCAACGCGCATTGATGATCTTCCCGATGATCTTTCCGCTGATCCTGTTCGCGATCAACGGCTCGGCGCTCAGCCCGGCGACTCACATCCGCGGCTTCCCGACCGACAACTACCGCGATTTCCTGATCGCGATGCCGTTCATCCAGGGCGCGATGTTCGTGTCGATCACCGCGGGTGTCGATCTCGCACGAGATATCGAGTCCGGCTTCCTCAACCGGCTCGCACTGACTCCACTGCGAGGCGAGGCCCTGCTGGTGGGACAGCTGGGGGGCGCGCTCGTGCTCGGGATCGTTCAGGCGATCATCTACCTGCTGTTCGGTCTCGCGACAGGAGTCACGTTCGCCAGCGGGGTCGGCGGAGCGCTGGTGCTGCTCGTCCTCTCGATCCTGATCGCCTTCGGCTTCGCCAGCCTCGGCGGTCTCCTGGCGCTGCGGTTCGGCACCGGCGAGGCGGTCCAGGGAATCTTTCCGCTCCTGTTCGTCACCCTCTTCTTGAGCTCGTCGAGCCTGCCGCGCAACCTGATCAAGGCGACTTGGTTTCGCGACGTCGCCACATACAACCCGGTCTCGTACCTGCTCGAGGGCCTGCGCAGCCTCGTCATCACCGGCTGGGACGCGCAAGCACTGGCTCTGGGATTCGGGTTCGCCCTCGCGCTGCTGGTGATCGCACTCGCGTTCTCGCAGTCGGCTATGAAGACACGGCTCGCGCGCAAATGAGGCGCTTTGTCAACGTGACCCGTGGCGTCGCATGGCGCTCGATCCACAACACGGTGGTCAACCCAGCGATCCTCATCCCCTCGCTGATCTTTCCCCTGTTCTTTCTCATCGCCTTCGCCGGCGGGCTGTCACGAATCAGCGATCTGCCCAACTTCCATTATCCGCCCGGGTACACCGCGTTTCAATTCGTGTTCGTGTTCCTGCAGTCGGCGGCATTCGGCGGCGTCTTCACCGGCTTCGGGATCGCCCGGGACTTCGACTCCGGCTTCGCCCGCCGGCTGATGCTGAGTGCTCCCCGGCGCAGCGGGATCATCGCCGGCTACACCGTCGGTGCGCTGCTGCGGTGGATGATCACCGGCACGGTCGTGACGGTCGCAGCGCTGATCGCGGGGATGAACATCGACGGCAACGGCGTCCAACTCGTCGGTCTGCTCGGCCTCGGGGTCGCCATGAATCTCGCGGCCGCGCTCTGGGCATGCGGAGTCGCCATGTTCCTGCGCACCGAGCAGGCCGGGTCGCTGATCCAGATGCCGGTGTTCGTGCTCCTGTTTCTTGCGCCGGTCTACGTCCCGCTGTCGCTACTCACCGGCTGGATCCACGACGTCGCCAATGTCAATCCGGTGACCGCCGTGCTGGAAGCCGGCCGGGGTTTGCTGGCGGGCACACCGGTCAAGGTGGCCGCCGCCTTCCTGGGATTGGCTCTCATCGCCGCCCTCATGACCCTGTTCGCCCGGCGTGCCCTGGCATCAGCCGAACGCGCCGGCTGACAGCTCACGACAAGCCACCTTGACCGGTGCGGCTCACGCCGGCACGGCGAGCGTACGCTCGATCGGCGTCGGATGGCTGAAGATGTCGTGCACGGGGCAGTGGGCGTCGACGGCGTCGGCCAACTGCTGGTAGCGCTCTGCCGACTCGGGTCCGGTGGGGGTGATCTTGAGCCGGACTGAGGTGAATCCCGGCCGCACGCTGGGGTCGAAGCCGAAGAAGCCGCGCACATCGAGGTCACCCTCGGCGACGACATCGACCCCGTCGAGCTCGATATCCAGCTTCGCGGCCCAGAAGCGGTAGGTGATCGCCTGGCAGGACGCCAGCGCGATCAGCGCATACTCGACCGGGTTAGCGCCCTCATCCGCGCCGCCTAGCGACGCGGGCTCGTCAACCGTGATCACGTGGCCGCGCGCGCGCAGGAGGACCTCCGTCGTGCCGACGAGCTGGCCCGTAACCGCAAACGAAGCCGCGGCATTGGCGGGGTCGTCGGCGATGGCGGTACGGCTGGCTTCGATGAGCGTGGTCAGCGACATGGCTTCTCCTTGGCGTGGGCTCTGGGCATGCTAACTGCCATAATCTCGATCAAATAGATAGGAAAAGCTGATCGGGCCTTCGAAAATGCCGATTTGACCGCTATCAGGCGCGCGGGCATCATCACCGCCGACAAGCTCCATCGACTTAGTCGAATAAGGCTTCCTCCTGGTCGATGGGGGCCTCAGGTCCCTCGACCCAAGCTGCGTCGCTGTGGCGCCGCCGGTCGATCCACCTCGATTCAGACCTCCAACTGGGAGAAACCATCGTGCCTCTCGATACCGCCGCCTCGGCTGAGCCCCGATCCAGTCTTCGGCACCGAAATCCCTCTGGAACGCAGGGCGACCCAGGGTCGCGCTCCGGCAGGCTCGGGCGCTGGCCGCCGCCCTGACCGCGGCCTGCGCGCTCCTCGCCGCCGGTTGCGGCGCCGGCTCCTCGAGCAGCTCGTCGTCGCTGGCCGCGGCGTCGACCAAGCCGATCACCATCGGGATCATCGCCGACACCACGGGATCGACGAAGACGATCGGGGATCAGTTCATCAATGGCTCGGAGGCGGCGGCGAAGCTGTTCGGCCCGATCAACGGTCGCCCGGTGAAGTTCGTGGTCCAGGATGGCGGCAATTTCAGCGCCTCGACCACGGCTGCCAAGGTGATCCAGCTCAAGGCCCAGGACAACGCCACGGCGGTGCTCGGCATGGCTTCGAGCGAGTGCGAGGGGGCGATCAGCGTTGCCAGCCGAGTCCAGATCCCGATGATCGGCAACAGCTGCAGCATCCAGGACGTCGTCGGGTCCAAGTGCAACTACTGGTTCATCAATGGGGCGCCGTCTCCAGCCGTGGACGCCAAGGCAATGGCCGCCTCGGCCCAGAAGCAGTTCCCCGGGCTGATCGGGCAACGCTGGGTGGTCATCGGAGACGATCCCGGTTGGAGCCAAAGCGTCGCGCAGTACTGGGACGCGGTTCCCGGCGCCAAGCACGCCGGCGTTGAGATCGCGCCGTTCGGAACCGTCGATTGGGCACCGTATATCGCCAAGCTGAAGGCGAGTGGCGCCCGCGCGGCGCTGGTCGCCATCTCGTGGGGCGTCCAGTACGCGGCGTTCCTGCAGCAGGCCAACGCCGCTGGGCTGTTCAACCAGATGCAGATCGTAGGGCCGGTCGGTTTTCCGGAGAACTCGATGGTGCCGGGTTACGGCTCGCCGGCCAGCAGCACCACAGTCGCGGCCGTGCTCAAGACCAAGGTGCTCTCGCAGGTACGGCGGATCGTGGACCTACCTTGATCAGAACCCGCTGGGCAAGCAGTTCAACCAGCTCTTCTACAAGTCAGCCGGCTATCCGCCGACGACCCAGGCGAACGTCGCCATGGCCGACACCTGGATCCTTCTGAGCGCGATGAAGCAGGTGGGAACCGATCCTCACCAGCTGATGCAGACGCTCACCACTGGAAGCTTCTCCACGCCGTACTGGACGCAGCCGCTGAGCGTGCAGGCCGGCGGACGGCAGCTCAACGTGCCGGCGTTTGCCACTAAGTTCGAGAAGCTGGCGCACCCGCAATACGGCGTCAGCTACGCGAACAAGGTGCTGTTCGTGATGCCGCCGAGCGCCATCGTCGGGTCGGCGAGCTCGTACGGATGCCACGTTTCCGCCGGTTGAGAACACACGGACACGCCCGCAGCGGGACGGTTCGATGATTCACGTCGGCGCAGTAACCAGCAGCCTGCTCGTCGTCAACCTCGTGGATGCGTGGCTCTACGGTTCGCTGCTCGCGGCGGTCGCGGTGGCTCTGACGCTGGTGTTCGGACTGGGGCGAGTGGTGAACTTCGCCATCGGCGCGTTCTACGCGCTCGGTGCGTACTTCGCGTACTCGTTTCGGGGACCGCTCGGCTACTGGCCGGCCGTCGGCTGCGCGGTGATCTGCGTGGCCGGGTTGGCCGGCGTGGTCGAACGGGTCACGATCCGGCCCCTCCGGGGACGAGCGGAGATCAACACCCTGCTGGCGACGTTCGGGCTGGCGATCTTGCTCGACGGCGTCATTCAGGTGGTCTGGGGCACGGCGACGGAGACCATGAGCAGCCCGATCGGAGGCAGCGTGTCAGTGGCGGGACAGCAGATGAGCCTCTTCATCTTCGTCGTGGCCGGCATCGCGACCGCGCTCAGCGCCGGCGTCTGGGGTGTCCTGCGCACGACATCGGCGGGGACCGTGCTACGCGGCGCAAGCGAGAACCGCAGCATGGCCGAGCTGCTCGGAATCAACACCGGAGCGATGATGACCGCGCTGTTCGCGGCATCAGCCGGGATCGCGGCCCTCGTGGGAGGCTTGGCCGGCCCGATCTTCTCGGTGCGACCGGGAATGGACGTCGACTTCCTGATCGACGCGTTCCTGGCGGTCGTGATCGGGGGGCTGGGGAGCGTCCGGGGGGCGATCGCGGGCGCTTACATCGTGGCGCTCGCCGCCAACCTGTCGCTGACGTTCATGACCGGTGACGTCGCCACCGCGGTGTCGTTCGTCGTGGTGATCGCGATCCTGCTGGCCCGGCCCACCGGCATCTTCCGGGAAGGCCGGGCGATCGGCTGATGACCGGTTCCGAGCTTGACTGTGCGCTTCGGCGGACCAGGCGGTCGTGGCCAGCGCGCTCGCGCCGGTAGCTCGCGGCGCGGAGGTTCGTCGCGATGGGCTGTCGCGGCGGCCCTGACGGTGGGCATTGCCTTCGCCTACGTCGCCGCCGGTGACGCCTACAACCTCCAGCTGGCCGGCGACGCGCTGGCGATGGGCACCTGGGTCATGGGACTGGACATCCTGGTGGGCTTTGCCGGGTTGGTGTCGTTCGGTCACGCGGCCTGGCTGGCGGTGGGGGCGTACGCCTTCGGATACCTCTGCCAGAAGGGCTGGGACGCCGTTCCGGCGATGGGAGCCACGGTGGCGATCGCGGCCGCGATCGCGCTGGTGATGGGGATGGTGGCGACGAAGACCGGAGGGCTGGCCTTTGCCATCGTCACCCTCGCCGAAGGGGTGATCCTCTACACGGTGATCCTCCACCTGGGCTTCCTCGGGGGCGGGATCGGCCTGTTCGGCGTGCCCATTCCCCGGATCGCCGGACTGGATCTCCTGGGCAGCGAGCGCAGCCTCTACTTGTTCTCGCTCGCGCTGGCGGGGCTCAGCTACCTCGGGCTCAGATGGGCGGCTGCGCTCCCCGATCGGCGATTTCTGGCAGGCGATCCGGGACGACCGCGTCCGAGCGGCCTCGATCGGAATCGAGGTGCGCCGCTACGAGGTGCTGGCGTTCGTCGTCGCCGCCGTCGTGGGCGCGGTGGGTGGCGCCGCGTTCGTCGTCCTCAACGCCGGCATCGGGCCGGCGCAGTTTGATTGGAGTCAGTCCGGGCTGGCTCTGGTGATCCTGATCGTCGGCGGATCAGGCACGGTGTACGGCGCGGTCATCGGGGCGGTCATCTACGTGTTCGCCTCGAACTATCTAACGTCGAGCTTCGCCACCACCTGGCAGGTGTATTTCGGAGGGCTGTTCGTTAGCGCTCGTACTGCTGATGCCGCGGTGGTGTCGGCGGAGCCGTCCGCCTCGCCTCGCAGCGCTTGAGGAGACGACTGGCGTGACGCCGGTGCTCGAGATCCGTGGCCTCTCGAAACGCTTCGGCGAGCTGCAGGCGCTTGACCGGATCGATCTGACCGTAGCCGAGCGTGGTGTCCACTCGGTCATCGGACCGAACGGGGCCGGGAAGACGACCCGGTTCAACTGCATCACCGGCATGGGTGACACCGGACGACGGCGCCGTCACTCTGCGAGGGCAGGACATAACCACCCGCTCGGTCGTCGAGCGCGTGCGACTTGGTCTCGTGCGCACGTTCCAGGTGAGCCGCGTGTTCGACACTTTCTCGGCGGCCGAGAACGTGCGCCTGTCGCTGGAGAAAGCCCACCTGCGCGGCGGGCTGGGCCTGCGCCTCAAGAGCGCAGATACGGCGCCGGATCGACGCGCGTTGCCACGAGTTGCTCGAAGAGGTCGGGCTCTCGCCGGATAGCCACATGGTGCCGGCAGGAGCGATCTCGCACGCCGACCGCCGGGCGGTCGAGGTGGCGATGGCACTGGCCTGCGATCCGTCGGTGCTGTGCCTGGACGAGCCGACGGCGGGGATTGGGATTGGGGAGTCAGAGCGCATCGCGGAGCTGATCGGGAAGCTTGGCCAACGGCTTGCGGTGCTCCTGATCGAGCACCGCATGAGCATCGTGCAACGGGTGTCCGAGCGCGTGACCGTGCTCGCTCACGGGTCCTTGCTGGCGGAGGGGCCACCGGCCGTCATCGCGGCCGACACCCGGGTGCAGGACGCCTACCTGGGTCGCGCCCGCGGGGGCCCCGCTCTCGCGACACGCAGCAAGGCTGCCCCGCAGCGGACACCTCATCACGTGGCGGCGCGTCGTCCGATGCGCACCGCGAGCGCCGCAGCCGGTGCGGTCGAGCTTGTCCTCAGCGACTTGCACACGTTCTACGGATCCAGCCACGTGTTGCAGGGCGTAAGCCTCACCGCCCGCGCCGGTCAGGTGTCGAGTGTGTTGGGCCGAAACGGGGCGGGGAAGACCACCACGCTCGCCACCGTGATGAACCTGGTCAGAGCTCGATCGGGATCGGTCCGCCTCGGGCAGCATGAGTTGGTCGGGCTTGCGACGCACGAGGTGGCGGCATTGGGTATCGCTCTGGTCCCCCAGGACCGCTGGGTGTTCCCGGAGCTGAGCGTGGAAGAGAACATCCGCGTCGCCGCTGGATCCCGCGCGCGGGTGCGGGATGCCTACGCCGAGTTTCCCGCGCTCGTCGAGCGCCGGAAGGCGAAGGGCTCGCAGCTGAGCGGCGGCCAGCAGCAGATGTTGGCGTTCGCACGCGCGCTCGTTCGGAGCCCGAAGGTGGTCCTGCTCGACGAGCCGACGCAAGGCCTCAGCCCCCATTACGTAGACGTGGTGATCGAGTACATACGGCGGCTGCGCGAACGAGATGTGACAGTCGTCCTGGTCGAGCAGAGCCTGGAGGTCGTCACCGCGGTCTCCGACACCGTCTACCTCATGCGCGACGGCCAGATCGGCGCGGAGCTGCCGGCGGCCGAGCTCGAGGGCCACGGGGACCTGTTGCAGGAGTACCTGGTGCTCGAAGCTCGACCGCTCGATCGCGAGCCGGCCTTGACCGCTGATCTTCGGCACGAGGAGGGAGCCACGGCGGCATGAGCGACGAACCGATCACCTATTCCATGATTCGAGCGGTACGAGACGAGACGGGCGCCAGCCACGAGGAATGCCGGCGGGTACTCGAGCGAAGCGGTGGCGATGTGGCTGGCGCTGCCGCTCTGTGGTTCGCCGGCAGGCGCGGTGACGGCGCCGCCGGCGGGCAGTCGGGGGCGCAACCGCTTGATCCAACCGAACCGCAGTCCCAAAGGAGATAACAATGCTCGACGTCGAGTACACCCATCCGATGCAGTTCTCGTACTGGGCCCCGCTGGGTAGCGGCGGGTTTGTGGTTTCGGACATCGAGCAGCGGACTGAGTTCAACTTCGAGGCGAACGTGCGCTACATCCAAGAGGCGGAGCGAACCGGGTTCGACTACGCCCTGATGCCCGCCCGGTACTTCGTCAGCCACGGCTGGCCATCGCAGTTCGAGGCGGTCACCACCAGCGCCGGGCTGAGCCAGGTGACGAATCGGATCAAGATCCTGGCGGCCCTGCATCCGGGGCTGTGGCATCCCGGCATCGTCGCCAAGATGGGCGCCACCATCGACCACATGTCGGGCGGCCGCTGGGGACTGAACATCACCACCGGCTGGTTCAAAGAGGAGTTCATCGGTTTCGGCGAGCCCTGGCTCGATCACGACGAGCGCTACCGCCGCTCGGAGGAGTTCATCCGGGTCCTCACCGGTCTGTGGACGGAGGATGTGTTCACTTTTGCCGGTGACTTCTATCGGATTCGCGAGGCACCCCTGCGCCCCAAGCCACTGGCCAAGCCACGTCCGGAGATATTCCAGGGCGGTAACTCGATGGCATCCCGGCGGGTGGCAGCCAGGGTCTCGAACCTGATGTTCATCAACGGTCACACGCTCGAGGAGGCCAAGGCGATCGCGCACAACGTCAAAGGCCTTGCCCTCGAAGAGGGTCGGGTGGTCAAGGGGATCCCGGGATCACGCGCGAACCTGCGCGATGGCGATCCGTGGGGAGAGTTCGGCTGCGGACTGAACTGCTTCATCATCTGCCGCGACACCGAGGAGGAAGCCCGCGAGGTGTTCCGTGACATCGTCGAGCACGCCAACTGGGAGGCGATCAACGCCTTCAAGCAACAGGTCAAGGGCGGTGGCGCCTCGTCGGCGGAGGGCATCGGGATGTGGGCGGAGTCCAGGGGAACCGACTTCGTCGAGCAGAACGATGGCTTCCGTCCGGACATGATCGGAACCCCCCAGCAGATCGCAGCCAAGATCGAGGCGCTGCACTCAGCCGGGATCGACATGATCCAGTGCGGCTTTCTGCACTACGAGGAGGATCTCGCGAACTTCGGCGAGAAGGTGATCCCGCTCGTGCGTGAGCGCGAGGAGCGACTGGCGGCGGGAGATCCGTTCCGGCACACCGCGTACGAGAGCGACCTGGCGGTGGCTCCGGGGCGATGAGCGTGCGGGCTGCCTACTGATCCGGAGCGATTTCTCGCCGGCTGGATCGCTTGGGGGGACCGCCGTCCTCGGGTGGTAGGCTCCGCGCCGCCGAATGGATCGGCGTGGTGACGGTAGAGGAGGAGTGTCGTGGTGCGAGCATTCGCCGGTGGCGTCGTAGTGGCGCTTGTCTCATTGCTGCTGGTGGTGGCCCCGGCCGGCGCGCGCGTCGACTTCTCCGGACCGGCATTCAACATCCTGGCCCCCGGCGAGTTCGGGGCGCTTCCGGCGAGCCCGTTCTCGACCGATCAAGGCCGGCTCTACGACGCGCTGACGCCGCTGGGAGGCCACGTCACGACCTCCGACCTGAGCCGCTACTACCTGTCGGAGAAGTTCGGTGTCAAGGGTCAGGTGGTTCGCCGGGAGCAGACCGGCCGAGCGGGGCTGAAGATCCTGCGCGATAGCCATGACATCGCGCACATCTACGGCCGGACTCGCGACGACGTGATGTTCGGTTCCGGATGGGTGGCAGCGGAGGACCGCGGGCTGCTCTTGCTCGAAGGCATCGGCCCGGCGTACCTGGCCACGCTCGACGCACCGGGCATCAACCCGTTCAGTCTCGTCACCTCGGCCCGGTCCTTTACGCCCAGCGAGCAGACGATCCGCTTCGTGGCGGCGCAGGAAAACGTGCTGAGGCGGGCCGGCGCGAAGGGTCGCCGGGTTTTGCGAGATCTGCAGGATTGGATCGACGGGATCAACGCGTATGAGGCTTCGCCCGCCCAGGCCGGGCCAAAGCTGCCGCATGCCAAGTTGACCGACGCGATTGCGGGGTTTGCCTTCATCGGCTCGATCTTCGGCAACGGCGGCGGCAACGAGGTCGCCAACTCGGACTTCCTGGCCCGGCTGCAGGCCAGGCTCGGCGTCAAGGCGGGAACGAAGGTGTTCCGTGACCTGCGCGAGGTCAACGACCCCGAGGCGCCCACCACGATCGCCAAGGCCTTTCCCTACGACGGGGTGCCGAACGGTCCGACCCCGGGGGCGATGGTGATCGACCGAGGCTCGCAGAGCAGCTCTGCCGTCACCGCAGCCGCCGCGACCGTGGCCACCCGCCGCTTGGCCTCCAACTTCATCATCGCCGGGCCCAGGCACTCAGCCGACGGCCATCCCCTGGCCGTGATGGGTCCGCAGCTCGGCTACTACTACCCGGAGATCGTGATGCAGGGCGACCTGCACGGCGGCGGGATCGACGCGCGCGGGATCATCGCTCCGATCGCGCCGTACGTGTTCATCGGCCGCGGCCGCGACTTCGCCTGGAGCCTGACCAGCGCCGGCTCGGAGAACGAGCAGCAGTTCCTCGAGCAGCTCTGCAACCCGTCGGGAGGCACTCCGACGCGCGCCTCGACGCACTACCTCTACAAGGGTCGCTGCCGGCCGATGCAGCACTTCGACGCGGGACTGCTCGGCGCCGGCGGAGGCCAGCCCGCTCAGGAGATCACCTTCTACGAGACCGTCCACGGCCCGGTCAGCGGCACAGTCACTGTCCACGGCCGGCCCTACGCCATCGCGCGGGAGCGCTCGACACGCGGCCACGAACCCAGCGGCGAGCTGGCCCTCAGCGCACTCGACTCGAACGCCGTGCACTCGCCACAGGACTTCTTCCGCGCGGTCAATCACTTCGGGACGACGTTCAACTGGCCCTACATCGACAGCCGCCAGATCGCCTACTTCTCCTCGGGCCGGCTGCCGATCATGGCGCCGGGGACCGATCCCAGCCTTCCGGCGCTCGGCACCGGCAAGTACGACTGGCGCGGCTGGCTGAGCCTGAACGCCCACCCGCACATGATCGCCCCGCGTTCAGACATCCTCACCAACTGGAACAACAAGCCGGCGCCCGGTTGGGGGGCCGCCTCTGACAACTACGCCTATGGATCGGTGCACCGCGTGCAGCTCTACCGCGGCTTCACCACCGGCATGCATGAGAACAACGACGTCTCGATCATGAACCGAGCGGCGACCGAGGACCTCCGCGCGATCAGCGTCTGGCCGATCATCCGGCGCGTCCTCGACGGTGGACGGCCGCCGAGCCGGCTGGCGGCGCGCGCCGCTGCCTTGATCGACCGCTGGCGCGCCGACGGCGCCAGTCGTATCGACCGCAACCTCGACGGCCGCATCGATGCTCCCGGCGCCGCGGTCATGGACACCGCCTGGAACGGCATCGCCAAGGCGGTCATGAGCCCAGTCCTGGGCCCGCTGACCAGCAATCTCGCGCAGATGGTGCCCACGAGTTCGACGCCCTCGTTCGATCCCGGTTGGTACGGCTACGTGTCCAAGGACCTGCGCTCTGAGCTTGGAATGAAGGTCCGCGGACCGTACAGCCGACGTTACTGCGGCAACGGCAATCTCAGGGCCTGCCGAGCGTCATTGTGGTCGGCGATCCAGTCCGCCGCGGTCAAGCTGTCAAATAGTCAAGGCGCAAGACCTGCGAGCTGGTACTCGAGCGCTACCGCCGAGCGGATCAAATTCATCCCGGGGCTGATCCCCTTCACCATGCGCTGGACCAACCGCTCAACCTTCCAGCAGGTGATCGAGTTCACCGGACACGCCGGGGCCGGTTGACCGCGCGGCCGAGCACCATCAACGGGTGTGCTCATGGTCGCGGTCGATATGCACCAAACACGTCGGAACTCGGGCGGCGTTCCCCGCAGGGGGTGCACGACTCACGAGTGAACGCGCGCCTGCCCTCGAGCGAGCGCCGGGCAACAGAAATGCAAGTTGGCGCCTGGGGGGGCGCGAGCGTGCGCGACCTCAGCAGCGCTGCGAGGACGGCGAACCCGCCCGCGCCCCCGGCCAGCGCGAATGCCGCGCCTGGTCCCGCACGGTCGGCAACGATCCCGGCGCCGGCCGCTCCGGCGGCGCCGCCGACTGCCATCGCCGTGGCGAGCCAGGCGAAGGCTTCGGTCATGGTTCCGCGCGCGGCGACGCGGTCGACCATGGCATATACGGTGGCCTCGGTCGGCGCGATCGCAGCCCCGGCGAACAGCAGCACGACCCCGAGCGTGATCACGCTTCCGTCGGCCGGGATCAGGGCCAGGTGCCCGGCGGTGAGCAGGACGAGTAAGAGCGCAAGTCCTCTAGCGCTCCGTGCTCCTCCGCCCAGTCGGGTGAGGAGCAACCCTCCGATGAACGAGCCGGTACCCCAGACCGCGAGTAGCGGGGCCGCGGCCGTCGTACCGGTGAGCGTCCTGGCGGCGACCGTGACGGCCACCTCGTCGGCACCGAGCAACACACCGACGGCGATCAGAACGACCACTAGCGTCTGCATCGCCGGTGTGCGCATCGAGCCGCCGCGCTGTCGCCGGGCGGGGACCGCGGGCTTCCAGCCACGCGAGGCCGGTTGCGCGGCGAATGTCGCCGTCGCGATCAGCAGTGCCACGCCGCCGACAGCGAGAGCCGCGCCGGAGGACCACAGCGCCCCGATGCAGAGGGCCGCCGGTGGACCGAAGATGTAGGTGAGCTCGACGATCGACGCCTCGAGGGCATAGGCAGCGCGGACGGCACCCGGATCAGCCAGAAGGGTCGGAAGCTGGGTACGCAGGCACGCCCCGACCGGAGGAGTCGCGAGTCCGATCCCGGCGGCGAGCGCGATGAGAATCGCCAGCGGGGTGCCCGCCGGTAGCGCAGCCATGGCCACCAGCAGTCCGGCAGCAACGCTCGCGCTCGCCAGCAGGACGGAGGTCTGCCCGCGGCGATCGACGAGCTGACCGAGCCGGGGACCGCCGACCGCCAGCGCCATCGCATAGACGCCTGTGACGATGCCGGCGGACGCAAACGAGCCGGTCAGGTGCTGCGCATGGACCAGTAGCCCGACGCTGAGCATCGCCAGTGGCAGCCGCGCCATGATTGAGATGGCGAGTAGGCGTCGGGCGCCACCGGATGATCCGATCGAATGCATGCGGCGATGCTAGGTTGTGACTGGCACACGGAGAAGATCCAGAATCATGGCTTTGGACGAGACCAGTCAACCCATAGAGCTACTCCTTTCGGTAGACCGCGAAAGGACCCGGACGCTCGGAGCCCAGATCGAGGACCAGGTTCGCCGCGCGGTCCGGAGTGGTGTCCTGCGGCCACGGGCGCGGGTACCGTCCACGCGCGATCTGGCGCGGCAGCTCGGCGTTTCCCGCCGAGTGGTGGTGGATGCTTATGAGCAACTCGCCGCCGAGGGCTATCTGAGCCTGCGCCAGGGCGCCCGCCCGCACGTCTCGGAGACCGCAGCGCTCGCGAGTGAGACCCCGGCGATAGCCACACGCCCGTCGCCTCGCCCACGCTTCGACTTCCGCGCCAGCGTCCCCGACGTGTCAACGTTCCCGCGCGCGGCGTGGCTGCGCTCGCTGCGCGAGGCGCTCGCGACGATCCCTGACGCCGACCTCGGTTACGGCGATCCTGGCGGGGTCGAGGCGCTGCGCAATGCCTTGGCGGATTACCTCGGCCGTGTGCGTGGCGTGGTCGCCGATGCGGAGCGCATCGTGGTCACGAGCGGCTACACGCAGGGCCTGGGCCTGGTGTGCCGCGCGCTCGCATCAGCGGGCGCGAAACGCATCGGGATGGAGGACCCCAGCAACCCCGAAGACGGGATGATCGCGGCGAGGGCGGGCCTGCAACCGGTTCCGATCGGGGTCGATGACGCGGGAACACAGGTCGACGAACTAGGGCGCCTTGGCGCCGACGCGGTCGTGTTGACCCCTGCGCACCAGCATCCCACTGGCGTCGTGCTCACGGGCGGGCGACGGGCGGCCTTACTGGCCTGGCTGCGCGACACCGGCGGGATCGCGATCGAGGACGACTACGACGCCGAGTACCGTTACGATCGCGCCGCCGTGGGTGCCCTCCAGGGCCTTGATCCCGATCACGTGGTCTACGCCGGTTCGACCAGCAAGACCCTGGCGCCAGCGCTCCGGATCGGTTGGCTGGTTGTCCCGCCCGCGCTCTTGGCCGCCGTCCGCCACGAGAAACTGCTCGCCGACCGAGGGACCGCACGGATCGAGCAGTACGCATTCGCCGACTTCCTGGCCCGCGGGGAGCTCGACCGCCACCTGCGCCGCATGCGAGCTCGTTACCGCGCGCGCCGCGATGCGCTCGTCAGTGCGCTCACCGCAGCACTCCCGGAAGCCACCGTTCGCGGCATCGCCGCCGGGCTGCACGTCACCGTCGAACTGCCCGGCAGCGACGACGAGCAGGCCATCCGCGAGGAGGCACGCCATCGGCGTGTCGCGCTCGAGACGATGAGCGACTACCGGCCCAGCGTCACCGACCGGCCGCCGGCTCTCGTGCTCGGCTACGCCCAGATGCCCGAGCCGGCCATCCGCGCCGGGGTCAAGGAACTCGCCGAAGCGATAGCCGCCGCGAGAAGCCGCCCCTAACCTGCTTGCCTTCAGCCTCAGAAGAAGGCAGCCTATGCGTAGATCGACGGCATCGAGCACAGTGCGCTCGCCGCAGCGCGCGTTATCTGCTGGGTCGCATTCGCCTTAGGGAGCGAGATCTGCTAGAGCATGGAGTTCGGGCGTCGACGAAAGGGCTCACTGGTGCAGCGAGCCCGCCCACCACGTGTCGGTTCGTCACTGCCGTTGCCCCACGCCGGTAGGACCCTGACGCGCGATCGCGCTGGAGGCGCCGGCGTCCGACCCAGCGGAACAGACCCAAGGAGACAGTGATGGCCAGCAAACGCAACATGATCGTGTCCACTGCACCGACCAGCCCCCGACCTACCTCCGCCCAGCGGCGGGCGGCGCAGATCGCCTCGCTCTCCACCAGGCAGGCCGAGCTCAAGCAAGAGGCGGCGGACCGTCGGGCCGCACGAGCGGAAGCGAACGCCGAGCCCCCGATCGTCACGCGAGCCATCTGACGAACCAAGGATGCTGGAGGAGAGGCATGACCCTGCGCCCCAACGTTGGTCTGATCGCGACAGCCCTGGCGATCCAGGTGCTGTCGGCCACGGCGACCGCGGCCGTACCAGTTCCGACGGTGATCGGCCCGTTGCGCACGACTGCGCGCTCGTATCCGTTTGGCGCCGCCGCTCACCAGCGACAGCCTCAGAACCTCCGACGGTGGGGGTTTATCGAGCGCGAGTACCTCGTAAAGGGCCGCTCAAACGTCTATGACTGGCCGTCGGCCGCGCGCGGGGCGGTCGTGCGGACCCCGAACGTGCCTTATGTGACACGCATGCTGATCCGCCGCCCCGCCGAGTCGCGCCGGGCGAGCGGCACGGTGTGGGTGGAGATGCTCAACCCCTCAAACCACTTCGATCTCAACCTCGCCTGGGCGCTCGCGCAGCGCGAATTCGTGCACAACGGCGACGCCTGGGTAGGCATCACAGCCAAGCCGATATCGATTGGAGCCCTGAGGAAGTTCGAGCCGGAGCGCTACCGAGCGCTCTCGTTCGCGAACCCGCTGTCGCTGAGTGACCCACGAAACTGCACCACGCTGCAGACGCTTTCGACGGGGGACAGCTCGCGGCGCACTGAGAACGGCCTCGTCTGGGACATCAACAGCCAGGTCGCGGCGTGGATCCGCAGCCGGGCAAAGTCCAACCCGTTTCGCTCCGAGCACACCCGGCTGCGCGTCTACGGGTTCGGCTACTCGCAGACGGGCGGCTACCTGGCCACGTACATCGGTGCGCTGCACCGGCGCATGACGCGCGAAAACGGGGGCCATCCGCTCTACAACGGGTACGTACTCGGAGGCACCGGCGGTCCCTTCGCCGGTCTCGTCCCGATCAACCAGTGCCAGCCGGTCCCCCCCGTCGGGGATCCTCGGTACCGGATTCACGACCTCGGCGTTCCCGTGATCCGCGCGATGACGCAATCTGACTACTCGATCGGCATCGCCGCCCGCCGCCCGGATGGCAACCGCCGGGTCGACCGCTACCGCAGCTATGACCTCGCCGGTGCACCTCATGCCACCCGCGCTGAACTGCTCTACGCCGCGTCACCCACCGACATCCGGCGAGCCGGGCGCGTACCACCGACGAGGTGTGACCAGGGACCGCGCAGCCCGTTTCCGAGCAGCATCTACTTCGACGCCATCCTGCACAACCTCGATCAATGGGTCCGTCACGGCACCGCCCCACCGCCCGGCCGCCACATCGATGTCCGGCACGGACAGGGGGTCCTCGATCACTCCGGCAACGTCAAGGGCGGCGTCCGCTCACCACTCGTCGACGTACCGACGAGCACCTGGCTCGCCAGCCAGACCGGTCCTGGCTTTTGCTACCTCGTGGGCCTACAGCGGCGCTTCACCCGCGCGCGCGAACGCCATCTCTACCCCACGCACCGCGCATACATTCTCGCGGTCAACCGAGATGCCCGCCGCCTGGCGCGACAGCGGTATCTCACCGCCTACGACGCGGTGATGCTGATGCGCGAGGCGCGCCGAGCCTCCGTGCCGTGATCAAACGGTCTCGCCGCAGCGTCCGCGGAGCCTCACAGAGAAAAAAGAGAAAAGAGAGATGATGAGAAGAGAGATGATGAAGGCCGACGATGAATGCCAGCGCGATCGCCTCCTTGGTCTCATAGCGCGACCTCCGCTACGGGAGAGTCGTCCGGAATCCATCGAGCCGAGACGACGGCGTCGACGCGCCAGACCGTCGCTGAGTGCGTCGGACAGGCCTGGGTCATCCGATGATCCTCCGGGCGGCGCCGGCTCGCCCGCAGGGCATCGACGAGCGGTTGGTGGCGATCCGATACAGCCAGGCACGGACCGAGCCGTCGCTCGAACTGGCGAGGACTGCGCCAGGCGGCGAGCAAGGTCTCTTGGAGGAGATCCTCGGCGTCGTGAGCCGAGCCGACGATCCGGTAGATGTGCAGCTGGAGCTCACGCTGGTGGGGGTCGAAAAATACGAGAAACGAGAAGGCATAGAGGCACGGCACGGAGATGGAGGCGGTCACGTAGCCCGCGGCGCGCCGATCAAGCGATCAGGAATCGAGAAGCGCCCGTCACCGAGCCGCGGTTAAAGTGACCGTGCTGCTTACCGGCCCATGCCCACCAGAGAAAGGACAATCAATATGAAAACGATGACGTGTAAACAGATGGGTGGACCGTGTGATGTCTCATTCCACGGAAACAAGGCTGATGAGGTAATCAAGGCCCAAGATAGCCATCTGAAGGAGATGGTGGCACGGGGTGATGAAACGCACGAAAGCGCGCTGAAGAGCATGCAGGACAGGTGGAAGCATCCCGTAGCGGGAATGGGGTGGTACAGGCAGACCAAGAAGGCGTTTGCTGCTCTTCCCGAAGACTGATCGGACCGTCGATCCCGTGGACGTCCCAACGGTGTGCCGATCAGCTCACCTCGCCAGGACGTCGGAGAATCGGTGCAGGTACAGCGGCCATCCATTGCCGCCGTCGACGCCTTCGCGGATGGACTCCCAGCCGTCGCCGTGGCGATCGAGGTGGCGGTGCTCAAGCTCCACGCGAGTGCGCTCCGGACCCTCGGCGATGAAACGCACCTCGACCTCGCTGGTCTTGGCGAGGTCGGTCTCGATTTGCCATCCCGGGGTGATGTCCCAGCTGATGACGACGCGGTCCGGCGGTTCGTAGGCGAGCACGCGTGCCCAGTGACACTCGCTCCCATCTATGCCGCGGTCATAGACGCGGCCGCCCGTGTGGGGCTCGAAAACTGTCTCGGCGATATCGACGCCGAGCATGTTGTGCTCAGGCGGCTTGAAGCTGCCCATCTCGTCGGTGAAGACCGAGAACGCGCGTGCGATCGGCGCTTGGACGACGACCTCGTGGCGGACGAACGTTGCTGCGGACGGTGTACTCATGAGACCTCCTCGTCGGGTGATTCGACCACCGCCTTGTAGGCGGTCAGGGCGCTGAGCCAGAACCGGTCAAGGTCAGCGCGGAGCTCGGCGAGGCCGTCGGGATTGATGCGGTAGATGCGGCGATTGCCGGCGGCCTGGTCGACGACCAGCCCGGCGTCCTTGAGGATCTTGAGGTGCTGCGAGACGGCGGGTCGGCTGACAGGTAGGTCGCGGGCGAGCTCGACGACGGCACATGGGCGATCAGCGAGCCGCTCGAAGATCGCGCGCCGAGTGCGATCGCCGAGAGCGGACCAACCCGGATGTTGGTAACTCTGCACGCACGGTAAGTCTATGCTAACTTAGCGATCGGGTCAACCGTCGGCCAAATCCATCCCGAATGAAAGGGTCGCTATGCCAGGGCAGATCGTGCACTTCGAGATCCCAGCGGATGACACAGCGAACGGACGCGCGTTCTGGGGCTCGCTCTTCGGCTGGCAGTTCGAGGGGGCCCCCGGCCCGTTTGAGTACCACATGACGCGGATCAGCGAGCAGACGGGCGGGGCGATCACCGATATGGAGCCCGGCAAGCAAGGGATCCGGGTTTACTTCGATGTCGAGGACATCAATGCCGGCGCTGCGCGCGTCAAAGAACTCGGCGGCGAGGCGAACGAGCCGGGCCCGGTTCCAGGCATGGGCTGGTTCTCAACCTGCAAGGACCCTCACGGCAACGAGTTCGGCCTCTGGCAGAACGACCCCTCCGCCCCGGCCCCAGCCGCGTAGATGTAATCAACGATCGCGACGCCCCTCCAGCGGCGACTTCGAAGCGATCGTGCGCGGCCGTAGCTCGGCCGCCCGCGCCCGGGCGGCCTGGCGGATCAGGTGGTCGCGCTCGGCTACGTTCGTGGCCCGGCGGGCCGCCTCGGCGTACGCCGAGGCGGCGGCAGGGAGGTCGCCGTCGCGCTCGTGCAGGTGCCCGCGGACGGCGTGCCAGCGGTGCCGTTCGCCGATCACCTCACGCAGCCGGTCGGTCTCGCGCAGCCCGGCGGCGGCGCCGAGGACGTGGCCGACCGCGACCGCGCGCCCGAGCACCGCGGCGGGGTCCTGTCGCACCGGGTCGTCGGTGAGGGCGACGAGGTCGTCGTACCAGGCGAGGATCTGCGGCCAGTCGGTCTCCTCCGCGCTTGCCGCGTCGTCGTGCAGCGCGGCGATGGCGGCCTCGACCTGGTAGCGGCCGAAGCGCTGAACGGCCAGCGCCGACTGCAGGACGCGCACGCCCTCGGCGATCTCGCGGGCGTCCCATAGGCCGCGGTCCTGGCGGTCGAGCGGGACGATCCGGCCCTCGGGGTCGAGCCGCGCCGGGAGGCGGGCGTGGTTGAGGAGCATCAGCGCGAGCAGCCCGCGCGCCTCCGGCTCCTCGGTGGCGAGGGTGAGCTGGCGGGCGAGCCGGATCGCCTCGCCGGCCAGGTCGAGCCGGCCTCCGTGCCCGGCCGTATAGACGAGGTAGAGCACGCGCAGCACGACCGCCAGGTCGCCGGGCTGGTCCAGGCGGCGCCCCTGCAAGGCGCGCTTGGCCCGGCTGATGCGCTGGGCCATCGTCGCCTCGGGGACGTAGAAGGCGTCGGCGATCTCGCGGGTGGTGAGGCCGCCGACAGCCCGCAGGGTCAGCGACACCTGGGAGACGGGCGTGAGGTCGGGGTGACAGCAGCAGAAGAGCAGGAAGAGGGTGTCGTCGCCCACCTCGGTGGCGGCGGGCCGCGACTCGGCATACGTCGCCTCCTCGCGACGGTACCGGGCGGCCTCGCTGCGGCGGGCGTCCACGAGCCGTCGCGTCGCGACCGTCGCTAGCCACGCCCGCGGGTCGCGCGGCGGGTGCTCGGGCCACACCCGCAGCGCCTCCAGCAGCGCCTCCTGGAGCGCGTCCTCGGCGGCATCGAAGTCCTCGCCTCTTCGGACCAGGCCCGCGAGCACCAGCGGAATGAGGTCCCGCCCGAACCCGGGCAGCCCAGGTTGGGGCGGGACGCGATTCCGCCGTCGCGTCGGTTCGTCGATCACGCCGGATCAGTCCTCCGAGGGCGCCTCGGACATGATCTCCCGGACGTCGATCCACTCGTACAGCGGCTCGCCGCCCGGGCCGGGCTCGGAGGAGACGTAGGCCGCGAGCTCGATCGCGCGCTCGTGCGATTCGACGTCGATCATGTACCAGCCCGCCACGAGATCGCTGGTCTCGGGCAGCGGGCCGTCGGTGGTTACCGGCGCCGCGTCCGGGCCGCCGTAGCGCACCCAGGTGCGCGCCGGCGTGAGCGCCTGTGCGCCGACGTACTCGCCGTTCTCCTGCAGCAGCTCGCTGACGTGTCTGAGGAAGGCCATGTGAGCCTCAACGTCCTCGGGCGCCCACTGGTCCATCGGCGGGAAGGGATGGTGCGGCGCCGGGCCGCCGCGGTAGTGCTTGAGAAGCAGGTACTTCGGCATGGTGGTCTCCTGTTTCCTGGGCCGCGCCTTTCGTGGCCCTTCAGCTAGTGAGCGAAGCCGGTCAGACCTTCTCGACATGGAATCACTCATCTATGCGTGCTCTAAGGTCCGACTCGCTCCTGGGTAAGGGGTGCGGACCGGAAAGTACCTGCACATGCCCGATGTGGGTGCCGGGTCTTAGGGCCATGATCTGCTCAGTCGAGTATGAGGAGCACGATCATGGGAATGTCATTGAGTGCAGTGGTCGCGAAGGAGCACATCGCGGACCTGAACCGGGCGGCGAACGGGCGTGGAGCCAGACGAGCCGGCATGCGACGCAGGCGCACCTCGTCCGCCGTGACCAGCGCGCGACCCGCAGCGGCGGTGCGGTTCTCCCACCCTGACGAGGCCGGGACGATCCGGCGCCTGGCTGAGCTGGACGATGCACCGGAGCTCGCGGGCGAGATTCTGGTCGCGACGATCGGTACGGATGTCGTGGCGGCTGTGTCGCTGGACGACGGACGAGTGGTGGCCAACCCGTTCGTCCTCACCTCCAGCGCGGTCGAGCTGTTGCGAGCCAGCGCGAGGGCGCTGAGCGGCCGCCATCGTCGCCGCTGGTGGTCTGCGCTGCGCCCGCGGCTTACATGAACCGCACCCACGGTGCTGCGCGCATAACGACGATACGAGACAGGAGCATCGCGGGTGGTAACTACACGCCGCAGCATCGTCAGGTCGGCCGATGGGACGACGATCGCGTGTGATCGTTACGGCGCCGGCAAGCCCGTGATCCTGATCGGCGGTGCCTACAACGATCGCTCAACGGTGGCCGGCGTGGCGGAGGCCATCTCCTGCCAGCAACCTCGCCGCCGTCAGCTACGACCGACGCGGCCGCGGCGCCAGCACGAACAACGACAGCGAGTTCGAGCCCGCGCGGGAGCTGGAGGATCTCTCGGCGATGATCGAGGCGCTCGGCGAACCGGTCAGCGTGTTCGGGCACTCCTCGGGCGCGGTGCTGGCTCTTGAAGCGGCGATGCAAGGGCTGCCAATCGAGAGGCTCGCGGTCTACGAGCCGTCGTACATCGTCGACGGGACACGGCCGCTTCCCCCGGACGACGTCGACGCGCGCGTCTCCGCGCTGGTTCGCGAAGGTCGCCGCGACGACGCGGTCGTCCTGTTCTCGACCGAGGCGGTCGGTCTGCCCAGCGCGATGGTCGAGGGGATGCGCGCCGCCCCGGTATGGAGCTGGCTCACCGCTCTCGCCCACACCCTCCCCTACGACCTGGCGGTCCATCACGGCTACAGACTGCCAACCGGGCGCCTCGCCCAGCTCGAGCTCCCGCTCCTCGCCCTCGACGGCAGTGAGTCATTTCCCTGGATCCGCGCGACTGCGCAAGCTGTGGCGCAGGCGGTTCCCGGGGCGCGGCATGTCACGCTGGAAGGCCAGGACCACAGCATCCTGCAGCGCCCGGAGGCACTCCGGCCGGCGCTTCTGGAGTTCTTCAGCTGATCACCCTTTCGTGAGAGGAGTTTTTCCCATCAACGGTCCGGCCGGTGGTACATTGCGGATCGGCGTTCACGTCGATCTGGGGGTGAGGGATGGGGGCTGCAGCGTTGGGTTGCGCGCGCTACCTGGGCCGGGCCGCGGTGCTGCTCGTGTTGCTGCTGGCGATTCCGGCGAACGCCGCAGCGGCAGTTCCGGGCTGGACGTTTCAACCGACGACGTTGCCGCTCGGCGCGGGTGACGGCGCAGCGCTCGTCAGCGTCTCGTGCCCGACGTCCAGCTTCTGCCTGGCGGTTGGGAACTTCAAGGACAGCCATGACACTCCGGCGGCGTTGTACGCGACCTCCAACGGCACGGCCTGGCGCCCGGGAAGCGAACTGCTCCCAGCCGGCGCGCTGTCGGCCGGGTTGAGCTCGGTTTCGTGCGCGAGCCCGTCACGGTGTGTCGCGGTCGGCACCTATGTCGCCACCACCGGCGTCCGGCATCCCTTGGCTGAGCACTGGGACGGTTCTCGGTGGAGTCAAGCACCGTCCCGGTGACCGATCCCGGCTCGGTCAACGGTCTGGCTGGCGTCGACTGCGTGGCGAGTAATTCCTGCTTTGCCGTTGGCAGCACGGACAACGGACCGATCGCCGATCACTGGAACGGCTCGGCGTGGTCGTCGCAGACCGTCGTCGCGAGCTCGATCCGCGGCCAACTCGAGAGCGTCTCGTGTGCGTCGGGTACCTCGTGCGTGGCGGTCGGGGGCTACACCGGCGCCGGCGGGCATCGGCAGCCGTCGGCCGCTCTTTTCAGCGGATCGAGTTGGTCGTTGCACGCGGTGCCGGCGGCCTCCGGTACCGCCACGAGCGAGCTCATGTCGGTGTCGTGCCCGGTTCCGGCGACTGTCTCGCCGTGGGCGACGCGAGCACCGGATCGGTCCAACGCGCGTTCAGCACCAAGTGGAACGGCAGCGCCTGGAATGAGCACTCGGTACCGGTCCCCGCCGGCACAGATTTTGGCACGCTTCTGGGGGTCTCATGTGCGTCGGCGACGGCCTGTACGGCGGTCGGGTCATACGCCACGCCGGACATCAACACGCTGCTGGCTGACCGGTGGGACGGATCGTCGTGGGTGCTGCAGCCTGTGACTGGAGCCGGGGCCACTGAAACGGTTCTCAACGCGGGCGTGTCCTGCCCGACGCCGCTGTTTTGCACGGCCGTATTTGGCACCACGGATGGGTCGGGTCATGACGTCTCGTTGGCTGAGGGCTGGGGTGGTCCGGCATGGGCGGCGTTGTCGATTCCGTCGCCGCCGACGATGAAGTTCGCGCAGCTGTTTGGGACCTCATGCGCGAACGTGGACTGGTGTGTGGCGGTGGGGCAGTATGACCGCAGCAGCGATGGTGCGGTGGTGGCGTTCGGGGAGTCGTGGGACGGGTCGAGCTGGCGGATCCTGCCGCGCGTGCCACTGCCCGCGGGGGCGGGCAGTGCGACGCTGCTCGGCGTCTCCTGTCCGCTGGTTGGCCAGTGCGTCGCGGTGGGTTCCTACACCCGCCAGACCGATAGCCGGGTGCTGCCGCTGGCGGTGAGCTGGAACGGCCGCGCTTGGACGTCGATCAACGCGGGCGATCCTGGCGGGGCGTACTCGCAGCTAGAGGGGGTCTGGTGCAAGTCGATCAGTTCGTGTGAGACCGTCGGTTTCACGATTACCTCGGTCACGTCGGGCCTCAATGTTCCGCTGGCCGAGCAGTTCTTCGACGGCACCACCATCGTGCAGAGAGTCCCGCCCCCGCCCCAGAACACAGGCAGCGCCCTGCACGGCGTGTCCTGCGACGTGAACCTGGCCTGCGTCGCGGTCGGCAACTCAGACCAAGGACACGGCGAGATGGCTCTGTCCTACCGCCTCAACGCCGATACCTGGACCATGATGCACAATCCAAACGCCGGCATCGGCGCCGGCGAGGATGACCTGTTCGGCGTCTCGTGCCTGAGCCTGACCTCGTGCATCGCGGCCGGCGCTCGGCAATTCTCAAACGAAACGCCGCTGGCCCAACGGCTGAGCGCCAGCACCTGGACCGACATCAGCCCCGGGCACCCCGCCCAAGCCGCCCTCAAAGCCATCTCCTGCCCAATGATCAGCGCCTGCACCGCGGTGGGCTACCGCAGCACCAGCACCCAGACCCTCACCCTCGCCGAACACTGGAACGGAACCAGCTGGACAACCCAGACCACACCCAACCCCGGCACCAACAACACCCTCTACGCCACCGCCTGCCCCACCACCAACACCTGCCTCGCCGTCGGCACCATCGCCGACGCCCATACTCCCCTGGCCGAGATCTACTCCTGAGCCGACTGCCCCTAGCCATGGGGACCTCGTTCACTCGGGCGGCTCGACGGTCGCCGCTTGCGGCAGGCGGCTGCTTCGCCCGGGAGCTTCGAGCACAAAGCAGCCGGCACGCAGGCCTCCCTCTGGACACAATGCCGGGATGGATAGCAACGAGCCAGACTTCATCGTCGTCGGCGAGAAGGTCGCACTTGGACCTCTCCGAGTGGATCTCGCCGCCGCCTACGCCCGCTGGATGAACCAGCTCGAGGTCCGGCGCGGCCTCGACCAAATGGGCATCGCCACAGCGCAGAGCCAGGAGAAGTGGGTGGAGGAGAACATCGAGAAGGGTGCCAAGCGCGAGCCCCAGGGCGTCGAGTTCACGATCTATGACCGCCGTGACTCAACCCCGGTCGGTCACGCCGGCTTGTTTGACATTTCCCACGCACACGGCTCCGCCACGTTCGGCATCGCGCTCGGTGAGCGCCGCGGCCAGGGCCTGGGCACCGAGGCGACCCGGCTCGTACTCGACTTCGGGTTTCATGTGCTGCAGCTGCGCAACGTGCTGCTCGAAACGCTCGAGTGGAACGTCGCGGGGTTGACGGCGTACGAGCGTGCCGGCTTTCGACGTGTCGGCGTTCGGCGGGGTGCGGTGATGAGCCGGGGCCGGCCGACGGACCTTGTCCTCATGGACGCCGTCCCCGCGGACTTCGGCGCGTCAGTGCTGCGCTGACACAGCAGCGGGACCCAAGCCTAAGCAGCACGCCGCTCGGCGAAGTAGCGAGTCATCGGCTCCTGCCGGCCCTCGACCCGGCCGTCGAACAGCGAGAACGTCGAGCCCACGCGGGCCTCCAGTCGCGCCGCTTTGCCCGTCGCCGCGGCAAACGTCTCGCCTTCGGTCAGATACGCGTAGATCTCCCGCGGCGTGGCATCGATGAGGGCTTGTTGGTGTATCGACATGGTGTGTGCCTCCGGTGAGAGCCGGCCCGCTGCCAGCTTTGTCCTTAAGACGAACTGGACCGGCCCCGACGGACATCCCGACGCGGGACGTGGGGGTGTTGTCCGGCATTTTCGGAGAGGCCGGCGAGGCGCCGCTCGAGGAACCGCTGCTCGGGCCCCGGCGGGGTGAGCTCGACGGCGCGTGCGTAGGCAGCGCGCGCCTCGTCGTCGCGGCCGAGGCGTCGCAGGAGGTCGGCGCGGGTCGAGTGGTAGTAGCGATAGTCATGGAGGTCGAGGCGATCGAGCACGGCGAGTCCGGCGTCGGGTCCGTCGAGTTCGGCGATGGCGATCGAGCGGTTCATCGTCACGACCGGCGAGTTGGTGATGTGCTCGAGCTTTTCGTAGAGGAGCGCGATCTGCTCCCAGTCGCGCGGCTCCTGCAGATGCAGATCGGCGATTGCCGCTTGCAGGTGGTAGGGCCCACTCCCGCGGAGAGCAAACGCGCGCTCGAGCAGCCGCCGGCCCTCCGCGATCTGGTCCTGGTTCCAGAGCGTACGGTCCTGGTCGTCGAGCAGGACGAGCTCCCCGTCGCGAAAGCGGGCGGCGCTGCGAGCGTGGTTGATGAGCATCAGCGCGAGCAGCCCGTGCGCCCCGGCCTCGGCCGGCATGAGCTCCATGACGGAACGGCCCAGGCGGATCGCCTCGGCTGCCAGGTCGATGCGGCCTCCACCCCAGCCTTCGTTGAAGATCAGATAGATGACCGCGAGCACGGCATCGAGTCGCTCGGGGAGCAGGTGGTCGGGAGGGACGGCGAACGGGATCCCGGCATCGCGGATCTTGTGCTTGGCGCGTGTCAGACGCTTGCTCATCGTCTCGAACGGGACGAGGAAGGCGCGTGCGATCTCTTCGGTTGAGAGGCCGCCGAGCGTGCGCAGCGTGAGTCCGACCTGAGCGTCGAGCGCGAGTGCCGGATGGCAGCAGGTGAAGATCAGCTCGAGCCGCTCGTCCGGGAACGTCGCCGTCTCGTCCATCGCCTCCTCCTCCGGTTCGTTTCGATGCTCGCGCTTCAGCTGCTCGGTCTTCACCGCCAGCGTGCGCTCGCGACGGATCCGGTCGATCGCGCGGTTGCGAGCGGTGGTGATCAGCCAGCCCGTCGGGTTGGCGGGAACTCCGTCGCGGGGCCAGCGCTCCGCGGCGATCGCGAACGCATCCTGTGCGGCGTCCTCGGCCTGCTCGATGTCACCAAGGAAGCCGACGAGCGAGGCCAGGACACGGCCCCACTCCTCACGAAAGACCTGCTCAAGCACCGACGAGCGGCTCCTCGAGGACCGGTCGGACCTCGATCGCACCGCCTGTCTGCAGCTCCTGCAGTTCGCTGGCGAGGGCCAGGGCGCCGTCGAGGTTCTCCGCCTCGACGAGGATGAAGCCGCCGAGGAAGTCCTTGCTGTCCACGAACGGTCCGTCCGTCAACAGCGTCCTGCCCTGTTCGTGGCGGACAGTCGTGGCCGACCCGACGTTCTGGAGTCGTAGCCAGCCGGTCACGTTCGGGCGCGCCAGAACCTCGGCGATCCCGGCATCGATCCGCCGTTGCTCCGCTTCAGTCCTCTGATCGCGGACCTCCATGTTGCTGTAGGCCAAGAGCGCGTATCTCAAGACATCTCCTTCCTCATGGGCCGGGTGGTTCTCCTTCTAGACGAACAGCGTCGCCGAAGACGGACACCTTGCCTGTCGTTTTGGTTGCCTGTCCGTCTGGCCTCCAGTCCGTTCGTCAATAGCGCAGAACCGGCCGACGAGCCGGCCACGACCAAGGAGGACAGATGACGCACGCACCGGTAAGCGCAACGCGGTCTCGGCTGGGTGGTCGGATTGACATCGACGGCCTACTTCATGGTCGTCCTCGACTCGGTTGTCGTGATCACTGCATTGCCGCGGATGCAGCGCGACCTGCATGTCAGCCTCTCTTCCCTGCAGTGGACGCTGAACGCCTACGGCATCGCTTTCGCCGCGGGGATTATCACCGCCGCTGCGCTCGGCGACCGGTTCGGACGGCGCAAGGTCTTCACCATCGGGCTCGCCCTCTTCACCGTCGCCTCTGTCGCCTGCGCGGTGGCGCCGAACCTGTCGGAGTTGATCGCCGCCCGGACGGTGCAAGGGCTCGGTGGCGCAATCGTGCTGCCGCTGAGCTTGACCATCCTCACGGCGGCGTTTCCAGTTGAGCGCCGCGGGATGATCGTCGGGATCTACGGCGGCCTTGCCGGTCTCGCGGTCGCGTTGGGCCCAATCATCGGGGGCGCCATCACGCAGGGCATCGACTGGCACTGGATCTTCTGGATCAACGTCCCGATCGGCATCGTTGCCGTGCTCCTCTGCCTCCGGCAGCTGCCCGAGAGCTATGGCGCACCGGAACGACTCGACCTCGTCGGAGCCGGGCTTGTCACCGCCGGCGTCGTCGCCCTGGTGTGGGCACTGAGCCGCGCCAACGAAGTGGGCTGGCTGAGCGCCGAGGTCGTGAGCACGTTGGTCGCTGGGGCGGTGCTGCTGGTCGTCTTCGTCCGGTGGGAGACCTCGGTGCGCCAGCCGATGGTGCCGCTGCGCCTGTTTGCCGTCCGGGACTTCGCGGTCGGCAATCTGACGACATTCCTCATGTCCGGTGCCATCTTCGCCGGGGGGCTCTTGGTCACCGAGGAGTTCCAGCTCGCGCTGCCACTACTCGCCGGTTGGCGCCGGCGTGCGCCTGCTCCCGTTCTTCGCGACGCCGATGTTCGTCTCACCCCTTGCCGGGGCTCTCTCCGACCGGATCGGCCGCCGGCCGATCACTGTCGTCGGGCTGAGCCTGCTGACAACCGGATTCGCGTGGGTTGCCTGGCGCGGCTCGGTGCACACGAGCTGGATCGAGCTCGTGATCGCGCTCCTGATCGCCGGCGTCGGGATCTCCATGGCCCTACCGACAGTCCCGACCGCCGTCCTCAGCGCCGTCGCCCCGGAGGAGATGGGAAAGGCGTCTGGGATCAACTACATGGCGCAGCGCTTCGGCGCGGTATTCGCAGTCGGGATCGGCAGCACCGTCTTCGCGGCCCACGGCGGCCTCGGAAGCCCGGCCACCGTGACGGCCGGATTCAAGCCGGCGCTCTGGGCCTGCTCGGTCATTGCCGGGCTCGGGGCGCTCGCTGCCCTCGCCATGTCGCCACGGGCGAAATCAACGGCCCAGTTCCAGCCGGCGGACCTGCCAACCGCCGCCTGACCACCACCACCACCCATGGCAAAAGGAGACACACCATGCCGAACATCCTGCACCGCCTCTCGATCGACGCGCCGCCTGAGCGCGTGCACGAACTGGCAGCAACCAGGGAAGGGATCCAGCGATGGTGGACGGGCCACCCCGTCGCCGGCGACGAGGAGATCGGCGGGCAGCTATCGGTGTACTTCCGCGACCCCGCGGGACCCCGCTGCAACCTTCGAAGTCGTCGAACGCAGCCCGGAGCAAGTCGTCTGGCGGTGCGTCGACGGGCCCTCCGACTGGATCGATACCCAGATCAGCTTCGCGCTGAAGCCCGGGGCGGACGGCGGCACCACGCTGCTGTTCAGGCACGAAGGCTGGCAGCGGGAGAACGAGTTCATGAACGGCTGCTCGACCAACTGGGCCGCCTACCTCATGAGCCTCAAGTCCGGAGCCGAAGGAAATGGCTTCAACGCCTACCCGGGCGGCGAGATCAGTCGCTGGGGCTAGGACCATCAGGCGCTGGTGACCCGGGCACTGGGGGGTCACCGGCGCCTCTTTGCGAGCCCAATGGCCCAAATGCTCTAGGTGGCCTCCATCGCCTTGCCGATGCCGGCGCGCATCTCATCGCCATTCATCACCGGCGCGAAAGTGATCTTCGCATTGAGGCCCATGAAGAACGGCTCCGCGGCCGACGGAATGTCGCTTGAATCGCCCATGTCGAAAAAGATCAGGCCCGTACGCATCCCCTCTTCTGATGTGAAGTACGCCGCCTCCGCCTTCAGTGCCTCCAGCGCGCGCCCGAAGATTTGTGGCAGGCTGCCATCCTTGATGGCAGCGTTTCCGTTCTCGGTCGGGATCTGGACCTTCATCAGCATCCGCATGGGCGGTCTCCCCTCCTAGTTCTCGGCTTTCGCTCAGTCGATTAGCGCCGGCCGTGACGAGGACGACAGAGCAGCATCCCGGTTGTCTGGAGCGACCTTTGCCGCTCCTCGCGCGATCCTATGCCCAGGCTCGACCTGGGTCAATGCCTCAGTTCGCCACCACCACACGATCGCAGCGGGCAGGCAATGCTCAGGGGAGCCCTTGGCGCCGGTAGGGCTCGCCCGCCGGCTCGAGATTCAGATCGCCCCGAGCTAAGGGAGTGAGTGAATGTTCTTGCAGGTCGCGAACGGCTTCAGGCCGTACGTGTGGGTGCAGTAGCTCTGCGCGGTGGGCGGGCCCCAGCCATAGCCGCCGAGGGTGCCGCCAGTGTGGGTGTCGGTGAACGTATAGTGGCGCGGCTCGCCCCGCGGAGGGCGCTTCTTGTAGAAGATCGTCATGCGCGTGAACACCAGCGTGCCGGCCAGCGTCCGGGGACGCCACAACTCGATCTTCACCCGGTAGCCACGATATGTGCCCCCGGCACAGGACGGGTTGCAGTTGTTCAGCTGGTTGAACCCGGTGCCAAGAGCGACACGGGTCGTCCACCTTGTCCACTGGATGTCCGAGTTCTGCTTGCGGGCGCTGGCACCGCCCAGGAAGCCCGTGCCGTCGCCGGTGTACGTGATCCTCACGGGTTTGACCTGCAGACCGTTGTCGGCGGCACTTGCATTCAGGAACGTCGGGGAAACGGGCAGAGTGCCCGCGGCAGACGCGTCCGCGGCGGCGAAGCCCATCGCGGCGACGACGACGATCAGCCGTGCAAGCATCCAAGCCGAACGTTTTCCACGACCGGCCGCATCCGCTCTTCTGTGGTGGGACGGGTTCATATTGTTCTCTCCGATCGCTTCGGCCCCGGAACCCGGCGTCTGACCGGCTCTACTTCGAACGTGGTGTGGCCGCAGCGGGCGCGACTGCTGATGTGAGGCGTCCTCTCGCTGAGGAGCGTAACGTCTCCCGCGACCCGTCGCGAATGGCCACTGGCCCATGTCCGAGCATGGCCGTAGGCCTCGAGCTCTTCTTGTGCGTCAAACGGATCACCGTTGGGGTTCGAGCCGCGCGAGCTCGGCGCCAGAGATCTCGTCGAGCGATCGCCCCTTCGGTTCGATCCGGAAGATCACCGTCACGATCAGTCCGACGACGCAGCAGCCGGCGATCAGATAGAGCAGGGCGCTGGTGCCGATGTCGCCTTGGAGGATCGGGAACAGGAACACGCCGAGCGCCGCCCCGAGCTTCGCCATGCCGGCGGCGAACCCGTGCCCGGCGGCGCGCACCTCGCATGGGAACACCTCGGCCGGGAGCGCATAGGTTGTCGCGTTCGGACCAGCGTTCATGAACGTATTCAACAAGGCGAAGCCCGCCACGACGAGTACGAGATTGTCCTTGCCGCCGCCAGGAAGCCCCTCGGCGTAGCCGAGCATGCAGAGCCCGATCGCCATCACCGCAAAGCCCGTGACCTGCAGCGGGATCCTCCCCACGCGGTCGACCAGAATGATCGCGATCACGAACCCGATCACGAGGAAGAGATCGAGCGCGGCCGTCCCCTTGGCGGAGGCGATGTTGTCGGCGATGAAGGTCGTGTCGGCGTGCTTGACGACGATCGCCGCCAGCAACGTCGGCGTGAAGATCCCCACGCCGTAGGTTGCGATGTCCATCAGGAACCACGGTACGGCGGTGAAGATCGTCCGGCGTATCAGACGGCGCTGGAAGAGCTGGGGTTGGATGAGCGCCTTCAGCCCCTCGGGGACTGGTGCCTCGCGCGTGGTGTCGGCGGTAGTGATCTCCACCGGCACCGGCGAGAGCCTGTCGCCGATCTCCTTTGCCTCCTGCTCACGGCCGTTCTGGGCCAGCCACCGAGGGCTCTCCGGCACGCCGCGGCGCAAGAAGATGATGATCACCGCCGGGACCGCGCCGAAGCCGAGCAGGAGCCGCCATGAGGAGAGGTGCGGGATCAGCCCGAGGATCACGACGCCGACTGTTGCGCCCAGCAGGATGCCGGCGGCCTGCAGGCTGAATGCACCGGTCAGCCAGCGCCCGCGGCCCTTCGCCGGCAACACCTCCGCGAGGTAGCTCGCAGCGATCGGGTAGTCCAGCCCGATCGCTAGGCCCAGCATGAAGCGGCACGCGGTCAACGTCCAGACGTTCCACGCGCCGCTGCATAGCAGCGAGAACACCACGAAGATCACGAGGTCGTACTTGAAGATGCGGGCCCGGCCGATCTTGTCGCCGAGCGGGCCGAGGACGCTGGCCCCGAACACCGCCCCCACGATCGCGGCCGCGGACACCAGCCCCACCTGTGCCGACGTGACGTGAAAGTCCTTCTTCACCAGCGGGTTCGCGACGCCGATGATGAAGAAGTCGAAGCCGTCGAGCAGGATCCCAAGCGCGGCGAGCAGCCAGAAGCGCATGTGAAGCCGAGTCATCGGCGCGACGTCGAGCGCGCGGCCGAGGGGCAGCGCGACTGCGATGGCCTGTTCTGGCTGGTGCTCGCTGGCTGGCACAGAACCCCGCGCGCGACGATACCCGCTCACCACCACCCAGGGCAGGGTCGCGGTGTTCATCCGCAGTACGCAGGACATGCGACGCTGGTGGCTGGAGCGTTGGCAGTCTGAAACGGCGCGCGAGCTTGGTTGAGACTCTTCATTGGTCGCCCACGCATCGACTGGTGCTGTTGAGCCAGGTTGCGACGCTGTCGCTTTCTGGCGGCCAGACTCAGCAGGTAACTGCGGCCGCCGATTCAGGGCAGAATCTGCTCGCCTGGGGTCCGGGCGGGCAGTGTCGAATGACGTCGTCGTCTGCTAGGGATCAGTTTGAGACGAAGGTCCTTGCGCCCATTGTCCTATCGGCATAGGTTCCCGCGACCGAAGAACCGCGACGAGGGAGCACAGCGATGACCCGCACCGCAGTATCAAGCGATCAGGCCCCCGACGCCCTTGGACCGTACAGCCAGGCGATCGTCGCCGGCGGCCTGGTCTTCTGCTCCGGGATGGCGGGGATCGACCCCGCGACCAAGGCGATCGCAGATGGGATCGAAGCCCAGACTGAGCAGGCACTGGTAAACCTCGCCGCTGTGCTTCATGCCGCGGGTTCGTCCATGGACGATGTCGTCAAGACGACGATCTTCTACGCCGACGTCGAGGACTTCGGCCGCCTCAACGAGGTCTATGCCCGGCACATGCCTGATCCACCGCCAGCACGGTCTGCCCCCGCCAACGTGCGACTTCCCCACGGCCTACTCGTCTCGATCGAGGCGATCGCGGTCCTTTCAAGCCCAGCGATCTAGCATGTGAGCGTGCTCAGGACGGCGTCAAGCGAAAGACCGGGTGGTCGGGGGCGATCCGCCGCAATTCATCGTCTGACGAGTTTGGCCCGACCCCGGCGAAGAACGCGCCGACCTCAAAGCTCCACTTCTTGAGGTAGGCCCGCAACAACACCACCTTCTCCTCGTCGCCAAGCTCGACCGCCGCAAACCCCTCCACGCGGCGGCCGACGCGCAGCCTTCCCACACCGCTGGCGCGCAGGTTCTTGACCCATTGCGTGTGCCCACGCGGAGAGACCAAATACTCGACGCCATCTACGCGCAGGAGGTTCACCGGGGTCTGGCGCCATTGACCCGAAGTACGGCCCTTGACCTCGAGCACGCGCGAGCCGTAGACACTGACCCCCAGGCGCGTCAGCCCGGCAACCAGACGGTTGAATACGTTGGTCGTGAACCAGCCGGGGCGCTGGTAATGCTCGGCCATGGCTCTATTCTCTCAGCCCCGGCCTTAAAGCGAGTCACCCGGGGCGTTGGTGATCGCCGCTGTCTCTCGTCCACGACCGCCTGGGCGTTATATCCCTGGACGTAGCCGACGTTGGCCTTCATCCGCTGGGTGTGTAACGCTCGGATCGGTTCCGCCCAATCCCCTTTTGTGAGCACGATCGACCACCGGGCCGCCACGTCGCAGTTTGCCGCTGTCTATCAACAGCACGTTGGCGAGATCACGTCATTCTTCGCCAGACGGGTCGACCAGCCGCAGGTGGTAGCGGATCTTGTCTCCGAGACCTTTGTGGAAGCGATCGGGTCCCTGGCAACCTTCGATCCCGCCCGGGGTACCGCCCGTGCGTGGCTCTTTGTGATTGCTCGGCGCGTATTCGCACGCTGGTACGCGGCGGAGCTCGAAGGGCGGCAGCTCACGGAGCGGCTCGCCGGTCGCTTAGAGCTTCACGAAGACGAGGTGCAAGACCTTGCTCGCAGGATCGACGCTCAAGCTGAGGGGCGCAGACTGCTAGCCCGGTGCGCGGCCCTAGCAGACTTAGAGCGGTCGGCGGTCGAGCTCGTTGATCTTGCCGGGTTGACGCCGCGCGAAGCGGCCCAGACCCTCGGCATCTCTTCCGGGGCATTACGAGTTCGACTCCACCGAGCGCATGCCCGGTTACGACGAGAAGGAGCGCAACATGACTGACTTCGAACAACGACTGTGGGAGCACCTGGCTGAGGAGTTCAACGCCGACGAGATCGACATGCCGATGGTCCGGCCCGCCGCTGGCCGGACCTGGCAGCGCCGCCGACGCGTAACGATAACTGCTGGGTTTACGGCTGCTGCCGCCGCGGTCACAGCAGCGTTCGTTCTGCTCATCAGCGCGACTACTGCGACGCGGCCGGCCTACGCGCTCGTCCAGCATCCCGACGGCTCGGTTACCGTCACCGTCCATAACTTGCACACCGCGATCAGACCGATCAACGCGCGTCTCAGAGCGCTAGGCATCCCCGTACGCTTCATCGCGATCACTGATGCCTGCCCGAAGGCCAATGGCGGGTTCGTTTACCCCGTGAAGCCCTCGCAATACCCTCAACTGCGGTGGACGTTCACGCGGGCGGGAAGTCGCAAGATGGATCCCGGCGACTGGGGATACATCGGCGTCGGCCGAAGCGACGCCGGCCAGCTCCTCCTCGCAGGAGGAGCCATGAAGCCGCCGCTGCCATCCTGCTTCAACAGCACCCTCGGGACCATCATTCCGCCGTCGAGCGGACGATCCAAGCCAAACGCCCAGCACCCAGGAATGTTCCAGCCGTTGCCTGCGCAGCGGACCCACGTTGTGTAGACGGCGCCTGGGGATGGGCGGGGCGGTCGCCATATTTGGGCTGCTCCTGGGGCGACTGAGTAGAAGTGGCCCGGCCTTGCAAGGTCGCCAGAGATGGCAACCCGTCCAGCACCGTCGAGTGGTTGAGCGGCCGCCCCGCAGCCAAGGGGGTTTTCGACCGGCGCCAACGGGTCAGATTCGAAGCGGTCGACAGATCGCCGCCATGGCGGCAGGAAAGCCTTTGCGCAGGCCTAGCGCGTCAGCGGACCGCACACGCGGGGTGACTTGAGACCACGCCTACTTGCGTCCCCATTCGGGTCTACGCTAACCCACGTGCTGCCTAGCGTGTCCAGTAAGATAGTCGCAGCTTCGGCGGTTCTGTCCGACCGGCTGTGAAGGCTCCGCGGCCGGCGGCGACTTGAGGCGTAGCGTGCCTGTCGGCCAGGGATCTGACCTTCATGCGATGTGTCGCTCGTCCGCCGTCCGAGGATCACAGGGGTGACTTGATAGAGCATGCGCAGCGGGGCCGTCCGGGTTCGGCGGTAGGCCTGTTGTCGTCCGCGCGGCGCTTGCTGAGCGCTTGGCGAGCGAGGAGGCGGCAGCGATGACGATTGTGATGGGCCGTGACCTGAGCGCGACCGCCGGCTCCGCGTTGCGTGAGTTCCCTCGGTGGTGAATCAGCCTCGGCGGCTTCCGGCAGGCGGGTGGGCGCCGGCCTGCTACGTCTGCGGGCAGAGCGTGAGTTGTGCCCGCACGACAGCGGGAAACGAGACCACCGGGGAATAGCCGGCGGCCGCCAGATGGCCGCTGTCCGACGGAAGATCGCGGTGGCTGCCCTAAGCGCACCAGTGGGCGATAAAGCGTGCACAGATGCGGGCCAGGTCATACAGGTCGTCGACCAAGACGTACTCATCAGGTGCGTGGGCGCCACCGCCGCCGGGACCAAGGATCAGTGCGGGTGTCGGGCTGTGGAGATTGAAGACGTAGGCGTCGCAGGCAAACGGCGCCCCTCGGATCTCGAATCGGCGTCCTGGTATAGCCGCGAACGCGTCGCGTAGCGTCTCTAGTGCCGGGTGGTCCAGAGCAACGCTGCTGCCGGGCATGAAGCGGATGGTGGGCTGGAGGATCGGCTCCTGTCCACGTGAGTCTGGGTGTGCATCCAGTTCGCGCCGCAGGCGATCGAGGATCTGGCGGTCGAAGTCCTCGGCGGTGGTGCCCTCGTATACCTCGGCCCAGAAATGCACGTATGTCTCAGCGGGTGGGCCGATTGCTTCACCGTAGGTGTCGCCGCCTCCGCCGATCTGATTGAAGTAACACGGCAACAGGGGATCGTGCCGGTACAGCGGCCCAGCCGCGTGTTCGTTGCGCTCGTCGTTGAAACTTTTGAGGGCCACGATGCAGCGCGCCAGCGCAACCACGGCGTCTGACGGCTGTTGACCCTCGAACGCCATTCCTGGTGTGCCCTGGATTCGCAGGTACGCTTCGCGGCCACCCCGGTGCGCAGGGCACACCGCCAAGTGCGTCGGCTCACTGTTGATCGCCACGTCGGCGTTGTAGCCGCGCAAGCGGGCTGCGAGCACTCCGTGCGAGCCGCCATACTCCTCGTCAACGACACTCTCAATGATGACGTCGCCGGCGAGCGGCCAGCGGATTTCCTGCAGGCAGCGGATGGCGTGGAGATGGCTGGCCAGCGCACATTTGGTGTCATAGCTGCCGCGACCGTAGAGGCGGCCGTCTCGCAGCTCTCCGCCGTATGGCGTGCCCACCCGCCAGTCTGACGGATCGCCGGCCGGCACGGTGTCGATGTGCGTGGAGAAGATCACTGATCGCCCGCCACCGGTGCCTGGGAGGCGGCCCACCACGTTGGGCCGGTTGGTGAAGTCTCGTGGCTGGCCATTGATCAGGGGGTGGTAGGCCGGGTGCTGGCTGAGCTCCTGGACCTCGTCCGGTGTGAACATGTCGACTTCGGCCCCCAGCCGCTCGAGCTGGGCGTGCACGTAGCGTTGGCCCTCGAGCTCGCCGCCGGTTGGCGGGGTGCTCTCGGTGGGGATTCTGACCAGGTTCTGCGCGACCTCGGTCAACTCATCTCGGTGTGCCTCGAGCCAGGCATCGATCGCGCCGTCTACGTCAGCGAGATCAGGGTGCGTCATCGATGTAGGCGATCGCGTTGATCTCAACCAGGATCCCGTCGAGCGAGGCCTGCACGGTCGTGCGGGTTGGCATGTGCTCCCCAAACACGTCGCGGAAGGTCTCGTCGTAGCGCTGAAAGTCGTCGAGGTCGGCGAGGTAGGTGTCCACGCGCACCACATCATCGAGCCGGCTGCCCGCAGCTTGAAGCAACAGCGCGATGTTCTCAAGCGTCCGCTTTACTTGGCCACCTATGTCCTCGGCGGTGATCTCGCCGGTGCCGGGGTCAAAGGGACCCTGACCCGACACGAAGATCAGGTTCCCGGCGCGGATTGCCGGGCTGTAGGCGCCGCTGGCCTGCGGACCGGCGGCCGGCGCTATGCGTTCGAGCATCTATTGATCCCTTCAGTAGGTGAGTTGGCCACCGTCGATGACGATCGTCTCCCCGGTGATGAAGCTGGCATCGTTCGACGCTAGGAAGGCGAATACCCCAGCTACTTCTTCGGGTCGGCCGAGGCGCCGGAGAGGCAGCATCTCGGCGTACTTGGCCATGAATTCGGGATCGTCGATCGACTCCGCCAGCGGGGTGACGATGTACCCCGGGCAGACTGCATTTACCCGGATCCCATACGGGCCGAGCTCGATCGCCAGTGACTTCGTCAGCAGGGTCACGCCGCCCTTGGAGGCGTTGTAATGCGCGTACTTATCCTCACCCACGAGTCCGTTGGTCGACGAGGTCATCAAGATCACCCCGCTGCGCTTCTCGACCATCGTCCGAGCTACGCGCTGGCAGACCAGGAACATGCCGGTGAGGTTTACATCCAGTGTCCGCGACCAGTGCTTGGTCGAGATGTCCAAAAAGGGTTCCTCGTAGGCGATGCCAGCGTTGCTGACGAGGACGTCGATCCCGCCGAGATCAGTCTGGGACTGGGCGACCATTGCGTCCACGTCGGCTTCTCGCGTGACGTCGGCCAGGCTGGTGAACAGCTCGCCGCCGCCTCTGCTTGCGGCAGCCCTCAGTCCGAGCTGCGCACGCTCGATGTTGCGCTCGTCGCTGTCCATGATCAGCACGCTGGCCCCTTCTTGGAGGAACCGCGCTGCGGTGGCCTCGCCGATACCGCTCGCGCCACCGGTCACCACGACGCGCTGACCGTTGAAGCGGCGCACGCCATCGGGGCCGACTGACTCGGCAATGGGTGAGGTCATGTCAGCTTCCCGCGTGCTGTGATCGGCCAGACGTCAACCACCCGGTCGCCTCGCGTGATGACCGCCGCGTCATGCATGTTCAGGGTGCCGCAGGCGTGGTTCGGTACGACTTCGAGAAGGCTGCCAATGGGAAGCTCGACGTCTGACAGAAGCTCAACGATTCCGTGTTCCTCGGTCAGACGTGTCAGACGTAGCTCGGGATGTCCGACGACCAGTCCCCACAGGCGGTCGTCCCCGGCCAGATCCGAGCTGAACGCCTTGGTGCCGGCGTCGATCACCGCCCGGGTCGGCGTGGGTCGGCTGACAACGGTCGTCATCACGGTGAGAGCACATCCGTCGACGTCGCCCCAGCCGAGCGCTACCTGGTCGCGGTCAGACAGGACGTACGTCCCGGGACGGATCTCAGTCACACCGTCGATGTCGGCGGCGTGACGTGCGGTGGGCGTGCCACCGACGCTGATGGCAGCCACCGGGATTCCGTGCTCGCGAAGCTCCTGGGCGTGGCGCAGCAGAATCGTGGCATCGTCCTTGGCCACGCGACGTATGCTGTCGTCGCCGCGCTCCTCGTAGCTCTGCCCGGCGAAGCTCATCAGCCCGTCCAGTCTCAGGCCGGGGCAGTCGGTCACTCGTCTGGCCAGCGCGAGTGACTCGGCGGGGGTCTGCAGCCCGCATCGCTCAAAGCCCGTGTCGACCTCGAGCCGCACGCTGAGCTGTACGTCGTTGGCAACGGCCGCGAGCGACAGTCCCTCGAGCGCGGCGGCGGAGTCGACCGAGACGGTGAGTCGGGCTCGTCGCGCGAGTGCGCACAGGCGGTCGAGCTTGCGCTCTCCCCAGATCGGGAACGCGATGAACACATCGTCGATTCCAGCGGCGACGAAGACCTCGGCCTCGCTGATCTTGGCCACGGTCAGACCGGTTGCGCCCGCCGCGACCTGCAGGAGCGCGACCTGCGCCAGCTTGTGAGACTTCGCATGCGGCCGCAGAGAAACACCGGCGAGGCCGGCGATCTCGGCCATGCGCGCGATGTTGCGCTCGACGCGGGCAACGTCCAAGACGAGGCATGGCGTGTCGAGCTCTGCCTTCCCGCCTATGTCCGTGTCGGCGCGAACCACGACCGACGAGCGCTCAGGCACCACGCCGGGTTGGGGCGCCGTGCTCATCGCCGCTGCCATGGAACGTGTGATCTCGGTTTGCCTCGCCGGTGATTGGCGCTTGCATCGGTGCCTTGACAGCATAACATGCTTATAATATGTTACAAGCCGCGTTGATGACTGTATCGCAAAAGGTGCCGGCGATGACGCGCGTCTACGAGGAGGTCAGGCGCGACCTTCTGGACGGAGTCATCAGGCCAGGGGAGCGCATTCCGGACGCTGAGATCTGCGCTCGCCTCGGCGTGAGCCGGACCCCGATGCGCGAGGCGATGCTCGCGCTGGAGCGCGATGGGCTCGTTCGGATCGTGCCTCGCCAGGGGTACTTCGCGGCCGAGATCATCGCGTCCGACGTGCTGGACGCCTACGACGTGCGATTCGTGATCGAGCCGATCGTGACCGCCATGGCCGCGACCAAGATCAGCGATGCCGAGCTCGAGGAGGTCCGCTCTTTGGCCAACATCCAAGCCGCCGAGTCCGAGGCCGGCCTCGCCGGCGTAGTCGAGCTCAACAAGGCGTTTCATCTGCGGATCGCGCAGCTCTCAGGTAATGCCCGCATGGCGCGGCTGATGTCCGAGGTTCTTGACGTGCTCGGCCGATTGGCGCTCGTTGATCTGCGCCACTATCGCTCGGTCGACTCATGGCGGACTGAGCATCTGCAGATCGTCGACGCACTCGCGGCGCGCGATCCGCGAGCCGCTGCGGATACTGTTCGTGCGACCTTCGAGCATGACGCGGGGTTGCTACCCGCTCGTTCCAACGGCGAGCTCGGACGACTGCTCAGTGCGTTGAGTCTCGGGCCTCTCGGTGGTCAGGGCAAGGGCCCCTCGGGCACCTCGGCGCGGTCGTGAGCGCCTACGACGCGATCGTGATCGGTGGCGGGCACAACGGGCTGGTGTGCGCCGCATACCTTGCCCGCGCGCACCAGCGTGTCTGCGTGCTCGAGCAGGCACAGATCCTCGGAGGCTGCTCGACGACCGAGTCACTGCTCCCCGACCATCCGGAGTTTCGCTTTAACCGCGGCGCGATCGACCTGGCGCACATCCAGGGCACGCCAATCCTGGACGAGCTCGAGCTCGCGCGCCACGGGCTCAAGCTGATCTATCACGAGCCAACCTGGTACTTCCCGTTTCCAGACGGCACGTCGGTCTCTTTCTTTCGCGACCTTGACCGTACGTGCGACTCGATCGCCGCGTTCAGCCCGGAGGATGCCGAGTCGTACCGTCGCTTCGCTGACATGTGGCGACGGGCGTTGGTGCTGCTGGCGCCGCTGGACGAGGGACCGCCCCCGACGGTCGGCAAGCTCGCCGCCCTCGCGGCGGTGGCTGGGCGCAATGGCGATGCATTCGGACATCTGCTGCTGAGCTCTCCGCGGGACGTCGCGCTGCGCTGGTTCCGGTCTCAGCAGATGCGCGCGGTGATCGGCTGGATGGGCGTTCAGGCAGGAACCCCTCCCGAGCAGCCGGCCGCAGCGCTGGCCACCGCTGAGCTGGCCGTTAGCCATGAGAACGGCGTGGCGCGGGCCCAGGGCGGAATGGGAGCCTTGATCGACGCGCTGCGGCGCGCCATCGAAGCGGCCGATGGCGAGGTCCGCCTGTCGGCTCGCGTCAACCGAGTTGTGCTGGACACCTCCCAGCAACGAGTCGAGGGTGTCGAGGTCGAGGATGAGCTTCTGACCGCGCCGGTAGTGGTCTCCGCAATCGACGCCTACCGACTCTTCACCCAGCTATTACCCAGCGCGGTCCTGCCTCCCGCGCTGCGCCGGCGTGTCACGAGCGCGCACGCATACTACCCCTCCCTCTTTAAGGTCGACGTTGCACTAAGCGGGAAACCGATCATCCCGCATCCCGGGGGCGACGCTGGCTTGACGTCCAGCATCAACCTGGCACCGTCGCTTGAGCATGTGCAGCATGCGTTTCATCAGTACGCCGAGGGCAAGTGGACGGCCAACCCGCCGCTCATGGCAGCCGTACCGTCGGTACTGGACAGCACCCTGGCGCCCGAGGGTCAGCACACCCTGTGGCTCTCGCAGTTCAACCCCGGCGCCTACTGGAAGTCAGCGCACGAGCGCGAGCGCGAGGCGTGCGCCGACAGCATGCTCGAGACGTTCTGCCGCTGCGCGCCAGGCACCGAGAGTCTCGTGATTGACCGTCACATCACGACCCCCACAGACCGAGAGCGGATCACCGGGAACCTCGACGGCAGTCCATTTCACCTCGACATGACGCTCGATCAGAGCCTGGCGTTCCGGCCCGTCGTGGGAATGTCTGACTATCGCACTCCAGTGGCTGGCCTGTATCTATCGGGTAGCGGAACGCATCCGGGCGGCGGGGTCACGGGCGTCCCGGGCCGTAACGCCGCTCACACTGTGCTCGCCCACCGCCCCAGGGTCCGACAGGTCGCCAGGCGTCTCGGACCCGCCGCGCGGACGGCATGGTCGCGACGCCGCGCGTGGCGAGAACTACGGGACCAGCTCTAGAAGGCGCGCCGAGATGCCAGCCATCATCGAGATCTCAGGCGAGCTGGAACCGGGACTGTGGGATTACAACGGGCTGGACCTCGGCGGTGTGCGCCTGCCGCCCGTGACCGTGACACCGGTCGCGTCGATCGACGAACACGGCTTCGACGCACATGCGATCAGTTTCTCAACGCTTTCGGGCACTTACACCGAGACCGGCGCACACCTGATCGCCGGCGCGCCCACAGTCGATCAGCTCGGGATGCGCGATCTGATCCGCCCGGCGAAACTCTTGCGCCTCGGGCAGCTGGCGCCGCGCAGCCTGATCCGGACCCGCCAGCTCGAGGACGCCGACCCCGGCGTGGAGCCCGGCGACGCATTGATCATCGACACGGGATGGGGCACGCGCTGGAACTCTCCCGGGTACGTCAGCGACGCACCGGCATTCTCAGCAGCCACGCTTGACTGGCTTCTGGCGCAGCCGTTCTCGATTCTGGCGCTCGACACACCGGTGATGGAGTGCCAGTGGTGCGGGCCCGGCGATGGCGGTGAGTTACTCCGTCCGTTATACGAACGGGGCATGATCCTAATCGCACCGGTCGTCAACCTCGATCAGATCCAGGCAGCGAGCGGCACGCTCGTCAGCTGTCCGCTCCCAGTAAAGGGTGTTGCGTCGGCACCAGGCCGCGTCGTATTTGTGCAGGACGTCGACTGGTCCGAGTAGCTCAAGCCATGACAAAGTCCGGAGGAGACCTCGATGGCGACAGTAAGTAAGCCAGACCCAGCAGCACCGACAGTATTCGCCCGCAAAGCAACTGGCCTCGTGCGCGAGAGCAGTCTGCTTAACACGTCGGCTTTCAACATCCTCAACGTCACGATCGCGTACGCGATTCTGTTTCCCGCCCTGTTCCTCTGGCAATTTCCTGGCGCCAGCCTGCTCCTGGCGGGTGTTATCGGCGTCGCCGCATTTGTGCCGCTGGGAATGTGCTACGCGTTGGTCGTCGCCGCCATGCCTCGGTCCGGTAGCGACTACGTGTTCGTCAGCCGCGTGTTTCACCCTGCCGTCGGGTTCATCGTCGCCCTTGTGTTCATGGTGTGGGTAACGTTTTGGTCCGGCCTGGGAATAAACCTGTTCCTTACCGTCGGGCTCTCACCTCAGATGGCTGCCCTCGGTCATCCCAGTGCCGCCTCATGGCTGACCGTACACAGCCATGTGATCATTGTCGGCGTCATTACCTTGATAGCTCTCGGTGCTTTGACTGCGTACTCGACTAAGCAAGCAATGCGCGTGCTCACCGGGATCGTGATCGTAGGGATGCTCGGCACGGTGATCACTGGCAATCGTGTTGCTGGCGACGAGCCATAGCTCGTTCATCAACGCGTTCAACCGTTATGCCGCCCCCTACAGCCACTCCAAGAACACCTACGCCGCGGTACTGGCGGCGGCGGCGCGCGCCGGCTACAAGGGAGGCCAGCCATTCGACTTCAACGCGACGCTCGGTCTGGTCCCGTGGTTCGCGACGTCATTTCTGTACGTCGCCGGCCAAGCCGCCCTCGGTGGGGAGATCAAGCGCCCCGCTCGTAACAGCTTCATGGCGATCTACATCACGCTCGGAAGCATGCTGGCGCTCGTGCTGCTCGTGTTCTTCGGCCTCGACAACGGGGTCTCCCAGCACTTCGTGGGCGCCTCCGGGTACGTGTCGGCCAACGTGCCCAAGGCGTGGCCGCTGCCAAACGCGCCGAACTACAACTTCCTCGCCACGGTCGCGGTATCCAGCAGCACGCTGCGGTGGATTATGTCGATCGCGTTCGCGCTGTGGTACCTGCCCTGGCCCGATCCTCAACTACATCTTCATCAGCCGCTACATGGTCGCGACATCGATGGACGGGGTGTTACCGGGCCGCATGGGCAGCGTCAACGCACGCACGCACACGCCGCTGCTGGCAATCTCCATCGGGCTTGTGCTATCGATCGTCAGCCTCGTCCTGCTAACCCTGGACGGCACGCTCCTGACCATCCTCAGCGCCGTGCTTGGCGAACTGGTGGGGGGCTACCTGATCTTGAGCCTGGCGTGCATCGCATTCCCCTACTTGGGCAAGACTCGCCAAACCTACCGGGCCTCGCCGGCGAACATTGCCGTCGCCGGGGTGCCGCTGATCACCATCATGGGCGTTCTCTCAAGTATCGTGCTGATCCTGCTCGGCTGGCGCTTCTGGGTCGACAGCGCCTACGGACTGAACACGACGTGGTCGAAGATCACCACCGTTGGATTGCCGGTCGTCGCCGTGGTGATCTACTTCGTCAGAGAACGGGTACTCAAGTCGCGCGACGAGGATATCTCGCTTGCGTTTAAGGAGATTCCGCCAGCGTAGGGCTCATGGCAAAGCTTACGATCTACTACGCCTCCGATATCCACGGCTCAGAACTCCTATGGCGCAAGTTCATCAACGCAGGACCGTTCTACCGGGCCAAGGTGGTGATCATGGGCGGAGACCTGACCGGGAAGGGCATCGTGCCCATCGTCCGGCAGGGCAATGCATGGCGGGCATCGTTCATGGGACGCCAGATCGCGATAGAGAGCGAGAGCCAACTGGGCGAACTGGAGGACGACATCCTGTTCAACGGCATGTACCCCTACCGCTGCACCGAGGAGGAGGCGGGCCTGCTCGGGACTGACGGCGACCGCCAGGATGAGCTGTTTGAGCGCCTCGCCGCCGAAACTGTCGCACGCTGGCTAAAGCTGGCCGACGAGCGGATGCCGGAAACGGTCAACGGCTGCTTCGTGATGCCCGGAAACGACGATGCGTGGTCGATCGACGCGGCGTTCGGGGAGGGTCACAGGGTCAAGAACTGCGATCAGCAGGTCATCGATCTCGGCGACGGCTACAGCATGCTCTCACTGGGGTTCTCCAACCCCACGCCCTGGGACAGCCCCCGCGAGCTCTCAGAGGAAGAGCTTCAATCGCGGATCGAGGCGCTGATCGCGCAGGTTCCGGACCCGCGACGGGCGGTGTTCAATCTGCACGTGCCGCCGATCGACAGCGGACTAGATACGGTCGTCCAGCTCGACCCAGACTTCAAGCCGATCTTTCGTGCGGGTCAGCCCGTGATGGTTCCGGCGGGATCGACAGCAGTCCGAGCCGCGATCGAGCGCTACCAGCCGCTGTTGGGGCTGCACGGACACATCCACGAAGCAAAGGGGATGATGCGCATTGGGCGCACCGTCTGCGTGAATCCTGGCTCAAGCTACAGCTCCGGGCAGATCGACGGCGCTGTGATCAAGATCGCGGGAGACAAGGTCGCTGGCGTCCAATTCACTTCCGGCTAGCCTCCATATGGCAGCCCAGCCGCTCTCTGATCTGCACGCCGAGGCACAGCGGGTAATCGGCGCGCTCGCCGCAGACCAGGTCTTAGCCCGGCTCACGGGTGGCCTGGCGGTGGCCAGACGGTGTCCAACAGCGCTGCAGCCGCCGCTCGCCCGCGAGTATGCCGACCTCGATCTAGTCTGCGGTCGACGGGCGGGCCGAGCGCTCGGCGCCTGCCTTGAACGGGCCGGCTACCAGGCCGACAAGAATTTCAACGCCGTGCACGGCGCCGACAGACTGTATTTCGTCGATCCGCTGTCTGGGCGTCACATTGATGTGTTCGTCGGCGCCGTAAAAATGTGCCACACGATCGACGTCTCGCACCGCCTGGAGCTGCTCCCGGACACGCTGACCCCTTCGGACCTGCTCCTCACCAAGCTGCAGATCGTTGAGATCAACGAGAAGGATCTGCTTGATCTGCTCGCCCTGCTCCATGACCAGCAGCTCGAAGGCGGCCGCGACGACGCGCTGGACCTCACATATCTCGGGCAGCTATGGGGCTCGGACTGGCCCTTGTGGCGGACGTCACAGCAAACCCTCACGCACGTTCGTCACGCCGCCGAAGAAAAGCTCGGCGACGCTGCGCGCGAGCGAGCGCTAGACACCATCACGGCAGTGCAGGAGCTGCTCGAAACGTGCGCCAAAAGCAGGCGCTGGCGGCTTCGGGCGCGTGTCGGCGAGCGCGTCCGCTGGTATGAGCTGCCGGACGAGATAGAAGCGTGAGCGTGGAGGCGGTGGAGATCGCTCCGCGCCCCCGTGCTGGTCTCGGCTTAATGAACTTGCTCAACTCGCTCAAGGAGACCTCCGATGACCGTCGATGACGCCGCTGCCACAGCTCGTGACCTTGAGCGACTCGACCGGCTGTACCCAGCCGTTGTCGCCGACTGCCTTGACAGGCTCGGGGCTCGCAGTCAAGTGATGGCGCCGCGGATCCGGCCGCTGTATCCGCAGGCGCGAATTGTGGGGCGCGCGCTGACGGTGCAGTGCGTGCCGGTAGACGGCGTTCCTGAACGTCGCGAAGATCACTATCGCGGCGAGCTCCAAGCAGTCGACTCCTTGGGCCCGGGTGACGTGATGGTTGTGTCGACATGCGAGGGCTCCTATTGGGGCGAACTGCTCGCCACGGCAGCGCGCTTCCGGGGCGCGACGGGAATCGTGCTCGACGCCTATACCCGCGACACTCTGGCGCTGATCGATATGGCGTTCCCGACGTTTGCGGCGGGCATCAACTGCGCCGACTCGCTCGGACGCATCGACGTAGCCGGCGTGAACATCGAGATCGAGTGCGGTGCCGTGACCGTACACGCGGGCGACCTCGTCTTAGGCGACCATGACGGCGTGGTGGTGATCCCCAGCGCGCTCGCTGACGACGCGCTTCAGCTTGCGGAGGAGAAGGTCACTGGAGAGAACATGGTCCGCGAGAAACTGGCCGCGGGGATGCCGGTGTACGAAGCGTTCCTCGCCTACGGAGTGATTTAGCTATCCACCCGAGAGCCGAGCGAGCAACCACGCCAGCACGAGTGTGGAGTGATGGTTGAATTGAGCGGTCTGACAACCGGCGCGCGCCTGCGGGGCAAGCGGGCGATCGTCACGGGCGCCTCAAGTGGTATCGGCCGGGCCATCGCGCTGCTGTTCGGCGCGGAGGGAGCATCGGTCGCCGTCTGCGGACGCGACCCAGATCGAACACGGGCGACCTGCGAGGCGATCGAAGCGGCGGGAGGGAGCGTGCGACGGGGGTGAGCTGTTCGGTGAGTCAAAGCGGCACTCGCGGCAGAGCCTTGCCCACCGCGCACGGCATGGCTGCATTCACGACTTCGCGGGTCCCGGCGCCATCGGAACCCCGCCGACGGCGGCGTTGCACCTTAGGGTTCGGTGGGTTCGGGGGCAGCATGTGAAGCGCAAGCTTGCCACGTCAAGCGGGCGCGGCGAGAATGGTGCCTGATGGGACAGGAGCGGGCCGGTCAGGCGGCGCACAAGGCGGGCGAGTTGCTGGACCGCGGCGCCGAGCTCGCGCTGCTCGAGGAGTGTTTGCGAGCGGTGCGGCGAGCTTCGCGTGGACGCCTCGTACTCGTCAGCGGCGAGGCAGGCATCGGCAAGACGGCACTGTTGCGGCGGTTTTGTGACCATGCTGAGGCGGCGCGCCTCCTTTGGGGCGGCTGTGACTCACTCTTCACACCGCGTGCGCTGGGCCCGCTGCTCGACATAGGGCAGCTGACAGGCGGCGAGCTCGCCCGGTCGCTTGGGGACGACCCGAGGCCATCCGACGTTGCGACTGTGTTGATGCGCGAGGCGAGCAAGCGGGCACCGACGATCATCGTCTTCGAGGACGTTCATTGGGCCGATGAGGCGACGCTCGACGTTTTGGGGCTGCTTGGGCGGCGGATCGAGATGATTCCCGTGCTGCTCGTCGCCACCTACAGGGACGAGCTTGACCGTACGCATCCGCTGAGGGCGGTGCTCGGTGAGCTTGCAGGCGCTGGAGTCCACAGGCTGAAGCTCTCGCCGCTTTCGCTGAACGCAGTGGCGGCACTTGCGCGGTGTGAAGATGCGGACGCCGCACAGCTGTACAGCAAAACGGGTGGCAATCCGTTTTTCGTCACGGAGGCACTCGCGGCGGGAGGGGATGAACTGCCGGAGTCGGTCCGAGATGCGGTACTCGTCCGTGCCTCTCGCTTGTCGTCGGCCGCGAGGACGCTGCTCGAAGCAGTTGCCGTCACACCGTCGCAGTGCGAGTTCTGGCTTCTCGAATCCCTATATGGAGCGGCACTCGAGCCGCTCGAGGAGTGCGTGGCCTCGGGCGTGCTTGAAGCGCATTCGCGTGGGGTCGCTTTCCGTCACGAACTATCGCGTTTGGTGCTCGAAGGGTCTCTTCCAACCGACCGTCGCGTCGCGCTGCACCGTCACGCCCTGACCTTGCTTGCGAACCCACCGGCGGGAGCGCCGGATCTCGCGCGGCTCGCGCACCATGCCGAGGCAGCCGGCGATGCGCAGGCGGTTCTGCGCTATTCCCCCGCCGCGGCAGCGCGCGCAGCCTCTGTGGGAGCGCATCGTGAGGCTGCCGCGCTCTACGCGTCCGCCGTGCCGTTCGCCGATGAAGCTCCCCTCCGAGCCAGCCTTCACGACGCGCTAGCCCGTGAGGCGTATCTGACCGGAGATTTCACGGAGGCGTTAGAAGCTTGCGGCGAGGCCCTCGCCGTGCATCGCGCTGCCCGCGCAGTGCGCAGACAGGCGGCTTCGCTGCGGCTGCACTCGCGCCTGCTGTCGTCCCTCGGCCGCGATCAGGCCGCAATCGCCGAGGGCAAAGAGGCGGTCGCCCTGCTTAAGACGTTGCGGCCGGATCGTGAACTTGCGGTGGCATATGCAAATCTGTCCGAAATCGCCGCGATGCGCGGAGATCCGGAGCCGGCGCTCGTGTGGGGGCAACGCGCGCTTGAGCTCGCGCACGAGTTCGATGACCGCGAGACCGAAAGCCACGCGGCTGTCTCCGTCGGCGACGTCGAAGCGCACCGCGGAGACCCAGCGGGTACCGCGAAGCTCCAGCGGACATTGGAAGCCGCCATCGAGGCGGGCTTCGAGGCGGTGGCCGCCCAAGCCTTCGAGTCCCTTGTCAGCGCCGCGGTTCGAGCTCGCGACTTTGCTGCGGTGGACGGTTACCTGAACCGTGGAGTTGACTACTGCAGTGAGCGCGATCTCGGGACCTGGCGTCAGTCGCTCGTTGCTTTCGGAGCGCGTGCCGATCTAGATCGCGGACGCTGGACCGACGCCGCTGCCGGCGCCGCCCGCGTGCTGCGCACGGCTCGGACCCAAGCATCGGCACCTGCGATTGCGCGCTCGGTGCTTGCGCTCGTGCGTGCCCGCCGCCGCGACCCAGGCGTACACGAAGCCTTGACGTTCCCCGCGCCCGCACACGGCGCGCGTGAGGGACCATTGGCAGCCGCGCCTGCGATAAGCAGGATGTACCTCGCCGCCACGCGCGCGGAGATCGCCTGGCTCGAGCAACAGCCCGCCGCGGTTCGCGGGGCGACCGACGAAGCCCTCGATCTCGCGGTTCGTGCGGGTGCGGGATGGATTGTGGGCGAGCTCGCGTATTGGCGTTGGCGCGCCGGGATCGTTGAGGAGGTTCCGGTGGGGGCGGCCGAGCCCTACGCGCTTTCGATCCGCGGCGAGTGGCGCCGTGCGGCGGAGTCCTGGACCGAGCTTGGCTGCCCCTACGAGGCTGCGCTGGCCTTCGGCGATGCCGACGAGGAAGATCTGCTGCGCCGCGGGCTCGACGGGCTGCAGCAGCTCGGGGCGAGCGCGGCGGCGGCGATCCTCGCCCGCCGCCTGCGCGAGCGCGGGGTTCGCGGGTTACCTCGGGGTCCGCGGGCCACAACACAGCAGAATCCGGCGGGGATCACCCGGCGCGAACTCGAGGTTCTCTCACTCCTCGCGCAGGGATTCCGCAACGCCCACATCGCCGAACGTCTCGTTGTGTCTCACAAGACCATCGATCATCACGTCTCCGCGATCCTGCGCAAGCTCGGCGCTCGAACCCGAGGCGAAGCCGTCGCCAAGGCCACTCAAATTGGTCTCCTGTAGCCAGCATGCGTACCGTCAGCCCCTGTAACTGAGCACCGTTCAGCGGCAAAGCTGTCGGCGCCGGGTGAAAACAGGGGTCTTGCGTTGCGAGGTCGGGGCTCGGATAGCGAAGGCATCCGCTCCCCGCAGGCTGCGCGTTGTCGAAGACGCGGACCAGGAGGAACAACGGATGCATGACGACGTTAGCCATCTTGTCGGGGTCGAGGGGATGGCGGTGACGGGTGTCGCCGATCATGGTTGGTGGATCAAGCTCGAGGTCGAGATGCTCGCCCGTGCCGGGTGCTGTCGGTGGTGTGGTCGCGGGTCGCTGTTAGTCAAAGAGCGCGATCGACTGCGGGTCAGGGCCAAGCGGTTGGCCAGCGGCTACCACCTCGTCGGCGGATAGACACCGGAAACGAGCTGCATACCGCGGGGGACGCCTGCGTTCGATCGTCGATCCGGTACCAGCGGACCCGAACAGAGATCGGTTAGCGCATTGGTCGTTCCCCAGCTTGACATTCGATGTCTTGCGCTGTCTTACTCAATACACCCATGGCCATTCCGCTGATGAGGCGGAGGATGTCTAGTGGGACCTGATCAGGGCCGCAAATAGCATGGCCTCGGTCTACTGCTCGGTCCGTTTCCGGTGCTCGATGCCCGCAACTTCACGACTCGCCGACCGTTAGAGCAGCTGTGATGTCAAACGGTGGGCGAGTGAGAACGCAAGTGCCAGCACGAGGTCTGTTCGATGCAAGCGTGATGATCTGGCTAGCGTCGGCTGTCGCAGCGTCGACCGCTGCTGGAGAGCAGATCGCCGCCAAGGGCGACGAAACCGGTCACATCCATGTTGATAGGCCACGGTTAACGCCTTGCCAAACGCGGGTTGGGTCACTCGTGCCTGCATCATGAGGCCACGTCTTCAGACGATCGCTCACGCTCTTTGCCCGCCGACGTTTCGGCGAGCAGCAGGCTTGCTGTGCGCGTGTGCCTGGCTGCTTCTTGGATTTCTGATAACGGCACCTGCGCTTGCGTCGACGGCGACTGCGGGCTCGTTGTCGTGGCAAGCGGTGGGCGTAATAGATTCCAGCTCGCCGACATCGATCTCTTGCCCGTCACCAACGTTGTGCGTTGCCGTGGACCGCGCTGGCAACATCCTGACTTCAACCGATCCGACCGCAGGCGCGGGATCGTGGATCAGCGCCGCGGTAGATGCAGGGACGATGATCTCCAGCGTGTCGTGTCCCACTGTCTCGTTGTGCGTAGCGGCCGACGTTGCCGGCAATGTGCTCGTGTCCCAGGATCCAACCGCCGGCCCCGCGGCATGGATGGTAGACCCGGTCGACGTCGGCAAGCAGCTCTTGGAGATCACCTGTCCGTCAACCTCGTTGTGCGTCGCGGGTGACAGCCTGGGCAATATTGTGACCTCGACCGATCCGACCGGTGGTAGCGCCGCTTGGAACGTCGGGCACGTCGATGACAGTCAGGATTACGAGTGCGCCCACTACGGCGGCACCGGCCCGCAGTGCGCGGTGGGACCGAGTGGGATCTCGTGCCCAACCGCGTCGTTCTGTGTCCTGGTCGACACGGCGCAGGGCGAGTACAGCTCTGCTGACCCGGCGGCCGGCGCGTCCTCCTGGAAGGGACGCGGCAGGGCTCAGCCGGCGTCTGAGGGCTTTTCGGGCCTCGCGTGCCCGTCATTGACGCTGTGCGTAACCGCCGACGGCTACCAGGGCCAGGTGGTCACGTGGGATCCGAGCAAGACCCCGCCCGCCACGATCCCCAGTTACCAGTTCACCACGCTGCCCCTGAGCTACTCCTTTGTGCTCGGTCCCGTCTGCCTATCCTCGACGACGTGCTTCGTGACGGGCGGCGGAGCAAGCTTGATTGCCACCAGCGACCCCACGGGCCCGGCCAGTGCCTGGAACCTGCAGTACACCGATCCTGCCGCGGCTATCGCATCGATCTCTTGCCCCACGTCGTCCTCGTGTCTGGCTGTCGATTACAGCGGGAACCTCATCGTCGGCGGCGACGCAACTCCCGTCGTCGCCGTTCCTCCGTTCCCAACGGCTCCCTCCCCGCCGGCGGCCTACCCAGCGGCACAGCTCAGGGCCGATATTCGCGCCGTCCTGACAGCCCTAAAGCGAGCGCACCTAGGTGCTCTGCTCAAGCCACGCGGCTACAGGACACGGTTCACGGCGCCGGTAGCTGGCCGCATCACGCTCACCCTTGATCTCACCGTCTCACGACCAGCGAGCACCAGGCACCCACCGAAGATTCTGGTCGCGACCCGAAGCGTGAACTACTCCCGGCCGGGTGAGCTCCGGCGTTTCGCGATCAAGCTAAACCGAACCGGGAGGCGGCTGCTCAAACATCGCCAGTCCGCCACGCTGCAGGTCACCATCCGCTTTCTCTCCAGCCCGCACACCCCCATCCTCGAAACACAACGACTCAGACTGCGTCGCTAAAACGCATTCCGCGCGCCGACGTGGCAGCGCAGAAGGATGGCGCGACAAGTCGGCTAGGGGTGGTCCCCAGTTGATAGTGGAGAGAACGATGCGCTGTTCTGTTTGACGCCGTCTCGGCAGACGGTCAGCGTCGAGCCGCTGCGCACCAGCTCCCAGTGCACCCACGTGCCGACGTTGGATGGGCTTCGGCCCTGGTCCATCCCGAGGCGGGTCCCGCGGTGGTGTGATCGTCGGCATAGCCAGCGGGGCGGACGATCAGCCGTACTCCCAGGCTGTTCGCGTACAGGCGTTTGTTGCCGCTGGCGTTCTGCGAAGCGCTCGAGTTCAGGTCAGTCCAGCCATCCACCGTCCCAGTTAGACGCCGACCTAGGGCGGGCAGCTGCACCTGGCCGGTTGAGCCGTTCAGCGACACGGCGGTGTTGGGGTCGCCTTGGATCCCGCCCGGCACGCCGAGCGTGAAGCCGCCCATGTAGGTGCCGTTGTGCGCTCGGAGCTGGCCAACAGCGGTGGTGCCCGAGCTCTCGCACAGCCGCCAGTTCCCCAGCAGACCCGGAGTCGAGGCCACGGTAGCGGCGTAGGTGGCCGGCGCGTACACCCATCTTCAAACCGGGAGTACCGCGGCGGAGGCCGCCGGCTCACTGGCAGTGTGGGTCGTTCGCGGTCGCCTTGCTTTCAAGGAGCGGCCACCACCGGCTGGACGAGGGCCGCTGCGGCGGCTGCGGGATTGGACCGCCCGTGGGCGCGGTCACGTCGTTCTACACGGGACAGACGGCGCCGGACCTGTGAGCCCTCCTCATCGCCGATTGCAGGGCTGACCAGGCGCAGGGCCGGGCGTTGGAGCATAGGTGTAAGTCCCGTGAAGGGTGGTTCCGCTCGCGGACGCGAGCGATGGCCGCGACGAGCGAAGAACGCGACGCCACGTCTGAGAACCCGGTGACCGTGCGCCTGGTGTGCTCGGCAGGACTTCGGCGTCAGCGAGGCGGGTGCAGTCATCGCTGGCGATGTGCCACTAGCGCATGCCTCGCTATTGCTGAGGGCTGGTGCCGCTAGCTGCCTCTCCGGCCGCCGACCCTGGTCGTCCGCCCACGACATCTGACGCTTCTGCTGGTGAATACGCGGAAATATCCACAATCTCGAGCGCACGAAATTCACGAGCCGAAAGCGCGTCCAGAGAAACGAGCCGCGGGTGAAGCAAGTTGATGCCTGGAGGTGGATCCAGAGCTCTTTCCTGTCCCCAGGCGAGAAGACGCTCTTCCAACGCCGGCGTGCATTCTCGATCCAGCATAAATACGACCTGTGCGGTCGTCGGATCGAACCGGGAGCGACCGAGTGCCAAGCCGACCTCGGCAATGGGATCATCGCCATCGTACGTCTTCGTGATCTCCTCTAGAAGCTTCGCAAGCGGCCGGATCACCTTCTGCCCTAACGCAGTCGGGTAGGCCGGTCGCGAAAACAATCGCGCAAGTTGTCGTGCTAGTCGATCCCGCGACAGCGGGTCAGGAAAGCCGTCGGCTGTAGCAGCCCCAACTAGGCGACCCTTTTCCACCGCTATAAGCAGCCGGAGATCCGCAACCCACAGTCGCTCATCATCGCTGTCGAGCCCGGAGACAGGGCACAGATAGTCAAAGCCCCTTTCCCGCTGGATCAGCCGACGATCACCCGTTTCACATGGCGGACGGATAGACGGGCGCGAGATGAACCCAGGGCCGCTTCGGCTTCGGCCCCTCCTCCACCAGGTCACATGTTTGTGTCACAATCACTCCCCACTCAGGCCGGCGAGTGGCGTTGACTACGTTCACAACTCCCGAGGAGGCGTGGGGGAGGGGTGTCCGACCACGCGACGGTAGCGGCGTGTAATGATAGTCGGCATCTGCAGCGAACACGAAAGGAGGATCGGCGACCGACGACCCGTGTAAGCTCCCCGACCGCCTCGCGCACATTGCTTGTGAAGCGCGTGTGGCTGATGCCAGCCTGAAGCGAGAAGCTATTCTCACTGCTGTCCGCCATCACCCAAAGTCGGTCGCATCGTATTCCTGGACAGGCTCGGTGCCAGCAAGATCCTCGGGTGCATCATCTGGCCGAATCCGGCGCCAAGCCCGGCTATCAGTCGGCGTTCCGTCAAAGAGCAGACGAGCGGCTTCCTGCTCAACCAGGTCGAGGCGCCCTTCGTGAAGCAGTTCCAGGGGTGTAGCCCTGCTTGGGCCAGCTGGCGTCCGTGACCAAAGTTGCACGGCGCGCGAGTCCTCGCCACTGAGCACTTCGGTAATCGATTGCAGCAGCGAATGCAGACGCAGAATCGGCTCGACTGACGAGGCCCGCGGGCGAATTGGCTCGTTTGCCTGCGCGCAGCGACGCCAATAGTAGATGTTGGAAGCGGTCTGCCAGCCTAATATGCGCGCAAGGTCGTCGTAGCTGACGTTTAGCCATTGCTTGAGATCGTCAATGGCACCTAGAATGGGGTCATCCATGCGTGCCTTTTCGGTCGCAGGCATGGTCGAACCGACCTCTGCATCCCCGCCACCGTAGAACTGAGTATGCGAACCGTGGTGAGGAACGACCAAAACAGAGCACGGCGTAGCACGCGCAAAAACGGTATGAGCGATTTGGTCAAGGTGACTGAGTACTGGCGCGTAGTAGTACAAACCGGTGGCACCGGTTGGCTGGAGGTTGAGATCCAATGGGTCATTGCGGTCGACTACGGTTGTCATGCTGCGTTCGGCTCCCCTCTCAGCGCGTCGTACATGCGGTCGGTGATAGCGGCTCGAAATACACGGTGTGATATGTCATTCAATACATCTGTGCATTGGATGACATCGTCGCGGTCGAACGGTCTATACCCGTCACGAAACGCATCGAAGTCGAGGATGGTCGTGTGCGTGCTGCGCCTCTCTGGATCAACGAAGAGTCGCTCGCGGATCGTCATCCTTAGGCCGTCGCCAGCATCGCAGTCAATCTGCTGCGCCAGTGCGGACACGGTGTCGCCGAGTTGCGGGTGCGAGACAGGCCCGAGGAGCCACGGCTCCAACCAGGAATCCCAGCCCGCGATTCGAGATACCTCAGGTCTAACAAAACGGTCGACGTAGCGCAGGCCGAGGCGCTGCTCCCCGGGAAGCCCCTCGACCGAGGCGATGAAGGCGTCGATCACAGCGACGACGGTCGCGCGAAAGTTGTCCCAGACGTCGTACTTGGTCGTCTCGACAATAAGAGCGGAATGATTCACGGTGGCTACCAGCTCGTCGAGGCGTACCTGCCAGCCGGCCGACGGCTGAAGACCAACCGGGCTCGTAACGAAGCCCGGTGGCGCACCGGGCTGTGCATGCGGCAGGCCAATGGCCTGTCCTGGGCCAGCGCCGCCGATGGACAAGCTGAAACTCGCGGGCATGATGCGCTGGAGTCGCGGTCGCTCAGGACCGTTTGCGGCAAGAGCGTCAGCGAGACGCTGCCCGACACGAGCAGCCGAGACGTCGATGGGCTCGGCGAACTGGAGTTGCCAAACAACCACCTCAAGTGGAGCATTGGCAAGGCGGGTACGTTCTGGGGCTGGTAGATCGGAAAGCATCGATTCGGAGCTTATCGGCGAACTTCAAGAGTAACTTGAAGGATTGTTGAAGAGTATTGCTAGTGGCGGTCGGCGCGTCAAGCTCCTGGCTGCATTCCGTCATAGGTCCGCGCCGGTTGCAGCGCGAGATACGTAGGCGCGCCTGTTCTTGCGTTCGCTCTCGTCAGCCCTGCAATCGGCGATGAGGAGGGCTCACACGTCCGGCGCCGTCTGTCCCGTGTAGAACGACGTGACCGCGCCCACGAGCGGTCCAATCCCGCAGCCGCCGCAGCGGCCCTCGTCCAGCCGGTGGTGGCCGCTCCTTGAAAGCACGGCGACCGCGAACGACCACGCTGCCAGTGAGCCGGCGGCCTCCGTCGCGGTACTCCCGGTTTGAAGACGGCCATCCAGGGCCGTCTCCAAACCGGAAGTGTTGGCTCTTCGGGTTCGGGTCAATCACTGGCACAGCTCATGAATCCCCTGAACGACATCGCGGACTCGCTGGTTACCCGCGGGGCGCGGCGACGAGAGGCGGTGGTCAGGGACCGGGCGACGCCTTCGGACGAACCCGGCCGGGAGACCAGAGGCTTCCATATCGCTTCCATTGGCGCCGAAATCAAGGCTGGAGCTCGGCGACCAGGAACAAAAGTGCCTTTTTGCAGGGACTTCTGAGATGGAGCCAGCCGGGATCGAACCGGCGACCTCCTGCTTGCAAAGCAGGCGCTCTCCCAACTGAGCTATGGCCCCTTTACCGCTCGCGAGTCTAACGCCGCCTCGGCTTCGATCCTCACCCATCGTGGCCGCACAGCGTCTACGGCGCTCCCAGCGCCGGACGTCAGTCCAGGCCGAGCTCGAGCTCGATCCCGCGCGCGCCCAGGTCCGGAACCCCACCGCCACAGACGCGCACCACGTCACGCCGGCCGGCCCGACGCAGCAGGCTGGCTGCGAACGCGGCCCGGGCGCCGGCCGCACAGGCGACCGCGGTGGTGCGGCCGTTGTCGGGCAGACGAACTGCGTCGGGGTCGCGGAGGCGGTTCAGGGGCAGGTGGTGGGAGCCGCGGATGTGGCCGCTGGCCCATTCCCTGGCCTCGCGCACGTCGACGAGCTCGACGGCGCCTCCGCGTAGCCCCTGGGCGAGCCGGTCGAGATCCCAGGAGTCCGCCTCGGCCACGGGCAGATCGGACGCATCCCAGGCGCTGCGGTCGCCGAGCGTGTAACCGGCCAGCGACCAGAAGCCGACGGCTTCAAGCGCGCTGGACATCCGACGGACCGCCGTCTCGTCGTCGGCGACGAGCACGATCTGCTCTTGGGGCTCGAGCGCCCAGCCGGCGCGAGTGCCGACGCCCGGAGAGCTCAGCGGCAGGTTGACCGCGCCCGCCAGGTGCCCGGCGTCGAAGCGCTCCGGCGCGCGACTGTCGAGCACCGTGACGCCGCGCTGCAGGAGCCGGCGGAGCGTGCGACCGTCGATCGGCGCTGGAGCGGGTGGCGCGGCCGGGTGGGTCCGGCGGTTGAGGTCGACGATGCGGTCGATGTTCGGAGGCCGCGAGGGCAGGCTCGCGGTGAGCCCGGCCACGAATTGAGCCTGGTCGGCCGCCAGCAGCGGGTTGCAGCGTCGCTCGAACCCGACGGTCGAGCTGGTCTTGCCGCTCAGTCCGGCGCCGCCGCAGAGCGACCCGCCGACGTGGGCGGGCCAGACCTCAACGTGATCGCCCACCGCCAGCAGCCGCCGCAGGCTGGTGTGCAGGTCGCGGGCTCCGTCGATTGCATCGCAGGCCAGATCGGGCCGCGCGATATCGCCCACCAGCAGCGAGTCGCCGCTCAACACCAGCCACGGCTCCGAGGCTGCGCGAGAGGTCGGTCACGGCGAAGCTGAGATGCTCGGGACGGTGGCCCGGGGTGGCGATCGCTCGGATCCGCAGCGATCCGACCGCGATCTCGTCGCCGGCGCGAATGTGGTCGGGTCCGGAGCGGCCGTCGCCGGTTTCGGGATGGTAGGCACGCGCTCCGGTGGCCGCGACCAGGCGCAGCCGACCCGAAACGTGGTCGGCGTGATCGTGGGTATCGATCACGTGGGCTATGCGCAGTCGCTCGGCCCGCGCCATCTCCAGGTAAACGTCAATGTCCCAGCGGGGGTCCACGACAACTGCTTCGCCGCCGTCACCCAACACGTAGGAGGCGCAGCCCAGGTCTCGGTACAGCACTTGCTCAAAGAACAAGGCCGGTCCTTTCGCGTATTCCTCACCGACTCAGTGCACTTTGTATAGACGACAATTCGTTGGCCGTCAATGGCAGGAAACCGGGGCGAGGATGACCGAATTCGGCCAAGCGGGCGTGGCAAACCGCCACGGCAACCCTGAGTTATCCGAGACCGTGGCCCGAGGGCCGCAGCGCCTCAGCCGTCGAAGTCGAAGTCCTTCGGCGGACGCTGCTCGAACCAGAGCCGGTCGTGGTCCGGCGTGTCCTGGAGAAACTCCGGCGTCTCCTCGAGCACGTCCTCCCCGTCGGCTGAGGGTTCGGGATGATCGCTTGGCTCAGGGTGTTGGGCCGGCTCGGGATGATGCGCCGGCGCGACCTCGTACTCGGTCGTCTCCTCGCTGAGGCCCCCGGCCGGATGAGGCGGCGGGACGGAACGAGAGGACTCAGGCTCCTCCAAGGGATCGAGTGGCTCGTCGGGACGAGACGTCGGGACAGACTCACCGGCATCATCCGCCCAACTGGCGTCGCTGGAGCGCGGGGACGGGGTCGGCTCGATGGACCTCGGCGTCCGCGCCGCCGGCGGCCTGATCACGGGATCCTCGAAATCGGGATCCTCGAACTCCGGCTCGGGCTCTGGCTGAGGTTCGGGCTCGGGGTCGGCCCTGCCGAAGATCCGGGCCAGCCGCGATGGGCGCTGCTGGGGCTCGGAGAATGACTCGTCCTCGAGGTCGGGGCCGTGATCACGGTCGCGGGCGGCGCTACCGGACCGTGGCGCTGGAGCGTCAAGCGGATCCCCACTCCAGCCCAGCTCCTCCTCATGATCGTAGGCAAATCCCGCTTCGGCCTGCTGCTGGTCGGCGACCTCGACGTTCTGCGCGGTGGGCGCACGCCTGACCGGGCCCAGCGCCTCACGCTCCGCGCGCTCGACGTCAGCCGGATCGGCGCCGCGGCGCCGCTTCAGATCGAGGTGCTCTCTGATCGCTTCGTCAAGAAGACCCATGTCCAAAAGCCTACTCGCCGCCGAACACGTTGGCGGTTTCTGTCTGTGCCCTGACCGTCCGGTTCTTGCCTTCTCGCTTGGCAGCGTACAGCGCGCTGCCGACAGCGGAGATGAGAGCATTCTTCGTCCCGGTGTCTGTCGCCGCTGCTCCGACGCTGGCGGGTGATCTGCATCGAGCCGGCGCCGTCCCGCAGGGGCACCTCCATCTGCTCGATGGTGGGATCGTGGTCGAGCGGTCCCCGCTGCCCACGCGCCCCCGCGCCCGCGACCTATGACGGCGACCGCCGGTCAAGCCATTGGACATCAGGTCCGAGAACCCGACCGCCGGCACCAGGCAGACGGCTAAGACTCCCGCGGGCGAGCGTCCGGTGGTTCCGACGGAGCACCACGCGATACCGCGACGGCTGAGCTCATCGGCCAGTTGCGGAGCGGTCAGCTCGAACGTAGTGACCCTCCACGGTGGGCCGCCGCCGCCGCGATCGTGGCGGATCGAACCGATGACCAGCCTTGGCCCAGAATGCGCAGCTTTGCCCACCCGTCAGCGCACGATTTCCGGGGCTAAACTACACCGACACCGCGCGGCAGATGCCGCCGCTCGGGGCTATAGCTCAGTTGGGAGAGCGCCTGGATCGCACCCAGGAGGTCGCCGGTTCGAGCCCGGCTAGCTCCATCTCATGAATCGCCCGCAGCAGTGGCGTGCAGCGGTCCTTCCCGTCGTCCGGCGCGGCCGAGTCGGTCTAAGGACCCGGCCGGGGCGCTGGGCCGAGTCAGCCCGCGGAATCAGCCGCGCGCGCCGCAGCGGTTGCGAGGATCGCGACGAGCTCGTCCGGTCGCGACAGAAACGGTGAGTGATCCGCGTCGAGCGACTCGCTGAACGGCACGCGGCTCGCCCACTGACGCTGAAAGCTCGCCGGGATCACAGCATCACGTTCACACACGACGTACGTCGACGGGATCGTGCGCCACGCCGCTGCGCCGAGTGGCCGGACCGCGCCGGCCGCGTCCTGCGGACGCAGCCGCGAGACGGCCTCACGAGCGACCTCGGGTGAACACGCCCCGTAGAAGATCGATGCGGGGTCGCCAACGCCGACGGAGCGACCATCGTCGGAGAACACCCAGTCGATCGGGGGCCACTGGCTTGCTGCCCCGACGATCGTCTCGCCCACGTCGAGCATGAACGCGGCGACGTACACGAGCTGACAGACCTCGGGCAGGCCGGCGGCCGCCTCACTGACGGTCATCCCGCCGAGCGAATGTCCGACGAGAACGACCGCCTCGCCGGCAGCGGCGCACGCCTCGCGCACGACGCGAATGTCGTCGTCGGCGCTGCCGAGGTCGTCGATCGTCGCCGCGGAGCTCGGCAGATCGAGCGCGACCGTGCGCAGCCCGCGTTCGCTCGCAAGGGCCTGCACGGTTTTCCAGCACCAGGGGCCATGCCCGGCACCATGGACGAGGATCAGCGTTGGCCCGCCGACATGGTCAGGCATCGTCGCGCTCCGTGTAGAGGGTGTGCACGAGACCGCGGAACGACAGCACGTCGCTGATCCCGGCGTACCGGGGCCCGGCGATGCGTCCCAGCGGCTGCAGCTCAGCGGTCTCGAGCTTCCCATTCCGCAGGAACCCCTGCTTGATGTGGACGACCTTCACCTCGCCGACCATCAGCTCGGTCTTGGCCCTGCCGAACTCGATCGCCTCCACGAACTCGCACTCCATCGCGACCGCCACGTCGGCAAGTCGCGGCACGTCGATCGTGTCGCTCGGAACCGTGGCCAGGCCGAGCACGTCGACCTCACTGACATCATCTGACAGCTCCTCCGCGCTCATGTGCACGAGCTCCGCGTGAGAGAGGTGAGGCGCGTTCACCACGAACTGGCCGGTCCGCCGCATGTTCCGCGACGTGTCCTTGAGATCGGCACCCTTGCGCCCGATCGAGACGCCGATCATCAGGGGGTCGTTGGCGAGGATCACGTAGGCGCTGAACGGCGCAAGGTTGATGCCGCCGTTCTCGCTGACGGTCGTGATCCAGGCGATCGGCCGGGGGACGACGATGCCGATGGCGAGCCGATATCGCTCGCGCTCATTCATCCCCGCCAGGTCCAGCGTGTCGTAACCGACGGTCATCCGATCACCCGGCGCTCAGGACGCTGACGTAGTTTGCGACGGCCAGGCCGCCCATGTTGTGAACCGCGGCGTGGCTCGGGTTGTCCAGTTGCATCTCTCCGGCGGTGCCACTGAGCTGCATCGCCGCGAGGACGTGCTGGCTCACGCCCGTGGCCCCCACGGGGTGACCCTTTGACTTGAGACCACCCGACGGGTTCACCGGCAGCTTTCCGTCCCGGTAGACGGTGCCGTCGTCCAGCACCGTGCTGCCCTCGCCTGCAGGCGCGAGCCCGAGCGTCTCGTACAGGACGAGCTCGGCGATCGTGAAGCAGTCATGGACCTCGAGGAACGAGAGCTCCGTGACGTCAACGCCAGCCATGTCCAGTGCCCGCTGCCACGCCAGCGCGCCGGCGGCGAACGCGACGGGATCACGCCTGTCTGCCGGATGGTGATCGTTCGCGTGTCCCACACCGAGGAAGCGGACCGTGTCGTGATGTGTCGACGGCGGGGTCGGGCCAGCGCTGAGCACCAGCGCAGCGGCGCCGTCGGAGACTGGCGAGCAGTCGGTTCGACGCAGCGGGCCCGCGACCAAGGGATTGGCGTCGGAAACGGTGCGGCAGAACGTCACGTCGTAGTCCTTGCGCAGATGGGCGTAGGGGTTCGCCAGAGCGTTCTGATGGCTCTTCGCCGCGATGCGGGCGAGCGTTTCGCTGCAATCGCCGTAGCGCCGCGAGTACTCGTCGGCGACGAGCGCAAACCGTCCGGCAAATCCGGTCGGATAGTCGGTGCCGGCCATCTCGTAGTCAGCCCCGATCAGCGCGGTCCTGACGCCCTCCCCGCCGGATTCCGACATCTTCTCGACGCCGACCACAAGCACGTTCCGGGCCGCCCCCGCTCGCAGCGTAAGGATCCCCTGGTGGACGGCGGCGGCTCCTGACGCGCACGCGTTCTCCACCCGTGTCGAGGGCACGCCCCACAGGCCGTCCGCCGCCTGCAGGGGAAGCGATGACCCGAATGTGAGCGGCTGCAGCCCGGCGTTGTACTGCCCGTAATAGATCGCATCGATGTCCGACGCCTCGAGCTCCGCCGACGCGAGCGCCTCGGTCGTCACGTCGACGACCAACTCTTCCAAGCTCGTCGGCAGCTTGCCAAAGCGCGAATGCGCCCAGCCCGTGATGTGAACATCCAACGCCGAGGTCTCAGTCATGGTCGTCACGCCCTCCCCACCAAAGCAATTTTACACCTGAGATGTAAGTTTTACGCGAATGCGCGCGGTCCGACAACGGCCGCATCGGACGAAATCGGGACCGGCCCACCGTGCCGGCCGGTCTGGTCGGTCACACGGCGGGCGCGTCACGGACGTCGCGCGCCACGACGTCGGCAAATGTCGCCGGCGCGCGCCCGAGCAGCGCGGTCGTCGCCCGATTGGAACCCAACAATCCGTTGGCGTCGTACTCGCGACACATCGCCGCGTATTCCTTGCGCTGCAGCGGCCCCCACGCCGGCGGAAGCGGCAGCCACCCTGGCTCGACCTGCACCACCTCGCGAGCCTCGCCGAGGATCCGGTTCATCGTCGCGGCCATTTCCCGCATGCTCTGGACCTCGGTGCCGACGATCTCATAGCTGCCATACGCGTGCGTGTCGTCCACCAGCACGGCGGCGACGCAGGCCGCGATGTCGCGAGCGTCGACCACGGCAAAGCGCGCGTCAGGGCTGTAGGGCACGTTCAGCTGCCCCGCCGACGATCGCATCCGCACACGCAGCACCGTCTGCGCATACATCGCCGGCTGCAGGATCGTCCACCGCAGGTGCGATGCCCTGACCGTGACCTCCGACCGAGCCTTGCGCGCGTGGTGGGGCATCGACGGGGTGAACGGATGCAGAACGGACTGATAGATGAAGCGATCGACGCCGGCGGCCTCGGCCGCGTGCAACGCGGCGGCCACCCATCGCGGTTCACCCTCCTGGTAGGAGGCGGCGACGAAGAAGACCGACTCGATGCCGGTCATCGCCGCAGCCAATGACGTCTCGTCGTCGTAGTCGGCGACGACGACGCTCGGCGCACCAAGGGCAACGGCCCCCGCGCGGCGCTCCTCGCGGTGCACGAGGGCGCGAACAGTGAAGCCGCGCTCGGCCAAGACGGACAGGACGGTATCCCCGGTGATCCCGCCGACACCGCACACGAGCGTCGTCATCTGAGCTCTCCGCCTCCCGGCGCGACGGGAATCCGCCGCTCACGATCTAATTACACTTGAATGTAAATACTTCTATCAGATCGGCCGCAGGCCGCGGAGCACGACGTCGAGAAACTGCGTGAATGCCTCGCCGAGATCGAATGGCGGCACGGTCTCGGCCCCCTTGCACCAGTCGTAGAGCAGGCCGAAGTAGCTGCTGTAGAGCACTGTGGCGATGCGAGCAGGGTCGAGGCCCTCGGCGATCTCGCCGCGCGCCATCGCGTCGGTGATGAACCCCTGGAACACCTGCATCAGCTCGTGGGGATCGGCGTCGAACGGTCCGCCGGACTCCCGCCATCCGAGCGACATGCAGATCGTCAGCGGGCGCTCCGCGAGGTTGATCGCGGCGAGCTCGGCGAAGTAGTGCCGCAGCACGACATCGAGCTGCGGATCGGCCATCAGCACCGGCGAGAGCGCGTCGAGCACCTGTTGGCGCCGGCGGCGTCCCCACTCCGCGGTGAAGTCGCGTTTTCGCGGGAAGTGATTGAACGCGGTCTTGCGGGTGACGTCGGCTCGCTCGGCGATCTCATCGACAGATGTCGCGACGAAGCCCTTCTCCAGAAACAGCTCGCAGGCCGCCCGATAGAGCCGATCGTGCGCCTCGTGCCAGCGACGCTGCCGGCGTTCAGGGTCGCCAACCTCACGGATGGAGGACGATCTTTCCGAGCTTGTCGCCACGTGTGAGCGATCGTAGGCTCTTTCGACACTACCCGCGCACTGCGCGGCCACAAGCCTGCTCACTGACCCAGATCGAGACCGAGGATCGCCACCGCTCGCACCCAGCCGGCGCTGGCTGCCTTGATTTTGATCGGGAAGCATGAGACGACGAATCCGCGGGAGGGCAGGGCCCCGAGGTTCGCCATCTTCTCGATGTGAAAGTACTCGTGAGTAATGCCCACCCGGTGGGACTCCCACAGCAGTGAGGGGTCACCATCGCGCTCGAAGTCCGCCTTGCTGCTCGGAAAATCACGGTCAAAGCCAACAGCGTCCGTGCCGATCGTCTTCACTCCCTGCTCCAAGATCCAAGTTGTCGCTTCGGCGTCGAGCCCGGGGTATGACCGCCAGTACTTCGCCGTGCCGAAGTCGGCGTCGGCGCCGAACCGCAACAGCACGATCTCACCAGGGCTGAGCGGGGCACCGGTGTCCTCCACCGCGCGCTGGACCGCCGCCTTGCCGACGCGCTCGCCACCGGCGTGACCGCGCAGGTCGAGCACCGCGCCCGGACCGAAGCAGGCCTCAAGCGGGAGTTGGTCCACGGTCCTCGCCGGCTTTCCTTCCGAGGTCGGGAAGTAATGGTAGGGCGCGTCGATGTGGGTTCCGGCATGTGTCGTGAGCTTCAGCGTCTCACTGGCCCATGCCTTCCCATCGGGGAGGTCGCTGACCTCGCATCCGAACGTGATGCACGCGCGCTCCGCCAGGGCGTCGTGGTCGTTGTACTGAATCTCCGCAGCCAACGTGACGCTCAGCCCGTCCGTCAGCTCTCCCTCGACAGGTAGCTGAATCGGAACGCTGAGGTCAATCAGTTCCAGCGTCACGATCGTTCTCCTCTCAGCACCGAGGGTGCCGTTAGACAGGTGACTCTGTCGATTCGACTTCGAGCTCGGGCGCGGGCTTCAGGGCCTCGGGCTCACCGGGGATGACCGTCGAACCCGGCCGGCGGCGGCGGAATCGCAGGCGGCTGGCGATCGAGCGGCGGCGGCCCTGGGCCGAGATGGCGACGCCCACGGCGAGAATCAGGGCGATCCCGTTGAACATCTCCGACACCCAGAACTGCCCACCGAGCAGCTGCATGCCCTTGACGCCGGTCGCGAGCACGTACAGCGCAACCATCGTCCCCCAGATGTTGAAGCGGCCGGGTTTGACCTGTGTGGAGCCGAGATAGACCGCGGCGAACAACGACAACAAGTACGGGGGTCCTGAGTCAGGCGCTGCCGAGCCGACGGTCGACAGCAGCATCAGACCCGCAAGGCTCCCGAGTACACCGGAGATGATCAGGCCGATGAACATCATCTGGCCGGTGTTCGTTCCGGCCAGCCGAGCGGCGTCGGTCCCTGCTCCGGTGGCGATCATCCGCCGCCCGACCGGCGTGTGCTCGAGGACGTACCACACGAGCAGTGCGACGACGACGAGCACGATGAACGGGGTCGGAATCCCAAGGAACTTTCCGGACGTGAGGCTCGAGAACGCTGGCGGGACGGGAGTGATGAACTGGCCGTCGGTGATCTTGTCGTCAAAGGCGACCAGGGCCGAACTCATCCCGAGGGTTGCCACGACGCTCGGGATCCGGAAGTGCACGATGAGCACACCGTTGAGAATCCCGACGCCGAGCCCGATCGCGAGCACGATCAGAATCGTCTCCGCGGGCGAGACGTGGGATCGGACCATCAGGGCCGCCCCGACGGTCGAGCTCAGGCCGATGACGTTGGCGATGGACAGATCGAATGCTCCCACCGACAGCGCGCAGACAAGACCGAGCGCGGCGACGCCGGTGATCGCCTGGTTGCTGAGAACGTTCTGAAGGGTCGTGCTTGTCGGGAACGTGTTCGGCAGCCACAGCGAATAGACGAGGACGAACAGGGCAAAGACGTAGATCCCACTGAAACGCGAGAGCTGGAGTCGTTCAACAACGCGGTTCATGGTCAGCTCTCCGTGGTCATCGCGAGTTCGATGCTGTGTTCGAGGATCGCCTCTGAGGTGAGACGCTCACCGGCCAGTGAGATCGCGGCTTCACCGTTACGCATCACGATCACGCGGTCACAGATCGCCGCAAGCTCGTCGTTGTCGGTTGATGCGACGAGCACACTGGCACCGTCGGAGGCAGCGTCACGGATCGCGCGGTAGATCTCGACCTTCGCCTCGATATCAACACCCTGTGTGGGCTCATCCATCAAAAACACCTTTGCCTTGCATCGCAGCCACCGCGTGATCAGCGCACGCTGCTGGTTTCCGCCGCTGAGAGTCGCCAACGGCCGTTCGGGGTCGTCGGGCACCACACCGAGACGCGTCAGCCAGTCACCGACATCACGTCGCTCGGCCCGCAGGCTGAGCCATTTGAACCGCCCGGAGGTGATCGCCGGCAACGTCACGTTCTCTCGAACGGTCAGTTGCGGGATCGACCCGACACCCTTACGATCGGCCGGCATCAGCGCCAGGCCGTGGGCGATCGAGTCCCCCGGATCCCCGTCCCGTAATTCGACGTCGCCGATCGCGACACTGCCCCCATCACGGGGATGGGTCCCGAACAACAGGTCGGCGACCTCTTCGCGCCCGGAGCCCGTCAGCCCTGCGATCCCGACGATCTCACGCTCGCGCAGCTGCAGCGACAGGGTCCGTACGGATGCGCCGCGAGCGTCCGAAACCGTCAATACCGGGTTATCCAGGGGCTGTGGGATCTCGGGATAGACGTCGGTGAGCGGGCGCCCGATGATCATCGAGACGAGGTCGTCGTGGCTCATTCCCGCGACCGAGCGACTGCCCACCACTCGCCCGTCGCGCAGCACGGTCACGGTGTCGGCGAGCGCAAACACCTCACTCAGCCGATGCGTGACATACAGGACGGAGGTCCCGCGCTCGGCGAGCTGCCGCACAAGCTTGAACACGTATTCAACCTCTTCGGCGGGAAGTGCGGCGCTCGGTTCGTCCAGCACCAGCATCCCGTTGCTTTGTACCCCGGCGCGCACCGCCCGGACGATCGCGACCATCGTGCGATCGGCCTGCCCCAAGCTCCGCAGCGGGGCCTTGGCGTCGACCTTCACTCCCCACTCGTCGAGCAGCTCCTGCGCCGCCTTGGCCTCACGGCGTTCGTCGAGCCAACGGCTTGATTTGTAGCGCCCACCGAGCGCGAGATTGTCCACCACGCTCAGGTCCGGAATCAACGCCAGGTCCTGGTGAATGAACCTGATTCCAGCGGCATGCGCCGCCGACCCGTCACCGAGGTTCAGCGGCACGCCGTCGTGGCTTGCCGACGCGCCCGGATCCGGCTCGTGGTAGCCGGCCAGGATCTTGATCAGAGTCGATTTCCCCGACCCGTTCTGACCGAGCAGCGCGTGCACCTCACCGGCCGCGACCGTCAGCGAGGCGTTGTCCAGCGCCCGCTGGCCGGGGAAGGTCTTTGAGAGACCTTCCACGGTCAGGCGCGACGCCGGCCGCGGTGTCAGGAGAGACCCCACGCTGTCTTAAAGCCTGCCTGATAGCCGGGTAGGGAGTATGGAACAGTGATGTTCGGCGGCAGGTTTGCCGACGTGATCAGACGGCTGATGCCGAGCGGATATGTGTTTCCGAGCGGCGCATGCGCGAGGGACCGGGCCAGGAAGTCGACGTCACGCCAACCGCCCTCGTAGACCTCGTCGGTGAACGCCGCCGTCATCGTGCCGCTCTTGATGTCCTGGAGGTTCGGGGGCGTGACCGCGCGCGTCAGAACCGTCACGCCGTTGATCCCAGCGGACTTGATCGCGGCCGGCACGCCCGTTGCGAGGTCGCCGAGTCCGAACGCGACGTACTTCACGTCGGGATTCGCCTGCAGGTAACTGACGACCTGCTGGGCCAGGGCCGGGCCAATCTGCGCCGCGCTGACCTTGAGGATGCTCGCCGAGCATGCCGGGCAGTTCGCCTTCATCGTGTTCATGTATCCGGGCATTGCACTCGCAATCGAGATGATCGACGGGTCGTAAACGAAGACGCTCTTAGTCGGCTTGCCCGCATTGCTAATCACCCAGTTGGCCTCGTCCTGGCCGTCCTGGGTGATGGCCTGAGTTCCAGAGGTCACCGCGATCAGGTGCCCGCCAACGGGGTTCGGAGACGTGGACGACGTGACTGGTACGTTGGCCTTGTTCATCAACTTGGCGATCGAGGCCGAGGTGTACGGCAGAACGGGATCGGTGTTGACCACACCGTTCCCTGGGTTCTGAGCGACCTGCTCCCACGCTGCCAGGTATCCGGCAGGTGTTCCGTTCATCGCGATCGTGCGGACCTGCCAGCCCAGCGCCGCCGCGGCGGCCTTGACGCCCACTCCCACCTCGGTGCAGATCGCGACCGGGCAGGTGATGAAATCGATCGTCTGGTTCTTCGGGACCGGCTTGCCGACCTTCGGCAGCGTGATCTGGCTTGACGTGTTGATCACGGCGTCGAGCGCCTTCTTGGCCACCGCCATGTTGATGCCGGCCGGGCTGTCGCCGGACGTTGAGCTCGACCCGCCGGCGGACGCTGAGCTCGAAGCACCACTGGAGCTCGAGTTCGAGCTACCGCACGCACTTACCAGGAGTGCCGCAATCACGAACAGCGCCCCCAGCGAGAAACAACGGATGACCTTCGTACGACTCATACCCTCTCCTCTTCCTCTGTTGCCGACGTTCGCGTTGCCGTTCCGAAGGTCTCTCCGCGCTCACCGTCCCGGCGAGGGGTGACCTTGATGCAGAACTTACGAGCCGACCCCGGAGCGGAATATGTCTCGACGCTACGAACTCCGCGGGTTGCGATGGTCCCGATGACCTTCCGGGGGCCCGGCCCGCGGGGTAGGCATCACCCGTCAGCTCCGGTGATCACGCGCCTGGCGACCTCCTCAAACGAGGTCGGCTGACGACCGAGGAGCATGCGGGTGACGTTGGTGTTGCCGATCAACCCGTGTTCTGTGTACTCCTCGCACATCGAGGCGAAGTCGCCCATCGCCCCGGCGATCCAGTCCGGGAGATTGAGCTCCCACGGCCGGACCGTCTCAGGGGTCGCGTCGAGGCCGCGTAAGCCGGCCACGACCTGCAACATTTGGCGGCAGCTGACGGGCTCGTTGCCGACCAGCTCGTAGCTGCTGTAGAAGTGCGTGTCGTCCTTCAACACGAGTGTCGTGATCTCAGCGATGTCCTCTAGGTCGATCACGGTGAACAGTGACTCGACGTCGAACGGCGCGCAGAGACGGCCCGGCGGTGACATCTGCTCGAACAGGAGCACCGTCTGTGCGTACATCGCCGGCTGCAGGATGGTCCAGGGGACGCTTCCTGCGCGCACCGCAGCCTCACCGGCGGCCTTCCGCATGTGGTGGCGCATGGTCGGGGTGTGCGGATGTAGGACCGAATGGAGCACGATGTGACCGACCCCGGCCGCTTGCGCCGCTGCCGTCGCGTTGGCGATGTAGACGTGCTCAGGCGTGTATGACGGCGGCACGATCACGGCACGATCAGCGCCGGTGAGCGCCTGCGTCAGCTGCTCGACGTTCGTGTAGTCCGCGATAGCGACGTCGGCTGCGCCGGCGGCGTGAACCGCGTCGGCCTGCTCGCTGCGCCGCACGACGGCGAGCGCCCCGACGCCGCTCGCCCCGAGCGCCTTCAGGATCGCGAGTCCCGTTCGCCCGGCGGCGCCGACAACCGCGATTCGGTCGTTACTCATGGCTGCGCGGGGGGCGTGCACGCCCGGGACCAGCGCCCTTCTGACTGACTTCGTTGCGCAGGATGCCGATCCCCTCGGCCTCCAGCTCAACGGTGCATCCGGGGGTCAGCCAGCGATCCAGTTCGACGCCACAGCCTCTGCCGATCGTGCCGCTGCCGAGCAGGTCCCCCGGCCGCATCGTCTGCTCTCGGCTTGTCCACTCGATGATCTCCTCGAACGAGAACCGCATCTTTCCGAGCACGCCGCTGGACCAGACCTCGCCATCGATCCGCGCCTGCAGCGGCGCGGTGTCGCGCTCGAACTCGTCGGGTGTGGCGATACATGGGCCGATCGAGGACGCGAAGTCCTTCGAGACGCCCGCGCCGATGCCGATGCTCATCTCGCGCTTCTGGATGTCGCGAGCGCTCCAGTCGTTGTAGAGCGTGTACCCGATGATGTGCCGCGGAGCGTCCGCGACGCTGAGGTTGCGGCCGGGAGTTCCGATCACCGCGCACACTTCCAGCTCGTAATCGAGCTTGTCCGTGTAGGACGGCCAGGGGATCGTGTCGTCCGGCCCGTAGATCTCGTCGACGTTGCCCTTGTAGTACGCCGGAATGTTGAACCACTCCTCGGGAACGCTCGGCAGCATCCCCTTCGCGACAGCGTTGGCCATGTGCTCCTCGACCACCATGTAATCCCGGAGGCTGTTGGGCCTGGGCAGCGGTGAGCAGAGCTGAATCTGGTCGTCGGCGAACCGGAGCCGACGGCCGCCGACCTCGTCGGCACCCGCCGTCACGACGAAGTCGACTGCCTCACGCGCCGCGTCGATCGCGGCCTCCCCGCCGGCTATGAACGCAAGCAGATCGGGTGTGAACCCCTCGCCCGGCGCCGCCTCACCGGCCCGCTCGAGATCGACGACGAAGCCGTCGAGCTGGACTCCGGCCCGCTGCTCAACTCCGCTTTCGGTTTGCCTGCGAAATGTCACCAGACGCATCGACGATCTCCTCCAGGGATGAGTGGAAGCAACGACGATGCCAGCAAATGCCGTCGCGGCGTTGGTCCCGCCACGACGAAAACGGGCTCAGACACTGATCGTCCGTGAACGTGGCGCGGGGCCCAGGTCCGTCACTAGTCTGCACCCATGTCAACCCCATCAGCCAAGCGCGTCGTCGGGGCGCATCTCGTAGGTAGCGTGCCCCTTTCTGACGCCGACGAAGTCTTTCGAACCTGCTCCGGAATCCTCGGAGATCGGCTCGAGCGGATCCCCGACGGTGAAACCGGCGACCGCTTTGAGTGGATCCACTTCCAGATGCCGATCCTCGCGGCGACGCCCGGGATTGCGACGCTGGCCATCACGGTCCCCGACGAGATCGAGCTGCCGCCGGATGCTCCCAGGACGCAGGAGGCCTATGGCCTGGCGCCGGGCCAGGATCCGGGATCACTGAACTTCGAGAACCTCCGCTACGCGGACGAGGCGATCAAGTCGTACGCGCGCTTCAGCGAGCTCAAGCAGGAGGGCGTGATCCCTGACCACATCCGCTTCCAGGTCAGTCTGCCGACGGCGCTCGCCGTGATGGCGTGGATCGTCCCTGACGACAGAGCGGCGATCGAGCCGAGCTATCACGCCGCGCTGTTGCGCGAGGTGAAACGGATCACCGACGCGATCCCGCACGACCAGCTCGCGATCCAGTTCGACCTGTGCATCGAGGTGTTCATGGTCGAGGGCTTCGAGTTCATCGAACCGTGGTTCGAAGACGTCTGGGCAGGCATCCTGGAGCGGGTTCAGACCTATGGCGACGCGATCCCCGCAGATGTGCAGCTCGGCTTCCACCTCTGTTACGGCGACTACAAGGGTGAGCGGCAGGTCGATGTGATCGATGCCGGGAACCTGGTCCGGCTCGCCAACGAGCTGACCGACCGGATCGCGCATCCGATCGGCTTCATCCAGATGCCGGTTCCGCGCGAGGCCGACGTCGAAGCGTGGGCTCCGCCGCTGGCCGACCTGCGTCTGAGCGACGCGACGCACCTGTACTTCGGGATCGTGCACGGCCCGGGCGGCCTTGAGGAGGCGCGCGAGCTGATCTCGCTGTGCGAACGCTACGTCGATCGCTTCGGGGTCGCGACCGAATGCGGCATGGGGCGTCAGCCCCAGGAAACGATCAGACCGATCCTGGAGGTCCACCGGCAGGTCGCGGCGCCGATCATCTGAGCGCCCCGCGGAGTGCCGGCGCAGCGCCTAGCCCCAACTCGCGGTCGCCGAGGTCCGCAAAGTACGGCTCGATCTCCGGCGGCTGTGGTCGCTCGGAAGCCGGCGGGTTCCAGCGCGGGGACCGGTCCTTATCAACGACCGCGGCGCGAATCCCCTCCGGGAGGTCGGCCGTGTCGAGCATCCGGCACGATGTCCGGAACTCCTGGTCAAGGCACTCTTCGAGGGAGTCCAGTTGTCGCGCGCGTCTTAACGAGGCAAGCGTGACCGCGAGCGCGGTCGGGGATTTCGTCTCGATCGTGCCGGCCGCCGCGTGCGCGGCCGGGTTCGCGCTCGCGCGCAGGCGCTCGATGATGTCGGTGATCGAGTCGGCGGCGTAGCAGTCATCGATCCACTCGCGCGCCGACGCCAGCTCGCCTACCCGGTCGACCGCCGCCGTGCCCGGCGGCAATGTGCCGTCCTGAAGCGCCGCGACCAGCGACGGCACATCGTCGGAAAACGCGGTGAATCGCGCCAGCCCGCACAACACCGCGTCGGCTGGCCCGACCGCATGACCCGTGAGCGCCAGGTGGGTTCCCAGCTCCCCCGGCGCGCGCGACAGCAGGTACGTCGCACCGACGTCGGGAACGAAGCCGATCCCGACCTCGGGCATCGCTGCCTGCACCCGATCGGTGGCGACGGGATGGCTGGCGTGGCTGGCCAGTCCGATCCCGCCGCCCATCACGATCCGATCCATGATCGCCACGACCGCTTTTGGATAGCGAGCGATCTGGGCGTTGAGGTGATACTCCTCGCGCCAGAAGGTCTCGGAGCTCGAGGGGTCCCCGCTCAATGCGCTGTCGCGAAGCACGCGGATGTCACCACCGGCGCAGAACGCCCGGTCGCCGGCGCCGTCGAGCAGCACGACCTGCACACGGTCGTCAACCGAGAACCCGTCGAGGGCGGCTGCGATCAGGCGCACCATCTCGACGGTCAGGGCGTTCAGCGCCTTTGGCCGGTTGAGCGTGATGTGGCCGACCGGGCCGCAGCGACGCGTCAGAACCGGGGCGGGAGAGTCGCCGGCCCAAGCCGCCGCTGCGTCGATCACGACGCGTGCGTCGCTTCGGACAGCTCACCCATGCTGCCGAACAGCTTCAGCTTGTCCCGCGGAGAGGTGTCCTTGGCCAGCTCGCGATACGTGGTGTCGATCGCTATCACGATCCGCTCGGCGTCGCTCCAGCTGCCGTACGGGGAGAGGTCGATCGTGCGCGCCGCCTCCTCGACGGTGAGGCCGGCCTCGAACAAGCGCCCGGCCTCTGACTCCACGAACGCAAGGTAATCCCGGAACTCGGTGACCCCGGCCTTGTCCGTGAGCGGGCCATGCCCGGGCACGACGACATCGACGTCCATCCCGAGCACCCGGTCACAGACGGCGATCCAGTTGCCGATCGGCCCGGCCCACACCGCCGGATGCCCTCCGACGAACAGCAGGTCCGCGAGGAACACGACCCGGTCCTCGGGGATGTGCACGATCAGGTCGCCCGAGCTGTGGGCGGGTCCTACGTCGATCAGCTCGACCGCCTTGTCGCCGACCTTGAGCTCAAGGGTGCCGGTGAACGTGCGAGTTGGCAGCGTCAGTCCGATCCCCGAGAAGTCGAACGGCGACATGATCCGCTGCAGGAAACGCCCGCCGGCTCCGAGGTCGGCCGAGTTGGCCAACACGGTGCGCAGCTGCTCGGCGGTGAAGTCGACGGCCATGTCGGCCGCCGCGGCGTCGGTCGCGATGATCGGGATGCCCTCGAGCAGCTGGTTTCCGTACGTGTGGTCGCCGTCGGCATGGCTATTGATCAGCACGTCGATCGACGCGGCGGCAGGCACCGCGTCCTTCATCGTGACGAGCATCTCCTCGGTCAAGGAGAGCGTGTACAGGGTGTCGACGAGCATGCTCGCGTCGCCTGAGGTGATCAGCCCCGCGTTGCTGTATCCCCATGTGCCGGTCGGCTGCAGGTAGGCATAGAGCCCGTTGCCGAGCTCGGACAGACCCTTTGTGAAGCTGGTGCTCATGGCTCTCCTCTGAGTTCCTGGACTCGGCGCACGACGCCGTCACCCGCGCTGGCTCCAGAAGCGTGGCACTGTCTCAGCGCGGTTGATATGTCCGGCTCGGCCGAAAGACGACCGTCGGGCCGCCCCTGCTCAGCCCAGACGGCGATTACGCCATCAGGCGTCAAACGGCTTGATCCCGACCATCCCCAGGACGCGCATGATCTCGAACGCGAGGCTCAGTTCAAACCGCGTCGGAGGATCGGTGAGCGACCGATCGAGAATCGCGGCGATCCGTGACAGCCGGTACTTCAACGTGCTGACATGGATGTGACAGGTCGCGGACGTCGTCGGATGGTGGCCGCCGGCAGCCAGGTATGCACGCAGCGTGGTCATCAGTTCCCCGCCGCGCTCTTGATCGTGCTCGGCCAGTGGGCCGAGCACATCGTGGACCAGGCCGATCATCTCGTCAGTGTTGGAAGCATCGAGCAGGAACCGCATCGGCCCGAGCTCCTCGTAACTGACGAGGGTCGAGCCACCTCGCCCGGCAGCGGCGAGACCGAGTGCCGCCTCAGCCTCGCGCAGTGCCGCCGTCAGCGCATGGTGCGGCCGGCTGAGACCACAGCTGGCTGGGATCCCGGCCAGCCGCGCCCGGTTCTGCAAGTCGCGAACCGCGGCGTGTGCTTTACCGGCGGGCTCGTCACCGATCGCGACGACCACATGTTCACCGCGACGCGTGATCAGACCCTCGAGCCGAGGGTTGCAGCGCAAGGTGTGGCGCGCGGTCTCGAGCAGCCGCGCGGCGCTGCCGTCCTCGTCCGGGGCGAACACGGCGATGCAGCGCGCGCGGGTCAGATCGACGCCGGCACGTTGGGCACGCGCCCGCAGGTTGTCCGGAATCGTCTTGTCACAACGCACCAGCTCATCGAGGAGCTCCGCCTGCATCCGCCACTCGACCTCGAGCGCAGCCCGCGTCTTGACCAGCTCGAGCGCGATCACCGTCGCGCCATGCTCGAGCGCTTTGCGCTGCAGCGCAGTCAGGCGCTCCTCACCGACTGCTCGCAGCGAACCAAGGACCGTCGCGCCAGCCATGATCGCGACCGTCGCCTCGGCCGAGTCGAGGGTCTGGGCGTGCGCGCCCTCACCCTCGGCGATCGGCGTCACGCTACCGCCGAGGTGGTAGTGGTGTGAACGCGGGTTGGCAGTGTCGACGGTCAGCACAAGGTCACACTTGAGCACCTGGGTCAACTCGGACGCGATCGCATCCAGCCCGGCGCCCGACAGTGATGCGTCGGTGAGCAGGCGATGGATCGCGAACGACTGCTCCAGCGTGTCGTGCTTGTCCGCGAGGGCTTGGTAGAGGCGCGCGTTCTCGATCGTCATCGCCGCCTGCGACGCCAGCGCGCACAGCAGCGAGGTCGCCTCGGGGCTGAACTCGGTCAGCTCGCGAGAGCCGACGTAGAGCGAGCCGATCATCGAACCGTCGCGTGACATCGGGGCGCACAGCACCGACCGGACGCCCTCACGGCGCAGGCCGGTGGCAACCCCCGGAGGCACCGTCAGCTCAGCCGAGGATCCAACATCCTGCACCGTCACCGCGCGGCCCTCTTCCAGTGCCAGGCCGCCGATCCCGCTGCCGGCATCGACCTCCATCCGCATGAACTCGTCGGTCGTGGCGCCGGCCGCGACCTTCAGGCGCATCCGCTCGCCCGCGGCATCCATGAGACCGAGCCAGGCGACGTCGGCGGCGAGCAGTTCACGGGCGTGTTCGACGATCGACTCGAAGACCGCGTCGGGGTGAACTTGCTCCGCCTGGATCTGTGTGCCGATCTGGGCCAGCGCCTCATACGCGCGCAGCCGGGAGAGACGGGGCTGGGTGGCGCGTAGGACGTCGGCGATCATATGCATCGTCGGCTGCAGCAGGACCAGGGCGTCACGCGGGAGCAGCTCCGTGGCGGGCCGGGTCGCGATCGCCGCCGCCAGCCCGGCGGCGCCGGTCGGGATCGGCATCACCAGGTGACCACCAACGTCGAGGTGGGCCGTGGCGGCGTCGGCGTGACGGCGCGAGAGCGCGAGCCAGCGCGTCGGCTGCCGCTCCTCAGGTGGCCTGCCAACGTACACGCGCGAGACCACGGGCTCGGACGTCCAGCGCCAGACGACGCAGACATCGGGTGAGTCCAGGGCCGCCGAGATCAGGGCCAGAACCCCGCTCAGCTCGTCGGGGACCGTGCCGCCCGCGCCCAGCGGGACGGGTTGCGGGGGTGTCGGGGATTCGGTCAACGCCCGGACATCGGACCCAGAATGGGGCTTTCTGGTCACTGCCATGATCTCTCCTCTCCTCCGGCAGCACGACTGCCTGCCAGCGGCGAGCATAGCCGACCGAGTGTCGTCTCAATCGGCCCAACTCAGGCCCGCGGGTGCGTCCCGACGAGACGAAGGACTGAGGAGGACGAATCCGCGCGTCGAAGTTGGTCCCCTTCGGCCCGCCCGACCCTGCAGAGGCGCAGATACGTTTGACCACAGGCGTTGCCACGCAGACGCCGTGAGCGCCGACTGCGTACAGCTCGAAGAGCGGAGAGACCGAAGATGCTCGGGGGACCAGCGTCCGACGAGAACATCCAAGAACGTACAGCGACCGACACGTCGCACCTATTCACGCCTGTGCACGGCCGCACCGTCCGAGATCTTCTGCGGGCCGGCGTTACGAGCCACCCCGGGCGCGAGTTCCTGATCTACGAGGACGGCGACGGCGACGTGGACCGCTTCAGCTGGGCGGCGACGCTTCAGCGCAGCGAACAGGCTGCTGCGCGTCTTGCCGAGGCTGGAATCGGCCACGGCGACCGGATCCACCTCCACCTCTCCAACCGTCCGGAGTTCTTGTTCCTGTGGTTCGCCGCAGCGCTGATCGGCGCGAGCATCGTTCCGACGAACACGGCATCGAGCGCCGATGAGCTCGCCTACATCGTCGGGCACGCGGGAACGCGTCTGAGTATCACCGAGGCCAGACTCGAGTCGGTGGTCGTGCAGGCGTCCGCTCAGCTCGACGGGGGCACCGAGGTGTGGTGCTGTGACCGTGACGAGATCTTCTCGACCACGGGAACCGCTGCCTACGACGGGGTCACCGTTCATCCCCTTGATGAGCTCGGGGTGATCTACACCTCGGGCACCACATCCAACCCCAAGGGTGTGATCGTGACGCACGCCAACTATCTCTGGTCCGGCGAGGTCGTCGTCAAGGGGTACGGCCTCTCCCCTGCCGACCGGCTGATCGTCACGCTGCCGCTATTCCACGCCAACGCCCAGTACTACTCCACGATGGGGGCGCTGCAGGCGGGCGCGACTCTGATCCTGCTGTCCCGGTTCAGTGCCAGCCGCTACATCGGTCGGTGCATCGCCCACCGTGCCACGGTTGGCAGCCTGTTCGCCGCCCCGATCCGGATGATCCTGCTGCAGGAGCAACAGCCGCACTGGCGCGACCACTCACTCCGGCTGGTCCTGTTCGCTCAGAACTTGACAGCGACCGAGCTCGCGGAGTGGGACGAGCGGATCGGGGCGCCGCTGATGCAGCAGTACGGCATGACCGAGACGATCGGCCCGCCGTTGATGAATCCGCTGTGGGGGGAGCGCGATCACTCCACGCTCGGCCGGGTGACCCTCGGCTACACGTGCAGCGTCGTCCGTGACGACGGCTCTGACGCGGCGATCGGCGAGCCAGGTGAGCTGCTGGTCGGCGGCCTGCCGGGGACAACGCTGACCCCCGGATACGTCAACGACCCGGTCGCGACCGACGCCGCGCTGCGCAACGGCTGGCTGCGCACCGGGGACATCGTCCGGGTCGATCGCGGCGGCTGGTTCACGTTCGTCGACCGCAGCAAGGACATGATCAAGCGCGGCGGCGAGAACGTCGCCGCCAGTGAGATCGAATCGGTACTCGCCAACCATCCGTCCGTTCGCGAGGTCGCCGTCATGGGTGTCCCGGACCCCGTGCGCGATGAGGCGATCGTCGCGTTCGTGGTGAGCGCCGGGCCGGGCGATGCCGATGAGCTCCACAGCTGGTGTGCCGAGCGTCTGGCTAAGTTCCGCGTTCCCGGCCGGTTCGTGTTCTGCGAGACGCTGCCTCGCACACCTGTCGGCAAGATCCAGAAGCACCTTCTGGCCGCACAGCTGAAGCCCCTGTGAACGCCGCCGTCACAACCAGCGAGCTGACGCCGCTGCGCTTTCTCGAGCGCAGTGCCGAGGTGCATCCGGAGAAGGTGGGGATCGTTCACGACGACCGGCGAATCACCTATCGCGCGTTCGCCGATGAGGCCACGCGCCTTGCCCGGGCACTGATTGCCCACGGGCTCCGCCCCGGTGACCGCGTCGCGTACCTCTGCCGCAACGTGCCAGAGCTGTTGATCGCGCACTTTGCCGTGCCACTCGCCGGCGGCGTGCTGGTCGCGATCAACACCCGGCTCGCGCCTGAGGAGATCCGCTACATCCTCGACCACTCAGGTGCGCGGATCCTGGTCGTCGAATCCGTGCTGGCGGCGTCGTTGCCACCGGCGCGGTCACTGCCGGAGACGGTCGTCACCGTCCCCGATCCAGCTGAACCAGGCGAGCTGATCGGAACGGCGTATGAGGCACTGCTCGCCGCCGGAAACGGCGAGCCGCTCCCATGGACCGTCGACGACGAGCGCTCTCCGATCACGATCAACTACACGTCCGGGACGACCGGGCGGCCGAAGGGTGTCGTTTACACCCACCGCGGCGCGTACCTGAACGCGCTCGGCGAGCTGCTGCACTCTGAGCACTCTCAGGACTCCGTGTACCTGTGGACGCTGCCGATGTTCCACTGCAACGGGTGGTGCACGCCATGGGCGCTGACCGCCATCGCGGGTCGGCATGTCTGCCTGCGAGCGGTCCGCGCCGACGACATCTGGGAGCTGCTGGAGCGTGAGTCCGTCACCCATCTGAACGGTGCGCCGACGGTGCTGACGATGCTCGCCAACAGCTCCGGCGCGCACCGCCTCGAGCAGCCGCTCACGGTCACGACCGCCGGCGCACCGCCGAGCCCCACGACGATCGGCGAGCTCGAACGCCTCGGTGCCCGGATCATCCATGTGTACGGATTGACCGAGGTCTACGGCCCGTACTCCGTGTGTGAATATCAGGAGGGCTGGGAGGAGCTCGACGGCCCGGCCCGCGCCCTACTGCTGGCCCGCCAGGGTGTCGGCATGATCCAGGCGGAGCGACTCCGGGTTGTCGATGAGGAGATGCACGACGTCCCTGCCGACGGGGCGACCCTCGGTGAGATCGTGATGCGCGGCAACAATGTCATGGCCGGCTACTTCCGGGATCCGGACGCCACCGCCGAGGCGTTCCGTGGGGGGTGGTTTCACTCCGGAGATCTCGGCGTCATGCACCCGGACGGATACGTGGAGCTGCGCGACCGCGCCAAGGACATCGTCATCTCAGGCGGGGAGAACATCTCGACGATCGAGGTCGAGCAGGCCCTGGTGACGCACGACCACGTCCTCGAGGTGGCGGTGGTCGGCGTGCAGGACGATCGCTGGGGCGAGCGACCGAAGGCGTTCGTCGTGCTCAAGCCCGGCTGCGAGTGCACCGAGACCGAGCTGATCGACCACGTTCGCTCGCAGATCGCCCACTACAAGGCACCCGGGACGGTCGCGTTCGTCGATGAGCTTCCGAAGACCTCGACCGGCAAGATCCAGAAGAACGTCCTGCGCGAGCACGCCCGCGCGGCCGCCGGCGGCTAGCCGATCCCGAGCGCGCGGACGTAGAGATCGGTGAGGCGATCGGCAAACACCTCGTCGCTCTCGTCGCCTTGACCGCGGACGACGTGCATATACGTATTGCGCTCGATCATCCAGATCAGCGCGACGATCGCGCTGCGGGCGGCATCGCGGTCGCGCAGGGCCTCGATCGTCGTGGCCTGCACCGTCTGGGTGGTGAGGAACTCAGCGGTCTCGTCGACCAGCGCAATCCAGCGCTCCATCACGGCGGGGGCTCGGGGTCCCATCTCGATCGCTGCCCGGAACAGTTCCCCGTTCTGCCGGTAAGCGCCCAGGTTGACCACGATCCGTTCGCGCGCGGCGGCGGCCGGATCGTCCGACCCCTCGAGGTACATCGTCGCGCGCCAAACCTGGCTCGACAGCAGGGTGTCGGTGACGAGCTGCGCCAGCAGCTCGTCCTTTGAGTTGAAGTAGAAGTAGAACCCCTGGCGGGAGATGTTCGCCCGCTCGGCGATCTGCCCGATCGGCGTCGTCTGAAAGACGCCCTGTTCCACGAGAACGCGGGCCACCTCGAGCAGCGCCGCCTCGTTGACATCACCGACGCGCCGCGCCTCCTGCCTGCGGCGCGCCCGTCGGGAGACAGGCAGCGCCGCTGTGCTTGGGCGTTCAGGTGTTGACACGGCCGACTGCGAGCATAACCCCCCTCTACCAGAGCTCACGAGAAGCGAGCTCCGCGCCCTGCGTGAGCGAGCGGAGCTTGCCCCAGCAGACACTCGGCGGGACGTTGTGCCAACCGGCGAACGTCGAGAACCCGCAATCGGTGCCGGCGATCACCTGCTCGCGACCGACGATCTCGGCGTAGCGCAGTAGCCGCTGCGCGATCAGGCGCGGATGTTCGATCCGCGGATTGCAGACATCGATCATGCCCGGCATCAGAACCTTGTCGTCAGGCAGCTTCACGTCCTTGAACAGCTCCCACTCATACTCGTGCGCCGGGTTCGCTCCCTCGAACGAGATCGTCTCGACGTTCGCCCTGAACGCATACTCGATCAGCTGGCGCAGCGGCACGTCATGGTTGTGCGCGCCGGCGTAGTTGCCCCAGCAGAGGTGCAGGCGGATGCGATCGGCCGGCAGCCCTTCGATCGAGTGGTTGAGCGCCTCGATCGCCGCGATCACGTGCGGGATGTGCTCACCGACGCCCTGGCCGAACTGGTAGTGGCCGACCATCGCCAGATCCGGTGAGTCGAGCTGCAGATTGAAGCCGGCGTCGATGATCGCCTTGTACTCGTACCTCAGCGCATCGGCGGCGGCGTGCAGGTATTCCTCATGCGATCCGTAGTACGCGTTCGGATTGTTGAACGTGATCTGTCCGGCCGTCGGCGCGTTGAGGAACGCCATCTCAGCGCGGCTTGTCACCGAGGCGCCGCGGCGAGGTTGGCGATGTCACGCTTAACCGGTTCAGGGTCCTTCAGCTCGATCGGGCCCTCGCACTCACGCATCCTCACGTGTTGCGCGCCCTCGTCATCGAGCATCGCGACGGCCAGCTCCGGGTAGTCCACGAAATCCTTCGCGACGGTGAGCCGGTCGACCACCTCTCCGAAGCCGGTGTAGCGCTCGTAGATGTAGGTGCTGAAGCCCGGCTTACTCGTCTCGCCGTCGGAGACGACGTCGATCCCAACCTCCGCCTGTTGTGCGACGAGGTCCTTGACCGTCTGCGAGATGCGCGCCTCAAGCGCCGCCTCGTCGAGGTCTTCACCCTCGTTCTGCGCCCACAGCAGCCGCACGAGGTCGTCCGGCTTGGGAAGGCTTCCGGTGTGTGTGGTCAGGATACGTTCGGTGCTGCGCATGAGTGATCTCCTGTGCCTCTCGCTCTAGTTGTCGGACTGCTCGATCGTGTTCTGCAACTCGCCGAGGCCGTCGACGATCAGGCTCACGGTGTCCCCCGGCTGCAGCCAGCGCTGCTCGGCCGGCGGTCCCATCTCGGCGATGCAGCCACGATCGAGCGTGCCGCTTGCCAGCACGTCGCCGGGCCGCAGCCGGGTGTTGCGCGCGGCGGTTGCGCGCATCTCCTCGAAGCTGTAGTGCTGCAGGTCGCTCGAGACCTCGGTCACGACCTCGCCATTGACCTCGACACGCCCGGTGACGGCCAGCCTCCCGTCCGTGTAGGGAAGCTCGTCGGGCGTGACGAGGCAGGGCCCGAGGCTCGTGCCGAAGTCCTTGGACTTGTGCACGCCGAGGCCGATCGTCCCCTCGCGCATCTGCATGTCCCGTCCGCTCCAGTCGTTGAGGATCGTGAATCCCGCGATCTCCCCGTTGCCGCCGACGATCGCCGCAAGCTCGAGCTCGAAGTCGAGCCACTCGACGTTCTTCGGACGCCGCACCACCCCGCCCGGGCCGATGATCGCTGCCGCGTTGCCGAAGTAGAACGCCGGTCCCTGGTACCAGTAGTCGGAGACCTCGAAGTCAGGCGGGCCGCTGAGCGCACGCCGGGCGCGGGTCGCATGTCCCCTGTAGGTCAGGAAGTCTCGGAACGCCGGCGGCTCGGGCACCGGCGCGAGCAGCGTGACCTCGTCGATCGCGTGCTCGACGCCCGTCTGCGACCGGCCCTCGCCGCCCAGCCAGGCGATCATCGAATGCGCAGCGAGCTCTTTGACGCTGTCCCCAACACTCTCGCCAACACGAGCGCCATCCGCTCCGTTCACGGTGTAGGTCACTAGTCGCAACTGTTCTCACTCCCTCTCGCGGTCAAGTGGGCTGCGGCCCAGGCTCTATCTAAGCTCGCGCCCCCGTCGCGCGGCGACAGTTGCCACGGACCAAATCGGCGGCCAGCCCCTGTCCGCGCCGGACAGCGATCAGACGGCACGTTCATCACCTCCGGGCATGCCGGCCACCGGCTTCCCCCGCCACCATTGCCTCCTGCAGCTCCCGCCCACCGGAATCACGACCAGAGAGGCCCCCACCCATGACCGCTGACTCAGCCCGTGCCGTCGGTCTGTTCGATTTCGGGGGGCCGGACGTGCTCACAGTCGTCGAACGGGACGTTCCCAGCGTCGAGGCCGACGAGGTTCGCATCCGGGTGCAGGCGGCCGCCGTCAACCCAACCGATCTGGTCTTCCGGGCGGGCGCACGCGCGGCACTGCTGGCCGAGTTCGAACCGCCCTACGTGCCTGGAATGGACGCGGCCGGCACCGTGGAGGCCGTTGGCGATGCCGTCACCCACCTCGCCCCCGGTGACCGGGTGATGGCAGCCGTCTCACCGGTGCGGGCGGACGGCGGCGCCCAGAGCGAGATCCTGGTCGTTCGCGCTGCGTCGGCAGTGCCCGTCCCCGAGGGGATCTCCACTCACGAGGCGGCGACCCTTCCGATGAACGGCCTGACGGCGATCGAAGCGCTCGACATGCTCGAGGTCGCCGCGGATGGGACGTTGGCGATCACGGGCGGTACCGGGTGGCTCGCCGGGCTCGCGATCGTGCTCGCCAAGCAGCGCGGTCTGTGCGTGATCGCGGATGCGCCGTCCGCGGAACGCGAACGGCTGCTCGCGCTCGGCGCGGATCACGCGGTCGAACGGGGCGACGGGGTCGTGGCACGGATCCGGGAGCTCGCGCCGGACGGCGTCGATGCGGTGCTCGACACGGCACTGATCGGACCGCCGATCCTCGCAGCGATCCGTGATGGAGGTGGTTGGGCCGTCGTTCGCAACCAGCAGGACCAGACCGAACGCGGCATCGTCAGACACAACGTCTCGGTCGCCCGGCGTCTCGCGGACACGGATGCGCTCGCGGAACTTGCAGCGCTGGCGGCCGCGGGAGACTTGCCCGTCACCGTGGCCGGAACCTTCACGCCCGAGGAGGCCGCGGACGCACACCGCCGGCAGGCGCAGGGCGGTGTGCGCGGCCGGTTCCTGATTGTGTTCTGAGACGCCGGATCAGCGGCACTCGCGGGCGCTAGTTGACTCCTGCCGATTCTTACTTGACAGGTGACGAGTAGGGGTGGAGAATCGCTTGACTCGATTCGGAGGAGAAATCCGGTGTCAGGGCAACAGGATCTGTGCGCTCGCCTGAAGAGCGAGTTTGAGAGGCTAGTGGCGGTCGGTGCCCAGCGCGAGGAGCTGCTCGTCGCGCTGCAGGCGACGCTCGCGTGTCGCGTGTCTGTCCTCGGCGCCGAGGAGGCCGTCGATGAGCACGCGCTCGGGTATCCGATCGTTCCGGGGACCGAGGTTCTCGGCCGACTGCAGTCCGACATTCCGGTGGAGCTTGCGAGTGCCGAGCTCGCCGATTGCCTCGTGTACGCGGCACGGATCATTGGGATCGAGCTGGTCCGGGAACGCGCGGCGCTCGAAGCCCGTTGGAGCTTCGAAGCCGATCTGCTGACCGAGCTGATCGAAGCCGGTCTCACCATCCCGCCGAGGCTCGTGCAACGGGCACATCACTCGGGCTTCGATCTCACTCGCGGTTGGCACGTCGTATTGCTGGACATCGATGAGAGCTCTGCGTGGTCGGAGATTGTGGCCGCCGCACGGCGGCGGGCGATCACGGGCGAGCACTCGATGTGCTGCATGCAGGAGGCTCGCCTGGCGGTCGCGGTCTGCGACGAGCCCCCAGGGGTCCTTGACGCGAAGCTGCGCCATCTCGATCGCGTCGCTCGCGGGCTGGGAACGGCGATCCGGATCGGGGTGAGCTCAACCGTCACCGACTTCGCGTGTGGCTTGGTCCAGGCGCAGGCGGCGCTGCAGCTGGCGACGAGCGGGACCGGGACCAACACGGTCCGCCATGAGGAGCTCGGGTCACTGCGGTTCGTCCTCAACGGGCTCAGCCGGACCGAGTTGACCTCTCTGGTTGAGCTGCAGCTCGGCCCGTTGGCCGAGCATGACCGGGAGCGCCGCGGCGAACTGCTCGCAACGCTGCGGGTGTACCTCAACGAGGGCGGCCGGCTCCGCCGCGCGGCCGAACGCTGCCACGTGCACCAGAGCACGATGAAGTACCGCCTACGGCGCATCCACGAACTGCTCGAGTGCGACCTCGCCGACGCCAACGTGCGCTTCGACCTGATGCTCGCGGTCAAGATCCTCGATCTGCTGCGCGGTCTCGACGCCAATCCGATGGCGAGTCGGACGCTGCAGCCCGCCTGATCGCTCCGCCTTCGGAGTCCGCCGAGCTGAACCGTCCGCCGATCGTCCTTCGGTCAGAGACCGACCACGATCTTGCCGAAATGCGCGCCGCTGCGAAGGTACTCGAGCGCCTGCTCCGCCTCGTCGAACGCGAACGTGCGATCGATCACAGGCTCGATTCCGTGCTCCCCGAGGAATGCCATGACCGCCTCGAGGTGCTCTGCCGGGCCGCACGTGAGTCCCATGATGTTGGCGTTGAGCCACGTGATCCGCCTTATCTCGGGTGTGCGCTCAAAGCCGGTCAGCACGCCGATCTGGATGATCGTCCCGCCCGCAGCCACCGACCGCACTGAGCGGTCGTAGGTCCCGGGTCCGCCGACCTCCATGATGAGATCTGCGCCCCGGCCGTCCGTCGCCTCGGTCACCGCCACATCCCAGTCCGCTTGCTCCTTGTAATTGATGAGCACCGATGCGCCCATCGCCTTTGCCCGCGCGAGCTTCTCGTTGGAGGACGACAGCAGGATCACTTCGGCTCCCACTGCGACTGCGAACTGCAGGCCGAACAGCGCCACGCCGCCCGTCCCCTGGACGACCACAGTGTCACCGGGCTTCATTCCCGCCCGCGCGAACAGACCATTCCACGCCGTCACCGCCGCGCACGGCAGGGCGGCGGCCTCCGCGAAGGAGAGATGCTCGGGGATCTCGAGAAGGGAAGTCTCTGGCAGCACGATGTACTGCGCGAGGACACCGTCGGTGTGAACGCCACCCATCTCGCCTTCCAGGTACGCGGTGCGGAACCGCCCCGTCAGCCAGTCGCGGAAGAATGACGCGACGACGCGCGTACCGACCGGATGCCGTCCGGCGCCAGGGCCGGCGGCGTCAACGACGCCGGCTCCGTCTGACAATGGGATGCGGCCGTTCAGCTCCCCGACCCCAGCCCTGGTGTCGAGCATGACCAGATCCCGGTAATTGAGGCTCACCGCCTCGACACGAACGCGGACTTCTCCCCGTCCCGGCTCGGGCATCGGAGCCTCCTCGAGCACGATCGCCCCGTGTCCCGACTGACTGACGTAGTGATAGGTCTGCATGCTTCGTCTCCGCGGTCGGACTGGAGGTGGGCAGCATCGCAGAGGGTCTCCCGGGTCAGGAGGTCCGAACGGAGCGAATCTCAGGGCCCGACGTCACCCCTCCGAGGTGACATCCGTTCCTCGAGGATCAGGGCATGCCTCGCCACCGGAGCTCGCCTGTGGTCGGCCTGACGAGCTGCTACTAACCTAGTATGCTAGCATCGGATCGATGGGGAACGCGGACGTCAAGCAGTTCAACGTCTATTTGCCGGTCGAACTGATCCGGCAGGTCAAGCACCGGGCGATCGAGGCGGAACTGTCCCTGTCCGCGTTGGTCGCCGAGGCGCTGCGCGCCTATCTCGACGACCCCCGAGTGCACCAACAACCGTCTGAAAAGGAGACCTGACATGCCGACTGAGGGAATCGACGCGCTGTTCCTGGAGACCCACAACTGGGGCAAGGCGGCCAAGTTCTTCCAAGCGCTGGGATACGAGCTCGAGTTCGAGACCGACCACAACTCCGGGCAATTGCGCAACGGTGACGGCCCATGGATCTTCATCGCCGAGGTCCCGGAAACGCAAGCGCTCGGAATGAGGATCGCATTCAAGGTCGCCGATGCGGACGCGTTCGAGCCCGATCCTGCCCTCGACACGGTCACGCCCTTCGAGGACACCCATTGGGGCACCCGGGAGATGATCGTCCGCGACCCCGACGGCCGGCCGTGGAGCCTGCAAGCACCCGGCAAGGACTGACAACCGACCCGGCCACTGCGGCCGAACATCGAGATGGAGCGACATGGGCAAGCTGATCTACGTCACGAACGTCTCGCTTGATGGGTACATCGAGGACGAACACGGCAGCTTCGACCTCTACGCCCCCGACGACGACGTGTTCGCATGCACCACCGACATCCTGCGGTCCGCGGGCACCTTCATCTACGGACGGCGCCTGTACGAGACGATGGCTGTCTGGGAGACCAACCCCGCGCTCGCCTCGCAGTCCAAGCTGACCGCCGACTTCGCGACCGCGTGGCAAGCGGCGAGCAAGGTCGTCTACTCCAAAACCCTCGCCGCGGTGTCAACCGCGCAGACGCGGCTTGAACGCCACTTCGACCCCACCGAGGTGCAGCAACTCAAAACCGCTGCCAGCAGCGACATCACCATCGGCGGCGCGAACCTCGCAGCACAAGCGTTCACAGCCGGACTGATCGACGAGTGCCAACTGTTCGTCTGGCCCATGACCCTGGGAAAGGGCAAGCCCGCGCTGCCGACCGACACTCGCACCAGCTTCGAGCTCACCGACGAGCGCCGATTCGCAAACGGCGTCGTCCTCCTCCGCTACCGCCCCCTCGGATAAGCGGGCGAGCGCGGCCATCTCAGCGGCCCAGCAGCCGGTCGGGCGACTCGCGCCCGAGGAGGCGTAGGCGGCTAATCGGTGGTGGGGTTGATGATCTCGTCGGCGACCCAGCGTGCGACGCCGGCGGGATACGGGGACGGCAGGCCAAGGACGATGTGCATGAACCCGGCGTCGATCGCGCGCGCGATCGCTGCCCGCGTGACGGCGGGCTCGTCGTAGGAGACCGGTAGGTGGATCGAGCGGGCGATCGAGGCTGGGTCGCGGCCGATCTCGGCGCAGTAGTGGTCGAGGAGCGCGCTGCGGCGGATGGCGTCGTCGATGTCGCCCCCGGGGATGTTCCAGAGGTCGGCGTGCTCGGCGACGACTCGGAGCAGGGGCGAGGTGCGGCCGCCGATCACGATCGGCGGGTGGGGCCGCTGGACCGGTTTGGGGTTGCCGAACGCGCCGGTCAGGCGCAGATGCTTCCCATCGAAGTCGAACGGCTCGGTCGCGGTCCACAGCCGCCTGATCACCGCGCAAGCCTCGGCGAGAGCCTCCACGGAGTGCGTGAAGTCGTGGAAGGGCAGACCGTGGGCTTCGTACTCGCGGCGGGCGATCGGATGGCCGGGTCGTGAGCCGGCGCCGATGCCGAAGTCAAGCCGTCCGCCGGAGACGACGTCCACGGTCGTCGCGATCTTGGCCAGCATCGCCGGAGGCCGGAAGCGGTTGCTCGTGACGAGCACGCCGAGGCGCAGCCGCTCGGTCTGGGCGGCGAGGGCCGAGAGCAGCGTCCAGCCCTCGTAGATCGGGCCATCCGGGTCGCCGCCGATCGGCATGAGGTGATCGAAGAGCCAGGCGTGCTCGATCTCGGGGATCGCGTCGGCCTCGCGCCAGACGCGCAGCACGTCTCGGTAGTCGACCTGCTGCGGCGCGGTGGCGATGCCGAACCGCGGTGGGCCCAGGGGCGCGCCGCTCATCGCGACTCGAGGCGGCCCAGCGGCTGGGCGTCGCGAGCGCCCGGCGCCGGAAGCGTGACGGGCCGAACCGAGATTGTTGGCTGGCACATGGAAGTGTTGCTCCTTACTCGACAGAGAGCGGATAGGCTGTCCGCATCACTGTATCGCATAACCGGACACCCTTCTCACTTCTGTCATGGCAGAACCCTCAACACCCCGACGGCGCGCCGACGCGCAACGCAATCGCGACAAGATCCTCCTGGCGGCACGCGAGGCATTCGGCGAGTCGGGCGCCGACGTGTCGATGGCCGAGATCTCACGCCGCGCCGGCGTCGGCATGGCGACGCTGTACCGCAACTTCCCCGGGCGCCGCGAGCTGCTCGAGGCGCTCTACGCCGACGAGGTCGACGCGCTCTGCGCGGCCACCGAGACCGTCGAGGGCCAGACGCCCGGGATTCGCTTCGCCGCCTGGCTGCGCCGGTTCTTCGACTACTTCACCAGCAAGCGCCATATCGCCTCGGCGCTGCTCGAGCACGTGGCCGGCGATGATCCCGTCTTCGAGAGCAACCGCGCACGCGTGCTCGCCGCCGGCGAGCCGCTCCTCGCCGCCGCGCAGGCCACGCACGAGATCCGTGACGACCTGACGCTCGAGCAGATCCTCGACCTGACCATCGCCGTCGCCAAGGTCGGCGGCGACGCCCGCTACGTCGAGCCGATCCTGCAGGCCGCGCTGGATGGCCTGCGCCCCACGGCGGCGTAGCGGCCTACGAGTCTGGCGGGGATCAGCGCTTCGAGCACCGGCCGCCGCAGATGCTCGTACACCACGGAGGTGTTGACGTCGGCGACCTCGGGCCGTTGGGTGAGGCGGTCGATGACGAAGGCGTACGGCGCATCGGTGTCCGGGACGCCGACGTGCAGGAGGAAGTCACTGCCTCCGGACACGACGAAGACGCTCATCACCTCGGGCAGGCCGGCGGCCGGACTTGAGGGATATTGCTCGCACGTCTGGTATCACCCTCGGCATGGCCGTCAGCGATTTTCCCACCAAGGCGGCGGTGGTCGTGCGTGATGACCTGGCGCCGTGGCAGCGCCTGAACGTCACCGCATTCCTCGTCAGCGGCATCGTCGGAGCAGCAGAGCCCGAGGCGATCGGCGAGGCCTATCGGGACGCCGACGGCGTCGCGTACCTGCCCCTGCTCGTCCAGCCGTTGCTCGTCTTCGAGGCCTCCGCGAGCCACTTGCGACGAGCGCGAGACCGAGCGGCAGGTCGCGGGGTGCCGCTGGCCATCTACACGATGCAGATGTTCTCGACCGGAAGCGACGCAGAGAACCGCGCTGCCGTCCGTGCGGTGGCAACCGAGCAGCTCGATCTCGTCGGGATCGGGATCCGCGCCAACCATCGCGACGCGGACGCCGTGCTTCGCGGACTGCGGCGGCACCCCTGACGGCCGGGCCTACCCCCGAGCTGAACGGGAACTACCTCCTCGGGTCCGACGACTAGCCGGCGCTGGTGGCCTTGGCGCCGATCTGCGGGCCCAGCTCGACCAGGCGCCGCGCCGCGGTGGCGATGTGGTCGGCGTCGATTCCCACATCGGCGAGCAGCTCGGCCATCTTGCCCGATCCGGGCAGGTGGCTGACGCCGAGCTTGACCACCCGGGGGCGCTCGTCGCTGTCGGCGAAGGAGCTCAGCACGGCGTCGCCGATCCCACCTTCAGGCCAGTGGTCCTCGGCGACGATCAGCCGCCCGCCGGTGGCGCTGGAGGCAGCGGCGAGCGTCTCCACATCGAGCGGCTTGACCGAGTAGAGGTCGATCACCCGTGCGTTGACACCCTCCTCGGCGAGCATGTCGGCGGCCTTGATCGCCTCGTGGAGGGTGACGCCGGCGCCGATCAGCGTGACCTGGTCCTCGTCGGACTCGCGCACCACCCGGGAGCCGCCGATCCTGAATTCCTCGTCGGGGCCGTACAGGGTCGGGAAGCCCGAGCGCGTCGAGCGCAGGTAGGAGATCCCGTCGAAGTCGGCCATTGCGGCCACCAGCTTCGCGGTCTGGTTGGGATCGGACGGATAGAGCACCACTGAGCCGCCGAGCGCGCGGAACTCGGCCAGATCCTCGAGCGCCATCTGCGAGGGGCCGTCCTCGCCGATGGAGACGCCGGCGTGCGAGCCATTGATGCACAGCTTGGCCTGGGAGATGACGCCCATGCGCACGAAGTCATACGCCCGGGAGAGAAAGGCTGCGAATGTGGCCGCGAACGGGGTCCAACCGCGGACCTGGAAGCCAACCGCAGTGGCGATCATCATCTGCTCGGCGATATAGGCCTCGAAGTAGCGGTCCGGGGTGTCCTTGATGACTTCCTCGAGGTGGGTCGAGTTGCCGACCTCGCCGTCGATCGCGGTCACGTCGCCGCGGCGGCGCATGACTGCGGCGAGACCTTCGCCAAAGGCCTTGCGCGTCGGGACCGGGTCGCCGTCCAGCTCGTACCGCGGCAACGGGGCGGAGGGGTTGGCCTCGAACCTGTGGGGGGTTCCGTGGGACTCGGGCTTGGCGACGTCGACATGGATCGGCGGGACGTCGCCGAGCTCGTGGATGGCCTTCTCGGGATCCTTGAGCGGCTGCCCGTGCTTACCCTCGACGTTGGCCGTCTCGGTGGCGCCGTAGCCCTTGATGGTCCGGGCGATGACCATGGTCGGCTGGCCGGAGGTCGCTTCCGCCTCGGCGTACGCACGGTCGATCTCGGCCACGTCGTGACCGTCGATCTCGATCGTGTGCCAGCCGCTGGCCTGGGCGCGTCCGGCGTAGGAGTTCAGGTCCCAGCCGTGCATCGTCTCCCCGCGCTGACCCAGGCGATTGACGTCGATGATCGCGACGAGGTTGTCCAGCCCTTCCACGCCGGCGTGATCGACCGCCTCCCAGATCGACCCCTCGGCCATCTCGGAGTCGCCACACAGGCACCACACGCGGTAGGGCAGGCGATCGAGCGCGCGCGCGCACAGCGCGATCCCCGTCGAGATCGGAAGGCCCTGGCCGAGCGAGCCGGTGGCCACGTCAACCCACGGCAGCACCGGGGTGGGGTGACCCTCGAGGCGGGAGCCGAACTGGCGAAACGTCAGCAGCTCCTCGTCGGTGATCGCCCCGGCCGCCCGGAACATGGCGTAGACCAGGGGCGAGGCATGGCCCTTGGAGAAGATCAGGTGGTCGTTGTTCGGGTTCTCGGGCTGGTCGTAGTCGTAGCGCAGGTACTTCCCCATCAGGACTGCCATCAGGTCGGCCGCGGACATCGAGGAGGTCGGGTGTCCCGAGTTGGCGGCCGCCGCCGCCCGGATCGAGTCGATCCGCAGGCGCTGGGCAAGTTGATGTAGCTCGTCGTGGTTCATCGGGCAGCCTCCGGGACGTAGTCGGTCTCCCTGCATCATGGCGCGTTGGACGCCGAGATCAACCTACCCACCTCTGAACGTCACTCACTCAATCTGTGACCACCGGCTCGGCGGTGCGCGCCGCGGTCACCGACGCACCCGCCTCGGGGCGCAGCCGGACCGCCGCCGCCGTCGCGCCCAACGTGATGACCGCGAGCAGCAGGAAGGCGGCCGCATACGGGTCCTGGCCGTAGACGTCACCGGGTAATAGGTGACGCAGCACGCCCCCGGCGCGCAGGGCGACCGCGGCCAGCGGGACCCCGAGTCCGACTGCCAGCTGCTGGGCGGTGGCCTGGAGCGTGTTGGCATCGCTGAGCTGGTCAGGCGGGACGTCACTGAAGCCGATCGTGGAATAACACGTCAAACCGGTTGACCGGCCGACTCCGCTGAGCAGGGAAACCGCCGCGATCAGCGCCAGCGGGGTGGCGGAGGTGAAGAGCGCAGCGGCGACCATCGTGGCGGCCGCGCCGGAGGTCGCCACCAGGAGCACCCGGCGGAAGCCGAACCGCCGCAGGAGGGGCGTGGTGGCGGGTTTGATCGCGATGTTGCCGATGAACACGAACAGCACCACCGCGCCGGACTTGACCGGGCTCCAGCCAAAGCGGTTCTGGAACAGCAGCGTGAGCAGGAACGGAACCGCCGACACGGTCGCCCAGAACATCGAGCCGCCGCCGACGGCGGCTCCAAAGGTCGGCACGCGCAGCGTGCGCAGGTTCACCAGCGGCGCGCGAGCGCGCAGCAGGTGCCACGCCGCCACGCCCAGGATGACCACCGAGGCCGCGCCGAGCGGGACCACCAGCGACCACGCGATGGTCGCCGCCGAGAGCAGGTACGAGGTGTAGGTGAGGGCGGCCAGTCCAGTGCAGCTGAGGATCACTCCGACCCAATCCAGCGACGACGGGGGCGGCGTCGGGACCGGCCTGATCAGCCGCCAGGCGGTCCCCACGGCGAGCACGCCGAGGGGGATGTTGATCAAGAACAGCCAGCGCCAGCTGGCGTAGGTGGTGATCAAGCCTCCGGCCAGGGGGGCGATCACCGGGGCCACCAGGCCCGGCCAGACGAGCAGCGACATCACCTTGAGCAGTTCGGCCTTGGCGGTCTCGGCCAGCACCACCAGCCGCCCGACCGGCACCATCATCGCGCCGCCGGCACCCTGGACCACGCGGAACGCCACCAGCTCGGCGAGGTTGGAGCTCAGCGCACAGGCCAGCGACGAGAGGGTGAAGATGACGATCGCGGCGATGAACACGCGGCGCGCGCCCCACCGGGCGGCCAACCAGCCGCTGAGCGGGATCAGCACCGCGAGGGTGATCAGGTAGGCAGCGATCACCAGCCCCACCGAGGTCGATGGCACGTGCAGCGCTCGGCCGATCCGCGGCGCCGCGGTGGTGACGATGGTGCCGTCGAAGTTCTCCATGAAGAAGCAGCTCGCTACCAGGAGCGCCGTGTTCCGTCGCCGGGCGTCGTTCATGCGCGTTCAGGACGGCGAGGGCGCCTGCTGGAGTGAGAGCGTGTTGCCGTCGGGATCGCTGAACCATGCGATGCGCGATCCCGACGGTGCCATCCACACGTCGTTCTCATCCTGGGTCAGGCCTTGGTAACGCTTGAACTCCACCCCGGCCCGGCGTAGTGCGCGGATGGACTCGCCGATGTCGTCGACCCGCCAACCCAGGACCGTGTAGGGCGCCGCCACGGGGTGCTCCACGCGGGTCACCCGCAACTGCGTGCCGTTCACGTCGTAGGCATTGGCGAACGGGCTCGATTCGATCAGCTCGAGCCCCAGCACGTCACCGTAGAAACGGGCGGACGCGGCGAGATCACGGCTCGCCACGAACGCCACCAGTTCGGCACCCCCCAGCACAGCGTCAGCGTACCGTTGATCGCCAGCCTCCCGGGTCCGGGCCGTTCGGCCGAGACGCGGTCCCGGGTAGCTATGGGAGGATCGCGCAGCCGGTGGTGGCGTGAGCGATCAGGCTGCCGTCGCGCTCCACGAACAGGCGCGCGTCGGCCGTGGCGGTCCGGCGCCCGGCGTGAATCACCCGGCCCTCGGCGAGCACGCGTCCGGTGGTCTGCGTCATCGTCCGGATGTAGCGGACGTGCAGGTCGGTGGTGGCGTATCCCACCCCGGCCGCGAGCGTGGTGTGGATCGCGCAGCCCATGCATGAATCGAGCATGGTGGCGGCGATCCCTCCGTGCACGCTGCCGATGGGGTTGTACATCCACTCCTGCGGGTCGACGGCGAACACCGCCCGCCCCGTTTGCACCTCGACGATCGTCAGTCCCAGCAGCTCGGCGACCGGCGGCGGCGCGAGCGTGCCGGCCACGATCGCGCGCAGGTACTCGATCCCGGGTAGGCGCAGGCCGTCCTGCGCCATCGTGGCGGGATCGGCCCAGGTGAACGTGCGCGTGCGCTCGCCGACGCTCATGAGGCCGCCTCGGCCACCAACGGGGCCGGCGTCCGGGCCCGCACCGCCGGACCCAGCGCCGCCAGCGCGACCGCCGCCGAGATCCCGCCGAGAGCGCTGATCAGCCAGGCCGAGTCAAAGCTCGAGAGGGTCGCGACGCCGGTGCCGAGGACGGCAACCAGGATCGCGATCCCCAGCGCCGAGCCGACCTGACGACCCATGGTCAGCACCGCGGCGCCGGTGGCAAAGCGCTCCGGAGCGAGGGAGGCAGCTCCGGCGCCGGTGAGCGTGGGGATCACCAGGCCGACCCCGGATCCGCTGACCAAGATGCCGGGCAGGTACTCCGAGGCGTAGGCCGGCGTGCCGTGGATGCGGGCGATCCACCACACCGACGCGGCGCAGAACAGCAGCGCGCCGGCGGTCCCCGGGAGCCGAAAACCGACTCGGGCTCCGAGCCGGGCCGAGGGGACGCTGAACGCTGCGGCCATGAACGGCCCGGGGAACAGCATCAGCCCGGTGGTGAGGACGCTCTCGTGCCAGACGGTGGTGAGGAACAGAACGCCGTTGAGCAGCATCGCGGCGAAGCCGGCGAAGAACAGGACGGAGGCCCCGACCGCGAGGCTGAAGCTGCGCACACGCAGCATCGAGGGATCGATCAGCGGCGCGGGGTGGTGACCCGAGCGCCGCCAGATCGCCGCCAGCAGCGCTACGGCTCCCACCAGCAAGCCGACCACCGGGGCCGAACCCCAACCCCAATCCGAACCCTTGACGATCGCCAGCACGAGCGCCCCGATCGCCACCGCGAAGGTGACCGCGCCGAGCAGATCGGGACGCAGCGCGCCCTGCTCGCGCCGCTCGTGCAGGATCCGGTATCCCATCACCAGGCCCGCCAGCCCGACCGGCACGTTGACCAGGAAGACCAGACGCCAGTCGGCCTGAACGAGCAGGCCGCCGAGCGGAGGCCCGGTGGCGGCGGCGATGCCACCGGTTGCGGCCCACGCGCCAATGGCGGCATGGCGTTCGGAGGGCGCGAACTCGGGCAGGATCAGCCCGAGCGAGGTGGGGAGCATCATCGCGCCGCCCGCCGCCTGCACCACGCGCGCGGCGATCAGGAACTCCACCGACGGGGCGGCCGCGCAGGCCGCGCTCGCCAGCACGAACACGGCCAGGCCGAGCAGGAAGGCGCGTTTGCGCCCGAACGCGTCCGCCCAGCGCCCGGCGGGCACCAGCAGCGCGGCGAACACGATCGAGTATCCGCTCACGACCCACGACAGCGAGCTCAGCGACGTGTGGCCGAAGTCACGCTCGATGCTCGGGAAGGCGATGTTGACGATGAACAGGTCGAGGCTCGACATGAACACGCCGGCGCACACGATCAAGGTCACGAGCCACTTGCGTTGCATGATGAGACGCACTCTACAGATGTGAGTTGCTTCATGCAACCAATGGGTCTAAGATGCCCGGTGTGCTCGGAAATGACTACCGCGACCAGACCTGCAGCGTTGCCGCCGCGCTCGAGGTGATCGGCGAGCGCTGGTCGCTGCTGATCGTCCGCGACGTGATGTTGGGCATGCGGCGCTTCGACGAGCTCCAAGCCGATCTCGGCATCGCGCGCAATGTGCTCCAGGCGCGGCTCACCCGCCTGATCGAGCACGGCGTGCTGCGCAAGCGCCGCTACCAGGAGCGCCCCGAGCGCTACGAGTACTGGCTGACGGAGAAGGGCCTGGATCTGTGGCCGACGATCGTCTCCCTGCTGCAATGGGGCGACAAGTACGCGGCCCCGTCCGGTCCCCCGGTGGTGCTCGAGCATCGGGGCTGCGGCGGGACGATGGACGATCATCGGATCTGCTCGGTGTGCGGGGCGAGACTGACCGCGCGCGACGCGGTCGCCCGGCTGGGGCCCGGCGCCGGTCCTCGCCATCCGCTGCACCGGCGAGCCGCCGCGGCGGCATAGCCGGTCGCGCCTTTCAGCTGGGTAGGCCGGAGGCGTACGATTAACCCATGACTGGCCTGGGTATCGCGCTGTTGGTGGCCGGTGCGCTTGTCGCGGTGGCCGAGGCGCACTATCCGGCGCACGGAATCGCCGGCGGGATCGGCGTGGTGGTGATGGCCTTGGGCGCCGTGCTGGCGATCAGCGGCCTGGGTGCCGGGCTGCTGCTGGGACTCCTGGGCGGGCTGCTCCTGGCCGGTGCCGGCGTGGGCGTGTTGGCGCTGTCACTCAAGCAGGGCGTGGCGGTGCGGGGCCGGCGGGTCCAGAGCGGCGCCGAGACACTCGTGGGACAGATGGCAATCGTGCGCAGCTGGTCGGATTCCAGCGGCAGCGTGGCGCTCGATGGGGCGCTGTGGCGCGCCCGCCGCTCGGCGCTGGACGAGGAGGACGCCGAGGACGCCGAGCTTCACGCCGGCGATTCGGTGGTGGTCGAGCGGCTGACCGGGCTGACCCTGTCGGTGCGTCCGGCCGAGAAGTGGGAGCTGCTGTGATCACCGCGATCGTGGTCGTGCTGGCGGTGCTGCTGGTGCTCGGTCTGACCGCCCTGTCGAGCTCGGTCCGGGTCCTGCGCGAGTATGAGCGGGGAGTGGTGTTCCGGCTCGGGCGGCTGATGGAGCAGCGTGGCCCGGGACTGGTGCTGCTGGTGCCATCGCTTGACCGGCTCGTGCGCGTCAGCCTGCGCACGGTCACCCTGACCGTCCCGCCGCAGGAGACCATCACCCGCGACAACGTGCCGGCGCGGGTGACCGCGGTCGCCTACTACCGGGTGATCGATCCCGGCAAGGCCGTCACCGAAGTCGAGAGCTACAACAACGCCACCTTGCAGATCGCGCAGACAACGCTTCGCTCGGTCGTCGGCGGCGTCGACCTCGACACCCTGCTGTCCGAGCGCGAGCAGCTCAACCAGTCCCTTCAGCATGTCATCGACGCCCAGACCGAGCCATGGGGAATCAAGGTCACGATGGTCGAGATCAAGGACGTCGAGATCCCGGAGCGCATGCAGCACGCGATCGCGCGCCAGGCCGAGGCCGAGCGCGAGCGCCGCGCCAAGATCATCAACGCCGAGGGCGAGTTCCAGGCGGCCGCCAAACTCGCCGACGCGGCCGACGTGATCGGCCGCAACCCGGTCACCCTGCAGCTGCGCTATCTCCAGACCCTGCGCGAGATCGGCGGCTCCCAGAACTCCACGATCGTGTTCCCGATGCCGGTCGACATCCTGCGGCCGATGCTCGACGCGCTCGGCAGCGGCACCGCCGACCGACCACAGTGAGCCGGCAGCCGACGCCGGGCAGCTGGCCGCCGGGTCGACCCCCCAGCTCGGGCCGGCGGCGGCCGTGCCGAACGGACTCAAGGCCGGCGACAGCCGAGTCGCCGCGCCCGCCCCCACTCCCGCTTCCGATCAGGTCAGCTAACTCGGGCTCGGGCTCGGGTTCGGGTCCGCCGGTCACCCGCCGGTCACCCGGTGCGCGGGTGCCGTGAAACGCCCCGCGTCAAGGGCCCATTCTCAGTTGCGGAAATCGCCCAGCGCCAAGGGCCCATCTCAGTTGCGGCTAACGTGGAACCCCTATGGCCGTCCGCCAGGACATCCGCAACATCGCGATCATCGCTCACGTCGACCACGGGAAGACGACGCTGGTCGACGCCCTGCTGTGGCAATCCGGCGCGTTCCGTTCCGGTCAGTCGGTCAATGAACGGGTGCTCGACTCGATGGACCTGGAGCGCGAGAAGGGGATCACGATCCTGGCCAAGAACACGGCCATCCGCTACGGCGAGGTCAAGCTCAACATCGTCGATACCCCCGGCCACGCCGACTTCGGCGGCGAGGTGGAGCGGGGCCTGACGATGGTGGACGGGGTGCTCCTGCTGGTGGACGCCAGCGAAGGCCCGCTGCCGCAGACGCGGTTCGTGCTGCGCAAGGCGCTCGAGCGCCGGCTGCCGGTGATCCTGGTGGTCAACAAGGTGGACCGGCCCGACGCCCGCATCGACGAGGTGGTCGACGAGGTCTACGAGCTGTTCCTGGACCTCGACGCCGACGAGTCGCAGATCGACTTCCCGATCGTCTACACCAACGCCAAGGCGGGAAGGGCCTCGCTGGACCCCAACGAGGAGGGAATCAGCCTGCAACCCCTGCTCGACCTGCTGGTCGAGCACGTTCCGGCTCCCGAGTTCGATCCCGACCATCCCCTCCAGGCCCACGTCACCAACCTCGACGCCTCACCCTACGTCGGCCGGCTGGCGATCTGCCGGGTGCGTCACGGGACCATCCGGCGTGGCGAGACCGTCGCCTGGTGCCGGGCCGACGGGAGCGTGCAGCGGGTAAAGGTCTCCGAGCTGTACGTGACCGAGGCGCTGGACCGCGTGGAGGCAACCGAAGCCCAGGCGGGCGAGATCATCGCGGTGGCCGGGATCCCCGAGATCACCATCGGTGAGACGCTGGCCGACGCCGACGATCCCCATCCGCTGCCGGTGATCACTGTCGACGAGCCCTCGCTGTCGGTGACGATCGGGATCAACGCCTCGCCGCTGGCGGGACAGGACGGCACGTTCTTGACCGCCAGCCAGCTGAGCGCACGCCTCCAGCGCGAGCTGATCGGCAACGTGTCGCTGCGCATCACCGAGACCGAGCGCCCCGACGTCTGGGAGGTCCAGGGCCGCGGCGAGTTGGCCCTGGCGATCCTGGTCGAGCTGATGCGCCGCGAGGGCTTCGAGCTCACGGTCGGCAAGCCCCAGGTCGTGACGCGTGAGATCGACGGCGTCGAACACGAGCCGGTGGAGCGGATGAGCGTCGACGCGCCCGAGGAGTACATCGGGGTGATCACCCAGCTGCTGGCGCTGCGCAAGGGACGGCTGGAGCAGATGGTCAACCACGGGACGGGCTGGGTGCGGATGGAGTATCTGGTGCCGGCGCGCGGGCTGATCGGCTTCCGGACCGAGTTCTTGACCGAGACGCGCGGCACGGGCCTCGTTCATCACGTGTTCGACCGCTGGGAGCCCTGGCACGGAGAGCTGCGTACGCGGCCCACCGGCTCGCTGGTGTCGGACCGGCGCGGCACCGTGGCGGCGTTTGCGCTGTTCAACCTGCAGGAGCGCGGGACGCTGTTCGTGGAGCCCGGCGATCAGGTCTACGAGGGGATGATCGTGGGGGAGAACTCCCGCCAGGAGGACCTCGACGTCAACGCCACCAAGGAGAAGCATCTCACCAACATGCGCCAGTCCACGGCCGATGAGCTCGTCCGGCTGGTGCCCAAGCGGGAGCTGTCACTCGACCAGGCGCTGGAGTTCCTACGCGCCGACGAGTGCGTCGAGGTGACCCCCAAGAACGTGCGCCTGCGCAAGGTGGAGCTGGACAAGACCGCGCGGCTGAAACTGGCGCGGGCCGGCGGGCGCGAGCGGGTCGCCAGCTAGGGCGGGCCGGGGCAAGCGGGGCGAGCGGGTCGCCGGCTAGGGCGGGCCGGGGAGCGGGTCGCCGGCCACGGCGAGAGCATGCAATTCATGACAAACCGCCGCCTCGTCGCGAGGTTTTCCGCAAAACGCCACCTATACGTGCACCTGGTGACAAATCACCAGGCTGAGTCGCAATTTGTCACCGATTGCAGGTCGATCGTGAGGGTTCAACCACGTTTCGGTGACGATCCGGTGACACTCCGTAACCGTTCCGTTGCACCTTTCCCTTCACCAGCCCCAAGGCGCACCCGCCGCCATCCGGCCCGCACATCTCGGGCCCTCCCCGGGCTAAGGGGGACAAGGGCCGAACCCCAACTAGGCGGCGTCGGCGGCCAGCGCGACCGGACCGGGCGTCGCTTCACCGGCGGCCCCGAGCTCGGCCGCCAGCGCGATCCAGACGTCACGGGACATGCCCATCCCGATGTGACTGGCGTCGACCTCGAGCTGGCGCGCCGCGGGATCCAGGCAGGCCTCCCAGCGCACGACCTCGTCGCTGCGGGAGTAGACCGAGATGAACCGCACCTCGCCGGGGAACGGTGCGCTGGCGGCGTCGCGGGTGCGGGCGCAGCAGTCGCCGCGCAGGCAGCTGAGACTGAACATGCCGGGCACGCCGATCGTGCCGAGCACTCCCACGGTGAGGATCGACGGCCACACCCGCGCCCTCACGGCCAGCTGGTCCAGCAGCGGCGAACCGAGCGTCACCAGGGTGTCGATGAGGTCCGGGCGCAGGACCGCCAGGGCGCGGCCGATGCAGCCGCCCCGGCTCTGGCCGATCAGCAGGGCGGGCTGGCCGGTTCGCTCGACGGCACGCTCGAGGCGGCGCTCCATCTCCACCACGGTGGGCTCCATGCAGGCGGTATTCCACGCGATCCCGCTGCGGGCGAGCGTGTAGCCGCCGGTCCGCAACCACAGGGCCATCCGCGTCAGGCTGGTGTCACCGGCCAGGAAGCCCGGGAGCAGCATCACCGGTTGCCCGTCGCCGTCGGGAGCCGCGGGCCAGTGCTCGTGATCGTAAGTGGAGCGCCATTCCGACAGGAGCCGCAGACGCGGGGGCGCCAAGGGAAGGCCGAACCTGGGAACAGTGGTCGCGTCCGTGGTCATTGTGCAACGCCGGTGCCTCTCTGCACCAGAACTAAGAGTTTACCTACCCGGGCCGCCGGTCAGCGCCGCTCGGGCGGTCGGGCGGACGCCCGGGCGCAACGCGGGCGCGCCCGCCGGTCAGCGCCGTCCGGGCACCCGCTGTCCCCTGATCGCCGTCGCCGGCACCGCCACCTCGACCGGGACCGCGGCGCCGGCGAGCAGCGCCCGGCGCTCTCGGCGCGCGTGCGCCGCGAGCACCAGCCCCGCGACCGAGGCCCGCAGATGCAGCACCAGCCGGCGTTCCCGGACAGCCTCGCGCAGCCACGAGAGCTGACGGTAGGCGACCAGTGGCAACCATCGCAGCGGGAACGCCTTGGCGAGCAGCAGCAGCGTGTTGCGCTGGACGAGATAGTGGTGGGCGCCGGCGAGCTGGTGGGAGGAGCCCTCCCCGGCGTGCAGGGCCACGACGGGCTCATAGCGACAGCGCCAGCCCGCCAGCCGCAGGCGCAGCGAGACGTCGACGTCCTCCAGGTAGGCGAAGTACCGCTCGTCGAAGTCGCCGATCGAGCGCAGTGCCGAGCGCCGGTACAGCGCCGCCCCGGCGCAGGCGCCGAACACCTCGCCGGGCTCGTCCCATTGCCCCTCGTCGCGGTGAAAGCGTCCGCGCTGGTCGCACGCGCCGTCACGTCGCAGCACGTCGCCGGTGTCATAGACGCGGGTGCGATCGTGCAGATCGAGCATCTTGCAGGCGACCGCCGCGGCGGCCGGATCGGCCCGGAGCACCGCGGCCATCCGGCGCAGCCAGTCGGGATCGAGCCGGACGTCGGTGTTCACGAGCGCCACCAGCTCGCCGTGAGCAGCGCGCAACCCGTGGTTGACGGCGCAGGCGAAGCCGGTGTTGACGCCGAGCGAGATCACCTTGACGTCGGGGTGTTGTTGGCGCAGGTACTCGAGCGACCCGTCGCTTGAGCCGTTGTCGACGATGATCACCTGTTCGGGGGCGAGGTCCTGGCGCGCGATCGACTCCAGGCAGCCGGGCAGCCAGCGGAGCCCGTTCCAGTTCGGGATCACGATCGAGACGGGCACCAGCTCAGGTGCTCATGCCGCAGGCTTCGGCCAGGACCGACCGGGTCCGCCGCGCCGCCGCGATCCAGGTCAGGCCGGCGACCGCGGACTGGCACGCCGCCGCCAACCGGCGCCGCAGTCCCGGATCGCCTCCGATCCGCAGCAGAGCGTCGGCCAGCGCCGCCTCGTCGCCCACCGGGACCCGCAGCACCGCGCCGGAGAGCTCGGCGCCGAACACGGGCAGGTCGCTGATGACCGCGGGGATGTCGCGGGCCAGCGCCTCGCGCACCGGCAGCCCGTAGCCCTCCAGCAGCGACGGCATCACCAGCGCCACCGCGCCGGTGTAGAGCGCGTCGAGCTCCAGGTCGGTCACCCGTCCCAGCCGCCTCACCCCCGGTCCCCCGAGCTGGGCGGCCAGGCGGCCCTCGCCGGCGAACACCAGCTCGGCTCCGAGCCCCTGCCGGCGAGCACGGGTGAACGCCCGCGCCAGCAGCAACGGCGCCTTGCGCGGCTCCAGCGCGCCGACGGCCAGCAGGTAGCCGCCCGGGGCCAAGCCCGAACCGAGCCAAGATTCCGGGCGCGTCCACCGGGCCCGGAGGCCGGCGAACGCCGGCCTGCACCACGCGGACGGCGGCGGCGTCGAGCCCCCAGCGCGTCACCAGCTGGTCCCGCGTGGGCTCGGCCAGCACGATCACCCGCCGGGCGCGCCGGGCCAGCGCGGCCGGGCGGGCCAGCGCATGCCACAACCGTTCGTACGGCGTGAAGTCCTGGGGGCGCAGCTCGAAGCTCAGATCCTGGACCGTCAGGACCAGGGGGACGCTCGGTCGACAGCGCCATCGGCGCAACCGTGGGCGCCCAGACCACATCCGGCGATCCGCCCGTGAGGCGATCCAGCCGGGGGCGGCGGGCGATCGCCGCCGCGCCGAACAGAGCCCGACCCGACAGGGGGTGGCGGCGCATCGAGACGTTGGGGAGGGCGCTGAGCGCGTCCGCCGCGGGCAGCTCCCCGCGCCCCGGCACGAACAGCCGCCAGTCGTCGTCGGGATACTCGCGAGCCAGAGCCTCCAGCAGCGTTCGCGTGTATCGCGTCACTCCCCTGGACCCGGTCAGCGCGCGCGCGTCAACGCCAATCCTCACGCGGGCTGCACCATGGGCTGAGACCGTACACATCTGCTGCCAACTAGACTCGCCCCGGATGTCGGATGGCGCATCCCGCAGCCCTGTGCCGGCGGGCCGCGGCGGCCGTCTGAGTATGTCCGTCCAGCTGCGACGACGCCCCTTTCTCAACCCGGCGGCGAGTTCGGTGCGAGGCGCCGGGCGAGCCGGCCTGCCCGCCACCGGAACGCCCGGTCGCGGCCGTCAGGCGATGCTGCTGGTGCTCGCCGCCGCCCTGGCCGGATTCACCATCCGGCAGGGCATCGCGCCCCACGATGAGGGACTGATGCTGCAGGCCGGAGCCCGGATCGCGGACGGCCAGTGGCCGTATCGAGACTTCTGGATGAACTACCCGCCCGGCCAGCCGCTGGTGCTGGCGGGCCTGCAGGAGGTGTTCGGAGCGTCGCTGCTCAGCTGGCGCGTGCTGGTGACGGCGGTGGACGCCGTGGTGGCGCTGCTGGCCTACCGGCTCGCCCGCCGCCGGGCCCCCGAGCTGTACGCCCTCGGCGCGTGGCTGGCGGTGGCAGCGGCGATGGCGTATCCGAGCCTGCCCGGGCCCAACCCCCCGGCGCTCGCGCTCGCGTTCGCGGGACTGCTGGCGAGCCGGCGCCGGCCGGCCCTGGGAGGGGCGCTGGCCGGGCTGACCTGCCTGTTCCGGCTGGAGCTGGGGGTGGCGGCGATCATCGGGGCAGTGCTCGAGGCACCCCGCGGTAGCCGCATCCGGACCGGTCTCGCCGGAATCGCCTGCGCGCTGGTCAGCCTCGCCCCGTTCTTCGTCGCCGCGCCGCACGCGATGTTCCACGACACGCTCGGCTTCTACGCGATCCAGAGCCTGCAGCGGCTCCCGTTCCCGGTCGGCTTCGGCGGACCGCTGCGGCCCAGCAAGCTGATCGAGTTCTACATCCCGTTGATCCTGGTCGTCGCGCTCGCGCTGTGGGCGCTGGCGATGGGGCTCGCGGTGGCAGGCCGGGACCGGGCCGAGCACGCGCGGGCGGCGCTGCACGGCGGGATCGTGGCTCAGGGCCGCCTCCGGGCCCCGGAGCCCGGGGCCTGGTCGCTGACAGCGCTGGCGCTGGTCGGGCTGGCGTACCTGTTCGGACGCACCGACGAGTTTCACCTGGTGCCGCTGGCGGCGGTGCTGCCGGTGATGCTCGCGGGGGCGGCGGCGGCCACCCGGCCGCGGGCGCTGCGGCTGGCGCTGCTGGCGGCGCTGACGCTGATCGCGGTGCACGGGGTCGAGCGCCGCGCGGGCCAGCTGCTGCACCCGCCGGCGCTGGCGGCGGTCCCGGGACCGGCCGGGGACGGCGTGCAGACCGACCCGCTCGACGCGCACTCGCTGGCCGGTCTGGAGCGTGAGATCGGGGCGCTGACCCGACCCAACGAGCCGATCTTCGTGGCCAACCCGCGCTTCGATCTGGTGCACGCGGGCGATCCGCTGCTCTACATCATCCTGGGCCACCCCAACCCGACCCGCTACGACGTCATGCAACCGGGAGTGGTCACGACCGCCCCGGTCCAGCGGGAGATCATCGCCTCGCTGCAGCGCTCGCACACCCGCGTGGTGGTCCGCTGGCTGGACCCCCGGGCGGCGCTGGCCGAGCCCAACGGCGGCGGGCGCCCCAGCGGGGTGCACATCCTCGACGCCTGGCTCAGAGCGCACTTCCGGCCGGTGGCCCGGTTCGGCGTCTATGCGGTACTGCAGATCCGCACCGGCACCGCGGCGGGAGGCGCGCCGTGAGTCAACGGGGAACCCGAGCGCCAGGGCCCCGATGAGCGATCGTCTCCCCTTCCCCCGCGCCGAGCTGCGCCGGCGCACGCTGCGCGGCACGCTGGTGACCGGCGGCTTCCTGGTCGCCATCGACGGCCTGGTCCTGCTGCAGGGACTGGTGGTGACGCGGCTGCTGGGTCCGCGCCAGATCGGCCTCTACGGGGTCGTGTCGACCACGGTGATCTCGCTGATCGCGCTCAAGCGGGTCGGCATCGACGAGGCCTTCGTGCAGCAGAACGAGGCCGATCAGGAGCGGGAGTTCCAGTACGCGTTCACGCTCGAGCTGGGCCTGTCGGCGGCGATGTTCGCGATCATCCTCGCGCTCTCGCCGCTGGTCGCGACGGTGTACCGTGATCACCGCCTGCTCGCCCTGATGGCGAGCTTGGCCTACCTGCCGCTGGCGTTCGCGCTGCAGTCGCCGCTGTGGGTGTTCTTCCGCCGCATGGACTACCGCCGCCAGCGTTCGCTGCAGGCGATCCAGCCGGTGGTGGGGTTCGTGGTCACTGTTCCGCTGGCGGCCGCCACCGGACTGGGGGTGTGGAGCCTGGTGGTGGGGCAGGTGGCGGGATACGTGGTCGCGGTCGCGGCCGCCCTCGCGGTGACCCCGTACCGCTTGGCCCTGCGCTTCGATCGCCGGGTGGCGACGCGCTATCTGCGCTTCTCGGCGCCGATCCTGGCGACCGTGATCGGTGCGATCGTGATCGCGCAGGGACAGATCCTGGCGATCAAGCTCCACGACGGGCTGGCGGCGGCGGGCTTCATCACCCTGGCGGTGACGCTCACCCGCTACATCGACCGCGCCGACCAGATCGTGACCGCGACGATCTACCCCGCCATCTGCGCGATCCAGGGTCAGCGCCGGGCGCTGCAGGAGCTGTACCTGAAGTCAAACCGCGCGACCTTGATGTGGGTCCTGCCCTACGCCGTCGGGATCGTCCTGTTCGCGCCTGACCTGGTGGAGTTCGTGCTCGGAGCGACCTGGCGGCCCGCGGTGGTGCTCCTGCAGGGTCTCGCCGTGGTGGGAGCGATCACGCAGCTCGGGTTCAACTGGTTCTCGTTCTTCCGCGCCCACGGCAACACCCGGCCGCCGGCGGTGGAGGCGGCCGCGGGAGCCGTCGGGTTCCTCGGCTTCGGGCTCACCGGACTGCTGCTGGACGGTTTCGACGGCTTCGTGCTGGGCCGCATCGCCGCCGCGCTGGTGGCGCTGGGGGTGCGCAGCGTCTACGTGCGGCGCCTGCTGCCCGACGTGCGCTACCGCCAGCTGGTGGGCCCGACGCTGCTTCCGATCGCACTCGCCGCGGCGGCGGCGCTGGTCCTGCGCCTGGTGCTGTGGGGCGGGCACCGGACGCTGGCGCAGGCGATCGCGGAGCTGGCGCTGTTCGCCGCCGTGTACGGCGTCACCGCGGTGAGCCGCGAGCGCGCGCTGGTGGCCGAGCTCCTCGGGAGCCTGCGACGAGGGGCGGCGCCGCGATCAACGGCCGGCGATGACGATGTCCTGGTGGCTGGGGCCGGTCCGGCCACTCCACGAGCCCCAGTGGATGGCCCGTAGCTCCAGGCCCTGGGCCCTGAGTCGATCGCCCAGCCAATCGGCGTCGTAGGCCACGGCGGACTCGGGTACGGCCGGATCGGCGACCAGGGCCGGACTCGTCGCCGGCAGCCGCTGAAACGGCGCCGGCACGCGCCGGTTGCGCTTGGGCATCGACCAGATACCAGGTCGCGAACAGCCGGCCCCCGGGCGCCAGCACCCGCGCCGCCTCGGCGAGGTAGTGGTCGGCCGCCGGCGCCAGCAGATGGGTGAACACCGAGGTCGCGATCACCAGGTCGAAGGCGTCGGCCTCGTAGGGGAACCGGTAGTCCACCGCCGTCTGGACGCCGCCCGGGTTGTACATGGCGTTCCGCAGGTCGGCATGCTGGAACCGGAAGCGAGCGGGCGTATGGCCGTAGTGCTCGCGGCACCAGGCGATCCCGGACGCCACGACGTCGAAGCCGTCATAGGAGCCGGGCGGACGCAGCACGGGGACCAGGACCCGGGCCATGCGCCCGATGCCGCAGCCGATCTCGAGCACGCGATCGTCCGGCCTCAGGTCGGCCAGCTCACGGAAATGGGCCAGGAACTCCGCGCCGGTGGCCCGGAAGTCCGAATCTCCGACGTAGCCGGCCAGGCGACGCGGTGGCGTCAGCGCATCAGCGCGACCCCGCAGGGCGTCGGCGGCGTCAGCCGCGCGCAGCCGCAGCGAAGACACCGCGCGGGCGATCACGGCCGGTCGGGGGCGACGGCGACGAGCCCGATCGAGACGCCGGCCGGCAGATGCGCTCCGCGCTGGATCATGGCCGCCTCGAGCCGCATCGGCTGCTCCAGCAGGCGGTTGAGCGTCCCCGGGGTCAGCTTGAGGTCGGGACGCTGCCCGTCCTCGACGGGGCGCCGGCGGCCCAGCAGCCTGACGGCCGCGATCGGGGGGAGCAGCACCGAGTTGAAGTAGCTCCACGCGATCGGCTCCCAGCCACTCGCGACCACCCGCCGGCGCAGATCACGCAAGGTGTAGCGGCGAAAATGGTGGTGGGCGCCGTCGTGCTGGCTCCACAGCCACTGGTAGGCGGGCACGGTCGCCAGCAGCCGTCCTCCCGGCGCCGTGACCCGGCGAAGCTCGCGTAGAGCGGCCTGGTCGTCGGAGAGGTGCTCGATCACGTCGGTGGCGAGGACCAGATCGAAGGAGGCGGGGTCGAACGGGCAGGTGCTCGATCTCACCCTCGTGTACGCCGGCAACGCCGCGGCGGCGGCAGAACTCGATCGCGTCAGGCGAGGAATCGACCCCCTCGACCGTTCCCAGCCCCTCGAACTCGACCATGTTGCGACCGGTCCCGCAGCCGGCATCGAGCACGCGCAGGCCGCCCGTCGCGCCCGCGCGCGCGAGCAGGGCCCGGATGACGGCACGGCGGCCTTCAAACCACCAGTGCGTGTCCTCCAGCTCGAACTGCTCGCGGTAGGCCTGCTGCTCCAAGGCGGGCGATTGTAATCACCAAGCCCCGGCACCCCTTACTCTCCGCACGTGATGACCGCGACCCCGTCCGCCGAGGACCCACTCCTCTCGGTTGTCGTCCCGGTGTTCAACGAGGAGGACGGGCTGGCCGAGCTGCACCGGCGCGTGGTGCAAACGCTCGCGGGACTCGACGGCCCCGCCGAGATCGTCTATGTCGACGACGGCTCCAGCGACCGCTCGGTCGAGTTGATCGACCGCTGGCGCCGCGAACCCGGGCCTGAGGTCACGCTGGTCAAGCTGTCGCGCAACTTCGGGATGGAGGTCGCGATGTCGGCCGGCATCGACCACGCCCGCGGCCGTAACGTCGCGCTCATGCACGCCGACCTGCAGGATCCGCCCGAACTCCTGCCCGAGATGCTCAACGCGGTGCTGGCCGGCGCCGACGTCGCCTACGCCCGACGGATCGGCCGCGACGAGAGCGCGCTGAAGCGGTTTCTCGCCACCGCGTTCTACAGCCTCATGAGCCGCGTGGCCCGGGTCCCCTACCAGGGCCAGGCGGGCGACTTCCGGGTCATGTCCGATCGCGTGGTGCAGGCGATCAGACGCATGCCGGAGCGGCGCCGGTTCCTGCGCGGTCTGGTCGCGTGGGTGGGCTTCGAACAGGTGCCCATCGAGTACCGGCGGGCCGGCCGCAAAGCCGGGCGGGGCGCCTCCTATCCGCAGCTGATGGGGCTGGCCGTGGAGGCGCTGACCGCGTTCTCTGACGTCCCGCTGCAGCTCGCGACGCTGTTCGGGATCCTGACCGCACAGCTCAGCGCCCTCGCCGCGGTGGTGATCCTGGTGCTCACCGCGGCCGGTGCCGTTCACCCCAGCGTGTGGGTGTGGGTGCTCACCGCCGTGCTGTTCCTGTCCGGGGTCCAGCTGACCACGATGGGCATTCTGGGGCGATACCTGGCGCGGGTTCACGCCGAGGTGCTCGGCCGCCCGCTGTACCTCGTGGACTGCGTGCGGCGCGGGGACTCCGGCCCGCCGGCCGCCCCGACGCCCGGCACTGACGCGACCGCGCCTGTGACCCGGTGAGCTCCGCGCTGCGGCGCCCGAGCGGGGTGTGGCCGCTCGCGCTGTACACGCTGCTGTCGCTGGTGCTGTTCGGGATCCCGGTTCTGGGGCACCTGGGCAGCCGGGTCGTCGCCTCGGACGCGATCGACTCCAGCCAGTTCATGTGGTTCCTGGCCTGGTGGCCGCATGCCGTGCTGCATGGCTTGAACCCGTTCGTGACACACGTGATGTTCGTGCCGCAGGGCTTTAACCTGACCTGGTCCACCGCGATGCCGGGGCCGAGCATCCTGCTGTCGCCGATCACGCTGGGGTTCGGCCCGGCGGTGACCTGGAACGTGATCCAGCTCGCCTCGCCGGCGCTCAGCGCCTGGACGGCCTTCCTGCTCTGCCGCCACATCACCGGACGGATCGCCCCGTCGCTGGTCGGTGGCTACGTGTACGGGTTCTCGCCCTACATGCTCATCCACCTCACCGGAGGCCCGTACCTGGCTCTGGTCGCCCTGCTGCCGGTATTCGTCCTGCTGGTGCTGCGCCGGGTGGAGGGGTCGATCTCGGCGCGGCGGTTCGTGATCCTGATGACGCTGGCCCTGACGGCCGAGTATCTGATCTCCAGCGAGGTCCTGGCGACCGCGACGCTGTTCGGCGCGATCGCGCTGGCCCTCGCGTTCGGGCTGTTCGCGGCCCGGCGCCCGGCGCTGCTGGATACGGCCAAGCTGCTCGTCCTGGCCTACGTGGGGACGATCATCCTGATCAGCCCGTTCCTGTACTTCTTCTTCTTCGGGCACCAGTACCCGCCCGCCGCCACCCACTTCCCCGCCGATCTGGCCTCGTTCGCCCTCCCGTCGCCGTTGATGGCGATCACGCGCCGCCAGCCGGTGTTCGTCGGAAACGACACCGAGGACTACTTCGGCCTACCGCTGATCGTGCTGATCGTGGTGTTCATGTGGCAGCAGCGGCGCAACCGGACGGCGTGGCTGATCGGCGGGTCGCTGGCGGTGGCCGCGGTGTTCGCGCTCGGGGCCCACCTGAGGCTCCGCGGCCACCAGACCTCCATCCCGCTGCCCTGGCTGCCGCTGTCGAAGCTGCCGGTGCTGCAGTACGCGATCCCCCTGCGTCTGGTGCTGTTCGCGACCCTGCCGGCCGCGCTGATCGTGGCTCTGTGGCTCAGCCGCGAGCGCGGGCGTGATCGCGGCGCGGTGGGGCGCTGGGCGCTGGCCCTCCTGGCCGTCGCGTTCATCCTGCCCGACGTCGGCAACTCCGCCTGGAACACCCCCATCCAGGATCCGGCGTTCTTCGCCAACGGCAGCTACCGCGCGTACCTGAAGCCGTCAGACCACGTGCTGACGATCCCGGCGTGGGGGCCGAACGAGCGCTGGCAGGCCGACACCGGCTTTCGCTTCAAGCTCGCCGACGGCTACGCCGGAAATCCGTTCCCGGACAGCTATACGCGGTATCCGACCTGGAACACGCTCCTGACGGGACAGCTGCACGGCAGATTCGGCGGCGCAGCTGCGCCGCTTCGTGCGGGCCAAGGGCGTGACCGCCATCGTCGTCGACGCGGCCGTGCCGGGGCCCTGGCAGAAGCTGTTCGGGACGCTCGGCGCACGGCCGGTTTCGACCGGCGGCGTGCTCTTCTACCGGCTCCGGAACTCATCGGCGGGGGCTGCATAGACTGTGCCGATGCCCGGACGCCCGCTCTCGATGTCCGTGATCGTCCCGGTCTTCAACGAGGCGCAGGAGATCGCCACGATCGTCCCGGCGATCAGCGAAACCCTCCAGGCCCGCGGGGGCGACTGGGAGATCCTGGTGGTCGACAACGCCAGCGACGACGACACCACCAGCCGCGTGGCGCCGTTTCTGAAGGACCCCCGCGTCCGGCTGCTGCGCAACGAGCACAACCGCGGCAAGGGCTACTCGGTCCGGCGGGGGATGCTCGAGGCGCGGGGGAAGCTGCGCCTGATGTGCGACGCGGACTGCGCCTCCTCGCTGGTGTCGCTGACGGCGATGGAGGAGCAGATCGGCGAGTACGACATCGTCGCGGGCGCTCGCAACGCCGCCGACTCGCAGGTGGCCCGCTATCAGCCGCTGCGCCGCCGAGCCGCCAGCCTGGGCTTCATCTTCCTGTGCCGGCGGGTGATGGGCGAGCCGCTGCGAGACGTGTTCTGTGGCTTCAAGCTGTTCACGGCCGCCGCGGCGCAGGACGTGTTCGCGCGGTCACGGATCGACGGTTGGGCGTTCGACGCCGAGGTGCTGGCGCTGGCCCGCGCGCTCGGCTACCGCGTGGGCGCCGTGCGGGATCACGTGGACGCATCGACCGGGCTCCCGGCTCTCGATCCCTCGCGTGGTCATACCCGTGCTGTGCGAGCTGGTGGCGGCCCGGTTCTACGTCCGCGGTAAGGCCACCGGGGGACCGATGGCCGCGACCGAGGCGATCGCTCCGGCGGCCAACGGCAGCCGGGGAACCTGAGCTTGCCGCCGGCGGTCCCGCGCGATCTGCGCACTGCGGTACTCGCCGGCGCGCGCGCTGTGCTGCTGGCCGGACCGGTGGTCCTGGCCTTCTTCTCCGGGGGGTACTTCGCCGCGGCTCGTGACTGGGCGGGGCTGGTGGCGTGGCTGCTGGTCGGGGTCGCCGTCGCGACCACGCCCCGGCCGTTGCCGCAGACCTTGTCGCGGGCGACTGGCGCTCGGGAGCCTGGCGCTGCTGGCGGGATGGACGCTGATCTCGTTCGAGTGGTCGCCGGTGCGGGGAACCGCCTACGCCGATGGCCAGCGGGTGATCCTGTACCTGGGGGTGCTGCTGGCCGCCACATCGCTGCTGCGGGGACGGGCCATCCGGTGGCTCGAGCCCTCGGTCGCCGCCGGGACGCTGGTGGTGATCGGTTACGGCATCTCTGAACGGCTGCTCCCGTGCCTGCTCACCTTCCAGCGGTCGATCAGCGCCCAGGGCCGGCTCGAGCAGCCGCTCACGTACTGGAACGCGATGGGCGCGGTGGCCGCCATCGGGCTGGTCCTGGCCGCAGCATCTGGCCGGCGATGCGAGCCGCCCGGCCCGGGTCCGGCTGGGCGCCGCCGCGGCCGCGGGACCGCTGGGCCTGGGGCTGTACTTCAGCTTCTCCCGCGGGGCCCTGTTCGCCTGCGTCGCCGGGCTGATCGCGCTGGTCGTCCTGCGCCCCACCCGCGCCGCGCTGCGGGGGATGGCCGTAGCCGTGACGGCCGCGGTGGCGGCTGGTGTGGCGGGTGCGCCGTTTCAGGGCGTGACCCGGTTTCCGGCGGGCACAGCACGCGAGTGCTCCAGGGCGCGGTCGTGCTGGCGTTGCTGGTGGCGATCGGGCTGGTGGCGGTCCTGGTCCAGCGCCACATCTTCGGGCGCGAGCAGTCGGGTGCCCTGCGGGTGGATGCGATCACCCTGCCGCGGCACGCCGGCAGCATCGCGGCGGCGATCGTGGTCGCCTGCTTCGTCGCCTTCCTGCTCCTCGGGGCCAAGGAGCACAGTGGCGCCAAGCTCCCCGGCGGGGCGGCGCGGCTGACGAGCCTGCAGAGCAACCGCTACGACTACTGGCGGATCGCGCTGAGGGCGTTTGACGCCGAACCGCTGCACGGCGTCGGGGGCGGCGGCTGGGCGGTGTACTGGCTGCGCTACCGGCCGATCGACAGTGGCGCGGCCGACGCCCATTCGCTGTACATCCAGACCGCCGCCGAGCTCGGGGTGGTCGGCGTCCTGCTGCTGGCGGCGTTTTTCGGCGGCGTCGTGCTGGCGGCGCGGGAGGCGCTGCGCGCCGATCCGAACCTCGCGGCCGGCCCGATCGCGGGCTGCTTGGTGTGGGCGACCCACGCCGCCGTGGACTGGGACTGGGAGATGCCGGCGGTCACGCTTCTGGCGATCCTGCTCGCCGGCGGCCTGCTGGCGTTGAGCCAGGAGCGCGCTGGCTCCGCAGCGACCGCCACAGCGCTGCCATGAGCAGTCCCAGCGCCGCCACCCCCACGTAGTGCGCGCCGAGGTGCGCCATGGCGTAGCCGAAGTGGTTGCCGCCGCTGGAGTCGCCGGGGTGGATCAGGTAGAGCACCGGCACGACGATCGCCAGCAGGACGGTCGCGGCCAGCGTCAGCGCGCGAGCGCCGATCCCGCGCCACAGCACCAGCGCGATCACGGGCACCGACAGCAGGCCGGGGAGCAGCCCGAACACGAACCCGAACGCGATCGCCGCCCCCGCCAGGGACAGGAGGGCGCGCGCGCCGGGCCGGACCGGCGCAGCCCGCGGTGAGGCCGGCAGGCCCAGCGCCGAGGCATCCGCACCCACCGCGCGGCCCGCGACACGCCGGCGCCACCGCCGGGCGCCGACCAGGATCAGCGCCACGCAGACCAGGCCGGTCAGCCCCGAAATCAGGTAGCCGATCTCCGCCACGCGGTTGGGCGCGAAGGCGAAGCGCACCTGCCGGCAGCCCGCGCCCACCGGCCAGCCGTTGGCGTACCCGTCGACCGGCGACGGCGCCCCCAGCGAGCGGCCGTTGCAGTACGCGTTCCAGCCGCGGTTATATCCCTCTCCGAGCACCAGCCACGACGGCCCTGTCACGGTGACGCGAACGTGATCGTAGGACCCGTGACCGCTGGTCCCGCTGTCGATCACCCCTCCGGTGTCGAGCGTCACGGCGCCGGGCCGTGGGGCCGGCGAGGACAGCTGCAGGTCGTCGACGGCGAACGGGCCGGGGGCCACGGCCAGCGACTGGACCCCCGGCGCCAGCGCCAGCGGGGCGCCGCACGAGCTGGCGGGCAGCGGTGTGCCGCTCTCGAAGGCGCCGGCCGAGCCGTCCACTCGCAGCGCCACGACAGCGCTTCCCACCCGCACCCGGGCGCTCCCGCAGGGGGCGACGATACGGGCGCTGCCCGGCGCCGGAACCTTCGGCAGGCCGCGCAGGCCCCCGATCTCGGCGATCCCGACGGCCCGCCGATCGGCCGCCGAGGCGCCGGCGGGAGCGACCGCGGACAGGACCCGGATCCGGAGCTGACGGGTCCGGATTGGATGCGGGAGGGCGACCACCCCGTCCGCGCCGACGGCCAGCGGGGGGGTCGAACCCCCGGGCCAGGTCAGCTGCACCCGGGTGGGCCTGCGCACGGGCTCCGCCGCCGGGCGCAGGCGCAGCGCGCTGACGTCAAAGGCGCGCGGTGCGCGCACCGCAATCCAGACAGCGGCGGCGGCGGGGTCGTAGTCGCCGATCCAGGCCGTGGCGGTGCTGCCGTCGAGCGCCTGCGAGGCACGCCACCGCGGCGCCCCGCCGGAGCGACTCGACGACGTCGCCTGCACCGCCCCGCGGTAGCCGGCGAGGCGGTCGAGCGTGTCGTCCGGAGTCTGTGGGAATGGGTTCACCCAGGCCGAGGCACGAAACCGGCGGGGAGCGGGCAGCTCGAACACCCGATTCATGGTCTGCTCGGCGTCGCCGGGCTGGTGCACGTCGGCCGCGGAGAACGGGCCATGGGCGAGGTCGCGGCGGTAGGGGTCGTCGCCGGTGGTGCGCTGGAAGAGGTAGGTCAGGGCGACGTTGTCCAGCTTCTGGCCCGAGACGGCGCGGGCCGCGTCGACCGGCAGGCGCAGCGCCTCCCTGGCCCGGACCCCGGGAATCCGCAGCTCGCTGATGCCACCCGCGCCAGCCGGCGCGCCCCGGCTCGGGGCACTGACGCCGGTCAGGGCGACGCGCAGGCTCATGGCCCCGGTCAGCCCGAGCTGGAGCCGGTTCCAGCCCCGGTGCACGGCGAAGGTGCGGCCGCCGATCTGGACCTGGCGCACGCTCCCACCCGCGTCGCCGTAGGGGAGCAGGTCCACGTAGGGCACGGTCCGGGCACGCTCGAAGTCGACCTCAAGCCAGCGGCTGCCAGCGCCCAGCGTGGGGTCGGCCAGCCACGCGGTGCTGGGCGAGCCGTCGATCGCCGCGAACGGCGCGTGCTCGGGAAACTGGGCCACCTGCGGTGAGGCGGGGGCCTGCGACCGAGCGCACGCCCGAATAGCTCGCCACCGTCTGGGCGTCGGACCCGCGACCGAACGGATCGAGGATGTACCCGTCGGCGCTGACGTTCTGCTGCGGCGGTGAGCACCGGACCGGAGTTCTGCTCGAGCGTGCCCGCCACGAACGCCTGGCGGCGATTTGAGTCGGTGATCACCAGCTGACCCCCGCCGGCGAGCGTCGGAGCGCAGCCGCGCCGGAGCCAGGTCGCCCGAATACAGCAGCGGGCGGTTGGCGGGGAGGCCACCGAACGCCGCCAGCCCGGCCAGCCCGTCGGCCGAGCCGTCGACCACGATCGGCGCTGACCGCGGCTCGATCCGGACCAGCCCGCGCGCGGCCGGCAGGTCGTAGCGGCGGACCTGCGGCAAGCTTCACCGCGGGCCCCAGCTGCGCTGGGGGTGAAGCTGCGTGACCGGACCGTAGGCCCGGGCGGGCTGTGGCGAACCCTGGCTGCGACGCCAGCGCGGCGGCGGCGTCGGCGGGGGGCGGCGCATCGCTGCGGGCCAGATCGTCGTCGGTGCCGGTGATCACCGACCGGACCCCGATCAGCGACAGCAGCGGGGCCAGCTGCCCGGGGAGCAGGCGCTGCTGGTGCACGAGCCCGTCGATCGTCCACAGCAGGTCGGTGGCGCGCAGGTCGGCGTACGGGACCTGGGAGCGCTCGGCCACCGGGCGCCGGCTCAGCGCCGGCAGGATCGGATCGACGGTGCCGCCCCAGCGGTAGAACGAGAACAGGTCGCCGGGCAGCACGATCGCCCGCGAGTTGGCGGGCAGTTGGTGGTCCAGACCGCTCGCCGCCGCGCGCCAGGCGGGCGGAACCTGGCGGTAGGACACCTGCGCGTCCTGGGCGCGCCCGGTGACCAGCGGCCACGCCGCCAGCGCCAGCACCGCGGCGCCGCGCCACCGCCGCCGCGGCGCCGCCACCAGGCGGCCCGCGTCCCCGCCGCGGACGAGACGCGCGCCACAGCTCCTCGGCGCCGCGGCCCCGGCCAGGCACGGCCAGGGCCAGCGCCAGCAGCGGTGCCGCCTTGTAGGAGGCGCGCAGGAACGCACCGCGGCGACGTGGTTGTAGGTGAAGGTGCAGCCCGTGGCGCAGCGGCGTGCCCTCGGGGAAGCCGGCCCCCATGATCAGCACCGCCACCAGCGCCAGACCCAGGAAGAACGGCCCGTAGCGCCAGCGGCGGGTCCACACGAAGCCGCCCAGGGCGAGCGCCGGCAGCAGCAGCGAGGCGAGCACCACCGGGGCGGAGAACAGCAGCGTCCGGGAGTCGTCGAAGTACGGGATCGCGCGGCCGGCGAAGCCGATGCCCGACGTAGGAGAGCCAGAAGCTCATCAGCCGCAGGCTCTCGGTGACGCTGGTGGTGCCCCAGACCGTCCCCGGCTGCTCGGTGAAGTGCAGGAAGTTGATGCCGTAGGCGGACTGCACGTAGGCGGGCATGACCCACCACAGCGAGACCAGCGCGGTGAGCGGGATCGCCCGGGCCAGGAACGCGCGGATCTCGCCCCAGCCGACCTCGGTCAGGAGCCAGCTCGTAGAGCAGCAGCAGCACCGGTCCGAGCAGCATCCACGCGGTGACGGCGCCGTTGACGCCGCCGCCCGAGGCGGTGACGAGCAACGCCACGGCGGCCGGCCAGCGCCAGCCCCGCGGCGTCCCGCAGGCCCCGATGGACGGCGAGCATCAGCCACGGCAGCGCCGCGTAGGCGAGGAGGGTCACCGTGGTGCGGTTGGCGTAGGTGACGACGAACGGGTTGCAGCAGGGTGACCGCGCCGGCCACCAGCTGGGCCAGCGCCGCCGGGCGAGCCGCAGCAGCGCGCCGAGCAGCCGCACCACCCCCCAGGCGGCGAGCGCCAGCACGGTGCCGAGCCACAGCCGCTGCACCACCCAGTCCGACAGGCCGAGCGCGTGCCCGAGCGGCGAAGAACGGCCCCATCGGGAACAGGTAGCCGGCCTGCTGGCCGGCCTGGACGTCGCCGAGCTGGCCGGTCGAGGTCCACATCGAGCGCCACGTCGGACAGGAAGCGGCCCGGGTCGACGTGAAGGTTGATCTTCGTGTCGGCGGTCGCCCAGCCGGGGCGCTGTGCGAACGCAAGCGCGAACGCGCCGGCGCCGATGAGCAGCGGGGCGCCCGCTTCCCGGCGAGCCTTCGCGCATCGGCGGCGAAGGCGTATCCGGTGTCGTTAGGGTTCCCGCCATGCCGAACGCACCGTGTGGCTCACGGTCCCGACCTTCAACGAGGCCGGCAACGTGGAGCGGATCGTGCGCGCCGCGCCTCGAGCAGCTCGCAGCGGTGCGCCCCCGGCGACCACCGGGTGCTGATCGTCGACGACGCCTCGCCGGACGGAACCGGGCAGCTCGCCGACGCACTCGCCGCGGAGCTGCCGGCCGTGGAGGTGCTCCATCGGCCCGGTAAGCAGGGCCTCGGGCGCGCCTACCTGGCCGGCTTCGAGCGAGCGCTGCGGGCGGCGCCGAGCGCGTGATCGTGATGGACGCCGACTACTCCCACGACCCGCTGCACCTCCCGGCGCTGCTGAGCGCCGCGCCGGCAGCGACCTCGTGCTCGGCTCGCGCTACGTCTCCGGGGGGGAGATCATCGACTGGCCCCGGCTGCGGCGCCTGCTCAGCCGGGCCGGCTCGCTGTACGCCCGGGCGATCCTCGGGGTCCACGTGCGGGACCTGACCGGCGGCTACCGCTGCATCCGCCGCGGGTGCTGGAGGCGGTGGAGCTGCCGACCCTGCGCTCACAGGGCTACGTCTTCAACATCGAGCTGAGCTTCCGCGCGCTGCGCGCCGGCTTCCGCGTGGTCGAGGTGCCGATCGTCTTCCACGACCGCACGGTCGGGCGAGAGCAAGATCTCGCTGCCGATCGCGATCGAGGCGCTGTGGCTGGTGCCGGTCCTGCGGTTCCCGTGGCTGGCGCGGCTATGGCCGGCCCGGAGGGCGCGACTGGCCCGTCCCCCGAGGGCGCCGCATCCGACGCGGCGCGGCGGACCTCGAACTCGCCGGAGAACCCGCTAGTACGGCCAGTCTCCGTCCCGATGACCGAGCAGCGCGGTCAGCGGACGCAGCCGCGCCAGCAGCAACACCTTGACCGCGGCGTTGCGGGCGAAGTACGGCAGGGCCGCGAGCTGGCGGAGCGCGTTGATCACCCGCTCCGCGGACCCCAGCGGACTCGCGACGGTACTCCGCCAGCGAGCCCGGCGCGGCCGCGATAGCCCAGCGCGAGGAGAACACCAGCAGGCGCAACTGCGCCAGCGTCACGCCGACGGCATTGAACGAGTCGTGCATCGAGCATCGTCCCCCCGGGGGCGACCCGAGCGCCCCATTGCTCGATGTCGCGCCCGCGCGGGCGGCGAACCGGTGCGCGCCGTCGACGTACAGGAGGTCGACGTCGCCGGCGAGCACGGCCCAGCGCATCGAGTGAGCGAGCGCGCAGGTGGCGTACCCGGTCCTGCACTCCGGCCTGACGCAGATTGGCGTTGAAGGCCGTCGAAATCCTCCTCGCCGCGGGCGGCGTCGGGAGTGATCTCCTGCGGGCCGCGGTCCCCGCCTCCGTGGGGGTCGATCGCCACCACCTCGACGCCGGCCGCGGCCGCGCCGGCGAGCACGATCGTCGAGCGCCCGCGAAACGAGCCGATCTCGACGATCGGCGCCGCGGAGCCCGGACCTGGCGCGCCGCATCCCACAGCCGCCGGGCCTGGGCGGCGGTGAGCCAGCCATCGACTCCCTGCACCTGGGCCAGGGCGGCTTCGAAACTGCGGGCGGGCGGCGTTGCGCCGTCCGCGGGGCGCTCCGGGGCGACGCTCACGCCTGCGCGACGCGGCGGCGGCGCCGCGGGCTGATGGCGAGAACCCCGGCCGCCTGGCGCTTGATGACGTCGAGCGTCGTCGTCGCGGTCCGCTCCCAGGTGAAGGTGAGCGCCCGCTCCCGGGCCGCGGCGCCGAGCCGCTCGCGCAGCTCGCGGTTCGTCGATCAGCTCCCGGACTGCGGCGGTCAGCTCGGCCGGAGTGTCGGCCAGCAGCCCGGTCTCGCCGTCGACGATCGACTCGCGCAGCCCGCCGACCGCCAGCGCGGCGCTCGGGCGTGCCGCAGAGCGCGGCCTCCATCACCGTCAGCGACCAGCCTTCGGACGCCGAGGCGGTGACGTGGACCCAGGCCTGCGGTAGAGATCGGCCTTGCGTCTGCTCGTCGACGAATCCGTGCACGCGGACGCGGTCGCCGAGCCCGCGGCCGCGTGATCTCGTCGTCGAGCGTCTCGCCGTGGTCGCCCTGACCGGCGATGTCGAGGGTGACGTCGGGCAGCTGCGGTAGCGATGTCGAGCAGCAACTCGATCCGCTTGTAGGCCTTCAGCCGCCCGACGTAGAGCAGCCGTGGCTCCGGCGACGCGCTCGCCGGGGGACGGCACCGGGCTTCCACGCCGCAGTAGGCGATCGTGATGTGCTCGGCCGGGATGCCGATCGATCGACACCAGCTCGTCGCGGGCCGTAGCCGGAGATGGTCAGGAACGGCGATCCGGCGGTAGAAGCAGTCGCAGCGGCAGCTCCTCGAACAGCGCGGCCAGGACCCGGCCCAGGCGGCGGCCGAACTCGCCGACGTACAGATCCCGATGGGGATGGTTGACCAGCGCCACGCGCGGCTTGCGCAGCCACAGCGGGGTCAGGAACACGATCCCGTTGATGACCTCGAAGACGACGTCGGCGTCGCGGCCGAGTCCGCGCATCACCGCCACGGCGGCGCGGGGAAAGACCGTGCCGCGACCACCCATGCGATGGACGACGAGGTTCGGCGCGATCTGCTCGACCGGCACGCAGCCGGGATAGGCGCCGGCGACCAGCGTCACCTGGTGGCCCCACTGAGCCCAGCGGATCACGTTCGCGTAGACGTTGGCGCCGGTGCCACCGCCCTGGGGGTGGGTCCAGTCGCGGTCGGCGAGCACCAGGATGTTCAGCGACGGCCCGTCGCCCGCGGCTCCCGGCAGTTCGGAACCGATGGTTTCCAGAGACGAGTTCCCCGTGGCCTGGCCGGCTCCGGGCAGCTCGCCGGCGGCGGCCGCCACGTGTTGACTGGTCTGCACTGGAGGCGGGACCTTAGCGGCCTAGATACGCTCTCGGCGTGCAGAGCGCTTTGACGTCGGCCGCTGCGCAGCCCGACAGCGGCCGTGGCGTTCGCCCCTGGGCGCGTGCCCTGCGGTTCGTCAGGGCTCGGCCCACCCTGGCCGCGGCGCTGATCTACGCCGTGCTGTCGGTGGTGATGGTGGGCCAGGGCCTGCTCCCCGGCCGCACGCTGTCGGGCTCGGACTCGCTGCTGAGCTCGGTGCCGTGGCAGAGCTCGCAAACCGGCCAGTGTGCCCGGCCTCGGCACCAACTTCGAGCTCGCCGACTCGGCCAACGTGTTTCAGCCGATGCTCCAGTACACGCGCTCCCGGCTGCCCGGAGTCCCGCTCTGGAATCCGTACCTGATGGCCGGCCGCCCATTGCTGGCCAACGGGCAATCGGCGGTGTTCTCGCCTTTCAGCCTGCCCTCGTACGTGGTCCCGTTCTGGAAGTCGCTCGCCGTGGCGGCGATCCTGAAGCTGTTCCTCGCGGCGCTCGGGACCTTCGTGCTGGGGCGGATGCTGGGCATGCGCTTCGGCGGCGCGCTGCTCAGCGGCGTGGTGTTCGCGTTCGGGACGTTCTTCGTGGTCTGGCTGGCTTGGCCGCTGACCAGCGTGTACGCGTTCATCCCGTGGACGCTGGCGCTGACCGAAGCACTGGTCCGAAGCCCCCGGGCCGTGCCGGTGGCCGGCCTGGCGGCGGTGATCGGCCTGCAGTTCCTGGGCGGCCATCCGGAGTCGAGCTTTCACCTCGTGTTCGTGACGGTGGTGTTCTTCGTCTTCCGGACGCTGCTGCGTGGCGCCGGCGCCGCGCCGACGAACGGGGGCTGAGCGCGCTCACCCGGCCCACGGTCGCGTTTGTCATCGCGCTCGCGGCCGGCGCGGGCCTGGCGGCGCTGGTGCTGGCTCCGTTCTTGGAGTTCGTCCTGCATTCGGGCGATCTGTCGCGCCGGACCGCCTCGGCGGCGGGCTACTGGCCGCGCAAGTACATCGGCGCGCTGTTCCTGCACGACTACTGGGGCCGCCCGACCCAGGCTCGACCTGGAGCCCTTCATGCAGGTCCGCGGCTGGTATGCCGGCGCCGCCACGCTGATGCTCGCGGCGGTGGCATTGCTGCGCCGGCGAAGCGCCGAGCGGATCGCGGCGGTGGTGCTCGATGCTGTTCTGCCTCTGCATGGTCGTCAGGTATCCCGCCGGTGTTCGGGCTGGTATCGCGGCTGCCGGGGTTCAGCGCCGCCCACAACGAGCGGCTGCTGATCTATTTCCTGCTGGCCTCGCGCTGCTGGCCGGCTGGGGGCTCGACGAGCTGAGCACCGCCCAGCTGCCCTCGCTGCGCTCCCGCCGGACTGGTGGTGGCCTGCGCGGCGGGATCTTCTGCGTCCCGGTCGCCTGGCTGCTCGCGGCCGGCACGCTCGAGCGTGAGCCAGCTGGGCCCGGGCTGCAAAGTCGCGTGGGGCTTCGCCCACCCGCCGGTGCCGCCGCCCGGGGCCGCCGTGGAGGGCACCGTGACGGCGGCGATCGTCCGCGACAGCGCGCTGCTGATGTGGCTGCCGCTGGCGGGCGCGGCGCTGGTCCTGATCGTGCTCGGCTGCGGGGCGCACGGCGGCTCCCCGTCGCCGCGTTCGTCGCGCTGATGGTGCTGGTGCTCGCGGTCGACCTGTTCCGCGCCAACATGGGCTTCAACCCCGCGATCCCGACCCGCACCGCGTCCCCGCCGGTGACCGGGGCGATCCGCTACCTGCAATCCCAGCGTCCCAATCGCTTCATCGGCGTCAGCAGCTGCAGCTCACGCAACCGCTGCCGGTCGGATCTGGCGATGCGCTTCGGCCTCTACGACGCCCGTGGGTACGACTTCCCGGTGGAGAAGCACTTCGACGCCCTGTGGCGCCAGAGCGTGGCCCCCGGCGTCGGGGACTTCACCCAGCCCGAGGAGTTCGCCGGCGCGACCCCTGCCGCGCTGCGCGCGCTGAGCCTGCTGAGCGTCTCGGATCTGCTGGTCGGGCCGCTGCAGGCGATCAAGTTTCCGCTGCACGGGCCCGGGCTGCACGTGGCCTACCGGGGCAGGAGGCGTCGTCTACGCCAATGACCGCGCGCTGCCGCGAGTGTTCGTGGTCGGCGCAGCGAACGCGTCGACCGGTGAGCAGGCCGCGCTGCAGCGCGTGACCGCCCCGGGCTTCGACGGGCGCCGGGTGGCGGTGACCGAGAGCGCCGCTGGCCGGGCTCCCGCAGGCAGTCGGCCGCGGCGGGCCGGCGGCGAGCAACGCGCACCTGGTGTCCTACGGCCCGAGCACGTAGTGGTCGACGCCACGGCCCGCGGCCCGGGCTGCTGGTGCTGACCGACGACTTCTACCCCGGGTTGGACGGCGACGCTGGACGGCCGTCCGGTGCCGATCCAGCGAGTCGACTTGCTGCTGCGCGGAGTGTCGCTGTCGGCCCGGGTCGCCACACGGTCGTGTTCGAGCTACCGCCCGGCCAGCTGGCGGGCGGCTGGATCATCAGCCTGGTCACGCTGCTGGCGCTGGCCGGGGCAGCGGCGGCACGCCTGGTGAACCGCCAGCGGGCGGCGTCCGGAAGCCCGTTGCCGGAGGTGAGCGAGATCCGGGGCGGACGGCGTGAATCCCGACGGCTACACCGTCCCGCCGATGACCGCCCGCCTGCGCGAGGCGGCGCGCACGCGGGGCTGCCCGCGTCGTCGCCGGCGAGCTGGCGCAGTGGGGGGCGCAGGCGCTGATCGGCTGGCCGCGGACGCTGGCGGGCTCGCCGGGGCGATTCGACTTCCGGGCGCAGCTATCCCTGCCTTCATCATCGCTACAAGCGCACCTGGGTGACCGAGCGCGCAGTCGAGGTGCCGATCGCGCAAGCGCTGGTTGACAGCCCTGGCGCCGGCCGCGTGCTCGAGGTCGGCAACGTCCTCTCGCATTACGGACCAGCAGGCCCACGCGGTGATCGACAAGTACGAGCAGGCCCCGGGGGTCCTGAACCGCGACGTCCTCGAGCTCGACGGTCTCGGGCCGTTTCGACCTGATCGTGGCGATGTCGACCCTCGAGCACGTGGGCTGGGACGAGCGTCCGCGCGAGCCCGCCAAGGCGCTGCGCGCCGTCCGGGCGCTGACCGCGAAGCTGTCCCCGGGCGGGCGGCTCGTGTTCACGGTCCCGATCGGCTACAACCCCAGCTCGACGCCGCCCTGCGCAGCGGCGAGCTCGAGCTCAGCCACACCGCGGCGCTGCGCCGGATCGGGAGCGGCACGTCGTGGCGAGAGGTCGCGCCGGCCGAGGTGTGGTCAGCCTCGTACGACTTCCTGCTCTACCGCGCCAACGGGGTCCTGCTCGCGATCTTCATCCAGCGGTGAGCTGGGCGGGGGCGACCGGCGCCCCGACCGGGCGGCGGCGATCATCTTCCCGCCCGCCACGGCGAGCAGCAGGACGCCGGCGACCCCGATCCAGTGAGCGTCGATCAGCGAGGTGCTGTACTGGAAGTTGTAGCCGCCCAGGTCGTTCGGCGAGATGATCAGATACACGATCGGGACGACGATCCCCAGCAGGCCGACCGCCATCCAGGTCAGCGCCGCGGGACCGAAGCCGCGCCACAGCAGGAGCATCAGCAAGGGGAAGGCCACCGCCCCGGCCCGCAGCGCGAAGATCCGCCGATGGGCACCGCGATCGCAACCGCGGTGGCGATGGCGCGCGGTAGCGCCAGTCCACCGCGGCGGAGGATCGGGCAGGAGCAGCGGTGCGGCGCCCGGGGTCGCGCCGGCGCGGCAATCGCCATGCGCCGGCCCCGAGCAGGACCAGCAGCGCCAGCACGACCACTCCGGAGACGAGGTAGCTGGCCTGCGAACTCCGCTCTGCGGGGCGAAGAAGAACCGTACCTGCCGGCAGCCCGCCGGTGCCAGCCATCCGTTGGCGTAGCCGTCGATCGGCCGCGGGGCCCCCAGCGAGCGCCCGTTGCAGGTGGCCTGCCAGCCGGTGTCAAAGCTCTCGCCGAGCACCAGCCACGCCGGACCGTGCAACGCCACCCGGACACCGTCGACCGAGCTCTGGCCGACCCGTCCGGGAGCTACCACGCTGCCGGCACTCCGGGGCGGCGCTGCCCCCGCCGGCACCGGCGCCGGGGACTGAAGCTGCAGCAGGTCGGCGCTGAACGCGCCAGGGAGAACGCGGATCTGCTGGATGCCCGCGCCCATCGGCACCGGCGCAGCGCAGGAGCGCGCCGATACGGCCTGTCCCGCGTCGAGTTGCTGGATCGAACCGGCGAGCTCCAGCGGCAACCGATGGCCGCCCAGCTCTACCGCGACGACCCCGCAGGCCGGGCGCAGCGGCCCTTGCCGCGGCACCGATACGGGCGCCAAGCCCGGTACCGACACCGATCCGATGCCGACCGCCGCCGCCTGACGCTGACCCGAGGAAAGGCCGGCGGGAAATGCGGCCGCCAGCACCGTGAGCCGGATCGCTCGCGCCCGGATCGGGACCGGTGGCACCACCGCGCCGCCGGGCCCCGACGGTCAGCGGCGGCGTCTGGCCGCCCGGCCAGCTCAGCCGGACCACGGTCGGGTGGCGGACCGCGAGTCGCGGCGCGGTTATCTGCAGGTGGGTCACGGTCAGCGTCCGCGGGCCACTCCATGAGATCCACGGCAGGGGGGCCTGGCCGGGCGACCCAGACCCCGATCCAGCCGGGGTCGGCGTGGCCGTCGAACGCGCTCGAGGCGCGGTAGCGCGGGCTGGTTCTGAAACCGGGCGGATGAGTTGAATTGCTCCGGACCGCGGAAGCCCACCAGCCGGTCGAGAGCGGAGTCCGGTGCGCCGACCGCCGGATACGCCCAGGCCCGGGCCGAGTACGAGCGCGGGGTGAGGCCGAACACGAGCGCGATCGATCGCCTGCTCGGCATCTCCGCGGGCCTGGGCGGTGTTGAGAATCGGTCGAGGTCCGACGGGGATTGCGGCGGAACGGATCGTCGCCGGTGGTCCGCTCAAATACGTAGGTCAGCGAGTCGCGACGAAGATCCGGCCCGGACAGCGCCCGCGCCGTGATCACCGGGGTGCGCAGGAGCTCATGAACGGCGACGCCGGGAATCCGGATCTCCCGGAACCCGCCGGGACCGCCCAGTCCCACCTTGGGCTGGCCGGACATGGTCGATCGTGACGCGAACCGCCGAGACGTGGCGCAGGTTGACCACGATCCGGGTCCGGCCGGCTCCGACCGCGTGCCGGATGCCGTTGACGTCGACCTCGGTGACGATTCCGTGGGCGCCGCTGAGGGGGTAGACGTCGACGTAGGGAACGTCGCGCGGCGCATTGAAACCGATCTCGATCCAGCGGTCGAACGACGGCAGGTAGCCGGTCGGCGACCCATGAGGTGGAGAGATCGCCGTCGAACGCGGCGATCGGCGCGTGCTCGGGGAACTGGAGCTCACCGGCCTGCGTGGGGGCGTTGAGGTAGCGCGCGCCCTGGAGCACCGTGACGGTCTGGGCGTTGGTGCCGGCCGGCGCAAACGGATTGACCACCGCGGCATTGGTCGGCAACGGTTCGGCGGCCGTCAGGGTCGGGCCGAGGTTCTGCTGCGTGGACTGGGGCAGGAATTCACGCCGGCGGTTGGAGTCGGTGATCACGACGTTCGCGCCACCCGCGGCCTGCGCGCGCAGGGCGCCCGGGGTGAGGTCTCCGGCGTAGAAGAGCGGGCTGCGGGACGGCAGGCCGCCGAAGGCGCCGAGGTCGGCGAGCCCCTGGGCGCCGCCGTCGACGATCGTCGGGGACGTCGACGGGTCGACGTGGACGATCCCCCGCCCGCTCCCGACGTCGTAGCGGCGCACCTGGGGAAGCGCCACCGAGGCGCCCCACGTCGCCGCGCCGCCGGCGGCAGGCTGTGAACCGGGCCGTAGCGGCTCGACGGCGTGGGCCCCAGCTGCTCGTGTCAGCACGCCGGCGGCCGCCGCCGGGTCGATCGCCCCGCTGCGGGAGATGTCGTCGTCAGCGCCGGTGACCACCGCGCCGACGCCCATCAGCGCCAGCAGCGGCGAGAGCTGGCCCGGCACCAGCCGGCGCTGCTGGACGAGATCGTCGACCGTGGTCAGCAGGTCGACGGCGTGCAGGTCGGAATACGGCGTCTCATAGCGCACCGCGACCGGACGCGCTGGTCAGGCGAGGCAGGATCGCGTCGAGCGTCCCGCCCCACTTGTAGTAGGCGAAGATCTGCCCGGGAAGAACCAGCGCCCGGGTGTTGCGCGGGCAGCGTGCGATCAAGCCCCTGGCCGGCCTGTCGCCAGGCGGTGGGGATGCGCTTGAACTCGAGCTGCGTGTCGATCGCCTGGCCCCGGATCAACGGCAGCGCCGCCAGGGCCATCATGGCGAGCAGCGCGATCGCCACCCCCGCCGTCGCCGGCCGGCGGAGCCGGACCCGGCCGAGTCGGCGCGTCACCGCCACGAGCTGCTGCGCCGTGAGCCCGAGCAGACCGGCCAGGCCCACCGCGACGAGGGGCGCGGCCTTGTTCGTCGTCCGCGTGAAGCGCAGCACGAACACGTGCCGGTAGACCCACAGCATCGCCCCCCGCAGCGGCGTGCCGTCGGGGAAGCCGGCCATCATGATGATCACTCCGACGACCACCAGCAGCGCACGAACAGCAGCGCGTAGCTGCGGCGACGCGCCCGGGCGAAGCCGGCCAGCGCGATCGCCGGCAGCAGCAGCGTGGCCCCGACCACGAGCGGGTTGAACAGGAACGTCGAGCCGTCGCTGAAGAACGGCCGGTTGACGCCGAAGCCGACTCCGATGTACGACGTCCAGTACCCCATCAGGCGCAGCGACTCGGTGATGCTGTTGGTGGCCCAGATGGAAGCCGGCTGCTCGGTGAACTGCAGGAAGTCGATGCCGTAGCGGACGTGGACCAGCAACGGCGCGATCCACCACAGCGAGACGAGCACCGCGAGCAGGCCGGCCCGGAACAGGAAGCCGAGCGAGTCGCGCCAGCGCACCGCGCCGATGGCGGGCTCGTAGAGGAGCAGCACCACCGGCCCGATCAGCATCCAGGCCACCACGGCCGCGTTGACGCCACCCCCGGTCGAGGTCAGGACCAGGGCAAACGCGGCCGCCCACATCCACCCGCGCAGGTTGCGCCAGCCGGGAGCCCGGACCCCCCGGTAGGTGATCAACAGCAGCCATGGCAGCGCCGCGTACCCCAGCAACGTGATCGTCGTGCGGGCGGTGAACACGGCGACGTACGGGTTGAGCAAGAAGAAGGCGGTCGCCACGACGTGGGCCACACCGCGGGGCCGCCCGATCAGCGCATCGAGCAGCTTCAGCATTCCCCACACCGACAGGGCGAGCAGCACGGCCAGCCACAGCCGCTGCACCAGCCAGGTGCCGATCCCGATCGAGTGCAGGGCGGCAAAGAACGGGCCCATCGGCCACAGGTAGCCGCTGTACTGGGCGCTGTGAACCTCGCCCAGGTCGGTGGTCGAGGTCCATACCGACGCCACCGAGCTGAGGAATCGGACCGGATCGACCTGCAGATCGATCTTCGTGTCCGAGGTCGCCCAACCGGGTCGCTGCCACAGCGCCAGGGCGATCGAGAACACCACGAATCCGAGCGTTATCGCACGGTCGCGCGTCAGCCTCCCCTTCACGCCGGCTCCTGTCGGGTCACGTAGCCGAGGACACGAGCTGACTGACGCGCGCCTGGGCAAGACGGTTCGTCGCCGGGTCGATCCGGCGCGAGATCAGCTCCAATACGAACCATGCCTCGACATTCTGCGGCTCCCGGCGCACCTCGCGCTTGGCGATCGCCACCGCGCTGGATACGTTGCCGGAATGGAACTCCACCTGCGCGCGGAGGATCTCGAGCGCCCCGTCGGGGTTGAGGGTCTCAGCGGCGGCGATCTCGTCCCTGGCCGTGCGCGCCTGTCCCGGGGTGAGCGAGATGTGCTGGTCCAGCAGCGACGTGGCAGCGTTCTCGTCATGAACGGCTCGGACGCCGAGCGCGAACCACGCGCACGCGGCCAGCGCAATCGTCACAAGCGCTACGCGGATGGCAATCACCCCGGCATCATCGCGTATCTTGCCCGCTAGCCACTCCGGCGGGCGCCTCGGCTATCGCCCGGCGCTCGATGGGCTTCGCGCGATCGCGATCGCCCTGGTCGTGCTGCACCACACCGCCGCCTTCCTGGTGCCGTCCGCGCAATCCTGGCTGTTTCCAGGCGGTTTCCTCGGCGTGGATCTGTTCCTGGTCCTGAGCGGGTTTCTCATCACCACGCTGCTGCTGGAGCGCCACGACCGCGAGCGGCGTCCGATCGCCACCTTCTACCTGCGCCGGGTGCTGCGTTTGGTCCCGGCGCTGGTGGCGCTGCTGTTGGCCAATCTGCTCTACGCGGTGGCGCGCGGGCAGGGCGTCGGCGATGCCCTGCGGTCGATCGTGGTGGTCCTGGCCTACGTGACCAACTGGGCTGAGCTGGCCGGCGTCTCGATCTCGCAGACCGTGACCCACCTGTGGTCGCTGGCGATCGAGGAGCAGTTCTATCTCGTGTGGCCGCCCCTGCTGTTCACGGTGCTGCGCCTGCGCCACTCGCGGCGCAAGCTGGCCGGGCTGGCGCTGGGGATCGCCGTGCTGGCGGCGGCCTGGCGCTTTCACCTGTACGAGTCAGGCGACCCGTGGCTGCGGATATATCTGCGAACCGACGCGCGGGCTGACGCGCTGGCGATCGGGGCGCTGCTCGCGCTGACCCCCCGGGAGTGGCTGTGGCGCCGCCTGGCCCCCCGGGTGCGGGCGCTGATGGGGCCGGTCGCGCTGGTCGTCCTGGTGGCGGCCGCGGCCGGTCTTCAGCCCTACGACGGCGTCCTCTATCTGGGCGGCTTCACGCTCGTGGCCATCGCCGCGGCGGCCCTGATCGCCAGCGCCCTGGACGATGAGGCCCCGCTGACCCGGGCGCTGGCGTGCCGCCCCGCCGTGCTGCTCGGCCGCCTGTCGTACTCGCTCTACCTGTGGCACTTCGGGATCTTCCAGATCGTCGGCGAGCACACGACCTCGTGGTCGGCCGTGCCCCGGGTGGCGCTCGGCTGGTCGGTGGCGCTGATCGCGGCCGGGGCCTCCTATCGCTATGTGGAGCGCCCGGCGCTGGCGCTCAAGCGCCGGCTCGGCCGCGGAGTGTCCTGAACCGGGAAACTAGCCCGGTGTCGGGAGATCGCCGCCGGGCGTCGTTCACGAGAGCCGCGGTGGCCGGCTCGGCGCTGGCGCTGGTGATCGACCTGCTGATGCTCAGCGCGGGCCACGCCGGCCTATGGCAGCCGATGGGGCTGCTGGGGTCCTTCTACGACGCCCAGGGCAGGGCCCTGCTGCACGGCCATCTCAGCGTGCCGGCGGCCAGTGCCAGCTTTGAGGGCTTTGTCATCGGCGGGCGGACCTACCTGTACTTCGGTCCCTTCCCCGCGCTGCTGCGGCTGCCGGTCCTGCTCGTCACGCACGGGCTGGACGGGCGCATGACCCAGCTGTCGATGCTGCTCGCGCTGGTCGTGCTGCTGATCGCGGGCGCCGACCTGCACTGGCGCATCCGCGAGCTGATCCGGCCCGGAGCGCCGGTGGGCCGGGGCGAACGGATCGCCGCCTTCGCACTCGCGGTCACGCTCGGCGCCGGAATCCCGCTGTTTCTGGCCGGCTGGGCGGTCGTCTACCAAGAGGCGGAGCTGTGGGGCGCCGCCCTGTCGCTGGCAGCGATCGACGCAGTCTGTGGCGTCATCGCCCGGCCCACCGGGAGGCGCATTTTCTGGGCCGGGCTATGGACCCTGCTCGCGGTCAACACTCGGGTCTCGGTCGGCATCGGCCCGATCCTCGCGCTGGGACTGCTGGCGGTCGGCGACCGGGGCGGGGTGGCTGCCCGCCGCGGCGGGCAGCGACCGGCGCCTGGGACGATGGGCCGGCGCGGTGGCCCACCTGGGCCCGGCGCCGCCCGAGTCCCGGCCGCGGGTGGCCGCCTACCTGACGCTCGCCGCCGTGCTGGCCCTCGGGTCCGCGGTGGCGCTCAACGAAGCCAAGTTTCACAGCGCCTTCGGGCTGCCGCTGGCCCAGCAGGTCAACACGCGGATCGACGCCAATCAGCGTGCCTATGTCCTGGCCAACCACGGCGCGCTGCTGGGGCTGAAGTTCGTTCCCACCACGCTGCTGGCCGCGGTGCGACCGGACGCGCTGGGGCTGGTCCGGGCGTTTCCCTTCATCGGCCTCCCCGGCTCCCCCCCCACGGTCATCGGTGGCGTGCGCTTCAACGCGCTGCTGCCCTCGCTGAGCGCATTCACCTCGATGCCACTGCTGTGCCTGCTGCTGCTGGCAGGATTGGTCGGGTTGGCGCGCCGACGGGTCCCCGAGGCCTCTGACCGGCCTGCTGGCGGCCACGGCGGTGGCGTTCTTCCCCGCGCTGGCCTTCGGCTCGACCGCGACCCGCTATCTGGCCGATCTGCTCCCGTTTCTCTGGGTGGGCGCGTGCATTGGCTCGCAGTCCCTGCTCGCCGATGAGCGCCTGCGCGTGCTGCGACGCCGGCGCTCGCTCCGCACGGTTGCGGTGGCCGCGGTCGCCGTGCTGGCGCTGGCCTCGGTGGTGGTCAACGGCTCGGCCGGACTGGTGCAGCAGCGCCTGCTCGCGCCCACCACCACCGCCGCCGAGCGCGCCTCGTTCGTGCGAGCGCAGGACGACGTGGATCGCTTCCTGGGACGCGCGCCGCACGGAGTCCATCACGGCACCACAGTTCCGTCGCGCTCGCTGGGGCCGGCGGGCGACCTGTTCGTCCTGGGCCGCTGCGACGGCCTCTACGTGCAGGGCTTCAACGGCAGCTGGCTGCCGGTCGAGCGCAGCGCCAGATCGGGTCTGCATGAGCTGAGGGTCCGCTTCCCGGCTCCCGCCGGCTCCGCCGCCCCCCCGGTCGGCGCTCCGGCTGGCGGCGGGTCGGCCGCCCCCCAGGCGCTGCTGACGCTGGGAGCCGGGCCTCGCCGGGTGACCGTGGTCACCCTTGACACGACGCGAGGGATCGTCTTCTCGATCCGGGTGGGGGGACGGACCGTGGCCACCGGCCGGCCGATCGCGATCGCGCCACGCTCGCCGCGGCGCCTCACAGTCTCCATCGACCCGCTCAACGGAGCCTGGTTTCTGTCGGTGTCCCTCCCCGGGGTCCCGGCCGCCGTGGTCGGCTCCGTGCCCTACCAGCGTCTCGCCACCGCGGTGCTGGGCTCCGATCCCGGCCAGCGCGGGTTGGCCCATTTCTCCGGGACGGAGTCGCCAGTGCCGGTGCTCACTCCGGTCTGCGACGAGGTGGCCGGGCGCGCCGGACTTCTATAGCCCGGGACGGACCGCGTGACTGGGCGGCCCGGGCCTGACCGCGGGCAGGGCGCTAGCGGTGCGCGTCTCGCGCCGCGCGCCGCACCAGGCGCGTGGTCGCCAGCGGCTGGCGGTCACCGGCGGTCGGTCTGACCCCCGCCGCCTGCGCCTCCTCGACCTGCTCGAGCATTCCGCGCCGGAAGCTGGCGGTATCGAAGCGAAGCGCGTTGCGGGTACAGGCGCGGGGATCGACGGCGCCGTCGTCGAACTCCAGGACCGCGCGGGCGAGATCCTCGGGACCACCGGACCACCAGCAGCCCGTGACGCCGTCGACGATCGTCTCCAGCGCGCCGCCGCCCTTACGGGCGATCACCGGGCGTCCGGCCGCCTGGCTCTCGACCGCGGCGATCCCAAACTCCTCGACGGCCGTCACGATCAGGGCTCGGGCGCCCTGGAGGATCTCCGCGACGGTGGTGTCGGGCAGCCGGCCGGTGAAGCTGATCGTCGGGCCCGCCTCGCGGCGCAGGCGGCGGGCGTCGGGACCATCGCCGATCACTATCAGCGGCAGGCGCAACGAGTTGAACGCGGCGATGGCCAAGTCGATCCGCTTGTGGGGCATCAGCTCGGAGACGATGGCGTAGTGGGCGCCCACCGACCCAGGAGAGAAGCGCGCGGTGTTCACCGGCGGGTACACCACCGAGGCCTCGCGCCCGAAGTAGGCCCGGATCCGCGCCTGGGTGGTGCGCGAGTTGGCCACGTAGCGATCGGTGCGCTGGGCGGCGATCCAGTCCCACTGCCGCCATCGCCGGAACCCTCCGCGCAGCGCCGTGCGCAGGATCGGGTTGCGCACCCGGGCCAAGGTCTGGTCCCGATCGTTCCAGGCGTAGCGAAACGGGTTATGGCAATAGCTGACGTGCACCGTGTGCTCGTCGCACAGCACGGCGTGGGCCCAGGCCGAAGAGCTCGACACGACGAGGTCGTAGTCGTAGAGGTCAAACGACTCGATCGCCGCGGGATACAGCGGCAGGAGGGCGCGGAAGGTGCGGGCCGAGGGACGCAGCGCCTGCAGGAACGAGCTGTGCACGTTGCGCTCCGCGAACCGGCCCTCGGTGCCCTTCTCGTCGTAGACGGCCGTGTAGATGGGGGCCTGCGGCCACATCCGGCACAGCTCCATGAAGACGCGCTCGGCCCCGCGCACGTCGAGCAGGAAGTCATGGACGAGCGCCACACGCGGCGCCTGTGGCGAGCTTTCCGGGGCACTCCGCACCCCCGCAGTCTAAGCATGGATTCCGATCGAGGCCGCATCTGAGAGCCGCCGCCGGAGAGCCGCCGGTGGATAACCTGCGCGAACGATGGCTCGTCTCGAGCGGGATCAGCTGACGCTCGTGACGGTCACCCACAATTCAGAGCGCGAGCTGCGGGCGCTGCTGAGCTCGGCGGCGCGCCATCTGCCCGGCGTGCCGATCGTGGTGGTCGACTCCGCCTCCCGGGACGCCAGCGTGGAGACCGCTCACGGACATCGTGGCGTCGAGGTCATCGAGCTGGGCGAGAACGTTGGCTTCGGCCGGGCCAACAACCGTGGGGTGGCCGTCGTGCGGACGCCGGTGACCGTGCTCGTGAACCCCGACGTGGAGCTGGTCGACGACTCCCTGCTGGCGCTGGGAGCGCAGGCGCTGCGCCCGGACCGGCCGCCACGGCTGCTGGCTCCCCTGGTTCTGTATCCCGACGGGAGGCGTCAGGACACTGTCCATCCCGCGCCCTGCTCGGCCGCCGACCTGGCGCGCTCGGTGATCCCGCCCGCCTGCGCACCGGGGGCCCTCGGCGCGGCGCTCGCGCCGTGGCGAGCCACGGCCCCCCGGCGGGTCGGCTGGGCGGTGGGGTGCGCGCTGGCGGCACCGACGGCCACGTTGCGGAGCCTGGGACCGTTCGACGAGTCCATCTTCATGTACAGCGAGGACCTCGAGCTGGGGCTGCGGGCCGCTCAGCGCGGGATCGAGACGTGGTTCTGGCCGATGGCGCGGGTGCTCCATCACCGCGCCCACACCACGCACCGGGCGTTCGCGGGCGAGCCGTTCGAGCGCCAGGCGCGAGCCCGCCACGATGTGGTCAAGCAGCGCCTGGGGTCCCGGCGCGCAGCGCTCGATGACACGGCCCAGGCGGTGACCTTCATCTCCCGGATCGCGCTCAAGCGCGCGTTGCGCCGTCCGGCGTCGCGCGAGCGCCACCAGCTCGCGGCCGTTCGATCCGTGCGGGCGTCGGGTTGAGGCCGGCGCGATGGCAGGGACCGGCGATCGCGGCCGGCGTCGCGGCTTTGCTCGCGGTTGGGCTCGGCGGCCTCGGAGCGCTCGGCGTGTTCTCGAGCCCGCGCCACCCACTGGCTGCCACCTCCGCCTCCACGCCGAGCACAGCCACGCCGACGGCCTCCGCATCGACCCCTTCGACCACTTCGACGGCTTCGACCGTCCCGACGCCGCCGGCGGCGCTGGCTCCAGCCCAGCCCGCGCCCCGGACCGAGGAGTTCGGCGCCAGCGTCAACCTGCTGTTCAACAGCGGCACCTCCACGCCACCGCAGATCGCCGCCCAGCTGCAGGCCCTCAGGGCGACCGGAGCGACGTTCGCGCGCAGTGACTCGCTGTGGGAGTACAGCGAGCCGGCGGCGCCCGTCAACGGCGTCCATCACTTCGACTGGGCCTTTGATGACATGGTGGCCGGCGACCTCGCCGCCCACCGTCTGCGCTGGCTGCCGATCCTCGACTACACGGCAACGTGGGCACGATCGATCCCCGACCAGGCTCACTCGCCCCCGGTCTCAAACGCCGATTACGCCGCCTACGCGGGCGCGTTCGCGGCTCGCTACGGGCGGGGCGGCAGCTTCTGGTCAGAGCACCCTTCGCTGCCCGCCGAGCCAGTACAGACCTACGAGATCTGGAACGAGCCCGACAGCGGCCAGTTCTGGGCCCCGGTCCCGGATGCAGCCCGATACGCCGACCTCTACACGGTCGCCCGGGTCGCGATCGACGCCGCCGACCCATCAGCGCGCGTGATCGTCGGCGGGCTGACCCAACCCACCGTGTTCGTGCCGGCTCTGGTGGCGGCCGCCCCGCAGCTGCGCGGCCACATCGACGGGATCGCGATCCACCCCTACGGCCCTCCGGCCGTGGTGTTCGCCAAGGTCCGAGAGGATCGGGCTGCGCTCGTGGCGCTGGGGACCGGGATCGCCGCGGTGCCAATCTACGTGACCGAGTTCGGCTGGACCACGAGCCCGCTCGGCACGCAGGACTATGTCTCCCCCGACCGGCGTCCCCGCTACATCGCCGCGACGCTGGCCGCGCTCGGCCACACCAACTGCGGCGTGGCGGCGAGCGCGCTGTACACGTGGTTCTCGCCGCAGCAGAACCCGGCGTCCGGGGAGCAGTACTACGGCATCGACAGCCTCGACGGTGCACCCACGGCCGATACCAGGGCGTTCGGCCTGGGACTGCGGCGCGGCGGCCGGCCGGCCAAGACGATCTTGTTGTGCGGTTAGGCCCCTAGAACGCCGGCTTCGCGCACTTGGTGGCGACGCTGCCCTTGCGCTTGCACTGCTCGAGCGCGAGGGCGGCCCGCTTGAACGCGGCCAGCGCCGGCTTGGCGAAGCTATGGCCATTGGCATAGCCCTCGAGGCCGGCGAAGTCGAACGGCAGGTCGTGGGGCCCGGCGCTCTCATTGCTGACCCACGTGTAGTAGTAGAAGGCGGTCAGACCCAGCTGCTTGCGTTGCCGGCCGAGCATCGGCAGGAGCCGCGAGATGTTGCGGGCCTGGCCACGCTCGTTGACGTCGAAGGGGTAGACCTGAGACGTCTGCTTTCCCGCCGCTGACGGCCAGCTCAGCTCCGTCGCCAGCAAGGGCTTCTTTCGCTCGCCGAGCTGGACCATGGCGGTGCGCACCAAGGACAGGATCACCAACACGTCAGAGGGCCGCTTGGTGAATGCATCGACGGACACGGCGTCGTACAGCCCGTTCGCGCCCTTCAAGTGGCCAAGTGAGTCCCAGGGGAAATTCGTCAGCGCGCCGAGCACCACCTGGGCGCGCGGATCCGCACGCTTGATGGCGGCATGGGCGGCGCCGAGCAGGGAGACGTACCCCTGCGTCGCGAACGGCTGCTGCCAGTAGTAGGGAATGTTCGGCTCGTTCCAGATCTGCCAGCTGCGGATCGGGAGCTTCGCAATCCCCGGATTGGAGCGCCAGAAGCTCCCGTGCGGCCCGTAGCGCTCGACCAGCGCCGCCGCATACGCTCCGTACGGCCTCGGATCGGTCGGCGTGGACACGCCATTCGGGTTGGGCGTTGAGTCCCACGTGGGGGCGTAGAGGATCGTCGGGAGGATCGTGATGCCGTGCTTGGCGGCGGTACCGACGACCGCGTCGGTGCGGGTGAAATCGGTCGGGACCCCGCCGACGTTCTGGTACTGGCCGGCCTGCCCGGCGGGCACGTCGCTGAACGTTTGATACGGCTGGGCCGTGTCCCAGCGAAACGCGGTTCGCATGCTCTCCACTCCGGCGGCGGTCATCGCCTTGGCCTGGCGGTCGAAGTTCAGGCCAGAGGTGGGATTGAACAGCGGACCGTCGCCGTTGACGCCGATGAAGCCCTGCGGGACCGCGGCGGCCTTGCCGGAAGTGGACGCGGCGCGAGCCGTCACCGAGGATCCGAACGCGGCCACCAGTATCACGGTGGCCAGGCAGACCAGCCACCGGCACCCGATGTGCGCCAAGGGTCGACAACGAGTTGGCTCGGTACGGGTCACGCGTCTCTCTCCGGGTCTAGGGCGGCGCGGGTCAGTCGTGCCGCAGTTTGCGTCTCAAGCCGATCCCCCCGAGCACCAGTGCGAATCCCACGGCGGCGGCCAACCGCCCGTCGTAACCGGTGTACGGAAGCTGTCGCGCCCCTGCCGCGGACAGAGTGCTCGTGCCCGTGGTGGCGGCCGTGGTCGCCGTCGGCGTAGCGGTCGCCGGAGCGGTGGCGGTGGTGGTCGGCGCGGCGCTGGAGGTCGGCGGAGCCGGAGTGGGGCTCGACGCCGGCGGCGGCGCGTTGGAGGTCGAAGTGCTCGGCGGCGGGGCCTGCGTGGTGGTCGTGCTGGGGCTGTGGGTCCCGGATAGGGGATCGGTGTACTGCTGGTCACCGGCCGAGCCGCCGTTGGCCAGCGCCACCACCGGCGCGGCCAGCGCGACCAGCCCCAATACGAACAGACAGATCAAAACTTTGCGCGATCCGAGCATGCCGCGAGTATGGCAAGGGCGACCCTGATTCGCATCCAGTAGCGTCGCAGCGGTAAATCGCAGGCGGCTCGCAAACCGGCGGTTTGCAGGATTTATTGCAGCAACAGGACGTTGGTGCGTGGCGGCGACGGGGCGTGTTAGGGTGCTTCGCGCCGCGCCGCCGAGCCCCCGGCCGACGCGGGCCACAGCCGCTGGCGACAGCGGACCGCAGACCCACACCATCGTCCTGGGCCGGCTGATCGCGTCGTGGCGATCGGTCGCGCCAGCGTGCCCATGCGCCACCTCAGATCCGACGCAACCAACTCGAGCGCTGGCCCCACGACGGGGGGGTTCACCGTTCGTGCCCGCCGCGTCCGAGGCCTTGGCGTCCGTGCGCCCGGCGTCCGTCCGCTCGGCCTTGGTGCGCTCGGGCTGCGCGTGTTCGCCGCCGTCGCCGTGGCCGCCGCACTGCTCGGGAGCAACCTGACCGCAACCAGCGCCGGCGACCTGCAGGGTCAGATCTCGGCGGCGAAGTCCGCGGCCGGAGCGCTGCAATCCCAGATCGCGGCCGATTCCAAGCAGATCGCCGCCACCACCGGCGGCTTGCGGTCCGCCCAGGATCGGCTGGGGCAGATTCAGAGCGAGCTCGACGCGCGCGAGGGGGAACTGCGCACGGTTCAGACCTCGCTGCTGGCGGCGCGCAACCACCTGGTGGACCTCGAGAACCGCCTGCACCTGGCCTCCACCGCATTGGCCAGCAATCTCGTGGCCAGCTACGAGGGCGCCCAGCCCAATCTGATGACCGTGATCCTCCAGTCGCACGGATTCAGCGACCTGCTGGAGCAGGTGAGCTTCCTGACGCGGATCGCCCACCAGGACACGCAGGTGATCGGTCTGACCCGCTCCGCTCGCGCCGCCGTCTCGCGGCAGGCCAACTCGCTGGCGGCGCTGGAGTCCCGTGACCGCAAGCTCGCCACCGAGATCCTCACCCGGCGAAACGAAGCCGCGGCGCTCCAGTCGGCGCTGCTGAACCGGCAGATCTCAGAGCTGGCCCACCGCTCCGGCGTCACCTCGCGCTACCAGGCGGTCTCCGGCCGGCTCAAGACCCTGCAGCAGCGCGCCGCCAAGATCCAGCAGCAGGCCGCCGAGGCGGCCACGCGCGCGGCCGCGACCGGCAACGCCAACGTGGGCGGCATCACCGTCAACACCGGCGGCATGGTCCAGCCGCCGGCGGGAGCACCGGCGGCGATCTCGCAGGTGATGGCGGCCGGCAATGCGATCGCCACGCTGCCATACATCTACGGCGGCGGTCACGCCTCCTTCCACGCCGACGGCTACGACTGCTCGGGCTCGGTCAGCTACGCGCTGGCGGCGGCGGGGCTGGTCAGCTCGCCGATGGTCTCCGGCGACTTCGAGAACTGGGGCGACGCCGGCCCGGGCCGCTGGATCACCGTCTACGCCAACGCCGACCACGTCTGGATGACGGTCGCGGGCTGGCGGTTTGACACCGTCGCGCTCGCCGAGATCGGCACCCGATGGGCGCAGGGGGGCGGCGAGTTCTCGGGGTTCGTGGTCCGGCACCCGGCGGGGCTGTAGCCGGGCTAGGAGCGGACCGGGACCCCGGCGGGGCGGACCGGGACCCCGGCGGAGCGGACGGGGACCCCGGCGGTCGGGACCGATCCGGTGGGGACGCCGCGGATGTCGGCGCGCGACCCCGCACCCACGGGCACGGGGACGGCCGGCCGGTCCGGGCGCGAGCCGGCAGCGGCCGGACGCGGAGAGCCGGTGGCCGGACGCGGAGAGCCGGTCCGCGAACGCCCCAGCCGGGTCGCCAGCAGCGCCAGGGCGGGGAGCGCGACGATCGCGACCATGGCCAGGAACCACAGCTGGCCCGCGTCGGTTCCCTCGCCCACGGCGTGCACCAGGCCCGCCAGCCACGCCAGTGCGGTGAAGCGATGCAGCTTTCGCCACCGCGCCGCTCCGATCCGGCGACGGGCGTAGTAGGAGAGGCCCAGTAGCGCCAGGCTCCAGCCGCTGATGATCCCGACGGTCGTCCAGCCGGTCTTGTAGCCGCTCACGAACGGGATCGAGATATCGACGATCGAAGGATGCAGGTAGGCATCGCCCAGCAGCGTGACGCCATGCACGACGATCGCGACGATCGTCGCCAGCGACAGCACCTCGTGCGTCGCGAGGAGGTCGGGACCCCGCTTGCGCAGGAGCTTGGTGCTCATCAGCAGGCCCAGGGAGACGGCCAGGCTCGCGAGGACCAGCGCGGCGACTCCGGCGGCGCGGCTGGTGATCCAGAACAGGTGGGGAGTTGCGCTCGTTGTCATGGCTGAAACGATCGCGACAGGGCGGCAGATAGGAGTAGGGACCGGGTAAGAAATCCCTACGAAGCGGCGGGCTCAGCCGCCGGCGAGGGTCCCGCGCACGAGCGATCCGCCTCGGGCCAGAAGAGCCTCCGCCCTCCGGCTGGCCGCGAACGCCGAGCTCACGACGGCGCCGCTGCCCCGGTAGGTGACCGAGAACGAGCTGCCGCTGGCGGCCAGCGACGAGGGCAGCGCCGACGCCGACGCGCCCGAGCCTCCCTGGCTGATGAAGTGCCGGCCACCGTAAGCCAGGGTGATCTTGCTCAGCTTCCACCGTCGGTCCGAGATCGTCCCCACGTGGCCGCTGGTGGTGACCGCCCGCGCGTGGCTGAAGTGGGCCGAGCCGAAGTCGGCCAGCGCCAGCGTCTGGCAGGCGAAGCTGCTCGAGCACACCGACGGCGCCTCGACGATCCACTCGGCCGACGAGGCATCGATTGCCGAGGCGTGCAGGTGGCGCGTGAACGAGCGACCCCGGGTGAGGTCGTGCAGCACCAGGCTGACGTCGTGGCCGGCCACGGTGACGCTGGCGCTGAGCTCGTCGCCCGCTGCCACCTTCATCCGGATCGTCCGCGACGCGGCCGGCACGAGCTCATACCAGGCGGTCGAGACGACCTTGCCGCCGGCGCTGCAGTCGACCTCGCTGCCGATCTGCTCCAGCGCGTTGGAGGTCTGGCTATAGCCGCCGAGGCCAACCCATACCGAGGAGTAGGTCTGCTGGCCGGCCACGCAGGTGGCGCTCGGCTGCCTCCAGCGCCCGATCACCCGCGTGAACCGCACGCCGGCACGATGGATCGCATAGCCGGCCCAGTTGGAGCTCTGGGCGGTGTCGGCGAGCGCCGCCGGCGCGCTCGCCAGCGCGACCACCACACCCATCGCGGCGGCGGTGGCGATCAATACCCGGCGCACGTCAGGCCTTCCCGGCGGCGGCGAGGATCGCGGAGGCTCGGCCCTGGCAGTCGTACATGGTCGCTTTGGTGGTCCCGGAGACGGTGAACTTCACAGCCTGGCAGGTCTTGGCCACCACGGCCATGGCCGCCTGGCTGCCCTGCCGGGTGTCGCCCCGGGCCTGGAAGTCCTGGTTGCCGTCGGATATCACCCAGCGTAGATGCCCGCGCGAGACCTCCATCGCGATCCACGAGGGGGTCACCGAGCTCTCCCGGCCCGAGAAGCCGCCGAGGCCGGCGACGTTCGCATTCGCGGACAGGATCGCCGCGGAGGCGCTGCTCTGGCTCGAGACGCCGATGGTGCCGCCACCGTGAGACTTGGCGTAGCGCTCCGCGGCGGTGAGCTCGGCGCTGTTGCCGCCGAACATGCCACCCCCGCCGAAGCCGCCTCCGGCTGCGCCGGCGCCCGGGGCGCCCGGGAAGGCATTGGCGCCCGGAGCGCCCGGAGCGCCCGGAGCGCCCGGAGCGCCCAGTCCGCCCGGAGCGCCCGGAGCGCCGAGTCCGCCCGGAGCGCCCGGAGCGCCCAGTCCGCCCGGAGCGCCCGGCGGGAAACCCGCGCCACCGCCACCGCCACCGGCAGCGCCGCGCAGCGGAAAGCCGCCGCGGCCACCGAATCCACCGCGTCCGCCCAACCCGCCCCCGGGCCCAAAGTCCATCGAGGCGCTGGCGGACCCGCCGGCGGGGAAGGTGCTGCTGGTGGCGTGTCCGAGCGTCTGGGCCGCCCACGTCGCCGGCGCCGCGAACAGCGCCGCCAGCGCCACAGCCACAACCCCCCAGCGCAGCCGGGGTGAGAGCTGGAACGCGAGCACGATCGCGGACACGCCCGCCACGGCGATCACCACCGGCTCGGCCCATGACAGCGCGCCACCCAGGGTCCCGAGCACGACCAGCTCGGTCACCGCTCCGGCGGCGACGGCCAGCGGCGCGACGATCCGCGCCGAGCGTCCGCCCGGGAGGATCTCGCCCACGCCGGCGCCGATCAGCGCCGCCGCGAACGGCGCCAGGAATGAGACGTAGTACGGATGGAAGATGCCCGAGGCCAGGCTGAACACCACCGCGGTGCTCAGAAACGCGCCACCGACGACGAGCAGCCAGCCGGTCCGCGGATCGCTGCGGCGCAGCCGCGACGAAACCAGCACGGCCAGCCCCGCCACCACGGCAAAGCCCAGCAGCCACCCGGCCTGGTCGCCGAGACCCGACTGCAGCAGCCGGAACACCCCGGTGGCCCCGCCGAATGCGCCCCCACCGCCGCCTCCCCCCGCACCGGCGCCACCACCCGGTCCCCCCGATTGACCGGCGATCCGGCCGACGCCGTTGTAGCCGAAGATCAGCGACCAGATGCTGTTGTCAGATGTTCCGGAGATCCACGGCCGGTCGGCGGCGGGCGTCAGCATCACGAGCACCGGCCACGCCAACCCCACCACCGCCAGCGCGGCGCCCCCGGCGAGCAGCTGGCGGACCGCCACGATCCGCCCGCGCGGGGCCATCCACAGATAGGCGGCGGCAATCCCCGGGACCACCATCAGGGCAACGCCCATCTTGGTCTCAAAGCCCAGCCCGACCAGGATCCCGGCCAGCACCAGCCACCGGGTGGCACCGGTATCGAGCGCGCGCAAGGTGCACCACAGCGCCGCCACGCAGCAGAGGACCAGCAGCTCGTCGGGATTGTTGTGCCGAGACATCGCCACCGCTATCGGCGTGGTGGCAAGGGCCAGGCCGGCGGCGAAGCCGGCGGCGCGACCGAACCGGCGGCGCGTCAGGTCATAGATCAGCGCCGTGGCCGCGACGCCCATGAGCGCCTGCGGGATCAACATGCTCAGCGGATGAAAGCCGAATACCCGCGCCGACAGGGCCTGGACCCAGAGACTGAGCGGCGGCTTGTCGACGGTCATCAGGCCGCTCTTGTCCAGCGAGGCGAACAGGAAGTTGTGCCAGCTGGTGGACATCGAGCGCACGGCCGCGGAGTAGTAGGTGTTGGCCCAGCCGTTGACGCTGAGACCCCAGAAGTTCAGGATCGCCGAGATGGCGAGAACGCCGAGCAGCTCGGGACGAGCCCGCAGCCGGTGACCGGCCGTCACCAGCGAGCGCGAGAGCCCGGCCGAGCGCAGCGGCCGGCCGTAGGAGATCGACTCAGAGCTCATCGCGACAGCGTCCGTGAGCGAGATGAGAGAAGGCTAAGAGGGCGAGGCATCGACTACGGCTGGTCCGGAGCGCGCCTGGTCTCGGTGTACGCGCCGGCGGCCGCGAGCGCCCCGATGGCGCCTATAGCCAGTCCGGTGAGGGTGCGGCTGAAGATCTTCACGATCGTCTCCTTGGGGCTCGCCGATGCGGGATGGGTCAGCATCCGGAACCGATCGAAGCCGCTTGCAAGACGGTTCTAAGAGATCTGTAGGAGGACTCCAGCTACCCGGCGCCCCGCTCGGCGTGTCGCAGGAAGTAGGTGGTCCACAGGGGTACTGGGGCTCACGCGGCCCTAGAGTACGAGTCACCGTCTTTGAAACCCAGGAGTGCGAAACATGTCCGCCAACAGCTTTGATGCCCGGGCCACGCTCAGCGTCGGCGATCGGTCCTACGAGATCTACCGTCTCGACGCGCTGCAGTCCTCCTACGACGTGGCCCGGCTGCCGTTCTCGCTCAAGGTCCTGCTCGAGAATCTGCTGCGCAACGAGGACGGCGAGTCGATCCGGGCCGAGGACATCGAGGCGCTGGCCGGCTGGAACGCCAAGGACGAGCCCAGCCAGGAGATCGCCTTCACCCCGGCCCGCGTGGTGATGCAGGATTTCACCGGCGTTCCCGCGGTGGTCGACCTGGCGGCGATGCGCGACGCGATGCGCGATCTGGGCGGCGAGGAGAGCAAGATCAACCCGCTCGTGCCCGCCGAGCTGGTGATCGACCACTCGGTCCAGGTCGACGTGTTCGGCACCCAGCAGGCGTTCGGGCGCAACGCCGAACTGGAGTTCGAGCGAAACCAGGAGCGCTACGCGTTCCTGCGCTGGGGCCAGGGGGCGTTTCATAACTTCAGCGTGGTCCCGCCCGACACCGGCATCGTGCATCAGGTCAACCTCGAGTATCTCTCCCGCGTGGTGTTCGTCAAGGACGGAGATGGATCGGATGCACCCCAGGCCTATCCGGACACGCTGGTGGGCACCGACTCGCACACCACGATGGTCAACGGCCTCGGCGTGCTGGGCTGGGGGGTCGGGGGCATCGAGGCCGAGGCGGCGATGCTGGGCCAGCCGATGTCGATGCTGATCCCGCAGGTGCTGGGCTTCAAGCTGGTGGGGGCGCTCCCCGAGGGCGCCACCGCCACCGACCTGGTGCTGACCGTGACCGAGAAGCTCCGCGAGCGCGGAGTGGTCGGCAAGTTCGTGGAGTTCTACGGCGCCGGGCTGGCCAACCTGCCGCTGGCCGACCGCGCGACGATCGGCAACATGTCCCCCGAGTTCGGCTCCACCTGCGCGATCTTCCCGATCGATGCCGAGACGTTGCGCTACCTCGAGTTCTCGGGGCGCCCCAAGGAGCGCGTCGAGCTGGTCGAGGCGTACGCCAAGGAGCAGGGTCTGTGGCACGACGAGCACTCCGAGGATCCGACGTTCTCAGACCACATCGAGCTTGACCTGGCGACGGTGGTGCCGAGCATCGCCGGACCCAAGCGACCGCAGGACCGGGTCTCGCTGACCGAGGCCAAGTCATCGTTTCGGATGGCGCTGGACGGGATGCTGCCGGAGGAATCGGGTGAGGACGAGTCGATCGAGGACTCCTTCCCGGCCAGCGACCCCGTCTCCACCCACCACCCCAACGGCGAGGGACACGAGCCCTCCGGGGGGACCGGCGGCACCCAGGTGGCCGAGCGCCCGCAGACGCTGGCGCCGGTGACGCTGGCCGACGGAACCGAGACCCAGCTCGACCACGGCCACGTGGTGATCGCGGCGATCACCAGCTGCACCAACACCTCCAACCCATCGGTCATGCTCGGCGCCGGGATCCTGGCCCGCAACGCGGTCCACAAGGGCCTGCAGGTCAAGCCGTGGGTCAAGACCTCGCTGGCGCCTGGCTCCAAGGTGGTCACCGAGTACCTGGACCGCGCCGGGCTGACCGAGTACCTCGAGCAGCTCGGCTTCAACCTGGTCGGGTACGGCTGCACGACCTGCATCGGCAACAGCGGGCCGCTGCCGGAGGAGATCTCCGAGGTCGTCAACGACAGCGACCTCGCGGTCGTCTCGGTGCTGTCGGGCAACCGCAACTTCGAGGGCCGCATCAACCCCGACGTCAAGATGAACTACCTCGCCTCACCGCCGCTGTGTGTCGCCTATGCGCTGGCGGGGACCATGGACATCGATCTCTACGACGAGCCGCTCGGCGAGGACGAACGAGGTGAGCCGGTGTATCTCAAGGACATCTGGCCCGACTCCAGCGAGGTGGCCCAGACGATCGAGGACGCGGTCCAGTCCGACATGTTCCGCAAGAGCTACGACGCCGTGTTCGACGGGGACGAGCGCTGGAACTCGCTCCAGGTGCCCGAGGGCGACAGCTACGCCTGGAACGACGAGTCCACGTACGTGCAGAAGCCGCCCTACTTCGACGATCTCCCCACCGAGCCCGAACCGCTGCGCGACATCGAGGACGCGCGCGTGCTGGCGATCCTCGGCGACAGCGTGACCACCGACCACATCTCCCCGGCCGGCTCGATCAAGCGCGACAGCCCCGCCGGCAAGTACCTGATCGAGCACGGCGTGGAGCCCAGGGACTTCAACTCCTACGGCTCGCGGCGCGGCAATCACGAGGTGATGATGCGCGGCACGTTCGCCAACATCCGCCTGCGCAACCAGCTGGCCCCGGGCACAGAGGGTGGCGTCACCCTGTACCTGGGTGACGACGGCGAAGAGGAGATGCCGATCTACGACGCCGCCATGCGCTACATGGAGTCCGACATCCCGCTGGTGGTGCTGGCGGGCAAGGAGTACGGCTCGGGCTCCTCGCGCGACTGGGCCGCCAAGGGCACCCGGCTCCTCGGCGTACGGGCGGTGATCGCCCAGAGCTTCGAACGCATCCACCGCTCCAACCTGGTCGGCATGGGCGTCCTGCCGCTTCAGTTCTCCGACGGCGACTCGGTGGAGTCACTGGGCCTGACCGGCAAGGAGAGGTTCTCGATCGTCGGCATCGCCGACGCCGACGAGATTCCGCGCCGGCTCACCGTCAACGCGGACGACACCGAATTCGAGGTCACCGTCCGGATCGACACGCCCAAGGAGCAGCGCTACTTCCATCACGGCGGGATCCTCCACTACGTGCTGCGCGAGCTGCTTCATTAGGTCGCCCGATGCCCGCGCCTGAGCTACTCCACCGGCTACTGACCGCCGCCGGCCCCTCGGGCCGCGAGACCGACCCGGCGCGGATCTGGCGCGACGGCTGCGCCGAGTTCTCGCCCGACGTCCGGGTCGACCGGGTCGGGTCCTCGGTGGCCCGCGTGCCCGGCACCGCGGACGGTCCCACGCTGGCGGTGATCGGCCACATCGACGAGATCGGAGTGCACATCTCGCACATCGATGACGAGGGCTACCTGCGCTTCGGCGAGGTGGGGGGCTGGGACCAGCTCGTGCTGATCGGTCAGCGCGTGCGGATCGCCACCCGCGCCGGGACCATCCCCGGGGTGATCGGACGCAAGCCGATCCACCTGATGAAGGGCCCGGATCGCGACAAGGCGCCGGCGATCAAGGATCTGCACATCGACATCGGCGCCAAGGACGGCGATCAGGCCCGGGGGCTGGTGCGGATCGGCGACGTGGCGGTGATCGACGGCGAGCCCGTGGACATGCCCAACGATCGGCTCGTGTCGCGCGCGCTTGACAACCGGATCGGCTGCTACGTGGCCTCACAGGCGGCGCGGCTGGTGGCAGAGGGCGGCGGGGCGCCCGGGGACGTGCTGGCCCTCGCCGTGGTCCAGGAGGAGACGTCGTTCGCCGGCGCCCGGACGAGCGCGTTCGCGCTCGACCCCGACCTGGCCATCGTGGTGGACGTGACCTTCGCCACCGACCAACCGGGGATCGACCTCGGCCCGATCACCAAGCACCCGCTCGATTCGGGGGCGGTGATCGCCCGCGGGACGGCGCTGCACCCGCGCGTGACCGAGCTGCTGTACGAGACCGCCGAGCAGGAGGACCTTCCCTTCACGGTGGAGTCGCTGGGACGCGCGACCGGAACCGACGCTGACGCGGTCCACCTCAGCCGGGCCGGTATACCCACCGGGCTCGTTTCGGTCCCGATCCGGTACATGCACTCCCCGGTCGAGCTGGTGTCGCTGGCCGACATCGAGGTCGCCGCGAAGCTGATCGCCGCCTTCGCGCGTCGCCTCGAGCCGGGCATGTCGTTCGAGCGCTGAGTCGCGCCCGGGCGATCGATGCGCCTGCTGTTGTTCGATATCGACGGGACCCTGCTGGGCGGAGCCACCGAGGCGCACCGCGACGCCCTCCACGCGGCGCTGCGCAAGGTGCACGGCGTCGACGCCGAGGGGGTGCGCTGGCCCGTCTCCCCGGCCGGCCGTACCGATGGCGAGATCGCTCGTGCGCTGCTGCTCGCGTCTGGCGTCTCGGCGCGGCGGATCGACGAGCGCGCGCCGGCGGTGCGAGAGCAGTGCACCCGCAGCTACGCGATGCTGTGCCCGCCGTCGCTGGCGGACAAGGTCCTGCCGGGAGTGGCCGAGCTGCTCCAGTGGCTCTCCGAGCGCGACGACGTCCTGCTGTCGCTGGTCACCGGCAACTACGAAGCGGTGGCACGGCTGAAGCTGGCGCGGGCCGGACTGGGACGGTACTTTTCGTCCGGGCAGGGCGGGTTCGGATCCGATTCGGAGGACCGGGCGGCGCTGCCGCCGCTGGCCCGCCGGCGGGCCGGGGAGCGGGGCGCTCCCCACCCCCGGGAAGCGACATTGGTGATCGGTGACACCCCGCGTGACATCGCCTGCGCGCACGCCGACGGGGTGCGCTGCTTCGCGGTCGCCACGGGGCCCTATGAGGCGGCGGAGCTGAGCGAGGCCGACGCGGTGGCGCGGCGCGCCGACGAGTTGCGCCCGCTGCTGGAGGCCGTACTGGCCGGCTGAAGACGGCCCGTCAGCGCTTGGGCGTCGGGTACGCCGCGCGCATCATCAGATCCCACACCCGATCGGGCGTGACCCGGCGCTGGTTGATCATCAGATGGGCGCTGGGCGTCACCGCATAGCGAGCCCGGGGGCGCTTGGCCGACAGCGCCCTGGCCACGGCGCCGGCGACCGCTTCGGGCCCGGCGCCCAGCTTGGCCATGGGCCCGCTGTACGCATCGGAGGTGAGCTTGGCGACGCTGCGGTTGAACTTCGCATAGGGCCCGCCGTCGTCACCCGCTGCCGTCGTGGCGGACTCCGAGGCAACATCTCCGAAGCCGGTCACTATCAGCCCTGGCTCGATCAGGATCACCTTCACCCCGAAGCCGCGGACCTCGAAGCGCAGCGAGTCCGAGATCGCCTCCAGGGCATATTTTGTGGAGTGGTAAATGCCCGCGCCGGGAAACGTCAGCCGCCCGCCCATCGAGCCGATGTTGACGATCCGCCCGGACCCCTGGTCACGCATCCCGGGCAGGGCCAGCTGGCACATGCGGATAAGCCCGAACACGTTGGTCTCGAACTGGCGGCGAACCTGATCGAGCGGGACGCTCTCGATCGCGCCCGACTGGCTGTAGCCGGCGTTGTTGACCAGTACGCCGACGGCGCCCTCGGCTTGGACCACTCGCTGCACGGCGGCGCTCATCGACGCCTCGTCGGTGACGTCCAGCGCCAGCGTCGTCGCGCCGGCGGCAGCGAGGTCGGCGATCGACTCGGGGCGTCGCGCGGTGGCGTACACCGTCCACCCGTCGGTCAGCAGCCTCTGCGCGGTAGCGTGGCCGATGCCCGAGGAGCACCCGGTGATGAGGACCGCCTGGGACGACATGGGCGCGGGAGTCTATTCGCGTCAGCTTCGTTAGCGCGAGCTCATTAAGTCCCGGGGAGCGGGCTCGCGCGCAGGGCGCATCCGGCCTTGACTCAGGTCAAGCGCCACGGATAGCTTTTGGGGAGAGGCAGATGAGATCCCGCGTACGCAGACTCCCCTCACCCGCCCTGGTCATCGCGACGATCGCGCTCGTGCTGGGCGCCGGCGGGTCTGCGGTCGCCACCGGTCTCATCACCGGCAGCCAAATCGCCAAGGGCACGATCCAGCTCTCGAACCTAAGCCCCCAGGCGCGGCTGGCGCTGGAGCAGAGCAACGGATCCGCCGGTTCGATCGGTCGCGCCCAAGCGGCCGCAGCCCCACCAGCTATCTCCAATGCCTACTACCTGACGCGGACCACGGCGGTCAACCCGCTTCCGCATCAGGCTACGACCGTGGCCACGCTGACCGGGCTTCCGGCCGGCAAGTACGTCTTCACCGGCGACGTCGCCGCCGTCAATTTCGGCACCAACGACTACGTGCGGTGCGGCATCAGGGCGCAGGGCAAGTCGTTCGGCGGCTCGACGGCGTTCGTCGGCCCATCCGCCGGCGCGACCGTCGTCGCCGACATCACGACGACCGCGCCGGTGGTTGGCACCGCGACCTTCAGCGCAGCGCTCGTCTGCAGCCACGACAACCCGGGCAACGGCCCCTACGTCGAGTCCATCAGACTGTGGGGGATCCAGGTCACCGCGCTGTCGGCGCGGACCTCGTCCAACTAGTGTCGGGCCGCGACCCTAGTTGCGGACGAGCTTCTTGTAGGTGATCCGGTGGGGCCGGTCGGCCTCGGCGCCGAGCTGCTCGTGGCGGAAGCTCTCGTAGGCCTCGAAGTTGCCCTCGAACCATCGCACCTGCGAGTCGCCCTCGAACGCCAGCACGTGAGTGGCGATGCGATCCAGGAACCAGCGATCGTGGGACACCACCACCGCGCATCCGGCGAAGGACAGCAGCGCCTCTTCCAGCGCCCGCAGCGTGTCGGTGTCGAGGTCATTGGTCGGCTCGTCGAGCAGCAGCAGGTTGCCGCCACTGCGCAGCAGCTTGGCCAGATGCAGACGGTTGCGCTCGCCGCCGGAGAGCTTTCCCACCTTCGTCTGCTGGTCGGTGCCCTTGAAGTTGAACCCCGCCACATAGGCGCGGCTGGCCACCGTTCGCTCGCCGAGCGTGATCTCGTCCAGTCCGCCGGAGATCTCCTCCCACACGCTCTTGGTGGGGTCAAGCGCATCACGCGACTGGTCGACGTAGGCCAGCTTGACGGTATCGCCGAGCTTCAGCGTGCCGGCGTCGGGCTGCTCCGCCCCGGTGATCATCCGCAGCAGGGTGGTCTTGCCGGCGCCATTGGGTCCGATCACGCCGACGATCCCGCCCCGCGGCAGCGAAAAACTGAGGTCGTCGATCAGCAGCCGGTCACCGTAGGCCTTGCGCACGCCGTCGGCCTCGAGCACCACGTCGCCCAGCCGCGGACCCGCGGGGATGTGGATCTGGACCTGGTCGAGCTTGACGTTGCGGTCCTCCGCCAGCAGCGCCTCATAGGCGTTCAGCCGTGCCTTGGGCTTGCCGCGGCGCGCCGACGCGTTCATGCGCACCCATTCCAGCTCCTGCTGGATGGTGCGCTGCCGGCTGGATTCCTGGCGCTCCTCCTGGGCGAGGCGCAACTGCTTCTGCTCCAGCCACCCTGAGTAGTTGCCCTGATACGGGATACCGCGCCCGCGATCGAGCTCGAGGATCCACCCGGCCACGTTGTCCAGGAAGTAGCGATCGTGGGTGACCGCCACGATCGTGCCGGCGTAATCGCGCAGATGCTGCTCGAGCCAGGCGACCGACTCGGCGTCGAGGTGGTTGGTGGGCTCGTCGAGCAGCAGCAGCTCCGGCTGGCGCAGCAGCAGCCGGCACAGCGCAACCCGGCGGCGCTCACCGCCGGACAGCTTGCTCACGTCGGCGTCCGCCGGCGGGCAGCGCAGCGCGTCCATGGCGTACTCGAGCGTGGTGTCCAGATTCCATCCGTCGACAGCGTCGATCTGCTCCTGTACCCGGGAGAACTCGTCCGCGGTCTCGTCGGTGTAGTTCATCGACAGCTCGGTGAACCGGTCCAGCAGGGCCCGCACCTCGGCCACCCCGTCCTCGACGTTGCCGCGGACATCCTTGCTCGGATCCAGATGGGGCTCCTGCCCGAGCATCCCGACGCTGGCCCCCGGCGCCAGCTGGGCCTGACCGTCGAAGTCGGCGTCCAGGCCGGCCATGATCCGCAGCAACGTCGATTTGCCGGCGCCGTTGTAGCCGAGCACACCGATCTTGGCACCGGGCAGGAACGACAGCGAGACGTCGGTCAGCACCTCGCGGTCGGGCGGATACCGGCGAGAGAGCTTGTGGGTCGTGAAGATGTATTGAGCGGGCACTGCACCCAGCATAGGAGCTAGGCGCGCGCCCCTTCCTCGAGTCCGGCCGCCGAACGCAGCGTGTCGGCCTTGTCGACCCGCTCCCAGGTGAAATCGGCCTCCTCACGACCGAAGTGGCCATACGCCGCGGTGCGCTGGTAGATCGGCCGGTGCAGGCGCAGATACTGTCGAAACGCCCCGGGCCGCAGGTCGAAGTGCTCGCCGATCAGCTCCAGGATCCGCGACCGGGGGATCTTCTCGGTGCCGAACGTCTCGACCATCACCGACACCGGGCGCGCCACTCCGATCGCGTAGGCCACCTGTACCTCGGCGCGATCGGCCAGCCCCGCCGCCACCACGTTCTTGGCCACGTAGCGCGCGGCGTAGGCCGCCGAGCGGTCGACCTTGGACGGGTCCTTGCCGGAGAACGCGCCGCCGCCGTGGCGCGCCATACCGCCGTAGGTGTCGACGATGATCTTGCGTCCGGTCAAGCCACAGTCGCCCATTGGACCGCCGACCACGAACCGGCCGGTGGGATTGACCAGGAAGCTGCGCTCGAGCTCTCTGGCGTCATACATATCGTGCGGCATGACCGGCGCGACCACGTGCTCCCACAGATCCTCCTTGATCAGGGACTCGGCCCCTTCCCGATGCTGAGAGGAGATCAGCACCTTCTCGATCTGCACGGGACGGCCATTCTCGTAGCGGACCGTCACCTGGGTCTTGCCGTCGGGGCGGAGGTAGGGAACGAGCTCGGCCTTGCGGACGTCGGCCAGGCGCTTGGCGAGCTTATGCGCGAGCGAGATCGGCAGCGGCATCAGCTCCGGCGTCTCGTTGGAGGCGTAGCCGAACATCATCCCCTGGTCCCCGGCCCCGGCCAGATCGAGCTCGTCGTCGCCGCCACGACCCGAGCGAGACTCGTAGGCGGCGTCGACGCCCTGGGCGATATCGGGCGACTGCTTGTCGATCGCGTTGAGCACCGCGCAGGTGTGGTAGTCGAACCCGAACTCGGCGTTGGTGTAGCCAATCCGCTTGACCGTGTCCCGCGCGATCCCCTGGATATCGACGTAGGTCTTGGTCGAAATCTCCCCGGAGACCACCACCAGCCCCGTGTTCACCAGCGTCTCACACGCGACGCGACCGGTGGGATCGTCGGCCATCACGGCATCCAGCACGCCGTCGGAGATCTGATCGGCGATCTTGTCGGGGTGGCCCTCGGTCACCGACTCCGAGGTGAACAGGTACTCGTGCTCAGAATCATTCATCGGCGTGTGCGTCCTCGCGCTTGCGGGTGATTTCAAGTAGGTAGGAGACCATAACCTCGGTTGTACCGAACGTGAGGTGGTACGCGTCGGAACGCTCCTCCACCCGCGCGATGTGATCGCCCCGGAGCTTGAACAGATCGCTGAACTCAAAGAACGCGAAGTCCACCACCCGAGCCTGATATCCGTGGCGCTCGAGCAGCTCCGCCGTGCGGCGCTGACCGATGATCGAAAGCTGCATGAGGTACGCCGTGCCGTCCTCGGCCAGGGCCTCCGGGAGCAGATGGATGAGATGGTCGAGCAGATTGCGTCCCCAGTAGTCGAGCGGTCGGTGCGTGGTCACCTGCTCGAATGGATCGACCGGCATCTGGTAGAGGCTGGCCACGATCAGGTCGTACTTCTCCTCGGGCACCCACGGGTAGAGGTCCTGCGCGGACGCCGACACCCGGTCCGCGACGCCGTTGCGAAAGGCGTTGGTGAGCGTGTTCTTGACCGCCGCCTCGTCGATATCGATCGCGTGCACATGAGCCGCGCCGTTGCGCGCGAGCTGAATCGTCAGCAACCCGGTTCCGCAGCCGATATCGAGGCAACGCTGGTGGGCGCCGATACCCTCGCGATGGAGGTACTTCCAGGCCAGGAAGCTTCCCTGCGTCGGCACGAAGACGCCCTCGTCGACCCCGATCTCGGGCATGTCGAGCGGAAACAGGGAGCGGCCTCGGGCGTCCTCCCACGGACGGACCGGCGCGGCCGTCTGCCCCGCCGCCGCCACCCGCTCCTCGCCGAGCTCCACCGGTCGCGCGTGGCCGGCCTTGGTGCCGGTCAGGGCCATGCGCGCGGCGGCGAGGTGCTCGGGGCGGACCCCGCAACAGCCACCGATGATCTGGGCGCCTTCCTCACGCCAGCGCAGCGCCAGCTCGGCGTACTCGTGACCCGCCACGCCGGGCTCCTGGCGCCATCCGGCGGCGGAGAGGTAGCCGAGATTGGGGTAGACGCCCAGGGGCAGGTCGGTGAAGTCCCGCAGCCAGGAGAGCATGCCGGTGACGTGGTCAGGCGGGATGCAGTTGATGGCCAGGGCGCGCACGCCCATCTCCTCAAAGCGCCGCGCTGACCGGCCGAAGGCGTCACCCTCCGGTCCGCCCCAGTGCTCGCCATAGACGCCACAGACGCCCTGGCGGCAGCGGCGGAAGCTGAGCCACACCGGGAGCCCCGTGGCCAGCAGCGCCTCAACTGTCGCGTAGGTGGAGCTGCGCACCAGCGACAGCGTCTCGATCAGGATCAGATCGGGCGGCTCCTCTTCGAACGCGCGGGACAGCAGGCGGATCGTCTCGCGGCCGTCGGGAGTGTCGACATCGCCGTTGATGCTGAACGCGATCGCCACCTGGTCCTCGCGCCCGGCCGCGCCGGCCGCGTCGCGAGCCAGCCGCACCGCCCGGCGCGCCACGTCCATCCAGTGCACGGGATCGGCACGATTGGACAGACGCTCGCCGCCGTCCCGCAGTGCCGTTGGCAGGCCCCAGGTGTTGGTGCAGATCACGTCGCAGCCGACATCGATGTAGCCGCGGTGCACAGCGGCGACCTGGCCGGGGGAATCGAGCAGTGCGGTCAGACCCCACAGGTGCTCCTCCACCTCGGGCCGCTGGCCGCCGACCTTGATCAGCTCGGTTCCGATGGCACCGTCGAGGATCACGCATTGATCCGTGGCGATCATCCGGGCCAGCCGGGAGTAACGGTCCTTGGCCTGCGGCCCGCGCTGGGGCAGACCCGACGCCGTGCCGGAGGCGCCTGCCCGGTCAGCCACCGCCGGTTGCGATTGGGTGTTCATGCTCGGTTCTCCCTCTCACTCTCACCTACACGGACGTCGCCCGGCAAACGGGCAGAAGGGACAGCTTCCACTCCCGTCGATCGACGCGCGACCCCCACAGCTCCTGAACCACCTAGCCTTTGGGGTAGTACTCGTGACTCTGGACGGGAGTCCGCGGCGCCGTGACTACCACTGCCTCCTGATTTGTAGGGTAACTCCTGCCAAAAGGGAGGGGTAAAGCGGTTCTCGCAGCAGTACGGTGGCGCTGCCGTGTCACTTCACGCCTCCGAGGTCCCCTCCACAACCGGGCTCGATGCGGTTCTACGCCGAGCCGGTGCGGTGTTCGCCAGCCGGAATGGCAACTCGGTCGCGGTCAACTTCGGGTCTTCCCCGGGCGAGCTGGCGGCGTGCCTGACCGGCGTCGGCTTGGCCGACTGCTCGGAGCTGACCAAGCTGGAGGTGAGCGGCTCGCCCGAGACGCTCACAGCCGTCAGCGTCGGTCTCACCGGCGCGGCGCCCGCGCCGGGCGGTGCGGTGCCAGCCGGCGCAGCGTGGTGGTGCGGAGCGCCTGCGCCGCGATGGGACGCGGATCCGGCGGCGCGCGGATCATGGCCCGATGCCGGAGCCAACCCTGGGGCGGCTGATCGTGCTGTGCGAAGCCGCGGCGGGCCGGGGCCTGCAGACACGGCTGCAGGGCATCGCGGCGCAATGGCCTGCGCTCAGGCTGCACGACCGGTCATCGGAGTGGAGCGCGCTCGTGGTGGTGGGCCGACGCGCCGCACAGATGCTCGACCGCTTGGGTGTCTACGGCCCCGGCGGGGACCCCCGCCGGACCTCGCCCTTCACCTTTCACCCCGTGGCCGGCGTCCCGGCCCAGTGGCTGCTTCAGTCCGATCACCGCGCCGTGGTGCTGGTCGATCGCCACCAGGCGGATCGCGCGTGGCACGCCATCGAGAGCGCCGGGCGCGCGCTGGGGGTCTGCTGCATCGGCCACGATGCGCTGGCCCGGCATGCGCTGCTGGAGCGCCGGCACGCGCTGCGCCCGCTGATCTGATCCCGCGCGGCCTCGGCGCCCTGGTCGCCGAGCCTATATTTCGTTGGCCTTCCGTGATGGCGCCAACGATCGACAGCCAGCCCGCCGTCCGCGAGACCGAGCGTGTCCTGGTCGAGCTGCTGGCCCTCGAGCGCGAGATCTCCGAGCTCGAGTACGCCCGCCGGTCCGACGCGCTGGAACGAGTCGACGAGGCGGTCCGCCGGCTCGGTGAGATCGGTACCACCGAGGGGATCCTGGCCAAGGCAGCGGTCGAGCTCGGTACCGGCTCGCAGTTTGACCGGGTGCTGATCAGCGAGGTGGTCGCCGCCACCATGCGGCCGCTGGCCATCTGGGACGGCGCCGACCAGCCCGGCGCCGAGGGACGGCTGGCCGTCCTGCGCGACACTCCGATTGCGCTGCAGTACCCGCTGGTGGAGGCCGAGGTGGTCCGCCGGCGGACGGTCGAGATCGTCACCATCGATGACGCGCGGTCGCGCGTGCCCGGGGTGCTGGCCGAGACGTTCGGGTGGCACAGCTACCTCGTCGCCGCCCTGACGGTTCAGGGGGACACGATCGGCCTGCTGCACGCCGACGCCGACTTCAGTCAGCGGCCGGTTGATCCGCTCGACGTCGAGGTCGCCGGCCGCTACACCGCCGGCCTGGCCGGAGTGTTCGAGCGCGCGGTGGTCCGCCATACGCTGGCGTTGCACCAGGCCGAGCTGCAGTCGGCGGTGCAGTGGATGAGCGGCCGGCTGAGCCGGCTCTCGGAGGCAGCGGCGTTCCAGGTCGGCCGCCCCGGCGCCGACGCCGAGCGGCGCCTGGTGCAGTCGCTGACCCCGCGCGAGCTGGAGGTCCTGCGGCTGCTGGCGCGCGGGTCCACCAACCGCGCGATCGCCAACGCACTGGTGGTGCGCGAGGGCACCGTCAAGTACCACGTCAAGAACATCCTGCGCAAGCTCGGCGCGAGCAGCCGCACCGACGCGGTGGCTCGCTTCGTTCGCTCCACCTGGTCCGAGGCGACGCCATGAACGCCGTGCTGCCCCCGTCGGCGGCGTTGTCGGGGCCCCTCGGTGAGGAGCTGCGACGCCGTCTCACGCGCGCCACCGCCGACGCGCAGGACCTCCTGGGTCTGCCGGTCGACGCCACGGGAGCCACCGACCCCGGCCGCCTGCATGGGCTGATCGCAGGGCTGAGCGAGCTGCTGGCGAGGTCGGGCAGCGACCGCGGTCAGCTGCTGGAGGAACACGCTGGCGGGGCTGGAGCGACTGCGGCGGCGGTTCGAGGTCCGCGTCGACGCCATCACGCGGATTCATGCCGCGGTGGCCGAGCTGCGCGAGACCACCTCACCGGCGGCCATGCTGGCTGGCGCCCCCGAGGCGCTCTGCGGGGCGTCCAACTTCGAGCGGGTGATCGTCAGTCTGGTCAGCGACGGTGAGATGGTGGCTCAGGCCGCCCATTTTCAGGACGACCCGGACCGGGCTGACGGGGTGCTGGCCGACCTGCGCGCGACGCCGATCCGGCTCGAGCACCCACTGATCGAGACCGAGCTGCTGCGCCGGCGGCGAGCCACGATCGTGATCGATGCGCGGCTGCATCCTCGTGTCGACCGGCGCCTGAGCGGGCTGATGGACTGGTCCTCGTACGCTGCCGCGCCGTTGATCGTGGGGGGCCGGGTGCTCGGCGTGCTGCACGCCGACCGAGGCCGCGACAGCCAGCTCGACGTGCTCGACCGCGACGTGCTGTGGGCATTCGCCAGCGCCCTCGGACCGGCCTACGAGAGCGCCGGCCTGATGCGTGCCCTGCGCAACGAGCGCGAGCAGATGCGGCAGTTCCTGGACTGGCTGGGCGCCCGCTCCAGCGAGCTGACCAACGCCCCGATCCGGCTCGCCACCGTGCAGCGCCCACCCCGCGCGCGGCGCCCCTCCCCGGAGCCGCTGCTGCCGCTGGGCCGCCGCGATGACCGGATCGTGTTCGAGGGCCTGCTCACCCGCCGTGAGCTGGAGGTGCTGCGGCTGCTGGCCGAGGGCAGGACCAACAAGGCGATCGCCGAGGGGCTGGTGATCTCCGACGGAACCGTCAAGTTCCACGTCAACAGCATCCTGCGCAAGCTCCGCGTGTCCAACCGCTCAGAGGCGGTCTCGCGCTATCTGCGGTTGATCGCCTCGCGCATGGCGTGACCGTGCTGCGAGCGTTGGCTCTGGCGTTCGCGCTGGTGGCGGTGGGCTGCATGGTGGTGGCGACCGCCGGGATGGTCACCGGCCGCCAGACGGCTCGGACCGGCTGGGTGCTGAGGACGCTCGCGGTGCTCTGCTTCGCCACCACCGTGGCGCTCAACGTGATCGCGCACTGAGTCCGCCTCCAGGCCGGTGCGCTGACGTCAGTTCTCGGGCTGCCATGCGCTCAGCACCCACTGCCCGGCTCGCAGCCGGGTGACGGTGGCCAGGGCCACGTGCCAGGCCGGGTGCAGGCCCTGGTAGGCCGTGGTGTTGCTCGCGGTCGTCAGCTCCCGGGTGACGACGGCGTACTGGTCCGGATGTGCGAGCAGTGGCGCGATCGCCTCGACCACCCCCGCGTTGGCGATCCCGCCCTGGCGCAGCTCGTAGTCCTGGGCCGTCTGCGCCGCCGCCATGGCCAGCACCGACCGGGCCTGGCCGATGCTGACCTGCTCGAGCGCGCGCATCGTCGGGGCCAGCGTGGTCGCGGTCCAATTGATGTACGCCGTCGCGAATGCCTGGATCAGCAGCACCGGGTTGGCGGCGCCGCTGGCGGCGGTCTGGTGCTGAGGCGGTCCGGGGTACTCGTGCGTGCGCTGGGCGCGGGCCAGCTTGGCCGATGACACCGTGGAGGTGCGCGAGCCACCGGTCGACGGGCGGGAGCGATCGGTGGACGCGCCGGAGCCACCGCTCAGTCCGGCGCAGCCGCCGAGCGAGCCGCCCGCAAACGCCAGCGCGATCACGGCCCGGAGCAGGCAGCGGCGGCGAACGCGGGGCATGCCTACAGCCCCACCGGGTGGCGTTCCACGAACCCCGCGGAATCGCGCACCAGCGGATGCCAGCCGATCCCGGTGCTCCCGTCCTGCGGGCCGGCGGCGTTGTGCGTGTCCCAGCGCAGTCCGGCCACGTACATGAACACGTGGTCCGCGTTGGCGAAGATCGTCACCCACCGCCCCGGCCCGGGCAGGCCGAAGGATTCCAGCTGCCCGGAGGCGGCGTCATAGCTCACCGGGAGCAGGCGCCCGCCGTAGAGCAGGTGCTCCACGCTGCCCGAGCAGTCGTAGGCCGGGGCCACCTGGTCCAGCGCCAAGCCGTGGCCGCCGCCGTACAGATACGGCTTGCCGGCGATCTGATTGCCGGCCGCGATGATCCCCTGGACGGCCGCCGGGGCGCTCTGCGGAGCGGCGGCGCGTCCGTCGGGCAGCAGGGTGGCGCGGGCGCCGGGGGTGAGCGCCACCAGCCCGGCCGCCGCGGGCGAGCAGTCCGCGGAGGCGACGCCGGGGCCGGCGGGGACCGCGACCGGCTGCGCCGCCTGGCCCAGCACGTTCCCGGCTCCCGCCGCCGGTGGCCGCGCGATCCGGACCGGCCCCGACCACAGGCCGTTCTCATACGGGATGCCGAGAGCCTGCGCGAACTGCCACCACAGGTCGATGACCCGCGGCAGCCCCGCGATCGGTCCGCCGCCGAACCCGAAGTCCCGCTTGTAGGCGACGGCCGAACGACGACCCCAGGTCACGCGCAGCGGGGTCATGTAGGACAGGCCGCCCATCGCGGTCGCGGTCTGGAAGGTGTCGCCACCGAGCTCCGCGTAGCTGTCGGGATGGTCGAGCAGGTTGGCTCCGGAGGCGCCGGTGGAGCCGCTGCTGGGGTCGCCGGGGCCGCCGTACTCGGTCGCTCCGACCGGCTGCCCGGTACCCGGCGGGCCCAACGCGATCGACGTCGGGGCGGATGGGGATGACCCGCACGGCTGGCTCTGATCCGACACCCCGATCAGCACCGCGAAGATCGCGACGGCGAGGGCGGCCGCGACGATCGCCGTGATCGCGGTGGCGATCACCATGGCGGCGTACCGGGTGCGACGCTGGGCGCTGGAGGGCATGCTCCAAGCTTGGCCGGATCCCGCCGCGCCGGCAGGAAAAGGCACTGATTTGTTGCACTCGCCCCGCCGGGCCGCCGGCGGCCGGGATGGCGTTCGACTGAACTCTGGTTCGTCTCGCCTCGCTAACGTATTTCTCTTCATGGCTCGCATCCTCGACGTCGAAGCGGCACTGCTGCTCCTGGAATTGGAGGCTCCCTTCGATCAGCGCACGGTCCAGCTGGCCCGGCGCCGGATGGCCAAGCGCTGGCACCCGGACATCGCGCCGCCCGGCCGTCGCCACGAGCACCAGCGCCACCTGCAGGCGATCAATCAAGCCGCCGACGAGCTCGAGCAGCTGGCCGAGTCGTTCCGGGGCGGTCGCGTCTCGCGCAATGCGGTCAAGGCCTCGGCGGCGGCAACCCGTCGCGCCCGGGCCGATGCGGGGCGGCGGGCGTACGAGAACGAGCAGCGCGAGCGGGCCTCGGACGAGGAACGCGCCAAGCACGATCCGTTCGGCTCACGCGTTCCGGATCACTCCGTGGTGCACCGCTACGCGCGCTGTCTGTCGTATCCGGAGTGGGGCGTCGGCACCGTCTCGGGGATCTACTTCTCCGGCGACGAGGACGACGTTCAGCAGTGGGCCCGCCTGATGTTCGCGGTCGGCGTGCGCACCGTCCCGGCCGGCTCGCTCCAGTTCGTCGACTTCTCCAAGCCCGATCCCGCCGCCGACCGGGTGCAGCGGTTCATGACCGCGGCCCAGCACGCGCTGGCCGAGGGCGACGCCGGCCTGGCCGCCCAGCGGCTGGTCTACGCGCGTGACGCCGAGCCCGACAACCCGGCCGTGCTGCGGCTGCTCACGGTGGCGTTCTGGCAGGCCCGCAACCTTCCGGCCGCGGCGCGCTCGGTGCGCGACTGGGCGCGCGTGGACACCGACCGGCCCACGCCGGAGCGCTTCGCCTCCAGGATCTACGAGGACATGGGGGCGTTCGACCTCGCCGCCGACGCCGCCGAGCGGGCGGCGCAGCGAGCGCCCGCCGACGCGTCGGCGTGGGAGCGCCTGGGCCGGCTGCGCCTGCGGCTGATGGACCGCTCCGCCGCGATCACGGCGCTCGAGCGCGCCCGGCTGGCCGGGCCGTCGGTCGAGGGGCTGCTTGACCTGGCTCTGGCCTACCACCTCGCCGGCGACGTCGGCGCGGAGGTGTCAGCGGCGCAGGCCGCCACCCTGGTGGAGCCCGGGTCGCGGAGCGCCTGGTCCTCCTACGCCCACGCGCTGGCCCGCACCGATCGCCTCGGGGAATGTGAGCAGGCCTGCCGCCGCGCGCTTGAACTGGGCAACGACTCCGAGGTCCGCGAGCTGCTCGAGCGGGTGCTGGCCGCCACCCCGCGCGGACTGGCCGCCCGCAGCGCCGCCTAGGAGGAAGTGACCGAGCCCTCGCGCCCGCACACGGGGCAGGATTCCTGGGGGCCGAGCCGGCGACCGCCGCAGGCGGGGCATGCCTCCACCTGTTCGAGCACGCCCAGTAGCTCGCCGACGCGGCAGACCAGCAGGCGCTCCTCATCGATCTCGATCCAGGCGCCGGCGGCGGCCGGGAACACCACGTGGTCGCCGGGTCTGACCGGCATGGCGACGCCGACGTGGTCCCACCAGTCGAGCCCGGGCCCGACGGCGAGCACGATCCCGTGCTGGGGCGGGGGCTCGTCGGAGCCGGCCGGCACCAGCAGCCCCGAGCGGCGCACGCGGTCGGGGTCGAGCTCCTTGATCACGACACGGTCAAACAGGGGCCTCAGCTGGCTGCGCATGGCCCTGATGTTAGAAGCCGCCTGGACGCGTCGGTCCGCCGCAAAATCTAGGCTGTGGCGATGCGCTTGCTGGTGGCCCGCTGCTCGATCACCTACTCCGGCCGTCTCAGCACCCAGCTGGCACTGGCCACACGGCTCCTGATGATCAAGGCCGACGGCACCGTCCTGGTGTGGTCAGACCACGGAAGCCAGAGCGTCAAGCCGCTGAACTGGATGACGCCGCCGACGGTGATCGAGGAATCGGACGCGACGATCGTGGTGCGCAAGGGCAACGGCGCCGGCGAGGAGCGCCTGGAGATCGAGCTGGCCGAGATCCTGTCCGACGTCACCCACGAGATGGACCCGCCCAGCGCCGACGCGGCGCTCGCCAAGGATGGGGTCGAGGCGCACCTGCAGGAGCTGCTGGCCGAGCAGCCCGGCTGGTGCGGCGATGGCTTCCGGCTGGTGCGACGCGAGTGGCCCACCGACATCGGTCCGGTCGACCTGATGTGCCGTGACGAGGAGGATGGGTGGATTGCGGTGGAGATCAAGCGGATCGCCGGCATCGAGGCGGTTGAGCAGCTGAGCCGCTATCTGGAGCGGATCCGGCTCGATGCCGGGTTTGCCAGCTGCCGCGGGGTGCTGGCCGCGCAGGCGATCAAGCCCCAGGCTCGGGTGCTGGCGCAGGCGCGCGGGATCGCGTGCGTGGAAGTCGACCTGGCGGTGCTGCGAGGCGAGCGCGAGCCAGAACTGAGATTGTTCGCGGCATGAGCGCAGAACCCGCCGTCCGCACCGAACGCCGCGATCGCGTCCTGGTGATCACCCTCAACCGGCCCGATCAGCGCAACGCCGTCAACGCCGCGGTGGCCGAGGGCATTGCCGCCGCTCTGGACGAGCTCGACGCCGACGCCGAGCTTTCGGTCGGGGTCATCACCGGCGCCGGGAAGGGGTTCTGCGCGGGGATGGATCTGAAGGCGTTCGTGGCCGGCGAATCGCCCTACGCCGGCGATCGGGGGTTCGCCGGCATCACCCAGCGCGCGTCGGCCAAGCCGCTGATCGCGGCGATCGAGGGGTTCGCGGTGGCGGGCGGCCTGGAGGTGGCGCTCTCGTGCGACCTGATCGTCGCGGCGCGGGGCGCCAGGCTCGGGATCCCGGAGGTCAAGCGCTCGCTGGTGGCGGCGGGCGGAGGCCTGCTGCGCCTGCCGCGGGTGCTACCGCGGAACATCGCGATGGAGCTGGCGCTGACCGGCGATCCGATCACCGCCGAGCGCGGCGCTGAGCTCGGTCTGGTCAACCGGCTGGCCGAGCCCGGCGCGGCGCTGGAGCAGGCCCTGGCCCTGGCGGCCCAGATCGCCGCCAACGGACCGCTCGCGCTGGCCGCCAGCAAGCGGATCCTGACCGAAGCGGCCGACTGGCCCGAGGCGGAGTTCTTCCAGCGCCAGGGTGAGATCGCGGGCCCGGTGATGGGCTCAGAGGACGCCCGCGAAGGGGCCACGGCGTTTGCCGAGAAACGCCCCCCGGTGTGGAAGGGGCGCTAGCCGCCCTCAGGCCCCTCGCCCCACGCGGTGGCCATCACCGAGCGCTCCCCGCCCCGGTCGCGGTGCTCGCACAGGTAGATGCCCTGCCAGGTCCCCAGGGCCGGCCTCCCGTTGGCCACCGGCAGCGTCAGATCGGGTCCGAGCAGCGCCGCCTTGATGTGGGCCGGCATGTCGTCGGGCCCCTCGAGCGTGTGAGTCCAATAGCCGGCGCGCTCGGGCACGGCCTGGTCGAAACCAGGTCTCGAAGTCGCGGCGGACGTCGGGCGAGGCGTTCTCGTTCAGCGCCAGCGAGGCAGAGGTGTGGAGGATCAGCAGGTGCAGCATCCCCACCCGCAGCCCACCGAGCTCCGGGAGCGCGTGCAGCACCTCATCGGTGACGAGGTGAAAGCCCCGCGGACGGGCGGACAGGGTGATCCGGCGCTGGATCCACATCACAGATCGGGTAGGCGGGCCACGGACATCTGCACCCGGTCGCCGCGAAACGGCACACCCTCGCGCTCCAGCCGCCGCCGCTGGCGCTGGCCCTGGGCCAGCGAGCCATCAGCGCGGACGATGCGATGCCACGGCACGGTGGGATCCTGACAGGCGCTGAGCACCGCGCCCGCCAGCCGCGGCGCCCCCGGCGAGATGTCGCCGTAGCTGCGCACGAACCCGGGTGGGGTGGCCCGGACCCGCTCGAGGATCCGCTGCTCCCGGCCATCCGGCGTCGACGCTGAACGCTGCGGCTGCACGATTTCGAGCATAGGCCGACAGACGCCGCCCAATCCATCGCCGTCCGGAACCTTCCTGGTATCGTCGCCGCGGTCGCCGAATTCCCCGCTAAATGCGGGAAAGCGGGTAGGCGCACGAACATGGTCCTACGGCGCACCGTCACGATCCGACTGGCCACCGTCATCGCGGCGGCGCTGGCCATGCTCGTCGTCGGCGTCCTGGGGCCGACGACATCGGCCGCCACGCCGAGCCTGGGGACGCTCAACTCCCAGCTGGGCCAGGTGCAGGCGCGCCAGCACAGCCTGGCCGCGAGCCTGGCCAGCCTGAACGGGCTGATCAGCTCGCTCGACCGCCAGATCGCCCTCGTGCAGAGCCGCGAGGCGGCCGTCCAGGCCGAGCTCGCCAACGATCGGGCGGCCCTGGCCGGGGTCCAGGTGTCGCTGAAACGTGAGCGCCGGCGCTTGGCCATGCTCCGCCGCCGGCTGGCCGAAGCTCGTTCGCTGCTGTCCAGCCAGCTCGTGTCCAGCTACGAGAGCGACAAGCCTGACCTGGTGACGGTCGTGCTGAACGCGCGCGGCTTCAACGATCTCCTGGAGCAGGTGGCGTTCCTGGGCCGGGCCGAGCGCGAGCAGAAGACGCTGATCAAGAACACCCGCGAGGCAAAGGCCCGGGCGGACCGCGCCGCCCGCCAGCTCGCCGCGCTCGAGGTGACCGACCGCCAGATCACCCAGCGCACGATGCTCCGCGTCAACGCGCTGGCCGGGATGAACATCCTCCTGCAGTCCAAGCAGGGCGCGCTGCAGCGGGCCCAGAGCGCGCAGCAGGGCGCGCTGGCCGCCAGCCGCGCACGCGGCCGCCAGCTGCAATCGGAGATCAAACATGTCCAGGCCGAGCAGGCCGCGGCCCAGCGAGCCGCCGCGCAGGCGGCGCAGCCCTCCTCGCTGGGCGCCCCCGGGCCGGGGGCGTTGGGTCCCTCGGGCGGATGGGTGATCCCCTACGCGATCGTCCTGTGCGAATCCGGCGGCCAGAACCTGCCGCCCAACAGCGCCGGGGCGTCGGGGTATTACCAGATCATCCCCAGTACCTGGAAGCTGTTCGGCGGCGCGGGACCAGCCGCGTACCTGACCAGCAAGGCCGAACAGGACGCCGTGGCCACCCGGATCTGGAACGGCGGCGCCGGTGCCTCCAACTGGGTGTGCGCCGGGATCGTCGGTATCCACTGAGCCCTCTGAGCTGATCCGCCCCTCCGCGCCGCAGTCCACGGCAATCGCAATCCGGCGCCCGCCAGCACCGGCCCGGATAACCTCGGCGCCAGTGCTCCCCTCCCGTGCCGCCAAGGCGGTGCTCGTCGCGGTGGTGCTGATCGCGGCGCTGGCGATCCGCATCGCCTTCATCGAGACCACTCCCTACCACGCCATCAACGATGCCGGCACCTACAACCGGCTGGGAAGCCTGGTGGCGCAGACCGGCGACTACTCCACCGGCACGGCGCCGCGCTCCGGCGCCGGCGGCTCGCGCGGGCCCACCGCGTACTTTCCTCCGGCGTACCCGTACTTCATCGCCCTCGTCGACCTGATCGACGGCCACCAGGCCGGAGGCAAGACCGCCATCCAGCCGGTGCGGTTCGCCCAGGCGCTGATCGGCACCGTCACGGTGGGGTTGATCGGCCTGGTCGCGCTGGAGGCGTTCGGGTCCACGGTCGGGCTCGTCGCGCTGGTCATCGCCGCGATCTATGCGGTGCTGGTCGAGCTCACCGGCACGCTGGTGTCCGAGAACCTGATGGTGATGTTCGAGCTGGCCGCGGTGTGGACCGCGCTCCGCGCGCGGCGGGCGGCTCACCCGTACGGATGGATCGCCGCCGCCGGCGTCCTCACCGGACTGGCCACGCTCACCCATCAGAACGCCATCCTGATCGTGATCCCGCTCGCCTTCGCGGCCTATGCGGTGGCACAACCGCGACCCAACCGCACCCGCCCCCGGCTCCGCGCCCTGGCTGCGCCGGCCATCTTAATTCTCACCACGCTGATCACCATCCTGCCGTGGACGATCCGCAACGCGGTGGAGCTGCACCGCTTCGTTCCCGTCTCCGACGAGGCGGGGATCACGCTCGTCGGCACCTACAACCCGGTCTCGGCCGGCCAACCCGCTGGTGCCCTACAAGTGGCGCCTGTACAGCCACCTGCCCGAGGATCAGCACCTGATGCACACCGCCGCCGACTACTCCGAGCCGGCCCTGGGGGACAAGCTCCAGGCCCAGGCGCTCAACTACATCAAGCGCGCACCCGCTCTCGCCGCTGGACGTCGGATACCACAATCTGCTGCGGATGTTCGAGCTCGAGGGCACCTACGCGTGGCAGGCGTCGGCCCAGGCGATGGGACTGCACGAGCGCACGGCCCGGGTCGGCGTGGACGAATTCTGGCTCGTCTGCGTGCTGGCGCTGATCGGGCTGGCGACGCGGGTGTTCCGTCAGGCTCCGCGCTGGCTGTGGGCGATCCCGCTGCTGCTGGCGCTCAGCGTGGTGTTGGTGAACGTGGAGACGCCCCGCTTTCGCGAGCCGGTCGATCCGTTCCTGCTGCTGCTGGCGTCCTGCGCGGTCGCCACCGGCCTGCAGAAGCTAGGACTGGGCGGTGCGCCAGTCTGGCGTGGTCGGCAGTCGCCGCTGCTTGCCCGCGATCGCCAGCTGGTCAAGATGATCCAGCGCCTGTCCTGAGCCGACCGCGACGCAGGTGAGCGGCGAGTCGGCGCGGTACACCGGCATCCCGGTCTCGGCCGCCACCATGTCGTCAAAGCCCCGGATCAGCGTCCCGCCGCCGGCGAGCAGGATCCCGTCGCGGGCGATGTCCGAGGCCAGCTCGGGCGGGGTCTGCTCCAGCGTGTCGCGGATCGCGCGCAGGATCTCGCGCAGCGGTCCGGAGATCGCCGAGCGGACCTCCGCGCTCGAGAGCTGGACCGCGGTGGGCAGCCCGGTGACCAGGTGGCGACCGCGCACCTCGATCGTCTCCTCGGAGGCGAGCGGGATCGCCGAGCCGAGCGAGATCTTGATCGTCTCGGCGGTCTTGGAGCCGATCGCCAGCTGGTAGACGTTGCGGATGTAGTTGGTGATGGCGTCGTCCATCTCGTAGCCGCCGACCCGGACCGACTGCGAGTTGACGATCGAGCCGAGCGAGATCACCGCCATCTCGGAGGTGCCGCCGCCGACGTCGACGACCAGCCGTCCGATCGGCTCCTCGATGGCCATGCCGGCGCCGATGGCCGCCGCGATGGGCTCCTCGATCAGGTGCACGCGCCTGGCCCCGGCCGCCAGCGAGGCCTCTTCCACGGCGCGCTTCTCGACCTCGGTGACGCCGGACGGGGCGCACACGATCAGCCGCGGGTGCGCCATGCGCCGGTCGATGACCTTGCGGATGAAGTACCGCAGCATCTGCTCGGTGACGTCGAAGTCGGCGATCACCCCATGGCGCAGCGGGCGCGTCGCGGAGATGTTGGCGGGCGTGCGGCCGATCATCCGCTCGGCGTCGGCGCCGACCGCGTGGACCTCGCCGGTGGCGAGATCCGACGCCACCACGGAGGGCTCGGAGACGACGATCCCGCGACCGCCCACGTACACCAGCGTGTTGGCGGTTCCGAGGTCGATCGCCATGTCATGCACCCCGAGACTCGGAATGATGTGGCGCCTTGAATTGTCGCGACGGGAGCCGTCTCTACGAAACCGGATGCTGACAGAGTGCCAAAGCCGGGACCTCGGCGCGCAGCGCCTGTTCCCCGGACCCCGTGATCGACGAGCTGAGTGGGCGATTTTGTCCGGTAGTCGGACATTTCATCCCAATCGCGGGGGTGTCCGATCTCGCGACTGGATCCGGGTTGGGAGCGAGGCCGCAGGCCAGAACGGAACGTTTTGTTCCGGCTAGAATCGGCGCGTGGGCCCGCCAGTTCCATCGGCCGCCGGACTCAGCGGCCGTCGCGCCCAGGCCGCCCGCAACGACGAGCTCATCCTGGCCTCGGCGCGGGCGGTGTTCGTGGCCGATCCGAGCGCGCCGATCACCGCCGTGGCCAAGCACGCCGGGGTCGGCATCAGCGCCCTGTACGCCCGCTACGCCGGCAAGGAGGAGCTGCTGCGCACGCTGTGCCTCGAGGGGCTGCAGCGCTCCGTGGCCGAGACCGAGGCCGCGCTGGCCGACCAGCGCGACGCGTGGCTGGTGTTCGCCGACTACATGCAGCGCCTGGTCGATGCCGACACCAGCTCACTGACCCTCGCGCTCGCCGGGCGCTTCACTCCGACTGAGGAGATGGCCGCGCTGGCGAACCGCGCCAGCCAACTGGGGGCGTCGCTGTTTGAGCGCTTCCGGCCGGTGCTGCGGCCGGGGATCGAGGTCCATGACCTGTCGCTGGTGTTCGAGCTGATCGCGGCGGTCAAGGTCCGAGACCGGCAGCGCACCGCGGAGCTGCGGCGGCGCTACCTGACCGCGGTGCTCGACGGCCTGCGGACCGAGAACCGCGAGCCGTTGCCGGGCCCGCCGCCCGACTGGCGGGAGATCAGCGAACGCTGGTAGGTGAATCGGCCGCGCACGATGCGGTTCGGCGCCGGCCAAACCGCCGGCGGTCAGCGGGAGATCAGTGCAGCTGGGCGCTCTCCGGGGTACCGGAGTGCTGCCAGGTCAGGGTGTCGCCCGACAGGGTGAGCCCGGTCAGGGCTGGCGCCATGCTGCTCGACGTGGTGACCGAGTCGAGGGTCCGGATCCCCGCGCTGTCGGCGGCGACGATCTGTTCGCAGTGTGGGCAGGTTGGGGATTCGGACTGGGTGTGAACCGCCGAGAAGCCGTCGATGCCGAGCACCAGTCCGTCCATCAGGGCGTAGCAGTTGTAGTTGTAGTCCGGACAACCGGTCGACTCGCCACCCAGGCCCGCGGCCGGAGCGCTGGTCCGGAGGTCGTAGACGCCGACGGTGTAGCTCGAGCCTCCGTAGTGCGGATCGGTGGTGGAGTTGATCAGGGCCGCGTAGTTGCCGGCGACGGCCGCCCCCGAGACGCCGGCCACATAGTCGATGCTGCTGAAGCTAAAGCTCTCCAGCAGCCGCTCCCGCCCGTCGGCGGTGAGGCATCCCATATAGGCAGTGGGGAGCACTCCGCCCGGCGGCGCAGAGCCCGACGCCGTGTCGCTGGTCACGACGGCTCCGGGGGCGCTGGCGATCACCTTCGAGCCCGGCGGGGCGACGCAGGCGGCGGGCGGCGTGGCGGGCACCGGCTGCCAGTCGACCGAGCGGGCGCGGAAGTGGCCGACCCGGCGGGCATGGCCGCCCGACGCCGCGACGATCCGCAGGTCATGGCGCTTATCGATGAACGCGATCGAGTTGCCGTCCGGGGACCAGGCCGGCGCGCCGCCGCGCATCAGGCGCCTGGCCTTGTGACCCAGGCGGGCGACCATCACCCAGCCGCGATTGCAAAGGCGATCCGGACCCCCAGCGGAGACCACGAGGGTGCGCTCCCGCGGCCGATCCGGCGCAGGTGGCCCGGGCTTGCCCGCCCAGACATGACCCGCGCGCACCACGGCCAGCAATCCCTGGCCCGACCAGACGGCATCCGACACCCCGCTCCCGAGAATCGTGGCCTTGAGCAGGCCATCGATCCCGGACTGCACCAACTGGCCGCCTGACACGTAGGTCAGAAGCGAGGGGTCGGAGGTGAAGGCCGGGTGCCGACCCCCGCCGATGTTGCAGTTCAGGCACGACCCGTCGGCGTAGATCAGGGTCACGCCATGGAGGTGAACGGCCAGCGCGCGGCCGTCAGGCGACCAGCGAGGCGCTCCGCGCTGACATCGGAGCAGGCCGTGCCGAGGACGCACAGAAGCCTTTGGCCCCGCCGTGGGCATTGACCAGAATCAGCCCCGGACCGCTGTAGGGCTGCAACCGCCAGCAGCCCGTTGCCGCCGGGAAACGCCGCCGAGGCAGCCGAGACCAGCGGGCCCGCGAGGGCGGCGATAGCGATCGCGCAGCCGAGGAGTCGTTTCATGTCCGGCGTAAACGTGTCATGCCGCACAAAGTTGCGGCGGACAGGCCGGATTCAGCGTCGAGTTCGGCCGCAGGCCGAACTCGAAATTGAATCTGCTGGCAGATTCAACGCTCGCCGGGAAGATTGGCCGGGTACTGCGAGACCGGCCGAGAGAGATCGAAGGCCGTCGAGACGATGCGGTCCTGCTCGGTGGCATGAGCGATCGGATAGCCCTCGCCCGAGGCGGCGCGTTCGGGTCGCCCGATGTAACCGAACTGCAGCGACTCCGGCAGCACCTGGAGCAGACGCGGGGACATGAAGGCCCGGGCGCCCATGTTGCGCGGCTCCTCCTGCACCCACACCACCTCGGTCAGGTTCGGATAGCTCAGCACCAGCTCCAGCAGCTCGGCCTGGGGGAACGGATACAGCAGCTCGACGCGTCCGATGGCCACGGCCGGGGTCTGCTTCCGGGCGGAGTGCGCGACCAGGTCGTAGTAGATCTTGCCGGTGCAGAGCACCAGCCGCGTGACCTGGGCCGGATCGACGCTGCTGTCGGGCAGGACGGGCCGGAAGCGGCCCTCCACGAGCTCCTCCACCCGGCTGGCCGCCAGCGGCAGCCGCAGCAGGCTCTTGGGGGTCATGATCACCAGCGGGCGCTGCTTGGCGATCCGGGCCTGGCGGCGCAGCAGATGGAAGTACTGGGCCGGCGTGGTCGGGGTGGCGACGCGGATGTTGCCCTCGGCGGCGAGCTGCAGGAAGCGCTCCAGGCGCGCCGAGGAGTGCTCGGGGCCGGAGCCCTCGTATCCGTGCGGGAGCAGCAGGGTGAGCCGGGAGGTCTGGCCCCACTTGGCCAGCCCGGAGACGATGAACTGGTCGATGATCACCTGCGCGCTGTTGACGAAGTCGCCGAACTGGGCCTCCCACAGCACCAGAGTCTCGGGACCCTCCTGGGAGTAGCCGTACTCGAACCCGACGCAGGCCATCTCGGACAGCGGCGAGTTGTGCAGCTCCATCGGCGCCAGCGCGCCCGGGAGATGCTGCATCGCGCAGTGCTCCTGGCCGGTCTTGGGATCGTGGAGCACCAGGTGACGCTGGCTGAACGTGCCGCGCTCGGTGTCCTGGCCGGTGAGGCGGATCGGAATCCCCTCGGTCAGCAGCGAGGCGAAGGCCAGCGCCTCGCCATGAGCCCACACCACTCCCTCGCCGGTCGCAAAGGCGGCCCGACGCTGCTCGAGCTGCTTGGCCAGCTTGGGGTGCACGTTGAACCCGTCGGGAACCGCCAGCAGCTCGTCGTTGAGCACCTCCAGGCGGTCGCGGGCGACGGCGGTCCTGACCTCGGGCGAGGGCGTGCGATCGAGCTGGTACTCGCCGGTGGCGTGCTCGAGCTCCTTGGCCGCGGCGATCCGCTCCTTGAGCTGCTGGTGCTGCTCGGAGAGCACCGCCCAGACCTGGTCGGTCATCTCGGTGGACTCCTGCTCGGTGACCACCGCCTGATCGACCAGCTGGCGCGCGAACAGCTCGCGGACCGAGGGGTGCTTCTTGATCGCCTGGTACATCTCGGGCTGGGTGTAGGCCGGCTCGTCGGCCTCGTTGTGACCGAAGCGGCGGTAGCCGATCAGGTCGATGAGGACGTCGTGGCCGAACTCCTGGCGGAAGGCGAACGCCAGCCGCACGGCCGAGATGCAGGCGGCCACGTCGTCGGCGTTGACGTGGATGATGGGGACGTCGTATCCCTTGGCCAGGTCCGAGGCCCAGGTGGTGGAGCGGGCATCGTCGGGATCGGTGGTGAAGCCGACCTGGTTGTTCTGGATCAGGTGGACCGTGCCGCCGACGGTGTAGCCGTCCAGCGCCTGCAGGTTCAGCGTCTCGGCGACCACGCCCTGACCGGGGAACGCGGCGTCGCCGTGCAGGATCACCGGCATCGCGGCGTTGGTGTCCTGATGGGCGTGAGGTCCCTGACGTGTGGTCTGGGCGGCCCGCGTGGCGCCGGCGGCGACCGGCGCGACGAACTCCAGGTGGCTGGGGTTGGACTCCAGCCGCACGATGATGGACTCGCCGCCGGGCACCTGGTAGGAGCCCTGGGCGCCGTGGTGGTACTTGACATCGCCGGTGCCGCCCTGGGGCAGGGTGGTGATCGGCTCGAGCGTCGAGGATCCCTCGAACTCGGCGAAGATGGTGGCGTAGCGCCGGCCCAGATTGTGCGCCAGCACGTTCAGGCGGCCGCGGTGGGCCATCCCGAGCACGACCTCCCGCGCTCCGCGCGAAGCCGCCAGCTTGGTCAGCTCGTCGATCATCGGCACCGTCATGTCCAGGCCCTCGACCGAGAACTGCTTCTGGCCCAGGTACGCCTTGTGCATGAAGCGCTCGAAGGCGTCGACCTCGGTCAGGCGCTTGAGCAACTGCTTCTGCTCGTCGACGGTGAGCGGGCGGCGGAACTCGCCGGACTCGATCGCCTCCCGCAGCCACAGCCGCTGGCGGTGCGACGCGATGTGCTCGATCTCGTAGGCGATGGTCCCGCAGTAGGTCTCGCGCAGGTGGGGCAGCGCGTCGGCCAGCGTCGCCCCGGGGACGTACATCCGCAGGATCCGAGCGGGAATCCGAGCCATCAGCTCCGGGGTCAGGCCGAGCGGCTCCGGGTCGAGCGCGGGATCGCCCTCGGACTCGCGTCCCAGCGGGTCGAGCCGGGCGGCGAGATGGCCGTGGGTGCGGTGGGCCTTGAGCAGAGAGGTGGCGGCCTGCACCGCCTGCAGGAGCTCCTCGTCATAGCCCTGGTCAGGGGCGCGCGCGGCGTCGGGGGCGGGGGCGCTCGCCGCGGCGGCCGCGGCGGCCGGGGAAGGCGGCGGGGGCAGATCGGGCAGCTCGACGCCGAGGTCGGCGAACAGGTTCTCGTAGAAGCTCTCGTCGCCCTGCAGCAGCGCTTCGATCCGCTGCAGGAAGCGGCCCGACTCCGCCCCCTGGATGATGCGGTGATCGTAGGTGGAGGTCATCGTCATGACCTTCTCGGCCCCGATCATCGCGCCGATCTTCTCCAGCCCGACGGGATATGCGATCGAACCGGTGGCGACGATCGTGCCCTGCCCCACCATCAGCCGCGGGACCGAGGCGATCGTCCCGATCCCGCCCGGGTTGGTCAGGGTGATATTGCCGCCGGTGAGGTCGTCGGCGGTCAGGGTGTTGGTGCGGGCCTTCTCGACCAGGGCGTTGTAGGCGTCCAGGAACGCCGGGAAGCTCAGGCGCCCGGCGTCGCGGATGACCGGGACCATGAGCGTCCGCGACCCGTCCTTCTTGGCCACGTCGACGGCCAGGCCCAGGTTCACGGCGCCGTCGTCATAGCGGTAGGGCTTGCCGTCGACCTCCGCGAAGTGGTGGGCCATGACCGGCATCTCCTCGGTGCCCACGCGCGCGATCGCGTACGCGATCAGGTGCGTGAAGGAGACCTTCCGGCCGGCGTTCTTGAGCTGGGTGCGCCGCTGGTCCAGCACCGTGACCGCGAGCGTGCGAAAGGAGGTGGCGGTCGGGATCGAGCGGCTCTGATCCATGTAGCGCGCCAGTGCGGCGCCGCTGCCCTTGAGCAATTGGGCGCCGCTGGAGTCCGCACGGGGCGGGGCTCCGGTGGGCCGGGCCGCGGTGGGTGGGGCTTCGTTACCCACCGCGAGCACGTCCGCCTTGGTGATCCGGCCGCCTCGCGCGGTCCCCTGGACCCGGCTCAGATCGACGCCCTCGGCGGCGGCGATCCGACGCGCGATCGGTGAGGCGTTCGCGGCCTCGGCGGACGGCGCGGGCGGGGTGGGCGAAGCTGTGGTCCGGCTGGCGCCGTTGCGGTCAGAGGCGGACGACCCGGCGCCGTTCTGAGCTCGGGCGGGCGCCGGTGTCGCCGGCCCCGTCCCGGACGTACCGGCGCTCATGCGCCCGATGACCTGGCCGACGCTGACGGTCTCGCCATCCTCGGCCAGGATCTCGGTGATCGTGCCCGTGGCCGGCGCGGGAAGCTCCATGTCGACCTTGTCGGTCGAGATCTCGACCACGGTGTCGCCATCCTTGACCGGATCGCCGACCTTGACCGACCACTCGAGGATCGTGCCCTCGGTGACGGACTCCCCGCCGGTGGGGGTGACGATGTCGATCATCTGGCCGGCCGCCGACTCGGCGGCGGCGAGGCCCTCGGCCTCGGTAGTGCCGCCCGCCACGGCCTCCTCGACGGTGACCGGTGGCGATTCTCCCGAGACGGGCGGCGCCTGCGCCGGCCGAACGCCGTTGCCGTCAGCCGGCTGAGGCGGGGCGGCGTCGGTGGAGATCTCGGCCAGCAGAGTCCCAACCGCGATCGTGTCGCCCTCGGCGACGTGGATCTTGGTCAGCGTCCCCGACGCGGGCGAGGGAACCTCGGCGTCGACCTTGTCGGTGGAGATCTCGACCAGCGTCTCATCGGCCGCGACCGGGTCACCGACCTGCTTGTGCCACTCAAGGACGGTGCCCTCCGCGACGGAGTCGCCCATCGCGGGCATCACGACCTGCACCATGCTTGTGTCTACAGCCATTTCCGGTAATTCACTCTAACGCCTAGCCGGGGAACGCCGGCGATCCGCAATCACGAATCCGATGCTCCCGGCGAACGGGCCGAGGCCGCCGAGCACCACGACGGTCACCGCGAGCCAGAACGGGATCACCCGGGCCCGCGCGGCGGCGATGCACACCAGGGACATGACGATCCAGATCAGCCCGTGGGACAGCCCCAGGATGAACGTCTCGGGCTGCGGGTTGCCCAGCCCGAAGGCACAAACCAGGAGGGCCAGGTAGACAGCGGAGTGGGTGAACGAGGCCGCCTCGAGCCGGCGGAAGGTGACCGGCCCCACCCTTCATCCCGCTGACGCGGAGGACAGCAGCGCCGCCGTGCGCCGCAACGGCTCGTCGGCATGCTCGGGCCAGCTCGCCACGTCGGCGGGCCACCAGGCGAAGGCGTCGTGCTCCTCGTCCGGTGTGACCACGGCGCCGGCGGGCAGCCAGGCCATCCCCACCAGCATCGCGATCCCGCTGGGCAGGCGGATCAGCGCCTCCACGCTGAGGCGGTCGGGGGCAACCGACCATTCCTCGGACAGCTCGCGGGTCAGCGTGTCGGCCGGGTTCTCACCGACCTCGACCGAGCCGGCCGCCCCCAGAGCCCAGCGACCGGCCCAGGTCGCCAGCCACGGCGCTCGCCGGCCGGCCAGCCAGCTGCCGTCGGCCGACCGCACCACGCACAGCGCCGAGAGGCTGCCCATGGCGTCGTCGGGCAGCAGCCGCAGCGACCAGCGCACCGGCTCGCACACCAGCGACAGGCGCCCGTCCTTGACTTCGAAATCGCGCAACCGGGCGGCCAGACCGTCGTGGCTGGGCGAACCCCGCCCGCGCAGATGCGCGATGGCCGCGTCGGCCTGCTCGGCGACCTGGGCCGTCGGCTCGAACGGCTCCTCGCGCCAGGTGACCTCGATCCGCGACGGCTGCCACGGACCGCGGGCGAGGATGCCTGCCGAGACGGCCATGGCTGAACCGTACCTGGGCGGGCCCGACCGGTCCGGCGCCGGGGATGGGGCTGGCGCGATGCGAACCGCGGCCCGGGCGGGGATAGGCTGACGCGATGCAACCGCGGCGCAAGCACTGGGGCTGGGGGTACGAGCACGAGCAGCCCTCGCCCGAGGAGCTCCGCGCCACGGCGACCTTCCTCGCCGCCCACCTCGGGTTTGGCGACGTCGAACCCGAGGCGCCGGCTCCGCTGACGCGAGAGGTCACTGTCGGCTCCGCGGCTCAGTCCCCCCGAGCGTCTGCGGGCGATCTGTGCTCAGGATGACCACACACGGGCGTTTCACACCTATGGGAGCTCGTACCGGGATGTCGTGCGGGCGTTCCGGGGGCAGTTCGAGCACCCGCCCGACGTGGTCGCCATGCCGCGCGACGAGCCCGAGCTGGCCGCCGTGCTGGACTGGGCACTGGACGCCGGCGCGGCGGTGATCCCGTTCGGGGGCGGCACCAGCGTCGTCGGCGGCGTCGAGCCCGACGTGCCCGCGGGCTTCGCCGGCGTTGTGACGATCGACCTGCGCGCTCTGGACCGCGTGCTCGAGGTCGACCCCGTGTCTCTGTCGGCCCGGATCCAGGCCGGCGCCAACGGCCCTGAGCTGGAGGAGCAGCTGCGCGCGCACGGCCTGACCCTGCGTCACTACCCGCAGTCGTTTCAGTTCGCCACGCTGGGCGGGATGATCGCCACTCGTGCCGGTGGCCACTTCGCGACCGTGTACACCCACATCGACGACCTGGTGGAGTCGGTGCGGGCGTTGACTGCGGTGGGCGTGTGGGAGTCACGGAGGCTGCCGGGCTCGGGCGCCGGCGTCTCGCCCGACCGGATGCTGATCGGGTCCGAGGGCACCCTGGGCGTGATCACCGAGGCGTGGGTGCGGGTACGCGAGCGCCCGCGCCATCGCAGCTCCGCCGCGGTCAGGTTCGCCAGTTTCGGCGCGGGGGCGCAAGCGGTACGGGCGCTGTCCCAGTCGGGGCTGTATCCGGCCAACTGCCGCCTGATCGATGCCACCGAGGCAAAGCTGACCGGCGCGGGCGCGGCGACGGCTGTGCGCTGCTGGTGCTCGGGTTCGAGTCGGCCGGACACGACACCGAGCCGTGGATGGCGCTGGCGCTGGAATGCTGTGGCGAGCACGGCGGCAGCTGGGACCGCCGCCACGAGCGCGATCGTCCCGGCCCCGGCGGCGGCGATACCGCCGCGTCCGAAGGCGACGCGGTCGGCGAGCTGGCGTGAGGCGTTCCTGCGCGCGCCCTACCTGCGCGACACCTTCGTGGCGATGGGAGTGCTGTCGGAGACGTTCGAGACCGCGATCACGTGGGAACGGTTTGAGGCCTTCCATGCCGCCGTGATGGAGCGGACCTCGGCCGCCGTGCGGGAGGTGTGCGGTACGGGGTCGCTGTCGTGTCGGCTCACGCACGTGTATCCGGATGGCCCCGCCCCGTACTACACCGTGCTGGCCCCGGCCCGGCGAGGCGCGGAGCTCGAGCAGTGGGCCGCGATCAAGTCGGTGGCGGCGGAAGCGATCCTGGCCGGCGGCGGGACGATCACCCACCACCACGCCGTGGGGCGCGATCACCGGCCGTGGTATGACCGCCAGCGGCCGGAGGTGTTCGCAACCGCGCTGCGGGGGGCCAAGGCGGCGGTGGATCCCGCCGGGGCGCTCAATCCGGGGGTGCTGATCGACGCAGCGACTCCAGCCGCTCGAGCACGGCCGGAGCGCAGGGCACGACATCGGCCGGCAGGCGCGTGAGCAGCTCGTACCACCCCGCATGGGCCGCGATGGCGGCCTGCACGTCGCGGACGCCGGCGTCGAGGTCGCCGAGCTGGGCCGCGCCGAGACCGGCCCAGAAGCGCAGCTCCGGATTCTCCGGCGCCAGCTCGCCGGCCTGGCGATAGAGACGGGCCGCGTCATCGTGACGGCCCTCGTTGAGCAGGTCATCGCCCTGGCCGGCCAGGGCGTAGACGTCGTTGAGCGCGACCAGGCGCCGCAGCTCGGTGAGCGGATCGGGATGATCCTCGACGCGGAGGGACAGCACCGTGTCCCAGGCGTTCCCGGCCGCGGGAACGACCAGGATCGCCGCGGACTGGCGGCCGCGGAGGTCCCCGCCCTCCGCCTCGGCGGCGTCGAGCGCGGCGAGCAGACGTGACGCCAGCGGCCCCGGAGCTGACGTGTAGGCCGCGAGCATGGCGGGCCAGACGCGCTCGGAGACCATGATGTTGGCCTGACAGGAGACCGCCTCCCCGGTGACGTGGCCGGCCTGCGGCATGCAGCTTTCGCCCGTGTGCACGGCGACGTTGCCGTCGGCGTCGACGACGGCGACCTGACGGCCGGCCGACCCCGGGTCCTGGTCGACCAGTTGCGTCAGCGCGGCCCGGGCGTCGATCCCGCCGGCCAGCAGCTCCAGCGCCCGGGGGCCGTAGGAGACCTCGACGTTGGCCTGGGTGGCGACCGCCCCCACACCGGCGCGCGCCCACGGGACGATCGGCCCGACGGAGAACCAATGCGACTGCACTGCCACGCCCAGCTCGCCGCTGCCGGGATCCCGGGCGACGATCGAGTAGGTGCCCTGACGGGCGCGCGAGGCGGTGAGGGGGCGGCTGCGAGCGATCCGGGGACAATAAGCGCGCCCGCGGCCCGTCGCGCCGGTGGCAGCGACCGGACCGAACTCTCAGGCGGCGAGCGTGCGTTACCTGTCATACGCCGCAAATATGCAGTTACTGAAAGAGTTCTGCGAGTGAAGATCCACTTCGTATCGTCCGTGCTCACCCGCGGCGCGATGGCCAAACGCGGATGATCGCCGTGCTCGGGCCGGGCGGGGTGGGTGGCTTTGTGGCCGCGGCGCTCGCGCGCGCGGGCGCGGACGTGGTGGTGGTGGCTCGAGATGAGACCGCCGAGTTGATCGCCCGGCGCGGGATCGAGGTGTCAAGCGCCGCCCTGGAGGCGCAGTTCACGGCCTGGCCGGCTGCCGGTGCTCAGCTGTCGCGCGCGCCGGAAATCCTGCTGGTCGCCACCAAGGCGAGCGGACTGGAGCCGGCGCTGCAGCGGATCGGAGCCGAGCCCGGACTGGTGGTGCCGCTCCTGAACGGGCTCGAGCACATGGGGACGCTGCGCGCGCGGTTCGGCTCGGAACGCGTCGCGGCCGGCGTGATCCGGATCGAGTCCGACCGTCCCGAACCGGGGCGGATAGTGCAGTCGAGTCCATCGGTGCGGGTCGACGTGGCGACCGAGCAGCCCCGATTGCGTGACCCGCTGGCGTCGCTGGCCTCGGCGCTGGAGGCGGCCTCGATCCCGGTCCGCGTCGGCGACAGCGAGCGTCAGGTGCTGTGGTCAAAGCTCACCCGCCTCAACGCGCTGTCACTCACCACCAGCGCCAGCGACCGTCCGCTCGGATTCGTGCGCTCGGATCCGCGCTGGCGCTCGGCGCTGGAGGGCGCGGTTGAGGAGACCGTCGCGGTGGCCAACGCCGACGGGGCGTCGCTGCGGGCCTCCGACACGCTGGCCGAGCTGGAGTCGGCCCACGCCGAGCTCGGATCGTCGATGCGACGCGACATTGCGGCCGGACGCGAGCCCGAGCTCGACGCGCTGGCGGGCGCGGTGCTGCGCGCGGCGGCCCGGCACGGGTTGCGCTGCCCGACGGTGGCGTGGCTGGCCGACCAGGTCGCCCTACGAGCGGGAGTCGCCGCCCCGACGTAGCCCGCCGCGCGGGGGCTACAGGGGCGGGCGGATCGGCGCCGCGGGAGCCTCGACGTAGACCGGCTCGCCGACCTCCTCGGAGGCAACCGCGTCGACCACTTCCTCCTCCTGCTGCTCGCCCTCCCGGTCGTGCTCACCGTCGCAGAGGACGCGGAAGTTGCCCGTCACCCCGCCGTCGGCCTGCAGGACGATGCCCGGCAGGATCTCCTCGCCCTCCTCGAGGCCGAGGCGCTCGATGTCGAAGTGGGCCATCCCGATCCCCCAGCTGTTGTGATCGGGGTTCTCACGGTCGTGGGCCGCCACTCCCTGCGCGAAGCGCTCCAGCAGCTTTCCCATCGTGGCGGTATCGACCATGGTCGTTCTCGCCCCGCGCTCAGGCGCGCTCGAGCAGCTCGATCCGGTAGCCGTCGGGATCGCGCACGAAGCACAGCCGATTGCCGCCCTCGCGAATCGTGTACGGGGGCTTCTCGGGCTCGATCCCCTGCTCTCTGAGGCGCTCCAGGGTCGAGTCGAGGTCGGAGGTGGTGATCGCGATGTGGCCGTAACCGGTGCCGATCTCGTAGGGCTCGGTCTGGTCGAAGTTGTGGGTCAGCTCGAGCCGCGGCTCGTCGCCGTCCTCGGGCAGCCCCATGAAGACGTTGACCGCCTCGTCGCGGATCGGGGTCCGCCTCATCTCGTCAAAGCCCAGCGCCGTATAGAACGCGACCGAGCGATCGACGTCGAGAATGCGATAGCAAGTGTGGATCAGGCTCATATCTGGCCCAAAGAGTATCGAGCCGGCCGGGCCGCGGGCCCGCCGGGCCGGGTCCCGATAGCCTCTAAACATGATCGTCGAGCGCTCGATGAGCGACCCGTGGCTGTCGAACACCTACGTGGTGGCCGATGAGCTCGGTGGCCACGCCGTGATGATCGACGCCGGCGGTCCGATGGCGCCGCTGCTGGACTACCTGCGTCGCGGCCAGTTCACCCTCAGCCATGTGCTCCTGACCCACCATCACCACGATCACGTGGCGGAGCTCGATGCGGTGCTGGAGCGGTATCCCGGCACCCCGGTCCTGATCCACCCGCTCGAGCGCGAGCTGGTGCCCGCGGCGACCGGGACGATGGAGCCGGGCCGGGTGATCGAGACCGGAGCGCTGCGGATCGAGCCGATCCACACTCCGGGGCATACCGCCGGGATGCTCTCGCTCCTGATCGACGGCACCGACGTGTTCACCGGCGACACCCTGTTCAAGGGCTCGGTCGGCGGCGTCCGCGCGCCCGGCAGCACCAGCTATGCCGACCTGAAGGACTCGATCATGGACAAGCTGCTCAAGCTCCCCGGGGAGACGCGGATCCATCCCGGCCACACGGATCCCACCACGGTGGCCGACGAGCTGGAGCGAAACCGGTTCGTGCGGATCTGGCGGGGCGCCGACCCCGAGGGCGCCGACCCGTGCCAGGCCATGGGCGAGGACGCCACGCTGATCCTGCTCGGAGACGACTACGACGGCGGTCACAAGGCCTGGGTCCGCTGGCCCGACGGGTCCGACGACATCGTCCCCGGGTCCAAGGTCCAGTCGGCGTAGCGCCGCGACACTAGACTCGATCTGTAGTGGCAAAGGACAAGATCCCCACCTCACGCGTGGGGCGAACCGCAAAGATCGGGGGACTGGCCGCGGGGCAGGCGATCCGACAGGCGGGCACCCACGCGGCCAACGTCACGCGCTCCAAGCAGGGCCGCAACGCCGCCCTGGAGCGACGTCACATCGAAGCCGCCGAGCAGATCGTCGCGGCGCTGGGCACGATGAAGGGCGCAGCGATGAAGGTCGGTCAGGTGATGTCCTTCCTCGACGTCGGCCTGGTCCCGGAGGAGTACCGCGAGGAGTTCCAGCACAAGCTCGCCGCGTTGCGCGACGCGGCGCCGACGGTGACCTTCAAGGACATGCGCAAGGTGATCGAGGAGGAGCTCGACGACCGCGTGAGCAACATCTTCGAGGACTTCGACGAGGAGCCGATCGCTGCCGCTTCGATCGGCCAGGTCTACCGCGCCACGCTCGACGGCGGCCGCCCCGTGGCGGTCAAGGTCCAGTATCCGGGCGTGGCGGCGGCGGTCCGGGCCGACATGCAGAACCTGGGCCTGATCCTGCGGCTGGCCAAGCGGATCGCCCCCGGCATGGATCCCAAGGCGATCGGCGAGGAGATCCGCGCGCGGATCCAGGAGGAGCTCGACTACGAGCTCGAGGCCCAGAACCAGCGCACGCTGGCGCGGATCTTCCGGGGGCATCCGTTCATCGTCATCCCGGGCGTGGTCACCTCGCTCTCACGAGAACGCGTGATGGTCTCCGATTACGTGCACGGGACCGGCTTTGAGGAGCTCAAGGGCTATCCCCAGGAGGACCGTGACCGCATCGGCGAGATGCTGTTCCGCTTCTACTTCGGCTGCCTGTACCGCCACGGTCAGTTCTCCGGCGACCCCCATCCCGGCAACTCGATGTTGCTCGATGACGGCAAGCTGGCGTTCTTCGACTTCGGGCTGTTCAAGCGGATGCCGCCCGGCGCGGTGGAGCTGGAGATCAACGTCGCGCGAGCGGTGATCGAGGGCGATACCGAGACGATCATGCGACTGGGCACCGAGACGGGCTTCTTTCCCGAGCCGGAGAAGTTCAATCCCGACCGGGTGCTGGCCCACTTCCGCGCCGCCACTTCCTGGTACACGGCCGACCGCGAGCTCGAGCTGACCCCCGAGTACGCCACGCAGGTGCTGATCGACATGAGCGACCCGCGCTCGGAGTACTTCGGCTACCTACGCCACGAGTCGGCGCCGCCCGACCACATCTTCGGCCGGCGGATGGAGGTCCTGACCCTGGCGGTGATCGCGCAGCTTCGCGCCCGCGGCAACTTCCACCGGATCGCCCGCGAGTGGTTCTACGGCGATCCGCCCGCCACGGAACTCGGCCAGCAGGAGGCCGAGTTCTACGAGCGCACGGCGGCGTCGCCGGGCTCGAGTCGCTGACCGCCGGTCCGGCCGGCCCGAGCCGCGTCACCCGGCCGTGCGCCGAGCGCTTCGATCAGCCCGTCAAGCCCGCCGGCGCATCACCCGACCGTGACGGTCACCCCCGCCTCTCGCTGGGCCGTCGGGCTGAGATCCGCGGTGGCGTGGACGACCGCATTGGTCGCCGGGACCCAGGCCGCCGGCGTCACCCGGAACTTCGCGACCGGCGCCTGCGACGGGGATACCGATCCGAACGTCGTCGGCCCCACGGGCTGGACCGTGAAGCCACCCGGCAGCTGCAGGGAGAGCACGACGTGGCGCAGGGTCTCGTTGCCCGAGGCGGTCAACTGCACGGTCACGATCGACGGCTTGCCGGGTGACATGGTGCTGGGGGCGTGGATGACGACCTGTCGTGCCCCCGGCGTGGCGGTGATGGCGAAGGCACCCCTGAGCGGCAGGTTCGCCAGCGCGGAGGAGTCACCGACGTAGAGGCCGTAGCGGCCGGTCGACTGATTCCAGCCGCCCGCCGCCTGATCCCACCACCAGGTGTCGCGCGGGGTGACCGTGAACCGGACGCCGGTCGACTGCCCGGGGGCGAGCATCACCCGCTGGTAGCCGACCAGCTGGCGTGGAGGCTCGCCGGTGGCGGCAGGATCGCCGAGATAGAGCTGGGCCACATCGGAGCCCGCGCGACCGCCGACGTTGGAGACGACAGCCGAGACCCGGACCGCGTCGACGCCGTCGACCGTGGGCCGGCTCACCTGGAGGTGGCTGAACTTGAACTGCGGTATAGGACAGGCCGTAGCCGAACGGGAACAGCGGCGTCAAGCCCTTGGCGTCATACCAGCGGTAGCCGACGCGCAGGCCCTCGGAGTACTGCACGCGGCCACCCGTGCCGGGGAACTGCGCCGGAGTCGAGGCGGGGACCTGGTCCAGGCTCACTGGGAAGGTCACGGGGAGGTGACCACCGGGATTGACCTCCCCGAACAGCACCCGGGCGAGCGCGGTGCCATTCGTCTCCCCCGGGTACCAGGCGTCGAGCACCGCGCCCACCTGCCCCAGCCACGGCATCGCGATCGGGGCGCCGGCGTCGACCACCACGGTGGTGTGCGGGTTGACCGCCGCCACTGCGGAGACCAGCTCGTTCTGAGCGGACGGGAGGTCGAGGCTGAGACGGTCGGCGGCCTCGGACTCGGTGTCGTCAGAGACCACGACCACTGCGCTGGAGGCCGATTTCGCCGCTGCCACCGCTGATGCGATCCCGGGGGCCAGGTAGGCCGGCGTGCCCCAGCTCAGCCCGCTCGACGCGCCCTTGATGGTGAGCGAGTAGGTCTGGCCGGCCACCAGGTTCACCGCGACCGAGTAGACGCTCACCGGCGGTGTTCCGGGGTCGTCGAGCAGTTGCTTGCCATCGAGCGACAGGTAGGTGGGCGTGTAACAGGTACAGGGGTTTGAGAACGCGAGCACGTACGTACCGGTGGCGGGAGCCGTCAGCGTGCCGGTATAGGTGCCGCCGTAGGGCGTCGGCGCGTAGGCGGGGCTCAGTGCCGTGGACGGAATCGCGGGCAGTGACGTCGTCGGTCGGCAGTCCCTGCTGGTAGACGACGCTGGTGCCCGACCCGACGGCTGCTTGGATGCCCTGCAGCGGGGTGATGGTCTGGGACGGGATCACGTAGGCGCTGCCGCCGCCGGCGTCGGTCGGGGCGACGGATGCGGCTGGCCCGATGACGGCCACGGTCCCGCCGTTGCGCCGCGGCAGCGGCAGGGTCGAGTTCGCGTTCTTCAGCATGGTGGCGGCGTCCTGCGCCACCTTCGTGGCCAGCGCCACGTGGGCCGGGGTGGTGACGGTGGCCGAGGTGGAGCCGGTGGGAGGCTGGTTGATCAGGTTGAAGCGGAACATCTCGGTCAGGATCCGCGCGACCATGGTGTTCAGCACCGCGCGCGGGATCGTTCCGTTCTGCACGGCGGTCTGCAGCGGTGCGCCGAAGTAGGTGTTGAACGGCTGCTCCATGTCGGTGCCCGCCGTCGCCGCCGAAATGTCGTGAATGGCGCCGTAGTCCGAGGTGACAAATCCGGGGAAGCCCCACATCTGCTTGAGCACATCGGTGAGCAGATACCGGCTCTGACAGTCGAAGCTGCCGTTCACCAGCGAGTAGCCGCACATGACCGACGCCGCCTGGGCCTGCTTGACCGCCGCCTCGAACGCCGGCATGTAGATCTCGTGCAGCGTGCGGTCGGAGACGATCACGTTGTCCTGCGGTGTATTGCGGTTGGTCTCCTGGTTGTAGGCGTCGTAGTGCTTGACCTGCGCCATCACGCCCTGGCTCTGCACGCCGTTGATGGTGCTGGTGGCCAGCGTCGAATTGAGGAACGGATCCTCGGTGTAGGCCTCAAACGACCGTCCCCAGCGGGGGTCGCGATCGATGTTCACGGTCGGTCCCAGGTCCACGCTGGCTCCCTTGCCGGCCTGCTCGGCACCGATCACCGCGCCGTACCCGGTGGCCAGCGATGGTTCCCAGGTGGCGGCCAGGGCCACGCCGGCGGGGAGCTGGGTCACTCCGGTGAGGTGGTCGGCCACACCACTGGGGCCGTCCTCCAGGCCCATGGAGGGGATACACAGCTGCGGTAGACCGGCCATGTAGAAGACGTAGGGGTTCGTGGTGCCGTGCCCCTCGACCATCGTGATCTCGTCGGAAATGGTCATCTGGCTGATGACCTCCGCCACCCGCTGGGCGATCGGCTGAGCCGAGTTGAGCCAGGGGCAGCGGGGCGTGGGGGAACGCACACCAGCGGCGGCGGCGCCGGCGGGTGCCGTAGCGAGCGCGACGGCGACGGCCATCACCCCCGCAAGCAGCGCACGGCGTCCTCGCGGGCGCTCCGGTCGAGATCCACGAGACAAACCACGACCACGTGCGTACAGCATCCGACGCCTCCCAGCGCTGATCTACGACTCAAACCGGATCGGCGCGAACGGCCTCTCCAGCGGCGCAACGTACCCGGCTTCACAGGGCCGCAAACCACGCTGTGGACGCCACCGGCCGGGCCCGGCAGCGTCAAGGACTCGCGACGCTAGACCTCCTGGACCTGGAACAGACTGGTGGTCCCGGGCCGGCCGCTGGGCAGCCCGGCCGTGATCCCCACGCGCTCGCCCGGCTTGACCCAGCCGAGCTCCACCACTCGGCGGGCGGCATCGGCGATCAGCTCTTCGGTCACCTCGTGGCGGCGCATCGAGGCCGCCTGGACTCCCCACATGAGGCTGCAGCGGCGCACCGTCTCCCTCCCGGGGGACAGGCAGTAGATCGGGACCTGGGGGCGGTGGGCGGAGATCAGGCGAGCGGAGCGTCCCGACAGCGTGGGTACGACCAGCGCCGCCAGGCCCAGATCACGGGCCGCCGAGCAGGCGCTGTAGGCGATCGTGTAGGCCGGGTCACGAGCGTCGCGCCGCACCCGGTTCTCGTTCCAATCCCGGTAGGGCAGCACGCGCTCGGTTCGTTCGGCGATCGACGCCATCATCGCCACCGCCTCAGCCGGGTAGGAGCCGATCGCGGTCTCCTGGGAGAGCATCACGGCGTCGGTGCCATCCAGGATCGCGTTGGCGACGTCGGCGACCTCGGCCCGGGTGGGGCGCGATGAGGACACCATCGAGTCGAGCATCTGGGTGGCGGTGATCGACGGCCGCGCCAGCTGGCCGGCGATTCGCAGCAGCTGCTTCTGGACGATCGGCACATCCTCGATCGGGAGCTCGATCCCCAGGTCGCCGCGCGCGACCATCACCGTGTCGGCGGCGCGGATGATCTCCTCGGCGGCGTCGACGGCCTGTGGTTTCTCGATCTTGGCGATCAGCGGCAGGCGCGTGTGCCGGCGGACCGTCTCGATGTCCTCGGCGGTCCGCACGAAGGACAGCGCCACAATGTCGACCCCGATCGACTCGCCGAAGCGGAGCATGTCGAGGTCCTCCTCGGGCACGGCGGACAGGCCGCGGGTGGCGCCGGGGATGTTGAGGCCCTGCCGCGACGCCACCGTGCCTCCGATCTCGACCACCGTGTCGACCTCACCCGCGCCGGTGCGGACCTGCTGGACCCGGAGCCGGATGGCTCCGTCGGACAGGTAGATCACATCCTCGGGGTCGACGGAATCCGCCAGCCCGGCCCAGCTGACCGACATCCGGCGCTCGGTGCCGAGCTCGGTCGAACCGCACACGAGCGCCAGTTCCTCGCCGGGCTTCAACTCCACGATGTCGTCGGCGAGCGCGCCGATCCGCAGCTTGGGGCCAGGCAGGTCCTGGAGGATCGCCACCGGGCGGCCGGCGCTCGAGGCGGCTGCCCGGACCCGCTCGGCGTTCTCGGCGTGCAGCTGGCGGTCACCGTGGGAGAAGTTCAGCCGCGCTACGTCGAGACCGGCCTCGACCATCCGCGCGAGGGTGTCGTGGTCACGGGAGGCGGGACCTATGGTGGCGACGATCTTCGTGCGGCGCATCGCGTGCACGCTACTGAACGCACCGCGCGGTCCGGTTAAGGCTCGGTGAGCAGAGGCGCGTCACGCCCCGGGACCGCGGATTCGCGCCCCGGGGAGGCTGCGCCGCGGATTCGCGCCCCGGGGAGGCTGCGCCGCGGAAGTTGTCCATTAACTCGGCCAACCATTCACCTAGCGTCGCTTGGCGCCGACGCACCATGGGTAGCCCTCCCCACCGTCCATGACTTACCCGGAGAGCGTATGACCACAGTGTCACGCCACCCCAAATTCCTGTTCATCTTTGTCTGCTCGATACTCACACTTCTGGTGTCAGCCACAGTCCGTATTGCGCCGGCGATGGCGAGCCCGATCGCCACCATTTCACTTGATCAGCCTGCCTACATAGCTCATGAAAACCAGGGTTCTCTCACCATCACGATCCAGGTGAGCGGAGACCTCAGCCAGACCGAGCACGTCGGTTACGGGGTCAAGGCTCAGGACGGCCAGCCCGGTATCGACTTCAACACTGTCCCCAATACCTACATAACCCTCGCGCCGGGCCAGAGCAGTTACACGTTCAATGTGCCGATCATCGACCAGGGATTGAACGGTCCTCCCGTCCACGCACTCACCTATCTCTACAGCGCCTGGCCCGCCAGCCTCGGCGCCAACAGCAACTCCATCATCACGATCCTGCGCGACGACCCGCTGCAGACGCGCAACACGCTGGACCCGCTCGGCGTGGCGAACCCGCTCACCGGTAACCCCACACCGGTCAACGCCAATCCGATCGCGGGCACCAGGTTGTTCGTCGACCCCACAGCGCCGGCGGCGCAGGCGGCCAGGCACTACGCCCGGTCAAAGCCCGCCTGGTCAGGCCTGCTGGGTCGGATCGCCGCCGAGCCGTCCGCCCACCGGTTCTACATGTGGAACATGGGATCAAACGTGGTCGGCCAGGTCACTCACTACCTGCAGAAAACTCAGCTGGAGCAGCCCGGCAGCACGGTGATGCTGTCCACCTACAACTTGGTCCACGGTCCCTGTGGCTTCACCGCCACCCCGGCGATGCAGGCCCGGTATGACGACTTCATGAACCAGGTGGCCCAGGGCATCGGGAACGTCCACGTGGTCTTCTTCCTCGAGCTCGACTCCCTGATCACCGCCCGATGCCTCACCCCTGGGCAACTCGCCATCCGCAACGCTGAGCTGACCTACGCGATCTCGGTACTCGAGGCCGATCCCCACGTCGTCGTATATCTCGACGGGGGGGCCGCCGACGCGGCTTCCGCCGGACGCCAGGCCGCACTGCTGCGCGACGCCGGAGTCACCCAGGCCCAGGGGTTCTTCTTGAACTCCACCCACTTTGACTGGACCACCTCGGAGCTGCGATACGGCCAGCGGATCTCCCGGCTGCTCGGCGGCGCGCACTTCATCATCAACAGCGGAGAGAACGGACGCGGACCCCTGCGCCCCCACAACCGCGTCAGGCACGGCAACGAGGTCCTGTGCAACCCTCCCGGCCGCGGCCTGGGGCCGCTGAGCGTGCAGGGCGACGTCGCCCAGCAGACGGGATTCGCCGCCGCCGACGGATTCCTGTGGTTCTCCAACCCGGGCGGGAGCGGCGGCCAGTGCGTCCCGGGAGCGCCCCCCAACGGCGTCTTCTGGCCCGCCTACGCGGTCATGCTCGCCAAGAATTGGAACAACAACATCACCGGGCCCGGCCAGGGGCTGGTCCGGGCCGCGCCATAGCACCGGATCAGGCGATCACGACCCGGCCGCCATCGATCACCGTCTCGCCGTCGGCGCTGAGCCGTCCGCCCTGGCGCAGGTCGCAGATCAGATCCCAATGCAGGGCGGACTGGTTGCGTCCGCCGGTCTCCGGATACGAGCGACCGAGGGCCAGATGCACCGTGCCGGCCATCTTCTCGTCAAGCAGGATGTGGCCGGTGGGACGGTCGATGCCGGTGTTGGTTCCGATTCCGATCTCGCCGAGGACGCGCGCCCCGGAATCGGTCCCCAGCGCGGCGTCGAGGTAGTCCTGCCCACGCTCGGCGCTGGCGTCGACGGACCTTGCCGTCGAGGAAGGTCAGCTGCACACCGGTGACCGTGACGCCGCGTGGCCCGGTCGGCACGGTGAAGCGGATCGTGCCGTGGGCGGAATGTTCCAGTGGCCCGGTGAAGACCTCGCCGCTGGGCATGTTGCGCCGGCCATCGGAGTTGATCCAGGTGCGGCCCTCGACGCTCAGGCTCAGGTCCGTACCCTCGGCCTCGATCCGGATCTCCCGTGCCAGGGAGAGGCGATCCACCAGCCTCGCCTGCCCAGCCCTCAGCTCCCGCCAGGCCCCGACCGGATCAGGCCGGTCCAGGAACAGCGCCCGGGTCACGAATTCGCCGAACTCGTGCTCGGCCATGCCCGCCTGCTGCGCCAGTGCCGGCGTCGGGAGCAGCGTCGCGCACCAGCGGCGGGAGAGAGAGACCTCCTGCAGCTCGCGGCGCGCCACCCCGACCCGGGCGATCACCCGCGGATCGACGTCCGCCAGCTCACTGGTGTTGGCCGGCGCGTCGATCCGCACCAGCGAGTCGATCCCGGCCAGCAGCGCCAGCTCCACCGGCGGCGACCCGGCCTGATGGCGCTCGCGGGCGTGACGGTAGAAATCGGCGGCCAGCGCCGGCGGGGTGAGACGCACGTAGGGCCAGGCGTCGCGGTCGAGGATCGCCTGCTGCAGCGCCCGCGCCAGCGGCTGCGCCAGCGTGGTCGACTCCACCAGCACGCGGTCTCCGGGGGCAACCTCGAGGCACCAGTCACAGAGCAGCGCGGCAAACGCGCCGGGGTCCGGTCCGCCGTCCACGCCGCCGCTCACGGTGCCTCCAGCTCGGGGAAGTGCTCGGCGACGTGCGCCCGAAGCGAATCGCGCACGAACTGCCGCTCCGCCGCGGACGCCATCCGGTAGCGGCCGAGCAGCTCGCGCTGGCGGTCGGTGACCACGCCGGCGATGGTCCACGAGACGGCAAGACGCTCGAACAGCAGCTCCAGGGCGCGCTGCCAGGCATCCTCGCGGTGCAGCCCCGCGGCGAGTACCTCGGTGTACTCCCGGCGTGCCGCCGGAGTCAGCGCGCCGCGCAGCCTCAGCAGGTTGCCCTCCGCGTCACGGTACTCGGCCACCGGGGCGGCGAGCTTGACGCGCTGACGGTTGCGACGCCCCACCGCTACAGCGTGGCCGCGGCGGCCTGCATCAGCTGGGCGCGCACCGCGCCGGTGACCGGGTCGGCGTGACCTGCCCACGCCACCGACGGCTCCAGCTCGGCCAGCTTGCGGATCGACATCCGAGTCTGCTCGAGGTCGGCATCGAAGGCAGGATGGGGGATTCGCGCCGCGCCCTTGCGCCCGGTCTGCGCATCGAGCGTGTAGAAGCAATCCGACACCAGCGCGAGCCGGTCGGACTCCCGGAACAGCCCGATCAGGCCGGGGGCGTGACCGGGGAGATCGACCACCCTGAAGCCGGCGACCTCGTCGCCCTCCTGCACGGTGCCGTGGATCGGAACCGCCCCGCCGTCCCACGCCCGTAGGAGCTTGGGGTAGAGGAGGCGCACGTGGGGATCGAGCTTGTGCAGATCCCAGTAGTCGCGCAGCGAGTCTTCGGACTCCGCGGCGGTGCGCTCCAGCGGATGGCAGTAGACCGGAGCGCCCACCGCGGGAGCCGCGCCGCGATGGTCGGCGTCGGCGTGGCCGAGCACGATGCGCTTGATCCCACCCAGACGCGCGCCGGCCGCCCGGACCGCGTCGCCCATGGCCTCGATCCCCGCATCGAACATCGTCACCCCGTCCCCGTCCTGGATCAGATAGACGTTCATGATCGGCGCCGGGAAGCCTCCGCGGACGACGAACACGCCATCGGCGATCCGCTCCAGACCCCGCCCGCGGATCCGTGTGCGCAGACGGGTGCGTAGGTTGGCGAGCCTGGTCAGACGGGCCTCCGCTGCCGACCCCGCCGCCGGGAGCAGCCCCAGCTGGCGCGCCACGTCGCCACTGTCGAGATAGGCGTCGTTGTGGCGGATCAAATCGCCTTGCACCGTGAGCACGTCGCAGCCCTCGATGTCGATCCGGGCGTGGTTGGCCACGAAGCCCTGAAAGCGCCCCGGCCCGGCGAACGTTCCGGAGGCTCGCCACCGCACCGCTGTGCGGCTGCGGGACGCGGTCAAATCGACGACCTCGAGCTTGAAGTCCGGGAACGCCTCGAATAGCGCCGTGAAGTAGTCCCTGATCCCCTCGGGCGCCACGAGCTCCTGGGCGCCGACCAGGCGGTCGATCGATCCTGGCGCCCAGCAGGCCAGCGCGGCATCCAGATCGTGCGCCGAAAGCGCGGCGAAGTACCGCTTGGCGATCTCGGCGATGGTCGGCATGGCGGGGGCCGCAGTCTACGCGGCGCCGGCGCCCGGCGACGCCCAATATGGTCCGCTGGAGATGACGCGTCAGCGCGAGCTCGGGCGGGGAGAGCGGGTGATACCCGGGCTGTGGCGGCTGCGGCTGCCGCTGCCGTGGCCCGGAGTGCCGCATTGCAACGCCTGGGCCATCGCCGCCGGTTCGGGGATCGTCCTGATCGACACCGGCATGCACGAGCCGGGCTCGCTGGCCCAGCTGGAACGCGCGCTGGACCAGGTCAACCTCCGACTCGAGCACGTTCGGCTGCTCGCCTGCACCCATGCCCACTCCGACCACTGGGGCCAAGCGGCGCCGATCATCGAGCGGGCGGGCTGCGAGTTCTGGATGAGCCCGCATCACGGGCACGCCACCAGCAGCGCCGCCGATCCGGAGGCTGCCCTGGCCCGGCGGCTCGAGGTGGGCCGCCAGAGTGGCGTGCCCGAAGACGCACTGAGGCGCTACGCCGAGCGCGCCAAGTCGATCCCCTCGGGCGTGGCCCGCATCGTCGAGCCCGACCGCGCGCTGGCCCCCGGGGTCGAGATCGAGACCGATCTGGGCACGTTCTCGGTCCATGAGACCCCGGGCCACGCGCCCTCCCACGTCTGTCTGTATCAACCCGAGCGACGGCTGCTGATCTCCGGCGATCACGTGCTCGGAAGGATCTCGCTGTATTACGACTACGGCTGGACCCCCGATCCGGTGGGCGAGTTCCTGGCCTCGCTGGATCACGTCGACCGGCTCGGCGCCCGTCTGGCCCTGTCGGGACACGGCAAGCCGTTCGTCGACGTCCATGGCCACATCGAGGGCAACCGCACCCTCGTCCGGGAGCGACTGGAGGCCACCGAGGGGGCGCTCGGGGAGGTCCCCAAGACCGCGGTGGAGATCGCGCCGGCGGTGTACGGCGAGCCGTTGCAAGCCCACAACGCGTCGTGGTTCTTGGCCCAGACCCTGTGCTACCTGGAGCACCTGGAGCGACTCGGCCGGGTGCGCCGCGAGCCGCTGCCCGATGCCGAGGGATGGGTGCGGGCCTGAGCCGCCGATGGAGGAGGAGGGCGAGCCGGGGCCAACCTTGACACGCTCGTGTCAAGGTCGGTATGGTGCCGCCATGCGAATCGACCAGATCCTGGGAAACACCGAGGAGCCCGTCTTCTCATTTGAGTTCTTCCCGCCCAAGAACGACGAGGGCGAGCGGATCCTGCGGCTCACGCTCGAGGACCTGCGAGCCTTCGATCCTGACTTCGTCTCGGTCACCTATGGCGCGGGCGGCTCCACGCGGGGTCGCACCATCGAGGTCACGAAATGGCTCAAGCAGGAGCTCGGGATCGAGGCGATGGCGCATCTCAGCTGCGTCGGCACCAGCCAGGACGAGCTGCGCGGGATCCTCGACGGAATCGCCGACGCCGGGATCGAGAACGTGCTGGCGCTCCGCGGCGATCCTCCGCGCGGTGAGACCGAGTGGCGGCCGCACCCGCAGGGCCTGCGCTACTCCACCGAGCTGGCGGCGATGATCCGGGCCAACTACCCGTTCTGCATCGGTGCGGCGTGCTTTCCCGAGGTCCACCCCGAGGCGCCCGACATGGCCCACGACCTGCACTTCCTGCGCGAAAAGATCGACAGCGGCGCGTCGTTTCTGATCACCAACCTGTTCCTCGACAACGAGCTGTACTTCCGCTTCGTCGAGGAGGCGCGGGCGGCCGGAATCGACGTCCCGATCATCCCCGGGATCATGCCGGTCACCAACGCCGGCCAGATCAAGACCATGACCGAGATGTGCGGCGCCAGCGTTCCGCAGGCCCTGCTCGAGGCGCTGGAGTGGCGTTCCCCGGATCCCGACGCCGTGCTCCAGCTGGGGGTCGCCTATGCGACCCTGCAGTGCGCCGAGCTGCTCGCTCGCGGCGCGCCCGGCATCCACTTCTACACGCTGAACCGCTCCCCGGCCACGCGGGCGATCCTGTCCGCGCTGAAGCTGCTGCGCCCCTGGGTGCGGCGCGAGGTGGTCCTGGTGGCTAAACGGGCGGGATGATGTCGAGCGCGTGGGCGACCATCGGTCGGCCCTCGAGCTCGTAGCGCACGTCGACCTCATCGTTGCGCTTGTAGGTCCCGATGCCCCAGACGCCGAGCAGCCAGGCGCGCGCGCCGAGCTTCTGACGCACCAGCTCACGGTGAAACAGGAGCTCACCGGACGAGACGCGGTAGTCGTTTCCGAGCTCCTGGAGGACGCCGTTGACGTAGACCTCAAACGGCGGCCGGACGCCCGCCGGCAGGATCACACGCCAGTGCTTCATGCGCCGGCCGGACCTGTGCCGCTGCGCCGCTTCACGCCCTGTCCAGATCGGCGGGAAGCAGCGAGAAGATCGCGAGATCGAGCCGCCGGCCGCGTTCGCGAACGTAGGCGCGCAGCACCCCCTCCTGCACGAATCCGGCGGCGCGGGCGGCGCGGAGCATGGGCTCGTTGTCGGGCTCGGTCAGCAGCTCCACGCGGGCCAGCCGGCAGACCTCGCACAGCCAGCGCCCAGCCACTCGCAGCGCGCCGCTGGCCAACCCCCGCCCCCGCGCCCGGGGAGCGACCCAGATCCCGAGCTCCGCCCGCTGGTGATCCCAGTCGACACGATGGACGTCCAGCTGGCCACGGCAGATGTCCGAGCTCGGATCGAGGATCGTGAACCTGACTCCCGCCCCCGCACGGCGATCCTCGGGCTCCGCCTCGTTGCGGCGGCCCAGTTCGGCGCCGCTGGGCGGCCGGTCGTACCCGAGCCGCGCATGCAGCAGCGGGTCGTCCTGATGGGCGATCAGGACATCGGGGATGTCGCGCTCGGCGGCGAAGCGCAGCCTCACCCCTTCGCCCTGCAACGGCTCGGCCAGGTCTGGGAACGACGGCATGTCGGGTCCTGACCGTACTCTGTCGCGGGGTGCGAGAGATCCCTTATCTGATCAGGCGCTCGGAGCGGGCGCGAAGGGTCCGGGTGACCGTCGACGCGGGCCGCGGAGTCGAGGTGGTGCTGCCGCGCCGGGCGCCCGAACGCGAGGCGGCGGCCGCCGTGCGAGAGCTGCGGCCGTGGATCGAGCGGCGCATCCGCGAGCTCGAGCGCGCCCAGGCCACAGTCGCGGATCGGGGCGACGCCGTGCCCTACCTGGGGGAGCTGCTGCCAACCCGCAGCGAGCCCGGGCGCACCCGTGTGCACCGGCGCGGCGCCGAGCTGTTGACGCCCGTGGGGGCGGAGCGGCTGCCCGCCCTGGAGCGCTGGTACCGCCGAGCGGCCCGCCAGGAGATAGCGCCGCGGCTGCAACAGGCCTGCGCGGTGGCGGGAACCTCCTACGAGAAGCTGACGATCCGCAGCCAGCGCACGCGCTGGGCCAGCTGCTCCCCGACCGGCGCGATGAGCTTCAACTGGCGGCTACTGCTGGCGCCCGAAGCGGTGCTCGACTATGTGGTCTGGCACGAGGTCTGCCACCTCGAGGTGATGGACCACTCGCCCCGCTTCTGGACGCTGCTAGGGCGCCGCTGCCCTGATTACCGCGAGCACGCCCGGTGGCTGCGCCGCCACGGTCAGACGCTGGTGCTCTAGCCCTTCACCTGGCGCTGGGGTCGGCCGGACTGCAGCTCGCGGCGCAGCGCCGCGTAGGTGCTCTCCCCCCGCTCCTCCTGGATCACCTGGCGTCGTACCCGCCCGCGATACGCCTCGGCCGACCCGTCACCGCGAATGTCCACTCCACCGCGAACGCTGGCGATGAAGCGCTGGGGCCCGGCCACCTCCAGGCGAGCCGACACCCGTTGCACAGCGTCGAAGCGTTTGAACTTGGCGTCCAGCGCCTCCCCGGGCGCGGCATCGGACAGCTGCAGAGCGTGGCGCTGCAATGCGTCGAGGGCCTGCTCCAGATCCTTGAAGGAGTAACGCTGCACCCGCGGCCCGGTACGTACCGTCAACTTCCAGCGCACTTCCCGATCATCGCAGGAACGTCCCGGCGTCCGATCGGACCCCGCGGGTGTGAGTCGCCGCGAACCCGAGCCGAACGGGGGCCGCGAGGCGCCAGCTCGATCTCGACCTCCGAGGTCGAGCCGTCGCGAAGCAGCTGCAGCGGCGCTCCGGCGATCCGCTCGAGCAGACGGTGGATCGCCACGTTGTCGGCCAGCATGGTCGCGCGGAAGCGGTTGATGCCGCGTTCCAGCGCCGCCATCGCCAGGCGGTGCATCAGCTCGGTGGCGAGCCCCTGACGTTGGAAGTCATCGCCCACCACGATCGCGAACTCGGCCGTGCGCGGGTGGCCGCGAAGCCGGATGTAGCGTGCCACGGCCACGATCGCCTCCCCGTCCTCATCGTGCACCGTCGCCACCAGCGCGAAGTGGTCGGAGCCGTCGATCTCGACCAGGTAGCGGGCATCTGCCGCGCTCAGCTGCGGCTTGACGCCGAGAAAGCGCCGGTAGCGGGACTCCGGGGACAGGCGAGCGTGCGATTCACGCAGCCGCTGATCGTCGTCGGCCCGGATGGGCCGGATCTCGACCTCGGTCCCATTGTTGAGTACGATAAGTATCCACAACCAACACCGTACGCGCCGCTGGCGCGGGCGAGTGTGGGTCTGGTCACATGGATTGTCGATTGTCGACTCGGCCCAACCGAACGACAATCAAGCGGGGCCAGGCATGAGCCTGACCCCTGCTCTCATCGTAGGTCAGGAGCGCTGCGCCATCGGCACGTAATCCAGCCCGCGCTCGCCGGTGTAGATCTGGCGCGGCCGCGCGATCTTCTGCTCGGGGTCTTCGATCATCTCCAGCCATTGGGCGATCCAGCCGCTGGTGCGGCCGATCGCGAACAGGACCGGGAACATCTCCACCGGCATCCCCAGCGCCTCGTAGATCAGACCGGAGTAGAAGTCGACGTTCGGGTAGAGCTTGCGCGAGATGAAGTAGTCGTCCTCGAGCGCGATCTTCTCCAGCTCGGTGGCGATCTCCAGCAGCGGGTTCTTACCCGTCACCTCGAACACCTCGTCCACCGCCTTCTTGATGATCTTCGCCCGCGGGTCGAAGTTCTTGTAGACGCGGTGGCCGAAGCCCATCAGGCGCTCGTTGCCGTCCTTGACGCCCTTGATGAAGTCCGGCACGTTCTCCTTGGTCTCGATCCGCTTGAGCATCCTCAGCACGGCCTCGTTGGCACCGCCGTGCAGCGGTCCGTACAGCGCCGCCACACCGGCCGCGACCGACGAGTAGGGATCGACCTGCGACGAGCCGACGCTCCGCACCGCGCTGGTGGAGCAGTTCTGCTCGTGGTCGGCGTGCAGGATGAACAGCACGTCGAGCGCATGCTCGAGCCGAGGGTCGGGCTCGTACTTGAGCTCGGCGATCTTGTAGATCATGGAGAGGAAATTGCCGGCATAACTCAGGTCGTTGTCCGGATACACGTAGGGCATGCCGCGGTTGTGGCGGTAGGAGAACGCCGCCAGCGTCGGCATCTTGGCCAGCAGGCGGATGACCTGGATGTAGCGGGACTCGGGATCCTTGATCGCCGACGCCTCCGGGTAGAAGGTCGAGAGCGCGCCGACGGACGCCAGCAGCATCCCCATCGGGTGCGCGTCGTAGCGGAAGCCCTGCATGAACTCCTTGACGTTCTCGTGCACGAAGGTGTGGATCGTGATCAGGTGGTCCCAATCGGCGAGCTGCTGCTGGGACGGAAGCTCGCCGTTTATCAGCAGGTAGGCCACCTCGAGATAGCTCGATTTCTCGGCCAGTTGCTCGATCGGATAGCCCCGATACTCCAGGACCCCCTTCTCGCCGTCGATGAAGGTGATGGACGAGCGGCACGACGCCGTCGCCATGTAGGCGGGGTCGTAGGTCATCAGGCCGAAGTCGTCTTCGTGGGTCTTGATGTTCCGCAGCTCGGTGGCGCGGATCGTGTTGTCCTCGATCGGGATCTCGTACTGCTTGCCCGTGCGGTTGTCGGTCACGGTCAGCGAGTCGTTGGACGTCGCTACGCCGGCGCCATCCGCTCCTTGCTGGGTCTCAGTGGTCATCGCACTCCTTCGCGCGGTTGCCGGGGGCCTTGCGCCGGCACAAGTTGGGCCTTGAGAGACTCTATTACCCGATTATCTATGTGCGACTACGGGTCGGTGAGGATGCCGGCCAGGATGGCGATCACGATCAGCACGAAGCTGAACATCATCACCGAGCGCGCGCCGCGGTTGCCGTAGGGAAAGTCGGGTCGCGAGAGGCCGATCGCGGCCAGGATCACGGCCCACACGGCGAGGGCACCTCCGGCGATGTAGAAGGGGACCTTGGATGGTTCGGCGGCGGCGAGCAGTAGGGCCAGCACGACGCGAGCCTATCCAATCTCGCCGCTGCCCGGCGTGCCTCGATAACGGCTCTCGGTCGCCGCGCGCTGGCCCTGGTAATGACTGCCGAGGTCGGGGCTGCCGTAGGGACGCAGCGCCGGGCGGTCGAGCATCATGAACGACAGCTGGGCGATCTCCAGCTCGGGGTAGAGCTTGATCGGAACCCGGGTCAGGTTGTTGAGCTCGAGCGTCAGCGTCCCCTTCCAACCCGGGTCACAGAACCCCGCCGTGGCATGAACGATCAGGCCCAGGCGCCCGAGGCTGGACTTGCCCTCGATCCGGGCCACGATGTCGTCGGGCAGCTCCACCCACTCCAGGGTCCGCCCGAGGCAGAACTCGCCAGGATGGATCACGAACGACTCACCGGGCGGGACCACCACCTCCTCGGTCAGGTTCTCCGGCGGCCGGCGCAGATCGATCGCCGACGCGCGGTGATTGTGGAACACCCGAAACGAGTCGCCCAGGCGCAGGTCCACGCTGGCGGGCTGCACCAGAGCGGGATCCCAGGGGTCGATCCGGATCCGGCCCTCGGCCACCAGTCGCGAAATCGTCCCGTCGGACAGAACCGAGTCGGGCCGGCCCAGCGCGGGCGTCGAACTGCTCATGGTCGGCAAGTCTGTCAGCGACAACGGCGGTCAGTGGCCCAGCGTGCGCGCCCTCGCCCGCACCGTGCGGACTCGAGCCGGCGGCTGCGGGGCGGGATCCCCGTGCGGACCACGGCGCGGGCGGCGCGGGAACGGCGGCGGCGAATGCGGACGCGGATGGCGCCGCTTGACACCGCCGTCGTCGTCAGACGAGGAGGACTCGTCGGGCTCCTGCTTGATCGCCCACCAGACGATGTAGATCAACGCCGCGAGCGGCAACTTGAGCGCCAGCATGAGCCACAGGAAACCCCACGTCACTTGTCCGTGGTCCAATCGTTCGCAGATGACTCGATAAAACCCAGGACAAGTGGCGCCGTCACCTTGTCCGGTGTCCAATCCCTCGCAGGTGGCTGGCTACAACGCAGGACAAGTGGCGCCGTCACAGGAGCGCGATCCTACCTGGATTGCGTCAAGATTTCACCCCCCCGCGGACGCGTTCGCCGCGGGGATCAAAAAGGGGCTCGCGCGCCACCTCGCCGGGCACCCAGCGGCCGAAGATGTCGACCGAGACCTGGGTCCCGACCTCCACTTCGGGCGGCAGGTAGGCGTAGGCGATGGAGCGCTGCACCGCATAGCCGTAGCCTCCGCTGGTGACCCGGCCGCACACCTCGTCGTCGACCCGCACGGGCTCGTTGCCGAGCGCCACCGAGCGTGGGTCCTCCAGCACCAGACAGCGCAGGCGCCGGCGCGGCTCTCCCAGCGCGTCGGAGCCGATGAACGACTTGTCGTCGCGCACGCAGAAGCCCAGCCCGGCCTCGAGCGGGGTGTCGTCCGGGGTGATGTCAGCCGCCCAGACGCGATAGCCCTTCTCGAGGCGCAGGGAGTCGATCGCCCGGTAGCCGCCGGCCCGCAGGCCGTGCGGGCGCCCGGCCTCCCACAGCGTCCGCCACAGACCGGCGCCGTACTCGGTGGGGCAGTACAGCTCCCAACCCGCCTCACCGACGAAGGTCACGCGCAGGGCCCGCACCGGGACGTCGCCGACCGCGAGCTCGCGCATCGACATGTAGCCGAAGTCGATCGGCTCGGCGGCGAGCGGCGCCAGCACCTGCGGCGCCCGCGGGCCCCACAGGGCGAAGCAGGCCCAGCGGGAGGTCACGTCGTCCAGCCGGACCGAGCCGTCGTGGGGCAGATGCCGGCGGATCCAGCTCGCGTCGTGGTTGCCGAAGGCGGTGCCGGTGACGATCGAGAACAGCTCCTCTCCGACGCGCGTGACCGTGAAGTCGCATTCGATCCCGCCGCGCCGGTTGAGCATCTGCGTGTAGGTGATCTGACCGACCTCCCGCGCCACGTAGTTGTCGCACAGGCGCTCGAGCAGCGCGGCGGCGCCGGAGCCGCTGAGCTCGAGCTTGGCGAATGAGGATTCATCGAACAGGGCCGCGGTCTCACGCGCGGCCAGCGCCTCGGCGCCGATCGCGGGTGACCAGTGCATCCCCGCCCAGCCCCGCGGCCGCAGGCTCTCGTCTCCGGCCGGCGCGTTGCTCTCGTACCAGTTCACGCGCTCCCACCCCGACTTCTCGCCAAACGCCGCGTCGTGCGCGCGGTGCCAGGGATACGCGCTGGAGGTCCGCAGTGGGCGCCCGGCCTGGCGCTCGTGTCCGGGATAGCGGATGTCGTAGTAGGTCTCATAGACCTCCCTGGCGCGCGCCAGCGTGTAGCGCGGAGAGCGGTACTGGGGGCCGAAGCGCCGGATGTCCATCTCCCACACGTCGAGCGCGGGCTCGCCGGAGACGATCCAGTCGGCCATCACCCGGCCGATCCCACCGGCCCCGGCGAGTCCGTGGGCACAGAAGCCGGCCGCCACGAACAGCCCGCGGACCTCGGTCTCGCCCAGACAGAACTCATTGTCGGGTGTGAACGCCTCCGGTCCGTTGATCAGCCGGGTGACCTTCACCTCCTCCATCGCGGGGACGCGGCGCGACGAGTTGCGCGCGATCTCCTCAAAGCGCGGCCAGTCCTCCTCCAGCAGACGGCCGTTGAAGTCAGCCGGGATGCGGTCCAGGCCCCGCTCGTCCAACGACCACGGGGCGCTGTGACGCTCGTAGCCGCCCATCACCAGCCCGGCGCCCTCTTCCCGGAAGTACACCAGCAGATCGGGGTCCCGCAGGGTGGGGAGATGCTCGCCTCCCGTCCGGTCCCGGAATGGCTGCGTGACCAGGTACTCGTGCGCGAACGGGATCACGGGCACCCGGACGCCGGCCATCCGCCCCAGCTCGGCGGCGAACATGCCGCCGGCGTTGACCACCACCTCCGCCTCGATCTCGCCCCACTGCGTCCGGACGCCGCGCACGCGGCCGGCGGTGACGGCGATCCCGTCCACGCGCGTATGCGTGAACACTTGAGCGCCGCCGCGCCGGGCGCCCTCGATCAGCGCGTAGGTGAGCTGGGAGGGATCGAGATAGCCATCGGTCGCCAGATAGGACGCGCAGCGGACGCCGTCGGTCACCATCAGCGGGAACAGCTCCTGCGCCTGGGCGGCGGAGAGCAGCTCCAGCCCAAGCCCGAACGTCCGGGCCCAGGCGACCTGCCGCAGCACCTCCTGCTCGCGCTCTTCGCTGCAGGCCAGGCGCAGACCGCCGCACTCCACCCAGCCGCAGTCGAGCTGGCGGTAGAGCTCGACCGAGTCCATCATCAGCCGCGTCAGCGAGACGCTGCCCCGCAGCTGCCCGACGAGTCCGGCGGAGTGGAAGGTCGACCCGCTGGTCAGCTCGTTGCGATCGAGCACGACCACGTCGCGTTCGCCCAGCTGAGCCAGGTGATAGGCGATCGAGGCGCCGCCGACGCCGCCGCCGATGACCACCACCCGCGCGCGGTCGGGGAGCTCACGTGGTCGCGCCACGCAGCCACTGCTCCAGTCGGGGGTCTCCGGCGGCGTCGGCGAGCCGGCTGAAATGCCGGCGCGCGTAGGCCCCGAAGTCGAACTCCAGCTCGGAGATCGCTCCCTGGACCACGCCCCAGGCGGCCTCGCGGGCGTCGGACATGATCCGCATCAGCTTGATCGCCGCCCGCTGGCCGCGGGTGGGCTCGCCGCCGTAGTACGCGATCAGAAGGCGCTCCTCGGCGGGCGCGTCGAACTCGTTGTTGACCGCCAGGTTGCCGAGATCGAATAAGCGGTGGCCCATGCCCGCGTACTCCCAGTCGACGAGCACGGCCCGATCGGGCTCGGAGTGGCGGGCCAGGATGTTCCCGGGCAGGAGGTCGTTGTGACATGGGACGGGGTGGCGCAACGGCAGGCGGTTCGCGATCCGGTCGGCCAGGGATTGGACCTCGCCATAGCTGTCCGGCAGGCTCCCCCCGCGCCGGAGCACGATCTCGGCGTAGGCGGCGAGCAGATCGGGCACCCAGAAGCGAGCCGGCAGGCTCACGGCGCAGTCGTGAAAGGCGCGCAGCGCCCGGGCGGCCGACTCCGGGGCCGCGCGGAGCCGCTCGCCGTCGATCGGGGCGGCGTCGAGGTACTCGGTCACCATGTAGTCCTCGCCGGCCGCCACCACCGCCGGGGCGACGCCCAGCCGGGCGGCCTGCTCGGTGGCGATCCGCTCCGCCTCGCGGCTGATCCCCAGCAGGTCGGTGTCCCGGCCCGGCAGGCGCAGCACGCAGTCGCGCTGACCGAAGCGGATCCGGTAGTTGCGGTTGGTGATCCCGCCCGCCAGCGCCAGCGGCGGTCCCGCGGCGGGGCCCAGGTGCCCCGCGAGCCGGTCGACGATGGCGCTGAGCTCGGGCATCGGCGGAAACCTAGCGTTTAAGGCTCGATTCCTATACCTTCGCGCCCAATGGCGGGAGCACAACCGGGCCAAGGCGGGCGCGTGAAGCTCGATGAGCTGCGGGCTCGCGTGCGGCAGGGAGAGATCGACACGGTCCTGCTGGCGCTGACCGACATGCAGGGACGCCTGCAGGGCAAGCGCCTGACCGCTCGCCACTTCCTTGACGAGGTGGCCGAGCACGGCGCCGAGGGCTGCAACTACCTGCTTGCCGTGGACGTGGAGATGAACCCGGTCGACGGCTATGAGATGGCGTCCTGGGAGCGCGGGTACGGCGACTTCTCGCTGCGGCCCGACCTCGACACGCTGCGCCTGGTGCCATGGCAGGAGGGGACCGCGATGTGCCTGTGCGATCTGGGCTGGGAGGACGGCTCGGATGTCGTCGCCTCGCCGCGGCAGGTCCTGCGCGGGCAGCTGGGCCGGCTGGCGCAGCGGGGCTGGAGCGCGAACGCGAGCACCGAGCTGGAGCTGCTGGTGTTTCGTGACACCTACGAGGCGGCCTGGCGCAAGGGCTACCGCGAGCTGGAGCCGGCCAACCTCTACAACATCGACTACTCGCTGCTGGGCACCGCCCGGATCGAGCCGCTGATCCGCCGGATTCGCAACAGCATGGAGCAGGCCGGGCTGGAGGTGGAGAACTCCAAGGGGGAGTGCAACCTCGGCCAGCACGAGATCAACTTCCGCTACGCCGACGCGCTGCGGACCGCCGACGACCACTCGATCTACAAGAACGGGGCCAAGGAGATCGCCGCTCAGGAGGGAATGGCGATCAGCTTCATGGCCAAGTTCGATCAGCGCGAGGGCAGCTCCTGCCACATCCATTTCTCGCTCGCCGACGAGGACGGGATGCTGTTCTCACGCGATCAAGCGGTGTTTCACTCGTTCCTGGCCGGACAGCTCGCCTGCCTGCGCGAGCTGACGCTGCTGCTGGCGCCGAACATCAATTCCTACAAGCGCTACGCGGCGGGCTCGTTCGCCCCCACTGCGGTGGCCTGGGCCCGGGACAACCGCACCTGCGCGCTGCGAGTGGTGGGACACGGTCCGGCGCTGCGGTTCGAGAACCGCGCCGGTGGCTCGGACCTGAACCCGTACATGGCGTTGAGCGCGATCATCGCGGCCGGCCTGCACGGGGTGGCGGAAGGGCTCGAGCTCGAGCCGGCGTTCGAGGGCAACGCCTATCTGGCCAGCGACAAGCCGCGGCTGCCGCGGACGCTGCGCGAGGCGCGGGACCTGTTCGCGGCCAGCGAGGTGGCCCGCCGCGCCTTCGGGGAGGAAGTCGTCGCACACTACGTGCACGCGGCCGACGTGGAGCTGGACGCGTTCGAGTCGGCGGTCACCGATTGGGAGCGGGTGCGGGGATTCGAGCGGTTGTGAGCTCGGTCGGCGGGGCTCGCGCGGCGGCGGTGAGCTTGGCTGGCGGGGCTCGCGCGGCGGCGGTGAGCTCGCTCGACACGGTGTTCGCGCCGGTCCACTCGCAGACCGCGTTCGAGGAGACCGTCGAGCGGCTGGGCACCGCCATCAAGCTCGGGCTGCTGGCTCCGGGGACGCGGTTGCCGGCCGAGCGCGAGCTGTGCGCCAAGCTCGGCATCGCACGCTCGACGCTGCGTCAGGCGCTGGTGGCGCTGGGCCAGAGCGGCCATCTGCACGCCACCCGTGGGCGCGGCGGCGGAACCTTCGTGGCCGACCCCCAGCCCCCCTCGCAGCCGCCGTCCCCGGATCTGCTCGCGCACTGGCGTGAGGTGTGCGACGCGCGGATGACGGTCGAGCTGGGGGTGGCGGTGCTGGCCGCCGAGCGCGCCAGCCTCGAGGCGATCGACGCCCTCGACGCGCTGGTGGTCGGCGATCGACGCGCGGCTGGACGACTTCCCCGCCTACCGGCAACTCGACATCCGCCTGCATGTGGGGCTGGCGGAATCCACCGGCAGCCCGCGCCTGGTGACCGCCATGACCGAGACCCAGGGATCCATGAGCGGCCTGATCTCGCTGATCGCCCACCCGCCGGAGGTACTGGACTCCTCCAACGCCCAGCATCGGCGCCTGCTGGCGGCGGTTCGGCGCCGTGACGAGGGGGCGGCCGCGCGGGAGATGGCCGAGCACCTGCGCGGGACCGAGCACATCCTGGTGGGGCTGTTGCCGCCCGGATGATCGGGCCGGCGAGCGCTCGTTGGCCGCGGCGCCGCGGCCGGGGCAGGGGCCTTCGCCAAGTGGCCCTTGACTTAGCGGGCGTCGCCCGCGTATGTTGGCGCGGACGTAAGGAAGGATCAGCAGACCTTTTGACCAGGAGGACCGGATGAGCACAGGCACAGCGGCGGCGCAGCCCACCGACGAGGACCGTCTCGCCGAGCTCGGCTACAAGCAGGAACTCAAGCGGGGTTGGTCGAGCTTCTCCAATTTCGCGATCTCGTTCTCGATCATCTCGGTGCTGGCGGGTTGCTTCACCAGCTTCGGTCAGGCGTTCAACAACGGCGGGCCGATCGCGATCTCCATCGGCTGGCCGGTCATCAGCCTGCTGATCCTGTGCGTAGCGGTGTCGATGGCCGAGCTGGCGTCCGCTTTCCCCACCGCCGGCGGCATCTACTTCTGGGCCTCGCGGCTGGGGGGCGCCGGCTGGGGCTGGTTCACCGGCTGGTTCAACCTGATTGGGCTGATTGCGGTGGTCGCCTCGGTCGACTACGCCGCGGCGAGCTTCCTGCAATTCCTGCTCGGCCTCTACAACGTCGACTTCATCTTCAACTTCGCGTCGAGCAACGTCCATTACGACGCTCATGTGGTGTTCGCGCTGTTCGCGCTGATCCTCCTCATCCACGGCCTGATCAACGTCTTCTCCGGGCACCTGGTGTCGATCTTCAACGGCATCTCGGTGTGGTGGCACGTGGTCGGCGTCGCCGTGATCGTGTTGCTGCTGGTGTTCGTCCCCAGCCATCACTCGAGCATCTCCTACGTGTTCACCCACCGCAGCTTCGGCGCCTTCGGCCACGGCATGTACTGGTTCTACGTGCTGCCGCTGGGCTTCCTGCTGACCATGTACACGATCACCGGCTACGACGCGTCCGCTCACGTGTCCGAAGAGACCCACGGAGCCTCCACGTCAGCGGCCCGGGGGGTGTGGCGCTCGGTCGCCTACTCGGCGCTGATCGGCTGGATCCTGCTGCTGGCCCTCACCTTCGCCGTCCAGCAGAAGGACATCAGCAAGATCAGCGTCGCCGGGTTCCCGGCCCTGGGGATCATCACCACGGCTCTGGGTTCGGCCGCGGCGAAAGCGGTGATCCTGATCTCCACCATCGGCCAGCTGTTCTGCGGGATGGCCTGCGTGACCAGCGCCTCGCGGATGACCTTCGCCTTCTCACGCGACGGGGCGATCCCGGGCCACAAGCTGTGGCGGCGGCTGGGGTCCAACGGCACGCCCACCTACGCGGTGCTGTTCGTCTGCCTGTCGGCTCTGATCATCACCCTCCCGGCCTACTTCCCCAACTCGGCGGGCTTCCCGGTGGCGTTCTTCGCGGTCACCTCGATCGCGGTGATCGGGCTGTACATCGCCTACACGATCCCGGTGTTCCTGCGCTGGCGCAAGGGCGACGATTTCCAGCCCGGCCCGTGGACGCTGGGACGCCACTACCGGTGGCTGAACCCGATCGCCTTCGTCTGGGTGGGGCTGTGCGTGATCATCTTCTGCCTGCCGACCTCTCCGGCCGGCGTCTACTTCAAGTCCGGCTTCAGCTGGTCGTCGGTCAACTACGCCCCGATCGTGACGATCGCGCTGATGCTCGGGGTGACGATCTGGTACCTGGTCTCGGCCCGGCGCACGTTCACGGGACCGGTGCGCACGATCGAGTTCGCCGACGACGGGATCACCGTGGCCGAACCGGAGCCCGAAGTTGCCTGAGGCGGTTCTGGAGGTCCTGGAGCCCGCCACCGAGGCGGTGCTCTCAGAGCTTCCGCGCGCCGGCGTGGAGGCGGTGGACGCGGCCGTGGCGCGAGCCCGGGCGGCCTACCCGGGCTGGCGGGCGGTGTCGCCGGCGGACAGGGCGCTGCTCCTGCGCCGGCTGTCCGAGGTGGTGGCGGGGGCGAGCGAGGAGCTGGCTCAGCTCGAGGCCCGCAACGCCGGAAAGCCGATCGGCGACGCCCGCGGCGAGATGGAAATGGTGGCTCAGGTCTTCGGCTATTACGCCGGCGCGCCCGAACGGCTGCTGGGCGACTCGATCCCGGTCAGCGGCGGGCAGGCCTGGACCGTGCGCGAGCCGCTGGGGGTGGTGGGGCTGATCGTGCCGTGGAACTTCCCGCTCACGATCGCAGCGTGGAAGCTCGGCCCGGCGCTGGCGGCCGGCAACACGGTGGTGTGCAAGCCCGCCGAGCTGACTCCGCTGACCGCGCTTCGCTTCGCCTCGCTCTGTCTCGAGGCGGGGCTCCCGGAGGGGGTGGTCAACGTGGTGGTGGGTCCGGGCTCGGTCTGCGGAGCGCGGTTGGTCGAGCATCCGGACGTGGCCAAGATCGCCTTCACGGGGTCTACGTCGGTGGGTCGGTCCATCGCCAGAGGGGCGGCCGAGACGATCAAGCGCGTGACGCTCGAGCTGGGTGGCAAGTCTCCCAACATCGTGTTCGCCGATGCCGATCTCGCGGCCGCCGCCGCGGCGGCCCCGGGCGCGATGTTCGGAAACGCCGGTCAGGACTGCTGCGCGCGCTCGCGGATCCTGGTGCAGGCCTCGGTCCTGGACGAGTTCATGGCGTTGCTGGAGGGTGCGGTCGTCGATCTGCGCGTGGGCGATCCGCTGGACGAGTCGACCGAGATGGGACCGCTGATCTCGGCCTCGCATCGCGCCAGCGTGGCGTCGTTTCTCGATGACGGAGCGCCGGTGGCGTTCCGGGGCAGCGCTCCATCCGGGCCGGGGTTCTGGTTCGCGCCGACGGTGCTGTGTCCGGTCGCGCCCGACGCGCGCGCGGCCCGGGAGGAGATCTTCGGGCCGGTGGCGACGGTGATCCCGTTTGACGACGAGGCGGAGGCGCTTGCGCTGGCCAATGACACCATCTACGGCCTGTCGGGCTCGATCTGGACCGAGAACGGGGCCCGCGCCCTGCGCGTCGCGCGGGCGCTGGAGGCGGGCGTGCTGTCGATCAACTCCAACACCTCGGTGCGGGTGACGACGCCGTTCGGAGGGTTCAAGCAGTCGGGCTACGGGCGCGAGCTGGGGCCGCACGCGCTCGACGCCTACACCGAGGTCAAGTCGATCTTCTACGCCACATGAGACTCGACGGGAAGGTGTGCGTGATCACCGGCGCGGCCGGGGGGATCGGGAGTGCCACCGCTGCGGTGTTCGCACGCGAGGGGGCGGTGGTGGCCGGCGTTGACCTGCGCTCGCATTCGGTGGGCGAGCTGGCGTTGACCGCCGACCTGACCTCCGAGGAGGCGGTGTCCGAGCTGTACGCGCGCGTGCTGCGCGAGCTCGGTCGCGTGGACGTCCTGTTCAACAACGCCGGCATCTCGCCGACCGATGACGCGTCGGTGCTGGAGACCTCGGCGGAGGCGTGGGACCGGGTCCAGGCGACCAACCTGCGCAGCGTGTTCCTGTGCTGTAAGCACGGCATCCCCTGCCTGCTGAAGGGCGGCGGCGGGTCGGTCATCAACACCGCATCGTTCGTGGCGGTGATGGGCTCGGCCACCTCGCAGATCTCCTACACGGCGTCCAAGGGCGGCGTGCTGGCCTTGTCGCGTGAGCTGGGAGTGGAGTTCGCCAAGCGCGGGGTGCGCGTGAACGCGCTGTGCCCGGGACCGGTCGACACTCCGCTGCTGCGTGAGCTCTACGCCGCCGACCCGGCGGAGGCGCAGCGGCGGATGATCCACGTGCCGATGGGCCGCTTCGCCCGCGCGGAGGAGATCGCCAACGCGGCGCTGTTCCTGGCCAGCGACGAGTCGAGCTACGTGACCGCCACGACGTTCTTGGTCGATGGCGGGATCAGCGGGGCCTACACCACCCCGCTGTAGGGTTAAAGTCGGGATGCTCGGCTGACTAACCGGAATATATGGCCGGTTACTCGGCCAGCATCCGGTGCAACCGCCGCGCAGCTGTCTACTCGGCCGCGCCCTCCACCGCGGCCCGCGGCGGCAGCGAGGGCTTGACCCGCAGCAGCCGCGCCGGCCACTCCGGCAACCACCAGTTCCAGCGTCCGAACAGCGACACCACCGCCGGGACCAGCAGCGCCCGGATCACCGTGGCATCGAGCAGGATCCCCGCCGCCAGCCCGGTCGCGAACACCTTCACGTCGGTGTTGGGCCCGGAGGCCATCGACACGAAGGCCAGGAACAGGATCAGGGCCGCGCTGGTCACCAGCCGCCCGGTGCGGCCGATGCCGCGGACCACCGCGGTGTTGGTGGAGCCGCTGGAGTCGTACTCCTCGCGCATCCGGGAGAGGATGAACACCTCGTAGTCCATCGACAGTCCGAACAGGAACGCGAACACCATCAGCGGAATCCAGGCGCTGACCGAGTGCGTGGCGGCGATGCCGAAGATCGCGTCCGAGCCGTGGCCCTGCTGCCACACCAGCGTGATCACCCCCCAGGCCGCGGCGACGCTGACCACGTTGAGCAACACCGCCTTGAGCGGCAGCAGCAGCGAGCGGAACGCCCGCGCCAGCAGCACGAAGGTCAGCACCGCGATCAGCGCGATCATCAGCGGGAAGCTCCCGTAGATGGCGGAGACGAAATCGGAGTTCTCGGCGCCGATGCCGCCCACGCGGACGCCGGCGCCCAGTGAATGAGCCGCCCTCCTGACGCGATCGATCGTGTCGGTGCCGGTCGAGGAGGAGCCGTCCGCCACCGCCAGCGCGTCGATCACCGCGATCCCGTCCCGGCTCCACTGCGACCCGAGCGGAGCGACCGCGCCGTGCACCCCGCCGACCCCGGCCAGGGCACTCGCGACCCGGGTCGCCGAGCCGGCGGGGCTCAGCACCTCGATCGGCGTCAGGGCTCCCGGGCCGATGCCCGAGCGCTCCAGCGCCTGGAGCCCGGCGTGGGCGTCGCCCTGCCGGCTCAGCGTGTTGACGTTGGCCTGTCCCGGCTGCAGTCCGGTCGCCGCGAGCACCAGCGCGACGAGAACCACGGCGGCGCCGGTTGCCGCCCACCAGCGGCGCTCGACCACCAGCCGGGCCCAGCGCGTCCAGCCGCGGCTGGGCTGGTCCTCGCTGCGGATGTGGGGCCAGTCCAGCCGGTTGCCCGCCTTGGCCAGCACGATCGGCAGCAGGGTGATCGCCACGACCACGCTGACCAGCGGGATCAGCATCCCGGCGTAGCCGATCGAGCGCAGGAACGGCAGCGGCAGGACGATCATCGCCAGCAGCCCTATCGCCACCGTGGTGCCACTGAACACCACCGCGCGCCCGGCGGTCTGCATCGCGCGCACCACCGCCTCGTCGCCGGTGTACCCGTGGGCGCGCTCCTCGCGCCAGCGGACCACCACCAGCAGCGAGTAGTCGATCGCCACCCCGAGCCCGATCAGCGCGACCAGGAACTCCACGATCATCGAGACGCTGGTGATCGCGGTCACTCCCCACAGGACCAGGAAGGTGGTCATGATCGAGACGATCGCCATCAGCATCGGCACCAGCGCCAACAGCGAGGCGAACACGAATCCGAGCACGAGAAGGGCGCCGGTGCCGCCGAGCACGGACTCCAGCAGCACGCCCGGCCCGCTGCTCCCGCCGGTCTGGCTCGACAGCGCGTCGATACCGGTGACGTACACGGGTGCGCCCGCGATCCGGTCGCCGGCCAGCGTCGCGGTGGCGCGCTTGGCCGCGGCCGTGTTGGCGCCGAAGGACTCGTTGTCCGGCGGCGGGTACGCGAGCACGAAGGTTGTGCGCCCGTCGCCCGAGACGAACGCACGGCTGCCGGTCGACGCGAACGAGGCGGTCCGCGCGCCGGGGATCGCCGCTCGCAGCTTGCCCTGAACCTGCTCCAGGCCGGATCGCACCGCGGGGGACGACACCGCGGAGCCGCGCGGCAGCGTCACCACCGCCAGTAGCGGCGCGTTGCGGCCGCCCTGATGGAACAGGCGCGCGATCGCGGAGTTGGTCACGAAGCCCTCGCGGCCGGGAACGCTGAACTGCTTGCTGAACGACTGCGTCGACTGGCTGACGGTGGCGATCCCCACCACCGTGACGAGGATCCAGACGGTCGCGACGATTCGCTTGTGGGCCAGGACCCAGCGGGTGACGATGGTCATCATGGCGAGGACTCCCCCGTTAGTGCGTTGGACGCATGATTTCTATCACAAACTATTCGGGCCCGCCACTGAATTGATTAGAATCCCGAGAACGATGGCTGCGCCCCCTCCCGGTCTGCACGCGGCGCTGATCCGCCACACCGGGTATCTGCTCAGCCGGGTGGGCGGTTACGCGCAGCGGGAGTTCGCCCGCCGGCTCGAGACGCTCGGGTTGACGACCCGTATGTGGGGCGCGCTCAACGTGCTCGACGCGGAGGGCATGATCACCCAGCACGCGCTGGGTAAGTCAATCGGGATGGATCCGAGCACGATGGTCTCCACGATCGACGAACTCGAGGCGCGGGGAATGGTGGAGCGCCGCCGCCACCCCAGCGATCGCCGCGCCCACGCCCTCCATCTGACCGACCACGGGCGGGCGACGTTGTCACGCGGGCGACGGCTCGCCAAGCAGGCCCAGGATGACCTGCTGTCACCGCTGGATGGCGACGATCGCCGCCGGCTGCACGAACTGCTGCTGGCGATCGCGCAGGCGCTGGACCCGGTTACGGCCGAGCCGGCACCGGCTCCGGCTCCGGCTCCGGCTCCGCCGAAGCGCTGAGCTTCGATCTGGTCCCGGCGAGCGGGAGCGGAGCCGCGGCCAGCGCCACGCCGATGCCGAGCAGCGCCCACGTCTCGGGGTCCTCCAGGAAGTCGGCGTACAGGATGGTGTGGAAGACCAGCGCCGCGAAGGCGGCGGCCAGCGCCGAGCGCACCGGATCCCCGCGGGCTCGGCGGAACAGGCACGCCAGGGCGGCCACCACCAGCGCGAGGTAGACCAGCTCGCCGATCATGCCCTGCTCGGCCGCGACCGTGACCGGGATCGTGTGCGAGGCCGACAGCGACGTGGCCGTGGCCCGGTGGTGGTTGCGGTATTCGGTTACAAAGGATCCGGAACCATAGCCCCACACCGGGCGGTCGGTGAACAGCCCCAGGCCCCCGCTGATCAGCCCGCCGCGGCCGCTGGAGGCGCCGTTGACGCCCTGGTTGAGACCGAACGTCGTCGGCGTCACCGCCACCAGCGCCCCGCCCAGCCCGATCACCACCACCGCCACCACCAGCGCGCGCGAGGGATTCCAGCGCAGTGCGGCGAGCACCCCCAGCCCGACCAGCAGGGCACCGAGACTCGAGCGCGAGAGGGTCAGGACCAAGCCGGCCCACAGGACCGCCAGCAGCACCGCCGCCGCCATCTGGACGCGTTGTGAGAACTCGTACAGGAGCACCACCGCGAGCAGGATCATCACCAGCGCGAGGAAGCGACCGAAGATGTCGGGGTCAAAGAACACCGAGTTGACGGTGAAGTACGTGTGCAGGTCGTTGGTGACGACCAGCTTGGGGTTGAGGATGATCGTCTTGGTCGCGTACTCGGCGAACCCCACCACCGAGAACACGACGGCCAGCAGGACGAGCAGTCGCAGGCAGTTGCGGATCAGCTCGGGCGTCCAGCGCAGGCCCCGTAGCAGCTGATAGAGCAGCGTGAACGGGACGTAGAAGAACACCACGTTCTGAAGCGCCTGACGGAAGTCGGGCGAGTACACGGCCTGCACGGCATAGAGCACGATGTAGAGCGCCAGCAGGCGCTCCACCCACACCGACCAGCCGCCCGAGGCGTCGGGCCCGTTCGCCGGCGCGGGGCCGATCGGGGCCCCGCGGGGACCCGCGCAGCGCCGGCACGATCCAGGCCAGCGCGCCGACGGCGACGACCAGGTAGAGCGGGACGAGCAGGTTCGAGGTGATGCCGCCGGCCTGGATCGGGACCCGGAACGGCAGGGCGAACACCACCAGCAGGGCCAGCAGCGCCGGGCGCCGCGAGATCATCGCCGCCGCGACGCCGAGTATCGCCACCGCCACCACGGCGCCGACCAGCGCCAGCAGCGGATGGCGATGCACGATGCCGCAGCTGCGGCGAGCTCCAGATGTCGGCCAGCAGCAGTACCGGCGAGAGCACCAGCGCTCCCAGCATCGCCAGCGCCCGCGTGCGCCGGTCTCGGTGCAGCAGGCCGAGCGCGGCCAGCGCGGCCAGCGCGATCACCCCCGCCTTGGGCAACGGTCCGGACAGGGCGGCAAAGGCGATCACGTGCGCAGATCATCCTCTACCCTCTTGCGTCATGTCCTCCGCGAAGCTCGCGCTGGCCGCTGCGCTGGCGGCGATCTCGCTTTCCGCCTGCGGGAGCTCCGCCAAGCCGCAGGCCGGCACGCTGAAGGCGGTCGACGGTCGTCCACAAGGGCGTCGACGATCCCCGCCAGAAGCACATCCTGTGCCTGCAGCAGAACCACATCCCCGTCGCCAAGCTCGGGAATACCGCGATGCAGGTGGAGGCCAAGCCCTACGGCCCGACGGTCTACTTCGAGCCCACGCCCGGCGCGGCGCAGGAAATGCAGATCAACGGACAGGTCCAGGGCGCCGAGGTGATCGGCAGCGCGCTCCTGTATCCCAATCAGGCCTCCGACCAGCTGCTCACGACGGTCGAGGGCTGCGTCGCCCAGGGAGTCTCGGGGTAGCCCGCCTGGCCCTCACCGTGGTGCTTGCCGCGCTCGGCGTCGGTGGAGCGCTCGGGCTCACGCACGGGCAGAGTGGCGGGTCCACCACGCACCGGCCGCGGGTCGACGATCCAGCGACGACAGAGCGGCGGGGCCGCTCCACAGCCGAGCCAGGGCCCGGCGTCGATCGCACTGCCGCGCTCGGACGCGAGACTGCTCGGCCAGCGGATCATGGTCGGGTTCGCCGGCCCCGCCGCGAGCAGCGCGCTGCTGGGCGCGGTCCGCCGCGGCGAGGTCGGCTCGGTGATCCTGTTCGGGTCCAATCTGCGTCACCCGCTCGCAGACGCTCGCCCTCACCGGCGCGCTCCAGCGCGCCGCCCACGCCGGGGGCAATCCGCCGCTGCTGATCGCCACCGACCAGGAAGGGGGCCAGGTCAAGCGGCTTCCGGGCGGCCCGCCCGACCTCTCGCCTCCGCAGATGACGGCCACCCACGACGTCGGCACCGCCGCTCGCGAGGGCCGCGCCACCGGCTCCTACCTGCGCAGCTGGGGCATCAACATGGACCTCGCCCCGGTGGCGGACGTGCCCACCTCTGGCGGGGCCTTCATCCAGCGTCAGGGCCGCGCGTTCTCGTTCCGAGCCGGCACGGTCGCCAGTTACGCCACCGCGTTCGCGGTCGGCCTGCAGGCCCGCGGGGTGGCCGCCACCGCCAAGCACTTCCCGGGTCTGGGCTCGGCACCGGTGTCCACCGACCTGCAACGCGAGGAGCTGCATCCCACCCGGGCGCAGCGCCTGGCGGCGCTGAATCCCTACCAGGCCATGATCCCGCGCGGGCTCGACGCGGTGATGCTGGCGGTGGCGGGTTTCCCGGGCTACGACGGCAGCGGCACCGCCGCCGCGCTGTCGCGCCCGATCATCGCCGGCGTACTGCGCGGCCGACTGGGGTTCGGGGGAGTGACCATCACCGACGCGCTCGGGTCGACCTCCGGCCACGGCGAGACGGTGGCCGGGACGCTGGCCGCCGCCGCCGGATCCGACATCCTGCTGTTCACCGATTCGGCGCCCGGGGAGCTGGACTCGCTACGCGCGGCGCTGCGCCGTGGTCAGATCTCGCGACGCGACGCGGCCGCTTCCTACCGGCGGATCGTGGCGCTCAAGCGCCGGCTCGCGGCGGGCTGAGCGGCTGGGGAAAAGCGCCCGCGCGGGTCGCCCGCCCGCGCTCTACAATTCGCCCGCGACGCCCGTCCCCGCGCGGCTCGTCAGCTTCGCAGGGCGAGCCGGTGGTCCGTCAGGCGTGTCAGCACCCGCACCTCGAGCCGGGCCCGCCGGGCCCTGCAGCGCCCCCAGCCCGTGTCCCGACGACCGCTTGCCAACATGCTCTCTGCCTCGGCCACGGACTTTCCCGTGACCTCGGCGGCCCCCGCCGGCGCCCCGCCGGCCTCCGAGCCGGCCCAGCCGTGGTACCGGCGATCGCCGGGACGCTTCTACGCCGGGCTGATCGTGGTGGCGCTGATCGTCGGCGCCGCTTCGCTGCTGATCCCGTCCACCCCGAGCTACGACCCGTGGGCGTGGATCGTGTGGGGCCGCGAGATCGTTCACCTCAACCTGCACACCACCGGTGGCCCCTCCTGGAAGCCGCTGCCGATGATCTTCACGACGCTGTTTGCCCCGTTCGGCAGTGCCGCTCCCGACCTATGGCTGGTGGTGGCGCGCGCGGGCGCCTTCGCCGCCGTGGTGATGGTGTTCCGGTTGTCGGTCCGCCTGACCCGCCAAATCGGCAGCTACTTCACCGAGGCGCCCCCCGAAGCGGCCGGGCGGACCGCCGCGAACCGAATCACCGCGCTCGGCCCGGCCCTGCTGGCCGGGGTTATCGCGGCGGGCTGGCTGGCGCTGTCCGGCCACTACATCTCCGATAACGCGCTCGGGTACTCGGAGGGTCTGGCCACGGCATTGATGCTGATCGCGCTCGACCGTCACCTCGACGGCAAGCCACGGCAGGCGTTCGCGGTCGGCTTCCTGGTCGCGCTGGACCGTCCCGAGATCTGGCTCTTCTGGGGTCCCTACGGGCTGTGGCTGTTCTGGAGGGACCCAGGCGCACGCAAGCTGGTGATAGCGCTCTTCCTGCTGATCCCGGTCTTCTGGTTCCTGCCCGAGTACTGGGGCTCAGGGCACTTCCTGCGCGGCGTCAACCGGGCCCAGCACCCGCGCTCCAACAGCCTGGCGTTCGCCAAGGTGCCGTTCGTGAGCGAGCTCGTCAACGCCGCCTGGCCGACCATCCTGTTGCGGATCAAGGTCGCCGCCGCGCTGCTGGTGCTGGTGGTGTCGGCGGTGCTGTGGCGCCGGCTGGCGCCGGGACGGTCGCGCCGCGCTGGGCCGGCCGCAGGCCGCCGCCCAAGCCGCTGCCGCGTTCGCGGGCATCGCCGGCCTGACCTGGTTCGTGGTCATCGCGACGATGACCCAGATCGGCTTCTCGGGCAACAACCGCTACCTCGTGCTCGGCTCGGCGCTGGTGGAGGTGTGCGGAGCCGTGGGCTGGGGCTGGGCGGCGCAGGAGATCGGCAACGTCATCGGGCGCAGGCTGCGCCGGGGTCGCGCCGAAGAGGCCGCGGGGCTCACCCGGATCGCGTCATGGACGCGCCGTGGTCCTGGTGGCTGCGGTGTTCGCCCTGCTGCCCTCGTGGGTCGGCGCGAACCTGACCTCGCTTCCCAAGACCCACCGTTCGCTCGTCTACCAGGCCCGGCTGCGCGAAGGCTTGAACACCCTGGTGGCGCGATACGGCGGCGCGGCCAAGCTGCTGCGCTGCGGCCAGGTCATGACCGAGGGCTTCCAGGTCCCCATGGTCGCCTGGACGCTCGGCGTGCACACCATCAGGATCACGGCGCCGCCCCCGGCGAACGCGCCGGGGCCCGCCGCCCAACGTGATCCTGCAGACGCGCGATACCCGTCACGCGTCGCTGCTCCCGCTGGTCCGGACCTGGCCGAGCGTGCACTACACGCACGTCGGCTCCAGCGGCCCGTTCAATCTGTTCACGAGTTGCCACGGGTAGGCTCGAAACGTGCCGACCAGCATCCGCCAACCCTGATGGCCACCGTAACCGCGCCCCAGCCGAGGCCCAGCGTTCCGAAGCGGGGATTCGCCGACTTCACGCCGCGCCTGCCGGCCCGGCTGCAGCGGGTCCCGGCCTGGCTGTGGACCGGCGGCGGCCTGCTGGTGCTGATGGCGCTGTCGGGGTTCATCCGCTCGCGGTACATCGGGGGTCAGTACTGGATGGACGAGGCGATCACCACCGGCGTGGCGCTGCACCCGCTGAGCGCGATCCCGGGGGTGCTGCGCCACGACGGCAACCCGCCGCTCTACTACATGACGTTGCACGTCTGGATGTCGGTGTTCGGCTCGACCGAGACCGCCACCCACGCGTTGTCAGCGCTGTTCGGCGTGCTCACGATCCCGGCCGGAGGGTGGGCCGCCTGGAGCCTGTTCGGGCGTCGCGCCGGAATCATGGCCGCGCTGCTGTTCGCGTTCAGCGCATGGCTGACGGCGTACGCGCAGGAGACGCGGATGTACGAGCTGATGGGCCTGCTCGGGATCCTGGCCACGGCGGCCTTCGTCCACGGCTTCGTGTACCGCCGGCGGCGCTACCTGTTCCTGTTCGCAGCGACGCTGACGCTGATGCTCTACACGCACTCGTGGGGCACCTTCTTCTTCGCCGGAGCGGCGCTGTCGCTGATCCCCACCCTGCTGGCCAGCGACGATCGCCGGGGCGTGCTGCGCGACGCGGTGATGGCGTTCGGTGGCGCCGGGATCCTGTATCTACCCTGGGTCCCCGAACTCCTGTACCAGGTGGCCCACACCGCCGCGCCGTGGGACTCGGCGCCGCGGTTCGGCGCGCCGATTCTGATCTCGCGAGACCTGCTCGGCGGCGACCGGATCACGATCGTGCTGGTCGTGTCGGCCTTGATCGGACTGGGCCCGCTGTTCACGCGCGCGCATCGCCGAACCCGAGAGTGGGCGACGCTGTGGACCCTGATCGCGCTGCCGGTGGCCACCCTCGGGCTGGCGTGGCTGTCGTCGCAGATCACGCCGGCGTTCGTCTCGCGGTATTTCGCCCCGATCCTGGGGGCGATCGTGCTGTTGATCGCCTGGGGCTGCGCGCGGGCGCGGCTGGTGGGACTGGTGGCCATCGTCCTGGCGCTCGTGTTCATGGCCAACCCGGCCACCTACGCCCCTCAGTACAAGAGTGATATGCGGGATATCGCGGGGGAGGTCGGGCCGATGCTGCACCAGGGCGACCTGGTGGTCGTCGGTCAGCCCGAGCAGACCCCACTGGCCTGGTACTACCTCCCCGGCGGCCTGCGCTACGCCAACACCGCCGGCGCGGTCACCGACCCCCGCTACATGAACTGGGTCGACGCGCTCCCCCGCCTGCGCAGCACCAACCCCCAAGCCGCCCTCGGACCACTGGTTGCTAGTCTCAAACCCGGCCAGCAGCTGCTTTACGTGCGCCCGTTGACCGAAGGCGCTCAGAACTGGGAAGCGTCGTGGACACAGCTCGTGCGCCGCCGCTCCGCCCAGTGGGGAGCGATCCTTCGAAGCGATGTCGCCGACGGCAAGCTAAAGCAGGTCGCCTGGGCACCACACAACTACCGAGGCGCCTGCTGCGTGGCCGACAGCGCGATCCTCTACCAGAAGGCCTCCTAGTGTCTCGCCCGGTCTGAAGTCGCTCGCGCGCGGCCTCGCGCACCCTCCTCCATGACCACCGCCGCCCCCAGACGATCGCTCGCCTCGCTACTGGAGGTGCCGGCGATCGCCGACGTGCATGCTCCCCGGTGGTTCAACCGTCTGCCCCGTCGCGTCTCCGCCGCCGCGGTGCTGCTGGTGCTGGTCGCCGTGTCGGCGTTCGTGCGCACCCGTCTGCTCAGCGGCGAGCTGTGGTTCAACGAGGCAATCGCCACCGGCATCGCCTCGCATTCGGTGGGCGCGATGTTCGGGATCCTGCGTCAGGGAGGCTCCGCGCCCCTCTACTACCTGTTGCTGCACTTCTGGATCAGCGCCTTCGGATCCGGCGAGAGCGCCACCCACGCGCTTTCGGTGCTGATCTCCGTGCTGAGCATTCCCGGCCGCCATGTGGGCGGGCTGGAGCCTGTTCGGCCGCCGAGCGGGAATGTTCGCCGCGGTGCTGTTCGCGTTCAGCGCGTTTCTGACCCAGTTCTCGCAGGAAACGCAGCTGTATGAGCTGATGGTGCTGCTGTCGATATTCGCGATGGCGGGCTTCATCCACGGCTTCGTCTTCCGTCGGCGGCGGTACCTGCTCCTGTGCGGAGCCTCGCTGACGTTGATGCTCTACACCCAGGGCACCGCGATCCTGTTCTGGTTCGGGGCCGCGGTCGCGCTGGCTGCCGTCTACGTCGCCTCCGAGGAGCGCCAGGGGCTGCTGCGCGACGCCGCGCTGACGTTCGGCGGCGCCTTCGTGCTCTACCTCCCGTGGCTGCCGACGACCATCTATGAGATCGCGCACACCACCTCGCCGTGGCACTACGCGCCAAAGCTCGGTGCCGCGGTCCCGAGCCAGCTGCTGGGTGGCGAGCGAGTCGACATGGCGCTCCTGGTGGCCGCGGTGGTCGGGCTCGCTCCCCTGTTTCAACGGGCCAACCGCCGCAGCCCCGAGTGGCGGGCGATGTGGGTGCTGCTGGCCATACCGGCGACGGGACTGGTGCTGGCACGGCTGTCGACGCTGCTGATGCCGGGGTGGGTGGAGCGCTATTTCGCCTGCCTGGTGGCCCCCCTGCTGCTGTTCGGCGCCTTCGCCTCGGCGCGGGCAAGGGTGGTGGGACTGGTGGCCATGGTGCTGTGCGTGGCGTTCCTGGCCAACGCCTCGTCGTTCGCGGCGAGCTACAAGAGTGATATGCGGGATATCGCGGGGGAGGTCGGGCCGATGCTGCACCAGGGCGACCTGGTGGTCGTCGGCCAGCCCGAGCAGACCCCACTGGCCTGGTACTACCTCCCCGGCGGCCTGCGCTACGCCAACACCGCCGGCGCGGTCACCGACCCCCGCTACATGAACTGGGTCGACGCGCTCCCCCGCCTGCGCGCCACCAACCCCCAAGCCGCCCTCGGACCACTGGTTGCTAGTCTCAAACCCGGCCAGCAGCTGCTTTACGTGCGCCCGTTGACCGAAGGCGCTCAGAACTGGGAAGCGTCGTGGACACAGCTCGTGCGCCGCCGCTCCGCCCAGTGGGGAGCGATCCTTCGAAGCGATGTCGCCGACGGGAAGCTAAAGCAGGTCGCCTGGGCACCACACAACTACCGAGGCGCCTGCTGCGTGGCCGACAGCGCGATCCTCTACCAGAAGGCCTCCTAGGACACCATGACCGAGACCAGCCCGGCAAGACCGCAAGCCACGGAGATCACCCCGGAGCACCCGGTCGTGGTGCTGGGCGCGGGACCGGCGGGGCTGACCGCCGGCTATCTGCTGGTCAAGCAGGGCAAGCCGGTGATCGTGCTCGAGTCAACCGAGCAGGTGGGCGGTATCGCCCGCACTCGAGGTCCGCGACGGTTATCGCTTCGATCTCGGCGGCCACCGCTTCTTCACCAAGGTCAAGGAGGTCGATGACCTCTGGCACGAGATCATGAAGGAGGAGTTCCTCAAGCGTCCGCGTCAGAGCCGGATCTACTGGAACGACAAGTTCCTCGAGTATCCGCTGCAGGGCATGGACGTGATCAAGAAGCTGGGCCCGGTCGAGCTGGCGCGATGCATGGCGTCCTATCTGTGGGCGGCGGTCAAGCCCAAGGGCCGCGAGGACACGTTCGAGACAGTGGGTCTCCAACCGCTTCGGCAAGCGGCTCTACCAGCATTTCTTCAAGACCTACACCGAGAAGCTGTGGGGCGTCTCCGCCGACGAGATCCGCGCCGAGTGGGCCGCTCAGCGGATCAAGGGCCTGTCGTTCTTCTCAGCGCGCCAAGGCGGCGTTCTTCGGCAACGAGGGCAACAAGATCAAGTCGCTGATCTCGGAGTTCAACTACCCGCGGTTCGGCCCGGGGCAGATGTGGGAGCAGATGACGGCCGACATCCGCGAGCAGGGCGGCGAGGTGCGGCTCAACGCGCCGGTGACCAAGCTCAAGGTCGTCCGGACGGACGCGTGACCGAGGTCGTGGCGGGCGGCGAGACGCTGTATCCCTCGCACGTCATCTCCTCGCTGCCGCTGCGCACCACGGTCGGCATCGCCGAGCCCGAGGCGCCGCTCGAGGTCCGCGACGCGGCCCGGGGCCTGCGTTACCGCGAGTTCCTCACCGTCGCTGCTCGTGCTCGAGGGCGAGGATCCGTTCACCGACAACTGGATCTACATCCATCAGCCCGGCGTGCGCGTGCTGCGGATCCAGAACTTCAGGTCCTGGAGCCCGTGGATGGTGCCCAACGACACCGACGCCTCGATCGGCATGGAGTACTTCTGCTTCGAGGGCGACGACCTGTGGAACATGGCCGACGACGACCTGGTGGCGATGGCCGCCCGGGAGATCGAGAAGCTCCACCTCGCCAAGGCCGAGCAACGTCAAGTTCGGCTTCGTCGAGCGGCGTGCACAAGGCGTATCCGATCTACGACGAGCTCTACGCCGAGCGCGTCAAGACGATCCGGGGCTGGCTGGAGCAGATCGGCAACCTCGCCCAGGTCGGGCGCAACGGGCTGCACCGCTACAACAACTCCGACCATTCGATGCTGACCGCGATGCGAGCCGTCGACAACATCCTCCTGGGCACAAACCACGACATCTGGGCGGTCAACGTCGAGAGCGTGTACCACGAGGAGCACCAGGAGAACGAGGACCCCTACAGCGTCCGCCGACGACGCCCGCGATGGAGCAGCCGCTCGCATCCGAGCGCTGAGGGTCAGGGCGCCGCATGCGTCTGCGTCCTACGTCGCGCTCCTGGTCCTGTCGCTGACCACGGCGACGGCGGTGGCGGCCACCACTACGGCCAACCCGCCGTCCAGCCCCGCGCCTCCCTTCTACCAGCCCGCTCTCGCCCGGCGTCCCGCTCGCGCCCGCCACCTCCACCACGAGCGCCGCCCCGACGATCCTGCCCACCAACTCGACCGCGACCTCGGGCTCCAGCTCGCTCAGCAGCAGCAGCGCGATCGCGATCGCCCTGGGCGCCATCGTCGTGCTGGTGGGGATCTCGCTGTTCATCTGGCGCGACGCGCGCCGGCGTGCTCCGGTGCGGGCGGCGGGACCCACCGGCGGCGGCGACGTCCGCCCCGGATCCAAGCGGCCCAAGCCCCGCAAGCTGAGCGCCGCCGAGAAGCGGCGGCGCAAGCGCGGGCGGGCGCGCCGCTAGCTCGCCGGCTCGCAGTTCTCCGCGCGCCGCAATCAGATCGGCCGCAGAGCCCGTTTGGCGCGCAGCAGCTGACGCTCCACCGTGCGCGGGCTGGCTCCGGTGTAGCCGGCCATCTCGGCGTAGCTGAGGCCGAGCCCCTGTAGCCACACCAGGCGCTGCTGGCGCTCGGGCAGATCGCGGATCGCGTCCAGCCGCGCCCGTCGCTCGACCACATCTTCGAGCGACGAAGACGCCGGTGCCACGGTTTCGCCCGAGCGTTCCAGAAGATCGTCCAGCGACACTTCGCGCGCGCTCACGGCGGACCAGCCTGATCGCTTCCCGGACGGCGGTCGTCACCAGCCAGGCGAGCACCGCCTCCCGGCGGACGCGGTGGCGATGATCGATCAGCCGGCTCCAGGCGCACTGACAGGCGTCCTCGATCACGGGGTCCGGCGCCCGGACATCGATGCGGACGATCTGAGTCAGCCGTCCCGCGAGCGCCGCGTACAGATCGGCGAGCTCTTCGTCGGCGCCACTACGCGGCCAGGGTTGCGACGCCTCATGCTAGGTCTCCTCTTGAGTCCAATTGAGACTAAGTATTGACAAAGGAACCTACCATAGTCGATTGCCTCTACTAGAGTCCAGAAGACTCAATTGGCTCATTTGGACTCAAGGAGGAGGCATGTTGAAAGCAGCTCGGCAGCCTCGCGGCGCCACCCCTGGCGGTGTCCGCGCACCCGGACCTGACGGGCTTGCCCGGCAGCAACGTCCTGCAGCAGCTGATCAACGGCGCCGAGGCGTGGTCGCTCGCGGTAGCGCTCCTGGGCGCCTTCGTCGGCGCGGGCCTGTGGGCGGTGGCCTCCCACACCCACAACCATCAGTTCGCCGCGCGCGGCCGCATGGCGGCGCTGGTCTCCGGCGCCGCGGCCCTCATCGTCGGAGCGGCGCCCGGCCTGGTCAACTTCTTCCAGCACCTCGGGACCACCGCCCGGTGATCGCGCGCCAAGGCCGGGCGGTCCTCCTGCTGCTCCTGGCCGTCACCCTCGTGCGCTGCGCGGCGCCGCCCCCGGCGGCAGCGCTGAACCCGGTCAAGCCGATCTGCTCGCTGGCGGGGCTGGTCAGCACCCTGGCGGGGAAGGTGTGCTCGGCGGCCGCCAGTCCCGGCCGTGTGCTGGGCGCTGGTAAGCAGCTGCTCGGCGGCCATCTGGGCGGTGCGTTGGAGTCACTGGCCGGAGGCGGCGCCAGCCCGGTCGTCAAGGGAGTCGCCGCCGCCGCGGGGATCGCCGCCATCGGCGCCTGGGTGGCGGGCGGCGCCAAGTTCGCTCTGCACGAAACCGAGTCGGTCATCGCCACCACCACGCGGCCGGAGCTCCAGAGCACCTGGTTCTCGTCCGCCTACTGGCGGATGGCGGCGATCTCGGCGCTGCTCACGCTGCCGTTCCTGTTCGCGGCGGCGATCCAGGCGATCATGCGCTCAGACCTGGCGCTCCTGGTCCGGGCCGCCCTGGGCTATCTCCCGCTGGCGATGCTCGCGGTCGGCGTGGCGGCACCGGTGACCACGTTGCTGCTCGCCGCCTCCGACGAGATGTCGGGGATCGTGTCGTCGGCCTCCAACGGCGCGAGCAGCTCGTTTCTCGCCCACGCCGGCGCGGCCGTGGGCTTCCTGAGCGCCGCCAGCCGGTCACCGTTCCTCGCGTTCTTCGTCGGGTTGATCACCGCCGCGGCGACGCTCACGCTGTGGATCGAGCTGTTGATCCGGTCGGCTGCGGTGTACGTCATCGTGCTGATGTTGCCGCTGTTCTTCGCTGCCCTGGTGTGGCCGGCGCGGCGCATATGGGCGGTCCGGACGCTCGAGCTGCTGGTGGCGCTGATCCTGTCGAAGTTCGCGATCGTCGCGGTCCTGGCTCTCGGTGGGGCCGCTCTCGGCCACACCTCGATCCCCAGTGTCACCACCACCCTCGCCGGGGCGACGCTGGTCCTGCTGGCCGCGTTCTCGCCGTGGGCGCTGCTGCGCATGCTGCCGTTGCACGAACTGGCCAGCGGCGCCGCCAGCGGCCTGCGGAGCGAGACCGGGCGTCTGGCCACCCAGGGCGAGCGGGGGATGAACACCTCCGACGTCGCGCAGGAGATCGTCCGCGAGCTGCCGGGTGAGCTGCGGCGCCGGGACGCACGGGAGGGCAGGGCGGCGCAGGCCGCACTGGAAGCCCTGGCGGCCGAGTCAGACGGCGCGGTGCCCCCCGACGGCCGAGGCGCGGACGGCGGCGCAGCGAATGGCATTCCCGATGCCCAGCCCGGCGGCGGCGCCTCGGATGCCGGGCACGGCGCGGATGGCGCCCCCGTAGCGGCTCCGTCGGCTCAGGGATCCGGCCCCGGGTCCGGAGGATCGGGCCCGGCCTGGGCTCTGGCGCCCACGCTCCAGACCGCTTCGGCGCCATCCGAGCCGAGCGGCGAGCCGAGCGGCGAGCAGAGCGGCGCCGGGCAGGAGCCCCACCCCAATCCACCGGGCCTCTACCAGTCCCCCCACAACAGCGCGCGGACGATGTCCATCGACCCCGCGGAGTGGCCGCCGCAGCCGCTGGACTACAACCCCCCGAGCTCCCGACCGGCGGCGGCCGATACGGACGGACCGGCTCGCAGCGGCGACAGCGACGGCGGCGTGACCGGCGAGGACCACGACCCCCGGCCGCCGCGCCAGGAGCCCGACGAGGGCCGGCTATGAGTGAGCGCCGGCTGACCTACACGTTCGGCCCGCTGGAGCGGCGCGGAATCCTCGGACCCGTCCGCGGGACCCAGGCCGCCGTGGTCGGGGTTGGCGCCGTGCTGGCGATCGTCGTGCTCGACGTGTCGCCATCGGCCACCGGAGCGCTGCTGGCGGCGATCCTGCTCGCGGTCACGCTGTGCGCGAGCTTCGCGCCGCTGGGCGGCCGGACCGCAGAGGAGTGGGCGCCCCTGGCGGCGGCATTTGCGGTGCGGCGGCTGACCCGCCGGGGGCGCTTTCACTCCGCCGCCCCCACCGCGGGGGCCCGGAGCCTTCCCGGACGCCACCACCGGCATCGTGAGCTTCGTGACCCCCCTCCCTCGCCCCCGGGCCAGCTCAGTGACGTGCGGATCGTCGAGGCGGCCTACCGGGATCGGCCCATCGGGGCGCTGTCGGAGCGGTCGGGCCGGCGACTGACCGCGGTACTGGCCTGCCGCGTGCTGGCGTTCTCGCTGCTGGATCCCGAGGCCCAGGAGCGGCGTCTGGCGCGCTGGGGGCTGGTGCTGTCCAACGCCGCCGGCTCGGCGATCAGGCGCCTGCAGTGGATCGAGCGGACCGCCCCCGCCCAGGGCGACGAGCTCGCCCGCTGGGTCCATGACGAGCGCGACCCGGCCATCCCGCTGCGCGGGACGCCGATGATCGAGTCCTATCTGGAGCTGATCGGCAACAGCGCCCGGGTGACCCAGCAGCACGAGATCCTGCTCGCGGTCCAGGTCGACGCGGCGACGCGTACGAGACCGCGGCGTGGAGGCGGTCGCGACGGCACTGGTGGAGGAGACCGAGCGGGTGGCCCGCGGTCTGGAAGCCGCCGAGGTCGTCGTCCTCGGCGGGCTGAGCGCCGGTCAGCTGGCCCGGTCACTGCGGGCCGCCTTCGATCCCTACGCCCGCGCCGAGCTCGCCGCGCTCGAGGCGGCCGACCCCGAACGAGACGGCCTGTCGGAGCTGAGCGCGTGGCCACTGGGAGCACGCGAGACGTGGGACAGCTACCAGAGCGACGGCGCCCTGCACGCGACGTACTGGATCGGCGCCTGGCCTCGGGTGGACGTGTCGCCGATGTTCATGGATGCCCTGCTCGGTAACGCCAGCGCGGTGCGGACGGTCGCGGTCACCTTCGAACCGCTCCCGGCCGCGCGCTCGACTCGTGAGGTTGAGGCGGCGATCACCCGGGACCGCGCCGACCGTGAGCTGCGCGCGCGCTTCGGCCAGTCGGAAACCGCGCGCCAGCGCCAGGCACGGGAGGCCACCGCCCGCCGCGAGGCCGAGCTCGCGGCCGGCCACGGCGAGGTGCGGCTGAGCGGGTTCGTCACCGTGTCGGGGCGCGACCGCGACGAACTGCGGCGCGGCGGCGCCGAGGTGCTTGACCACGCCGCCCGCGCGCGCCTGGAGCTGCACCGCCTCTACGGTCAGCAGGCCGACGCGTTCACGTTCACGCTGCCGCTGTGCCGGGGGTTGCGGTGAGCGCCCGCGGCACGGAGCGGCCGGGTCACCGCTGCACCACCCGCCACGCCCAGGCGATCTACCCGTTCATCGGTGCCGGCGGGCTCAGCGGCCGGGGGGTGTTCATCGGACGTGACTCCGGCGGCGGCGCCTTCTGTTACGACCCGTGGGTCCTGTACGGCGAGGGCATTCTCGACGACCCCAACACGATCGTGCTCGGCAAGCTCGGCCAGGGCAAGAGCGCGCTCGTCAAGACGCTGCTGTGGCGAATGCTCCTGTTCGGCCGCCGCGCGTTCGTGCTCGACATCAAGCGCGAGTACGGCCCGCTGTGCGAAGCGGTGGGCGTGACACCGATCTCGCTGGTCCCCGGCGGCGGGGTGCGCCTGAACCCGCTCGCCTCGCGACCCGAGGAGCACGCCCAGCTCGAGCTGCTGCGCGCCGTCACGATCACCGCCCTCGGCGGACCGCTGACGCAGCTGGAGGCCGGCGCGCTGCGCGAGGCGCTGCGGACCGTCCGGGCGCGGGGCGGCGCCGAGCCGACCCTGCCGGAGATCGCCGCCGTCCTGTTCGAGCCCGCGGGCGAGATGGCGGCGCGCCTGCAGACCAACCCCGAGGGGTTGGCCGCCGACGCGCGACGGGCGGCGCTGGCCCTTCAGGACCTCTGCGAGGGGCCGCTGGCCGGCATGTTCGACGGGCCCACCACCCCCGGCCTGGACCTCGACGCCAAGCTGCTGGTGCTCGATCTGCACGCCGTGCGCGACTCGCCGGCGGTGGGGATCCTGATGGCCTGCGCGACCGCCTGGATCAGCGCCCTGCTGGCGCGCACGGCCGAACGACCGGGGCGCGAGCGCCTCATCAACGTCGCCGACGAGTCCTGGAAGATCGTCCAGCACACCGGGCTCGGAGAGTGGTTTCAGTCCAACTTCAAGCTCGCGCGCCAGTTCGGCGTCATGAACCTGGTCGTCCTGCACAAGCTCGCCGACCTGCAGGCGGCCGGGGATGCGGGCTCGCGGGCAGCGCGGATAGCGGAGGGACTGGTGGCCGACGCCTCGACGCGGATCGTCTATCACCAGGACGAGAGCCAGGTCCCCCTGACCCGATCCCTGCTCGGCCTGTCGCGCAGCGAGGCGGAGCTGATCTCGATGCTCAGCGCCGGTCAGGCGCTGTGGCGAGTCGGCAACCGCTCGTTCGTGGTCCAGCACCACCGGTCCCGGATCGAGGCCCGGCTGACCGACACCGACAGCGGCATGCAGGCCACCGTGGCAAGGCTGAGACGAAGATGACGCGGGGTCGTGAGGCTGGGATCTCCGACGGCGCCATGCTCGCGCTGATCGCCGGCGCGCTCACCGTGGTGATGCTTTTGTGGTTGTGGGGCGGGATCGCCGGCGCGCTGTTCGGCGGCGGTTGGCCGCGGGTATCGCCGTCGGCCCTGCTGGAGGTGCTGATCAGGCTCCCGGGCCGGCTCGCACATCCGGCCCAGGCCTGGCCGCCGAGCGCCCGGGAGCGGCTCCCCGGTCCGGGCGGCTTCTATGCCGCGCTCGCCCTGCTGGCGGCAGCCGGAGCGATGCTGCTCGGCGCCGCGGTCCGCACCGGGTTGGCGGCGGCGGTCCGCGGCCATACGGGCGGAGCGCGGTGGGCCGGCGCGGGCGAGCTGCGCGCGCTGGCGAGATCGGCCGGCGCCGGGCGGCTGGCGCTGGGCCGTTACCGGGGGCGGCTGCTGCACGCCGAAGAGCGCCATGCGCTGGTGGCGTTCGGCCCCCCGCAGTCGGGCAAATCGGCGGGGCTGGCCGTGCCGGCGCTGCTGGAATGGGACGGCCCGGCGGTGGCCTCCTCGATCAAGACCGACCTGCTGGCCGGCACGCTGGCCCGCCGCCGGCGCCTCGGCCCCGTGTTCGTGTTCGACCCGTTCGGACTCGGCGGCACCGAATCGCACACCTGGTCGCCGCTGGGGGGCGCCCGCAGCTGGGACGGGGCGCTGGAGGTCGCCTGGCGCCTGGCCGCGGCCGGCGAGCTGGACCACCGCGGGGTCGAAGGCGGTGACTTCTGGGCGGTCGCGGCCGAGCAGCGGCTGGCGCCGTTGCTGTTCACCGCCGCGGCGACGGACCGGACCATGGACGACGTGGTGCGGTGGGCGTACGGACAGGGCTCGCGCGAGCTGTTCGAGGCGGTGTCGGTGCTGACCGGCTCGGCCCGCGACGAGCGCGAGCTCGAGGGCGCCCACGCCGCCTACGACGCCCTGCGAGCGTTCGAGGCCCAGGCCGATCGCACCCGCACCTCGATCGAGGCCACCGCGCAGGCGCTGCTGCGGGGGTATCGCTTCGGCCGGGTGGCGCGCTCGGCGCGATCGTGCCAGATCACCGCCGGATCGGCTGCTGGACGAGCGGGCGACGCTGTACCTGATCGGCGACGCCAAGGCGTCCAAGCTGCTGCGTCCGATCTTCCTGGCATTGGTGTCGGAGATCGTCGACCGCGCCTACGAGCGCGCCACCCTGGCCGGCGGCCGCCTGGAGCTTCCGCTGTTGCTGTGCCTCGACGAGGCCGGCAACGTCGCCCCGCTCCCCAATCTGGCCGAGATCGCCTCCACCGCGCCCAGCCACAACATCCAGCTGGTGTCGATCTTCCACGACCTCGCGCAGGCACGCAGCCGCTACGGACGCCAGACCGAGACGGTGGTCAACAGCCACCGCGCCCGCATGCTCCTGCCCGGCGTGGCGGATCTCGACACCCTGCGCTACTTCGCCGGTCTGGTCGGCGAGGAGGAGGCCCGCGAGCTCAGTCGCACCACCGGCGCGGGCGGTGTCACCAGGACCAGCGGGTGGCGGCGGCGCCCGCTGGTGGCCGCCGAGGCGTTGCGCCAGCTGCGCAACGGTCATGCGCTGCTGCTCTACGGGCGCCTGCCCCCCGCGGTGATCAGGTTGCGGATGTGGTTCGCCGACCGGCGGCTGCGAAAGCTGGCGGCCCCGTGAGCCCGCACGCCCGACCGCGAAGGCCGGTGGCGCCGTGAACTGGCGCGACCCCGACGACTGGCCGAACGGCCGTCCACCCGACGACGAGTTCCCCGAGGACGAGGGCCGGCGCTGGCCGCTGACCTGGCGCGAGCTGTACCCGCGTGAGCGCTGGCTGTGGTTCGAGCGGCTGTGGAGCGACGTCTGCGCTCTGCGCGAGCGCTACCGGCTGGCGGTCAGATCGGGCTGGTGGGAGGATGAGATCCAGGTCGAGGCGCTGGCCGCGCTGGCGGCGTGGACCGAGCGCTACGACTCGGGCGAATGGGACGACCCGCCGGGCAAGCTGGCTCTCCTGTTCGACCTCGAACGGGTGGCGATGCTGCTGCGTGACGGGCTGGAGCCGTTTCGTCCCGACCGCGATCGAACCGCCTTCGTCTGTCACCTCGTCGAGCTCGGCTGCCAGCCGCCGCCCGGGCGGGGCGCCGACGCGTGAGGGCCCGTTCCGGCGAGGTTCGGCCTCCGGGCAGCCCGCCATCGACGCGCGGCGGTGCAGAATCCCGCTATGCCGCCCGCATCGCGAGAACCGAGCCGACGCCTACCCACTCGGGGCTGCGGTGACCCTCGCGCGGCTCGACGCCGACCCCCATCCCACGCTGGCGGCTCTGCGCCGGAGCGAGCCGGTGTCGTGGCTGCCGAGCCTCGACGGCTGGCTGGTCACCCGTCACGACCTGGCGCTGGCGGCGATGCGGGACTCGGTGGCGTTCACGGTCGACGATCCGCGCTTCTCCACCGGCCAGGTGATCGGACCGAGCATGCTCAGCCTCGATGGGGATGAGCACGCCCGCCACCGCGCCCCGTTCGCCGGTCCGTTCCGGCCCGCCGCGGTCAGGGAGCGCTTCGCGGGGGTGGCACGCGCCGAGGCGGAGCGGCTGATCGACGCCCTGGCCCCGGCGGGAGGCGGTGAGCTGCGGCGATCGTTCGCCGGCCCCATGTCCGCGTCGATCGTGACCCGTGCCCTGGGGCTGGGCGGCGATGAGGTCGACGACGTGCTGGCCTGGTATGAGGCGATCGTCGCATCGGTCACCGCGATCACGGCCGGCGAGGGTGCCACCGCTGCCGGCCAGGCGGCGTTCGCCGGCCTGCGCGGGCGCCTGGAAGCGGTGATCTCCGATCGCTCGCAATCCTCGCTGCTGGCCAGTGCGGCCGCCGAGTCGACCCTGTCGCCCGAGCAGATCGTCTCCAATGCCGCCGTGCTGCTGTTCGGCGGGATCGAGACGACCGAGGGGATGATCGCCAACGCGACGTTGATGCTGCTGGAGCGACCCGATCAGCTCGAGCTGGCTCGCGCCGCGCCGGAGGCGCTGGACGCTGCGATTGACGAGTCGCTGCGGCTCGAGCCGGCGGCGGCGGTGATCGATCGGTACGCCACCGCCGACGTGGTGCTCGGTGCAGCGTCGATCGCGCGGGGCGAGCTGGTGCGGATCTCGCTCGCCGCCGCCAACCGCGACCCGGCGGTGTTCAGCCATCCCGATGCCTTCGATCCCACCCGGTCACGGCGCGGGAACCTGGCGTTCGCCCAGGGACCGCATGTGTGCGTCGGCGTTCACCTGGCGCGACTGGAGGCGCGGGCGGCACTGGACGCGCTGCTGTCACGCCTCCCCGCGCTGAGGCTGGACCCGGCGCGGCGACCGCAGGTACGCGGGCTGGTTTTCCGCAAGCCTCCGCGGCTGGACGTGCTCTGGACCTAGCTCACGGTCGCACCGGCCGCCCCGCAGGAGCGCAGCCCGTACTGCGCCGCGATGGTGGGAGCTGGGCTCGCCCTCAGCGCGGCCAGGGCGCTCGCCACGCCCTGCGCATCGTTGCCGCCGGCCGCGGCGGCCAGAGTTCGATAGTCGCCGATGGTCTGATTCAGCGCGCCGACATAGCTCGCCAGCGCAGCTCGCTCGCGCGGCTTCTGCAGCGAGCGCCGCAGGGCGCGAAGCTGCCTGGCCTCGGACTGCACCACCGGGAGCACGCTGGATACGTAGCGAGTCAAGGCGGTCAGATCCTGAGCTGATCCAGTGGTCAGGCTCGGGGGCGGGATCGAGCGCGTCGCGCGCAGCGCGCTGGCGCAGATGGCGTTGGCGCCGGCGACGAAGTTGCCGTGGTGCGCGGAGCCGCACCCCGCCAGCATCGTGATCAGCGCCACCAGGACGACGGCGCCGCCCGACCGGCGCCCGGCGCGAGCAGAGGGCGCAGGCATCGCGCCACAGCGTACCCTCGGGCCGGTCCGGCCGAGGCTCCGGCTTCCCCAGGGCTCGCTGCCTAGGTAATGCCTATACCATGGCGCGATGATTTCAGCCTCCCATCCCCACGGTCGCCGCGTGCGACAGGGCGCCTCCCATCCCCACGGTCGCCGCGTGCGACCGGGCGCCTCCCGTGGCCGCCCCGGCGCCTTGCGCCGCATTTTTCCCGTCGCTTTCCTGGGGCTGGTGAGCGCCATGGCGCTGCTGCTGACCCCGGCGCTCGCGAGCGCCGACACCGCCTCGACGCTCACCGTCGTCGGCACCAGCGACGTCAGCGATTCCGGTCTGATGCCGAACGTGATCCAGCCCGGATTCCAGAAGCGCATTCCCGCAGTACCAGCTCAAGTACATCGGCACGGCCACGGGCACCGCGATCAGTGATGCCGAGACCGGGGCGCAGGGACCGAGCGCGCTGATCGTGCACGCGCCGTCGCTGGAGAACCAGTTCGTGGCCAATGGCTTCTCGGCCGAGCAGTACGGTCGGGCGCTGTTCACCAACGACTTCGTCCTGGCGGGCCCGACCAGTGACCCGGCCGGCGTGGCCGGGAACGCGGCGAGCAACGTCGCCCAGGCGTTCGCCGACGTCGCGGCAGCGGGCATGCGGCGCCAAGGCGACGTTCGTGTCACGGGGCGGCACGCCCGGGACGACGGTGGAGGAGCATCAGATCTGGGCCCTGGTTCAGAGCTCGGGCCTAGCGCCGGCGGGTCTGCTGCTGTGCGCGGTGAACTCCACCAACGGAGGTGGCGACACGCCGATCGCGCCCGGTAACGGTGTCACCACGTCGGGGGATCCCTGCCCGGTCGGCGGGGCGCTGCCGAGCGCATCGCAGCTCCCGACGTGGTACGTGACCACTGGGCTGACCCAGGGCCCGAACGTGGTGGCGGCGAACGCCTGTAACGGCTATCCGAGCGGCGCCAACACGTGTTACGTGCTGACCGACCGCGGGACGTTTGACTACCTGGCGTCCGGTACCGACCCGGCGGGATCGATTCCCGCTCTGCAGATCGTGACCCGCGGCCCTCAGAGCGCATCCGCCCCCGGTGGCACGTACGCGCTGACCAACTACTTCCACGGCTACATGATCAACCCGTCAAAGTCGGGCGAGACGGTGAACCAGCCGGCCGCGAAGGCGTTTCTCGACTACATCACCTCGCCCTCGGTTCAGACGCAGGTGAGCAACTATCTCGCTCACACCGCCGATCCTGCGGGGGCGCCGTTCGTAGCCGACGCGTCGCCCAAGATCAGTGTGGCCTCCAAGATCCCCGGCACCTACCGCGCCGGCAAGAAGCTGACGGTGTCCGGCACGCTGACCAATTCGCAGCCCGGCTTCCCGGTGCCCGGCGGCGGGCTGGCCGGCCAGCCCGGTATGTCAATGAGGTCGAGGGCTGTTCCCGGTCAAGATCGCTTCCGGGACGACCGACTCCAACGGGAATTACACCATCAGGTATGCGCCGACCTCGACGGGCACCTATGAGGTGGGAACGCCTCAGATCGCCCAGATCGAGAACTCCACCCTGAGTCCCGCGTTCGGCGATCTCCTGTCACCAGGGGCCAGCGCTCCGGCCAAGATCACGGTGCGCAGCGCGATCTCAAACCTGCGCGCCAGGTCGATCGGAGGCAGGGCGCTGGTGATCGGCTCGGTGGCACCGGGGACCGGGCACGTCAAGGCGACCGTGCAGGTATTCGCCCGTCGCCGGGGCTCCAAGGGAGCCTTCAAGCAGGTCGCCACCAGCCGGCTGAGCACCAACGACGGCAACTTCGCCGTCGCGGTCTCGCTCGCGCCCAACCGGTGGCAGATCAAGGTCAAGTTCCAAGATCCCAAGCAGGTGGTCTCGACCACCTCCGGCACGGTCACGGTGACGGTCGGCGCGACACCGGCGTTCAGCGTCGGCGTGCGCTCGCTCAAGGTCTCCAGGCGCGGAGCCCTGAAGATCACCGGAGGCGTCAAGCCAGGGGTGAGCGGGGGCAGGATGGAGCTGCTCGCGCTCAACACGACACCCGGCAAGGCGGCCCGGTTCGGGGTCGTTCGCCAAGGCCACGGTGAGCGGTGGCAAGGCCACCCTTCACTCCAACCTCCGCCGCGGCAACGGCTACGTGTTGCTGCTCGAGTACATCCGGAAGGGGCAGGCGCCCAGCGACTCCGGGTTGCGGACGATCAACGTAAGGTAGGCCCGCTGATGCGGCGCGGCGATCGGCGACCTTCAGCCTGCCGCCGTCCCGGGATCATCCCGGGACGGCGGTTCGCGTTGGCGCTGGCGGCGGCGCTGGTTGCGGTGGGTTACACGGCAGAGGCTGCGGCGGCCGATCCGACGGTGGTGAGCGCCACGATCTACCAGGGCTCGGCGGGCGGCATAGCCACCCCGTCGGTGACGCTCTCGACGCTGCAGAACGGCTGTCCCGCCTACGCGGGCCCGGGCACGAGTCCGATGTACCTCTACCCCAGCGGCCAGCCCTACGAGCCGGCCAGCGGCTCCTCCTGGGCGCTGGAGACCGTACTCACCTGTGGCCTGCAGGTCCCGCTGGCCAATGTCACGGGCGTCCAGGTCGACAACCCATCTTCGGGCTTCGAGATCCCGTTGACCAGCGCCCAGTTGAATGATCCGAGCCAGTTCCATGACCCGGCGGCGCCCAACGCGCTGCCGGTGATCTCCAACGACGGCGGGCAGGACCAGAACACCTATGTCCGCCCCTGGCTGGGGCCAGGAGACGCCAATGGAAGTGACCGCGTGGTCCAGTCCGGCAATCCGATCAACCTGATCGTCTACGAGAACGGCGCGCCGCTCCAGGTGACGGCCTCGTCGAGCATCGCCACCCATACGGTCACCACGATGAACGTGCACTTCAGCGCCAGCGTGCAAGGCCCCGACGGGACAGCCATCCCGGACTCACAGCTCACCTGGAGCTGGAACTTCGGGGACAGCGCAACTTCGACCGACCCGGCGCCAGACCATTCCTATCCGCTCGGCACCTACTTCGTCACCGTCCAGGTGACCGACGCAGGCGCCGGCTTGGGCGGTACCAAGACGATCACGGTGAGTGCTCCGAGCGCTCCCGGTCCGGGGACGACGGCAAGGCACGGGAGCGGCAAGAACAGGAAAGGCAAATCCTCCACCGGCGCCACCAACAGCAACGGGAACAGAGCCGGCGGACCGGTGAAGAAGCAGAAGACCAAGAAGTCGCGGACGCCCGGCCAGAGCAGGCACTCCGCGGGCAACACCACCGGCACCAGCGGCTCAGCCGCCAACACGACTGCGACCAGCACCACACCCGCCACCCCGCACCCGCCACGCCGGCACGCCGGCACCGCCGACGCCGCCGCCTGCCGTGTCGCCACGGCCACCGGCGCCGGCGCCCCACGCCCGCGGCCGGGCCCGGCGGTCGACAGACGTGTGGTCAGGACCGGCTCGCACGCGCGGCTGGTGGCGGGGCTGCTGATCAGCGACGTGACGCCGCTGCCGCCCGGCTCCAGTCCGCTTGTACACACGGTGGCGGCGCCGTCAGCGACAGCGCCGGCGGTTCGTCGGGCCGTGGCCGGGTCGTCGACGCTGGCGCCGATCGGGGCGGGACTGGCCATCGTGCTGCTGCTCGGCCTGGGAGCCGGCCGCGAGCTGCGCTGGCACCAGAGATGGCGGGTCATCCTCGACCGTGCTTCGATCCCCGCCATGAGCACCCACGACATCGACGAGGCGATCTTCCATGTCGCCAGCGCCCTCCAGGTGCCGGTGCTGATCCTGGCGCTGCTGGCCCTGGCCCTGGTCATCTTCGAGCTGGGCAGCTTCGGGGTCGAGCTGCGCGGCCGGCGGCGGCGGCGCTTCGCCACGCTTTCGCTCGGCGCCGAGCAGGCGCGCCTGGCCCTCCTCGCCGAGATCGAGCCGGCGCCGCCACGGCGGCCAAGGGGATCGCCCGCAGCCCCGCGATGGCGGCCACGCTGGCCTTCATCCTCGAGCACGCCCGGACCGACGGCGGTGAGCACCAGATCAACAAGGCGCTGGCCGACTTCGACTTCGATGCTCAACGCCGCCTCGGGCGCACCCGGATGCTGGTCGCGCCGGCCCGGCGCTGGGACTGATGGGGACGCTTGATCCCGCTGTCGCCGGCGCTCACCGGCCTGGCCAACGGCAACACCACCGCACTCAGTCAGAACCTGCGGCTGGCCTTCAGCGTGACCGTGGTCGGGTTGCTGATCGGCGCCGTCGCCTTCGGGCTGTCGCTGTCGCGCGACCGGATGTACGGGCAGGACCTCTCTGACCTTCAGTATCTGGCCGCCGTGATCAGCGACCCGCGCCGGTCCGGAGTCGCGACATGATCTCGGTCACCCCCAGCGCCGGTCGCCGCGAGGATCGGGCCGGTGACCCACTGGACGGCCTGGTCAACCTGTTCGACCTCGGGATCGTGCTGTCGGTGGCGTTCCTGCTGGCGGCGCTGTCCTCGCTGCACCTGGGCGGCGCGATCACCCGCCACGGGCTTACACGCCACCTCGGCCCGCGTCATCCAGATCCAACCGGGCCAGACGGTCGCGCCGCTGCCCAAGCCGGGTGCGCGGACGATCGGCCGCGGCACCCAGGCGGGTGTCGTCTACCGCCTCGCCAACGGAGAGCTCGTGTACGTCCAGCAGGCGCCTCCCAGAGCAAGCCCTGAATGGGATACCTGTGGGCGCAGCTGCGCCAGGCCGTGCCGCTGATCGCGAGCGGAAACTCCTACGTGCTGAGCGTGGCCTGGGTGACGATCCGCGTCGCGCTGATCTCCACCGGGATCGCGCTCGTGATCGGCCTGCCGATCGGGCTGGCTCTGGGGCTGGGCCGGTTTCGGGGCCGGCGCGCGTTGCACATCCTGGCCAACGCCAGCCTGGCGCTTCCTCCGGTGATCGTCGGGGTGGGTGTCCTGATCCTGCTGCTGCCCCACGGCGTGTTCGGGTCACTGCACGTCGCGTTCACGCTCACGGCGGTGTACATCGCCCAGACGGTCCTGGCCCTGCCCTACATCGTCGCCCTCACCCCGGCGGCGATCCAGGGACTCCCGCCCGGGCTGCTCGCCCAGGCCCGGGTGCTCGGCGCCGGCCGCGGACAGCTGTCCCTGCTGGCACTGCGGGAGGCCAAGATCGGGGTGCTCGCCGCGGTGATCGCGGCGCTGGGGTCGACGCTGTCGGAGGTCGGAGCCGTGGTCATCGTCGGCGGGAACATCCAGAACTACGACCAGACGCTGGCCAGCGCGGTGCTGCAGCAGATCACCGACTACACCAACTACCCCTACGCGATCGCCATCGGCCTGGTTCTGCTTGCGCTCATCCTGATGCTGATGGCCGTGCTGACGGTGCTGCAACAGCGTACGAGCGGCATCCGCCTGCGCTTCCGGACGGGGTGAGATGCATCTCGCCTGGGAGGTGCTGCGCCGGGCGGTGCCGCTGATCGTGCAGGGGAACCCGTATCTGTTCAGCGTCATCTGGTTCACCATCCAGGTGGCGGTGATCGCCACGGTGGTGGCGGCGGTGATCGGGCTCCCGCTCGGGCTGGCGATCGGTCTGGGCCGGTTCCGGGGGCGGCGCACGTTGCAGATCCTCGCCAACGCCAGCCTCGGGCTTCCCCCGGTGCTGGTCGGCCTGTTCCTGTTCCTGCTGTTCGTTCCGCAGGCGCCGCTCGGCCCGCTGCATCTGCTGGTGACCAAGAAAGCGGTGTTCATCGCCCAGTCGGTCCTGGCCCTGCCCTACATCGTGGCCCTCACCGCAGCCGCCATCCAGGGGCTCCCGGCGGGCCTCCTGGCCCAGGCTCGGGTGCTCGGCGCCGGGCGGCAGCAGTTGGCCGTACTGGCGCTGCGTGAAGCCAGGATCGGCGTGCTGGCCGCCGTCATCGCCGCGCTGGGGACGACGCTGTCGGAAGTCGGCGCGATCGTGATCGTGGGCGGCAACGTCTACGGCTTTGATCAGACCCTGGCCAGCGCCGCGCTGTATGAGGCCAACGCGGCGCACTACGTCGACGCGGTGGCGATCGGGATCGTGCTGACCGGGTTGATCCTCGTCCTGATGGGCGGGGTCAGCCTGCTGCAGCAGCGGGGCAGCGGCATCCGCTGGCGCTTCCGGACGGCGACGTGACGCCGGCCATCCCCGCCGGCCGGGTGTTGCTCAGCTGCGAGCAGCTCAGCGTCCGCCGAGGCCAGCGCGAGGTGGTGCGAGACGTCAGCGTGGAGCTCCGAACCGGCGAGCTGGTGGCCCTGCTGGGACCCAACGGAGCCGGCAAGAGCACGCTGCTCGACGCGCTGGGCGGAGTCCTGGCGCCGGCCCGGGGACAGGATCAGCGCCACGGCCGGGCCGCGATCGCGCTGCAGTCGGCCGACCTGGCGCGCCGCAGCGTGCTCGCGAACGTCGTGCTCGCGCTCGCCTGGTGGGGGGTGCCGCGCCCCGAGCGCGCGGTCCGCGCGCGCGAGGCGCTGGCGGCGATGGGTGCCGCGCACCTGGCGCCAGCGTCCGGCCGGAGCGCTGTCCGGCGGCGAGCGACGCCGCGTCCATCTGGCTCGGGCGATCGCGGTGCAGCCCGACATCCTGATGCTCGATGAGCCGTTCGCCGGCCTCGATGCCGAGACCCGAGCCAGCCTGCTGCGATGATGCCGTGTCGGCGCTGCGCTCCGATGTCCGAGCGACCCTCGTGGTGGTCCACGACCGGGCCGAGGCCTGGGCTCTCGCCGACCGGCTCCTCATCCTGATCGACGGCGAACTGGTCGCCGCCGGCCCCCCCGCGAGCTGCTCGAGCATCCCCCCAACCCGGCCGTCGCGCGGTTCCTCGGCTTCGACGGCACCCTTCAGGACGGCGACGAGATGCTCCTCACGCGACCGCCGCACGTGATCCTCGACCCGGCCGGACCTCTGCGGGCGCGCGTCACGCGCACCGTCGCCCGGGAGGACGGCGTCCGCCTCGAGCTCGAGCTCGAGCGCGGGCGGCTGTATACGGTCGCGCCGCTCCCGGCGCCGGTACGGGGGGACAGTGTCGCCGTGCGCATCGCCGGCGGCGCGCGATTCCGCGCCTCCGGGGCAGATTGACCTTGGGACGTGAACCGACCCGTGGTGCGAAGTACGCTGGGACCCGTTCACATGCCATCTGACGGATCCCCGCTCGACGAGCTGGTGAAGATCGGCGCCGCGGCCGCCGCGCTTGGCGTCAGCGTCGACACACTGCGTCGCTGGGAGCGGGCCGGGCGGCTCACCTTCACGCGCCGTGGCAACCAGCGCTACATGTCGTCACAGGATCTGTCCACGCTCCTGCGCGAGCGCGGCGCGACGGGGCTGACCAGCGCCCGCAACCGCATGCAGGGCATCATCGTCTCGGTCAAGCGAGACGGCGTGATGGCCCAGATCGACCTCGTCTGCGGGCCCTACCGAATCGTGTCGCTGATGTCGCGCGAGGCGGCGGACGAGCTTGACCTCAAACCGGGCGACCAGGCCGCGGCAGTCGTCAAGGCGACTACGGTGATCGTGGAGACCCGCCAAAACCAAGGAGAGCCATCATGAAACTCAGCGCCCGTAACCAACTGCCGGGAACCGTGACCGAGATCCGCCGCGGTGAGGCGATCGCCAACGTGATCGTGGACGTCAACGGTCAGCGACTGGTCGCCTCGATCACGGTCGAGGCCGTCGATGAGCTCGGGCTGGCGCCGGGAAGCCAGATCACGGCGATCATCAAGGCCTCGGACGTGCTGATCGCGACCGATTAGACGTACGGCTTGCGGCGCCGGCGGCATCGGCGTGGCAACCGCTGAAAGCGAACTTCAAGCGACCAAGGAGAGTCCGGTATGGCCCTGTCCGCCCGTGAGCAGGAGCGACGGCACAACCGTCCGATGATTTTGCCGATCCGTCAGGTTGAAGTGGAGATGCCGATCGACCGTCTGGCGGACACCGGCGTCGGCGGCGACGCGGCGTACGAGCTGATCACCAGCGAGCTGTTGCTGGACGGACAGTCCCGGCTGAACCTGGCCACGTTCGTGACCACCTGGATGCCGTCGGTGGCGGGCAAGCTGATGACCGAGACGGCCGACAAGAACATGATCGACAAGGACGAGTATCCGCAGACCGCGGAGATCGAGTCGCGCTGCGTCAACATCCTGGCCGACCTGTGGAACTCGCCCGAGCACGAAAGCGCGACCGGGTGTTCCACGACCGGATCCAGTGAGGCGGCGATGCTCGCGGGGATGGCGCTGAAATGGCGCTGGCGGGCGCGTAGGCGAGCCGCCGGCAAGCCCACGGACAAGCCCAACCTGGTGATGGGGGTCAACGTCCAGGTCTGCTGGGAGAAGTTCTGCCGCTACTGGGAGGTGGAGCCGCGGATGGTGCCGATGGAGGGCGAGACCTACCATCTCACCGCCGACCGCGCGGTGGCCCAATGCGACGAGAACACGATCGGCGTGGTGGCGATCCTGGGCTCGACCTTCGACGGGAGCTACGAGCCGGTCAAGGAGATCGCCGGCGCGCTCGATCAGTTGCAGTCAGAACGCGGGATCGACGTGCCGGTCCATGTCGACGCCGCGTCCGGGGGCTTCGTGGCACCGTTTCTGGACCCCGAACTGGAGTGGGACTTCCGGCTCCCGCGGGTGCAGTCCATCAACGCCTCGGGCCACAAGTACGGACTGGTATACCCCGGCGTCGGCTGGGCGGTCTGGCGCGATCAGGAGGCCCTGCCGCAGGAGCTCGTGTTCGACGTCAACTACCTGGGCGGCCACATGCCGACCTTCTCGCTGAACTTCTCACGACCGGGCAGTGAGGTGATCGCGCAGTACTTCATGTTCATGACGCTCGGGCGCAAGGGCTACACCAGCACGATGCAGACCCTCCGTGAGATCGCGCAGCACCTATCCCAGGGGGTGGCCGATATCGGCCCCTACCAGCTGCTGTCCGACGGCTCCGAGCTGCCGGTCTTCTCGTTCGCCCTGTCACCGGAGGTCAAGAACTATTCGGTGTTCGACGTCTCCGAGCGGCTGCGCGAGCGTGGCTGGCTGGTGCCGGCCTACACCTTCCCGCCCAACCGCCAGGATCTGAGCGTGCTGCGCATCGTGGTGCGAGCCGGGATGCACCTGGAGATGGCCGACCTGCTGCTGGAGCATCTGCGCGAGCAGACCGGCCACCTGGCCTCCCAGAACGTGGAACCGCCGGATCGCTCCGGGGAGCAGCGCCAGGCCTTCGCGCACTGACCTTCAGATCACGTCGGCCAGCCGCCGGCCGGCGGCCTGCATCTCAGACAGGGTTTGCGCCTCGATCACGGTTTGGAGGTCGAGGATCCGCGCGCCGAACGAGTCGAGTTCGCGTGTGCCCACCACGGCGTGGCACGGGACGCCGGACTGGCGCGCCCGGGTCGCGATCTCCGACACCAGCTTGCCGACCAGACTCTGACGATCGAGCTTGCCCTCACCGGTGACCACCGCGTGGGCGGCGAGCATCCGCGCATCGAAGCCGATCGCGTCGAGCACGAAGGCCGCCCCGGGAACCAGCTCGGCGCCGAACGCGGCCCATAGGCCTCCGGACAGGCCTCCGGCGGCTCCGGTCATGGCGACCCCGCGGGGATCGCGGTCCAGGCGCCGCGCCAGCGCGTTCAACCGCGCCGTCAGCCGCCTCACCTGATCCGTATCGGCGCCCTTCTGGGGCCCGAACACCCGGGCGGCGTCCTCGAACGGTGTGCGGACGTCGCACAGGACCACCAGCCGCGCGCCGCGCAGGCCGCCGCCACGCTCGATCGCGTTGATCGCGCCCGCGCCGCCATCCGTGGTGGCGCTGCCCCCCACGCCGAGATAGATGGTGTCAGCGCCCGCCGCCACCGCCGCCAGGATCAGCTCTCCGGTCCCGCTGGTGCTGGCCGCGAGCGCGTCGCGCTGGGGCTCCGACACCAGGCCGAGGCCGCTGGCCGACGCGGTCTCCACGAACGCCTCGGCGCCGCTGATCGCGAACTCCGCCTCGATCCGGCGCCCGAGCGGATCGGTGGCCGGCGCGGATCGCCGCTCACCGCCGAGCGCTGCCATCAGCGCCTCCAGCGTGCCCTCGCCACCGTCGCCGACGGGGCACGCGTCGACCGCGCGGCCGCCGTCCCGCAGACCCCGACCGATCGCCTCGGCCACCTCGGTGGCGGTGAAGGTCCCCTTGAAGGAGTCCGGCGCCACCAGCACGGTCTGCGGAATGCGCAACTCCGCTCTCAGGAAAGCTGCTCCAAGCGGCACTCCGCCGGCGGCTTGTCCTCACGCCAGCGCAGGATCGACGTCCCGTGACGGATGCGCCCGTCGCTGACGTGGTCGTAGGTCACCTCGACCACCAGCTCGGGACGCAGCGAAATCCACTCCAGGTCCTTCTCGCTCTTCCAGCGGCTGGGATCGCCGTGGCCCCGGTGGCCGGTCTCATACGGGGCCAGCTTCGCCACCAGCGCTCGCTTCTCGGCGGCCTTGAGGCCCGAGGAGTGGCCCACCACGTGAAGCTGGCCATCGGGGTCGTAGAGGCCCAGGATCAGCGACCCGACGGTGCCCGGCTCCTTCCCCGGCCGGTAGCCGGCCACGACCGCGTCGATGGTCCGCTGGCGCTTGACCTTGACCATTCCCGCGCGCTGGCCGGGCCGGTAGGGAGCGCCGAGGTCCTTGGCCACCACCCCCTCGCCGTGGGCCAGCCAGGGCTCGGCCTCCGCCGGCGTCTGCGTCAGCGGCGTCAGGCCGATCCCCGCCTCGGTCGTCAGCGCCTCCAGCGCCGCGCGGCGCTGCGCGAACGGAAGCGAGAGCAGCGACTCGTCGTCGCGGGCGAGCAGATCGAAGGCCACGTAATGCGCCGGTGTCTGCTCGGCGAGCATGGCGATCCGAGACGCGGCGGGGTGGATCCGCTGTTGCAGGGCGCCGAAGTCCTGGGTCGGGTGGGCGGGGTCCGAGTCCGCGTCGATCACGATCTCCCCGTCGAGCACGTACCGGCCGGGCGAGAACGACAGCTCGGGGAAGTAGCGCCCCAGCGGCTTGGAGCCCCGGGACTGGATCAGGAACTCGTCCTGATCGACGAACGCGATCGCCCGGAAGCCGTCGAACTTGGGCTCGTAGGCCCACTGCTCACCGAGCGGCAGCGCCTTGGCCGAGCGGGCCAGCTGGGGTTCGAGCGGAGACTTGAGGGGGAGCGCCAAGGGCCCCTAGATGCTATCCCTCGCGGCGTCACCGAATCGGCCTGGCTTCTCGCTACGATCGGACGATGACCGTCGAACAAGCGACCGTCGCCGAGGAGGAATACCTCGAGACGCTGTTCTGGCTGTTCGAAGCGGGCCTGCCGATGACCGGCGCCAATGCGGCGCGTGCCATGCAGCTGTCGGCCCCCACCGTGCACGAGATGCTGGTGCGGCTCGAGCGCGACGGCTACATCGCCCGCCATCCCGGCCGCCCGATCGAGTTCACCTCCACGGGACGTGAGCACGCCGAGCGGATCGTGAGCCGTCACCGGATGATCGAGCGTTTCCTGACCGACGTCGTCGGGGTGCCCTGGGACGACGTCCACGAGGAGGCCGAGCACCTCGAGCACGCCATGACGCCCCGCTTCGAGGCCTACGTCCGCGCCGCGGTGGGCGACGCCACGACCTGTCCCCACGGCCATCCGATCCGAGTCGGAGAGCGGATCGACGGCGTCCCGCTGGCGGACTGCGCGGTCGGCGCGACGATCACCATCCTGCGGCTGGAAAACGAGGCCGAGGACCTGCTGCACTACCTCAAGGGCGCCGGGATCGAGCCGGGCATGCAGGGCTCGGTGGCGGCCAAGGACGACGCTCAGGTGCAGCTGAGCACCGATGCGGGCGCGACCTCGGTGACGATCTCGGTCGCGGAGACGGTGTCGGTGCTGGCCGACCCCTCCCCACCGCCGCGGACCGCGCTGCCCGAGCAGCTGGTGCTCGGACGCGAGCGCTACGGGCGCTGAGGCTCCGGGCCTACTTCCTCACGCCGCATGCGCCGGCGAGCCGACCTCGGCGTAGACCTCTGCGAGGCGCTTGACGCCTTCCTCGATCTGGGCCGGCGTCACTCCGGAGTAGGCCAGGCGCAGGGATGACTCGCCCCCCTCGAGCAGGAAGTCCGAGCCCTTGACGAACTGCACGCCCCGGGCGGCGGCGCCTTCGAAGAGAGCGTTCACGTCGCTGCCGGGCGGCAGGTCCACCCACAGGAAGTAGCCGCCCTGGGGCGACACGAAACGGGCGTCGGGCAGCTGCTCCGACAGCGCGCGACAGAGGGTGTGGGCGCGCTCTCGCAGGGCGTCGCGGACGGTGTCGATCGAGCGGTCGATCGCGCCCGAGCGGCAGAACTGGTTGACGATCGCCTGCGACACCATGCTCGGCGAGATGTAAGTGCTGGTGGCGAGCTTGGCGATCCGGGCGATCAGCTCCGGCGGCCCCACCAGGTATCCGACGCGGATCCCGGGGCAAACCGTCTTGGAGAACGACGAGGCGTAGACCACGGTCGCGCCGTCCAGCGACACCATCGTGGGCAGGGATTCGCCCTCGAAGCGCAGCGCCACGTAGGGGTCGTCCTCGAACACCGTGAACCGGTACTGGCGCGCCAGCTCCAGCAGGCGTTCGCGCTTGGGGCCCGAGAGGGTGTAGCCGGCGGGATTCTGGAAGTTGGGGATGATGTGGGCCAGCTTGGGCTTGACGCCGGAGGCCAGCACCTGCTCCAGCGCCGCCGTGTCGATCCCGTCGGGCTCCAGCTCCACCATGCGCACGTCGGCGCCGCGGTTGCGCAGCGACAGCAGCGTCCGGTCGTAGGTTGGGCGCTCGACGATCACCGGGTCGCCGGGACTCACGAGCGCGTCGAACAGGAAGGCGTCGGCCTGCATCGAGCCGTTGGTGACCAGCACCTGCTTGGGGTCGACCCCGTGGCGCTCGGCGATCCACTCCCGCAGCGGGACATAGCCGACCGAGGTCCCGTAGCCGGTCATGCCGGCCGGATCGGAGGTGAACGCCTGCTCGGCGGCGGCGCGCAGTCCGTCGACGTCGATGATGTCCAGCGAGGGGGCGCCCCGGGCGAAGGAGATCGTGCTGGTCACGGCCCAGAAGACTACGACGTCGGGTCGATCAGGTGCACGTCGACGATCGCGCGGTCGCCGCCCTCGTAGCCGCGCACCTCCACCCCGCGCACCTCCGGGATGCCGGACAGAGTCCGTTCGAACCCGCGCAGCGCCTCGGTGGACCTCAGGGGGCCGGCCGACAGGCTCAGCTCCCGGACAGGCCCCGGCGCGGACGGGGCCGGCGCGGATGGGGCCGGCGCGGGCGCGTCCGCCTGGGCGATCGCGAGCTCATAGGCGGCGACGAGCTCGCGCATCGAGTCGAGCAGGCGCGCGTGGGCGCCGGCCAGCTCTCGCAGCTCGGCGATCAGGTCCGCCGCTCGGGGCGGGGCGGAGCCGGCGGGGGCCGGGTCGGCCGCCCGACTCCAGGCGGGGCCTGCGGGGGCCGGGTCGGCCGCCCGCGGCCAGCCGGGGCCGGCGGGGGCGGGGTCGGCGAGCGAAAGCGTGACGCGCGGCGGGAGGGCGGCGGCAGCGCCCGGGACCGCGGCCGGCTCTCCAAGCGCTGCGAGGCCAGGCTCGGGCGCGGCGGCCTCGAGGTCAGGCTCCTCGGCCACGAGCCCGGTCTGGATCGCGCCCAGACGGCGATCGATCTCGGCCAGGCGAGCGTCGAGGATGGAGATCGGCTGGGTCGGGTCGGACACGCTCGGCCGAGGCTACCGCGCCGGTCGGCGAACCACCGAGGCCAGAGCTAAGCGGCGGCGCTGCCGAGCAGCGAGACCGCCAGCTCGGCGACCTGCGTGGGCGTGCGCCCCACCTGCACGCCCTTGTCCTCGAGCGCCTCGGCCTTGGCGGCGGCGGTGCCGTGCGAGCCGGACACGATCGCGCCGGCGTGGCCCATGGTCTTGCCGGGCGGAGCGGTGAAGCCGGCGATGTAGGCGACCGTCGGCTTGGTGACGTGCTCGGCGATGAAGTCAGCCGCGCGCTCCTCGGCGTCGCCGCCGATCTCCCCGCACATCACGATCAGCTCGGTCTCGGGGTCCTGCTCGAACATCCCGATGACGTCGATGAAGTCGGTGCCCGGGACCGGGTCGCCGCCGATCCCGACGATCGACGAGTTGCCGAAGCCGCTCTGGGCCAGCACGTTCCCGATCTGGTAGGTCAGGGTGCCCGAGCGCGAGACCAGCCCGACGTTGCCCTGGCGGAAGAAGGAGGCCGGGATGATCCCCACGCTGGCCTTGCCGGGCGACAGGATCCCCGGACAGTTCGGGCCCACCAGGCGGGCGCGGCCGTTCTTGCGCAGCGTGTTGTAGACGCGCAGCTCGTCGTGGGCGGGGATCCCCTCGGTGATGCAGATGATCAGCTCGACGCCGGCGTCCTCGGCCTCGAGGATCGAATCGGCGGCGAACCGGGGCGGCACGAAGATCATCGCCGTATTGGCCCCGACCCGATCGACGGCATCGTGGAAGGTGTTGAAGACCGGGATGCCGTCGACGTCCTGGCCCCCCTTGCCGGGGGTCACGCCGCCGACCACCTGGGTTCCGTAGTCGCGGTTGCGCAGCGAGTGGAAGGTGCCCTCGCGGCCGGTGATGCCCGAGGTGCAGAGCCGGGTTTCGGTGTCGACGAGAATGCTCATGCGTTGGCCAGCTCCACGACCTTCTCCGCCGCGCCGTCCATGGTCGTCTCCGTGTACACGTTGGGCAGCGCGGCCTCGGCCAGCAGCCGGCGGCCCTCGACATCGTTGGTGCCGTCGAGGCGGACCACGAACGGCACCGTGGGGTTGATCTGGTCGAAGGCTTCGATCAGGCCCTTGGCCACCTCGTCGCAGCGCGTGATCCCGCCGAAGATGTTGAACAGCACGGCCTTGACCTTGGGGTCGGAGAGGATGACCTCAACCGCACTGGTGATGGCGTCGGCGCGGGAGCCGCCGCCGGCATCGAGGAAGTTGGCCGGCGCGCCGCCCGCCTGGGCCACCACGTCGAGGGTGGACATGACCAGTCCGGCTCCGTTGCCGAGGATGCCGATGTCACCGTCGAGCTTGACGTAGGTGAGTCCGCGCTCCTTGGCCATCCGCTCCTGCGGATCCTCGCCCGAGAGGTCCCGGAGGGCGGCGTTGTCGGCGTGGCGGTAGAGGGCGTTGCCGTCCAGGGTCACCTTGGCGTCGAGGGCCTTGACCTCGCGTCCGCCGGCTTCGCCGGCGGAGCCCGGGGTGATGATCAGCGGGTTGACCTCCACCAGCGTGGCCTCCTCGCCGGTGAACACGTCGTACAGCTTGGCCAGCATCGCGCCCACCGGCCGCACCACGTCGGCGTCGACGCCGGCCTCGAAGGCCAGCCGCCGGCCGTGGAAGTCCTGGAAGCCGAGCAGCGGGTCGACGTGGAGCATCGCGATCGCCTCAGGGCTCTCCGCGGCGACCTGCTCGATGTCCATTCCGCCCTTGGTGGAGAGCATCACCAGCGGCGCCTTGGCCGAGCGGTCGAACACCACCGAGGCGTAGTACTCCGCGGCGATCTCCGAGGCCGCCTCGATCCACACCTCGTGAACGGTGAGCCCGCGGATGTCCATCCCCAGGATCGCCCGGGAGTTGGTCTCGGCCTCGGCCCGGTCCTGGCAGACCTTGATCCCGCCGAGCTTGCCGCGGCCGCCGATCTGGACCTGGGCCTTGACCACGCAGGGGTAGCCGATCTCGTCGGCGGCGGCGACGGCCTCCTGTACGGAGGTGGCCGGCTTGCCCTCCGGCACCGGAACGCCGTGACGCGCGAACAGCTGTTTTCCCTGATATTCGAGTAGGTCCATCTGGCTTTCACTTTATTGATTCGCCCCACGGGGCGATACCAGGGGCCCTCGCCTGGCCCGGTCAACGGCAGGTCACGCCGACGCCGGGACGCGAGCCGCGCCGCTGCCAAGACGCAGACAGCACGATCGCCGTCATATCATCACCAGCCATGGCAATTCCAAAGTCAGTCTCCTTTGTCACCTTTGATGTCTATGGAACCCTGATCGACTGGGAGACCGGCGTCTACGAGGCCTTCAGCGCCGAGGCGGCGCGAGACGGTTTCACGATCGAGCGCAGCGAGCTGATCCCGCTCTTCCACGAGGTCCAGCAGCAGATCCAGGCGGGCTCGTACGAGCTCTACGCCGAAGTGCTGCGGCGCACCGCGGTGCAGATCGCCAAGCAGATGGGCTGGCCGCTGGAGCCCTCGCGCTCGGGCTTTCTCCCCGACTCGGTCCAGCGCTGGAAGCCGTTCAAGGAGACCAATCCGGTCCTCCAGAAGATCGCCAAGACGCACAAGATCGGGCTGATCTCCAACATCGACGACAAGCTGCTCGGCCAGACGCGGCGCCACATCCCGCTGGACTTCGACCTCGTGGTCACCGCTCAGCAGGTTCGCTCCTACAAGCCCGACGCCGCCCACTTCACCGAGTGCGAACGGCGGATCGGGTCCAAGAAGGGGTGGGTCCACATCGCCGCCAGCTACTTCCACGACGTCGAGCCGGCTCTGAAGAAGAAGGTCCCGGTGATCTGGGTCAATCGCACCAAGCAGCAGCTCGAGCCAGGCCAGAAGAAGCCCGACGCGGAAGTCGCCAACCTCCGGGAGGCGGCCAAGCTCATCGGCGTCGGCTGATTGCGCGCCGTCGCCCTCCACGCCGACGTGCTGGTGTTCGTCAGCGAGGTTTGGCAGACCACCAGCGTGGCCGTACGCGCCGATCAGGAGGGCTTCCTGATCGATTCGCCGGTCTATCCCGAGGAGTTGCGGGCGCTCCCCGAGGTGCTGGAGCAGGCCGCCTTCCCGGTGTCGGGACTGCTGAGCACCCACGGCGACTGGGATCACCTGCTCGGGCGTCTGGCCTTTCCCGCTGCCTCGCTGGGCTGCGCCGAGGCCACGGTGGCGCGGCTGGCGGCGCAACCGGGGGAGGCGCAGCGCAGCCTGCGGGCGTTCGACGATGAGCACTACGTCGAGGGCCGGGGGCCGCTGGCGCTCGGCGCCCTGCAATCGCTGCCGGTGCCGGGCCGCCTGGAGCTGGGGACGCGTGAGCTGGAGCTGCATGAGGCCAGCGGCCACACCGCCGACGGAACCGCCTACTGGATGCCGTGGCTGCGGATCCTGGCCTGCGGCGACTACCTGTCGCCGGTCGAGATCCCGATGCTCTCCCCGGGCGGCGGCCTGACCGCCTACCGCGCCACGCTCGAGCGGCTGCGCCCGCTGGTGGAGCAGGCCGCCTGGGTGGTGCCCGGTCACGGCGCGCCCCAGTCCGGCGAGCGGGCGCTGGCGATCCTGGCCGAGGACGACGCGTACCTGGAGCGGCTGTCGGTGGATCCAAGCGCCGCCGCGCTGCCGCGCGCCCCCACGAGCGCCGAGCAGCGCCGGATCCACGGCGCCAACCTCGCCGCGCTCTGACCCGCCGGCGAAGAACTCCCGCCTCGGCCGCGAACCGGAGCCAGATCCGCGTCATACTTGTGATCTTCACTTTTCGCGAGGCGGGCGCTCGCGGTGAGGGAGGTCCGCCGTCGGGTCCGCCCGTCCGGTCCGGCCCCCAGGCTCGCGGGCAGCGCGGTTTGCGCCATCTGGGCAGGTCTGTCACGTTTCTCGCATGTCCCACCACCTCGATCAACTAACAAACCTTCAGCGGCTCGAGGCCGAGAGCATCCATGTGATGCGCGAGGTGATGGCGGAGGCCGAGAAGCCGGTGATGCTGTACTCGATCGGCAAGGACAGCGCGGTGATGCTCGACCTGGCGGTGCGCGCGTTCTATCCGGCGCCGGTGCCGTTCCCGCTCCTGCACGTGGACACCACCTGGAAGTTCCGCGACATGTACACGTTCCGCGACGAGATCACCCGAGCGCTCGGCGTCGAGCTGCTGGTGCACGTAAACCAGGAGGGCGTGGCGCAGAACATAAATCCGTTCGACCACGGTTCCGAGGTCCACACCAACATCATGAAGACCGAGGCGCTCAAGCAGGCGCTGGACGAGCACCGCTTCGATGTCGCCTTCGGCGGCGCCCGGCGTGACGAGGAGCGCTCGCGGGCCAAGGAGCGGATCTTCTCCTTCCGCACCGCCCAGCACGGCTGGGACCCCAAGAACCAGCGCCCGGAGCTGTGGCACCTGTTCAACGCCCGGACGCGCAAGGGGGAGTCGATTCGCGTCTTTCCCCTGTCGAACTGGACCGAGCTCGACGTGTGGCTCTACATCTACCTGCACCAGATCCCGATCGTGCCGCTGTACCTGGCGGCGGAGCGTCCGGTGGTGGAGCGCGACGGGACCCTGATCATGGTCGACGACGATCGCTTTCCGCTCAAGGACGGCGAGCGGCCCGAGATGCGCAAGGTGCGCTTCCGGACCCTGGGCTGCTACCCGCTCACCGGCGCCATCGAGAGCGACGCGGACACCCTCCCCGGGATCATCAGCGAGATGCTGTTGACCACCTCGTCGGAGCGCTCGGGGCGGCTCATCGACCACGACACCTCGGCCTCGATGGAACGCAAGAAGCAGGAGGGCTACTTCTGAGCACCTACTCGCAATCCGGCCCCCGGGAGCTGCCCGAACATGACGCGGAGCTGGCGGCGCTGCTGGAGGCCCACCAGAGCAAGAGCCTGCTGCGCTTCTTGCTGTGCGGTTCGGTCGACGACGGCAAGAGCACCCTGATCGGGCGGCTCCTGTACGAGACCCAGGCGCTGTACGCCGACCAGCTGGCGACGCTGGAGGCGGACTCGCGCCGCAACGGCACCCAGGGGGACGAGCTGGACTTCGCCCTGCTCACCGACGGGCTCGCGGCCGAGCGCGAGCAGGGCATCACCATCGACGTGGCCTACCGGCACTTCTCGACCGAGCGCCGTCACTTCATCGTGGCCGACGCCCCCGGCCACGAGCAGTACACGCGCAACATGGTCACCGGGGCCTCGACGGCGGACTGCGCGGTCATCCTGATCGACGCCCGCAAGGGGGTCCTGCGCCAGACGCGCCGCCACAGCTACCTGGTGTCGATGCTGGGCATCCCCCACGTCGTGGTGGCCGTCAACAAGATGGATCAGGTCGACTACGCGCAGGAGACGTTCGAGACGATCGAGGCCGACTACGGCGATGTGGCGCGGCGGATCGGACTGGAGAACTTCACCTGCATCCCGGTCTCGGCGCTGCGGGGAGAGAACGTGCTGAGCGGCGGCGAGCGGATGCCCTGGTTCCAGGGTCCGTCGCTGATGGAGTACCTGGAATCGGTCGAGGTCGACCTCTCGGCGCTGGACAGCCCGTTCCGGATGCCGGTCCAGTGGGTCAACCGCGCCAGCGCCGATTTCCGCGGGTTCGCCGGCACCGTGGTCGGCGGCGCGGTCCGGCCGGGCGATGAGATCGCCATCAAGCCCTCGGGGCGCGTGAGCCGGATCGCCCGCATCGTCACCTACGACGGCGACCTGGACGTGGCCTCGGCCGGCCAGTCGGTGACCCTCACCCTGACCGACGAGGTGGACACCAGTCGCGGCGACATGATCGCCGCCGCCCAGGCGCCGCCGCAGGTCTCAGACCTGCTGCAGGCGACGGTCGTGTGGATGCACGAGGAGCCGATGCTCCCCGGCCGCACCTACGTGATGCGGATCGGATCCAAGACGGTCACCGCCACCGTGGCGCCGCTGAAGTACAAGCTCAACGTCGACTCGCTGGAGCACGTGGCGGCGACCAAGCTCGAGCTCAACGAGATAGGCGTCTGTGACCTCGAGCTGAGCCAGCCGGTGGCGTTCGATCACTACGCCGAGAACCGTGATACCGGCAGCTTCATCCTGATCGATCGGATCACCAACGACACGGTCGGGGCCGGGCTGATCCAGTTCGCGCTGAGACGCTCGGAGAACATTCGCTGGCAGGTGGTCACGGTGGATCAGACCGCCCGGGCCCAGGCGATGGGCCAGACCCCATGCGTGCTGTGGTTCACCGGGCTCTCCGGCGCCGGCAAGTCGACGATCGCCAACCGCGTGGAGGCGGAGCTGCACCGCCGCGGGCACCACACCTACATGCTGGACGGTGACAACGTCCGCCACGGGCTCAACCGGGACCTCGGCTTCACCGACGCCGACCGCGTGGAGAACATCCGCCGGGTGGCCGAGGTGGCCAAGCTGATGGTCGACGCCGGTCTGATCGTGCTGGTCTCGTTCATCTCGCCGTTCCGCAGCGAGCGCCAGATGGCCCGCGTGCTGTTCGACCGCGATCAGTTCTTCGAGGTGTTCGTCGATGCGCCGCTGGCCATCGCCGAGAAGCGTGACCCCAAGGGGCTCTACAAGAAGGCGCGCCGCGGGCGAGCTGCGTCACTTCACCGGCATCGACTCGCCCTACGAACCTCCCGAGCGCCCCGAGCTGAGGCTCGACACCAACGCGCTGGAGATCGGGGACGCCTCCGGTTCGGTGCTCGAGCTGCTGATCCAGCGCGGGGTGCTGCGGCGCTTGTGAACTAGTCGGCCGCGGCGGCAGCCGCCGCCTTGATGACCGCGAGCGTGTCGCCGTTGGCGACCGCAGCGCCGACGGCGATCGGCAGCTCGGCCACCGTGCCCGACTTGTGCGCGGTGATCTCGTTCTCCATCTTCATCGCCTCGATCACGCACACCAGCGCCCCTTCCTCGACCTCGGCGCCGGCCTCCACCGCGACCTTGAGGACGGTTCCCTGGATCGGTGACGTCAGCGCATCGCCGCCGCCGCCGCCACCGCCGCCGGCACCACCGCTGCGGCGCGGGGGCTTTCGGGCGACCGCCGCCGCGCCGGGCCCGCGCCGGCGCCGTTGACCGCGATCCCGTCCCCGAACGGCGGGCCGATCACCTTGACGTCGAAGCGCTTGCCGGAGACCTCGACCGTGTAGGTCTGCTCCACGGTCGCCTCCTCGCCCGGCTCAGCCGTAGCCGCCGCCGGCTCGAACGCCAGCGCACCGAGCCATTTGCGGTCCTCGATCAGATCCCGGCAGGTCTCGGCGTTGGCCCACTGGTCGGTCTGCAGGATGGCCCGGTGAAACGGGATCAGCGTCTTGAGCCCCTCGATCTCGTACTCACCCAGCGCGCGCAGCATCCGCGCCGTGGCCGCCTCCCGGTCGACGTCCCACACGATCAGCTTGGCCACCATGGGGTCGTACATGGGCGAGATCTCCGATCCGGGGCCGACGCCGGAGTCGACGCGGACGCCGGGGCCGGCCGGCTCGCGGTAGGCGGCGATCACCCCCGGCGCGGGAGCGAAGTTCCTGCTGGCGTCCTCGGCGTTGACCCGGCACTCGATGGCGTGGCCGCGCAGCTCCACGTCCTCCTGGGCGATCGGCAGCGGCTCGCCCGCCGCCACCCGGATCCCGGTCTTGACGATGTCGATCCCGGTCACCATCTCGGTCACGCAGTGCTCGACCTGGACACGGGTGTTCATCTCCAGGAAGTAGTACTCGCCGTCCTGGAGCAGGCCCTCGACCGTCCCGGCGCCGGTGTAGCTGACCGCGGCCGCCGCCTCGGTGGCGATCTTGCCGATCCGCGCGCGCAGCGCCGCGTCGACGGCCGGCGCCGGGGCCTCCTCGATCAGCTTCTGGTGGCGGCGCTGCAGCGAGCAGTCGCGCTCGCCGAGGTGGATCACGTGGCCGTGCTGGTCGGCCATCACCTGAACCTCGACGTGGCGCGGATCAGGCAGGTATCGCTCCAGGTACACGGTCGCGTCGCCGAAGAACTTCTCCCCCTCGCGAGCGGCGCCCTCGAACGCGTCAGAGAGCTTGTCCTCGGTGAGCGCGACGCGGAAGCCCTTGCCGCCGCCGCCGCCCGCGGCCTTGACCGCGACCGGATAGCCGATCGTGTCGGCGATGATCTTGCGGGCGGCCTCGACCGTCTCCACCGGCTCGGTGGTCCCCGGGACGATCGGGACTCCGGCCGCGGCCATCAGCTCGCGGGCGCGGGTCTTTGACCCCATCGCCTCGATCGCGGAGGACGGCGGCCCGATGAACGTGATCCCGCTGTCCTCCAGCGCCTTGGCGAAGGCGGCGTTCTCGGCCAGGAAGCCGTAGCCGGGGTGCACGGCCTCGGCGCCCGAGCGCTGTACCGCGTCGAGCAGCTTCTCGATCGACAGGTAGCTCTCGGCGGCCGGGCCCGGGCCGAGCCGATACGCCTCGCCGGCGCGCTTGACATGCAGCGCGTCGCGGTCGAGCTCGGAGTAGACCGCGACGGTGGCGATCCCGAGCTCCTCGCAGGCACGGATGATGCGGATCGCGATCTCGCCACGGTTGGCGATCAGGACTTTGGAGAACATGGACGGCGGGCCACTCTACCGGCCGGGGAGACACCGAGCCCACCCGCCCAGCCGGCTACTGCGCGCTCAGGACCATCCCCGCCGCGACGGTGTCGTTGCTCGACTCGTCGATCAGGATGAAACTACCGGTGGTCCGGTTACGCGAATACGGATCGACCACCAGCGGGGAGCTGCAGCGCAGCAGGACCCGGCCGATCTCGTTCAACCCCAGCTCCGTGGCGGCGACGTGCTCGAGCGTGTTGACATCGACCCGGTGCTCGATCTGCTCGACGATCGCCTTGGCGGTGCGGGTGGTGTGCTTGATCGTGTAGCGCCCCCTCGGCCGCAGGGGCTGCTCGTCCATCCAGCAGATGACCGCCTCGAGCTCGCGCGCGCTGACCGGCTGATCCTCGGCCTCGACGATCATGTCGCCGCGCGAGACGTCGATCTGATCAGCGAGTCGCAGGGCCACCGACATGGTGGGGAACGCTGCCTCGAGCTCGCCGGAGTAGGAGTCGATCGCCTGCACCGTGGTGCGCTGGCCACCCGGGAGCACCATGACCTCGTGGCCGGGGCGCAGAATCCCGCCGGCGACCTGGCCGGCGTAGCCGCGGTAGTCGTGATGCTCGTCGCTCATCGGCCGGATCACCCACTGGACGGGGAACCGCACGTCGTTGAGGTTGCGATCGGGTGCGATCACCACGTGTTCGAGGTGGTAGAGCATCGGGGCGCCGCCGTACCACTGCATCGCCAGCGAGCGGTCGACGACGTTGTCGCCGTGCAGCGCGGAGATCGGGATGAACGTCATGTCGGGGATCTGCAGGCGGGCGGCCCAGTCGCTGAGCTCCTCGAGGATGGTGTAGAAGACGTCCTCGTCGTAACCGACCAGGTCCATCTTGTTCACGCACACCACCACGTGCGGGATCCGCAGCAGCGAGGAGATGAAGGCGTGGCGCCGCGTCTGCTCGCTGACCCCCTTGCGAGCATCGACCAGCACGATCGACAGGTCCGCGGTGGAGGCGCCGGTGACCATGTTGCGGGTGTACTGCTCGTGGCCCGGGGTGTCGGCGATGATGAACTTCCGGCGCGGGGTCTGGAAGTAGCGGTAGGCCACGTCGATGGTGATCCCCTGCTCGCGCTCGGCCCGCAGGCCGTCGGTGAGCAGGGCCAGGTTCAAATAGCCGTCACCCCGGCGCTCGGAGGTCTGCTGGACGTGCTCGAGCTGATCCTCCAGGATCGCCTTGGAATCGTGCAGCAGACGGCCGATCAGCGTCGACTTGCCATCGTCGACCGAACCCGCGGTGGCGATGCGCAGCAACTCGCTGGTGCGCCGGCGGACGGCGTAGCCGTTGGTTGAATCGGATCCCACCTGCCCGGTGCTCACGGGTTAGAAGTATCCCTCGCGCTTGCGGTCCTCCATGGCGGCCTCGGTGGCGCGGTCATCGGCCCGGGTCTCGCCCCGCTCGGTGATCCGGGTGGCGGCGATCTCGGCCACCACCTGCTCGAGCGAGCTGGCCCGCGAGCGGACCGCGCCGGTACAGGTCATGTCGCCCACGGTCCGGTAGCGAACCGACTCCTCGAACAGGGTCTCGCCGTCGATCAGCTCGATGAAGTCGTTGTGGGCGTACAGCATCCCGTCGCGCTGGAAGACCTGACGCGAGTGCGAGAAGTAGATCGAGGGCACCTCGAGCCCTTCGGTGGCGATGTACTGCCACACGTCGAGCTCGGTCCAGTTGGAGATCGGGAACACGCGGACGTGCTCGCCCTTGCGGATGCGCCCGTTGAACAGCGACCACAGCTCGGGGCGCTGGCGCTTGGGATCCCACTGGCCGAAGTCGTCACGGAAGGAGAACATCCGCTCCTTGGCGCGGGCACGCTCCTCGTCCCGTCGCGCGCCGCCGAACGCCGCGTCGAAGCCGTTGGCCTCGATCGCGTCGAGCAGCGTGGTGGTCTGCAGACGGTTGCGGGAGGCGCGCGGACCGGTCTCCTCGACCACCCGGCCCTGGTCGATGGAGTCCTGCACGTTGGCCACGATCAGCCGCTCACCGAGCTGCGAGACGATCCGGTCACGGAACTCGATCACCTCGGGGAAGTTGTGGCCCGTGTCCACGTGCATGATCGGAAACGGGAACTTCCCCGGGCGAAACGCCTTCTCGGCGAGCCGGAGCAGGATGATCGAGTCCTTGCCGCCGCTGAACAGCAGGACCGGGCGTTCGAATTCGGCCGCGACCTCGCGGAAGATGTGAATCGACTCCGCCTCGAGGACCTCGAGGTGGGACAGCTCGTAATGCAGCGGGTTCATGTGAGGTGCTGGGGGTGAGCGGCGGGATTCACCACGTGGATTCCGCACTCGGTCCGGTCCTGGCCGACCCACCGGCCCTCGCGGCCCTGACCGGGCAGCGTGCACGGGGCACAGCCGATCGACGCATACCCCTGATCGTGCAGCGGATGGTAGGGAAGATCGTGCTCGAAGATGTAGCGCCACAGATCCTTCTCGGTCCAGTCGGCGAGCGGGTTGAGCTTCCAGATCCCGCGCCCCTCATCGCGCTCGAACTTGGGCGCTGCCGCCCGCGTGGGGGCCTGCTCGCGGCGGATACCGGTGATCCAGGCGTCGACGTCGGCGAGGCCGCGTTCCAGCGCCTGCACCTTGGCCGCGCCGCAGCAGCGGCTCGCCGTCCAGGGCTCGTCGGGGCTCCGGGCGTCGAGCACGTCGATCTGCAGACCGAACCGCTCCTCGAAGCGCTTCTGGGTCGCGAGCGTCTCGGGGAACAGGACCCCGGTGTCGATGGTGAACGCCCGAACCCCCGCCTCGATCTCCGACAGCATGTGGAACAGCACCGACTCCTCCTTCTGGAAGGAGCAGGCGAGCGTCAGCCGGGGGTGGAAGCGCTCCACGCCGTAGGCGAGCACCTCGCGGGCGGTGGCATTCTCCAGATCGGGAGAGGTGGTGGTCATACGGCGCATTCGCCCTCGCCGCGCTGGACCTCGAACTGGCCCTGGCGGTTGAAGTCGATGAAGTGGTTCATGTTGTCGAGGCTGAATTCGATTGGCATCGTCAGGTCCTTCACCTGCAATTCGAACTGCTGCGCTCCGACGCGGTCCGCAAAAGCCCGGAACGGCTCGCCGTCGTTGCGTTCGCTCTCATAGAAGCGTAGCCAGCGCTCCACCGCTTCGGGAACCCGCTTGGCCGGGAGCCGCGCTTTGAGCCGCTGGCCGTAGCGCACCTCGCCGCCCTCGTAGGCCCCGCCGACGTGCGGGATGTAGGCCGGAATGGTCCGCTCGCCGACCTTGATCGAGGCGCCGTAGAAGCCGATGTCGGCGATGTGATGCTGGCTGCACCCGTTGGGGCAGCCGCTCATCTTGATGTGGATCTGCCGGGTCAGCGGATCCTCGATCTCCATCCCCACGACCCGGTCCTGGACGGCCTGATTGAGCCCCATGGAGCTGGTGATGCCGAGCTTGCAGGAGTCGGTGCCGGGGCAGCTGACCACGTCGGTGACCTCATCGGCCCCGGCGTCGCCCAGCTCGAGCTCGCCCAGCGCCCGCCACACCTCATAGACCGACTCGTGGCGGACCCAGCGCAGGACCAGGTTCTGGTGCACCGTGGTCCGGGCGAAGCCGCCGGAGTAGCGACGCATGATCTCGCCCAGCCCGCGCAGCTGTTCGGGGGTGAGGTCGCCGCGCCGGACCTTGACCTCGACCGTGGAGAAACCGCGCTGGCGCTGGGCTTGCACGTTGGACTCCATGAAATGATCGAACTCGCGCCGGTCGCCGTTGGGGCTCTCGTGGGCATGGCCGGCGTGCGGGGCGTTGGCCTCCTCGTTGGTGTGGAGCAGGATCTCGTCGACCGAGAAGTCGCGCTCGGCGACCCAGTCGCCCTCCAGCTCCTGCTCCACCAGGTCACGGAACGCGTCGATCCCGATCTTGTCGATCAGGACCTTGATCCGGGCGCGGGCCCGGTTGACCCGCAGGAAGTCCTGGCGGTCGAAGATCCGCATGCACGCCTCGGTGACCTTGAGGTAGTCGCCGTTGTCCAGCTCGACGAACTCGTACAGCGTGGGGGCGATGCGCGGCATGATCGAGGTGCCGCCGCCGACCTTGACCTCGACGCCGCGGACGCCGTCGCGGATCCGGGGAATGAAGGCCATGTCATGAATGCCGGTGATCGCGTTGTCGTCGTCGGTGGCCGTGAACGCGGTCTTGACCTTGCGGGGCATCGCCTGCGTGGTGGGATGGCGCACGAAGTAGCGCACGTAGGCGCCCGGCGTACGGGGTGATGTCGAACAGCTCGCCGGCGATCACGCCCGCGCGGGGGTCGCCGGTCACATTGCGCATGGTGTTGCCGCAGCCCTCGCGGGAGGACAGGCCGGTGTCGGAGATCTCCCGCAGCAGCTTGGCCGCGTCGGGCAGCGGGATGTGGTGCATCTGGATGTTCTGGCGCGTGGTGATGTGGCCCTTGCGCAGCGGCACGTACTTCTCGATCACGTCAGCGAAGGTGTCGAGCTGGTCGGGGGTCACGCCGCCCATCGGCAGCTTGACCCGGACCATCTGCACGTCGGGCTGGCGCTGGCCGTAGACGCCCTGCTTGAGGCGGAACTTGATGAAATCGTCCTCCCGCAGGTCACCTTTGAGAAAGCGCGTCGACTCCGTGTCGAAGTCGTCGAATTCCCGCTCCAGGATGGGGATGACGTGGCCCGGGACGTTCTCGACGATTTCCGGGTTCTCCAGGGAACCGGTCCGAGGGGCTTTCTTGGTCTCCAGCGAAGCGGGCTCCATCGCGATCCTTCCGGGTGGACAGCAAAGATTTGTCCTGGCTTGCCTGTAAACTACCAAAAGGCAATCCGGTTTAGACCTTTTGTCGCCCTGTGCACGTATTCCGCGTCTACGCGCGACCCCGTGCGCGCCCGGTCAGCGCTTCAGCTCGATCCTCACGGTTCTGCGATCCGTCCGGCCGGAGAGGGGCACGAACTGGAGGTTGAGCTTGATCGCGAGCCGGTCCGTGACGAGCAGCCAGTCGCGTTGGGAGCGGGTCAGGCGGGCCTTGATCGTGATCGTCCGCGGCCGCCCGACACCGAAGCTCCGGGATCGGAACACCAGCACTCCGGGTCCATTTACCGTGACCTCGAGCCGCTCGAACCTCCTTCCCTTCCTGACCTCGATCCGGGTGATCCACGGTGCTTTCACCAGGATCGGGACCGCCGCCGTCGACATCCCACCGGTGGCATCGGTCACGGTCAGCGTGACGTCGTAGGCGCCCGGCTTCGCGTAGGTATACGTCGCCAACACCCCGCTGGCGTGCCCGCCGTCGCCGAAGCTCCAGCGATAGCCGGTCAGCGATGAGCCCGTGTCCTGAGACGAGGCACCACTGAAGGAGAGCGGGTCACCGACGATCGCCTGGCCGCCGATTTGCGCGATCACGGCGGACGCGACGCTCGACACCATGACCGTCTGACTGGAGCTGGCGGAGGCGCCGAACGGGTCGGTCACCGTCAGCGTGACCGTGTAGGTGCCGGGCAGGGCATAGGCGTGGCTGGTGCTCGCCCCGGCCGCCGACGTTCCATCGCCGAAGTTCCAGCTATAGGACGTGATCGAGGCGCCGGCCTCGCTGGAGCCGGAGCCGTCGAACGAGACCGGCGAGCCGACCGCGACGTTGGCCCCGGACACGGTGAAGGCCGCGGTCGGCGGTCCGTGCACCGTGACCGCATGGGCGAGGACCGCGCCCGCGGCCGGGCCGAACGCGCCGATCGCGATCGCCACGGCAGCGCAGGCAACCAGCCGGCTAATGCCAGGGGTACGGCGCATACGGCTGGCGCGCGACTCCTTCCGCCAGCGCGGCCCGCTGCCATGCGCTCCCCGGTGGCGGGGGCGGTACCCGCCGCGGGGCGGTGACGCGCATGAACCGCTCCAGCGCGGCCACCACCGCGGCGGCCTCCTCCGGGGAGGCATCGGGGGCGACGATGCTGAGCCTGGGACGACGGTTCACGATCGCGCCCGAGGGTATCGTGAGCCGCCCGTGCCCTCCCTCCCGGTCCTCGATCACGACGCCGTGCTGCGGGCGGTGTCGCCAGCGGCGGCCATCGACCGGGTGCGCGACGCATTCCTGCACCTGCACGCCGGCGACTGGGTGATGCCGGCCAAGGTGTATCTGCCCAGCCCGCCGTTCGGGGACTTCCGGGCCATGCCCGCCCGCGGCGACGGCCTGGCGCTGCTGAAATGGATCACCTCGTTTCCCGCCAACCCCGCTCGAGGCCTGCCCACCGTCACCGGCGTGATCTGCCTGTCCGACGCCGAGACCGGCCAGCCGCTGATGCTGCTCGACGCGCGCTCGGTCACGGCCCTGCGGACGGGCGCGGTGGCGGCGGTGGCGACGCGGGCGCTGGCGGCGGCGGACGCGCGGACCGTCGGGATCATCGGCTGCGGGCGCCACGGCGCCTGGACCGCTCGCTGCCTCGCCGCCGCCGGTTACGGCCCCGGAGTGTGCTCGGACCCCGACGCCGGCGCGGCCCGCTCCGATCGCCGACGAGCTGGGCTGGCGCGCCGGGAGCCGCGAAGAGGCCGCCCGGGCCGAGATCGTCTGCTGCGTGACCCCGGGCGCCGCACCGGTGATCGACGCCGGCGATCTGCGCCCGGGCCGGCATCTGAACATGCTCGGCGCCGACGGCCCCGGCAAGGCCGAGGCCACCATCGGCGCCGTGGCCTCCTGCACGCTGTTCTGCGACGAGTGGGAGCAGGCGTCCCACGGCGGCGAGCTGACCGGCGCGATCGAGGCCGGGCTGGTCGGGCGCGACCAGGTCTCAGAGCTCGGCGCGGTGCTGGCGGGGAAGGCTCCCGGCCGGCCCGGGCCGGCGGCCGTGACCATGTTCGACTCGACCGGACTGGCGATCCAGGACCTGGCGGTGGCGGCGGCGGCGCTCCAGGCGTGGCGCGACGGCGCGGTGGCGGCCGCGACGGTCAACCTGTGACGTCTACAACGGAATGTTTCCGTGCTTTCTTTTGGGTCCGGGCTCGCGCTTGGTCTGCAGCGTCTCGAGCGCGGTGATGATCTTGGGGCGCGTCTCGTGCGGGATGATCACATCGTCGATGTAGCCCCGTTCGGCCGCGACGTAGGGGTTGGCGAAATGCGCCTTGTAGTCGTTGATCAGCTTCTGCCGGCGCATGTCGGGCGTCGGCGACGACGTGATGTCGCGGCGGTAGATGATGTTGACCGCGCCCTCGGGGCCCATCACCGCGACCTCGGCGGTGGGCCAGGCGAAGTTGAAGTCCGCCGCCAGGTGCTTTGACCCCATCACGTCGTAGGCGCCGCCGTACGCCTTGCGGGTGATGATCGTGATCTTGGGCACGGTCGCCTCGGCGTAGGCATAGAGCAGCTTGGCGCCGTGGCGGATGATCCCGCCCCACTCCTGGGTGGTTCCGGGCAGGAAGCCCGGCACGTCGCAGAAGGTGATGATCGGGATGTTGAAGGCGTCGCAGGTGCGGATGAAGCGGGCGGCCTTCTCGGAGGAGTTGATGTCCAGCACGCCGGCCAGCTGCGCCGGCTGGTTGCCGACGATCCCGACCGAGTAGCCGTTGCACCGCGAGTAGCCGCACACGATGTTGCGCGCGAAGTGCTCGTGGACCTCCAGGAACTCGCCGTCGTCGACCACCAAGCGGATGACGTTGCGCATGTCATAGGGCTTGTTGGGGCTGTCCGGGACGACCGTGTCGAGCTCGGGATCCTCGCGCAGCGGATCGTCGGTGGGCATCACCCGCGGCGGGATCTCGAGGTTGTTCTGAGGCAGGAAGGAGAGCAGGTAACGGCAATCCTCCAGGCACGCCGTCTCGTCGTCGGACGCGAAGTGGGCCACCCCGGACTTGGAGTTGTGGCTCATGGCGCCGCCCAGCTCCTCGAACCCGACCTCCTCGCCCGTCACGGTCTTGATCACCTCGGGACCGGTGATGAACATGTGCGAGGTCTCCTTGACCATGAAGATGAAGTCGGTGATGGCCGGGGAGTACACCGCCCCGCCGGCGCACGGGCCCATGATCAGGCTGATCTGGGGGATCACCCCGGAGGAGGCGACGTTGCGCAGGAACACGTCGCCGTAGGCGCCCAGGGAGACCACCCCCTCCTGGATCCGGGCGCCGCCGGAGTCGTTGATCCCGATCACGGGGCAGCCGATCTTGGCCGCCAGATCCATGATCTTGCACATCTTCTCGGCCATCACCTCGCCCAGCGAGCCGCCGAACACGGTGAAGTCCTGGCTGAAGACGCACACCCGGCGCCCGTCGATGGTCCCGTGGCCGGTGACCACGGCATCGCCCCAGGGGCGGTTCTTCTGCATGTCGAAGTCCAGCGTGCGGTGGCGCATGAACGTGTCGAGCTCCTGAAAGGAGCCCGGGTCAAGCAGCTTCTCCACGCGCTCGCGGGCGGTGAACTTGCCCTTCTCGTGCTGCTTCTCGACCGCCGCCTGGGTTCCGGAGTGCACGGCCTCCTCGCGGAGCTCCTGAAGCTGGGCCAGCTTCTCCTCGTAGGTCTCCGGGGCCTGGTCACGCATGGCGGGCGAGTTTAGGCGTTCCGCCCGGCGATCGCCGTGGCCTTGGCGGGGTGGCTCTCCCACGCGCGCGGCCGGAGCCCTGAGGCCCCGGCCGCGGTGCGTCGTGCCGCTGGCGCGGCGATGCTGGGAGTGCTACTTGGTCTTGGTCGGGGCGTGGCGCACGAACGACGAGATCGCGTTGGACTCGGGGACGCAGATCGCGTACACGGTGAACGAGGCGTTCGTGGTTGAGTTGTTGTTCATATAGGCACCCCAGGAATCCGATGGCGTATTCGCCGTGGTCGAGCTGAATGGGAACGACCCGTTGACGGACTGCGAAAGGCCGGCGCTGCCGAACACCCCGCCGCCGGAGACGAAGAGCCCGGTGGGGCACGTGGCCTGACCGAAGTTCTGAGTCATGGCAAAGTTCGTGATCGATGCCGAGCTCACGTACTGGACGCCGCCCAGCCTGCTGGCGGTGACCGCGCTGGCGGCGTTGGTGGCGTTGGTGGCGTTGGTGGCGCTGTCCGCGCTGTTGGCGTGAGTGGCCGACGGAACGGTGCCCAGCGCGCCGAGGTTGAGGTTTGAGCCGGTGATCGCGCCGGCCTGGATGTTGGCCCCGCTCACGGACCCCTTCCTGAGCTTGGCGTTGCCCACCGATCCGTTCTGGAGCTTGCGATTGCCCACCGAATTGTTCTTGAGCTGCTTGTTGCCGACGCTGTTGTTGGGCAGACTGAACGCCGCGTAGCTGGTGCCGCCCATGGCAACGACCAGAGCGATTACTGACACGACGAGCGCAGGGCTCGGACGCTTGATACGGGACCACCTCATGCCAATCCTCCTGTTTGATTTCTGGGGATCGCCGGCCGAAGCGTCGCGTGGATGGCGCCGGCGTCGACGCAGCCACTGCGATCGTCTTCGTTATCCATGCCCCGCCGAGCCCCAGTTACGTTTACCTGCGCGCTGAACCTATATGACCCCGGTTGGCAAAGTCAAGATCGCGGCGCCGCGGTGACGCCTGCCTCAGCCGCGCGAGTAGGGCCGGTGGTGCGCCCGGCCGAGGCTGTCGAGCGCTCCCGTCAGGGCGTGAGGCGGCGGGGCGGTGACTGCGCACCGGCGGGGGCGCGACCGGGCTCAGAGACGGCCCGGGCGGGCGCACCGGCGGAGCGCGGGCGCCGTAGCCGGCCGATCCAGCGCCCCACGCGGCCACTGGGCGACTCGCCGCTCACCGCGTCGGGCACGTCTGGGGCGCAACCGCGGTCGCGGTCAGGATCACCCGGGTTCCCCATCCCGACGGCTCGAGCCGCACCGTGCCGCTCGCGCGTTCGCCCTCCCAGGCAACGGCGGTTTCCGGCTCGAGCCTCGTGATGCGGATCTCCCCGAAGCGATCCAGGTGACGCGCCAGCGAGGCAGCATCGCTGCACTCGGCCCACAGTTCCGGGTGGGACTTGACCAGGGTGCGGCTGGCCTCGTGAATGGTCATGGATCGGGTTTCGCCCATCCGCAGCCGAGTCCTTCACATCGCCGGGGCGTTGCACGCCGGGCCCGGCGCACGCCGGCGGCGCTGTCGCTCAGGCGCCCGCGTGGGTGGCCATCAGGAACACCGTCACCACCACGATCGCCTGCACGGCCAGCCCCGCGTTGGTCAGCCTCCGTAGGCCCGCCGTGTACTCGGGGCTCCAGGTCGCGCTGGTGCGCCGGCCACCGCTGGGGACCGCGGTGCCGGCCAGGTCACGCTCGGCCAGCCCGGCCAGCGTGCCCGCGGTGCGGATGATCACCGAGCCCTCGAGGGCGCCGATGGCGATCACCGCGACCACTCCCCAGCCGACGTAGAAGTTGCTCCACTGGTGCTCGTCGCTGGCCAGGTAGATGCCCGCCAGCAGGAGCACCAGCAGGCCGGGGTTGACGAAGTAGCGCCCGATCAGCTGGCGGCCGCGCAGCAGCCACGGCAGCGCCGTCGGCTCGGAGCGCGAGGCGGCGCTGAGCAGCAGCGGATAGGCGAACACCACCCCGAAGCCGACGATCGCGGCCAGGATGTGGATGGCCAGGATGAAGTTCGAGAAGGCGACGGCGAGGGGCGAGCATCGGACCGCGGTCTAGAACGAGGGGTGGTAGTCGCCGAACACGTCGCGCATGGCGCCGCACACCTCGCCCAGCGAGCAGCGGTCCTTGAGCGCCTCGCGCAGCACCGGCAGCAGGTTGTCGGTGCCGCGGGCGCACTCGCGGACCTCCTCCAGGCGGCGCTGGATCAGGGCCTGGTCGCGGTCGGCCTTGAACGCTTTGAGGCGCTCGAGCTGCTGGCGCTCTGACTCGGGGTCGACGCGCAGGATGTCGGTCACCTCGAGCGAGTCCTCGACGAACTTGTTGACGCCGACGACGATGTCCTGCTCGGTCCGGTAGCGCTCGTGGTAGCCGAAGGCCGACTCCTCTATCTCGGCCGTCATGAACTCGATCGCGTGGACCGAGCCGCCCAGCGCGTCGATCTTGTCGATCAGCTCGCGGGCCCGCTGCTCGATCTCGTCGGTCAGCGCCTCCACGAAGTAGGACCCCGCGAACGGGTCCACGGTGTCGGCGGCGCCCGACTCGTGGCCGATGATCTGCTGCGTGCGCAGCGCGATCTTGGCGGCGCGCTCGGTGGGCAGCGCCAGCGCCTCGTCAAAGCCGTTGGTGTGCAGCGACTGGGTGCCCCCGCAGACGGCGGCGAAGCCCTGCAGCGCGACGCGGACGATGTTGTTCTCGGGCTGCTGGGCGGTCAGGGTCACCCCGCCGGTCTGGGTGTGGAACCGCAGCCGCCAGGAGCGCTCGTCCTGGGCGCCGAAGCGCTCGCGCATGATCTCGGCCCACATCCGGCGCGCCGCGCGGAACTTGGCCACCTCCTGAAAGACGTTGTTGTGGCCGTTGAAGAAGAAGGCCAGGCGCGGCCCGAAGCGGTCGATCTCCAGGCCCGCGTCGAGCGCCGCCTGTACGTAGGCGATGCCGTTGGCCAGGGTGAAGGCAACCTCCTGGACCGCGGAGCAGCCCTTCTCCCGGAAGTGATAGCCGCTGATCGAGACCGTGTTCCACTTCGGCACCCGCTCGTTGCAGTACGCGAACAGGTCGGTGGTCAGGCGGATCGCGCCCTCGGGCGGGTAGATGTAGTTGCCGCGGGCGATGTACTCCTTGAGGATGTCGTTCTGGGTGGTGCCGCGCAGCTGCTCGGATGCCACCCCCTGCTCCTCGCCCACCAGCTCGTAGAGGAGCAGCAGCACGCTGGCGGGCGCGTTGATGGTCATCGAGGTGGAGACCTGGTCCAGGGGGATCTGATCGAACGCGGTCCGCATGTCGTCGATCGTGTCGATCGCCACCCCGGTGCGACCGACCTCGCCCAGGCAGCGGGGGTCATCGGAGTCCAGCCCCAGCTGGGTGGGCAGGTCGAACGCCATCGAGAGCCCGGTCGAGCCCTTGGAGAGCAGGTAGCGGTAGCGCTCGTTTGACTCCTTGGCGCTGGCGTAGCCGGCGTACTGGCGCATGGTCCAGAGCTGCCGGCGGTACATGTCGCGGTGGATGCCGCGGGTGTAGGGGTACTCGCCGGGCTGGCCGAGCCTGGCGGGGAGGTCGTCGGGAAGGTCGTGCTCGTCGTAGGCGGGCTGGATCTCGATCCCGGAGTCGGTGAAGTGCCGGGGGTCGTCGGGGCCGACGATGGGGGCGATCGTGCGGTGCTCGTCGGCGGTGGCCATCCTGGGTGAGAGATTACCGGCGCGTTCGCGAGGCGCGACTCGGAGTCAGATTCTTACGCCAGACGACAGGATTTGACTCCGAGTGGCGGCTCCGACGGCGTAGCCTCTGTCTGAGATGCAGGTCAGAGTCCGTTTGTTCGCCGGTCTGCGTGAGCGCGCCGGCGCCGACGAGGTGGCGCTCGAACTGCCCGAGGGGGCGCTGGTGCGCGACGCGCTGGACCGGATGCGGTCGCTGACCGACGGGGTGCCGGTGGTGCTGGCGGTCAACCAGGAGTACGCCGACGCCGGCGAGACGCTGCATCCGGGCGACGAGATCGCGCTGATCCCGCCGGTCTCGGGCGGCTCGGTCGGCGTCGCCCACGTCCGGGTGACCGACGAGGCGCTGGCCCTCGACCCGCTGATCGAGCGGGTCCGCGATCCCCGCGCCGGTGCCGTGGTCACGTTCACCGGGGTCACCCGCGAGGTGGCCGAGCTTGACTACGAGGCCTACGTTCCGATGGCGGAGCGGCGGATCGAGCAGATCGTGCAGGCGGCGATCGAGCGCCACGGCCTGTGCGCCGCCGCGGCCGAGCACCGGATCGGGGTGGTGGCGCTGTCGGAGGCGTCGGTCGCGGTCGCCGCGTCCGCCCCGCACCGGGCCGAGGCGTTCGCCGGGGCGCGCGAGATCATCGACGAGATCAAGGCCCAAGCGCCGATCTGGAAGAAGGAAGAGGGCGCGTGGGTGGACGGCGTGACGCCGAGCTGAGGGCGCTGCCGGCGGTGCACGAGCTCGCGGCCGAGCTCGACGCGCCGCATGCGCTGGCGGTGGCTGCCGCACGGCGTGCGATCGATGAGCAGAGGTCTTTGCTGATTGCCGAGGCCGACGCGGAGGTGAGTCTCTTGCAGCTCGCCCGCGGTCACCTGGCCACCCTCTCATCCGCGTCACTGCGGCCGGTGATCAATGCCACCGGCGTGATCGTGCACACCAATCTGGGCCGCGCGCCGCTGGCCGACAGCGCCCGGGCGGCGGTGGCGCGCGTGGCGGCCGGCTATACGAATCTGGAGCTGGACCTGGAGTCGGGCGAGCGCGGCTCCCGGCACGCCCACGTGGCGGCCCTGCTGGGCGAGCTGACCGGGGCGCAGGACGCGATCGTGGTCAACAACGGCGCCGGCGCGGTGCTGCTGGCCACCGCCGCCCTGGCCGGTCCGGGCCGGGCGGTGATCGTCTCCCGGGGTCAGCTGGTGGAGATCGGTGGCGGCTTCCGGATCCCGGAGGTGATCGCCCAGTCGGGCTCGACGATGATCGAGGTGGGGACCACCAACCGGACCAACCGGCGCGACTACGAGCGAGCGCTGAGCGCCGCCGCGCGCCGGTCCGGTCGGCGCGATCCTGCGCGTGCACCAGTCCAACTTCCGCACGCTCGGATTCGTGCAGGAGGTCTCGATCGAGGATCTCTGCGGGCTCGGCGCGCCGGTGATCGACGACGTCGGCTCGGGCGTGCTGGCCGGGGACGGGCCCGCGTCCGCGATCCTCGCGCTCGGCGGCGAGCCCGACCTGAAACGGTCGATCGCGGCGGGGGCGGCCCTGGTGTGCTGCTCGGGCGACAAGCTTCTGGGCGGGCCCCAGGCCGGTCTGGTGCTGGGGACGCGGGAGGCGGTGGCCGCCGCCCGCGAGCATCCCCTGGCGCGAGCGCTACGGATCGACAAGCTCTCGCTGGCCGCCCTGGAGGCGACGCTGATGCTGTTCCGCGATCCCCCGCGGGCTCGCGCGCGAGATCCCGGTGCTGGCGATGCTCGACCAGTCCGAGGCGGTGTTGGCGGCACGCGCGGCGCGGTTGCGCGAGGGGATCGGCGAGGGCGCGGAGATCGTCCGCACGCAGTCGCGGGTGGGGGGCGGGGCGCTACCGGTGACCGAGCTCGAGGGTCCGGCGGTGGCGCTCGCGGCGGGCGGCGAGCCGGCGGGGCTCGCGGCGGCCCTGCGCCACGGCGATCCACCGGTGATCGCCCGGGTCCACGACGGCCGGGTGCTGCTCGATCCCCGGACGCTGACCGACGCGGAGGTCGACCTGGTGCTGGCGGCCGTGCGCCGGGCGCTCGCCGGCGCATGAGCGACGCGCCGCTGACCCTGGGGACGGCCGGACACATCGATCACGGCAAGTCGGCGCTGATCCGGGCGCTGACCGGGATCGATCCCGACCGGCTCCCGGAGGAGCACGCGCGGGGGATCTCGATCGAGCTCGGCTACGCCAGCCTGGCCCTGCCGTCGGGACGGGCGCTGTCGATCGTCGACGTGCCCGGCCACGAGCGCTACGTGCGCACCATGGTGGCCGGCGCCACCGGTGTCGACCTGTACCTGATGGCGATCGCCGCCGACGACGGAGTGATGCCCCAGACCCGCGAGCACGCCGCCGTGCTGACGGCGCTCGGCGTCGGGCGCGGCGTGGTGGCGATCACCAAGAGCGATCTGGCCGACCCCGAGCTGGCCATGCTCGAGGCCTCTGAGCTGCTGCCCGACGCCGAGCTGGTGGCGGTCTCGGCGCGGACCGGACACGGCCTCGAGGCGCTGCGCGAGGCACTGGACCGCGTGGCGGCGCAGACGCCGAGCCGTGCCGAAACCGGCTCGGACTCCGCCGGCGGCCCCGCGCGCCCGATGCGGCCGGCCCGCCTGCACGTCGACCGGGCGTTCACGATCAAGGGCGCGGGCACCGTCGTGACCGGCACGCTGTGGTCGGGCCAGATCGCCCGCGGCGATCCCCTGGTGCTGTTTCCGGGGGCGCGCCAGGCCCGCGCCCGCGAGGTCCAGGTCCACGATCGGCCGGTGCCATCAGCCGCCGCCGGCCAGCGCGTAGCGGTCAACCTGGGCGGCCTGTCGGTGGCGGAGGTGGCCCGGGGCGATGTCGTCCTCGGTCCTACGAGCGACGCGAGCGCAGAGAGCGAGGTGCGGGAGACCTACCTGATCGACGCCGAGCTGCAGTTCGCCGACGCCGAGCCCCAGCACGGCGAGCGGGTCCAGATCCACCACGGCACGCGGGAGGCGCCGGCCCGCCTGGCGTGGCTGGGCGGGAACTTCTGGCAGATCCGGCTCGAGTCGCCGCTGATCGCCGCCGCCGCCGACCGCCTGGTGGTGCGGCGGATCGCTCCGCCCGACACGCTCGGTGGAGGCGTGGTGCTCGACCCCCACCCCCGCAAGCACGGTCCCAGCCGGGAGCGGCTGCTGGACCTGCGCCGTCTGTCACGCGGCGAGCCGTTGCCGGTGGCCCAACCGGCGGCGACCCCCGCGCCGGCGGCCGGCGCTCCAGCCACGCCGGCGCCGCTGAGCGCCTCGGCCCTGGAGCTCGAGCGCCGCCTGCTCGAGGCCGGCTTCGAGCCGCCCCTGGCGGCCGAGCTCGACGCCGGGGACCTGACCGCCCTGCGCGCAGCCGGCCGGGCGGTGCGGGTCTCCCAGACGCTGCACTACCACCCCGACGCCCTCGCCGAGGTCACCCGCCGCGCCGTCGCCGCCGCGGGTCGCCACGACGGCGCCATCACCCTCGCCCAGCTCCGCGACGAGCTCGGGACCTCACGCAAGTTCGCGCAGGCGCTGCTCGAGCACCTCGACGCCGCGAGAGTGACGATCCGGCGCGGCGACGCACATGTCCTGCGCCGCAGCCACGCGTCGGGCTGAGCCCACCGGCCTCGAATTCCCACGGGTAGGTAGATTGCCGGGAATGGCAACGTGTCTGGTCACCGGCGGAGCCGGCTTCCTCGGCTCGCATCTGTGCGACGAGCTGCTCGCGCGCGGCCACCGCGTGCTGTGCGTCGACAACCTCGAGACGGGCTCGCTGGCGAACATCGAGCACATCCGGACCGACAGCTTCGTGCACCGCAGCATCGACATCATCGAGCCGTATTTCGTCGACGAGCCGATCGACTTCGTGTACCACCTGGCGTCGCCGGCCTCGCCGATCGACTATCTGCGCCTGCCGCTGCACACGCTGAAGGTCGGCTCCTATGGCACGCACCACACGCTGGGGTTGGCCAAGCGCCACCGGGCCCGCTTCCTCACCGCCTCCACCAGCGAGGTCTACGGCGACCCCGAGAAGCACCCGCAGCCCGAGAGCTACTGGGGCAACGTCAACCCGATCGGCCCGCGGGGTGTTTACGACGAGGCCAAGCGCTACGCCGAAGCGCTGACCATGGCCTACCACCGACAGCAGGGTGTCGACACCGCGATCGTCCGGATCTTCAACACCTACGGGCCGCGCATGCGGCCCCACGACGGACGCGCGATCCCCACGTTCCTGCGCCAGGCGCTGCAGGACCGCCCGATCACGGTGTTCGGCGACGGCTCGCAGACGCGGTCGTTTTGTTACGTGGACGATCTCATCCGCGGGATCATCGCGCTGGCGGAGTCCGGTTATCACGACCCCGTCAACGTCGGCAACCCGAACGAGTTCACCCTGCTGGAGCTCGCCAAGGAGGTCATCGAGGCGACCGGGTCGAGCTCCGAGATCGTGTACGAGGCGCTGCCGGTCGACGATCCGCAGGTCCGCCAGCCCGATATCAGCCTGGCCCGCGAGATTCTCCGCTGGGAACCGGAGATCAATCTCAAGGAGGGATTGCGCCGTACGATCGAGAACTCCGGCGTGCAGGCGCTGGTCGGAGCGGCACTCTAAGCCTCCGGCGCGGCCTGTCCAAACCGGGCTCGTGGAGCCATCTACTTCGTAACTTCGCTGTCGGGATACCGTTACTTAGGTGCGGGGAGTACGACTGGCCCCTGCTGTGAGTGATGATCGACCATAAAGAGGCCATAGACAGTCCCAGCAACGGTGCCTACCGCGGCTCTGTAACGACAGGCCTGCCCGACCGTGACGTGAGGCGCAAGCGCCCGCCGGTGCTCATGTTCCTGCTGCGGTGGGAGACCCTGCGGCGGCTGATCCGGGTGATGTCGCTGCTGGCGCTGGACTTCATCGGCGTCACTGCCGCGTTGTTCACCGCAATCAGCGTCAAGCTGCTGCTGGAGGGCAGCTTCGGGCTTCGCGTGGCCTGGACCGACACTCGGCCCGCGCTGGCCTTCGCGTATCTGATCACCGTGCTGATGTTCGCCCGCGCGGACCTGTACGCCGACCGGCCCCGGCGCCCCGGTTTGGCCAAGATCGTCTCAGCCCTGTTCCAGAGCACGGTGATCGCCCTGGTGTTCGCACTGGCCAACGGCGAGCACTTCTCCAGCTACTACATCTTCTACGGGTCGCTGTTCTTCGGAACCGTCTACCTCTCGGGCCTGCGCGAGCTCTACACCCGCGTGACCGGCCAGATGCTGGAGCGGGCCGGATACCGGCGCCGAGCGCTGCTGGTCGGTTCGGGCCAGCACATCGAAGCGGTCGCGCACGCGCTGGGGGGCCGGTCCCGCACGCGGGTCGATCTGGTCGGCTACATCTCGCTCACCCCGCGTCCGGAGAACGGGCTTCGCTCGCTGGGGCAGCTCGATCAGCTGAGCGAGGTGCTGGCCGGAGAGCGCATCGACGAAGTGATCATCGCCGACCCCGACTTCCCCCAGGAGCGCGCGCTGGATCTCGTCGACCGGTGCCATCAGCGCGGGGTCACCGTCCACGTGGCCCCCTCGACGATGGAGATCCTGGTCGACCGGGCCGAGTTCATGCCCGGTGAGTCGGTACCGCTGTTCACGCTGCGTCCACCGGTGTTCGAGGGGATCGAGTATGCGGTCAAGCGCACCTTTGACCTGGTCCTGGCGTCGATCGGCCTGATCCTGCTGTCTCCGCTGCTGCTGGCCATCGCGGTGGCGGTGAAGCTCAGCTCGCGCGGCCCGGTGATCTACCGCTCGGTGCGCCCCGGCATGGCCGGCCGGCCGTTTCGCTGCTTCAAGTTCCGCACCATGCGCGAGCACTCGGATCAGATCCAGAACGACCTGGAGTCGCTCAACGAGCTCAGCGGCGCGCTGTTCAAGATTCGCGACGACCCCCGGCTGACGAGCGTGGGGCGGCTGCTGCGCCGGTTCTCGCTCGACGAGCTCCCGCAGCTGGCCAACGTGATCCGCGGGGAGATGTCGCTGGTGGGGCCGCGGCCGCTCCCGATGCGGGACTTCGAGCGGCTGGAGGACTGGCACAAGAAGCGTTACCTGGTCCTGCCGGGGATCACCGGCCTGTGGCAGGTGTCGGGCCGCGCCGAGCTCGATTTCGACGATCTCGTGCGACTGGACTTCCTGTATCTCGAGCGGTGGTCGATCTTCCTGGATCTGTCGATCCTGCTGAAGACGATTCCCGCCGTGCTCAGCCGCCGCGGCGCGTTCTAGCCCCCGCGCCGCGGGCTGGCCTGTAGGCTCCCGCCCGCCATGCCGCCCACCGACCGCTTCGTGATCAGCTTCGCCGCCGAACCTCCACAGGAGGCGCTGCCCTACGGACGCTGGGCCGACACGCTTCGGGAGTACTTCCTGGCGGCATGCCGGGAGATCGACTCAGACGGTGAGGACATCGGCGAGCCGGGCGAGATCTCCTGGTTCCCGGACCGCTCCTATTGCGGGCGCACCTACGTGCCGGCGGTGGCGCGCACCACCACCGGCTATGAGCTGTTCGGGTTCGTCTCCTTCAGCGAGGGCTCGGGCGGACCGAGCGACTTCGCCGCGCGGGCGGATTTCACCGCCGAGCTGGCCGAGTCAAACCCGGACTGGAAGCTCGACCTCAACGACGACGTGGTGGCCACCTGGCGCGGCGAGGAGGGCAAGACCGCGGAGATGACGCTGGTGTGGGGCGTGCCGATGATTCCGGGCGGCGCGGTCGTCACTGCCGAGCTGGCCAATCTGGCCGTGGACCAGTGCACCCTGATCGAGGAGCGCTTCACCCTGCTGGCGGCCGACAACTACCGCTCCGATTACCTCGAGGTCAAGCTGTGGGACAAGCACGGCGACGAGCTCGCCGTGGAATCGCTCTACGTCGACGACGAAGAGGAAGCCGGCGCCGACTCCTGAGTCGAGCGGGCCAGCGCGACCGGCAGACGCTCCGCGACCTCCTCGTCGCTGAGCGGGTAGTGACAGGCCGCCACGCTCCCTCCGGCCTTGGCCTCCAGGAGCGGTTCCTGCTCGGAGCACAGCGGCCGCGCCTTGGGGCAGCGGGTGTGAAACCGGCACGCCGCGGGCGGATTGGCGGGGCTGGGGACGTCGCCGGTGAGCAGCTGGCGCTCGCGCTTGGCGCTTCCCGGATCGGCCACCGGAACGGCCGACAGCAGCGCGCCGGTGTACGGGTGCCGCGGTGAGCCGTAGAGGACGTCGCTGGGTGCCAGCTCGACGATCTTGCCCAGGTACATGACCGCCACGCGATCGCACATGTGCCGCACCACCGACAGGTCGTGGGCGATGAAGACCAGCGTCAGTCCCAGCTCGCGCTGCAGCCCCCGGAGCAGGTTGAGGACCTGGGCCTGGATCGAGACGTCGAGCGCGGAGACCGGCTCGTCGGCGATCAGCAGCTTGGGCTCCAGCGCGATCGCCCGGGCCACGCCGATCCGCTGGCGCTGACCCCCGGAGAACTCGTGCGGGTAGCGGTTGTAGTGCTCGGGGTTGAGCCCGACGCGGTCCATCAGGTCCTGCACGCGCCGCTTGCGCTCGCCGTCGCCGGTGAGCAACCCGTGGATCACGAACGGATCGGAGATGATCGATCCGACGGTCTTACGGGGATTCAGCGACGAGTAGGGATCCTGGAACACCATCTGGATGTTGCGGTGAAGCGCCTTGAGCTCGTCACCGCTCCGGCCCCCGATGTCCTTGCCGTCGAAGGTGACGCTGCCCGAGGTGGGGTCCATGAGGCGGCACAGCAACCGCGCCGTGGTGCTCTTCCCGCACCCGGTCTCGCCGACGATCCCGAGCGTCTCGCCCTGGAGCACATCGAACGAGACCCCGTCGACCGCCTTCACCGCACCGATCTGCTTCTGGAAGATGATCCCGCGCTTGATCGGGAAGTGCTTGACGAGGTCACGGACCTCGACCAGGGCAGTGGTCACAGCTCACCCTCGATCACCGCGGGGGCCGCGCACCGCGGACTTGCCGTTGCCGGAGGCGGCCAGCGCCTGCAGCGTCTCGGGAGCGTGGCCGGCGCGGAGACCCTGCCACAGCCGCTCGCGGATCTCATGCGGCAGCAGGCAGGCGACGGAGTGACCGGGGTCGCCGACGATCGGTTCCAGCCGGGGATCGACCCGCGTGTGGGAGTCCTGCAAGTAGGGGCAGCGGGGATGAAAGTGGCAGCCACTGGGACGGTTGATGAGGCTCGGTGGACGCCCCGAGATCGGGACGAGCTCCTCCGAGCGGGGGCTGTCCAGACGCGGGATCGACTTCAGCAGCCCCCACGTGTAGGGATGCTGGGGCGCGTAGAAGATCTGCTGGGCGGTGCCGCGTTCGACGACCCGCCCGGCGTACATGACCGCGATCTCATCAGCGATCTCGGCGACGACTCCGAGATCGTGGGTGATGATGATGATCGCCGTGCCCAGCCGGCTCTGCAGATCGCCCAGCAGCGCCAGGATCTGCGCCTGCACGGTCACGTCCAGGGCCGTCGTCGGCTCGTCGGCGATCAGCAGCTTGGGCTCGTTGGAGAGCGCCATGGCGATCATGGCGCGCTGACGCATGCCACCCGAGAACTCGTGCGGATACTGGTCGACGCGGCCCTTGGGATCGGGAATCCCGACCAGCTCCAGGAGCTCGACGGCGCGCGCGCGCGCCGCTGAGCGCGACAGCGATCGATGCGCCTGCATCGCCTCCACCAGCTGCGCGCCCACCTTGTAGAACGGATGCAGCGCCGACAGCGGGTCCTGGAAGATCATCGAGATGTCATTGCCGCGGATGCCGCGCAGATCGTCCTCGTCCATGGCGACGAGGTCCTGGCCTCCGAACATGATCCGCCCCTCGATCTGCGCGTTGCGGCTGCGCGTCAGCCCGAGCGTGGTCAGCGACGAGACGGTCTTGCCCGAGCCGGACTCACCGACGATCCCGAGCGTGTGGCCGGCGTCAAGCGTGTAGGAGATCCCGTCGACGGCGTGCACGATGCCGTCGTCGGTCCGGAACGACACGCGTAGATCCTCGACGCTGAGCAGCGGCTCGCTCACCAGCGCATTATCCCGGCTGGATGAGGAGAAATCTCCGATTTCGTCTCAATGGAGAATCGCTGGCGATTTTTCACGAGTAGCGGACGCGCGGATCCAGATACGCGTAGGCGATGTCGACGATGATGTTGGCGACGATGATGAACAGCGCGGCGAGCAGCACCGTCCCCTGGACGATCGGGAAGTCCGCGTGAATGATCGCATCGTAATTCAGCCGGCCGATTCCGGGGATGTCGAACACCGTCTCGGTGATCACCGCGCCGCCCAGCAGCGCGCCGATATCCAGGCCCAGGATCGTCACCACCGGGGTGATCGCGGAGCGCACGCCGTGGTGCCAGATCACCCGCCGCTCACGCAGGCCCTTGGCGCGAGCGGTGCGGATGTAGTCCTCCCCCATGGCCTCGATCAGGCTGCCGCGCAGCAAACGCGAGTAGATCGCCGCCGATGTCGCGGCGAGCACGATCCAGGGCAGGATCAGCGAGGTGAACCAGTGCACCGGGCTGGTGGTCAGACCGACGTAGGTGTTGGCGCCGGGGAGAATCGTGAAGCGGCCGATGTCGTTGGCGAACAGGTAGAGCAGAACCAGGCCGAGCCAGAACACCGGCATCGACACGAACACCAGCGCGACGCCCATCGAGACCCGGTCGAGCACCGAGCCGCGCTTGATCGCGGAGATGATCCCGACCGGGATGCCGGCCAGCAGCCACACCACCGCGGCGCCGGCGGTGAGCGACAGCGTCGCCGGCAGGCGGTCCTTGATCAGCCCCAGGACCGAGGCGCCCGAGTAGAAGCTGTAGCCGAAGTTGAAGTGCAGGAACAGGTTCTTCATGTAGACGAAGAACTGGGTGTAGATCGGCTTATCCAGACCCAGCTCGTGGCGGATGTAGGCGATCGTGTGGGGGTCCGAGTTGCGCCCGGCGCGCAGGATGGCCGGATCCACGGACGGGAAGATGTCGAAGAACAGGAACGTCAGCGCGCTGACCAGAATCAGCAGCACGACGCCCCACAGCAGACGGCGGATGATGTAGGTGACCATTGATGTTCAGGCAGGTGGGTGAAGCTGAGTGGGGACCCCGCCAGCGTCGCTGACGGGGTCCCCCTCGGCAGGGAGCTCTACTTCAACGACGTGAAGCTGAGGTCCCATCCTCCTTCGTTCCACAGCTGGTTGACACCGTGGACGTTCTTGCTCTCGATGTTCGGCTGGCTGTCGAACTCCTCCGGGACCGCGACCGCCTGGTCGACGAGCATCTTGTCGACGTTGGCCCAGGCCTGGGCGCGAGCGGTCGGGTCGACCACCAGCGCTGCCTTCTGCATCGCGGCGTTGATCGCCGGATCGTTGACCTGGCCCCAGTTGGAGTTGTTGGTCGGAACGATCGACGGGCCGTAGAACGTCGCGTAGAGCACCGACAGCGGGTCCGCGAAGTCACGGATCCACCCAACCGCCGGGCAGGCGTCGATGTTCTGCTTGGGCACGCCGCAGTACTTGCTGTACATGGTGGCCTGATCGACCAGGCTCACGTGGGTCTTGAAGCCCAGGCTGGTCAGGTCGGAGTTGACGATCTGGGCGATCGCCGGGTCATTTCCGGTGTTGGTCCCGACCACCTGGACGGTGGCGGTGCCGGTGTACTTGCCCGTCTTGAACCCGGCCGCCTTCATGTACTTCGTCGCCACGGCCATGCTGCCGTTGACGTTGGCGTTGAAGTCGACCTGCGGCCCGGCCGCCCCGCCGGCCTGCTCGTAGCCGTTGACGCCGGGATAGATGAAGTGCGTCGCCGGGGACGCCACCAGGGTGCCGCCGCGCGCCTTCACGATCGCCTCCCGGTTCAGCCCAGCCCACACGGCGCGACGCAGGTTGACGTTCTTGAACGGGCCCGCGGCGTTGTCGAGCGCCACGTAGTGGTCACCGGAGCCGGGCGTGAACGTGATCTGCGACGGGAACTGCTCGTAGGCCAGCTTGACCGTCGTCTGCGCCGGCGTGTCGAGCTGGATCAAGCTCGAGCCCTTCAGCACCTGCTGGCCGATCACCGTCGCGGCGCCGCCGATGTTGAAGTGGATCGTATCCAGATAGGCGGGCCGGAAGTCGGTCGACGCCTTCCAGTTGGGGTTGCGCACCAGCGTGTAGGCCTTACCCGGCTGGAAGCCGATCCCGGCGATCTTGCCGGTCTTGTCGGCCTGGATCATGTACGGCCCGGTCGAGATCAGCGACTGGGTCCCGTACGTGGTCGGGGCGTGCTTGTCCAGCGGGGCCACGAATGACTGCGGCAGCGGCGCCGTGACACGGGCAGGCTGAGCGCCTTGATCAGCAGCGTCGCTCCCGGCTTGGTCATGTGGAACACGATCGTCGTCTTGTTCGGCGTCGTGATGCCCGGGATCGGGCCGCCCTTGTAGCTCGGCGCTGGTCGAGCCGACCAGCGGCGCCGGTGAGGCCGCGCCGAAGTACGCCGGGAAGTAAGCATTGCCGACGTTGGGGTTGGCGCCGCGCTCGATCGCGTACGCCACGTCGGCTGAGGTCGACCGCCCGGTTGACCGGCGGGCTGAAGTGGACGTCGGGGCGGATGTGGACGGTGACCGTCTTGCCGCCGTCCGTGATACCGCCGTTGGCGGTGGTGGGCGTCGTGGTGGCGAGGTCGGGCCGTGCCGTGCTGACGCGACGTTGGGCATATAGGAGAACAGCGGGCGGTCGGTCGCCTGGACGACCCCATAGTCAAGGGCGTAGTACGACTGGCCCGGGTCGAGATGCTGGAAGTCGCCGCTGACCAGGACGTTCAGCGTGCCGCCCTTCTTGCCCGCCAGCGATTCGGTGGTGGGATCCTCGCCGGCCTTCAACGGGATCGTCTGGGCGGTGGTGCTGCTGCCAGAGCTCGATCCTCCCCCGGACGAGCTACTGGAGCTGCTACTGGAACCGCAGGCCGAAACCCCAACGGCCAGCAGTCCGGTGATCGCCGCGGCGATCAGGTTGCGACTACCCCTCATAGGGTTGCCTCCTCTGGTTTGAAATGCGCGTGCAGACCGCTTTCATCGGTTCTGCCCGCGTGGATTGAGCGCGTCCAGCAGGCCGTCGCCGACCAGGTTGAACGCGAGCACCGTGAGCAGCAGAGCTGCTCCGGGAAAGACCATGTACCACCAAGCCGTGTTGAAGATCGGGCTGGCGTCGGAGATCATCTGACCCCAGCTCGCGGTGGGCGGGCGGATCCCCACACCCAGGAACGACAGGGCCGCCTCGAGCAGGATGTTGGTGGGAATCAGCAGGCTCGAGTAGACGATCAGCGGCGCCAGCAGGTTCGGGAGGATCTCCCGGAACAGGATCCGCCGATTCGACGCGCCCAGCGAGCGCGCCGCCTCGATGAACTCCTTCTCGCGCAGCGACAGCACCTGCCCGCGCGCGATCCGCGCGATGTAGGTGAAGCTGGACAGCGCGATGATGAAGATCACCGTCCCGAGCCCGGGCTGGATCAGGCCCCCGGCGCAACCGCGCACGCCGCACGCGGCCCCGATCCCGAGCCCGAGCACGAGCACCGGGAAGGCCAGGAACACGTCCACGGTACGCGACACGATCGTGTCGACCCAGCCGCGGTAATAGCCGGCCACCAAGCCCATCACGGTTCCGATCGCCGCCGCGATCGCGGTCCCGATGATGCCCACCTCGAGCGACACGCGAGAGCCGTAGATAACGCGTGAGAGCACGTCCCGGCCGAGCTGATCGACGCCGAACGGATGCGCCGCGCTGGGGCCGGTGGGGCTCCCGAATGCGTCCAGCGCGTTGGCGTCGTTGGCATTGGGCCCCGGAAGGCCGAAGATGCTCAGGACCAGCGGCGCGGCGATCGCGATCACGATCAGCGCCAGGATGAAGATCGCCGACGCCATCGAGACACGATCGGCGCGGAACCGCCGCCAGAACAGCTGCCGCGGTGACTTCGCGGTGATGTCGCCAGGGAGCAGTTCGACGCGGTCGTCCGTCCCCGGATCGATCTCGAGCAGCTCGGACGCGCCGACGCTCATAGGGTAAGCGCCGCCCCACGGCGCACCTCAACTACCTCCATATATGACGAGGAAACCACATACGAGGCCCGGTGTCACCCAACATTAATGCTTCCTCAACGAACTTGCCACCCGAACCCGGCCGAGGCGCCCCGCGCCGGGACCGGCGGATACCCTGACTCGGGTCAGGCCCTCGTAGCTCAATGGATAGAGCACGCGCCTCCTAAGCGCGGGATGCAGGTTCGATTCCTGCCGGGGGCAAGTCTCCCCCTGCGCTGCTACGGTCAGCCGCGTCCTCGTGTCAGAGCGCACGCTAGAAGCCGCCCCGGGCACCCCTCCGCCGCCCGAGACCCCCGATCGCTCCGCCGGGCCCTGGACGCCTCGGCGGTTCGTGCGCCGGCATCCCTGGTGGAGCACGGCGGTGGGACTGACGGCCTTCTCCGTCGTGCTCGTGTACTGGGCCAACACCTCGCCCGGGTTCGATCCCTACGGGTGGCTCGTGTGGGGCCACCAGACCCTCAGCGCATCGCTGGACACCAACGCGGCGCCGTCCTGGAAGCCGCTGCCCTACATCTTCACGGTCCCGTTCGCGCTCGCGGGTCATCTCCAGCTGCGGCTGTGGATGATCACCTCGGTCGCGGTGTCCCTGAGCGGAGTGGTGTTCGCCGGGCGGATCGCCTACCGGCTGACGGACGCCCCGCCGGAGCGGCGCTGGGCGGGGATCGTGGCCGCCGTGTTCGCCGGCGCGGCGCTCCTGGGCATCCAGAATTACGCCCACTATTACCTCAGCGCCCAGTCCGATCCGATGATCGTCGCGCTGGTGCTGGGCGCCATCGACATGCACCTGTCAGATCGTCCCCGCGCGGCGTTCGTGCTCGCCGTCCTGGCCGGGCTGGGACGTCCGGAGGCGTGGCCGTTCGAGGGCCTGTACGCGATCTGGCTGTGGATCCACGTCCCCCGGGCCCGCTGGCTGGTGATCGGCGGAGCCGTGGTCAGCCTGCTGCTGTGGTTCGGAATCCCCGCCATCAGCTCACGCAGCCCGTTCGTGGCCGCCAACAACGCCTATAAGTCCGGCCGCCGGCTCACGAGCAACCAGGTCGGCGGCACGATCACCCGCTTCTTGTCGATCAACGAGCTCCCGGTCGAGATCACTGCGCTGGTAGCGGTGGGGCTGGCCGCGCTGCGCCGTGACCGGCGCTTGCTGGCGCTGGCGGCGGGGACGGTGCTGTGGGTGGCGATCGAGGCTGCGTTCGCGCTGCACGGATGGCCCGGTCTGGTGCGCTACATGTTCGAGGCCGGCGGCGTGGTCGTGGTGCTGGCCGGGGTAGGAGTCGGGTGGCTGCTGCTGGAGCGTCCGTCTGGCCGCGGGGCGGGAGCCGGTGATTCCGGCCCAGCCGGTTCCTCGGTGACCATGCGGATGGGGAGCTGGCTCGGGCCCGCGCTGGTGGTGGTGCTGGTGGCCAGCCTGATCCCGGCCGGGATCTCCCATGCCCGCGACGAGCACAAGGACCTGCGTTCCCAGCGCAAGCGCACACAGGAGGTCAACCTTCTCCCCGGCATCGTCGCCCGGCTCGGGGGCGCGGCCAGGCTGCGCAGCTGCGGCGAGCCCCTGACCCGGCTGGAGTACCAGACCATGCTCGCCTACACCCTGGGCGAGAACGTCAACCGGATCGGCTTCAAGTACGGCCCGTCGATCGCCCACGGCAACCCGCTCATCCTGTTCACGCCACAGCCCGTGGGCCTCGGCTGGGTCGTGCGGGCGGTGCACCAGACCAATCCGGCCTGCCGGTCGCTGCCGACCGGGGGGTAACTGACCGTCGGCCGCCCGGGTGGGCGGTCAGGGTGGGATAACTACTCAGGGCCTCGGGCGGTCCGGGCGGTCCGGGTACACCTCGTCGATCGTGGTGAGCGCCACGAATGGCGCTCCAGCAGCCTGCTCGATCGCCTGCGCCCCGCCGGCGAGACGGTCGCAGATCGCCAGCACGCCACACACCTCGTGGCCCTCCTCACGCAGCGCCTCCAGCGCTCGAAGCGTCGAACCGCCGGTCGTGACCACATCCTCGACCAGCATGCAGCGCTCGGACCGATCGAGCAACGGACCTTCGATCCGGCGGGCCAGGCCGTGGCTCTTGGTCTCCTTGCGCACGAAGAAGGCCTTGACCTGCGCCCCTCCGGCCAGCGCCGCACAGGCGATCGGATCAGCGCCCATGGTCATGCCGCCGACCGCCGTGGCCGACCACGCCCCGGCCTGGCCCGCGACCAGCTCGGCGAGGGCGTGGAAGCCCGCCGGCCGGAGGATGGCGCGCTTGGCGTCGACGAGGTATTGCGCGGTGGCGCCGCTGGTCAGCACCACCTCGCCGATCACCAGCGCGTGAGCCCGCAGCTCCGCCAGCAACCGCTGGCGCGCGTCGGTGTCCGGCCCCGTCATCGGCGGACGATCAGCCGTAGACGTCGACCACGTCGCCGTAGGTCAGCCAGTTGAAGACCCCGATCGCGTCGACGATCGGTATTCGCATGCAGCCGTGGCTGGCCGGGTAGTCAGGCGCCGGGTCATACCCGTGGATGGCGTAACCGCCGTAGAAGAAGTCCGAGTAGTACATCCCGTCGGGGAGGTAACCGGGATCACGCAGGTAGACGTGGAAGTGACCGAGGATGGTCGGCGTGGAGGGCTTGCCGGAGCTGATCGGGTAGATGCGGTAGACCCTGGAGCCGTAGATCAACGCCATCAGCTGGTTGGACAGGTTGCCCTCGACGTGCTTGCCGTCGTGCGGGTTGCGGACCTTGAAGCTGCCGACGCCGTTGAGCAGATCGCTGATCGTCGCCCCGTCGAGGGTCTGGGCGGTGCCCCGCCCGATCAGACGGTGGTAGGCGTCAACCGCCAGGCCGGTCTGCTGGTCATACACCCCGGTCTGCGGAATGAAGACGTGAAGCGCGGCGAGCCGCTGCTGAATCAGCGCCACGAACTGTCCGCGCGAGCCGAAGCCGGCGTTCTCGGCCACCAGAGCCACCCGCCGCTGAGCCGCGAAGCCCAGCATCTGGGGCGTGGGAGAGTGCGTCACCTTGACCTTCAGCAGCCCTGAGCGGGGACTGACCAGCTTCTCGGTGAACTGACCGGCCCCCGTGTCGGCCGTGGGCTTGATGCGGAGCCGATCTGACTTGATCCGCTTGCGTCCGACGAAGGCCTGCACGTCCACCCACTGACCCGCGACGTAGGGCCGCACGACACCTGTGACCACGACGGCGCGGCCCGGAACCGAGACGGCCTGACGGTCCACCGCGAAGACGTTGGGGAGCGACAGGGTCGCCGCTGCGCCCATGGGGGCCGGCGGGGTGGTGGCAGGCGGAGGCGGGGCGGTGGCAGGCGGAGACGGGTTGGTGGCCGCCGGCGGGGTCGTGGCGGTCGACGAGTCCGCGATCGCGGGCGCCACGGCGAAGCCGAGCGAGGCGGTGGCGGTGGCGCAGGCCACGGCGGAGGAGAGGAGATGTCGGCGCATCAAGGGAAAGTAAATCAGTCAACTAAATGAGTCAACTGATGCAGGATCGACGCCAAGTCAGGCCAGGGTCGGAGTGCGCGAGCCCAGCGGGAGGGTGATGGCGCCGATCAGCAACCACGACGCGAGCAGCAGGCCGACGATCTCGGGCGCGTTCCAGCCCAGCTGATTGACGCCCAGCGCCAGCGCGTTGTTGGCGCTGTGCAGGGCCATGCAGGGATACAGCGAGCCGGTCCGCCAGCGCACGATGCACAGGACGAAGCCCAGAAAGCCGAGCGGGACCAGGTACTGCGAGGAGGCCGAGCCGGTGTGGGCGAGCCCGAACAGGATCCCGGTGATGATCGCCGCGATCCAGATCCCCACGTTGCGCCCCGCGATCTCGATCCGCCACCTCCGCAGGGCCCCGAAGAAGAAGCCGCGAAAGAAGAACTCCTCGGCGATCGGAGCGATCACGCAGACGAACACCGAAGCGGCCACGAGCGCTGCCGTGCTGTGCGTGACCCCGAGCTCGCTGGGCAGCTTGTCGTTGCCGTGCAGGCGCAGAATCGTCCCGTAGATCGCCGTCAGGCCGTAGTAGCCGACCGCCGCCAGCGCGAATGCCTTCACCGCCAGCGGCAGGCGCACCCGCCGGAATCCGAAATCGGCCCCGCGGATGGGCCCGCGCAGCGAGACCAGGTACAGAGCGGCGCCAACGAAGCCGAGATCGAACACCACGTCGCCCACGATGCTGACCGCGGGCGAGGGGTGGCTCAGGCTGGAGCCACCCGCCTGCGCCGCGACGTCGACCAGGATCGTCGCCAGGGCCCCCAACGCCAATCCCACCGCGACGCCGGCGGGGGCGATCCAGACCGGCCAGGGCGGTTCGTCGGGCGCCGATGGCAGGGGCTGGCTCGACATGGGTCGATAGGAGGTTAGGCCAGGTCCGCCAGGCTCGCGATGGTGGGCACGCCACCGGGTCCCGGCTCTCCGTCGCGGCGTAGGAGCACCGCCTCCACACCGGCCGCCCGCGCCCCGGCGACATCCTCCTCGAGGCTGTCGCCGACATGCGTGGCAAGCTCCGCAACCGCCCCCGCCCGCGCCAGCGCCGCGCCGAAGATCGCGGCGGCGGGCTTGCGCGCGCCGGCCTCGGCCGACGTCAGGACACCATCGAGCAGTGGCACGAGCGCGAGTTGCTCCAGCACCTCGTGCAGCGAGACATCCCAGTTGCTGACCACGACCACGCGCTCTCCCCGTCCGCGGGCCGCCAGCAGCGCCGGGCGGGTGTCCGGGAAGGGCGCAAAGCGCAGCGACGCCAGCAGCGCCTCGGTGAGCGCCGCGGCGCTGATCCCCGCCAACCGGTCGCTGACGGGCAGCGCGGCTCGCAGCACCTCGGCACAGCGCCGGCGCAGCGAGGCCAGGCTCGCCTCGTCACGGCCCTCCTGCAGGTGGGCGCGGTAGTAGGCGATCTCGGCGGCGACAGCGCGGGAGACCTGTGCGGCGGTGAACTCCAGCCCGAAGCGCGTGTACAACTCGCGGCGCAGCGCCGGCGCGGGGGGCTGAAGGGCGATGATCGTCCCCAGCGCGTCCAGCAGTAGAGCTGATCGGGTCGGCCGCATCGGTGGACCGATCTTTGCCGATCTGGCCGGTCCGCATCGAGGGACCGATCTTTCCAGGCCCGGCAGGACCCCGAAGCGGCGGGGCGAAACAGCCGTTGTAGCTACACTGGCAGGTCCTCGCCGCGTTCGACGCGCAACACCCAGGCGCGGGCCGAGCTAGTTCTCAACCCATCCATGAGCCGACGCGAACGACAGCGGCGACGCCGGAAGAACCGCGGCTCGCCCATCAAACGGATCTTCGCCATGACCGGCGTACTCATGGTATGCGGTATGGCGGTCGGAGCCCTGGCGGTCGCGGGCTGGGTAGTGAACGTCGCGCAGTCGGCGCCCGATATCCGGGACCTGCCGGTGCATACGCCGGGGTCGCCGTCCGAGGTGTTCGCGGCCGACGGTTCCTCGCTGGGCTACATCTGGTCGCCTGACCTGCACTCCCCGGTGCCGGCCACCCAGATTCCCCAGATCCTCAAGAACGCCACGATCTCGATCGAGGACCGCCGCTTCTATCACCACGGAGCGCTGGACTACCAGGGCATCCTGCGCGCCGCGATCAAGGACGCCTTCAATGGCGGCGGCCTCCAGGGCGCCTCGACGCTGACCATGCAGCTCGTCGACAACGACTACCTGCCGATTCAGCTCAGAGCCAAGCACAATCTGAAGTACAAGATCATCCAGGCCAAGCTGGCCACGCAGCTGGAGGGGATGCACAGCAAGAACTGGATCCTCACCAGCTACCTCAACGATGTGCCGTACGGCACCGTCGGCGGCCAGACCGCCTACGGCGTCGGCGCCGCGGCGCGGATGTTCTTCGATAAGCCGGTCAACCGCTTGACCCTCGCTCAGGCGGCGCTGCTGGCCGGTCTGCCCCAGGCTCCCTCCCAGTACAACCCGTTCATCGACGCCGGAGCCGCCCGCCACCGCCGGGCGGAGGTCCTGCAGTCCATGGTGCAGGCCGGCTACATAAGCCAGTCGCAGGCCAACGCGGCGAACCGGAAGCGGCTCGAGGTCAAGGCGACCAGCCTCTACAAGGTTCGCCGTGACCCCTACGTGTTCGACTACATCCAGCAGGCGGTGGCCAAGGACCTGTGTCCCAAGAAGCCCAACAACTGCGCCACGCTGACCAAGGGCGGACTGAAGATCTACACCACGATCGATCTGCGCAAGGAGGCCCTGGCCCGCCAGGCGATCCTCGCGCACGAAGGCGGCCCGGGCCAGCCGTCGGCCGGCCTGGCCTCGGTCAACCCCGCCAACGGACACATCCTGGCCATCGCCTCCTCCTCGGACTACAGCAAGACCAGCTTTGACTACGCCACGCAGGCCCACCGTCAACCCGGCTCCTCGTTCAAGGTGTTCGCGCTGATGACGATGATCCACGACTATCACGGCGATCCGGCCTCGACCTACTACACCTCCAAGTTCCTGCCCGCGGGCTGGCTGTCGAGCGATCCGTCCTGGTCGGTGCACACCGCCGAGCTCTCCTACCAGGGCGACATCAACATCACCAAGGCCACGATCGTGTCCGACAACACGGTGTTCGTGCAGCTCGCCGCCGATCTCGGGTGGGGCAAGCTCGACGCGATGGCGCATGCCATGGGCATCACCTCGCCGCTGGACGGCAATCCGTCAGAGGTGATCGGTGGTCTGCGGATCGGCGTGACGCCGCTGGAGATGGCGGACGCCTATTCGACGATCGCCAATGGCGGCTCCCACGTCCCGGCGACGATCATCAACAAGGTCGTGTTCCCGGACGGGAGCGTCTCGAACTTCGGCAATCCCAAGCACACCACCGTGTTCAGCGACGGAGAGGCCTCCACCGCCACCAACGTGCTCAAGCAGGTCATCACCAGCGGGACCGGGACCGCAGCCGGCTACGGCTGTCCGGCGGCCGGCAAGACCGGTACCGCCAACAACCTCGAGAACGCATGGTTCGTCGGCTACACCCCGCGGATGTCGACCGCGGTCTGGGTCGGCTACTCCCAGGGCAACATCCCGATGTCCAACGGGTTCGGCGGCACGCTGGCCGCTCCGATCTGGCACGACTACATGCAGGCAGCCAGCGGCAGCTACTGCGGCGACTTCCCGTCGCCGGCCACGCCCTTCCAGGGCACGGCATTCGTCGGCCCGCACTCGGTCGCCGGCGGGTCGAGCACGGTGGCCAGCTCGTCGGGCTCCGGTTCCGGGTCGGGCTCCGGTTCCGGCTCCGGGGCCACCGGGGCGGCCACCACGACCACCAGCCCGTACAACAACCCCACCCTGTTCGCGCAGCCCCCGCAGGCTCAGCCGGGCGCGGGGTCGGGCAATGCCGCGGTTTCACCCAGCGGCGGCGCCGGGCTGCCCACCAAGAAGCACTAAAACACGTGCGGCAGGGGCAGCGCGCCCACCGGCTGGTAGCGTAGAGCGCGATGGCCAAGGAAGAGAAAGTCGAGCTCGAGGGCGAAGTTGTCGAGGCGCTGCCCAACGCGATGTTCCGCGTCAAGCTCGACAACATGGACCGGGTCGTGCTCGGCCACGTGGCCGGAAAGATGCGTCGCTTCCGGATCCGGATCCTCCCCGGAGACCGGGTCCGCGTCGAGCTGTCGCCCTACGATCTCGACCGCGCGCGGATCGTCTACCGGCACCGCTGAGACCCCGCGGCGCGCCGATTGCGTCAGATGCGTGAACTCGAGCTGATCGAGTCGCTGCACGGCGTCCTGGCTCCGGGCGGACCTCGGGTCCTGCGCTGGCTGGGCGACGATGCGTCGGTGGTGCGGGCGGGGCGCTACGCGGTGACCTCGCTCGACACGCTCGTCGACGGCGTCCACTTCCGTCGCCAGGAGCTGACCGCCCGTGAGATCGGTCACCGCGCCATGGCCACCGCGCTGTCGGACCTGGCGGCGATGGGCGCCCGGGCCGGCGAGGCCTATCTGGCGCTGGCGCTGGCGCCCGGGACCGAGCTCGCCGAGGCGTGTGACCTGGCCGCTGGAGCGCAGGCGCTGGCGGGCTCGTGCGGGGTCACGATCGCCGGCGGTGACGTGAGCGCCGCGGCCGCGCTCGCCGTCTCGGTGACCGTGGTCGGATGGGCGTCGGATCCGGGCGAGCTGGTCGCCCGCGACGGCGCCCGGCCGGGCGACCTGGTCGCGGTCACCGGCGCGCTCGGAGGCTCCGGGGCGGGGCTGGCGCTGCTGGAGGGCAAGGTGAGGCCGGGGACGGTTTCCGAACCGGTGGCGGCCGAACTGCACCAGCGCTACGCGCGCCCGGTGCCCCGCCTTACCGCCGGCCGGGCGCTGAGCCGAATGGGGGCCACGGCGATGATCGACATCTCCGATGGCCTCGCCACCGATGCGGGCCACCTGGCCCGGCGCAGCGACGTGCGGATAGAGCTCATCCTGGCCGACCTTCCGCTCGCCCCCGGGGTGGCGGAGGTGGCGTCGGGGCTCGGAGCGCATCCCCCGACGTTCGCGGCCACCGCCGGCGAGGACTACGAGCTCTGCGTCTGCCTCTCCCCGGCCAGCCGCGAGGCGGCCACGGACCCCATCGCCGGCGAGCTCCCGCTCACCTGGATCGGACGGGTGCTCGACGGGCCGGCCGGACTGTCGTTCGCAGACGGCCCCCAGGCGATCTCAGGCTACGAGCACTACTCCTGACCGTTCTTGTATCCGGCAATCGTGGCCTTGAACTCCGCCATGATGCGCCGCACGATTGCGTCGGCAACCGCTTGCGCGTCGACGCCATACTCTCCCCGATCAATCTTCTCGTGTATCTCGGCGAGGCGCATGGCGTGATTCCCGTCCACTGTCGGCTTAGGTGGCCGCATCAAAGTCTGGATCCTGTTTCGGCAGGGTCCGTAAGGGGCTGGACCAGTCCGTCCCGGGACTGGACATTCGGGCCGCTCCGCGGGACGACCCGGCGAGCTTGCCGGAAGCTAGGCGCGGGCCGGGCCGAGCGGTTGCACGGACTGCAGCCGCGCGAACACGATGATCCTCTGGGCAGCGCTGTAGAGAGGATTGCAGGCGGACAGAACCAGACGTTCATAACCCACGTTGTGGGTTACCCAGATCGCGGTCGGCACAACAATCTTGTGGTACTGGACCACATAGGTGAACTTCCCGTAGGGCATCCTGACCACGATCCGGTTTCCCGCCACCAGGGCGTTGAGGCGCCGGAAGGGCGCCAGGTACGTGGTGCGATGACCGGCGATCGCGATCGTCTGGCCCATGCCCGGAAAGGCCGTCCCCGGGTAATGACCCGGCCCCTTCTCGAGGCTGAGCGTGTCGGTGCCCTGAATGATCGTGTAGCTGGCGCCGAGCTGGGGGATCTGAAGGTCTCCGATGCCGTCGCCGGTGTGGACCTGGCGCTGCTCGAGGCGGGCCAGGTAGGTGAGCCGCTCCTCACGCGATCGCAAACTGATCAGCGCACTCTGGTCGATGGTCGAGAGCGGAGCCGTGCGGTAGCTCTCGTAGCGCTGGTTGACCTGTGTGCGCAGGACCAGCCCGATCGCGGCGGTCACCGGCTCCTGCCACGCCAGCGTCGCGGCGGCGTCGAGCACGAGCAGCAGACCCGAGAGGATCAGGACCGACGATATGTCGCGGATCAGCCGGCGCATCGGCACTCATCGTAAAGGTCGCGGGCCCGCTTCAGCGCGGATTTTCAGCGGCGCAGAGCCGACTCGGTGCCGCCGAGCGAACCCGGCCCGGCGTAGCCCAGGGGGCCCCTGACGGTGATCGGAGCCGCCTGCGGCCGCGGTTGGCGCGCCGCCAGCGCCACGATGACCACCGCGCTGAGCGCGCATCCGAGGACCACGCTCCATTCCAGCACCGCGAGCGGGGTGACGCCGCCGCCGGCGACCAGCAGCGTGGCCGTCCACACGGCCTGCGGGAGGGAGAAGCCCAGCGTCACCGAGTAGTAGGCGGCGATCAGGCCGAGCGGGACCAGTCCGGCCAGGATGAGCGCCAGCCTCAGCACGGCGTGGAGGCGCCCCCGCGAGTTGACCGCCGGCAGCCACAGGTGCAGGGCCGGCACCAGCAACAGCGCCGCGAACGGGTTGGCCAGCCACACCGCGATCGTCACCAGGACCATGACCAGCATCAGCGCCACGGCGCCACCCCCGATCGTGGTCGCATCGCCGGCGTCGAGCCCGTTGCGCGATCCCGCGGGTGTGCGTGCGCCGATCCCGAGTCTGACCGCGAGCGGCCGCAGGAGGACCAGCGCCGCCAGCGCCGCGCACGCCGCGATCGCCAGCACGGGGATGCCGGGACCGGACAGCGGCACCGCGCCGGCGGGAAGCGGCCCCGGCGGCGCGACATTCAGCCAGCCGATCAGCTTGGCGCCCAGCACCACCGCCGCCGCGAGCGCGAACGGGACCGCGGCGGCGAGCACCAGCAGAATCCAGCGCCACACCACCGCGTTGCGCCGGCGCGCCCGGGCCAGGCCGTCGATCGTGGCGAGGAGCACCGGCACGATCAGCGCCAACACGAACAGCGAGATCGCCCAGCCGGGAATCACCTTGCCGTTGAGCAGCAGATAGGGCGTGGGAGCCGGCACGCTGGGGCCGGAGTCCAGCGCCGAGATCGTCTGCAGCACCGCGCGTCCGAGCGATGTGACCAGCGCCTCCCCGCCGAGCGCGGCGTCGGGCGCGGGACCCCGCTCGCCTGAGAGCGACAGCAGCACGGCGGGGATGCCGTGAGCGCCGAACGGTCCCTGCGCGGACACGGTCAGCGGAAACGCGAGGTGGGCGAACTGTCCCGCGAAGCCGGTCCCGCCCGGGGCCAGCGAGGCCTGGGCGCCAAGCGCCCCCGCGAGCGTGTTGCGCAACGCCGGCGGGGCCACGGCCGTCGAGTTCGACCACGGCACCACGATCGGCTCACGGGCGTGGGCGCTGGCCAGGTCGCCGAGCACGATCACCGCGTCGATCGGCCCCGCCAGCGTCGAGGCGAGCCGCAGGGCCCCGGCCGCCCCCTGGGTGCCGCTGGTCGAGGCGAGCACCACCGTGCGGTTGAGGGTCTCACCGGCCAGATCACGCCCGAGCTCGATCAGCGCCGATGTGCCCGACAGACCGGCGTCCCTGACAGACCGCCGATCGCCGGCTGGCCGCGGGAATCGCGCGGCGCCACGATGACCACGCTGCCGCTCTCCATCCCGGGTCTGACCCCGATCACGTTCTCGAGCGTGCGGGTTCCGTCGGCAGTGGCCCCGGTGAACGTGTCCTTCGAGACCGAGAAGTGGTTCCCCGATCAGGCTGCTCGCGACCTGGGCAGCGAGCGCAAAGTCCCCGGCCGACCCCGGTCGGCGGTCGGGATCTCCCGCCGCGATCGACGTCATGCTGGCGTAGACGTTCTGGCCGTTGAATGCGTCAGGCGCCAGCGACGAGGACAGCCCCGCCGGCTGATTCTGAAGCGAGAAGGCCAACACCACCGCGGCCAGCGCCACCACGACCAAGCCGGTCCGGTAGATGCGCGGATCGAGCATCGGTGCAGAGGTTATCTCGGCCAGAGGCGGGGGGCGGACGGGCGGGAGCACTACTCTTGTGCTCGAGATTGGAGAGCTGACCGTGTCCGACCATTCAGCGCGCATCCTGCTCGTCGACGATGAGCAGTCGATCCAGACACTGCTCTCCTATCCGCTCCGCAAGGAGGGCTACGACGTCGTGCAGGCGACCGATGGCCGCCAGGCCCTCGATCGCTTCGACGAGCAGCCGTTCGACCTGGTGGTGCTGGACCTGATGCTGCCCCGGATCGACGGCCTGGAGGTATGCCGGCGGCTGCGCAGCCGCAGCTCGGTCCCGATCATCATGCTGACCGCCAAGTCAGAGGAGATCGACAAGGTGGTGGGACTCGAGCTCGGTGCCGACGACTACATCACCAAGCCGTTCTCGCTGCGCGAGTTCTCCAGCCGGATCAAGGCGGCGCTGCGGCGAGCGGAGATGAGCCGTCCGGCCGAGACTGCCCCCGACGAGGTCCCGCTGGAGACCCGTGAGCTGCGAATCGACTTCCCCAAACGGACCGTGCGGGTGCGCGGCGACGACGCACAGCTGACCTACGTCGAGTTCGAGATCCTCTCCGCGCTGGCCCGCGCTCCCGGTCGCGTATTCACCCGGGACATGCTGCTGGCGCGGATCTGGGGCGATTCCGCCTATCGCGACCCGCGGACGATCGACGTCCACATCCGGCACCTGAGGGAGAAGGTCGAACGCGACCCGAAGGATCCGGAGTACCTGTTCACCGTGCGCGGCGTCGGCTACCGGTTCCGCGACACGGAGCCCTAGCGTCGATCCATGCTCCTATCGCTGCGCAACCGGCTGGCGCTGGTGTTCTTTGCGATCACGCTGTTGTCGATCGGCGGCCTGTACCTGTACATCGCCCCCGGTCTGCAGGCCCGCCTGATGGGCGCCAAGCTGCAGGCGCTGAGCGCCACGGCGCGGCAGCACTCCAGCCGGATCCGCAACACCGTCGGGAGCTCGACCTCGGTGCATGCGGTCAGGGAGCTGGTCGTCCGCACCGCGGGCGCGACAGGCGACCGCGTCACGCTGCTGTCGGTCAACCGCGTGCAGGGGTCGCTCCAGCTCGCCCCGGAGGCCGACTCCAGCAGCCCCGGGGCCAGTGGAACGCTGCACTTCCCGGTCGCCTACCGGGCGGTCGCCGCGGGCAAGCTCGTCTCCGGCACCGAGGGCAGCGGATCCGGCACGGTGGCGGAGACGGCGGAGCCGGTGGCGCTGGGCGGAGGGGTGGTTGCGGTAATCGTCTACTCGGCGCCGGTGGGGGACATCATCCGCACGGTCAGCACGGTGCGCCACGAGATCCTCGTGGCGGGGGTGATCGCGCTGGCGCTGGCGCTGATCGGCGGCTACCTGGTGGCTCGAGCGTTGGCTCAGCGGGTCAAACGGCTCGAGCTGGCCGCCAAGCAGGTGGCGGCGGGTGAGTTCAGCCATCCCATCGTGGTCGACTCAGCCGACGAGCTGGGACAGCTGGCGGTCGCCTTCAACGAGATGCAACAGCAGCTGGCGCAGCTTGACCTGGCTCGCAAGAAGTTCATCGCCACCGCCTCTCACGAGCTGCGCACCCCGGTGTTCTCGCTCGGCGGCTTCGTCGAGCTGCTCGAGGACGATGAGCTCGACGTGGAGACCCGGCGCAGGTTCCTGGATCAGGTGCGCGACCAGGTCCGTCGGCTCGGCAAGCTCTCAGTCGACCTGCTCGATCTGTCGCGGCTGGAGTCCGGATCGCTGGAGCTGCGACCGGAGCAGGTGGATCTGGGCGAGCTCACGCGGTCGGTCTCGGGCGAGTTCGAGCCGACGCTGGCCCAGCATGATGCGCGGCTGGAGCTACGCCTGCCCGCCCGCCGGGTCGAGGCTCAGTGCGACCCGGTCCGGGTGGCGCAGATCATGCGCATCCTGATCGACAACGCGCTGACCCACACCCCGCCCGGGACTCAGATCGTGGTGACCGCCGGACGTGACAACGGACGCGTGCAGCTCGCGGTCCGCGACAACGGGGAGGGCATCGACCGCCAGATGCTCCAGCGCATCTTCGAGCCGTTCTACACGGCCGACGACGCGCAGGGGTCGGGCCTGGGCCTGGCCATCGCCAGCGAGCTGGCCGGCCGGATGTCCGGAGAGCTGTCGGTGCACTCGGATTCCGAGGCCACCGTGTTCACGCTCGAGATCCCGGCCTGAGTCGCGGTGCCTCGCTCGGGAGCGGCGGACTAGCCGCCCCAATCCCTTAGCAGCGTCAGCCATACCTCGCTGCGGGTGGGAAACGCCGGGATCGCCTGGATCAGGCGCTCGAGCGGGACCTCACCCACGATCGCGATGGTGGCGGCGTGCAGCACATCGGCGACCTCAGGTCCGGTCATGGTGGCGCCCACCATCACCCGCCTGTCCTCGTCGACGACGATCCGCGTCGTCGCCGGGGCGCCCTTCCCGACAAAGCTCGCGCCGGGAGTCCGCCCGGTGTCGGCGTCAACGGCGCGCGCCCGGATCCCGGCCTTCAGCGCCCGATCCAGCGTCTGTCCGACGGCGGCGATCTGGGGATCGGTGAATACGACCCGGGGTGAGAGGGCGCCGTCCCAGATCGCGTGGTCGTCGCGGTTCATGATCACGTTCGCGGCCACCCGAGCCTGATACTTGGCAGCGTGGGTCAGGAGTGCGCGCCCGTTGACATCGCCAACGGCGTAGAGCCAGGGGCGGCCCGGAACGCGCATCTGATCATCGACCGTGATGGTCGCACCCGGCTCCAGGTCGACGGTCTCCAGACCCAGCTCATCGGTGTGCGGCCGGCGACCCACCGCCACCAGGAGCTCGTCGCTGCGCAGCTCGTCACCGTCGGCGAGCGTGAGGGTGAAGCTCCCGTGGCCGTCGCGGGAGGCCTTGACGGCCTGGATGCCGACGCGGACGTCGACTCCCTGGCGCTGGAGCGATTCGGCCAGCTGTTCGCTCGCGAACGGCTCCTCTGCGGCCAGCAGCCTCGGCAGCGCCTCCACGAGCGTCACCTCGGAGCCCAGCGAGCGCCAGGCCTGGGCGAGCTCGCAGCCGACGGCGCCTCCCCCCAGGACGGTGAGGCGCCCGGGGACCACCTTGGCGCCCGTCCCCTCACGGTTGGTCCACGGCGCGATCTCCCGCAGGCCCTCGACCGGCGGTATCGCGGCCCCGCTGCCGACCGCTAACACGACCGCGCGCCGTGCCTGCAGCCGCTGGTCGCCGACCGTCACGGATCGTTCGCCGTCCAGCCGCGCGGGTCCGCGGATCAGGTGGATGCCGCGATCCTCAAGCCAAGGCAGCTGGACCGAGTCGTCGAGGTGGTGGATCACCTCGTCGCGGCGGGCCAGGACCGCCGTGGCGTCGATCCCGTTGCTCACCGCCTCCAGGGCCCCCGGCACCCGGGCGACCTCCGCCAGCAGGTCGGCGGGCCGCAGCAACGCCTTGGCGGGCATGCAGGCCCAGAACGCGCATTCGCCGCCGACCAGCTCGCGCTCGATCAGCGCTACATCGAGTCCCTCCGCCGCGAGCCGCCCGGCACATACCTCGCCCCCCGGGCCGGCTCCGATCACGATCACGTCGTGCTCAGTCATCGGGCACGAACAGTAGGGGGTCGGGCCGCCCTTCCGGGAGTTTGCCAAGCAGCGCTCGACCTGATCCCGAAGGGATCAAACGACTTCGCGCAGGCGCCCGCTCTCCACCTCGTAGACAAAGCCGCGGACAGACTCCTTGTTGGGGATGAACGGCGACGCCTTGATCCGGCCGATCGACTGGCGCACGTCCTCGTCAAGGTCGCTGAACGCCTCCACGGCCCATTCGGGCTTGATCCCCACGTCAGTCTGGATCGATCCCTTGAACTCATCGTCGGTGAACGTGAGCATGCCGCAGTCGGTGTGGTGGATCAGGATGATCTCCTCGGTTCCCAGCAGGCGCTGGGAGATGGCCAGGGAGCGGATCTCGTCGTCGGTGACGACGCCGCCGGCGTTGCGGATCACGTGGGCGTCGCCCTCCTGCAGGCCGAGCGCCCCGTACACGTTCAGACGCGCATCCATGCACGCCACCACGGCGACCTTCTTGGCCGGAGGCATCGGCAGGTCAGCCTTGTCGAACGACGCGACATAGGACTCGTTGTTCGCCAGTAGATCGTCGGTGGTGCTCACGGTTCTCTCCTTGGTGGTTGGGCCGGCTACCGTATCAATTTGATAGAGATTGTTTTATTGCTTGCTCTCCGGGTGGCTCCACGCGTGTCGCGCGTTGGGACCGGGAGCTGGGGCACGGCTACGTCCACGGTTGCGGCACCAGTACGTTTGCACAATGCCCCCTGATCCGAGCTCGGACTCCGATCCCCGCCGGCTCGTCCTCGACCTGGGGCTGCGCCTGCGCGAGCTCGTCGTTCCGGAGCTCGGGTCGTTCGCGGGCAGAGCCCACACCGGTGATGGCGCCGGGGGTGACATCACCTTCGCCGTCGACGCGATCGCCGAGGACGCCCTGAGGGAGTTTCTGGCCGAGCGGGCGCCCCGCATGGCGTACTACTCCGAGGACCGAGGGCTGGTGGCCGACGGCGAGGCCACCGGCGTGCTGGTGGTGGACCCGATCGACGGCACCAGACCGGCCATGGCGGGGCTGGAGTCCGCCTGCGTGGCGGTCGCGCTGGCTCCGATCGGGGACGGCGAGCCGACCATGGCCGACGTCCTGGCCGGGTGCGTGGTGGAGATCAAATCCGGGGATTGGTTCCTGGCCGTCCGCGGCGAGGGGATCGTCGGGTCCACCCGGCCGGTTCGGCTCAGTCCCAACCGTGACCCGCGCCGCATGTTCTGGGGCTACGGCTTTCGCGGCCGCCCGGTGCGGGCCACGGCAGAGGTGCTGGCGGAACTGATCGACGGGTCCTCGGTTGGCGGCGGCACCTTCGAGCTGGGCTCGCAGGCGTTCGCGATGACGCGGATCGTCACCGGCCAGTTCGACGCCGCGATCGAGGTCGGCTCGCGGCTGATCGACGAGATCCCGGGAATGCGCGCCGAGTTCGAGCGGATCGGCGGCGGGAAGGTTCTCAACAACTCCCCCTACGACCTCGCCGCCCCGTGGCTGTGCCTGTGTGAGGCGGGCGGCATCGTCAGCGACGGCTGGGGCGAGCCGCTGGATCGCCACCGCCTGCTCGGGGCCGGTCACGAGTACCAGATGTCCTCGATCTCGGCGGCCAATCGCGAGCTCCACGGAAAGCTCGTCGGCGCCATCGACGACGGCATCGAACGCCTGCGCCGCCTGCGCGGCTGACACCGCCCGGGGCCGCCGGCGTAGCTCGCCCCCGCGCGGCTGAGCTTAGGCGCCTGAGGGTGCGGTTATCGTCTGCTCTGTTTCGTCCGCTGACCGATCATGCTCCAGCCCGTCTCCCTCGCCCATAAGCATCTCTCCGATTACGCCAGCATCATCGGAAGGGGCCTGGTGGAGGAGATCCGGGAGCGCGCGGACCGACTCCAGGGAAAGCGCATCCTTCACGTGTCCGCCACCTCCTTCGGCGGCGGCGTGGCGGAGATTCTCTACGCCCTGGTCCCGCTGATGATCGACGTGGGCCTGGACTGCGAATGGCACGTGATCTACGGCCGCGAGGAGTTCTTCAATGCGACCAAGGTGATGCACAACGCCCTCCAGGGCAGTCCGCAGGACCTGACCGCCGTGCAGTGGGACACCTGGCGCCATTACAACGAGATCAACGCCAAGGAGCTCTCGACCGATTGGGATGTGTGCATCGTGCACGACCCGCAGCCGGCGGCGCTCGCCTCGCTCGTCGGCGAGAAGGCCCGACAGTGGGTGTGGCGCTGCCACATCGACCTCTCGACTCCGAATCCGGCGACGCTGGAGCGACTGCTGCCCTACCTGGAGTCCTATCGGGCCGCCGTCTTCCACATCCCCCAGTACGTGCCCGCGGGGATGGACGGCCGCGCTCACACCATCCCGCCGGCAATCGATCCACTCGCCCCGAAGAACATGGCCTTCTCGCCCGAGGACGCGGTCTACATCTGCGAGCAGTTCGGCATCGACACCGACCGTCCGCTGCTGTGTCAGGTCTCTCGCTTTGACCCCTGGAAGGATCCGCTCGGCGTGATCGACGCCTACCGGCTCGTCAAGACCAGACTGCCCTCGGTCCAGCTGGCGCTGGTTGGCTCGATGGCCGCCGACGACCCCGAGGGCTGGGACTTCCTCAACGCCACCGTCGCGCACGCCGACGGTGACCCCGATATCCATATCCTCAACAACCTCAACAACGTCGGTGCGATCGAGGTCAACGCCTTCCAGTCACATAGCGACGTGGTGATCCAGAAATCGACGCGCGAGGGTTTTGGCCTCACCGTCACCGAGGCGCTGTGGAAGGCGCGTCCGTTCATCGGCGGCGACGTCGGCGGCATCCCCCTCCAGATCTCAGACGGTGAGACCGGCTATCTCGTCTCGACGGTCGAGCAGTGCGCTGAGCGCGCGGTCCAGATCCTCGAGGACCCCGAACTCGGGCGGCGTCTGGGCCGCGCCGGCAAGGAGAACGCCCGGCGACGCTTTCTGACGCCTAGGCTGCTACATGACTGGCTTGAGCTGTTAGAGCAGATAGACGCCTGATGAAAGCCCGGTGACCCCGATGTCCACTGACACACCCCTGGTCCTCGTCTCCAACCGCGGCCCGGTGACGTTCCAACCCGGTGGCGAGATCAAGCGCGGGACCGGCGGTCTGGTGACGGCGCTGATCGGTCTCGCCTCCCACCGGCCCGTGACCTGGATCGCCTCGGCGATGACCGACGAGGACATCGCCGCGACCGAGCAGCATCACGGACGCCCGTTCCCGGTCCGCACGCCCGACGGCGACGAGTACCGCGTCAAGCTGGTGGCCTCCGATTCCGACGCCTACGACGGCTTCTACAACATCATCGCCAACCCGCTGCTGTGGTTCATCCAGCACTACCTGTGGGACCTGTCCAACGCGCCGGACATCCGGCGCAACGAGACCGAGGCGTTCGAGTTCGGCTACAACGTCGTCAACGAGGACCTGGCCCGCGCGGTGCTCGACGAGATCGAGGGGATCGACAAGCCGGTCGTGATGGTGCACGACTATCACCTGTACACGCTGCCGGGGTTGATCCGCCGCAGCCGGCCCGACGTGTTCCTGCACCACTTCGTCCACATCCCGTGGAGCCAGTCGGACTCCTGGCGCGTACTCCCCACCGTGATCCGCAAGGAGATCTACCAGGGAATTCTCTCCAACGACATCATCGGCTTCCACACGCGCTCCTACCGCCACAACTTCCTCCAGTGCTGCCAGGACCTGATGGACCTCGAGGTCGACTTCGAGGCCGGCGTGGTGAAGTGCGGGGACCGCGAGGTCTGGGTCCGCGCCTACCCGCTGCCGATCGACTCCGGCGCGGTCCAGGCCGTGGCCTCACGGCCCCGCGTCCGGCAGTTCGAGGGCGAGCTCCTGCGCCGCCGGCGCGACCACCTGATCCTGCGCGTCGATCGCGCCGACCTGAGCAAGAACGTGCTGCGAGGCTTCAGTGCCTTCGACACGTTCCTGGATCAGCATCCAGAGTTCCGCGAGAAGGTGACGTTCATCGCCCAGCTGATGCCGTCACGGACCGACATCACCGAATACGCCGAGTACCTGGAGCGGATCGAGGCCGTGGTGGCCGTGGTCAACCATCGCCACGGGACGCCTGACTGGATGCCGATCCAGCTCAAGCTCCGCGATGACCTGGAGGAGGCGGTGGCCGCCTACAAGCACTACGACGTGCTGATGGTCAACGCGATGTTCGACGGCATGAACCTGGTCGCCAAGGAGGGCCCCATGGTCAACGAGCGTGCGGGCGTATCGGTCCTGTCGGAGAACACCGGCGCCCATGAGGAGCTCGGCGAATTCGCGCTGTCGGTCAATCCGTTCGACATCCAGGAGCTGGCCGATTCGATCCACGCCGCGCTGACGATGCCGGCGGCCGAGCGCCGGCGCCGGCACGAGGGACTGAAGTCGATCGTCACCGCTCGTGACCCCGGCGACTGGATCGACGACCAGTTGGCCGACATCCGCGCCAAGGAGCAGGCTCAGCAGATCAGTTGAGCGTCCTGCCGTCGTTGAGCAGGCTCATGTACTGCTCAATCCGCTGCGCGCGGGCCAGCGGGGCGGAGACGTGGTGCAGCCGGTACAGGAACGCGTAGCGCCGCGCCCCGCTCAGCGTGCCGAAGAACTCCCGCGCCGCCGGGTTTCGATCCAGCGCCTCCTGCAGATCCGCCGGCACCGTGGCGCGGCTCTGCGGCTCATAGGCCGCCTCCCAGCGCCCGTTGGCCTGCGCCGCCCTGACCTGCTCCAGGCCGGCTTCGCGCATCCGGCCCTGTTCGATCAGGGCCATGGCCTTGTCGCGGTTGATCTGTGACCACTTGCTGCGGGGACCCCGCGGGGTGAAGCGCTGGAGCCAGAACGACTCGTCGAGGCCGCGCTTCTGCCCGTCGATCCAGCCGTGGCAGATGGCGGTGTCCAGCGCGTCCGGATAGCTCGGCGTGCCGGTGGCGCTGCCCTTCTTGGCGATCTTCAGCCACACCCCCGGCGAGCCGGCATGATTCGCCTGCAGCCACCGTTCCCAGTCCTCGGCGGTGGCGCACTCCAGTATCTCGAGCTCTGCTTTCGGGGCCATGGCGGGGTCGAACCCATGTTGACAGCCCCGGCGATATGGCAGCCGCTATAGTCGTCCGCCGTCCCTCCGGGGCGTTTTGTCATGGCTGCCCAATCCCCTCTTTATGACCTGATGCTGGTGCTCTCGCTGACCGCCGAGGACGAGCGGCGCGCGGCCATTCTGTCTGACGTGCAGGCCCAGATCAGCTCTGCCGGAGGCTCGGTGGAGCGCAATGACGACTGGCACGCACGGCCGCTCGCCTACGAGATCCGCCATCAGACCGAAGGCGAGTACCACCTCCTGCAGTTCACGGGGCCGGCTGAGCTGCTGGAGACGCTCTCCCACAACCTTCGCATCGACGACAGCGTCCTGCGTTTCCGGATCATCAAGGTGGTCCCGGGTACGCCGCCCCCACCCAGCGCGCCGCCCGTCGCCGCGGTGGTTGCCGCTCCGGTGGCCGTCGAGTCATAGACGGTTGCGGTCCTGCGGGGCCCCAAGTTGTGCCGGATGCGTCACGGTCTGCGACAAGCCGGCCACGCGGAGGAAACGTTTCCGACCATTTTCCGCTGAGATCGCAGGTAGCCGTCTGGGCCAGGCCTAGACTCGGCGACGACCTTTCAACGTTCCTTGGGAAGGAGCCACAGCAATGGCAGGCAGCAACATCAACCGCGTGATCATCACCGGCAACCTCACCCGAGATCCGGAGCTCAGCTCGCTGTCGTCGAGCGGGACCTCGGTCTGCTCGCTGCGCATCGCCTGCAACGGCCGGCGCAAGAACAATGAGACCGGGCAGTGGGAGGATCAGCCCAACTACTTCGACGTCACCGTATGGGGCGCGCAGGGCGAGAACTGCGCCAAGTTCCTGAGCAAGGGACGCCCTGTGGCCGTCGACGGCCGGCTGCGCTGGCGCGAGTGGACCAGCAACGAGGGACAAAAGCGCCAGGCGGTCGATATCATCGCTGAATCCGTGCAGTTCCTCGGCGGCCGTGACGACGCTGGAAACGGGAACGGGTTCTCGAGCAACGTCCGCGCGACCGAGAGCGATGTTCCAATCGACACCGGCGATTTTGAGCGTACGCCGGTGAGCGCCGGAGCAGACGACGACATCCCGTTCTAGGTCGCCAGACCGCGAAATCCCCGCAATAGAGCTAGGCTGAACAACAGTGGCAAAGCAACGCAGACGACCGGTACGCCGGCGTGACCGTAAGGGCGGGCCGACTTCGACCCGCCGCAAGTCATGCCCGTACTGCCGTGACAAGGTCGATCAGGTCGACTACAAGGACATATCGATGCTGCGGCGGTTCATCTCCGACCGCGGCAAGATCCGTTCGCGCCGGATCACCGGTGCGTGCCGTCGCCACCAGAGTCAGGTCGCGCGCGCCGTCAAGCGCGCGCGAGAGCTCGCCCTCCTCCCCTACGTGGCCGAAGGCAGCGAACATCGGGGCGGACGGGGCGATCGTGACCGCGGCGACCGCGATCGCGACCGCTGAGCCGGGGGCTGTCGCGGTGCCGCAGGCAATCCTGCTCCAAGACGTGGAGTCGCTCGGTGAGCGGGGGACCGTCGTCGACGTGTCCGCCGGCTATCTGCGCAACTACCTGCTGCCGCGCAAGCTCGCCGAGCCGGCCACCGACACCTCGATCAAGGTGGCCCGCAAGCGCCAGGAGGACGCCGAACGCAGCCTGCGTGAAGCCGCCGAACGCCAGCGTGAGAGTGCGGCCGTACTGGGCCGCACCGTGCTGACGATTCCCCAGCAGGCCGGGGACGACGGACGCCTGTTCGGCTCGGTCACCACGCAGGACATCGCCGACGCGATCCGCGACGCTCGCGGCATCAAGGTCGACCGGCGCAAGATCCACCTCGAGGAGCCGATCCGCAACATCGGTACCTACATGGTGGTGGTCGAGATCGCCGATGAAGTGACGGCGGCGGTCAAGACCATGGTCGTCGCTACCTCCTAGCCGTTGGCGGCCCGGTTGCGGGTTGCGGTTGGGCGTTGCCGTCCTGCGCTTACCGCGTTGGGAGCGAGGAGCGGCGTGGGTGCCGGCGACGCGAGTAAGCGAGTGACGGCAACGCCCACCGCCCCCCCGGCCCGGACAGCCTGTGGACGCTGACGACCAGTGGCCTCCGACCGCCTTGAGGCGCGGGAGTCCGTGGGCTGAGCCAGCGTGCTCGCCGAGTACCAGCGTCGCACGCCACTTGGCGGACGCCTCGTTCCGCCCTACGTCACGCGCAGTTCGAGGCCGCCGGTCGCCGCGCGAACCGATCCGCGATCCAGCGGACGTACTGTGACGCGGCGGCGGTCGGAATCGTCTGGTGGGTCTGGTTGGGATAGGGCGTGAACTGCACCCGGTCTGACAGCGCGCACGCCCGGACCACGAACTGAGCGGTCGAGTTGGGGTTGATCACCGTGTCGGCGGTTCCCTGCATGATGAGCATCGGCGGCTTCGCCCGGGCGTAACCCGGCGTGTTCGCCTTCAGCGCGTTGCGCCACGGGGTGGGCAGGGGCACGGCGCGGAACAGGTATGGGCTCGGGTCAAGCCCCCAGCCGTTGTCGACCGAGGTCTGCAGCACGTTGTTGGCGAAGTGCTCGATGCATTGGTGGGCGAGGCCCCCGAGCGTGGTCAATCCCTGCGCCGTCAGCGCGTCGCTGGGGCGGAGGCTGGGGTAGGCGGCATGAAAGCCGCGGAATACGGCAAGGGCCAGCGCGGCGTCGTGCGAGGGCGCGAGGGCATTTGTCGGACCGGCCGGAACCTTGACCGCGCCGGTGAACTGGTTGTAGAGGTCGGCGTTGGGGGCCAGCGCCGCTGAGCCGAGCAGCTTCACCGGAGCCCCGTAGGCGGCGTCCTGGCCGGCCCACAGGGATGCGCCGCCGCCCTCGGACCAGCCCAGCGTGACGGTTCGCAGGCCGGCGCCGGCAGCGGTGAGCTGATGGGCGGCCCTGACCGAGTCGAGCACGCTGTGGGCCTCGGTGCCGCCGATGGAGTACTGATGCACACCCGGGGTGCCGAGCCCCTGATAGTCGGTCGCCGCGACGACGTAGCCGGCCTTGAGGAAGGTGGTCAGCGACGGCACGCCGACGTCGAAGCCGGTAGAGCTCTGATAGCTGAAGTAGTTCACCAGGTTGCTGGCGGCATGCGGCACCTGGGAGGGCGCGCACTCCCTGGTCACACCGGTGGTCCCGTGGGCCCAGGCGAGCACATTCCGGCCGCCCCGGGGCGGCTTGCCCTTGGGCGCCACCACCATTCCCGACACCTCGACGGAACGGCCGCTCGTGGTGGTCGAGCGATAGAGGATCCGCCACGCCAGCGCGCCCGCGGGCGCCGGAATGCGTTGCGTCGAGATCAGCGTCCCCGGCGGCCCTTGGACCCTCAATGCGCGGAGCGTCTTGCCGGCCGCCGTCGCGGCGACGATCAGAGACGCCGCGAGCAGCGCGGCGGTCAGCATCTGGATCCTGCGGCTCATCGGCGTGATCCCTCCTCTGGGACGACGGATGATCGAGAGGGTAGGGACGGCTGGCCGGTGCTCCGCCGGATTGCCCTAATTGCAGATGAAAGCGCCGGCAAAGCTGCGGTTCAGCCCGCGTGCGGCGCGGGACCGGCCAAGCCGCGCGAGGCGAGCCCGCCTTCGCGCCTCGCCATCGACACCAGCGCCACAAACGTTCGCAGGTAGCGGGATCGGTCATCGCGCTGCCGCCTGACCCGAACTTACACTCGGTACCAGCACGATGAGCGCCGTCCAGACCATCGCCGTTCCACCCCACAACCTCGAGGCCGAGAAGTCGGTTCTCGGCGCGGTCCTGCTCGACGAGCGCCACCTGCACTCGCTGCTGGTCGAGGAGCAGTTGCGCCCCGAGCACTTCTACCGCGAGCAGTACGGGGCGGTGTTCGCGGCGATGCTGTCGCTCTACGAGAGTGACCGCAAGATCGACCACCTCACGGTGACCGAGACGCTGCGTCAGAACGGCAAGCTCGACGAGGTCGGCGGCGGCGAGACGATCGATGATCTCGCCGGCTGGGTCCCCGCGGCCGGCCATGCGCGCGAGTACGGCCGGATCGTGCGTGACAACGCGCAGCTGCGGGCGCTGCTGAGCACTTCGTACGAGATCCAGGCCAGCGTGCTGGCGCGCGAGGCGCCGGCACGAGACCTGGTGGAGCGCGCGGAGCGGTCGGTGCTCGACGTGGCGCACGACGATCGCCAGAAGAAGATCCGCTCGATCGCGGACATCCTGCACGACGAGACCGACAAGCTGCACCGGCTGTCGGTGTCCAAGACGCCGCTGACCGGCACTCCCTCCGGGTTCAAGGATCTCGACGAGAAGACGGGCGGGTTTCAGGCCGGCAACCTGATCGTGATCGCGGCGCGGCCGTCGATGGGCAAATCGGCGCTGGTGGCCAACATCGCCGAGAACGCGGTGCTGGCCGGCCACGCCGTGGCGCTGTTCTCACTCGAGATGTCCGAGTCCGAGCTCGCTCAGCGGTTCGTCGCCTCCCAAGCGCGGATCAAGGGCGAAGACCTGAGGCGGGGCAAGGTGCCCGAGCACCGCTGGCCGAAGATCCTGGAGGCGTGCCAGCGCCTGGCCAAGGCGCCGATGTTCGTCGACGACTCCAGCGACACCGGGGTGCTGGAGGTGCGGGCCAAGGCGCGGCGGCTGCACAACCAGGTCGAGGGGGGGCTCGGCCTGATCATCATCGACTACCTGCAGCTGATGCGCCACGAGGGCCGAGTCGAGAGCCGCGTCGAGCAGGTGGGCCAGATCAGCCGCGGGCTCAAGGGGCTCGCACGCGAGCTGGACGTGCCGGTGATCGCGCTCTCGCAGCTGAGTCGCGCCGTCGAGCAGCGCGGCGGTGAGAAGAAGCCGATCCTGTCGGACCTGAGAGAGTCGGGGCAGATCGAGCAGGACTCCGACCTGGTGATGTTCATCTACCGCGAGGAGTACTACGACAAGGACTCCGAACGCCCGGGCGAGGCCGACATCATCATCGCCAAGCACCGCAACGGACCGGTCGGCGACGTGGTGCTCACCTTCCAAAAGGAGTACCCGAAGTTCATGAACTACGCCGGCGAGCGCTTCGCGGCATGAGCGACACGTGCCCATTCGACATCTGCGACGGCACCGGCTTCCGCTACGACGAAGCGACCAACACGGCGTTTGACTGCCGCTGCCGGGCGCAGCGGGTGTCGCGCGCGAAGGCGCGGAGCCTTTCGGCGGTGATCCCCCGCCGCTACCGGGACGTGTCCTTCGACGTGCCGCCGGTCAGCGAGATGGCGCCCATGATCGTGGCCGCGACCCGGAGGTTCGTCGCCGACATCGACGCTCAGCTCGACGCCGGTCGCGGGCTGTGGTTCATGGGTCCGGTCGGAACCGGCAAGACGACGCTGGCGATGCTGGTGTCCAAGGCAGCAATCAAGGCCGGCCGCTCGGTGGCGATCTATTCGCTGCCCAGACTGCTCAACGAGATCCGCGACACTCACCGGGCCGAGCGCTCGCACGTGGCGCTGCTTGACCGGCTGACCGCGGTGGATCTGCTCCACCTCGATGACGTCGGGGCGGAGCGAAGCACGGACTGGGTCCTGGAGGAGCTCTACTCGATCGTCAACGGACGCTACGAGGACGAGCGCTCGATGGTGATCACCACCAACATCGATACCCGTGAGGCCCTGTGCGACCAGATCACCGCACGAACCGTGTCGCGGCTGACCGAGATGTGCGACGAGCTGCCGGTGCTCGGCTACGACCACCGGATGGATCCGCGCGTGGCCTGACGGATCAGCGGGTCGGCTGCACCGGGCCGACCCTGAGATTGCAGAACGATCCCGTGTGCGGCTGTCGGATCGCCGCCCGCTGATTCGGTGGATAGACCTGCAAGGTGGTCCCCGTGTACGGCCGCGCGCAGCCCGGACTGGGGATGACGTCGGTGCTGTTGACGAGGAACCTGGCCCGGCGTCCCGGCTTGACGATCACGAGCCTGACCGGCGCCGCAACGGCCGCGCCGCGCCGCGCCGGGTGCTGCACGATCTTCCCGTTGGCGTCGAGCACGGCCACACCCGGGTAGCCGATCATCGAGCACGCTGCCGGGCCGACATTGGTCAGCTCGTAGTACATGTAGGCAGTTCCCGCCGCCCCACCCGCCGAGGCCAGCGAGAGCCGCAGGTCACGGGTCCGACAGGTCGGGGGCAGCGCCGTGTTCGCGGTGGCGGGCGGGCTCTGCGACGCCTGGGCCGAGGTCGTGACGGTGGTCGTGGTGGTGGTCGCACTCGCCGCTGGCGGCGCGGCGGAGCTGCTGGTCTGGCTGGCGCCCGAGCTCCCGCACGCGCTGATCGCCAGGCTCGCGATCAGGCCCGCCGCGGCTCCCGGGAGCCACCATCGATGCTTGGCCATGCCGGAGAGGGTACGGGGATCCAAAGGCAGCGGAGGCCGCCCCTACACTGGACGCGATGCCAGGAATCGTGATAGTCGGCGCCCAGTGGGGCGACGAGGGCAAAGGCAAGGTCACCGACATGCTCGCCGAGCGCGCCGATGCCGTGGTGCGCTTCCAGGGGGGCAACAACGCCGGCCACACCATCGTGCGCGACGGTCAGACCTGGAAGCTGCACCTGATGCCGTCGGGGATCCTGCACCCCGGCAAGCTGTGCGTGATCGGCAACGGGGTGGTGATCGACCCCAAGGTGCTGGTGGACGAACTCGACGGGCTGCGGCGCCGGGGCGTCGACACGCGGGCACTGCGGATCTCCGCCAACGCCCATCTCATCATGCCCTATCACCTGATGCTCGACCACGCCGGCGAGGCGAAGCTCGGCAAGCTCGAGATCGGCACCACCCGACGGGGAATCGGGCCGTGCTACGCCGACAAGGCGGCCCGGCTGGGGATCCGCGTGCAGGACCTGCTCGACGAGAAGATCCTGAAGAAGAAGATCGTCGCCGCGCTCGAGCCCAAGCGGCTGTCGCTGCGCCCGTTCGCCAAGGACCCGGCCCTGGACCTGCAGTCGATGACCGACGAGTACCTGACCTTCGGCCATGTCCTGGAGCCGTACATCGCCGACACCTCGAGGCTGGTGCTGCAGCGCCTCGACGAGCACCAGCTGGTCGTGTTCGAGGGCGCCCAGGGCGCCCTGCTCGACATCGACCACGGCACCTATCCGTTCGTGACCTCGTCCAACCCAGTCGCCGGGGCGGCCTGCATCGGCGCCGGAGTCGGCCCCAAGGACATCGACGAGGTGTGGGGGGTGGCCAAGGCCTATTCCACGCGCGTCGGCGCCGGCCCGTTCCCGACCGAGCTCGACGGTGACCTCGCCGACGAGATCCGCGACCGCGGTGGCGAGTACGGGACGACCACGGGCCGGGCCCGCCGGGTGGGCTGGATCGACCTGGTGGCGTTGCGCTACGCCGCGCGGCTGAACTCACTCACGGCGTTGGCCATCACCAAGCTCGACGTGCTGGCGGGACTGGACCCGATCCGCGTCTGCACCCGCTACCGGGGCGCCGAGGGTGCCGAGTTCGATTACTTCCCCTATCACCAGACCGTCCTGCACCATGCCGCCGGGGAGTACGTCGAGATGGCCGGCTTCACCGAGGACCTGAGCGCGTGCCGCCGTGAAACGGACCTGCCCGCCGCGGCACGTGACTACCTGCGCTTCGTGTCGGAGTTCGTCGGCGTCCCGATCGCCCTCATCGGCGTCGGCCCAGGGCGCGAGCAGGTGATCTGGACCGCCGACTCCGCCGGCATGGCCGGTGCCGACTACGGCACCAACAACGGCAACAATCCGCACTAGGGCGCTAGCGCCAGCGCTCCAGCAGATCCGCGTCGGACACCCGGCGCACGACCCTCGCCGGCACGCCCATCACCACCTCGCGCGGCCCCACATCGCGCGTCACCACGGCGCCGGCGGCGACGAACGCCTCCTCGCCGATAACCACGCCCGGGGCGATGACCACGCCCCCACCGACACGACAGGCGCGCCGGAACACCGGTCCGAGCAGCGGTTCGCCGCGGGGATGGCGGCCCATGGTGTGGTCGTTGGTGGTCGTCACCCCAGGTCCCAGGAATACGTCGTCCTCCACCACCGCGCCGCCGGTGACATAGACCCCGGTCTGGATCAGGACTCGCTCGCCGACGCGGGCTTCGAAGTCCACGGTGGAACCCCGGCCGACCACCGAGCCGGCCCCGATCACGGCGCGCTCGCGCACCTGCGACTGATCGCCCACGATCACGTTCTCGCCGATGCTGGCCCCGGCGTAGACGATCGCCCCACAGCAGATGGTGGCTCCAGCCCCGACGCGCAGCGCACCCACCACGCCCGCCGCGCTCGAGCCGGGGCGCAGGCGCGGGCGCTTGCCGAGCACGGCGGTGTCCTCCACCACGCAGCCCTCGCCGATCTCCGTCCCGGCGTGGATCACGGCGCCTGAGCCGATGCTCGAGCCGGCCGCGATGCGCACCCCGGCGTGGATCACCGCGCCGGGCGCAACCGACACATCGCCGGCGATCGTCGCGAGGTCAGCCCCTGCCCCGCCGGCGTCCGACGGACCCTCAGGCTCACCGGACGTCAACGGATCACCGGCACGGTCACGGGACCGTCACATCGCGCCGCGAGCACTCCAGCGAGTTCTGCAGAGCCTCCAGCACCCGCACCACGCGCAGCCCGCTGGCCCCGTCGGAGAGCGGTCGCTCCCCGCTCCGGGCGCACTGCACGAAGTGCTCGCATTCGACTCGCAGCGGCTCGACGTTGGCCACACGCGGCGACGAGATGTCACCGCTGCGGGTGATGTACTCGCCGTAGCTGTGGGCGTCCTCGTCAAAGCCCTTGTCGTAGACGGTCAGCTTGCGCTCGAGCTCCATGTCGTCGAAGGTCGCCATCCGCCGCGAGCCGACGACCGTGAAACGCCGCTCCTTGTGCGGATCCAGCCACGAGAGGTGAAGGTGCGCGGTGAGCCCCGACGGAAACCGCAGAAAGCAGAACACGATGTCCTCGACGCCGCGGCGGACGTAGGATTCGCCATGAGCCACCGCCTCGCAGGGCTCCTCCCCGGCGAGGTACAGGACGACCGATACGTCGTGCGCTCCGAGGCTCCAGAGCGCGTTCTCGTCGGCCCGCAACTTACCGAGATTGAGCCGGTTCCCGTAGATGTAGAAGATCCGCTCACCGAGCTCGCCGGAGTCGGCCAGGCTCTTCAGTTGCCTGACACCGGGGTGGTATTCGAGCAGGTGCCCGACCATCAGCACGCGCCCGGCCGCCTGGGCCGCCGCCACGACCCGTTCGGCGTCCGCCACCGATTGGGCCAAGGGCTTCTCCACGAAGCAGTGCTTGCCGGACTGCAGCACGCTGACGGCCAGATCGGCGTGACTGGGGACCGGGGTGGCGAGCGCCACGGCGTCGAGCGAGGAGTCGGCCAGGAGCTCGTCGAGGTCGGCGGACATCCTCGTGCCCGGAAACAGTCGCGCCGCCCGCTCGCGGGCCTCGGGTTCCGCGTCGCAGCAGTACGCGAGATCGCAGCCCGGGATCGCGGCGAAGTTGCGCGCCAGGTTCGGTCCCCAATAGCCGAGCCCGGCGACGCCGATGCGCAGCGGACGGTCGTTGCTCACGGCGCGATCCCCATTGGCTGCAGCAGTGTAAGCGCGGCGACCACTCGCTCGCCTGCGTGTCCGTCGCCGTAGAGCGGGGGGCGGATCGGCGGCGGCTCGCGCTCCAGTGCCGCCAGCGCGCGGTCACGATCGAGATCGACCAGAACGTTCCAGCCGTTTTCGACGGTCTCGGTCCACTCCGTGTTGGGCCGCAGGGTGATGCAGGGGACGCCCGCCAGGTATGCCTCCTTCTGCAGTCCACCCGAGTCGGTCAGGACCGCGCGCGCGTTGCACATCAGTGCGGTCAACTCGAGGTAGCCAAGCGGCGGCACCAGTTTGACCGGCGGCGCGCTCTGCAGCTGGTCCAGGAGCGAGAACTCGCGCAGCCGCGTCGCCGTGCGGGGGTGCAGCGCCAGCACCACGGGCAGGGGCATCGCGCACAGCAGGTCGACCAGGCGCTGCAGCCGGAGCGGGTCATCGACGTTGCCGGCCCGATGCGCCGTCGCGAGCAGGTACTCCCCGCGCGTCACACCGTGAGCCTGGAGTAGATCGAGTCGCTCCCGGGCACCCGGCTGGACGGTCATGGCCACGTCGACCATCACGTCACCGACCAGCTCGGTCGCCGCGGTCACGGCCTCGTGGCGGAGGTTGGTCATGGCCACCTCGGTCGAGCACAACAGCAGCGAGCTGGCGTGGTCGACCAGGACCCGATTGAGCTCCTCGGGCATGGAGCGGTCAAACGAGCGCATCCCGGCCTCCACGTGGGCGACCGCGACGCCGGACTGAGCCCCGGCCAGAGCCCCGGCGAGGGTCGAGTTGGTGTCGCCGTACACCAGCACGACGTCGGGCACGACCTCGGCCACCACCGGCTCCAGCGCCACCAGCATCCGCGCGGTCTGGGAGCTGCTCGAGCCCAGCGCGATACCCAATTCGCGATCGGGACGGGGTAGCCCGAGCTCGGCGAAGAACACCGCCGACAGCCGATCGTCGAAGTGCTGGCCGGTGTGGACCAGCACCTCTTCATGGGAATCGCGCAGGCGCGGAGAGACCGCCGCAGCCTTGATGAACTGCGGGCGGTTACCGATCACGGTGAGAACCCTCAGGAGCGTAGCTCCGAGCGGATCCTCGCCTCCACCGCCACCGCCGTACGCGCGGTGACCGCTCCGGACCGCTCGAAGATGTGGTCATCGACCGCGCTGACCGGCTGGACCTCACGGCCGGTGGAGGCGAGGAACACCTCGTCGGCCGCGAGCAGCTGCTCGAGCGTGCAGGATCTCTCCTGTGCACCGGTGAGATCGATCACCATCGCCCGAGTGATCGAAGCCAGGATGCGCTCCTGCAGGGGAGGGGTCAGGATCTCGTCACCCTCGATCCAGAACACCGAGCTGGTGGGGGCCTCGAGCACGCGTCCGTGCGGGGTCACCAGCAATGCCTCGTCGAACCCCTGCTCCCGGGCGAGCCGGCCGGCCAGCATGTTGGCGGCGTACGACAGCGACTTGATGCCATCCAGAACCCGCGTCGGCGAGTAGGTGATGGTCTTCAGCCGGGCGCGGTCGGGCGTAGGGGCCAGTGGCTCGGTCAACATCACCCGCCGGCCGCCGCGGGTGATCATGATCCGCAGGGTCTGGTGGTCGGGGCCGGCGCCGGCTTGAGCCAGCAGCCGGTTGGCCTCGGCTCTGACCACCTCCAGGTCGAGCGGGAGGCGCAGTCCGCGGGCGGAACGCTGCAGGCGCGCCAGGTGCTCGTCGAAGGCGTACGGCAACCCGTCGTAGACCCGGATCACCTCGAACGCGCCGTCGCCGCGGATCAGACCCTCGTCGGTGACCGGAATCATCGCCTCGGTGGCGAGCATGATCTCCCCGTCGAGCGAGGCCAGCGAGGTGGGACCGGGAGCGGTCACGCCGGAGAGCCTACTTCGCCCCGTTGCGGGCCCATACCTCGGCCAGCCGCACGATCGTCGCGGCCGCCGCAGCCATGTCGTTGACCGAGGCCCATTCACGCACGGAGTGGTACTCGTGGCCGCCGGTGAAGATGTTGGGCGTCGGAAGTCCCATCTCGCTCAACCGGGAGCCGTCGGTCCCGCCGCGGATGGTGGTGAGCCTGGGCTGGAGTCCTTCGGCTCGGATCGCCGCCATCGCGGCCTCGGTGACGTGCGGAACCTCGTCCAGATACACCCCCATGTTGCGGTACTGCCGCCGCACATCCAGCTCCAGACGAGCGCCTGGCTCTGCTGCCACCACGGCATGAGCCGTTCGCTTCAGCAGCTCCACGTGCTCCTGCAACAGCGTTTCGTCGAAGTCGCGCACGATGAACCGAATCTGCGCCTCGCCGGCGGTGCCGGTCAGCTCGTAGGGATGGATGAACCCTTCGCGGCCGGACGTCGTCTCCGGGGTGAGGTCGTCGGCCGGTAGCGCCGCGACGATCTGCGCCGCGAAGCGCAGGGCGTTGACGAGCTTGCCGGTCGCCTGCCCGGGGTGAACCTCGACGCCGCCCACGGTCACGATCACCTCGTAGGCCGAGAAGGTCTCGCTCTGCACTTCGCCCACCTCGGAGCCGTCCAGGGTGTAGGCGCACTCCGCTCCGAACCGCTCGATGTCGAACAGCGTCGCGCCTTCGCCGATCTCCTCGTCAGGGGTGAACGCGATTCGCAGGGTCGGCCGCGGCAGCTCCGGGTGAGCCGCCAGATGGGCGACCGCGGAGACGATCTCGGCCACCCCGGCTTTGTCGTCGGCCCCCAGCAGCGTGTCGCCACTGGAGGAAACCAGGTCATGGCCGCGCTTGCCGCTCAGCTCCGGCATCTGCGCCGGGTCCAGTCGCGTGCCGAGGCACGGCAGTTCCAGCACCCCACCCTCGTAGCGGCGGTGAACGATCGGCTCCACGCCCGCGCCCGGAGCGTCGGGCGAGGTGTCCATGTGCGCGATCAGGCCGATCACGTGCTGCGAATCGGTGTTGGCCGCCAAGGTGGCCGTGACATAGCCATGCTCATCCAGCGCCGCGTCCTGAAGGCCGGCCTCGACCAGCTCGCTGACCAGCAACCGGCCGAGCTCGAGCTGGCCCGGCGTGCTCGGAGACTGCGTCCGGTCGCGCGTGGACTGCGTGTCGATCCGTACGTATCGGTCGAAGCGGTCGAGCAGGTCGGGGGCCAGTGTCGCGGCGAGCTCGGAGGTGTAGTGGGAATCGCTCATGGTCTCAGTATTCCAACCGATCGTCGACGAGCGGCGCGGCGGGCGGGAGCCATGCGATTACGACTCCACGGACGCGTGCGATAGAGCGTCCTCGGATCGGGTATCCAAGCCCCATGAGCGATGCATCGCCCACCCTGGACTGGAACAGCGCCAGCGTCCGCGACGAAACGCTGACCGTCGAGGTCACGGGAGAATCCTCCAAGGCATGGCGACAGAGCTTCGAACAGACGGTCAAGCTGCTGCCGGGCGGCGAGTGGGAGGACGTCAGCTACAAGAAGGGGACGATCACCGTCACCGGGGTGCGAGCCGGCGTCGAGGACAGGCTGGCGCACTTCCTGCAAAGCGTCGTCCAGCAGGTGAACGCCAACCTCACAGCGGCCGACGACAGCGACCAGGATGACGCACCCGACGCACCGGCCGAGGCCAGCAAAGACGACGAAGACCCAGACGCCGAGCTGACCGCTCGCTTCCGGGCCTTCGGCCAGTGACGCCGCTCACCGCTACAGCACCAGCGCGCAAACGCCAGGCTCGCCTGCGGCGCTCCGATTGCTCTGGCCCGGGTCTGCACCGGCAACGACACGGCCGGGGGTTCACCTACGTCGATGACCGGGACGAGCGGATCGGTGATCCGGAGGAGATCCAGCGGATCAAGGCGCTGGCGATTCCGCCGGCGTGGCAGGAGGTGTGGATCTGCCCCGACCCGATGGGACACCTTCAGGCCACCGGCGTCGATGCCGCCGGTCGCAAGCAGTATCTCTACCACCCGCGGTGGCGGGAGCTGCGCGATCGCCAGAAGTTCGATCACATGGTCAGCTTCGCCCGCGCGCTGCCGCGACTGCGCAAGCGGATGCTGGCCGACCTGGCCGGCGAGGAGCTCGATTCAAGGCGGGTGCTGGCCTGCGCGGTCCGCCTGCTCGACGTGGGCCTGTTCCGGATCGGGAGCGAGCAGTACGCCGACGAGGAGGGCGGTATCGGGCTGGCGACCGTCAGCAAGCGCAACGTCCGGTTCCAGGATGGCGAGGTGGTGTTCGACTACCTCGCCAAGGGCGGGATCAGACGGATCCAGGCGGTCCAGGACCCGCTCTCCCAAGACGTGGTGCGCGCTCTCAAGCGACGGCGCGGCGGCGGCGACCAGTTGCTCGCCTACCGCGAGGGCCGCCGCTGGCTGGCGGTTCGCTCGGATCAGATCAGCGAATACCTGAAGGCCCAGATCGGAGATGAGTACAGCGCCAAGGACTTCCGGACCTGGAATGCGACCGTGCTGGCGGCGGTGTCGGTCGCGGCGGACGGTCGCGGCGCCACCAGCCAACGAGCGCGGCGGCGGGCGATCGACGGTGCGGTGCGGGGCGTGGCCGAAGTGCTCGGTAACACCCCGACGGTGGCCCGGCGCTCGTACATCGATCCGCGGGTGTTCGATCGCTACCAATCGGGCTGGACGATCGGCGGCGCTATCGACCGGATCGGCTCACTCGACGGTCCCGACGACCGCCGCCGAGCCCGTCTGGAGAGGGCGGTCCTCGATCTCCTCGATGACGAGCGCGGCTCCCCCGCGCTACAGCGCGACGCCCAGCCAAAAGCCGCCTGACCGGCGGCCCCGGTGGACCGCCGGAGGTGGGCGAGCGAGGCCCGCTGTGATAGAACACGGAGGTCTGCAAACCCCGGGAGGTCAGCGATGGCGGTGTCCTGCACCACGGGTCCGAGTCTGACAGCCGTCAGCTCGTCTGAGCTGTTCAAACGGTGGAGCGGTGCCCGTGATCGCCACGCCCGTGACGTTCTGATCGAGCGCTTCCTACCGCTGGCCCGAAAGCTGGCCCGGCGTTATCTGGCCTCCAACGAGCCCTACGAAGATCTGGTGCAGGTGGCCAGTCTGGGTCTGGTCAAAGCCGTCGAGCGTTTCGATCCCGATCGCGGATTCGCGTTCACGTCATTCGCGGTTCCCACGATCGTCGGCGAGCTCAAGCGCTACTTCCGTGATACCGCATGGGCTCTGCACGTGGATCGCGGCGCCCAGGAGCGGGCGCGCAAGATCGCCGATGCCCGGCGGGAGATCAGCGCGCTGCGCGGCCGCTCGCCGACTGTGGGGGAGCTCTCGGAGTACCTCGAGTGCAGCCACGAGGAGGTGCTCGACGGCTTGCAGACCGGCGAGGCCTACGACACGATCTCGCTCGACGCACCCCGTACCGGGGACGGCGATGGTCCGGCCAGCCGGATCGAGGCGCTCGGAGATGAGGACGACCGCCTGGGCCTGGTGGACGACCAGGCGACGATCTTCGCGGCGGCACAGCACCTTCCTCAACGCGAGCGGCAGATCCTGTTCCTGCGCTTCGGCGAGGACCTCACCCAGACTGAGATCGCCGAGCGGGTCGGCGTCTCGCAGATGCAGGTGTCACGGCTGCTGCGCAAGTCGCTGCAGCGTCTGCGCGAGCTGACCGAAGATCGCGCCGCATCCGAGACTCCCGCTCCGGAGCCCCTGGGCTAGCCGTCGCCGCTGCCTTGGGCGGCCGACCGCGGGGCGCTGGCCCAGTACGTGGCGGCCATGTCCTCGTCACCGTGCCCGCTTGCCTGGACGGCATCCAGGCGCTTGACGACTGCCTCCATCACCGGCAGCTCGATCCCGGATTGCGCCGCTGCGCCGAGCACCAGGTCACCGTCCTTGCGGGACAGCGCCAGCCGGAATGACACGTCGTCGAAGGACTTCTTCATCATCGCGGCGCCCTTGGTGCGCGCGTAGGGGAGGTCAAGCGGACCGCCGGCCACCGCTTCGAAGAAGTGCTCCGGGCTGATGTCCAACGCCTCGGCAAGGGTGATCGTCTCGGCCAGCACCGCCACCACTCCAACGATCCAAGCGTTGATCACCACCTTCAGGCGGGAGCCGGCACCGGCCGGCCCGAGCCACAGTGTGCGCGAGCCCACCGCCTCGAACACCGGCTCGCACCCCGCCCGAGCTGAGTCCGGTCCAGAGGCCAGGATCACCAGTGCACCCTGCTCAGCCGGATCACGCGTGCCCAGGACCGGCGCGTCGACGAAGGTCCGGCCGGCCCCGTCGGCCAGTTCGGCGCAGCGCCGGGTTCCGTCGAGCCCGATGGTGCTCATCTGGATCCAGATCCCATCCGGAGCCAGCGCCGCGATCGCCCGTTCCGCGGTTTCGACGACGGCGTCGGCGTCGGTGAGCATCGTCACCATCAGCGAGCAACCCTCGGCCGCGGCACGCGGGTCCGAGAAGACCTTGGCGCCGTCCTGCTCCAGCGGACGCGCCCGCTCGGTGGAGCGGTTCCAGGCGTGAACCGCGAAGCCCGCGCGCTGGAGGTTGCCGGCCATGGCCAACCCCATGGTCCCGGTGCCCAGGAATGCGAGTTCGGTCACGTCGCGCAGCTACCCGTGGCCGTGCCCGCCAAACGCACGATCGCGCCGCGGACGGGCCTTTGCACCGGAAGCAATCGGGCGCGTGGATCAGTAGGCTCGGGCGCAGCGTGCAGAGTCAGTTTCGGGTAGAGGTGCGTAGCGAGGGCCGGGCGGCCGTGATCTCCGTGAGCGGGGAGCTGGATCTGGCCTCAGGTCCACAGCTCGAGCAGGTTCTTGACGGGATCACGGGCTCTTCGACCGATTTGGTGATCATCGACCTCAGTCAGCTGGACTTCATGGATTCGACCGGTCTCAGCATCATCGTCAAGGCGCACCAGCGGCTTCAGGGGGACGGGCGCGAGCTCGGGCTGGTCCGAGGGCCGGCCCAGGTGCAGCGACTGCTCGACCTGACCGGCGTAGCCGGGCGGCTGCGGCTCGTCGATGCTGCCGACGAACTCATCGCCGGGGGTTGATCGCGGCTGCCGGTTCCGGCAGTTTGCCGGGGGTTGATCGCGAGCCCGGTGTACCCCTCAGCCGGGGGTGTGATGTCTACTCGCGGCGGTGGTCGATCACGACGACGTTCAGCAGCTCTCCGTCGCCGTCAGCCTCCACCGAGACCGAGTCGCTGAGCAGCACCAGCGGTGACGCTCCGCGGTCCGGAGCGTCCGCACGCAGCCGCGCCGCCGTACCAGGTCGGAACGGGCCCACGGCCAGCTCCAACCGTCTCTCCTGCGCTTTCAGCCGCACCCCGATCCGGGAGCCGGCCGCGGCTCCGGTGGCGTGAGCGGCGAGCGTGTCCGTGACCAGGTAGACGTCGGAAAACCGATCAAGCGAGAAGTGGGCGATAGCCGCCAGCGTCCGCGCCAGCCGGCCCAGCACGCCGGTGAGCAGGGTCACGGGCGACAGCGAGACGAACACGTCGCCGGGTTCACGGCGTGACACACCATCGTCCGGGCCCGGCTCGCTGGGCAGGTCGAACAGCCGGCGGCCATCACGGTAGGCCGCGAAGTCCATCCTCACCTCGGTGCCACCCTCGGTGCGGCGCACGAACTGCACATCGTCGGCAAGGGCGCGGATGACCGAGACGCCGATACCCTCGAGCCGCTCCGCCGACTGACCCTCCAGGGGCATACCCGAGCCTTCGTCCGTGACCGTCACCCGCATCCGATCCTCATCAACGAAGAGGCGCACCGCCATCGGCCCGGGCTGACCGTCGTAGGCATGCAGCACGACGTTGTTGCAGGCCTCACTGACCGCCGTCTTGAGGTCATCAAGCAACTCGGGATCGATCGCGAGCAGTTCCGCGATACCCCCCAGCATGGCGCGCACGATCGTGAGCGTCTGGGGCCTGCTCTCGAGATCGAGCCGCACGGTGGGAGCTTCGGAGGTCACGCCAGCACTTGCGAAGTGCCCGGCGGAGGCCGTGCTCAAACGAGCATCTCGCGTCAGGTCAGACCGGCTCGGCCCCGGCCTCGGCCAACTCCGAGAGCCGCGCGAGCGCCCGGCGCAGGATCCGGGAAACCTGCATCTGGGAAACCCCGATCCGAGCCGCGATCTGCGTCTGCGTCATGTCCTCGACGAAGCGGAGCAACAGTACTTCACGCTCTCGCGGCGCCAGTTGGCGGGCGGCAGCTCCAACCGTCAGCCGGGCATCGGCCAGCCGGAGGTCGGGGTCCTCCCCGCCGAAGGTGTCGAGCACGGTGCCGCCCTCACCCTCGCCATCGTCATACGGGGTGTCGAGAGAGGCGGCGTGGTGCGCGCGCGAGGTCTCGAGCGCATCGAGCACATTCTCGATGCTCAGCTCCAGGTACTCGGCGAGCTCGGGGACCGTGGGCGAGCGGCCCGACTTGACGCTCAGCTGTTGCTGGGCCTCCTCCACCTTGACCGCCTGCTCCTGAGCACCGCGGGGCACGTGAACGGCCCAGCCCAGATCACGGAAGTAGCGCTTCAGCTCGCCGAGGATGGTTGGCACCGCAAACGAGGAAAAAGCCGTTCCGCGGCTGACGTCGTAGCGATCCACCGCTTTGACCAAGCCGAGACAGGCCACCTGGAGGAGATCTTCGAAGGGCTCGCGCGCTCCGCTGTAACGCCGAGCCAGCTTGCGGGCCAGGGGCAGAAAACGTCTGACCAGCTCTTCGCGCACGCGCAGGTCACGGTCCTGCTGATATCGCGCGAACAGCACTTCGGTGTCGAAGCGGGACATGGCCCCACCGCCTTTGGGGCGGGCTGGGCGGCTTGGTCCGCTCTTGGCGCGATCCGTGCCCCCGGTAGTGGCGATCGTTGCCATCAACGAGGACTTACCCGATCTGGTGCACTTGAATCAGATGCGCGCCCCGATCTCTGTGGCACCGCTGTCGGAGCGGATCAAAAATGGACAAAATGTTGAGGTTAAGCTAGACATGCTGTATGGCCTCGGTTAGCGCCAGCCGACGCCGCGATCCGCGGCCGGGCTACTTCACCAACGACTCGATCATGAGACGCGTTCAGCGCGAACGTGCGGTGGCGCTGGCGGGCCCGAGAGCGCTGCTCATGCAGGCGGCCCATCCCCTGGCCGTCGCGGGCCTGCTGGCCCACTCCGGGGCGCTGGACGATCCCTATGTCCGGCTGGCACGGACAGCCGAGGTGATGAACGTGATCACGTTCGGCCCGCGCGGCGAAGCCGACCGCCTCACTCGCCGGGTCCGGGCCATGCACCGGGCGGTGAGCGGCCGGCTCCCTGACACGGTGGGCGCCTTTGCGGCGGGCACTCCCTACCGGGCCGACGATCCGCAGCTGCTCATGTGGATCCTCTACACGCTGATCGATTCGAGCATCGTCATGTACCGCACCTACGTGGGTCGGCTGACCGCCGATGAGAAAGCGGCGCTGTGGGAGGATTACAAGGTCGTGGGGCGCCTGTTCGGGCTCGGTCGCGATCAGATGCCCGACAGCTTCGATGCCCTGCGGCACTACGGCCGGGAGATGCTCGCCGGCGACACACTGGTGGTGGGCGACTGGGCGCGACGACGGGCCCGCGAGATCGTGCTCGAGCCCCCGGTGCCCAACCTGGCCCGACCGCTGCTCGAGACCGTCAACTTCATCACGATCGCGCTGCTGCCGGCTCGAATTCGCTCCCAGTACGGGTTCAAGCCGCTGCCGCCGCCGACGGTCCGGCGAGCGCTCGTGGGCGCGGGTGCCGTGTACGTGCGCCGCGGGCTGCTGCCCCTCCTGCCGACTCACATCCGAGAGGTGCCGGCGGCGCGGCGCGCGGCCTGACGCCCCGCGCGGCGCGCAGCCTAACGCCCTCGATGACGCCACTCGCAGTGGGGCATGGCCGCATCGGCGAGCCGTGCGCGCGCGAGGGATACGCTCCCCGTGGTGACACGAGTCGCAGTGGTCGGCCACGTTGAATGGGTCGATTTTGTGTGTGTGGCGAGGTACCCCGTGCGGGGCCAGGTCGTCGAGGCCGAGCGCGGTTTCACCCAGGCGGCGGGAGGCGGCGTGGTGGCGGCCGCCGTGCTGGCCGACCTGGGGGCGCAAGTGGACTTCTTCTGTGCGCTGGGCCGCGACGGCAACGGCCAGGCGGCCGCCGCCGAGCTGGACGCTCGCGGTGTGACCGTCCACGCAGCCTGGCGTGAGCAGCCGACGCGACGTGTCTTCACCCTGTTGGAGGACGGCGGTGAGCGCACCATCGTCACGCTCGGCGAGCGGCTGGCGCCGCGTGGGGACGACGACCTCGACTGGTCCGTGCTGGCGCGGGCCGAAGGCGTCTACGTCACCGCCGGCGATGCCGGCGCGATGCGACGGGCGCGCGCCGCCGGCGTGCTCGTCGCTACGCCGCGGGCCCGCGGGGGGCTCCTGGAGGACGGACCGGAGATTGACGCGCAGGTGTTCAGCGCCTCCGACCGCGATGAGTGCGAGTGGGCGCGGCAGGCCGAGCCGCGCACGCGGCTGATGGTGGCCACCGAGGGCGGCGCCGGCGGTCGGTGGTGGGGTCAGTCAGAAGGACGCTGGCCGGCGGTCGCGGTGCCCGGCGAGCCCCACGACGATTACGGCTGCGGCGACTCGTTCGCAGCCGGGTTCACGTTCGGGCTGGCCCAGGGCCTCCCGGTCCGCGACGCGGCGGGGATCGGGGCCCGGTGCGGCGCGCTCATGCTCACGCGCGTCGGCGCTCCATAGGCGTACCGTCCGGGCCGGATGCGAACATGTGTTCGTGTCAACCCCGGGTCCGACCATCATCCACGCCGACCTCGATTCCTTCTACGCGTCGGTGGAGCAGCGCGACGACCCCAGCCTTCGCGGCCGGCCGGTGATCGTCGGGGGCGGGGTGGTGCTGGCGGCCAGCTACGAGGCCAAGGCGTGCGGCGTGAGGACCGCCATGGGTGGCTGGCGCGCCAAGGCGCTGTGCCCGCGGGCGGTGGTGGTGCCACCGAGGATGTCGGCGTATTCCGAGGCCAGCAAGGCGGTGTTCGCCGTGTTCGAGCGGACCTCACCGACGGTCGAGGCGCTGTCGATAGACGAGGCGTTTCTTGACGTCCGTGGGCTCGAGCGGATCTCGGGCACGCCGACGGAGGTTGCGATCAAGCTTCGTCGTCGCGTGGCCGAGGAGGTGGGCCTGCCGATCACGGTGGGCCTGGCGTGCACCAAGTTCCTGGCCAAGGTGGCGAGCGGCGTGGCCAAGCCCGACGGACTGCTCGTGATCCCGGCCGGCGGGGAGCTGGCGTTCTTGCATCCACTACCGGTGGAGCGGCTGTGGGGGGTCGGGCGGGTGACCTCGGCACGTCTGCACGAGCAGGGTCTCGACACCGTTGGCGCGGTGGCACGGCTCGGAGAGGAGGCGCTCGTGGCGATGTTGGGGCGAGCGGCGGGGCGCCAGCTGCACGCGCTCTCGCACAACCACGATCCACGGGCGGTACGGCCGCGGCGGCGGCGGCGCTCGATCGGGGCTCAGCGCGCGCTGGGGCGGCGGGCCCGAGCGCCGGGGGAGGTGGCGGCCGCGCTGATGACACTGGTCGACCGGGTCACGCGACGGATGCGCACGGCACGCCGGGCGTGCCGGACGGTGGTGCTGCGGATGCGGTTTGACGACTACTCGCGCGCGACGCGTTCGCACACGATGGCCGAGGCTACGTCACGGACGGCGACGCTGTTGAAGATCGCCCGACGTCTGCTCGCCGGCGCGTGCGGGTTGATCGAGCGACGGGGCTTGACGCTGATCGGCGTCGCATTGACCAACCTGTGCGACGAGGCCGCGATCCAGCTCGCGCTGCCGTTCGATCGCGCGGCCGAGCTCGACCGCACGCTCGACATGCTCCGGGACCGATTCGGCTCGAGCGCGATCTCCCGGGGTGCGCTGGTCGGCCGTGACCCGGGCCCATGGGTGCCCCTGCTCCCGGATTAGGGTTGTGACGCGGGTTTCCGGCATCTGTTTCCGGCTCACGGCAGTCATGCGCCGGCGCCGGGGGCGGCTACGGTCAGGGAAACTGCGGCTCCAAGGCGGCTCCGGCCACCGGCATGCCGCGCTGAAGCACCAGCCAGATTCGCTCACGCTCGCTGAGCAGCTCGGGATGCGACAGCGGGTCGCCATCGATCACCAGCAGGTCGGCCAGTTTCCCGGGCGCGATCGTGCCGACGTACTCGTCGAGTCCCAGCGCGTAGGCGCTGCCCGTGGTGGCGGCCACCAGCGCCTCGGTCGGGGTGAGCCCGTGGGCGATCATGCGGCGGATCTCGATGGCGCTGTTGAAGAACGGATGCCAGTCGTGCCCGGCCGCTATCCGTACCCCCGCGGCGCGGGCCGCCTTGAGCGTGCGGTCAGCCTGCTGCAGGTTGTAATGAGCCAGCTCGACGAGCAGGGGCGACCACGTCGGCGCCGGCGGCCGGCCCGGCTGTCGGCCGGCCGACAGCTCCTCGGCGCCGGGCTGGCCCGCCTCGCCGTTGAGGATCACCTGCTCCAGGCCCGCCACGCCGTAGAAGCACGACAGCGTGGGGACCAGGACCTGGCCCGAGGCGGCCATCCGCTCGAGCAGATCCGGCCGCTGGCACAGGTACATCCCGTGCTCGATCGTGTCGATGCCCTCATCAATCGCGATCTCGGTCCCGGCGATGCCCTCGGCGTGCGCCGCGACCCGGTAGCCCTGACGGTGGGCCTCCTCGACCAGCACGGCGATCTCGGCGCGCGTCAACTGCGCCGGGTCGGGATCCTCGAGCTCGACACTGCGGGCCCCGGTGGTCATCACCTTGATGAAGTCCGCGCCCCGGCGAAGCTGCTCGCGGGCCGCTCGGCGCACGTCGTCGGCCCCGTCGGCCTCTCGATACATGCCTCCGAACCAGCGGCCTCCCGGCGCTGTGGCCGACACGATGCGGCCGCAGCTGAGCAGGCGGGGACCACGGAACGCCCCATAGCGCATTCCCTGTCGTGCTTCGAACACCAGATCCCCGTAGGAGCCGACGTCCCTGATCGTGGTGATCCCGCGCCGCAGCGTCTCCCGCAGGTCGGCAGCCAGGAAATGCGCATCGGCCGCCGGCCACATCGGCTCGGCACCGGGGTCGGGGACCGGGCGCTCCACCTTGACGTGGGCGTGGGCGTCGATCAGCCCGGGCATCAGGGTCCGGCCGCCGAGGTCGATTACCGTGACATCCTCGGCAACGGCGTCACCGGCGCCGGCGATCGCCTCGATTCGCCCGTCCTGCACCAGGACGGCGGCCGACGGGCGGACCGCTGCCCCGGTGCCGTCGAACAGCCGCGCGCCGGTCAGCCACAGTCGGCCGGTCGCCGCCGGCGGATCGGCGAGGAGGGCAGGCAGACGAGCGGGCACGGCCGCACTGTAGCCATCCCCGCCGTCTCGCCCTGTCCTCGATCGGGACTACGCCTCCACCAGCGGCCGGATCTCGACCGACCCTCCCAGACGCGCCGCCGGCACCCGGGCGGCGATCGCCAGCGCCGCGTCGATGTCGTCCAGCTCGAACAGGTAAAAGCCGCCGAACACCTCCTTGGTGTCCGCGAAGGGGCCGTCGGTGGTCAGCACCTCCCCTTCCTGGACCTTGACCGTGGTCGCGGTCTGCGGCGGATGCAGCTGGGCGCTGCTGAGGAAACCGGGTTCGTCGCGCAAGGCGATGTACTCGCTCATGACTGCCTTGAACTCGTCCTCGGGCAGGTCGTGACTGCCGGGCTCGCTGTAGGCCAACAGTGCGTACTTCATGTGTCCTCCTTGGTGGGGTTGCCTCTCGTCACCAAGACGAGCGACGAAGCGATGAGGGGACGGTCTCGCCGCAATTCTCCCCGCGGGCGCGATGGCTTCGCGGCCGTTACGGGCGTGCCCTCACGTACCGGCTCCATCGGTGTGACCGGGCACGTGTCCGTCGACCTTCGCGGACTCGAACAGCATCAACACCACGGAGGCGCAGCGCTGGCCGTCGCGGTCGGGCGACCCCAGCCGCTTCTGGCTGTCGGCCTGGATCTTGGCGATCCGCTCGGTCACCGCGTCCAGCTCCTGCGCGAGGGCCCGCCAGCCCTGCTCGTCGACGGTCACCGGACTGCGCGTGAGATGGGCCTCGGGAGCATCGAAGCCGCCGTCGGCGGCGGCCGCGCCCACGTCGGATCCGACCTCGTCCAGCGCGGCACTGACGGCGGCGTGCTTGACGACCGCCGGCGCCGATCCCCAGGCGGTGTCAGGCAGGCGCGTGCGCCTCACCGCCGTGTAGTAGTGCTCCACCGCGCCACGCCGGGGCACCCGCTTGACCAGCTTGACGAAGCCCAGGGCGGTGAGGCGCCGGACGTGGTAGCTGAGCACGCCGAGGGGAGCGTCGAGCTCGGTGGCGAGCTCGCTGGGGCTGGCCGTACGGTTCTCCAGTGCGGCCAGGATCCGAGTCCGCAACGGGTGCGCGAGGGCCTTGGCCACCGCCGGATCGGTGATGTCTCGGTAGGTCTGCACGGGGCTTTCGAGCAACAGCGTGCTCGCTGCGCTCCCGGCGAGGCGCATGCAGCGGTCACCTCTGGTTGGCGTCCTTGCGTTCTCCGGGAGCGAAGGTCGCGTATGTATACCTTATACGGCGGCGATGAGACCAGCGCCTGCGGCGCAGAAAGCGCGCGGGAGAGAGCGCGCTACAGCGAGGTGAGACCGATTCCGGTCAGCACAACCGCGGTAAGCCAAAGACGCCGGTCGGTGCTGAGAGCCGCCAGTGGCAGCAGCCAGGCCACGTACCACGGCAGCAGCAGACCGGTGGTCAGCAACAGCGCCACGGTCGCCCAGCCGGCTCCGGTGATCCAGTCCAGCTCGCCCCTCCAGACCCGCCGCAGCAGCCACACGACCGATACCAGGAAGCCGGCGGCGAGCACCAGCGAGACGCCGTTGCTGATGGCCCCCAGACCGACAGCGGTGAGGACCCATCCCGAGAAGCTGTGCGAGCCCCCCTGGGTCTGGATCTTGTGCAGAGTCCCGACGAGGTGCAACGGACCGGTACCGAACAGGGCGAGACCAAGGGCGGCGAGCATCAGCGCGGCGACGGCCGCACCGGCCAGGATGGCGCGACGACTCAGCGTCCCCTGTCGATGCCGGACCTCGCCGGCGAGGGCAAAGGGCAACAACAGGCCCGCCGTCAACTTGACCGCGGCGGCGGTCACGATCAGAGCTCCGCCGGCTCGCTCCCGTCGCTGAAGCAGCACGTACACGCCGGTCACCAGGAGCGCCAGCATCGGGAGGTCGTTGTGGCCGCCCCCGACCCCGTACACGACCAGGACCGGGTTGAGGCCCACGAAAGCGACTGCTTTGACCGGATCCAGCCCGCGCAGCCGGGCGGCCTTCCACACCACCACAACGATCACCAGGCTCGAGATCGCGGCAATCGCCTTGTAGGCGAAAACATTGGCCGCGATATCGAGCGGAACCAACAGGTAGCTGATCGCGGTGAACAGCGGCCCGTAGGCGGTCGGCGTGGTGACCCACTGCGCGCCCACAAACGGATACAGCGGATCGAGCGCGATCGCGCTCGGACCGTAGAAGTACGGGTTGGCGTGATACAGCTCGCCGATGCGCCCGTAGGCGCCATAGCTGAAGACGTCAGTCGAGAGCAGCGGCGGCGCAAACAGCACCAGGGCGACGAGAGCGGCGATGGTCATCAGGACCGCCCGGGCGGAGAGCTGGTCGCCGGCACGGATCACCGCCGCGTAGGAGACGAACATGAGTGTGAACACGGCGATACAGCCGCCGAGCCCGAGGTTGAGCCCAGCGCCGCCGAACGGTCCTGCCAGCCAGCCGGGCACGGGCCGCACCGACTGCGGCAGCAGCAATGCGGTCTGGGCGGCCGAGACCGAGATCACCAGACCGGTCACGAGCAATCCGGCCAACCCGAGCCAGGCGCGATGCGAGCTGGCCTCCTGGCGCGCACTGCGCGGTCGGCGCGGGCGCAACGCCGGGGTGGTCAGCTCGAACGTGCCGCCGTGCGGAGCCGTGCCCTCCCCGGCGATCTGCACAGTGCCACGAAGCGGCTCGCGCACGCTCATGTCCGCGAGATTGACCCTGTGCCGGCGTGACTCCCGTTGGGCGGCTTGGCTTGAGTTGGGCATCGTGGAGGTTGGATTACGACCCGCATCTTCGATCCCTGCAGCTTAAGGCTGGCGCGGCGGGGGCGGCCTCTACGATCCTATAACGGCGGTTGATCCGTGCCGGCTTGGCTTAACCCGATCACCCCCACAAGCCGTCCTCGGGCCGACGGCGCCCATCGACGCAAGTCGGCGCCCGTCGGCCCCCCGGAGGCCGGCACCTCGGTCGGGCACCGCATATGCTCGAGGCTTGGACAGTCTCGACGGCATGACGTTCCTGGTCACCGGCGCCAACACCGGGATCGGGCGAGAGACGGCGCGGGCGCTCGCCGGCGCCGGGGCCAAGGTGTTCCTGGCCTGCCGGTCGGAGGCCAAGACTCGGCTGGTGATCGAGGAGATCGCCGACCAGACGGGAAACCGCGAACTCAGGTTCCTGGCTCTCGACCTCGGCGACCTGTCCTCGGTGCGCTCGTGCGCGAGCTCGTTTCTGGCCACCGGAGAGCCACTGCATGGCCTGATCAACAACGCCGGGGTAGCGGGCGGGCGGGGCTTTACTGCGAGCGGCTTCGAGCTGGCGTTCGGAACCAATCACGTCGGGCCGTTTCTGCTCACCGGCCTGCTGGAGAACCGGCTGCGCGAGAGCGCGCCCGCGCGGATCGTGAATGTCTCCAGCGAGGCGCACTACCAGGCGGCCGGGATCGACTACGACGCGGTTCGCCGGCCCACCCACAGCCGCACCGGTTTGCCCGAATACGCGGTGTCCAAGCTCGCCAACCTGCTCCACGCCCAGGAGCTCGGCCGCCGGCTCGACGGTTCGGGCGTCACGTCCTACGCACTGCACCCGGGCGTGGTGGCGTCTGACATCTGGCGCCGCGTGCCGTGGCCGGTGAGGCCCCTGATGAAGCTGCGTATGCGCTCCCCTCAGGAGGGCGCCGAGACCACGCTGTACTGCGCGACATCACCCGACGTCGCCGGCGAGACCGGCCTCTACTACGACGATGCGCGCCGCAAGCAGGCCAGCTCCAAAGCGACCCCGGAGCTCGCCCGGGATCTGTGGGAGCACAGCGCTGAGTGGGTCGGGCTTCCGCTGCCGTAGACCGCTGCGGTCAGGATCCGGCGCGGAGCTACTGGAGCGGCAGCGACACGCCGTGCTGTTCGGCCGGTCTCGGGCCGAAGATCCGGCGCTGCGCGGCTTCGATCGCCACGTCGTTGATGCTGGCCTCCCGGCGGCGCATGTAGCCCTCGGTGTCGAACTCCCAGTTCTCGTTGCCGTAACTGCGCCACCACTGGCCGGCGGCGTCATGGCATTCGTACTGAAATCGCACCGCGATCCGATCGGCGCTGAACGCCCACAGGCTCTTTCGCAGCGCGTACTCGTGCTCGCGCTGCCATTTGCGGGTCAAAAAAGCGATCACGGCCTCGCGGCCGGTGACGAACTCCGAGCGGTTGCGCCACACCGTGTCCAGCGTGTAGGCCGCCGCGACGCGCTCGGGATCGCGGGTGTTCCAGGCGTCCTCGGCGGCCTGGACCTTCTGGCGCGCGGTGTGCTCATCAAACGGCGGGACCGGGGGCCGGGTCATGATCCTCCTTGCTCTGTCGCGGGAGCGTCATGATCCGTCAGTGAAGCACGGGCTCGGGAAGCGGGAACGCGGCCAGCAGTTCCTCGGTGGAAGCGTCGCTGATCGGACCCCGGTCGGTCTCGCCGGCCTCCGAGGCGCGGACCAGATCGATCGCGATCGAGCGCGCCTGACCGGCGATCTCGTTGAGGCTGATGTCCTGATGACGCAGCGCAGCTGCCGTCGCGCGGCCGCCGGCCTGCAGCGCGATGCGGAGCACGTCGCCGCTGCGCCAGGGCTCGTCGAACTGGGCGGGCAGCTCCCAGGCCGCCAAGCCGAGGTCGCGGATGGCGTCCGCCAGCTCAGGTTGCGGCGGGCGGCCACCGCGCACGTGATGAAGCACGTTACGCGACAGCTCCCGCGCGCTGCGGGCGGCGAGGTCGGCGTGCTCCGTGGTGCGGGCGTAGCGCTCCAGATCGGCTCGGGCGGTCCGGCGCAGCGGCGCCCAGCGAGCGGTGTCACCCCCGACCAGCACCGCCTGGCGCAATTCGCGCACGTGGCTCTCGGCGTTGTCGGCCGCGCGAGCCGCGGCCTCGGCGCGGCGCACGTCTCCGGTCGTCAGCGCCCCGGCGGCATCGCGTAGCACAGCCCCCAGTTCACCGAACACGGCGTTGGTGGCGCGTGCGACACCGAGCACCGGGTGGGGCGGGAATACCAGCGTGTGCACCGCCAGAGCGACTCCGCCCCCGATCAGCACCTCGAGCAGCCGCACGTCGGGCGTTGAGGACAGCGTGGCCACCAGGATCGCCGACACGGCCGCCTCGGTAACCAGCAGCTCCTCCCCGCCGAGGATCACCGCCGCCAGCATCGCCAGCACGACCAGCAATCCGATCTGACCCAGCCCGCTCCCGATCGCGCGGAGCAGCAGGTCGGCCAGCACGATTCCGAGCATCACTCCGCCCGTCAGCTGCACCGCGCGCTTCCGCCGCTCGCCGAACGCGGCCCCCAGCGAGATCACCGCCGCGATCGAAGCGAAGGCGGGCCGCTGCTCGACGCCCAGGAGCACGGCCACATACCACGCTCCGACCGCGGCCACTGCCGTCTGCAGGATCGGCCACAGGTGCCCGTGGGCCCGCTGGCGCGCCAACTGAATGAATCCGGAAATCACGCCCACACAGAACCCTGCGTGCCCGTGCCGTTACACCCAAACTGCAGGCGATAACCAGGCGACCACATTCGCGCGCACTCGCTCCTGGACGGTGGGCTGATCTAGCGCCTTCCCGAGCTCGTGACCCCCCGCTATGACGCCGAACTCATGGCGCAAGTGGGTTGAGATGCTCGCGCAGCCTCAGCAGGCGCGGGTTGGCCTCGTCTGAATCGATCAGCACCGCAGTCCCGGGCCACGCATGGCGCAGGTAGCGAACGTAGGCGTCGTATGAACTCAGGTCGGGCTCGTAGATCCACGAGCCCGTGTTCCAGTAGCGGGTCGTCCCGGTTGCGGTGGTCACCCCGTCGAGCGGCTGATGCGTGTGGGCGAACACGATCTTGTCGGTGTCACGCGCCCAACCGAGGTTCGCCACGACCTTCTCGAACGCCTCGATGGCGTGGCCGGACGGGTCGCTGGGACGCACGAGGCGAGCCGAGGCGTAGTTGGCGGCCTCGGCCCCGGCCGGCGCACCGGTGCGCTCGCGCCGCTGTGCCTCCTGCGACTGCGCCCCGCGGTAGTTGACGATCTCAGACCGGCCGGCGAGGTGCCGGCGGGCGGCGGGCATTCCGGTCCGGGACGCGAGCCAGCCGGCGGCATGGTCGACCGCGCGCACCGGTGCCGTGCCGAGCCGGACGCGCGCGGGCCAGCGTCTGAAACGCGGCGAAGGTACGGCGTTGGGCGTGGGTGCCGTTCGGCAGCTGGGCGACCATGTAGAGCAGTCCGGTCAGCATCGTGATCGTCGCCTCGTAGTCCTCGACGGTCGGCAGGTGCTCAGCGCCGCCCACTGCGATCGACCACAGCACCCGAGCCAGCAGCTTGCCCGGAGCCGCGCCGGCGCGGCGGGCATGGAAGTCGAGGTAGTGCCCGTGCGTGCACAGCACGCCGGCAAATGTGTAGGTCGGGTAGCGGACATCGATCTCGACGCCGTCGAGCCGACGCTCCAGGAAGCGGCGAAAGAAGTCGATGCGGCGCATTTCGCCGCGCAGCTCGTCCGCAGGGACGCCCCTGGCCAGTCCGAGCTCCAGCAGCGTCTCGCGCTCACGCGTAACGAGATGATGGTCATGGTTGCCCGCCAGGAACACGAAGCGCTTGCCCTGCAGGTTGTCGCGCAGTAAGTCCAACAGCCCGTCCGCCGCCCGGAAGGCGTCTTGAAGCGACGCGAACAGAAAGTCGAACATGTCGCCCAGGAAGATCACTTCGTCCACGCCCAGATGCGGCTCGAGCAGCGCCAGGGTGTCCGGCTCGCGGAGAATGTCCTCGCCGGTCCAGGCTCCGAAATGGGTATCGGAGATCACCAGGGCGCGCACCGCGCGATCATGTCAGCTGTGACCGACCGCAACGTCCTGGGGGCCGAGCTCGAGAGCTGCAGCGAAGACCCGCTCACCGGCTTCTATCGCGACGGTTGCTGCCACACCGGCCCGGAGGATCTCGGGAGCCACACGATCTGCGCCGTGGTGACGCTCGAGTTCCTCGAGCATCAGCGGAGCATCGGCAACGACCTCAGCACGCCGGCGCCTCAGTACGGCTTCCCTGGTCTTGTGCCCGGTGACCGGTGGTGCGTCACCGCCGCCAACTGGCTGCGCGCCCACCTCGATGGCGCAGCCGCCTACGTGGTGCTCGCCTCAACCCATCAGCGAGCGCTGGAGATCGTTCCGCTCGCCGTGCTCGAGCAACACGCCGTGGACGTGCCGGCGGATCCCGGCCCATTCGGGCCCGACCCAGGCCCCTGAGGGCGTCCACGACCCCGGCTCCGGTGGCGAGCCGCTAATCGGCTACGAACCGCTAATCGGCTGCGGTCCGGTTGCCGGTGCGCCATCGGCCCAGAGCGAGCGCGGGGATGGCCAGCAACGCGAACAGCGCGCAGTAGATCAATGGCCGCTTGAAGCTATGGGTGGCGGCGCGCTCGATGTCGGATTGCACCTCGCTCTCGAGGACAGTGAGATGGGCTCGGGTTGGCGCGTCCGTGTTGGCGGCGACCCGGACGAAGGTGGGATGGATGTCGGGAAGCCGGCTCTGTGACGCGTGGTTGTTGGCGGCAATCAATCCCGCACCGATTCGCAGCTTCATCGCCAACGGAATCGGGGTGGTGAGGACGTCTCGGGTGATCGGTGGAATGGCGCGGCTGGACGAGGTGTTGAGCCCGTTGACGAACACCGGCGTGAGGATCAACAGGCCGGCGACCAATCCGGCGTCGCGCGCGGCGACGGTTCTCGCCGCTTGCAGGAGGGGTCGCTGGCCGGGGGTGCTCAAGGCGGCGGCCGTGAGTGCCGGAAAGGTCAGGCCCAGACCGGTGCCGCACAGGGCCAGAGCGATTGCCACCCAACCCAGCTGGCGATGGGACACCAGCGCCAGGACGATGAGCCCGACCGCGAGTACGGCCGCGCCGGCTCCGGTCAGCAGCAACGACGGCCGGCCCCGGACCGCGCGCTCGCTCAGCACGGTCAAGGCGGGGATTATGCTCACGATCGCGGCCGTGGCCAGAGGACTGAGCTGCCACACGTTGATCATCACGACGGTGACGAGAAACAGCGCCCCGATCAGGGCGGCGGAGATGAAGCCGAGGGCGAGGTTGGCGGTAGCCTGATCGCCCCCGGCCCGGCTCAGGTCCTCGATCGCCTCGGCGTGAGCGTCCGGCGCATCCCGGTTCGGTTGGCGGGACTGGTCCCGGCGCCGTCACCGAGGGCGCGACGACGACCGCCCACGCCGCTACGGCGGCGACCGGCGCCTGAGCGAAGAAGATCGCGCGCCAGTCGAACAGCTGGGTGAGGATGCCGCCGATCGCCGGTCCGACCGCGGCCCCCAGAGCGGCCGCCGCCGCCCAGCCGACCAGAGCCGACTCGCCCGGGCGAGCCGCCTGGGCGAACATCGGCAGCGACGCGCACAGCAGCAGCGCTCCGCCCGCGCCCTGCACGCAGCGCCAGACGATCAGGAACCACACCGCGTTGGCGGCGCCCGAGCCGATCGAGGCCAGTCCGAACATGCCCAGTCCGACGATCAGCGCCCGCTTTGACCCCAGCCGCGAAGCGAACGGCATGACCGCCAGGGCGCCGGCGATCAGCGCGAGGTTGTAGGCCACGATCACCCACGCCACGTGTGAGATCGAGGTGTGAAGGCGGTCCACGATCTGCGGCAGCGCCAGCACGACGATCGATGCATCGGCGAACGCCAGCATCACGGCCAGCAGCACCGAGAGCCTTAGCCACCGCGCACTTCCGGATCTCTGATCAGTTCGTGGGCGGGATGAGCTCTCGGTTGCGATTACGTTGCGAGGTTGCATCGGGTCGCTCCTTCAGACCGGGTCGCCAACGCGGACGTTGATCGCTGGTTTGTATCGGCTGGAGCGGTGACCTGCTTCCCGCCGGGCTCGGCGGACGGCTTAGGGCGGACGGCCGAGGCGTCAGCGGGGGGTGCGCCCCTCGCGCAGCATCTGGAGCGTTTCGGCGACGCGCCGCTCGACGGTCTCGGGGCGCTTGGCCTCGCCGATCCACCGGGCGAACTCCTTGCGGTGGGTATGGGCCAGCGCGGAGAACGCCTCACGGGCGTCCTGGTTGTGCTCGAGGGCAGCGGCGAGTGCCGGCGGCAGCTGAACCTCGCGTGCCGTGGTGTCGAGAACGATGTCGAGCTCGAGCACCTGGCCGGGGATGACCCCCGTCGCCTCGCGCAGCGCCCGGCTGAAGCCGAGCAGCGACTCCCCGCCCATCCGTCCGATGCGTCCGGCGAACGTGTGTCCGTTGACGGTCACCTGGACCGGCGGAGTCTTTGCGCCACGGCCGATCAGCGTGACCTGCTCGTCGGTCAGCACCACCGCCGCCGCGGGACCGCGAGGCTGCAGCGTGGCCCTGATGTGGAGCGGCGTGGCCGGCGGACCGCCCGAAGACCTCGTCCCGGTGTCGCTCATGCCGCGTCGAGCTGCCCGATCCGGATGCGGTTGCCGAAGGGATCACGGATCCCGAAGTCGATGCCGTACGGCTTGCGCGTCGGCTCGTCGGTGATGTCGACCCCGCGTGCCACGAGGGCCTCGTAGGTGGCCTGCGCATCGTCGGTGGACAGCGCGAACCAGCCGCCGCCGGCCCCCTTGGTGACCAGATCCCCGACCTCCTCGGCGGTGTTCTCGTCGACGGCCGGCGGGCCGGGCCGCTCGAGCAGGATCTGTCGAGTCCGGTCTCCGGGGACGTTGACGGTCAGCCAGCGCATGAAGCCGAGGTCGGCATCGGTGTGGACCTCGAGCCCGAGCGTGTTGACGTAGAAGTCGAGAGCCTGGTCCTGGTCCAGGACGAAGATCTGTGACTGCGTGATGGCGGTGTACATGGCGCTGATGCTAAGCCGGTGATCGCGCCGCTGCTTGTCCGAAACTGCTCGGTCGCGTCCACGCCTTGGCAAAGCATGTCGGCACATCCGGTAGCGCCGGCGCCTGTCGCCGGTAGTTGGACGGCGGCGCGCCGACGATGTCGCGGAAGGTACGGCTGAACGTCGCGAAGCTGGTGAACCCCACCTCCAGGCAGACCTCACTGACGCTTCGATCGGTCATCCGCAGCAGGGTCATCGCTCGTTCGATCCGCCGGCGTTGCAGATAGCGGTGGGGCGTCTCCCCGAACGTCGCCTTGAACGTGCGGATGAAGTGCGCCTCGGAGACGATGGCGATCCGCGCCAGCTCGCGAATGTCCAGCGGAGTGTCGTAGGCGCGATCGATCGCGTCGCGTGCCCGCAACAGCCGACGGTTCGTTTTCTGCTCCGCGCTGCCCACTCAGATCATCCTAATCCGGGCCGGGTCAGGGCTGGATCCCCCTGGGCCCCGCGGATACGGTGCGACCGGCGATGGCTAGCGAGGGGAACCGATGGGTGGGGGTGATCGCGGTGGTTGCGCACAACCGCTCGCTGGCCCGGCTGCTGCTCGCCTACGCGGCGATGATCGTGGCGGAGTTCGGCCAGTGGCTCGCGCTGATCGTCTATGCCTACGCGCGTGGGGGTGCCGCCGCCGCAAGCCTGGTGGCGGTCCTGCAGCTGATCGCCGCAATGGTCTTCGCTCCCGTGATCAGTGCCCTCCTGTCGCGCGCCGGACCGGGCCGGCTGCTGGTGCTTGCCTACGTCGCCGCGACGGTCACCCTGGCCGGGTGCGGCGCCGCGATTCTGGCCGGTGCGCCCGTGGCCATCGTGTACGGGGCGGCGGCCGCCTTCTCGGTCTCGCTCGGGGTGAGCCGGCCACTGCACCATGTTCTGATGCCGTTGGTCGTGCGCCACCCCGACGAGCTGACCGCGGCCAACGTCGCCACGAGTTGGAGCGAAGGCGTCGGCACGCTTCTGGGTCCGGCGCTGGCCGGCGGGTTGATCAGCGTCGATGGTTCGGGTCTGGCCTGTGCCGCCCTGGCCGGACTGTCTGCGGCCAGCGCACTGCTGGCCCGCTTGCCGCCCCTGCGTACCAGTTCTGTAGCGGTGGAGTCGCAGGAGAGCGGCTTGGCCGATCTCCTGGCCGCCGCTCGCGTCATCGTCGCGCGGCCCAACACCCGAGCCCTGATCGCCTTCCCGGCGGGAGCCGCCGCGATCGAGGGCGCGATCGACCTGCTCGTGGTGGTGCTGGCCGTGAAGATCCTGACCATCGGACCCGGAGCCGCGGGATACCTGAGCGCTGCCTTCGGCGCGGGTGGCCTGCTCGGTGGCGCCGCCGCCGTATGGCTGGTCGGGCGCCGCCTCGCCCTGCCCCTGGCCGCGGCGGCGATGGTAGGCGGCTTGGCGCTCGGCGCCCTGTCACTGGCGTCCACCGTGCTGGTCGCGGTGACACTGCTGGTGATCGTCGGAGCCAGCCGCAGCATCCAGAGCGTCGCCGCTCAGACCCTGCTGCAGCGCTCCACGCCGCTCGAGGTGATGGTGTGCGCCTTCGCTCTGATCGAGTCCATCCGGGACCTGGGGCTGGCCTTCGGTGCTCTCATGGTTCCGCTCCTGATCGGACTCGGCGGCGCCAAGGCCGCCTTTGTGGGGATGGCCTGTCTCGCCCCGTTGGCGATCCTCGCCGCCGGGCGCCGCGTTCGGCGCATCGACGAGGAGGCCTCGATCCCCGTCGTCGAGATGGGGGTACTGCGCAACATCGACATCTTCTCCACCCTTCCACCCGCGTCGCTGGAGACGCTCGCCCGCGAATCCCACTTCGAGAACATCCATCCGGGCACCGCGATCATCACCGAGGGCGACGTGGGGGACAGCTACTACGCGATCACGCACGGCTCCGTGCTCGTCACCAAGGGAACGCGTGAGATCCGGCGTCTGGACCGTGGTGAGGGATTCGGAGAGATCGCGCTGCTGTATCCGGTCAGGCGCACCGCCACCGTGGAGGCGGCGAGCGAGACAGCGCTTCTGAGCATCGGCCGCGAGGCGTTTCTGACCGCGATGCGCGCGCACCCCAGTGTCTCGGCGGCGGCGGCAACGATCGCTCGCGACCGCCTGGCGGAGCCTCGGTGACCTCCGGGGCGTGACGGCTGCTGCCGCCCGCCGGCGCTGTCTGTGGCAGGCTACGCATGTGGCGGAGTTGATCCTCGGACCCTTGCTTCGCTATGTCGACGAGCACGATGCGACGGTGTGGGTCGAGACTGACGCGCCGTGCGAGGTGGAGGTGCTGGGGCGGCGGACAAGTACGTTTCACGTGTCCGGGCATCACTACGCGCTGGTGATCATCGAGGGACTCAATTCAGGTGAGAGCGTGGCGTACGGGGTGACGCTCGACGGCGAGGACCGGTGGCCGCTCCCGGAAACCGACATGCCGGAGAGCCGGATCGGAACGCTCGCGCCGGAAGGAGGGTTTAGGGTCGCGTTCGGGTCCTGCCGCGTGGCGGCTCCGCATGCAGCCCCGTGGGCGCTCGAGCGTTCCGAGGATCGTGAGGGCCGCGGCGTGGACGCGCTCCAGGCCCTGGCACAGCGGATGCGCGGTCAGCAACCACCGCAGTGGCCGTCGCTGTTGCTCATGCTCGGCGATCAGGTCTACGCTGACGACGCGTCACCCCAGACCCGGGAGTTCATCCGCTCGCGCCGCTCCACCCGCGAGCCTCCCGGCGAGGAGGTGGCCGACTTTGAGGAATACACCCGCCTGTACCGCGAGTCCTGGGGTGATCCCATTATCCGCTGGCTGTTCTCGACCCTGCCGAGCGCCATGATCTTCGACGACCACGAGGTGGTCGACGACTGGAACATCTCCGCCGCGTGGAAGCGGGAGATGGCGGCACAACCATGGTGGCCGGAGCGGATCGCGGGCGCGTTCATGTCCTACTGGATCTACCAACACCTCGGCAACCTCTCACCCCGGGAGCTGCGCGAGGATCGACTCTACGCCCAGGTGCGAGCCGCCGAGGACGCCGGCCCACGGCTACGGGAGTTCGCGCTCGAAGCCGATCGCACCACGGCCGGTAGCCGCTGGAGCTACAGCCGCCGGCTCGGTCGCTCGCGCCTGGTGGTGATGGACTCCCGCGCGGGTCGGCTGTTGCAGGCAGACCGGCGCGAGATGGTGGATGACGAGGAGTGGCGCTGGCTGGACGAGCAGCTCCACGGCGACGTCGACCACATACTCCTGGCAACGTCGCTGCCGTTCCTGCTCCCCCGCGCGATCCACGACGTGGAGGCCTGGAACGAGGCGGTCTGCGCGGGCGTGTGGGGAGCCACCGCGGCCCGGCTGGGCGAGCGGCTCCGCCGGGCCATCGACCTCGAGCACTGGGCCGCGTTTCGCTCCTCATTCGATCGGTTCCTCGGCGCGCTGCGCCAGGTTGCCGCCGGCGAGCGCGGACGGCCGCCCGCCTCCATCATCTTCCTCTCCGGCGATGTCCACTACGCATACCTCGCCGAAGCCGTGTTCGCGGACCAGCAGCTGGAGACAAAGCTCTATCAGGCCGTCTGCTCACCGTTTCGGCACTCCCTGGCGCCGCCGCTGGAACTCGCCAACAAGCTCGCGTTCACCCGCGCGGCGGGGTACGCCGGCACGCTTCTGGCGCGTGCGGCCAGGCTTCCGAAGCCCGCCATCAGCTGGAGCACGACGCACGGTCCGTTCTTCGAGAACGAGGTCGCCACACTCGAGTGGCACGGCCGGGAGGCGCTGGTTCGGCTCGAGCGAACGCCGCCCGGCGTGTTGCGGCTCGACTGCGTCGATGAGACGCGGCTGGTCTGACCCAGGGTTCCCCCGGGATCGCGGAAGGTTGCGACTCGCAGACTGCCCTCAGGGCGAGGCGCTGCCGCAACCGTGCCGCCGTGCGCCGGACCTTCGCAGCCTCCCCACGCGGACCGATTCGCCGACCCGGTAGCCTGAGGTCAGGCCGCGAAACCGCGGCAATGAGCAAGGAGCGCAGCGACATGACCAGGCGAGCGACCTTGAGGGCGTCAGACCGCGACCGCGATCAGGTCGCTGAACGTCTGCGTCACGCGGCGGCGGAGGGGCGACTGCAGACCGAGGAGCTCGAGGACCGGCTCCACGCGGCGCTGTCGGCCAAGACCTACGCGCAGCTCGACGCGGTCGTGTCCGACCTTCCAGCCCCTGAGCTGGCCCGCCGGAGCCGGTCGCCGGCGCCGCTCGAGCTGCGCCGCCTAGCGGCCGTGGTCGGCGCGCTCTCGATCACACTCCTGCTCATCGCCGACGTTGCCTGGGGGCTCGACGGCTCGCACGAACACCATCATTGGGTTGAGGGCCTGCGGGGCGCGCCCGTGATCTGGTTGCTGCTGCTGGCCGGTGCCTGGCGGCTCATCGCACGGCGGCGTCAGGCGGGCCGGTAGGGCGGCCCTCGTTCGCTGCGCCACCGTGAAGGGTGTTGAAGCCTCCCCTGGATCGTGACTGTCGTTCCGAGCGCTGCTCGAGTGGCCAAAGTCCGTGATCGACGCGGCAAGCTCCCCGTCGGATGGTCGCGCAACGGTGGCCCGCATGCTGCTCGTCGCGGCCGCACCCGACAGTAGTCCCACCGACTCCGCTCGGTCCGACGAGGCGATGACGCAGCATCAGGGCTCAGTCGCATACCCCGATTTGCGGCCCCAGCATTGCACTAGGAGTTTGTCGATCACGAGCGTGTTGGGGTCAGCGAGGTGGCTCGAGAGCGCTGCCTGAGTGAATGCGGAAGCAGGCGTGCGAGACCCGCTTTGCCGTTGGCACGAGGCGAAGACACGTCGCCGTAGGGAAACCTCTATCCGGGTGTCCCGTCGCGTTCTCTTCGGGCGAGGGTCTGGAGTTGCCGTTCATGCACGCTAGGCAGCCAGTCGTATGTGGCCGATGGCCCGACCCGCTGGTCGCTGACATCTTGGGCATCACGCAGGGCGTGCAGGTACGCCCGGTCCTGGTCGATCCGCGTGTGTATCTGATCAGCTCCGCCGACGGATCCGTGGCCGGGGACGACGACATCGACGTCGTGCGCCGCGCCCTCGATCAGTCGCAGCGCGGTGAGGTAATCCCCGATTGGATCCGCGGTGTCGTTCAGGTCGAGCAGTGGAATCAGGACATCAGAAAGCGTGTCGCCGGCGATGAGCACGCCGCGTTCCTCGATCAACAGCGCCGCATGGCCCGGGGCATGCCCCTGATGCTCGATGATCCGGATTCGAGGGCCATCCCAAGGAATCTGCTCGGTCTCGGCGGGCAGGCCGATAATGGGGCCGAGCATGTCCAGCGGTACCTGCTCGACGATGTCCGGCGGTATCAGCGCGGCTATGCGGGCTTTCGCACCAGCGTCCGAGAGCCGGTCTCGAACAGTGGCCGCACAGCGCATCGTGCCGTAGCGGGGCATCGCGCCGAGGCAGGCGTGCCAGAGCAGGTGATCCCAATGAGGATGTGTCGAGAAGCCCGCCACAACGGACTGTCCCAGATCGGACAGGTCGTTGGCGAGGCAGACCATTTCGTCGCCGCGCACCCCGGGGTCGATGAGCAACACGCCAGCCCGGCCTTGCACGACAACAGCGTTGGTCTGGAGAAACTCGCTCTGGTGGATCAGCACGCCCTCCGCGACCTGCCTCAGCATGGGGCCCCTTCCGCTTGTAGTTTGCAACCACTTCTCGCCATGAGCGCGATGAGCCCATCGAGGTGAGCCGGTGCGAACGGCTCAATCAAGATCTCGCTCATGCGGCATCGGGCAGCTCGGCGAATGCGATCGCGTTTCCATCGGGATCGCGGACCTTCACATGGCGGACGCCGTTCGAATACGTCTGGATCGCTTCGTGGTCAATGCGCCGGACGGCGAGGGACGCCAGGAGCGCGTCCAGCCCGGTCACCGAGAGGGTGATCCGACCCGTGCCCGCACGCTTGGCGTCGGGCTCGATGAACAGCGTGGCGGATGCCGCGATCTCCCAGAGGATCTCGTCCCCGGCTCGAAAGTCAGGGCCGCGTCCAAATAGCCGCCGGTACCAATCGATGCTGGCTTCGAGATTCGCTACCGCGACTCCTGCATAGAGATGGGTCACCGTGCTCATTTCAGACTCACACTCTCCAATGCTTCGGTTTGTCTCCCAATCAAGACCACGGGAGGGAGTCGAACTCATCGGTCCATGGGCGTCCACCACCCGCCCGGCGAGGAGGAGGGGAGTGCGTCGATGGCTCAACAGCGAGACGGCTGTGACAAGAATCTCGGGGCCGATCCAGTCCCCGGGCAGCCGATCACTCGGCTTGGACATGACGGCGAGACGGTAGCCGCTCAATCCGTTGACACACTTTAGGCAGCGAGTGCGATTTATCAGCAGTGGGACCCAATTACGCCAGCGCACCAGACGCAGAGCTGATCGGCGCAGGTTGCGCTGATGCATTTGCGGTGGTCTACGACCGGCATGCCGCGGCGATCTATCACTGGGCCCAGTCGAGGGTCGGCGACCACGCCGCTGATCTCACCGCCGAGACGTTCGCCCGCGCCTGGCTCTCCCGCCGCTCGTTCAGGGATGGTGCCGAGGGCTCCGCGTTTCCGTGGCTGCTGGGGATCGCGCAAAACCTGCTGCGCGACTCGCTGCGCAGACAGCGGATCGAGGACAGGGCGAGGGCACGGCTCGGGCTGCCGCGAGAGCTTGCGACCGATGCGGGCTATGAGCTCGTGGAGGAGCGGCTGTCGCTGCCCGCGGCCGCGCTGAAGGCGATCGCCGACCTGCCCGAGGCCGACCGTCAGGTGCTCGACCTGCGCGTCGTCGAGGGAAGGCCCTACAACGAGATAGCGGCGGAGCTGAGCTGTTCCCAGGTTGCCGCGCGCCTCCGGGTCTCACGCGCACTACGCCGTCTGAACATCGCGACAGGAGGAAACCAGTGAGAACCGATATCCCCGACACACTCGACAACTACCGCAGCCAACTCCATGCCGCGATCGAGCGCGATCTCTCCCGCAGCACCCGCACCGGGCGCGTGAAGCGCCGGGCGCTGGCGCTGAGCGTGCCGGCGACGGCCGCGGCCGCCACTACCGCGACCGTGCTCCTGACCGCCGGCGGTGCCTCCGGGCCGAGCCTGGCAAGCGCCGCGATCGTCCGCCACGTCCGCGCCGAACTGACCGCCCCGGCAGGCTTGATCCTGCACGAGTCCGCCATCGTCACGCTCCCCGATGGTTCCTCGATGCCGTTCGAGCTCTGGACGCGGGCCGGGACGGGCGTCTACCGCGTGATCAAGTTCGGGCAGGAGGCCAGCCTCTCGGACACCAAGAACGAGATATATAACCCGTCGACGAACACGGTCACGGTCTCGCCGCTCCCGCCGGCGATCCACCAGCTCGAGGTCTCAAAGGGGGGCGATCCGGCGGCCGAACTGAAGCGGATGGTCGAGTCGGGCCAGGCCACCGCGACACCGACCACCTATAACGGGACCCCGGCGTACGAGCTCAGCGTGAACTCGTCGAGTGACCCGCTGCTGAACGGCACCGCGTACGTCGCCCGCAGCGACTACCGGCCGCTCGAGCTCGACTCCGCCGCGCATCCCGGCGGGAAGGCCGTGTTCTCGGCCTACCAGTACCTCCCCGCGACCCCGGCCAACGACGCCCTGCTCGCCGTCACGAGCGCTCATCCGGGCGCGACGGTCGTGAACCAGCCGTGAAACAGCCGAGCTAGAGCTAGAGCCGGCAGCCTGCCGGGCGGGTCGCCTCACCCGGGGCGAGGCCGGCAGGCGGGCGACCACGTTGAGCCTCATGCAGGCGAGCACGAGCGGGTCGATGCGTGCACGCACGACGACCGCCGATGATCCCTCCACCGCGGGTTTGAACCCTGCCAATAGGAGTCGCCCTCCCGCGGGGCTCGGCGCGGCTCGGACGCGTATCAACCGGTCCGTGCGTTGATCAACGCAGCGAGTCCCTGGACGTCGGTAACGGTGACCGTGAGTTCTGGATGGCGTAGGAGACCAAGAGGCTCAAGGCCGGGTATCGCGGTACGGAACGTGATCAATACGCCGTTATCTCCGTTGCTGGCGAAAGTCAGCCCTCGGTCGGTGACAGCAAGCCGCGCCGGACCGGCCGTCTTCAGGAAGGCGTAGGGGCCAGTGACCTCCGCGCCGAGGATGTTCGTGATGTCGGTGCGCACCCGCCACGGACCGAACCGCGCCTCCAACCCACGATCACCAATGTCAACCCAGGCTCGGCTGGGCGTTATCCCGAAGACCCGGGCAACCCGCCGGTAAGCAGGGTCAAACCGAAACGGGAACCGTTGGACGCAGACGCTCATGACCGCGACTCTATCCCCGACCGTCAGGGCCTGGGTGGCGTCTGCTGGCTGCCCGCCGCGACACGTCCCTCTCCCGGCACGCAAGAGCACCCGCGTCTCGACCCAGCCCGCCCTGCATAGGGCCGTCACCGACACCTAACCACGGAAACCACGCGTACAGCGGACGATCGCTTTCGTGGCTGGCCGGCCTTATTGGCTGTCATCCGCTACCGCTTCGTGCAGCCGCCACGGCTCTATAAGGCCCTTGAGGCTGTGTTGTCCGCGGTCGGCGAACCTAAGATCTGAGCCAACCACGAGATCCCTGACGGTGCTGGACACCAGGACCTCTCCGGGGGCAGCCGTCGCTTGTACCCGCGCTGCGATATGGACCCCGATGCCGCCAAGGTCATCGCCGATCACCTCGCACTCGCCCGTGTGAATCCCGACACGGAGTTGTACGCCCAGTTCGGATGGCGCAGCGTCGCGCAGCGCCATGCCTGCCCGCACAGCACGGGCCGGTCCGTCAAATGCGGCGAGAACGCCATCGCCGGTGGTCTTTATGACGCGGCCTCGGTAGCGCCCAACCTCGCGGTTCGCGACTCGGTGGTGGCGCTCAAGGACCTCGCGCCACCGCTGATCGCCGATCGCAGTGGCGTGCTCGGTCGAGGCAACCATGTCAGTGAACATGACGGTCGCGAGGACTCGATCGCTCGCACGGGTCGCTAGTCGACCAGTGAGGAACTTCTCCACCTCGTCGACGAGCGCCTGCTGGTCACCCGCACAGAAGAGATGGTCGATGCCCGCGAGTTCGACCTCTCGGGCGCCGGGAATTCCCCGAGCGACGGCACGAGACCAACTGGGCAGGACGATCTTGTCACCGGTGCGGTAGAGCACGAGCGTGGGGACTCGGATCGTCGGCAGCAGCGGCCGTACGTCGAGGTGCTCGTACATCTCGCCGATGGCTCGGGCACCACTCGGGCTCAGCCCAGAGCGAAGCATTCGCGCCCACCAGTCCCGTGCTTCTGGATCGTCGCCGATACTCGGTGCCCACAGGTTGATGCTGCTGGGATCACCCCAGTTCTCGCGCATCCGCCCCCAGAAGGCGCGTAACGATTCGACCGGAATCCCATCCGGATAATCCAACGCCCAAGAGATGCGCGCGTAGGTCGCGTACTGCACCATCGCGGTGATCCGTTCTGGATGAGCGGCAGCAAGCATCGTCGCTGCGGGACCGCCCTCGGACGTTCCGAGCAGCGAGACCCTGGTTGCGCCCACCGCATCGAGCACAGCCAGCGCATCCTCAGCGATGTTCTCGAGCGTGTATTCCCCCACGTCGCGATCCGAGAGCCCCATCCCTCGCTTGTCGAACGCGATCAGCCGGGAGAATCCGGCCATCCGCTCCCAGAACCGAGCTGCCAGCGGCAGTGTCGGCGAGATCTCAAGATGACCGACGAACCCCCCGATCAGCAGGACATCTAGCTCCCCCGCGCCAGCCGTGGTGTACGCAATCGCTACACCCTCGTTGTGCGCATACCGAACGGGGCTCCACGTCGTCATCGACAAAGCCTCGCACCTGCGGCCATCCGCCGCGTTTACTCTGAAGCCGCGCTGAAGATAAATGGGAGCCGGGCAGCCGTTTGACCATTTCCGCGATCACGGCAGGCCTTGCGCGGTACGAAGATCGGGTCCGTCGGATCCTAGCCCGGGCCGAGTCGCGCTTCGCGCGGGGAACAGAAACGGTGAGGCGCCGCTAATACGCCGTGTATCCCGGTGGTGTCGCGTCCTGTGTGGGGTCGACCCGTCGCGATCGCGGGCGAAGGACTGGATCGGCCAGGAGATCGCTGATGAGCGCGGCGGAGCCCCCGAGGCAACTCCAGGCGTCATCCCAGAGCGTTGAGAGCAGCCACGCTCGATCGACCGGGAACATGAGATCAGGCAGCTCGCTGTTCTTCCAGTTCTCGCCCCATGCCTCGCTCGGTCGCCACGTTGCCGCCTGTTCGGGCCCTGCCTGCACGACCACGTACTGCCAGGACGCGTAGAGCAGTACTCGCGGCGCGTCCCAGAAGACGACGTCGCTGGCGCCGGTCTCGAGGTAGCCCAGCCACCAGGGCTGCGCCTTGGTGTGGCGTTTCAGCAGCGCCAGCAGCGCCTCGTCCTGCCTGCGCGCCAACAGTCCCCGCGGAGTGCCCGGCTCCTCTGGCAGCACGATCGTCGCGTAGCTCTCAAACGCCGGCGGGATCGCCGACTGAATCGTCAGCCCGCCGGTTGTGCCGGCCTGGATCCACTCGACGGTCGTGGCGCATCCGATCTGCCAGATCTCGCCGTCCTTCTCGAAGCTCGCCACCGCGTGAGTCTGGCCTTTGCGTGGCGGCATCCTGAGATTGTCTCGGTCTCACCCTCCAGTTCCAAGTCGTCGACCAGAAGCTCGATCGGCCCTGCCTTCGTTCCGTGAGTCGCGGGCCCGCGACCAAGGCGGTCGAGGAGCCGCGCCGAGTAAGGCCTCGGCGGCGTACATCCGGGTGATGTGGGAGGCAATCGGCACGATCGTGATGGGCCGCAAACTGTTTGACCTGGTGAACGGCTGGGAGGGTCAGCCACCAGCGGGCGACCATGTGGTCGTGGTGTCTCACCGCCCCAATCATCCAGGGCGACCGGGTGCTACACCTGAGGTTCAAGGTACGCCGATAGAACCGATTGGGCGGCGGCGAGAACCGGCGCGTGGCACGCTTTACCGCAGGCGAATGACAGAACCTTTCCTGAGGCGCAAGCGGCCCGGCACCGGCGACAGCAAAAGGCGATATACGCGGTCGCGCTGACTGTCTTAGTTGGCAGGCAAGCGACCAGCGACTCTACGAGGAGCGTGCGATGGGACAGCTGATCGAGAATGCCGCAATCGACCGGCTGGCCGTGTTCGTCGGCGAGTGGGGGATGGCGGCGGAGTTCAAGGACCTACCGCCGGCCGACATCGGCGCACGGGTCGTGTTCGAGTGGATGCCGGGGAGGCGGTTCCTGATCCAGCGATGGCAGGTCCCGGTGCGGGAGGCGCCCGACGGCATCGCCATCATCGGCGCCGATCCCGAAAGCGAGGGCAACTTCCTCCAGCACTACTTCGACTCGCGCGGCGTCGCCCGCGTGTACAAGATGAGCGTGAGCGACCGAGGCTGGAAGCTTTGGCGGGATACGCCGGACTTTTCGTCGCTTGCGTTCGCGCAGCGCTACACGGGGACCTTAAGCGACGATGGCAGGGTCATTACTGGATCGTGGGAGCTCTGCCGCGACGGTGCGACCTGGGAGCACGACTTCGATCTCACGTACACAAAGATCATGTGACGATGACTGACTTCAGCGACATGGCGAGGGGGATCATCGAGTCGAACCGCTAAATGGTGCTCGGCACGAACGACGAGCGACGTCTCGCTTTGCGCGGGGACTGTCGGGAAAGGGGATTCTGTCCGGCAGGGCGACATTAACTAGGTAGGTCATGGGTTGTGCGTTCTGGCGGACCGCGGGGTGTGTCTGCTTTCGGTCATGCTGGGGTGGGCGCTGGTGTGTTTGTCGCGGTCGCTGGTGGAGCTGAGCTCTCGTGCGCGGGCGCGAGGGTTGCTGCGAGTGCCATTCCGGCGGCGGCCAGGCCTGCTGCGACGAGCAGCGAGGTCTGGAATCCGTTGACGACGGTGATGACTGTGTGGGTCCTGCCGGTGGTGTAGCTGGTGGCGATGGCGGTGATGACGGCGAGGCCGATCGCGCCGCCGATCTGTTGGGTGGCATTTATGAGTCCGCCCGCGAGGCCGGTTTGGTCTTCGTGGATGCCTGCGACTGATTCGCTGGTGATCGCGACGAAGATCAGGCCGAGGCCTGCTCCGATTGGCAGTGATGGGAGGAGAATGTGCGGCACGTAGCTGCCGTGGACGGGGATCCGTGAGAACCATGCCAGGCCGACGGCGAATAGCCCGAGGCCGCTGAGCATGACGGGCTTTGTGCCGATGCGTTCAACGAGCGTTCCGGCTGCACCTGCGGCAGTCATGAGGATCAGTCCGAGCGGTAGCTGGGTCAGTCCGGCGTGGATTGCGCTGTAGCCGAGGACCTCTTGGAGGTAGAGGTTCGTTACGAAGAACAGCCCGACCATCGCTGCTGCGGTGGCTGTCATCACCAGGTTCGCTGCGCGCACGTGGCGTTGACGGAAGATCGTGAGCGGGACAAGCGGCGCGGCGACGCGCGACTCGGTCAGGACGAATCCGGCCAGGAGGACGACGCTGAGGATGAGAAGGCCGACGGTTTGGGTTGAACCCCAGCCAGCGGCGTTGGCCCGCACCAGCGCGTAGAGCATGCTGAGAACGCCGGTTGTCGCGAGTGTTGCGCCGGCCCAGTCGATGGAGCGGTCCGTGACGTTGGCGCGGGACTCGGGGATGCGCCGTAAGGAGAGCGCGGCGAGGGTGAGCGCCAGTGGGACGTTGATGAACAGCACTGATCGCCACCCGAATGTGCTGGTCAGGACGCCGCCGAGGATGAGCCCGGCGACGCTGCCTGAGCCGGCGACGGCAGCCCAGAGTCCGAGGGCCTTGGCGCGCTCGGAGCCCTCGACGAACAGGACCGCGAGGATCGAGCGTGCGGCAGGCGCGAGCGCTGCGGCGCCGAGGCCCTGGAGTGCGCGAAACGCGATGAGTTCGCCGAGTGAGTTGGACAGGCCTCCCGCGAGGGAGGCGGCGGCGAAGAGGCAGAGGCCGATGACGAACAGGCGGCGGCGACCGAAGAGGTCCGCTAGTCGGCCGCCGAGGAGCAGTGTCCCACCGAACGCGAGGATGTAGGCGCTCACCACCCATGAGAGCGAGTCGGTTGAGACGTGCAGGTTGCGGCTGATCGAGGGCAGTGCGACGTTGATGATGGTGGCGTCGAGGATCACGATGAACTCGGCTATTGCCAGCAGCCACAGTGCGAACCAACGGCGTGGGTCGGGCAGGTGAACGGACTCCGTCACGGCGGACATTTGAATGGATCCCTCTGGCTTGTGGTTGAAGGGTTTGGCTAGTGCTCGGCCCGGAGGGGCGAGATGATCCGATGGCTGATGCGCCAGCGACCGTCATGGCGGCGCAACGTGTCGAGATGAATCACGCTCTCGAGCGTCCCGTCGCGCATCAACAGGAGGCCCTTGGACCGGGCTGTCGCGACGTCGTCCTCGTCGCTTGAGATCAGCACGTTGGTGACGTGATGGGCTAGGGGTCCCCGATCGCCCATGCTCGCGGCGGCAGCGCGGACGGTCTCGATCCCTTCGAACACGCCGATGCCGACCGCGCTCATGTCGTAGACCACGTCGGGTGTGAAGATCTCGTCGAGGCGATCGAGTTCGCCCGTGTCGGCGACGAATCCGTGCAACGACAAGACCTCGCTGACCGCCCGGCGGTCCTCGGCCTGCAGCGCGGCGGGTCCATCCTGGTAAGCCTTGTGCATCTTGTCCGACATTTCGTGCTCCTTTTGGTTATGCGTACCATTTGGTACTGCGTTCAACTTAGCACGAAATACCAGACCGTGCTCAGTTCCGTTTGGAACCTAGGTCGGAGGGGGCTATGCTTCGGTCATGAATCCGCCCGTTCCGCTGATCGAGCGCAAACAACGTCAAGCGCGAGAGCGCATCGTCACGGCCGCCGAGGAGCTCTTTTTCGCCCGCGGCTTTGATGCCGTCTCAGTAAGCGACATCGCCGAACGGGCCGAGGTTGGCCGAACCACGTTCTTCCGCCACTTCAGCGACAAGCAGGAGGTCGCCTTCGCCAGAGAGCAACAACTCCTCGAGATGGTCACCGCAGCAGCACAAGAGGCGGAGTTCGCTCCGGTCCACGACATGACCCAGGCGGTCGAACAGCTCTGCCAACTTGTCCTCGCCCTGTGTGCCCGGGCGACCGCCGACCCTGAGGACTACGCCCGCCACTTCCAGCTCGTCGAGCAAACGCTGGAACTGCGTGGTCGCGACGCACTGAAGATGCAGCAGTTCGCCGGCAAACTAAGCGACGTTCTCCTCAACCGAGGCGCCGAGCCGACCGTCGCCATTTCCGCGGCGCACGTGGCCATAGGCTGCTACCTCACCGCCAGATCACTCAGTAACGATCCCCGGACACTGGTCGACGACACACGCGCAGCCTTCGAACGAGTACTCACACTCGGGGCAGCAGCTCCTCCGGCCTAGACAACACAGTCGGCCGCGCCGATACGCATCGCATCACGCAGGCCGCGTCATCCGCGCCATAGCCCTCACCGCGCGCGGCATCCGCTGAGCCAGTGCTACCGCAAGGCGATCAGACGGACGCATCGTCTCCCCCGGACCAGGAAGTTCCATGGGAGCCTCCGCAACTTCTGATTTGCTCCCGACGGTCAGGATGCGCCACTGCCCCGGCACCCCCTTGAGCGAGTGCACGCCGTGCTCCGAGAACCGAAGCTCTGAGCCGACGACGAGGTCCTTCACGGTGCTTGTCACCGCGATTTCGCAGGCCCCAGCGAATCCCATGACGCGCGCAGCGATATGGACGGCCATTCCACCGAGATCCTCGCCGATCAGCTCGCATTCGCCGGTGTGAATTCCGGAGCGGACCTGTACGCCGACTTGGGACAGCGCCTCCCGGATGCTTACGGCGCACCGGACGGCTTGCGCTGGTCCGTCGAAGGTCGCCATCATGCCGTCTCCGAGTGACTTCACGACCCGGCCCCGGAACGAAGCGACCTGATCACGGACGACGGTGTCGTGGCGCTCGAGCAGATCGCGCCACCGACGGTCGCCGAGTTCGGCGGCACGTGCTGTCGAGCGGACGATGTCGGTGAACAGCACGGCGGCGAGCGCCCGCTCGACCTGGGCCGGCGCTCGCAGCCCGGTAATGAAGGCCTCGATCTCATCCACGATAGGACCGAAGTCGCCGAACCAGAACGCGTGGTCGCGACCGGGGAGCTCGACGAAACGGGCGCCGGGAATCCTGGCAGCCATCACCCTCGTGCCGTGGATGGGGATGAAATCGTCGACTCGGTGAAGCAGGAGCGTCGGCACCGAAACAGCCGGGAGGATGTTGGTCACATCAACGGCACGTCCCGCCTGCAGAAGCGCGCGGACCATCCGCGGGCTGGCCGCCGCCCGCTCGAACGTTGCCCAGAATCGCCGCTGGAGGCGATTGGCCGCGCTGGGGGCGAACAGGTCGACCACGCGCCCCTCCCCCCAGCGTGCGACAAGGTCGTCCAGCTCACGCAATACGATCGCCTCGCTACGCCGCACCTGCTCGAACTCTGTCTCAGAAAGCTCGGGCGGCCGTTCCTCAGACACAGAACCGGCAGCGAATGAGCCGTAGAGGATCAGCGAGCGCACGCGAGAGGGATCACTAGCCGCAAACAGGACGCAAGTCGGGCCACTCTCTGAGAAGCCCATCACGATTGCCTGCGCGACACCCGCTGCGTCGAGCACAATCCGCAGGTCCTGCACCCGCTCCTCGAGCGTGGGAACGTGATCAATCGGATCCGATACGCCGGTGCCCGGCTTGTCAAACACGATCACGCGAGCAAATGACGAAAGCCGGGCGAGGAACCGTGTATAGCCAGGATCAGTCCACTGCAGATCAAGGTGAGAGATAAAGCCCGGCACGCAAATGAGGTCGACCGGACCCTCGCCGATCACCTGGTAGGCGATGCTGACCCCATCCGGGCGTACCGCGTAGCGGGTATCGGGAACATCAATCACGCAGCGAGCCTAGGCGAAAGGCGCGGCCGGTGCAGCGATTCCAGCGACCGCCCAAGACCGAACCAAGCGGTGTCGAGGTGTCGCCAAATCGGCACGACGGACCGGAATCGGGCCTGTCGCCCGGCTACCCGGCTGGTTGTTATGATGCGTCCAGCCGGTGGGCTGGCCGGCGGTCCGGTGGGTACGGAAGGGGCCTTTGGATGTCGGTTGGGGCAAGTCGTTGCTGGGTTCTCGCACTGCGCACCGTAATGGCGGCGTTGGCTGTCACAGTGGTCGCAGGTGTGTTGACATCCAGCGCAATGGCGGCGGTGCGATCGCCCGTCACGGCGGCCGCGCCGATCGACCGTGCCCTGCGGCCGGACGGTTCGCTTCGGCGCGTGTCCGGATCCTTCGACGCTCGCGGCTATCGCCTGGCCCTCGGAAGCGGCGGGGCTCCCCGGTTCGTGAAGGCGGCCTCGGGACCGTCCGCCCTCGGGGGCGCGACGCCGATCACTTCGACGGCGACGGGCGATTCGCTCTGGAGCGAGAGCTTCGGGCAGCCCGGCGCGAGCGCCAGCCCGAACCTGAACGTGGTCGCGGTGAATGGCACCAGCGTCTACATCGGTGGCCAGTTCACCGGGCTCGGCGGCACTTCCGGTTTCAACTATCACAACATCGCGCGGTGGGACGGGCAGGGATGGCATCAGCTCGCCTCCGGCACCAACGGGGCCGTCAACGCGATCGCGTTCTCGAGCTCGAAGGTCCTCGTCGGCGGCAGCTTCACGTCCGCCGGCGGCGTCAGCGCCAACGCGATCGCGGAGTGGACCGGCTCGGCTTGGCAGGCGCTGGGCGGTGGCATGAAGAACGGCTCTGGAAACGGGCAGGTCGACGCTGTCACGGTCGATCCGGTCAGCGGGAACGTGTACGCGGGCGGGAACTTCGCCACGGCCGACGGCCAGACCGCGAACGGGATCGCGGTCTGGAACGGCACTGCGTGGTCACCGCTCGGCACCGGGCTGCTGTGGAACGGCTTCGCCGCCTACGTCTATGCGATGGTCTATGCCAACTCGACCCTCTACGTCGGCGGGAACTTCACCCAGGCGGGCTCGACCAAGGTCGATGCGCTGGCCGAGTGGCACAACGGCACGTGGAGCACCGTCGGCGGCGCGGGCGTCTCCACCTCGGCTGGGGTCGCGGGCACCGTCTACGCGATGACGCGTGACCCCGCCAACGGGACGCTCTATGTTGCCGGTGCATTCGCGCAGGCCGGGGGCAGCTTCTCGCACGGCGGTCCGGTGACCGGGGCCGCGCCCGCGCTCAACGTCGCGGCGTTCAACGGAACCTCGTGGAGCGGGCTCGGCGCCGGCCTGGCCGGGACCGTCCGCGGCCTCACCGACTGGGGCGGGCGGGTGTTCGCCTCCGGGACCCTCAGCGGATCGGTCCCGGTGCTCGCCACCTGGACGGGGTCCACCTGGGCGCCGGTGGGTCAGGGAATCGACGGGACCTCGACCGCCGGCGCCGTCCTTGGCTCTTCCGCGGCGGAGGGCGTCGTCGCGTTCGGCCTGTTCCAGACCGCCGGCGGGCGCTCGATCGAGCTCAACCAGATCGGCCGCTGGAACGGCGCCACGTGGCTGGGGTTCGGGTTGGGCGTGCCGGGAACGGTCACGGCGCTGGCCGGCTCCAACCACGACCTCTACACGGCGGGGAGTTTCTCCACCGCGGGCTCGGCAACGGCGGCGTCGATCGCGCACTTCAACGGCAAAACGTGGAGCCTGATGGGCACCACCGGCGTCACCGGCACGTCGGGAGGCTGCGCCCGGGGCGGCGTCCTGCACTCCATCTGCACCATCGCGATCGACCCCGGCACACGGCGTGTCTACGTCGGCGGGAACTTCAGCGCCATCAACGGGGTCAGCGCCGAGAATGTGGCCATGTGGGACGGATCGTCGTGGCATCCCCTCGGGGCGGGCGTCGACGGAACCGTCAACGCGCTGCTGGTGTACAACGGCTACCTATGGGCCGGCGGCGGCTTTCACCACGCCGGCGGGAGCGCGGCCAATGACGTGGCGAAGTGGAGCCTCGCTTCGGGCGACTGGAGCCAAGTCGGCGGCGACGCCGTCTATGGGACGGGCACCGGTGACGAGGGCGACGTCAACACTTTGGCCGCCGTCACGGCGCCGCCGAACAACCACTTCGTGATCATCGGTGGCGGGTTTCCCAGTATCAGCGACGGGACCAGGATGTACGGCGTGCTCGGGCTGGTCTCCTTCGACACCTCGCTGTCCTCCTACCCTAGCCCGACCAGCGGGTACGGCCCGTTCACCGGCAACGGCTCCGGGAATCCCGGCGTCTCCGGGGCCGTGGACGCGCTCTTCGTCGACGGGACAAGCGTGTACGTCGGCGGCAGCTTCGCCTTCGCCGGCGGTGTGCCCGCCAACGGATTCGCCAAGTACGACATGAGCGCCCCGCTCGGAAGCCGCTGGTCGGTCCCCGGCATGGTCGGTGGAGTCCGATCGCTGAGGAAGGTGGGCTCGAGCTTCTACCTCGGCGGCACCTTCAGCCAGGCCGGCGGGGTGTCCGCCTCCAAGGTCGCGAGGTACACGCCCGGATCAGCGACACCGTGGTCAGCCCTCGGCTCCGGGGTCACCGGGACCGTCAGCCCAGCCGTCGACGCCGAGGCGCAGACCGCCGACGGCCTGTACTTCGGTGGCCTTTTCGGCGTGGCCGGCGCCACCAAGCCCTCCGAGGGCATCGCACTCTGGAGCAACACTGCGATCCCCTGACCGTGCGGGTCGGCGTACACCAACGGCGGCACGGCCAGCGCCAGGATCACTTCGCATGGGTGGGCCGCGCCCGCTGGTCGCGTACCGGGTGTCTCGAGTTCAGAGCTCAGCGAGCACTCGAGCCGCCGCTCGCTCGCCGGAGCGGATGGCGCCGTCCATGTAGCCCGGCCACTGCGGCGAGTTGTCTGCGCTTGCGTAGTGCACGGCGCCAAACGGCGTGTCGAGCGGGTTCTTGAGCGATGTCAACACGCCGGGCGGGTTGAAACTGCCGTATGCGCCGCGTGAGAACGGCTCGGTCGCCCACATCAAGTCGAGGTAGGCGACTGGCCTGAGCGCCCGCGGGCCGAAGTACCGCGCAAAGCACCGCAGCGCCGCGGCACGCCGGGCGGCAGGTGAGGCTCCGTAGAAGCCGCGGCTGTCGCTGCCCTCCATGAACCCAACGAGCACACCCGGACTGCCGTCGGGCGGCGAATTGTCGTACGTGATCCGGATCGGACCGACCTCGGAGGTCGCCGAGCCGTTGAGCCCGGCGTCGCGCCAGAACGGCCGGCTGTAGATCGCGTTGACCTTGAGCACCGAACCCATCGGCTGGCGCTGGAGGACCTGGTCGAGCGCGGGAGGGAGCGCCGGAGCGAATCGCAGCCGCCCGACGAGCGTCTTCGGGAGGCTCAGGATCGCGCGGCGACAGCGAAAGCTATCGGTCTCCGCGTGAACGGTGACGTGCCCACGCTGCTCGACTGCCGTGACCACCGCGCCAAGGCGCACGCGGTGACCGAGGCGCGCGGCAAGCCGCTTTGAGAGCAGCTGCGGGCCGCCGACGAAGCGGATGCTCTGCGCCGAGCCGACCAACGTGTTGAAGTCGCCACCAACCCCGGTGATCGTGGCGAGCAGATCGAGCAGCGAGATCTGATCGGGATCTTCACCGTAGACACCCCGCACGCCCAGCCCGGCGAGATTCCGGGCCTCCGCGTTGTCGAGGTTCTGCTCGATCCAGGTCTGGATCGTCATCTGGTCCCAGGCGCTCGCCTGCGGTGCGGTCCACGGAGCATCCGCCGGCACCGACGCCGCCATCTTGTTGAACTCCACGACTGCGGTCTCGAGCTTGATCAGCGCGACCGGGTCCGCCGGCGGGATATCCCCACTGTAGGTATGAAGCCCGCCACCGGCGTAGTAGATGCTGTTCCCCGTCGAGTACGTTGGGAACGTTGCGACGCCAAGAGAGCGCGCGAGCGCCTGCACGCGATCCTGGCCCGGTCCCGTCCACTCGCCGCCGAGCTCCACGACCTTCCTCGGCCCGAGCACGTGGTCGAGGTTCCGACCGCCCACACGCCGCCGCGCCTCGAGCACGAGGACGGAGCGGCCGGCCTCATGGATGGCGGTCGCCGCACTCAAGCCCGCCAGTCCGGCGCCGACGACAACCACGTCGTACACCCTCGACCGGCGCCTTTGCGTACGCGATCCCGCCTCAGCCGGACCGTCCGAAGCCACCAGCGTCCCAGCAGCCGCGCCAACCCCCGCCAGCAGCGCCTCCCGACGCCTGATCCGCCTCGCCGTCATCACCGCGATCCTAACTTCAACACGTCTCGCGCGCGTTGGGCGCGCACCCGGGCAACGCAACGCGTGTCGCTAGCCTGGCTGTCGTGGGACCTGCTGCTCTCTTGTTGGTCTGGCGGAACGCGTGAAGAGGATCGGCTTTCTCTCTTTCGGTCACTGGAGCGCTGGCCCGCACTCGCGAACGCGCTCGGCCGCCGATGCGCTGCTGCAGTCGATCGATCTTGCGGTCGTGGCGGAGGAATTGGGCGCTGACGGCGCGTACTTCCGAGTTCACCATTTCGCGCGTCAGCTCGCCTCGCCGTTTCCGCTCCTGGCGGCGATCGGCGCGAGGACTTCGCGGATTGAGATCGGTACTGCCGTGATCGATATGCGATATGAGAACCCGCTGTACTTCGTGGAGGACGCGGGGGCGGCTGATCTGATCGCGGGTGGGCGACTTCAGCTGGGAATCAGCCGGGGGTCGCCCGAGCAGGTGATCGATGGCTGGCGGTACTTCGGCTACGAGCCGGCCGAGGGCGAAAGCGACGCCGACCTGGGACGCCGGCACGCCGAGGTCGCGCTAAAGCTGCTGGACGGCGAAGGGTTCGCCCAGCCCAACCCGCGGCCCATGTTCGCCAATCCGCCGGGCCTGTTGCGCGTCGAGCCGCACTCGGCTGGGTTGCGAGAGCGGATCTGGTGGGGGTCGGGATCGAACGCAACGAGTGTGTGGGCGGCCCGGCGTGGCATGAACCTACAGAGCTCGACGCTGAAGGACGACGAATCGGGCGAGCCGCTGCACGTCCAGCAGCGCAAGCAGATCGAGGCTTACCGCGAGGCGTGGAACGAGGCCGGGCATGACCGTCAGCCGCGGGTATCAGTCAGCCGCAGCATCTTCGCGCTGACCACCGACACCGATCGCGCCTACTTCGGTGAGAACAGCGACTCCCAAGACCAGATCGGGATGATCGACGAGAACACACGCGCGATCTTCGGGCGGTCATACGCAGCCGAACCCGACGTGCTCATTGAGCAGCTCCGCGCAGATGAGGCGATCCAGGCCGCGGACACCCTGCTGCTGACCGTGCCCAACCAGCTCGGCGTGGAATACAACGCCCATGTCATCAAGAACATCCTCACCTACATCGCGCCACCGCTCGGCTGGCGCTAACCCGGCTCGATCCCCTCCTAGCTAGGCAAAGCCCGGATCCTGCCTGGCCGCTCGCCAGTCTCGCAAGCATTGTCGGCGGGCCGGTCGGGGAGTCAAGACCGTTAGGCGCATTGGAACGGGTCGGCCCGGCGCGTGCGACCGCTTCGGCGCGCGCGGTCAAGGGAGGATGAAGTTGCGGGCCTCGGGGAGGTTCGCGTGGACGATGTGAGCGTCCCAGACGGCGATCCCGCGGCCGTGGGCGTCGACGGCGAGCTGCTGGTTGCGAACGTGCGGTCTGCTGAGAGCGATGGTCGGCCCCAGGCGACCGTTGGACAGAAGGCGTTGGAGGATGACCCTGCCGTTGCCGTCGCCTCGCGCGAGGACCGGGCCGGCGTGACCGGGGAGCACTGTCGGGCCGTTGAGCTGGGTGGGATAAGGGCGGGTGTCCCAGGAGGGCGCAGGGAACGGGTCGCCTGGGGCGGCGCTGGTGACCTCGGTGCGGACGATGGAGGCGTCGATGTGTTTCGCGGTCCCGACGGCGTGGTTCCACGTCACCCACACGCGTGCGTCGCTGGTGATGCTCACCGATGGCGAGAGCTCTGCGGTGCCGGAGCCTGACGGATCGTTCTGCGGGTAGGCGATCAGGTATCGCCCCGACGTGTTGCCAGGACTGGGTACTCGGAATCGTTGCCCGCTACCGCGAACCGGGCGACCTGCCCCAGGCGAATCGCTGCCACCGATGCCGTGGCCGATCCTGACAGATCACCAGTCGCCCCTGCCGCCCCAATCACGCAGACCGCGGCCCCGACAGCAGCCATCCCAACCGCGACGCGCGTGCTCAGCCTTCCTCCCACGACCAGCAAGTATGGACACTCACCCGCCACTCGCGACCCGACAGGCGCTGATCTCCAGCGAACCAGAAGACGCCGCAACCTTCGACCGGATCCTCGCATCGCTGACAACGGCAGCGTGCGTTGCTGCTCGCACGGAGGAGCGGGTGCTTGCTCGAATCTGGCTATCCCCTACCGCCCGATTCGGCGGAGGCTAGGCCAGCTCACACTCGAGCCGCCGAGCGGATGCTCGCGACGGTGGCGTCGGGATCGGCGACCGTCACCAGAAGACGGACAAACCGGGACTCAGGGTCGATCTGAACTAGGACCGCCGGACGATGGCCACGCGTCGCGACGAATGCTTTTCCTACGCCGGGCACGCGGCGAACGCCGTAGACGAAGCGCTGAGTGACAGTGTTGCCGAGTGATTGGTAGTTCTTCATGTCCTCAACAGGGTCCGCCACAACCCTCGCCGATCGTACGGCGGTCAGCGGCACTCGAACATTGCCGTGCAGAGCGACAAGGCGTTCCCACAGCGCAAGCTGGATCACTAGGTGATCATCGTGGACGATCAACGCGGCCACCGGGCCATAGTCTTATCAAGCGAAGGCAACACGAGGGGTGCAGCCAGCCAGCCGGGCGACCTGAAACGTGACGATTTCCGCTCTGAGCAACTACTCAGAGCGGGCCGCGGCGGCCACGACCGGCGTAGCCGCCACCGCGCGAGCGGCGGAACAGCCAGACCAGGAGCATCGAGAACACGACCGATAGGACCAGGCCTCCGCCGTGGCGATGCAGCACGTACCACGAGAAGAGCCCGGCGGCAAAGGAGCCACACAGACCAATCACCACTGTCATGCCCACGCTCATCGGATCGGGACCAGGGAGCAAAAGCCGCGCCAGCGCCCCCACGAACAGGCCCAACACGAAAAGGATGATCAGGTATGCGATGAGACCCACACCGCCTATCTACCCGGTTTGCGGACGCCCACTCGTAAGTTGCTTACAGTGACGCCGGCGCCACGCACGATGCAGTGCGGCGTCGGTGAACGGGTGCACCATGCCGGCCGGGGTCATCGAGACGGCGAGGATTGGCGAGACAGGCTTACGCGGGGTGCCGTTCGCCGTGAGGAAGAACGACGTCGGCGGCTTGCTCGGGTGTGACGTGGGGATACAGGACCCTGATGGTCGCGATGGCCACGACGCCTCCAATCAGCTGGGCCACGATGTACGCGGGAACGGAGGCGGGTGCGATTCCGGCGAACGTGTTGGAGAACATCCGTCCGACGCTGATCGCCGGGTTGGCGAAGCTGGTGGAGCTGGTGAAGAAGTAGGCGGCGCCGATGTACGCCCCAACGGCCGCGGGCGCCGACGCGCCTCGTCGGGTGCGGGCGAGCGAGAAGATCACGAGCAGCAGCCCGAGGGTGGCGATCGTCTCGGAGAGGAAGTGCGCTCCGCTCGCGCGGTGCTTGGTCGAGATGGTGACCAGCGACAGCGCGAACATTCCGTTGGCGGCGAGCGCGCCGAGGATGCAGCCCATGATCTGGGCGGGAATGTAGGCGAACGCGTCGCGCCAGGAGAGGCCGCCGAAGCTGGCGTCGACGAGCGAGACGACGGGGTTGAAGTGCCCGCCCGAGACGGGTCCGAACATGAGGATGATCGCGTACAGGCCGACGGCGGTCGCGGCGGCGTTCTCGAACAGCTCAAGGCCGATGTCGCCGGGCGATAGCCGCTGGGCGGCGATTCCCGAGCCGATCACGACCGCGGCCAGAAACGCCGAGCCGAGCAGCTCGGCGAACAGGCGGCGGGAGAGCGTGCGGTCCATGACTGTGCTCAGCGCGCTCCGGCGCGGCGGCGCTGCCGGCCCGAGGTCGGTGAGCAGGCCCTCGATACGGCGCGCGATCTCGTCGCGGATCGTCGCGCACCTCGGCGACGGGGCGGCCGGCCGGGTCCGGGAGCTCCCAGTCGACGTAGCGCGTGCCGGGGATGAACGGGCACGCATCCCCGCAGCCCATCGTCACGACCACGTCGGCCCACTGCGCCATCTCTGGCGTCAGCAGCTGCGGGCGCCGATCGGTGAGGTCGATATCCAGCTCGCGCATGACCTCGACAACTTCGGGATGCACCCGCTCACCTGGGGTCGTTCCGGCCGACCGAGCCTCATGCCGGCCGTCGGCGGCCCGCTCGAACAGCGCCTGGCTCATCTGCGAGCGCCCGGCGTTGTGCAGACAGACGAACAGAACGTGCAATGGGATACCGCTTTCGAGTCCGAGGCCTAGAAGGGCCAACTCTATCCATTGACAGACATCACTTCAATCGATATACCTATATCGATGAGCGTCGATCTGGAACTGACCCCGAAGACCAAGCGGCCGGCCGGCGAGCCGTGCTGTGAGCCCGTCGTGTACCCCGACGTCGAGCGTGACCAGGCCGCCCGGATGGCGAGCATCGCCAAAGCTCTCGGTGATCCGGTCCGCCTCCAGCTCGTCGATGTGCTGCGCAAGCATGCCGGCAAGGTCTGCGTCTGCGAGCTGGTCCCCCTGTTCGACCTCTCCCAGCCGACCGTCTCTCATCACCTCAAGGTGCTGCGCCAGGCCGGGATCGTCGGCTCAGAGCGCGAGGGACTATGGGCCTACTACTACGTGATCCCCGATGCCCTGAAGGAGTTCTCCGCATGGCTGAGCTGACCGACATCCGTGAGACCGTCCGCCAGCGCTACGCGAGCGCCGCCAAGGCAGCGGCGAGCGGCGGGCATGACCACGCGCGGGCACTGGAATCCGAGTCGGGCTGCTGCGGCTCGCAATCCGCGTGCTGCAGCCCCGCGGATGAGACCGGCGTATTCGGCGCCAGGCTGTATGACGAGGCCGACCGCGAAGACGTCCCGGATGCGGCCGTCAGCGCGTCGCTGGGCTGCGGCGTCCCGACCGCCGTCGCCGACCTGCGCGACGGCGAGACCGTCCTCGATCTCGGCTCGGGCGCCGGCGCCGACGTCCTCATCAGCGCCCGCCGCGTCGCGCCCACTGGAAGAGCGATCGGACTCGACATGACCGACGAGATGCTCGAGCTCGCCCGCGCCAACGCGCGAGAGGCGGGCGTGACCAACGTCGAGTTCATCAAGGGCTACCTCGAGGAGATGCCACTCGCAGACGGAAGCGTCGACGTCGTCATCTCCAACTGCGTGATCAACCTCTCCGCTGACAAGCCCAAGACGATCGCCGAAGCCGCACGCGTCCTGCGCCCTGGCGGCCGGTTCGCGATCTCCGACGTGGTCGCCGACGCCGACATGGACGAGACGACCAAATCCGACATGGCCGCCTGGACGGGATGTGTCGCCGGTGCACTCACCGAAGTCGAATTCGTCTCGGCGTTGACCGCCGCCGGTTTGGAGGACATCGAGATCCGCCCAACGCACCAAGTCCACGAACACGCCTCGTCCGCGATCATCCGCGCCCGCAAGCCTAAGGAGTCTGCCTCATGAATCCCAATCTCATACACGCCGTTGCTGCCGAGCGCCAGCACGAGCTCGAGCGTCAAGCCGGCTGCTGCACGCCCGCCGCCCAGCACCGGCGGCAAATGCCGCGTCCGGGCTTGCTCGGCCGCATCACCGCTCGACACCATCACCCGGCAGCATCTGGCTAAGGGTTTTTTTCACGGGGTCGGCGACCTGGCGGCGGCCTTGGGTCTCGACCTAGACCACGATGACCGTGGCCGTGTCGGCACCGCGGCTGGTGAGCGTTGCGCCGAGGCTGGCGATGATGATCAGGGCGATAGCGCCGACGCCGGCGATCGCGAGTCCCTGCCCGAGCACGATCCAGCCGATCAGCGCTCCGATCGCGGGTTCGAGGCTCATCAGCACCCCAAAGACGCGCGTGGGCAGGCGCCGCAGTGCGGCGAACTCGAGCAAGAAGGGTGCCAGGGGCAGGAGCACCGCCAACCCGAGGCCCGAGAGCAGGAGTAACGGATGCGCGAACCTTCCCGGTCCGCCGGCGAGCCCGAACGGTGCGCTGACCACTGCCGCCACGCCGAGTGACACCGCGAGCCCTTCGGTCCCTGGCCAGCTGTCGCCGACACGCTGGGTGAGGACGATGTAGGCGGCCCAGCCTGCGGCGGCGCCCAGCGCTAGCAGCATCCCGAGCAGATCGAGCGTCCCGCCGGTTGGATGCCCAAGGGTGAGCAGCGCGATGCCGCCAGCGGCCAGCGCGATCCATAGTCCATCAAGCAGCCGACGCGATCCGGCCAGGGCTACGCCCAGCGGACCGATGAATTCGATCGCGACGGCGATCCCCAACGGGATCCGGGCGATCGCTGCAAAGAACGCGAGCATCAAGACGCTCGACGCGACGCCGAGCGCGACGGCGGTGAACAGCTCGCGCCGGGTCCGGCTGGTCAGCGACGGACGGGAGTAGAGCAACAACGCGACGCCAGCGAACAGGACCCGGATCCATACGACACCGGCCGAGCCGATCTGGTGAAAGTACGGGCGTGAGAGCGCGGCCCCCAGCTGAGCGCTCGTCATCGAGGCCAACGCGAACAGCACGGCCACGTTGCGTCGACTCGATCGCTGCCAAGTAGTCGGCACCGTCCCAATGTTGGAGGTTCCGGACCGCCGACGCCATCTGCCCTGAGAAAGGGGAGCGAAGAACTCGAGCAGGGCGCGGGCCAGGTGTTGCCACGCCCCGGCCGCCGGACGTCACCCCCGGGAGCCGGTCGCAAGGGCCTGCAGCTGATCTCGACTCCACCCCCGGCGCGGGTCAAAGCGATCATCGACGAAGCCGAGCGGGCCACCCGGCGTGCGCTAAGACCGTGATTCAAGTGGAGTAACACCACCGGCGCTCGGTTCGGCTTCGTGAGTTCGTCAGCGCAGAGGAGACCGAGTCGTCTGTTGACGCTGGCGATCCGTCAACCGATAGTGCCGCTCACGCTCGTCCGCGCGCCAGGTCCAGCAGTCGGCCGAGCACTCGCTCGCTGTCGGCGCGCAGCCCGTTGTGCTCGTACTCATTGGTCAGCCATATGCGCGCGCCGCGGATGTGGGCTCCGGTCTCTTCAGAGAACACGCGCTCCACGTACGGATCGTCGGCGTAAATCAGCGCGGCCACCGAGACCTCGTTGGCTGCCAGCACGTCGGGGTCATACAGGCGTGGCCACTCCCGAGCAGCCAGGAGCTCGGCGGCCTCCCGCAGAGGCGCGAGTGCGCCGTAATCCTCGAACATCCAAGGGAAGATGTGCTCGCCCGTAAACAGCTCGGGCGTTTGGCGGAAGTCATCGGGCATGACGCGGTCGCCCGACCACCGAGTCGCGCCACCACCGTCGGCCCAGCATGCCTCGTGCAGAATGGCGTAGATCGGGTTTCGGTTGAAGCTGACCGCATGGTCTATGTCGTGACAGAAGGCTGGCGAGCCCACCGGGAGCTCGAGCACATAGTGCAAGCTCTCGGCGCCGTCGCTGAAGCCGAGCATCTGTCCAAGCTGGCGCAGGCGGCGCCCGGTTAGGTGGTCTCCGCTGGACAGGCGGACCGCCTCTGATTCGAGCTGGAGATGAACGTTGATCGCCCGCTCGCGGTCACTCGGGTACCGATCGTAGTAGCGACGGTTGCGTTCGCGCATGCGTGCATACGTGCGGGTGAAGACCTCGTCCACGCGATTGCCCAACGGCGGGAGCCCACCGGTGATGAGCGCCTCGCGCAGGCCCTCAGGCGCAATCGACAGATACGTGGTCGCGCAGAGGCCGCCGAAGCTCTGCCCGAGTACGCTCCAGCGCTCGACGCCGAGCGCTCGGCGGATCCATTCGGCATCCCGGACGATCGAGTCGGCGCGGAAGTGGGAGAGGTACTCCGCCTGCTCCGCCGGGCTCATCCCCAAGAGCGCGCCGACGGGCGTGGATCGGCCGGTGCCACGTTGATCGAGCATTAGTACGCGGAAGTCTTTGAGCGCTCGGTCAACCCAACCCGGACCGTTGGGGAGCCGCGTCGGGCGCGGCGCCTCAAATCCCGGGCCGCCCTGGAGGTACACCAGGAAGGGCTTCTCGCGCCCCTCAGGGTCCGCTAGCTCCCGCGCGAACACCCCGATCGTTGCGCCCTCCGGTGCGGAGTGGTCAAGCGGTATCTCAAAGGTATGCTCGAGGGCCACGAGCCCCGGTAGGCGGATCTCAACCGTCGACATCGCCGCCGATCCTATGCGACCCGCAACGGGTGGTCCTCGTAGGGGCGGCCCGAGCGGAATAGCAGCTCGCCACCACCCTGCGAGGGCGACGCGCGCCGCCGGCCCGCCGCGCTTCACCAACCGGAAGAGAGCGCTGAGCCACCCTCCACGCCGGTGGTCGGTCTGGAGCAGTGGGCGTGGCTGCGGCGCGAGCGCCTCGTGGGGGGCAAGTCGATCAAGCGGCTCGTGCGCGAGACGGGGCTGTCGCCACTGCGGCGCGTCAGTCGATCAGCGTCCCGCAGGAGACGTTGACGGTAGCCGCCGTCATGGTTCGCGCGCGATCAGAGGCCACGAAGGCTGCGACATCGCCCACGTCGCGCAGCGTCGCCGCGCGGCCGAGCAGCGTCTGACCAGCGATCGCCTCCTCGATCTGCTCGCGAAGGGCGGAGTCCGCCGGCACGGCCTCCGGAATCCCGCCGGTACGCAGCGTGACTACGCGGACACCGTGCTCACCGAGTTCGGTCGCGAGTTGCCGGCGCATCGACTCCACCGCAGCCAGGCCTGCTTGGAGCCCGCCGACCGGATGCGTGCGCACCGGCGGGCCGTCCCCGCCGAAGTTCAGCAGCACCCCGCCGCCACTGCGGACCATGTGGCGACCGAGCGCCTGCCAGGCCACCAGCGACGCCCGCACACCCGCGATCACCGGAGCGAGGTAGTCCTCGATCGCCATCTCGAGCATCGGCGTGCCCTGCACGTCGTTGTGGTTGATCGCCGTCATGCCGATGTCGATCGAGCCAGCCTCGGCGGCGACCGAGTCCGCGTAAGCGACGGTCGCCGCGATATCAAGCGCGTCAACGATCGCCGTGTCGCAACGGCCGCCGTCAGCCCGGATGTCGGCGGCCACCGCCTCCAGCGGCTCCTGCGTGCGCCCCGCGACGAACACCCGCGCGCCCTCGCGCGCAAGGCCACGAGCCACGGCGCCGCCGATCGCACCGCCACCGCCATAGATCAACGCGTTCTTTCCCTCCAGCAACATGCAAGCTCCTCTTCCGGTGTATGCGACCTTAGATCGACGACCGCTCCGGAACTCATCGCCTGCCATCCCCCGCGACCGGACCGCCAAGCTTGAGACCGCACGACGCTCACTCCCAGCGCGCTGGCGTTCACCCCGCCCCGGGCGCCCTGGGCCACGGACCGAGCGCCGGCTGTGAATGACCCGTTGCTGTACTCGCCCCGGGGGGAGCGCATGCCGGCGTCGTCGGATCAGAGAGGCGTCCGCCTGAACGCGTGGCGCTCGATGCTCTTGGCAAACATCGGGGTCTCCTGCCGGTTATGAGCTTCGCTGATCGGCCCGCGGCCCGCTCGGAAAATTTCCAGTGGGATGCCCTGGCTGGCTATGAAGTCGACAATTTCCGCAGGGGCGAACGTGTGGACTGAGTTGGTGAACTCGCATGTGGTGCCGTCGACCTTTTTCACGCTGAGATCCCAGATCACGTCGAGCTTCGTGCAGCCAGCGAGTACGTCCTGCCACGGGCTCTGGTAGGCGAACGCCTTGCGAAGATCGACGTGAATGTCCTGCCCGTCACCGCCCCGGTGCCGCCACAGGATCGCTGACGCGACAGCGCTGGCCGCCGCAACCGCGGCCGACGCCGCGCCGGTCTTCAAGACCGTCGGACGAAGCGGGTCAAGGCCGGCGAAGGTCACCTTTCCACCTGTGTCGCGGCGGTCGAGACCAAGCTCTTCGAGCAGGCCGTCCAGGACGTTCAGAAGGTCCTCGTGGCTGTTGACCGGCTGATGGATACGCATGGGTGTGAACCTCCGAATCTGGTTCTGTTGATGAATTGACCGTGCCGCACCTCGGCGGGTCCCTCATCGGAGCATTCGCGTAACTCACGCGCGAACGTCGCATAGGACGGGCGCGTCGCGGGCGCAATGGCAGGCGCAGACAAGTTGAGGCGACACTCGAAAACCACCTGGCGAGTGGCTCATTGCAGGGCAATTGCAGTAACTCCGGGCAGTTCACGGCGCTGATTCCAGTTTGCAGGTAAGAATCGCCGAGTTCGGGACATATCCCGGGACACGGCCTAGTCGAGCCCGCGTGAGGTGACCGGCGTTGGGCTTCCCGAGTTCGCCAATCTCGCGGTCGAAGTGAGCCGCGCATCGCGACTAGCTCGAAGTGGGAGGATGAGCCGCATGCTCGGCACGACTCGTGAGCCGACCGTGCCGCTTGTCGGTCGGGTAGACGAACAAAGGCTTTTGGCGTCCTTGTTGGATGAGGTCGACGCACGCGGGCAAGCGCTGGTGCTTCGCGGCGAGCCGGGTATCGGGAAGTCCCGTCTGCTTGCCGAAGCCGCTCAAGAGGCTCGCGCACGAGGCATGGCGGTGCTCACCGCTGCAGGCGTCCAGTCCGAGGCGCAGTTGCCTTTTGCAGGCCTGCATCAGCTGCTCCGGCCTGTACGCGAGCGTGCAATCAATCTCGCCCCCATTCAGCGGCAGGCGCTTGACGCCGCGTTCGGGCTAACCGACGAGGCAGCGCCTGAGCCGTACCGGATTGCGATGGCGGCGCTCGACATCGTTTCGGAGGCGGCCGCCGAGCGTCCTGTTCTCCTCGCCGTGGATGACGCGCACTGGCTCGACCGGCCGACTGCCGAAGTGTTGGCGTTCGTCGCCCGGCGAATCGAGTGCGACCCGGTGCTCTTGCTGGCAGGCGTGCGCGATGGTTATCCGGGAGGGCTCGCGGATTCAGGTCTGCCCGAGCACCGGCTCACCGGACTTGACGACTCCAGTGCAGCGGCTTTGCTCGACGCGGCCGCCCCGGACCTTCCGCTCACCGTGCGGAGTCGCCTGCTGCGCGAGGCCGCGGGCAATCCTCTGGCGCTCCTCGAACTGCCGGGGGCACGGAGCCCGGATACGGCTGAGCAATCGTTGCGCGGCGGCCTGCCGCTGACCGAGCGGCTCGAGCGCGCCTTTGCCGGTCGCGTGTCTGATCTGCCCGACATCACACGTCTCACTCTGATAGTCGCGGCGCTTAGCGACGGAGATGCTGTAGGCGAGATCCTTGGGGCAGCGAGCGCAGTTGCCGGGAGCTCCGTCGATCTCGACGTCCTTGAGCCAGCCGTCGGGGCGGCGCTAGTCGACCTCGACGTCAACTCGATCCATTTTCGTCACCCGCTGATTCGCTCCGCGGTCCGGCAAAGCGCCAGCGTGCAGCAACGTCGCCGCGCACATGAGGCGCTCGCCGCGACGCTCGAGGCTGCTCCCGACCGCCGCGTGTGGCACCGGGCCGCACTGATCACCGGCACGCAGGAGGAGCTTGCGCAGGAACTCGAAGAGGCCGGGGTGCGCGCTCAGCGCCGAGGTGCTATCGACGTCGCCCTGACCGCCCTGGGGCGGGCGGTCCAGCTGAGCGCTCCAAACCACCGGGCTGGTCGCATGTTCGCCACAGCCGAGCTGGCGTTCGAGCGAGGGCGCCCTGACATCGCGATCGCGATGCTGCGCGAGATCGAGCACCTCAATCTCAGCCGCCTGGAAATGGCGCGAGCGCGCTGGGTCAGCGAGCTCTTGGATGCCAGGGCGCTCATCGACGATTCGCGCGTCACGGAGCTAATCGCGATCGCCGAGGACGCCGGCGCGGCAGGCGAGCGTGACCTGTACCACAACTTGCTCTGGATCGCCGCCGCACGCACCTGGTGGGCCAGCCCTGGCCCGGACACTCGCCAGCTGATTGTGGACGCCGCCAATCGCGCCGGACCGCCGACCGCCGCGGATCCGCGGCTGGTTTCGATCCACGCCTACGCCCACCCGTACGTCAACGCGTCCAACGTCGTCGGGTGCCTGCGCGAGGCAGCCGTTACGAGCGCGGAGGACGCTGGCTTCCTGACTTCGGCGGGAATGGTGGTGGGTGCATTTCACGACTGCTTGAGGTTCTGTGCAATTGCGATCGATCGCGCCCGGGCAGACGGGCGTCTCGGTCGCCTGCCCCGCCTGCTGGCGACGCAGGCGATCGTGGCGGTTCGCCTGCCTAACTGGGATATCGCGATCCCCGCAGCGGAGGAGGCCCGCCGACTGGCGACCGAGCTGCGTCAGCCAATCTGGCTCGCGACCGCTGAGACTGCGGTTGCGATGATCGCCGCGCTTCGCGGCGAGGCCGTGGCGACCGAGCTTGCGACGGCGCGCGCGGAACAGATTGCGCTGCCGCTCGGCGCGAGCCACATTGTCGCGCTCGCCCAGTCCGGGCCGACGCTATCGGCGCTGGCGCACGGTTCGCATGCCGAGGCTCTGCGGCTCGCCGACCGGCTGTTCGATCCGCTCGACTCGGCGCACCATCTGCATTTCGCCTGCATGGGCATCGGCGATCTGGCGGAGGCCGCGGCATACTCCGGCAACTCGCAGGTGGCGAGGGAGCGCCTGGGCGAAGCCGAGGCGATGGTCGGCAGCGCCCCGGCCGAGTGGGTCGCGATCAGCCTCCGGCATGCGCGGGCCCTGCTCGCCCACGACGAGGCCGAAGCGGCGGTGCACTTCGAGGACGCCCTGCGGGCGGATCTCGATTCCTGGCCGTTTTGGCGTGGCCGCCTATTGCTCGCCTACGGCCGGTGGTTGCGCCGCCGCAGACGCATAGCGGACTCCCGGGCACCGCTGCGCGAGGCCCGTGAGGTCTTCGACGCCATCGGTGCTTCAATTTGGGCGGACCAGGCACGCCGCGAACTGCGGGCGTCGGGGGAGCGCAGCCGGCGCCGTGTTCCCGAGGCCCGTGACGACCTAACCGCGCAGGAGCTTCAGATCGCCCAACTCGCGGCCGAGGGACTGTCGAATCGCGAGATCGGACAGAGGCTGTTCCTCTCGCATCGGACCATCAGCACGCATCTCTACCGCGTGTTTCCAAAGCTCGGGATCACTTCTCGGTCTGAGCTGAGCGCGGCGCTGGCATCAGGCGCAGAGCCGCGCTAGGCGCACAAGGCGAGCGGCTTACGTATGCGAAACCGACTAGGCGTCGTCATCTGACGCACGATTGGCCACCTAGCCGCCGACAAGGTTGCGGATGACCAAGTCGACTTCATCCCGAGGCCGACTGACCAAAGGAGGTCACCGATGTCCGATGTAAGTAACGTCGTGCTGGTTCACGGTGGGTTCGTCGACGGATCGGGCTGGCGGGGCGTCTACGACCTGCTGACCCAGACGGGTTCAAGGTGAGTGTCGTGCAAAATCAGACTCTGTCGCTCGAAAGCGACGTCGAGACCACCACGAACGTGCTCGACCTACAGGACGGCCCGACGATCCTCGTCGGCCACTCCTACGGCGGAGCTGTCATCACCGAGGCTGGAGGCCATGATCGCGTCGCTGCCCTCGTCTACATCACGGCTTTCGCGCCCGACGAGGGTGAGTCGGTCAGCACGCTGATCGCCGATCCTCCCCCGGGCGCGCCAGTGCCTCCCATCCTGCCGCCCCAGGACGGGTTCCTGTTCCTCGACCGGGACAAGTTCGCGGAATCGTTCGCCGCGGACCTTCCGGCGTGGGAAGCGACATTCATGGCCGATTCCCAGGTCCCTTGGGGCGTGGAGGCCCTAGGCGGCGTTATCCGCGAGCCCGCTTGGCGCACCAAGCCGAGCTGGTACCTGATCGCCGCCGACGACCGGATGATCCCCCCGCCAGCTCAGCGGATGATGGCTGAACGCGCAAGTGCGACGACGACCGAGGCGTCGGGCAGCCACGCCATTTACGTGTCCAGGCCCGAGGCCGTCGCCACCCTGATCAGCGACGCGGCGCGGGCCCTGCAGGCCGCAAGCTCGGTGGCTTGAGCTCGTCCAGTTGGCCGACAGGACCCCCAAGGTCCTGTCGGCCGGCGGCCCCAGTCGATCGCCCCGAGTCGACACGGAGCCCCGGGTCAATGGCGTCCGGGCTAGCGAAGCGATCGTACGCTGCGGATCGCCGGTCGCGGGTCGGCCGCCGCCCAGGTGTGCGAAGCGCACAAGATCGGGTGAGTGGACGATCCGTCCTGGTTCGTGAGACCGGCCTCGCAATCGCGCAATGCAGGTCAGGGGGGCCTGACGCGGGAGATACTCGTCCCGGAATGAGAGCAGGACGCTTGGCGATGGAAGCCAGCGCGTGATGACGCGTCGCGTACTCGGCGCGGAGAGGCTGCTGCAATTGCTCTGAGTCTGCGGCGCGAGCCAGATGCGGACGTCGGTCCACGTGCGCGTGATCACCAAGGTGGATGGCTAGGTGCCCATCAGTGCTTGACCCGGTAGTGCATGTGGGTGACGCCGTTCTCGCCTTCGAGGATCCGGGTGCGGTGCAGCTCGATCTGGTTGGCAGCGAGACCGTCGAACAGTCGGCGCCCTTGACCGAAGAGCACCGGGACGACGTGAAGCTCGAGCTCGTCGAGGGCGCCGGCGGCGAGCGCGAGCTGCGTGATTCCCGCTCCATGGACCAGGACGTTCTTCTCGCCCGCGGCTCCTTTGGCTTGAGTCATTGCGGTCGAGATGTCGTTCATGTAGGTGACTAGCGGCCACTGTTTGAGATTGTCGGGGTACTGCCGGGTGAGGATGAAGATCGGCACGCTGTCGTGGTGGTCACCGCCCCAACAGCCAGCGGGCTCGGCCGTTCCCCTGCCGGCGACGACCGCGCCGGTGGACATGAATTCGTCGACGATCTGGCCGTTGACGGCGGACCGAACGAGCGCTTCCTTGGGATCGGCATCGGCGCCCGTCAACCACTCGTGCAGGCGATCCCCGCCGTCACCGAGGCCGTTGTCCACTCGTTCGTTGGGCCCGGCGATGAACCCGTCGAGGGAGATGGACATGTAGAGAACGGTTGCGGACATCGCGTCTCCTCTCCTGGACTGTCTGCTCGGTCATGCCGCAGAGTGCTGTGGTTCACACGCTTCGATACACCCGGAGAATGGCGCTGTCGAACGTATGCACGTCCACGAGCTCCAGGTGTAACGGCGTTGGCATGTCTTTGAACATCGGTAGGCCGCTGCCGACGGCGATGGGATGGGTGATGAGCCGGTACTCGTCGATCAGGTTGTTGCGTGCGAGCGATTGCACGAATGTTGCGCCGCCGTGAGCGAGGAGGTCTTTCCCAGGTTCGCGCTTGAGCCGGGCGATCTGCTCCGCGAGGTCGCCGCCGATTATCTGTGTATCACCCCAGTTGGCCTGGTCGAGGGTGTTGGAGAACACGATCTTGGGGATTTCGTTCATGGGAGCGGCGTAGGCATGGGTCGATGTCGGCCAGTAGCCGGCCATCGCCTCATAGGTGACCCGGCCCATCAGGTGCGCGCCCGCCTCTCGTACGCAGGCGAGCTTCAGCGTGGTCAGCTCGGGCACTTCGGGTGCCAGGCCCCACTGGCCCTCCATTACGGGCACCGATCCGTCGCCTCGCGGGAGGGCGACCATCCCGTCCAGCGAGACGCCCATCTGAAGAATTACTCTCCTCGTGCCTTGCTCGGACATACGGATGAAACCCCTTTCTCGATCTCGACGTACGATCCACCGGACTGCACAACACAACCGTACTTGTCCTAGCGGTTAATTAACCGTATCATCAAGTACAAACGATGGCCGTCGACCAACTCACCGTCACCTTCGCCGCACTTGCGGATCCGACCCGACGCGCGATCCTCGCGCGTCTGGCCAAAGGCGAGGCCACGGTCAGCGAGATCGCCGAACCATTCCCCGTCAGCCTTCCAGCGATCTCCAGGCATCTCAAAGTGCTGGAACGAGCGGGCCTGATCCAGCGCCGTCGTGCGGCCCAGTCACGGCCGACGAGCCTCCGAATCGACGCCCTGGACGAGGCGGAGGAGTGGATAGACACCTGCCGCGCGGCCTGGGAAAGTCGCATGGATCGCCTCGCGGCCCATCTGGAGGAGATCCAGAACCCGAGCAGCGGCAGATGAGATGACCAACGAGCCGAACCCCGGATCGCGCCCAAGCCGGGAAGTTCGGATCACCCGTGTGTTCCGCGCTCCGCGCGAACGCGTCTTCAAAGCTTGGATCGACCCCGACCAAGTCGCGGCGTGGTGGGCGCCCGAGGAGTACGAGATTCCCCGCGAGACGGTCGAGATCGAGCCGTACGTGGGGGGGCGGATCCACTTCACGATGGTTGACCTCAAGGGCGGGACGGTCTACCGAGTGCGCTTCAACATCGTCGAGATCTCCGAGCCGGAACTGCTCGTGCTCGCTTCGGACCCGCAGCCAGAGATCGGCCTCGCATACCCGATGATCACCCGGGCCGTATTTGTCGCCGAGGACGGCGGCACCCGCCTGACCGTCACGCAGGGCCCGCACGGAGAAGAAACCAAACACGCAGCGACCGCCGGATGGCTAGCGTGTCTCGACAAGCTCGAGAGACTCCTACGCTCCTGACGAGGCGCCCGCGGCGCTGGCGCGCTTGCCGCCCGTTCCGGACCGCGGAAGCGCATGCGAGATGCCTCGGCGACAAATACGGCCCGGGTGATCATCGCTGAGAGCACGAGATCTTCACGCGCCGGCGCACCAGGTTTGGGTCTCAACGTGGGCACGCGAGCTTTTAGCTCCTGGTGTGCAGGGTTATCTGGTATCCGTCTGGGTCGGCGAAAGTGAAGGTCCGCCCGAACGGCCCGTCGAAGGGCGCGGTCACGATCGTGACCCCGTCGTCAGCGAGCGCGTCGTGGATCTGCTGGGCGTCGGGTGCATGCAACCACACCGCGATGCCTTCCCCGGGCTGCTTGACGGCGTTCAGATCGACTCCGGGCAGCGGATCACGGACGGCGAATGCGACCGGCTTGGTGTCAAAGACAACAGCGTGCGGCGGGCCTGCGGGGTTGCGGACCAGACCGAGGTATTGCTCGTAGAAAGCGGCGGAGCGTTCGAGGTCGCGGACTTGAAGGGAGATGAAATCGGGCCCAGTAGCGGGCATCAGAGGCTCCTTTGAAGGTGGTTGGCGCGATCAAGCGTACGTCAAGACCTTGACAATTGTCAAGACCTTGACGTAGTGAGCTGCCCCAAGCGCCGTGCAATGCTTGTCCTCGGCTCGTAGTCAGTCCTCACCGAGAGCTGCGGTGCACCTTTCCAAGTCGCTGTGCAACCGCTGTCGCTCTGCTGGCTTTAAGCCAGACAGCATTTGTTCCTCCACCGCTGCGACGGCCGCTGATGCGGCCGTGATGATTCTTTGTCCTTCAGGGGTCAAGGAGTAACGCTGGACGCGTCCGTGGCCCCCGGCGCTGACAAGCTCGGCTTCTTGTAAGCCGCCGAGGAGCTGATGCATCGCCTGGCGCGTTACGAACACACCCCGGGCTAGGTCCGCGTTTGAAATCCCGGGCCGGGCGTCGAGTATCTCCAGGCAAGAATACTGCGGCACGCTCAGACCAAGGGACCGCAGCGAGGCCTCCATCGCCGTCCGCAGCGCCGTGGCGGTCCGTTTCAGTGAGTAGCCGATTGAGGTGTCGAGATCTACCCGCGGCACGTCAAGATCTTGACACAGATCTCGGGGCGCGGACCAGAAGACGCATTCATCTACGCCCGAACCCTCGAGGGCATCGGACCGTTCTAGGCGAGCCTCATTGGCCTACGCGCAGCTGTGGGCGCCGACTGAATAGTGACCCACTTGCGCCGGTTCAAAAGTGACCCACCTGGCACCCTTTCAGATTTGGCACAGTCCCAGAACGACGAAAACCCCGAACTACCGGGGCTTTCGGAATGGGCCGTGGAGGAATCGAACCTCCAACCTTGGGATTAAGAGTCCCCTGCTCTGCCAATTGAGCTAACGGCCCTTGTGGCGGCGATGTTACCCAGGGGGCGTGGGCTTAAGCCGGGCGAGGCTCAGCACGACTGGGCGACCGAAGGCGTGGTCTTGGCCGCCTGAATCTGGGACTTGAGAGTGACGCGGCTGAGCTTGGGGACCAGGCTGAGAGCCTTGTTGAGGGCGAGATCGCCCTTGCGCGTCTGCTTGGCGGCGTAGGCGGAGGCGGCCAGGCACTCGTACCCCTTCGGCGCGCTGGGATCCGCCAGGGTCTGGATCTCCCACGCCCTGGCCGCGCCGGCGTACTGACCCTGGTCGGCGTAGGCACGAGCGGCGAGGATCGCGAGGTTGGGGTCGGGCGATTTGGTGAGCTGGAGGTAGCGCTCCCAGGCGGAGCTCGTGGCGGCGAGCTCCTTGAGGCCCGCGGGCGTGAACGTCCCGGTGGAGCTGTTGAAGTCGCCCGTGTTGCTGCTCGCCGACACGTAGCGCGCGCTCACCAGCGCGGCCCAGCCGGCCGGGTTGGCGGGATCGACCTTGGTCTGGTGCAGCGCGGTCTTCTCCTGCTGGCTGAGAACCTGGGACTGGGCGTTGCCCGAGCCGTTACCGGTGAAGGCGTTCAGCAGGCCGCCGAGGCCGTTGCCGGCACCGACCCCGAACAGGACCAGGCCGCCGCCCATCAGCAGGGCCAGGCCCAGGTACACCACCTGCACGGTGCGACGTCGTCCGCGGCTACGGAGGTCAAAGAGCATTGAATCAGGAGGCGTCGGGGTCGATGTGGCTGTCGATCTCGGTGAGCTCCGACAGGGCGCGCTTGGCGTCGCGGCGGTCGGTGAACTTGAGCATCACGATACTGGCGAGGAACAGGACCACCAGCGGCGCCGTCTCCAGCAGGGTGGTGACCGGATCCGCTCCGGGCATAGCCGCCGCGATCACGGCGATGATGACCGTAGCGTAGCGCCAGTGCCGGGTCAGAGTGCTTCCGTTGATGACGCCGAGTCTCTGCAGACCGAGCAAGCCGATCGGCAGCTGGAAGGCCAGGCCGACCGCGGCCATGGTCAGGATCTCGAACGAATACAGCGGCTTGGCCTGGACCAGCGCGTTGAACTCGTTGCTGTTGTAGCCCTGGAGGAAGCGGATCGCCGGGGGCAGCACGACCAGATAGGTGAACAGGACTCCGATCACGAACAGCACCGGTGCGGCGAGCATGATCGGCACCGCGACTCTTCGCTCCTGGGGCTTGAGCGCCGGGATCACGAACGCGTAGGCCTCATAGAGCAACAGCGGCAGGGTGAACAGCAGCGCGAAGTAGAGGCAGACGGTGAGCGTGGTGGTGAACGGCTCGCCGACGCCGATCGTGATCGGCACGTTCTTGGGGGTGGACTGCGGTAGCGCCTTGGCCGCCGCGCTGAGCCGGTTCGCGGCGGCTGCGATCAAGGCGCTATCGGGCAGGGAAAGATCAGGGGACAGGGACAGCTGGTGGAACAGAGATGCGCTGGCCGCGATGTCCTGGGACGCCTTGACGGAATCGTTGGTCAGTCCGCCGAGGTGGTTGGCGGCAGTCTTCTGGGGGGCCGGCAGCGGGCTGTTGAGGACGTCCAGCAGCCCATGGTTCTGCCAGTAGCAGATCGCGAACACGACGACGAGCGCCGCACCGCAGACCATGAGCCGGGTCCGGAGCTCGTCGAGATGATCGACGACGCTCAGCCGCTCTTCATGGCCGACGGGCCGGATAACCCTCGGCATGAGACTGCCTCCGAGCCAGTGCTAGGACTGGCGCTCGGAACCCACCTCGGAGGAGCCGCGCTCCGGCGTCACCGTGGGATCAGAGCCTTCGCGCCGGATCGGGTCGGGCATCGACGAGGACTGGCCGAGGGCGGGCTTCTCGGTCTCGTCGTCCTTGGAATCCCCCGTGATCGAGTCCTTGAACTCGCGCATCCCCTGCCCCAGGCTCCGCCCCAACCCGGGCAGTCGTTTCGGCCCGAGGAACAGCAGGACGATCACGAGCAAGATGATCAGATCGGTGGTGGGGTTACGAAACATTCGAGCCTCCGGGTGGGGTCACCAAGCGTAGCGGGACGTGGCTAGATCCGGTGCACGGAGGGACTCAAGCTACTCGCCGGGTCCGCCGATACACGCTTCGTATCCGCGATGGACCAGAATCCCGCCAGCCCCTCGTCCCGCCGCAGCGGGCGCTCGATCAAGGTCGTCAAGCTCGACCTCGAAGCGCCGCCACGGCTCGAACTCCACCTCTGCCCGGCATGCGCGTCCCCGCTCATGCAGGCCGTCCATTGGAGTGAAGTCCAGCCGCGCTCCTGGGCGCTTACGCTCTCCTGCCCCAACTGCGACTGCATCACGGAGGGCGTGTTCGCCCAGGACCAGGTCGATCGCTTCGAGGAGCAACTCGACCGCGGCCTGGCCGAGATGCTCAGAGACCTTCGCCGGCTGACGCAGGCGAACATGTCCGAGGAGATCGATCGGTTCGTCGCAGGCCTGTACGCCGACCTGATCCTGCCCGAGGATTTCTAACCGGTCCTAGGAGTACCGCGCGACCACGCCGTCGGCGACCAGCTCCAGGGCGGCGCGCTGGCGTTCGGGCAGCGGCGGAAGCGCGGCCCTGGCGGCGCGCACCATCGCCAGCGCCCGGGTCCGCGCCAGCTTCAGCGCGCCGGTGGCCTCGATGCGATCGCAGATCGCCTCCGCCTGCGCCCGCGTTGTGACCTGGCGCAGATCGAGACCGGCCAGCTCGAGGTCAGACTGCCGCGCCAGGATCAGCGGCAGCGTGACGGTGCCGTCGAGCAGGTCGGCCCCCCGCGGCTTACCGGTACGCTCGGTGGGGCCGGAGACGTCGAGTACGTCGTCGAGGAGCTGGAAGGCGACGCCGATGCACTCGCCGAACGTGGCCAGCGCCGGCGCGGGACCACCGCCTTCGATCGCCCCGAGCTCGCACGCCGCGCGGAACAGCACCGCCGTCTTGAGGCGACAGCGCTCCAGATATCGCTCCACGTCGACGGCGGTCCACGCATCGGCGCGCTGCATCAGCTCGCCGGCGGCGAGCTCGGAGCTGGCTCGCGAGAGCACCCGCACCGAGGCCACCGACCGCGACTTGACCAGCTCGGCGAACGCTCGCGAGAACAGCAGGTCCCCGGTGGCGGTGGCCAATCCGCGCCCGGCGGCGGCAACGACGGTCGGGCGGCCGCGGCGTAGCGGCGACCCGTCCAGGACATCATCGTGGACAAGTGTGGCGCTGTGCACGAGCTCCACCGCGACGGCGGCGCGCAGCAGCCCCTCGGTCTCGGGTGGTGGCGCCCCGGCGGCCAGGAACACCAGCAACGGCCGCAGGCGCTTGCCCCCGGCCGCGAGCGTTTCACCGGCATGACGGCCGAGCAGCGGGCCGTGGCCCGTGGCCAGTTCCGACATGCGCAGCTCGAGCCGGTCCATCAGTCGCGTGGCCGGTTCTCCGCCGGCCTGGACCACCGCTTCCACCGCGCTCACCGTGGTACCTCGCCGACGTGCAGGGCGATGATCCCACCCGCCGTGATCACATACCTGATGTCGCGCAGGCCGCAGCTCCACATCACCCCGGCCAGCTCCGCCGGGGGCGGAAACCGGCGAACCGAGCTGGGTAGATAGCTGTAGGCCTCGGCGTCTCCGGCCAGCCGGCCCAGGGCGGGAACCAGCCGATCGAACCACAGCTCGAGGAAGGTCGACAGCGGCGGCCGGGTCGGCGTGGTGATCTCCAGCACCACCACACGTCCTCCCGGCCGCACCACGCGAGCCATTTCGCCGATACCGCGGTCGAGCTCGGCGAAGTTCCGGGCTCCGAAGCCGACGGTGGCGGCGTCGAACTCGTCGTCGCGGTAGGGCAATGCCAGCGCATTGGCCGGTTCGAAACGAAGCTCGACACCCTCCGGCCGTCCCGGTCCGGCGGTTGTCGCCTTGGCCCGGGCGAGCTCGAGCATCCGGTCGGAGAAGTCCGCGCCGACGACGGTCCCGCCCGGAGCCGTGCGGCGAGCCAGCTCAAAGGCCAGATCGCCGGTGCCGGTGGCGACGTCGAGCGCCCGGTCCCCGGGTCCCAAGCCGGTCAGGTCCGCGGCGCGCCTGCGCCAGCTGTGGTGCAGTCCGCCGGTCATGACGGCGTTCATGCGGTCATATACGCCCGCGATGCGATCGAACATCGCCCTGACCTGGGGTTCGGCCAGGGTCCCGGGCGGCACGGGTGCGCTCGCCGTCATGGCGCCTGCCGCCGGCCTACTGCAGCTCGGAGAGGAAGTTGACCAGGTTCTGGAACTTCTGTGGATAGTTCTGCGCGAGCGACGTGAACGACGGCATCGGGGCCGTCGGGTTGCGCAGCGTCGACGCGATCGCGGCCGGTCGCAGGATCGAGCCGATATGAGTCAGCGCCGGGCCGGGCCCGTTGTTGCCGTTGGAACCGAGCACGTGACAGGCCAGGCAGCCCGACTGACCGACCACCAGCTCTCCAGCGGTAAACGTCGCCTTCTGAGACGCGGTCAGGCCGGGCGGCGGGGGCATGTCGACCGAGTTGGGCGAGCCGGTGTTGGCGCCGGAGTAGGTCAGGTACGCCATCGCGAAGATCGTCGCCAGCCCCGCCACCAGGGCAACCGGCCGGCGCTCGATCCGGCGTTCTGGGCTGCGGTCGTAGAACGGCAGCAGGAACAGCAGAATCATGCAGATCGTAGGAACGCCGATCGTCGCCATGTCGGTGAACTTCGGCACGTTCTTCATCACGCGCAGAACCTCGAACAGGAAGAAGAAGTACCAGTCCGGCCGCGGCACATAGGTGGTGGTGGTGGGGTCGACCTTGGGTCCGAGCTCGGCACCGAACATCAGGGCCAGGAAGATGATCACGGCCATTACGAGCACCGCCATCACCGAGTCCTTCGCGACGGCGTAGGGGAAGAACGGCTTCCCCTCGTTCTTCAGGAGCGAGTATTCGCGGAGGTATGCCTCCTTCTCGGCCTGATTCAAGCCCGGCTCACCCCGCTCACACCTCGGCCTCGCGCAGCTCGGGCTCCTCCTCGGCCTTGATCCACGGTGGCGCGGAGATCCCGAGCTTCGTGATCAGGTAGAGGTGAGCGCCGATCAGAGCCGCGATCAGGCCGGGGATCAGCATCATGTGGATGGCGTAGAAGCGCGACAGCGTGGTCGCCCCGAATTCGGGTCCAGCTCGCAGGAAGTCCGACAGATACGGGCCGATGAACGGACCCGTGCCGTTGATGTTGACGCCCACGATCGTGGCCCAGTAGGACTGTTGGTCAAACGGCAGCAGGTAGCCGGTGAAGCCCATCGCCAGCGTCAGGATCAGCAGCACCACGCCGATGATCCAGGTCAGCTCGCGCGGGTACTTGTAGGCACCGAAGAAGAACACCCGGCCCATGTGGAGGAAGATCAGGATGATCATCACCGACGCGCCCCACTTGTGCATCGCGCGGACGGTCTGCCCGAGGAACGCGTCGTCGGTGACGTAGCGGATCGACTCGTAGGCTCCGCCGGCCGCGTCGGGACGGTAGAACATCGCCAGGAACACACCCGTCACGGCCTGTGAGAGGAAGGCGAACATGGTGGCCGATCCGAGCGTGTAGGCCCAGTTGATCCCGCGCGGCACCTTGCGGAACAGCAGCCAGCGGACGCCGCCCGAGAGCGAGGTGCGCTCGTCGATCCAGTCGACGACGGTGATTCCCGCCTCGACCGGACTCAGCTTCCCGTTTCCGTTTCCGTTGCCGTCGCCGTTCTGGCCGGGGCGCTTGGGCCTGGGCTGGAGAACCTTGGGAAGAGGTGGTGAGGGGAGCCGCGGCATCGTCGCTTGCTATTTGGGAAGCACGGACGTATCGAACCGTGCCGGGTACATATATTGCCCGATTCCGTCGAGCGGCTGAGCCGGATCACGGGGCGAGAAGCGTCGCAGTTCGGAGTTGACCGAGTATCGCGGCCCGACCTCGATCTGGCCCGTGGACGCGTTCAGCCGCGTGTAGAAGCGGTCCAGCGGCCGCACCGGCGGGCCGCCGGCGACCATGCCGCGGAAGTCGTAGACGCCGCCATGGCACGGGCAGATGAAGCGCGCGGCCGCGGCCACGAACCGCACCGGGCAGCCGAGGTGGGCACAGCGCGAGGAAAGCGCGATCCAGCGGTTGTACTGATCCTCGGGTTCCGTGTCGATGGCCGGATCGCGTGTGCGCACGAAGGCGATCGAGCGGCCGGCCTCGCCGACTCCGGGGGCGATCGTGATCACCTTGATCACGTAATTGTTCTCGACGAAATCCGCCGGAGTGCCGATCGGCTGCCACTTGAACGGCTCACGGCTGAAGATCGGCCCTAGCGCGAACCCGAGCGCCGGCAGCGCGAAGGCGGCCGCGGCGAGTCCCCCCGAGCTGTGCACGACAGCCGACATGAAGCGCCGGCGCGTGACGGTCTCGCCCTCGAAGGCGCCCGGCATCTGCCGATCGACGGTGTATTTGGATTGACCTTCTTTGTGTCTGTCTGCCACGACGCCTCAATCAGCAACGGCTAAGCGGTATTGAACGGATAGATAAGCGTAACGTCAACAAAGAGACGAGAGTCACGATGTTGGCCCGTCGGCCAAGGCCGATGACGTACGAGCTCTGCCGGCGCAAAACTCCCGGGCGGCGGGTTTCGCTAGGGCGAAATCCCCCTGGCCACGGCCTCCAACGCCGCGCGCGCATTCGGGTCGCCGGCGCGGGCGAGCGCCTTGGCGGCCTCGTGGTCTTCACCGGTGCCCCACCCGATCGCCGCCGCGCCGGCGTGCCAGATCGCGTCGGACAGCTCCGAGTCTCCAGCCGCCTGAGCGGCCGCCTGCAGCGAGATCAAGTCCGCCAGTTCGGCCACCGCATCCAGATCACCGAGCTCGGCCAGGCGCGACAGCCCCAGCGCGTAGAGCTGGTCACCGAGGAGCAGCGCGAGGTCGGGGTCGTCGCTGCGCAGCACCCGCCCGGAGCCGTAGTGCAGCCGCGTCCCCTCCAGGATCATCTCGAGCAGGAGCTCGTACTCGTCGGGCGCCGCGGCTGCGCGTGGCCCGGCGGCGGCGAGCTGCGGAGGACCGGGGCGGTGATCCTCGGGGTCACCCGCCGGTGGCCCGACCGCCGCTGCGGCGAAGCTCCCCTCCTCGCCGCCGCGGTGCCGCAGGGCACGCGTCAGCGCGACCAGGCCGTCCTGGGCGCTCCTCATCCCTGGGCCATCTCCGCAAACGCCTCCTCGGCCGCCTGAACGGTTCGCTGCACGTGATCATCCCCGTGGGCCAGCGACGGAAACCAGGCCTCGAACTGCGACGCGGGCGGGTATACGCCGCGGGCGAGGAGACGACGGCACCAGGCCCCGTAGGCTTCCAGGTCGCACGCAGCCGCATCCGCGTAGTCGCGCACCGGACGCGAGGAGAAGAACACTGTCAACAGGCCCGGCAGCGCCTGGACGACAACCTCACGACCGGCGCTCCGGGCCGCCGCGCGCAGGCCACCCGCGAGTTCCTCGGTGATGGTGGACAGTCGCTCGTACGCCGCGCCGTCGAGCCGCTCCAGGGTCGCCAGCGCAGCGGCGACCGCCAGCGGGTTGCCCGACAGCGTCCCGGCCTGATACACGTCTCCGGCGGGGGCGATCCGCTCCATCAGCTCACGTGAACCCCCGTACGCCGCCGCCGGCAGCCCGCCGCCGATGATCTTGCCGAGGATGGTCAGGTCGGGGAGAACGCCATAGCGCTCCTGCGCGCCACCGCGCGCGACGCGAAAACCGCTGATCACCTCGTCGAACACCAGCAGTGCGCCGTTGGCGTCGGCGCGATCGCGCGCCAGCTCCAGAAACCCCGCTGCCGGCGGCACCACACCCATGTTGGCGGGCACCGGCTCGGCCAGGATCGCCGCCAGCTCGTGGCGCTCGGTCGCCTCGACCAGTGCGCCGGGGTCGTTCCAGGGCACGATCACGGTCGCGGCGGCCGCTGCCGCGGGGACCCCGGGGCTGGCGGGAATGCCCTGCGTGGCGAGTCCCGATCCCGCTTGGGCCAAGAGACCGTCGACGTGTCCGTGGTAGGCGCCGGCGAACTTGAGTACGCGATCGCGGCCCGTTGCGGCTCGGGCCAGCCGGATTGCACTCATCGCCGCCTCGGTGCCGGAGGAGGTCATCCGCAGCATCTCCACCGACGGGATGCGCTCGGTGACGCGCTCCGCGAGCTCGACCTCGCCGGCGGTGGGGGCGCCGAACGTGGTGCCGCGGGCGGCGGCCGCGGTCACCGCCGCGATCACGCCCGGATCGGCGTGGCCGAGGATCAACGGTCCCCATGAGCCGACCCAGTCGATGTACTGATTGCCGTCGACGTCGCGGATCCACGGTCCCTGGCCCGAGGCGATGAAGATCGGATCGCGGGAGATCGAGCGCATTGCCCGCACGGGCGAGTTCACGCCCCCCGGGAGCACCGACCTGGCCCGCGCGTACAGCTCGCCAGATCGTGTCCAATCGCCCTGGGAGAGATTGGATTGAGAGAATCGTCCCGGGGGAGATTCTCCCGATTCGGTGTCGCGAGTGGCGCTCACACGCCGGCGTGCTCGCGTTCCCAGGCCCGGTAGTCCTCGGTGAAGTAGAGCAGCCGGATCTTCTTGAACTCCGTCGATGAGTAGAGCGTCGAGCGCTCCTCGATGCCGGTGTCGGCGGCGATCGAGTCGAGGATCGCGTCGCACTCCTCCTTGGATCGGCCGTGAGCCATCGTGAAGACCGAATAGGGCCAGTCGGGATAGGTGGGCCGCTGGTAGCAGTGCGAGATTCCTCGGAACGAGGCCATCCGCTTGCCGAGCTCAAGGATTCGCCCGTCGGGGACCTTCCAGACCCCCATGCCGTTCGCGCTGAAGCCGGCCCGGCGGTGAAACAGAATCGCCGCCACGCGACGCAGCAGCTTGCGCTCCTGCATCCCGCGCAGGTGCTCCAGCAGCGCCTCCTGCGCCATCCCCAGCTCGGCCGCGGCCGGCGCGTAGGGCTCGGAGATCACCGGCATGTCGCCCTGCAGCGCCTTGATCACCGACTTGTCGAGCTCGTCGTAGGGCTGAGCCTCGGTCTCGGCCGGCTCGGCCGCCTCGGCCGCCTTGGCCAGCGCGTCGGTGCCGCCCTCCATCTCCAGGTCCATCCGGATCTTGAACAGCTTCAGCGTCGGCAGCTGGCGAACCGACTCGGCGCCGGCGATGCGTGCCAGCACCTCGAGCGTGCCCTCCAGCCCGAGCGGCGAGTCCGGCTCGGTGGCGATCGTGAACCAGATGTTGAACTCGTGGTTGCGCAGATAGTTGTGCGAGACGCCGGGGTGGGCGTTGATCACGTTCGCCGCGCGCCACGGATTGTCCGGGTCGACCTTGGCCGCTACCAGCATCGAGGCGTAGCCCAGGGCCCGAGTGTCGAAGATCGGCGTGACCTGGCGGATGATCCGCTCGTCCAGCAGCTGCTGCACGCGGGCCAGCACCTCGGCCTCGCCGACCCCCGCCTGCGCCGCCACATGCTGGTAAGGCCGCGGCGCGATCGGGAACTGGCCCTGCATCAGGTTCAGCAGGCGCTTATCGAACTCGTCGAGCTCGATCGCCGCACCGTGCTTGCGGCTGCGGAGCTTGGGCCCATGCTGGGAACCGCTCTGGGGAGTTCCTATTGCAGCCATCTTGCACAGTCCTTCGCGTGGTAGGTGATGATGATGTCCGCTCCCGCCCGGCGGATCGACGTCAGCGCCTCGAGCACGGCGGCTCGCTCATCCAGATACCCGGCGGCGGCCGCCGCCTTCAGCATGGCGTACTCGCCGCTGACGTTGTAGGCGGCCAGCGGCATCGCGGTGTCGTCCTTGACGCGCCGGATCACATCGAGGTAGGGCAACGCCGGCTTGACCATCAGGATGTCGGCTCCCTCCTCCATATCCAGCCGAGCCTCGCGGACCGCCTCCTCGCCGTTGGCGGGATCCATCTGATAGCCACGGCGGTCTCCGAACGAGGGCGTCGAATCGGCCGCATCGCGAAACGGACCGTAGAAGGCAGAGGCGAACTTCGCCGAGTAGGCCAGGATCGGAGTCTCGGTGAGGCCGTCCTCGTCCAGGGCGGCACGGATCGAGCCCACCCGGCCGTCCATCATGTCGCTGGGGGCGATGATGTCGGCCCCGGCGCGAGCCTGCGACACGGCGGTGCGGGCCAGTAGCTCCAGCGTGGCGTCGTTGTCGACCCCGAAACCGTCCCTATCCGTCCTGAGCACACCGCAGTGGCCGTGGCTGGTGTACTCGCACAGGCACAGGTCGGCGATCACCAGCAGGTCGGGATGGGCGTCCTTGATCGCTCGCGTGGCGAGCTGCACGATGCCCTCCTCGTCCCAAGCGCCCGATCCCTGCTCATCCTTGGTGGCAGGGATCCCGAACAGCAGCACGGCGGGGATGCCCAGAGCCGCGGCCTCGCCGGCCTCGGCGACGGCATGCGCGATCGACAACCGCGAGATGCCGGGCATCGCTTCGATCGGCTCCCGCCGGTCGATGCCGTGGGCCACGAACATCGGGTAGACGAAATCGGCCGGATGCAGGCGTGTCTCGCGAACCAGACCGCGGAGCCCGTGGCTGGCCCGGAGCCTGCGCAGACGAGTCTGAGGGAACGGCATTGCTTAGCAGCCAGCATACCGGGGCGTGGCCGCGGCTCAGGGGCGCTGACACCGGGTGGCATGACCCCGGATCCGCCCCAGTGCGCCCCGCGCTACGCTTGCGGGTGATGAGCAACCTCCAGAAGCGTGGTGGCTACACGCCCAGACGGCAGCGCGAACAGCGCGCCTATCGCTTGGTGGTCGCCGGTGGGGGCGCCGGCGCACTCGGCGTCGTCACCCTGGTGCTGGCGCTCGTCGGCGTGGTGAGCTGGTCGCTGCCGATCATCCTGCTGATCGTGGCCGCGGTGTGCATGCTCGGCTTCCAGCGCGCCACCGGTCAGCGCTAGCCAGCCCCACCGGGGACGCTCCTCACCCCGGGGTGCGCACGGTGGGATCCCGCGACGCGCCGCAGGAGCGGCAGAACATATCCTCGGCGCCCGCCTTGGCGCCACAGTCGGGACACAGCTCCAGACTGACCGACAGCACGCCCACCCCGGCGCCGAGCGGCCCCCAGGGCTCGAACACCAGATGACGTCGGAGATAGAGCACCGTCTGGCGCAGGACCGCGATCACCGGCAGGGCCACCAGCGAGCCGGCGATCCCGTAGAGCTGGTAACCGATCAACAGCGCGAGGATGATCAGGATTGGGTTGATCCGCAGCGAGATCCTGAATACCTGCGGAGCGACCACGTGCCCCTCCAGCTGCTGCAGGGCGATGAACAGGATGATTACCCAGACGGCGCTGATCGGGTTGGTGAACAGCGCCAGGAGCACCGCCGGCACGGGCCCGATGATCGGGCCGATGTACGGGATGAACTCCATCAGTCCGTAGAACGCCCCGAAGAACACGGCGTAGCGCTCTCCGTCGGGGAAGATGCCGACCAGGCCGAAGATGGTCAGTCCGATGGCGGCGCTGACCCCCATCACCAGGCTGAACAGGAACTGCCCCCGGACATAGCCCGAGACGGCCCGCTGGACCAGCAGCGGGTAGTCGTCCTCAGGCGTGCCGTCACCGGGCGGCATGATCCGACGCACCAGCTCGCCGATCTGGGTCCCATAGATGAGCAGGTAGACCGAGAGCACCAGCACCAGCACCAGGTCAAAGCCGATCGTGACGACCCCGGCCAGCAGGTCCCGGGAGAAGGTGACGATGTCGCCCGAGCGCTTGAGGAGGTCCTTCTGGAGCGTTTGCAGCGCCGTCTGCCCCTGCTGTTGCACGTGGAGGTTGATTCCATGGCGGTTCAGCCAGCCCTGGAAGCTCGCGAGATCGCGGTTGGCGCTCTGGATGATCTGGGGAACGTTGTGCTCGAAGTGGGTGATCTGAGTGGTGACCGGATTGGCGAGCAGCACGCCGATTCCGCCCAGCAACGCAAAGCCGCCGACGTAGACGAGCAGGATGGCCACGCCGCGGGGCATGTGGCGCTCGAGCAACCTCACCAGCGGCGCCAGGATCAGCGAGACCATGCTGGCGACGATCAGGATCAGCAGGACCGAGCCGGCCGCCCGCGCCAGCGCCCACAGCCCCAGCAGCGCGATCGGCAGCAGTACGAGCTGGACCCAGCGCGGGACGATCACCGGGTTGGAGGGACCGGCGACCGACCTCGTCTCGACCTCGGGGGCGTCTGCGGATGCTTCGTTGGGCGCCCCGTCATCGGGCTCGGGCGGGCGCGCCTCGGCCGGCGCCGGCGGGGTCTTGGTGCGCGCTGCGACCCTGAAACGCATACACGTGGAAGTATGCGCCCCAGCAAGACATGAGCAAGCCCATCAGGATCCTGTTCATCGGCGACGTCGTCGGAGGGCTCGGGAAGCGCACGCTTCTGGGCCTGCTCCCGACCCTGCGCGAGCGGCTGTCGCCGGACTTCATCGTGGTCAACGGCGAGAACATCGCGGGCGGCCTGGGGATCACACCGAAGCTGGCCGATCAGCTGTTGCAGGCCGGCGTCGACGTGATCACGCTGGGCAACCACACCTACCGGCAGCGCGAGATCTACCCGTATCTGGATCAGCAGCAGCGGATTCTGCGTCCGGCCAACTTCCTACGCAGCCAGCCGGGTCACGGCTGGTGCGTGGTCGTCGCGCGACGGGGTGCGGCTGGGGGTGGTATCGCTGTCGGGCAACTTGTTCATGGACGCGGGCCGGCCCGCGTTCGCCGAGGCCGACGCGGCCTTGCACGCGCTCCGTGGCGACGCCGATCACGTGCTGGTCGACATGCACGCCGAGGCCACCAGCGAGAAGGTCGGGATGGGGTGGTACCTCGACGGGCGCGTGACCGCCGTGGTGGGTACGCACACGCACATCCCGACCGCCGATGCCCGGGTGCTCCCGGGCGGGACCGCCTACATCACCGATGTCGGCATGACCGGCCCCCGGGGGGGTGTGATCGGGGTCAAGCGCGAGCTGGCGGTGGAGGCCATGTCCACCAAGATGCCGATCCGGTTTGAGACCTCGACCGAGGATCCGTGGCTCAACGGCGTGCTGATCTCGACGGGGGAGTCTCCGCTGCGGGCCACCGCGATCGAGCCGGTGCTCGAACCCGCCAACGTGGTTTAGCCCGCCCTCGCCGTCGGCCTCAGCTCCGCGGTGACGGATGCTGTCGCCTCGGTGTCGCTCCGCATCGCCGCCCGCTCGAGGCTGATCCGGCGCCCCGGGTGGCTGGCGAACAGCGCCACCACCACGAGCGGGAAGAACCACACGATGTAGGGGTAGAGCCAGTAGTTCACGGTCAGCTGCAGCGCGATCAGCACCGCGGCGCCCAATGCCGCGACGTCGGCCATGGTGCGCCGGGTGGGAACGAAGGCGACGACGAGCGCGAGCGCCACCGCGGCTCCCTGCAACAGGTGCTGAACCGCGCCCAGCCCGCCCCACAGGCCCCAGACCGAGAACGGCGTTATGCGGTCGGACTGATAGGCGACCGAATGGCGCCAGAAGAAGGTGAGATCGCCGTTGAGGAGCACCGGCAGCATCGCCACCAGCACGGTCGCCGCGAAGCACCCGACAAAGGCGGCCACCGAGCGTCGCGGCGGGGGGCGGCCGACGCCGCGCAGCAGTAACGGCGCGAGCGCGAACGGCGCGAACTTGGTCAGGCCGGCCAGCGCTCCAGCCACCCCACGAGCCGGGGCCGAGCTGATCCCCAACAGCGCGAGCACCACCAATGCCGACACCAGAGCGTCGTTGGTGTTGGAGCTCAACGCGTACAGGGTGAAAGGGTACGCCGCCCATGCATACGCCAGTACCACCCCCAGGTTGTGACCCCGGATCCGGCGCCCGAGCAGGTACAGCCCGCCGAGCGTCACCAGATCGAACGCGATCGCGGCGGCGTGCGCGGCCGGCAGCGAGTCCCACGCGCCGCTCCAGCCGAAAATCGCCAGGAAGGGAACGTAGGCCAGGTAGTTGACGGGTCCGTAGGTGTCGCCGTACGGGTTGTCATGCGGCCACAGGCCGTACAGGAGGTGGCCGTGGACCAGCTTGGAGGCGCCGATCACACCCGCGTAGCCGACATCGATCACGTTGGAGTTGAGGACGTTGAGCCCGATCCGGAGCCCCACCAGGAAGACCACTCCGGTCAGCAGCCACGGGATCGGGACGTTGACCTGCAACGGTCGCCGCGGGATTCCGCGCCCGGTGGCGAGCAGCAGCATCCGCACCAGCAGATAGACCAGGAACGGATACACCAGCGGCACCGACAGCCCGATCTGACCGTGGTTGAAGAAGGCCAGAGAGACCGAGAATCCGAGCAGCATCAGCAGATCGAGATGCAGCAGCGACAGCCTCCCCCGCCGCCACGGCAGCGGGAAGGAAGGGAGCCAGGAACACCAGGCACAGCGGCACCCAGAGGTAGACGGCATTGACGCGTCGCCCGAACGCTCCCGGATAGCCCCGCGCCATCGACCACGCCACCTGAAAGCCGGTCCAGACCTGCGTGACGCGGGCGCTGCCGTCGTCGACGTAGACCTGCATCAGCTCCTTCTCCTTGCGCCCGGGCGAGAACCAGCTCACCTGCCAGGTGGGACGTCCCTTGGTGTACTCGTAGGCCAGCGCGCGGGGATGCGAGCGCAACTCGGCCTTGACCAGCGGGTCGCGCAGCGCGATCGCCAGCACGCGGGCCGCGGTGAGCCGGTAACCCGCCGGAGGGGTGTGCGGGTTGGAGATCAGCACCGGCGTGTTGGAGTTGGCCGCCGGCGCGGCGGTGCTGCCGCGCGACGCGGCGGCGGCCACGCTGGCCGGGTGCGAGGCGGTACTGGCGGCTTGCGCCCCGCCGGCTGCGGCGAGCCAGGCCACCAAGAGCACCATCATCGCGGCGGCCCGTAGGGCCGGACGACGGGGGCGCGGGGGCAGAACCGAAGTCAAGGTGCGCGACCGGCTCAGCGGGTCTACGCGCGGAAGCTCCAGAGCTTCTGCCCCACAAACGAAAGCGGCGTGCCGGCCGCTATCGCGATCGCCTGCGCCACCACCTTCGCGATCCCCGCGCCGTCGACCAGCGACACCAGCACCACGTAGGTGAATCCGAACGTCACCAGCGAGACCGCGAAGAAGCGCACGCCCTGCCGGACCGGATGCGCCTCCCTGGCGCTGAACGTCCAATGACGGTTCCACCAGAAGTTGTTGACGACGGAAACGGCGAACGCGACCACCGCGGCGAGCTTGTAGTTGACCGCCAGCAGATGCACGCAGGCGGCGAAGACGACTAGGTTGACAACGTATCCGCTCGCGCCCACGGCGGCAAACCTGAACAGTTGAACCCAGTTGTGGGACCTGCGGACCCCGTGCCGGACGCGGGCCCGGAACGGCAGCGCGACGGTCGTCGTCAGCTCCTCTGGCATCGTGCGAAATGTATCCGCCGTTTGTCGACTACCCGTAAGAGCGCGCACGAGTTAACCGGCTTCTAATCGGCGCCGGCTTGCGGCTGGACGCCGAAATGCTGCCGGATCATCGGCGCGATGTCGCGCAGCGACCACTGGTCGCGGACGCGGCGCGAGTCGGGTCCCGTGCCGCACCACAGCAGCGCTCCCAGCGAGTCGGAGCGGTGCAGGGAGCCGTGTGATCCGCCCCCGACATGATCCGATCCACCCCAGTCCACGAACTCGAAGCCCGGAGCGGCGGAGAGCAGCACGTCTCCGGCATTGGGGCAGCGCAGCGCCGACCAGACCCGCGCCAGCGCGTCCGGATACTCGGTACTGAGAAAGCGTCCGTCCTGCACCTCGGCGCGCAGCACGGCGAGATCGCCGGTGACGCTCCAGCGCTCGCCGCGCGCGTCGAGCAGGTCTCCCCCGGCGCTGAAGCGCAGCTCTCCGCGCCGGCTACGGACCACCGCCTCGCCATCGCGCCCGCCGGCCAACGTCATGATCAGATCGACGCCTTCGAGCTCTGACACCACCTCGATGCAACGGCTCACCACCGGCTCGGACCGCTCGGGGTCCAGGGCGTAGATCATGGCCGAGCGCTGCGCCGGGCTGAGCGCCACCTCGGCCCCGATCGATCGCGACGGGCTGGGTGTCGCGACGTCGAAGTCGGCGAACGCAAGGTCCAGCCTTATCCGCTCCTCCACCGGAGCCTGCGAGTGGTCGGAGCAGACGATCACCGCGTAGTGCTCGAGGAACTCATCCGGCCCTCCCGCGGCGTGCATCAGGCGCTCGATCTGGCGGTCGGCCGCGGCGATCGAGGTGACCTGGGCGTGGGGACCGTTGCGGTGAGAGTAGGCGTCGTTGTCGGGCAGCGAGAAGAGCAGGAAGTCGAACAGGTCATGCTCGGCGAGATAGGCGCCCACGCACCCGGTGTGCTGGTCCCGGGCGCCCGGGAGGCCGAGCTGACCGCGGCAGCCGGTCTTGCGCGATGCGTAGAGGTCGGCGTAGAACAGCTCCTGGGGCCCGAGGATGGTGCGCCGAAACACGGTCGAGGTGACGATGCGAGCCAGCGCGGACTCGTTGGCCACCTCGTGGGGATGGCGGCCACGGTAGATCAGGTAGGTGGTCCCAGCGGTCCGCACCTCGGCGTCGTCGAGGGACTCGAACACCGTCGCCACCTCGTGCGAGAGGTGCTCATCGTTCATTCGGTACACCGTGTCGGTCAGCGATCGCAGGACCCCGAACTGACGCGAGGCCGAGAAGCTCGAGCCGTATTCGATGTAGCGAGCCTCCTCGCGGTGATACCAGTTCATGCTCGGGATCAGGTGCTGGTCGGGACCCACGCCGGTGGTGATCGTGGCGGCGCAGACCGGCGTCACCGAGGGAAACGCGGCGGCGCAGTCGCCGACGTAGACACCCGCCTCGCGGATCCGCGCCAGGGCCGGCGCGCGCCCGGCGGCGATCACCCGCTCGAGCATCGCCGGCTTGAGCGCATCCACCACGATCAGGACGAGCTTCTTGCCGTCCCAGCTCACGCCGACCTCAACGCAGGATGCGCAGGCCGGCGTACTTCTGCTCGTCGCGGCCCCGGCCGGCGAACAGCAGCCATAGCAGCAGCGCGAACACGATCACGCCGACCGGTGGCAGCAGCACCGAAAGCGCCGCGGCCGCCAGCGCCCCGCCCTCCGCGAACAGCGGCAGCGCAGCGGCGGCTTCGTCGTCGAGCCGGGCTCGGACGCGTAACAACAGCGGCCGCGTCGCCAGGAGCCCGACCCCGGCGCAGATCAGGCCGCCGATGATCCCGGGCCAGAAGGCGTATCCGCCCCGGGCCAGCGACCCCGCGAACAGCAGTGCCCCCACGGCCAGCGCGGCGGCGGCAATCGTCAGGGCGACCGGGCCGCGCTCGAGCTGCTCGCGCCCGAGCCGGCGCTCGGCGAGCGCCAGCAGGGCGGCGCCGACCACCATCGCCAGCAGGAAAGGGGCCGACTGCAGGAAAGAGAAGTCGCTGTGAGCGAAATCTATCTGGACGTCGCCGGCGGCCAGCGCGCCGACCACGAGGCTGGGCAGGAACGGCCGGATTCCCACTGCCGCGGCAACGCCGATCCCCTGGAAGATGTCGAAGACGAGATGCATCGTGGTGTACCGTGACGAAGGGTGACGATAGACGACGTGCCGGCTTCGCCGGCATTGCGAGTTCGCCTCGCGGTGAACGTCGCGGCGACACTCTGGACGAGCCCGTGAACTCCAAGCGCCCGCGATCAACTGTACGTGACATCGAGCGCTACGCGGCGCTGTTCGCGGAGCGCACGAAGGTCATGCGGTCCTCGGCGATGCGCGACCTGATGGCGCTGACCGAGCGTGACGACGTCATCTCACTCGCGGGGGGCCTGCCCGACACATCCACCTTCCCCCCCGACTCCTACGCGGCGCTGATGAGCAGCGTGGCCGCCGAGTCGTGTGCGCGCGCGCTCCAGTACGGCCCCACCGAGGGCTTTGCGATGGTCAAGCAGTGCATCACGCAGGTGATGCGCGCCGAGGGGATGGAGATCGACGCGGACCAGGTACTGGTGACCAGCGGCGGCCAGCAGGTGATCGACCTGGTCTGCAAGACGCTGATCGACCCCGGCGATGTGGTCGTCGCCGAGGCCCCCACGTACCCCGGCGCGATCCCGACCTTCAGCGCCTATCAGGCCGAGGTGGTCCAGATCGAGATGGATCGCGACGGCATGCGGGTGGAGGTGCTCGAGGCCCAGCTCGACGCGCTCGAGCGGCGCGGGCAACGCCCGAAGTTCATCTACACCGTGCCCAACTTCCACAATCCGGCCGGAGTGACGATGTCGCTGGCGCGCCGCCGCGAGCTCGTGCGGATCGCCGGGGAACGTGAGCTGCTGGTGCTGGAGGACAATCCCTACGGCCTGCTGCGCTACGAGGGCGAGCCGCTCCCGACCCTGCATTCGCTCGATGAGGAGTTCGTGATCTACGCCAGCACGTTCTCCAAGATCCTCTCACCCGGGGTGCGTCTGGGCTGGACCACGGCGCCGGCTCCGATTCTGCAGAAGATGCAGATCGGCAAGCAGTCGACCGACCTGTGCTCGTCGTCGATCTCCCAGTTCTTCGTCAGCGCCTACTTCGGCTCCGGTCCATGGGAGCACTATGTGCATTCGCTGCGCGAGATCTACCGGCGCCGGCGCGACGTGATGCTCGACTCGCTGGCGGAGCACTTCCCCCGTGAGGCGGAATGGACCCACCCCCAGGGCGGGTTGTTCATCTGGGCCACCATGCCCGACTACATCGACACCACCGACCTGCTGGCGCGAGCGCTCCAGGAGCACGTGGCGTTCGTCCCCGGCCGCGCCGCGTACCTGGACGGGCGCGGCGCGTCGTCGATGCGACTGAACTTCTCCGGCGTCGGCGAGGACTCGATCCGGGAGGGGATCCGTCGGATCGGCGAGGTCGTCCGCGAGCAGGTGGCGATGTACGGCACCCTCACCGGAGCCCGCCCGCAGGCCGAATCGCGCCGCGTCGAGGACGGCGGGCGTCGGGAGGGCCCGGGGCGCTCGCCCGAAACCGAAACCGAGACCGGACCCGGACCCGGACCCGGCGGCGACCCCGATCGGCGCGTCGTGGATCCAGAGCTGGCTCAGATTCTCAGGCTGCCGGCCAAGCGCCGGCGGACGGGCTAGCGCCGCGGGCATGAGCCGGGTTGCAGTGCTGAAGGGCGGACGCTCGCTGGAGCGTCAGGTCTCGCTGCGCTCGGGCGCCCGGGTGCAAGACGCGCTCGAGCACCTTGGGCACGAGGTGGTGGCGATCGACGTTGGGCCGGACCTGGTCGGCGTGCTGAGCGAGGCACCGCCGGACGTGGCGTTCGTGGCGCTCCACGGCCGCGACGGCGAGGATGGGACCGTTCAGGAGCTGCTGGAGGTGATGGGAATCCCGTACACCGGCTCCGGGGTGTCAGCGTGCATCCGCGCCGCCGACAAGGTGCTGGCCAAGCACGCGATGCGCGACCGCGGTGTCCCGACGCCGGACTTCTACGCCTTCAACGAGACGGCGTTCAAGGCGTTGGGGGCGGCGCAGGCCCTTCCGGCGATCGAGGAACGGCTGGAGTTTCCGATCGTCGTCAAACCGGCCCGGCAGGGGTCTGCGCTGGGGATCAAGTTCGCGCGGACCCCAGCCGACGTGCCGGCGGCGCTGGTGGCCGCCTTCTCCTATGACCGCAAGGTGCTGCTCGAGCGCTACGTGCACGGCCGCGAGCTGGCGGTCTCGATCCTGGAGCAGGCGGGCGAACCCGTGGCGCTGCCGATCGTCGAGGCCGTCCCCGAGCCGGACAGCTTCTACGACTTCGAGTCGCGCTACGAGATCGGGCGGACCCGGTTCGTGTGCCCGGCGGAGCTACCGGCCGCGCTGGCGGCGCGAGCCAGCGAGATCGCGCTGGACACCCACAAACTGCTCGGCTGCGAGGGCTTCACGCGGGTGGATCTGATGCTGGCCCACGACACCGACGAGCTGTTCGTGCTGGAGGTCAACACGATTCCGGGGCTGACCGAGACCAGCCTGCTGCCGCAGGCCGCCGAAGCGGCCGGGATCTCCTTCGACCAGTTCGTGGAGCGCGTGCTCGCCGCTACTCGTCGCTCGCAAAGTCCTCGGGGGTGACCTGATCGAGGAAGTCCTTGAACTTCTCGACCACCTCCTCGGTGTCCTCGACCTCGTGCTCGAACTCGATCGCGGACTCCGAGATCACCTCGTCGGCGGCGAAGATCGGCGCCCCCGAGCGGACGGCGAGCGCGAGGGCGTCGCTGGGCCGGGAGTCGATCTCCAGGTCGCGGCCGCCGGCGCGGAGGCTGATCGAGGCGTAGAAGGTGTTCTCACGCAGCTCGGTGACCGACACGCGCGTACATTCCACCTCGAGCTCGCCGAGCATCTCGGACAGCAGATCGTGGGTCATCGGGCGCGGCGTCGAGGCACCCTGCAGCTTCATCAAGATCGCCGCCGCCTCCGGGTGGCCGATCCAGATGGGCAGGAACTTGTTGCTCTCGACGGTCTTGAGCAACACGATCGGCTGCTTGCCGACCATGTCGAAGCTAACGCCGTAGATCACCATTTCCTGCACGCGTCGCTCCTCGTTGGGGTTGGGCAAGTATAGGGGCCTCGACCCGACCCTCCGGCGCACCGGGTGGCCGCCGCGACCGACGGACCGGGCCCTCGGCCCGAGGTCCCGCGAGGCGCGCATCGCCCTCAGACCGGGCTGCTGGGAAGCACCGCGGGCGCGGCGAGGACGATCTGGCGTGAGCGCTTGGCCTCGAACATCGCCGCGTCGGCGCGGCGCAGGAGCGCGTCGGCATTATCGGCGTCCAACGGATAGATCGAGCGTCCGACGCTCACCCCGAGCGCCAAGCTCTGTCCGGCGACCGAGAACGGCTGCGCGAAGACCTCGCTGATCCGGCGGGCCATGCGCTCGAGGTCGGGAGCGGCCTGCGCCGTAAGAAGGACCGCGAACTCGTCGCCGCCGAGCCGGGCCACGCCGTCGCCGGCCCGCGTGCACGACTTCAACCGCCGTCCCACGGCGGCCAGAAGGGCATCGCCGACATCGTGTCCATATTCGTCGTTGACGGGTTTGAAGCGGTCGAGGTCGAGATAGAACAGGGTCACCAGCTCCGAGCGCTCGCCGGCAGAGTGCACGGCGTCGCGCAGCTGGCTGGTGAACTGGACCCGGTTGGCCAGCCCGGTCAGCTGGTCATGGAGGGCCTGATAGGTGATTTCATCGACCAGCCGGCCGTTCTGCAGGGCGGTCGTGGCCTGCGCGGCGACGCCGGACAGCCGATCGAGCAGGTCATCGGTGGGCCGCAGTCGCTCCGGCGTACCGGTGACCGACACCGCCAGCAGCCCAAGGAATTGAGTCGGGTTGACCAGCGGCACCAGGATCGTGGCGGCGAAACCGAGGTCGGCGAACACCTTCCGCGCCCGAGGGTCGCCGGTCTGCTCGTCGACGAAGATCGGATCGGGCCGCGGGTCCTGCAGCAGCTGCTCGAGGAGCCCGCCCGGACTGGGCGCCCAGCTCGAGCGACCGTGCTCCTGGACCGGGTCGCCCTCGCCGGCGTGCGTGATGGCCTCGAGCCCCAGCAGGTGACGCGAACGGTCCCACAGGTACACGCCGACGCGATCGCAATCGACGACGACCGGCACCGACTCGGCCAGGCGCCGGGCGACCTCGGCACTGGTTCCCGCGGCGGCCAGGGCTCGCGCCAGCTCCAGCAGAGCGCTGGACTGTCCGTAGCGCCGCTGGGCCTCCGCCAGCGCCGAAGCACTGTCCAGGGCGCTGGCGGCGTAGCGGGCGTATACCTCGAACAACTCGCGCTCCTGGGGAAAGAACTGGACTCCGTCGTCGTACATGGCGAGGAGGCGGCCATAGTCGGAGCGGTTGGACCGCACGGGCACCACCAGCCACGAGCTTGGTAGCTCCGAAGGATCCTGGCGCAGTAGCGATCGTGCGTAGCCTGGGACGTCCCGCTCGTCGAAGCCGCGATGGTGGCACTGGAGATCGGCCCCCGGGGACATCCGCACCGCGAGGAGATATCGCGGGGCTCGTACCTCGATCGCCGCGCGGTCGGCAATCCGAGCCAGCACGTCCTCGATCCCGCCCGCCCCGATCAGGTCCGCGGCGGTCTTGAACATGCTCTCGAGGCGCTCGTTCATCGCCCCCAGCTGCGCGCTGAGGTGAGAGATCTGGCCCGAGGCCCCGCCGACTCCGGGAGCGGCTTCGGTGGCCCAGGTCAGGTGGTATTCGCAGGCGTCAGCGCCGAACGCCTGGCAGCGTTCGTGCACCACCGTGGCCGGCGGCAACCCGAACAGCACGGGCGTCTGGGAGAGCAGCCCGCAAGTAGAGGCGCAGTGGTCGGGGTCACGCGGGAAGCCGTCCACGGCGACGGCGACGATCTCCGCGAAGCCCGGACCGCACCGCAGGGCTTCGAATGAGACGACGGTGCTGTATTTGCTCGCGGTTGTGGCGATCTGGCGATAGACGTCCTCCGGAGCGCCGAGCGATCGAAACAGCGCTGCCACCGGCGAGCTGTTCAAGCGGCGGGCCGCGTCCGCTCCCACCGCGCGGGCGAACTGCGGATGGTTGGTGACCACGGCACCGGCGCGCCACAGCGCCACACCCTCTTCGTAGGAGACCCAGTTGACGATGTCCCGCAGCTCCGCGGCCGAGCGCCGGCTGCCGGCCCGCTCCAACAGATCTGCCACCGCGGCGTCGCCGCCGAAGTCGTGGACGCGCGCCAGCAGCACCGCGGTCATAGCGCAGGAGAAGTGGCTGGCGCGCGTCGCGGCGTGACGCGTTGGCGCCGAGCGGTGAGCCGAGCCTGAGGCCATCTCTCCATTTATCGGTCCGCAAGATGACTAGCGGTTCAGTAGTTCGCCCCGTCGAGGGCGGGGAAACTACCGAGGTCTTGCCGGCGAGGCCAGTGGTGCGATCCTGTGCGGATCCGAGAACCTGGGAGGAAGCTTGAGCACTTCAGATACGGTGGGCCTGGTCACCGACATGGCCAGCCTGCGCCAGCACGTAGGCGAGCATCTCGGCTACACGCAGTGGCGCGAGATGGAGCAGGACCGCGTCGACCGCTTCGCCGACGTGACCGAGGATCACAACTTCATCCACGTCGACGTCGAGCGGGCCAAGGCCTCGCCGTTCGGGGGCACCATCGCCCACGGTTATCTGACGCTGTCGCTGGTGGCGCCGATCTCCATGCAGCTGCTCCAGGTCACCGACGCCAGCATGGGGGTCAACTATGGCCTGGACCGGGTGCGGTTCCCGGCGCCCCTGCCGGTGGGCGCCCAGTGGCGGGGCGGAGCCGAGCTGGTGGAGGTGAGCGAGGTCAGCGGCGGGCTGCAGGGCAAGCTGCTGGTGACGATCGAGGTCAAGGGCTCTCCGAAGCCGGCCTTGGTCGCCGAGTCACTGGTGCGGCTGTACGGATGAGGCCCGCACGATGAGTCCGCGTGGCATCGACCTCGACGCGATCGTCGCGATCGACGTTCACACCCACGCCGAGCGAAACGAGGGCCAGGAGCAGGATCCCGTCACGCTCGAGGTCCTGCAGGCGGCCGCGCGGTACTTCGGCGGGAGCCCGCCCCAGCCGAGCGCCGAGGAGGTCGCGGCCTACTACCGCGACCGCAAGATGCTGGCGGTGGTGTTCACCGTCGACGACGAGGCTGGCATGGGCCGCCCCCGGATTGGCAACGATCAGGTGCTGGCGGCAGCCCGTGCTCACCCCGATGTGCTGATCCCGTTCGCGAGCGTAGATCCCCATAAGGGAAAGCTGGCTGTGCGCCAGGCCCGTGAACTCGTGCAGGCGGGCGCGCGCGGGTTCAAGTTCCACCCCAACACCCAGGCCTTCTGGCCCAACGACCACAGCTTCTACCCCCTCTACGAGGTGATCGCCGAGGCCGGCCTGATCGCGCTGTTTCACTCCGGGACGACGGGAATCGGGGCAGGCATGCCAGGCGGGGGCGGGGTCCGGCTGAAGTACTCCAATCCGATGGCGGTCGACGATGTGGCGGCCGACTTCCCGGAGCTCGACATCATCCTCGCCCATCCGTCCTTTCCCTGGCAGGAGGAGGCGCTGGCGATTGCGGTGCACAAGCCCAACGTGTACATCGACCTGAGCGGTTGGTCGCCGAAATACTTTCCGGAGATCCTGGTCCGCTACACCAACACGCTGCTGAAGACCAAGATGCTGTTCGGCTCGGACTTCCCGCTGATCACGCCCGATCGTTGGCTGTCTGACTTCGAACAGCTACCGATCCGTGACGAGGTGCGCCCGCTGGTGCTCAAGGAGAACGCCGCGCGGTTGCTCGGGCTCAACGGCGACCGAGCGAAGCCAGGCAGCGGAGCGCAGTGACGGTTAATCGAGAGCGCCCCGGATTCGGCGGGATATGAGGCCGGATCTGCGGGGCGCGCTCGAGGGAGGAGAGGTACTGCGTCGCTAATGATGGCGGCCGCCGGGCTAGAAGTCCAAGACCAGTATCGAGAGTCATTCATAATGACTGCTTATGGAGCTCCGGCAGCTCAGGTACCTCGTGGCGCTGGCCGAGGAGCGGAACTTCACCCGCGCCGCCGCTTCTGAGCACATCGCCCAGCCCGCGCTCTCACAGCAGATCCGGCGGCTGGAGGACGAGCTCGGGCTGGCGCTGGTGGAGCGCACCACGCGCCGGGTCAGGCTCACCGACGCCGGGGGGCTGCTGGTGGTCCGGGCGCGACGGATCCTGGCTGAGCTGGAGGCGGCCGGGACCGAGCTGCAGGCGCTGAGTGGCATGTACGCCGGTCACGTCACGATCGGGGCGATGCACACCATGGGGCCCGTGGACCTGTCGCTGGCCCTGGCGCAATTCAGCGAGCGCCACCCCCAGGTGATCTTCACGGTGCGCGAGCAGTCCAGCGGCGAGATGGCCGAGATGCTCCGCATCGACGAGCTTGACCTCGCCTTTCTGTCGGTCACCGAGCGCGTCGAGAGTCACGGACTGGGCCTGCACCAGCTGGTGTCCGAGGAGCTGGTGGTGCTGCTGCCGCGCGACCACCCGCTCGGTAAGCGCCGCGAAGTGAGGATGGCCGAGCTGTCCCAAGAGCGGTTCATCAGCTTCCGGGAGGGGGCGCGGCTGCGCGAGCTCCTGGTCTCAGCCGGCCGTGACGCTGCCTTTGAGCCGCACGTGATGCTCGAGTCCAACGAGAGCCAGCGCGTCCGCCGCCTGGTGTCGAGGGGACTCGGCGTGGCGATACTGCCGCGTTCTGACGCCGAGGGCCCGGGAGCGGATGTCGCTGTCGCCACCCTGCTCGAGCCCGCACTCAGCCGCGACATAACCTTGGCCTGGCGCGAGGGCCGCCGGCACCCGCCGGCGGCCGCAGAGTTCCTCGATCTCTCGCGCGAGCTCTTCACCGAGCGGGCGCCATGAGGATCAAGTTGTTTATGAGAGATCGGCGCAGGGCACCCAAATTATGAGTCTCTTCGACTGAGGATCCACCATGTTGGTGCTCGCCAGAGCTTAGTTCGACGATCATCGAACTATTTGCTATGATTTCGTTCGGAGCAAAAACATGCGAATCACGGAGCTAGATCTGAACAGCATTGATACTCAGGCTCACGAGTCCTCATCGCAGGGTCGTGACCATGAGACCACCCAAAATCCGCGCGCCAGAACGCGCGGAGATCACACGCCGGTGGCGGCCAAGCCGACCCGCCGGCGTCAGACGCGCCGTCGACCGGCTCACGGAAGCGAGCTGCGCCAGGGCGCCACGGCGATGGAAGGGTCGTCGCTGAGCGAAAACTCACTGGATCAGTTTCTCCGCGCGGCTCGCGCCCACGCGCTGCTGACCGCGGCCGAGGAGGTCGAGCTGGCCCAGCGCATCGAGCGTGGTGACCTGGCGGCCAAGGAGCGGATGATCAACGCGAACCTGCGGCTGGTCGTGTCCCAGGCCCGGCGTTATCAGGGTCACGGGCTACCGATGGAGGACCTCGTCCAGGAGGGCATGCTCGGATTGATTCGTGCCGTTGAGAAGTTCGACTGGCGGCGCGGATTCAAGTTCTCGACCTACGGGACCCTGTGGATCAGGCAGGCGTTGCAGCGAGGGCTTCAGAACCACGGGCGGACGATCCGTCTGCCGGTGCATGTCGCCCAGCGCCAGACCAAGGTCCGAAAGGTCGAAAGCGAGCTCAGCACCAAGCTGGGACGTGAGCCCACGGACGAGGAGATCGCCGCGGAGGCCAAGCTGCCGATCGAAGAGGTCGCGGAGCTGCGAGAGCTGACCCGCGGGCTGACCAGCCTCGACCAGCCTGTCGGCGAGGACGGCGAGACCGCCTTCGGGGACCTGCTGGCCAGCGAGCGTCCCGAGCCGGCCGAAGAGGTCGAGAGCGCAGAGCGCCAGGAGCTGATCAACGGTGCCGTCGACGAACTGCCCGAAGCCGAGCGGAATGTGATCCGGCTTCGCTTCGGCCTCGCCGGAACCGAGCCGCTGAACCTCCGTCAGACGGGCATCGAGCTGGGCATCCCACTGGGTAAGGCCCGCGAGCTCGAGCAGCAGGGTCTGAGCCGGTTGGCGCAGAGCTCCGGTCTCGACGAGCTGCGTCGAGCCGCCTGAGGTACGGCGGCCTCCTTGCGAGGTCGCCGGTATTGACTTACACGCCGGTCGCGAGCCGGGCATAGAGCCCTCCTCGGGCCGGCGTTTCGCGTTGTCGCGGGCGCCGCCGCGACGAGAGCTCACTCGGGCGTTCCGGGTTCGCTGTGCGGCTTCGGGTCAGGGATCGCCGATTGCGTGGCATCCAGGGTGGCAATCGCGGCCGCTGCTCCCGCTTCGGCTCCCTGCGGGCCTGCCGGGGCCGGTCCCAGTCGGGCGGAGTAGATCGAGGGCGCCCCAAGACGGCGGGCGATCACGGTGGCCTCGACCACAGCCACCAGCGTTGGCGCCATCAATTCGTCGAAGTGGTGGGTCAGCTCGAGCACCAGCACGACGCTGGACAGAGGGCCCTGCATCGCCGCCGCCAGAAACGCGCCACCTCCGATCAGCGCATAGCTGCCCGGCACGGTTCCGGGCCAGACGTGCGACCACACCCCGGCCAGCACGCCGCTGAGCAGGACGCCAATCGTAAGCGTCGGGGTGAAGAGGCCGCCGACGCCGCCCGCACCGAGGCAGAACGCCGTCGCCAATGGCTTCAGCGCCAGCAGGACCGCGGACAGGCCGAGCGAGATCTCGCCGACCACCGCGAGCTGGACGATGCCCTTGCCGTTGCCGAGCAGTTGGGGATAGGGGATCGAGATCAGCCCCAGCGCAGCGAAGACCAGCAACGGCGCCACATAGCGCCCCCGGTGCGTCGGACGCATCGCGCTGACCCGTGCGATCACGCGCACCCAGAGAACGGCAGCGACGCCGATCACCGGTCCCGCCAGCACCGCCCAGACCATCTGCGCGGCGTGCAGGTTGTAGGCCGGCATCGCGTAGGCACTGCTGGTCCCGAGGGTGGTCCAGGCGACCGCGGTCGCGATCACCGATACCGCCAGCGCCGGTAGCACGAGCGGCAGAGCCAGCGTCCCCAACAGGACCTCGAGCGCGAACATCGCTCCGCCCAGGGGCACGTTGTAGACAGCGGCGAAGCCAGCCCCAGCGCCCGAGGCGACCAGCAGGCGGCGCTGCCAGGTCGGCAGGTCCGCCCAATCCGACAGCCAGCTCGCGGTGGCGGCGCCGGTCAGCTGCGGCGCCGCCTCGCGCCCGAGCGAGACCCCCATTCCCACCGTCACGATCGAGAGCAGAGCGCGGGCAAGGCTGGGCAGGACTGCGAGCCGAGCGCCCCGCAGCCACACCGCGTCAGATACCTCGGTCCCTCCCGAGACCGGGAGCCGATGCAGGAGCGAGCCGCCGCCACCGACCAGGAGCGCCGCCAGCACCAGTGCCGCCACGTGCCGCCAGCCCGCCGACGAGCTGACGCCGTCGAGAAATGGGCCCGACCGGTAGCCGTAGGAGAGATGCTGCACCAGTTTCAGCACCCCGATCAGAACCGACGCCCCGATCCCGGTGGCGACGCCGAGCACGACCACCAGCATCCAGAAGCGAGGGCTGTAGCTGGCCACGATCCCGCGACCGGTGACGTTCGGCTGATGCGAGAACCACCGGTACGGGCGTCTCGCTTGCTCCAGTCTCAGGATGCGCCGGATCCAGGTGAGCACCGTCCGCCGTTCCCTTCTTCTCGCGGCCGCGACGCGCGCGGGGGCCGCGCGCATGCTCAGGATATGCGGACCAACCCCGGTCGGGCTGGCGTCGGTCCTCGTCGGTCACTCACGTTGACCCGGCCACGGCAAGCGCGGGCGCCCTCACCACCTGGATGTGCGCGACCGCGCCGGCCGGGCCCGCGCGCGGCCGGCGCGGCGGCGCTCCGGATGCGCGCCCGCAGCGGCCTCGTCTGAGACGGAAGGGCGCGGCGGGAGTTTCTCCAGCTCCCGGCGTGAGGAGACGCCGAGCTTGCGGTATATGTTGCGCGCGTGGGTGCGGATGGTCTCGACCCCGACGCCGAGCGTGACCGCGATCTCGGCGTTGGAGTGGCCCTGCTGAAGCAACGGGAGTACTTCGCCCTCGCGCGACGTCAGCAGGGTCGCTCGATGTGATACCGCCCCGGGAGCGCGCCGGTCCCGGGGCATGAGCTGAAGCCCGCGCGAGGCCAGATGGACGGCGGCCAGGACGTCACGTGCCTGCGCATCGGTCCCCAGGCAGGCGCTCGCCCCAAACGCCAGCAACTGGGCTGACTCCGCCATCGTCGGGTGGCTGGTCAGCAGGACCCAGCGGGTGTCCGGGTACTGGCGGCTGAGCTCGCGGATATCGGCCAGGTGGGGCAGGGCGTCGGCGTCGAGGATCGCCACCTGCGGACGGTGAGCGCGCAGGACGACCCCGAGGCGGACGAGCTCCACGTCCTCGGCGACGACCTCCAGACTCCGATCGCCGGCGATCACCACTCGCAGGCCGCGGGCGAGTAGGTCCGTAAAGCGGGCCAGGACAAGCGTGATCGGGGCGGAGGCGGGCATGGGGCGTGCCACACGGCGGGCACACCCATGCATCGGCAGGCGGGGGCCGAAGGGTGAGCCCGACCCTACCCATCCCGTCCCCCGCTGCTCCCCGAAGATCACCCGCCGGGGCGGACGTAAAGGCGGTCGATCTGGCCCAACCTGGAGGTATGACCCGACCCCTGAATGCGACCGCACCACCCACACCACTCGCAGCGCCCGGAGCGCCCGGCGCGCCACGCCGCTACGCCCTAGCCGGACTGCTGGCTCTGGCGGGCATGTGGAGCGGCCTGACCGCCGGCGTGGCGGCCGCCGCCGGCCCCCGGAGCCACGTGCCCGCCCGCCAGACGCTCGTTCGTGTGCTGGTTGCGCACAGCGCCTACCGCTCGCCCAGCCCCAGCGCGCCGTGGGTCGCGTCCGTCCTCGCCCAGACCCCGATCACCGGCGACCACACCACCCTCCCGGTAATCGGGCGTACCGTCGATCGCGCCGGGCATGCGTGGTTGAAAGTGATGCTCCCCGGCCGTCCCAACGGCCTCACCGGCTGGATCGCCGCAGGCGGCACCCGCAGCAGCTCACCGGCTGGCACATCTACGTCAGCCTGGCTGGGCGACGCCTGTGGATCTACCGCAACGGCCAGCCTCTGGCGGACCTTCTCGGCGGACATCGGTAACGCCTCGACCCCGACACCGACTGGCAACTTCTTCGTCCAGGAGAACGTGATCATGCCGAGCGTCGACGCCGGCGGTCCCTTCGCGCTCGCCCTCAGCGCTCGCTCCACCGCACTGCAGACGTTCGGTGGCGGTCCTGGTCAGATCGCCATCCACGGACGCGATTTCATCGGTGGACCGCTCGGCGAGGCCCGGTCGCACGGCTGCGTACGACTCGCCACCCCGGCCATCACCTGGCTCGCCGACCGCATCGGGCCCGGGGTCCCCGTGACGATCGGCGGCTAGCGCCGTCGGCGACCCTACCCCGGCTGAGCGCAGCGGGTGGCGACGCCGGACTTACGGCGACAGCCCTCCAGCGCGAGCGCGTAGCGGCGGAACACCCGGTATGCGGGCTTTTGAACCACCCGCCCGTGGTCCAGGCCCAGCAGGCCCGAGTATGCGAACGGATTTGCCAACGGGTTCTCGTCGCCGATCCAGGTGTAGTAGTAGAACGCCGTGATTCCGAGCTGTTGGCGATCCCGCGTCAACAGGGGCAGCAGCGAGGCGAGCTTTTTGGCCTGTCCCGCCTCGGTCGTCGCGAAATCCAGAAATGCTGTGCGGTGCAGCGACGACGGCCAGCCGAATTCGGTGATCGCGATCGACTTGGCTCTGTCGCCGTGGCGGTCCATGACGTTGCGCACCCGGCTGATGATGGTGATCGCCCCTTGCGGAGTCCGCGTGTACGGATGCACCGCGACCACATCGAACAGCTTGCGGGCGCCGGCTCGATACAGCTTGCCGAGATCCCGCCAAGCGAAGTTCGGCATACCCGCCAACACGACACGAGCGCCCGGATCGGCGCGCTTGATGGCGCGGTGGGCCGCGCGCAGCAGTGCCGTGTAGCCGAACTCCCACCGCCCGGTCGGCCAACCGTTATGCGTGTTCGGCTCGTTCCAGATCTGCCACATCCGGATCGCCATCCTGGGCAGTCCGGGATTACTGCTCCAGAAGCTCCCGCGCGGACCGTAGCGCCCCACCAGCGACCGGAGGTATGCCGCATACGGCGTATCACGTCGCGGAATCGCGAGCGTGCCCGCGGGAGCTGGGGTCTGATCCCACCCTGGCGAGTACAGGACGATCGGGAGCACGGAAAGCCCTCGTTCGGCGCTGAGCTTGACGATCGCGTCGGTGGCTGTGAAGTCGGTCGGGACGGCACCGCCGGGCTGGAATTGCGGTACCTGCCCGCTCGGAACCGCCTTCCAATCGGGGTATGGCTGCGCGCGGCTCCAGTCGAACACCACCCGAACGCTCTGCACTCCGGTCTGGACCATGCGCGAGAGCTGCCGCGACGGTCCCACGCTCGGGAAGGAGAACGGTCCATCGATGTTCATCCCAACCGTTTCGCGGGGGGCGACTGCGGCGCTCGCGCCCACGGGACCGGATCTGAGGGGGGCGACCGCGGCGCTCGCGCCCACGGGACCGGATCCGAGGAGGGCGAGCCCCAGGGCAGCAGCCAGCAGGTAGGACACGGGACGCATCGCGCGCCAACCTAGCAATACGGCCTCCCCACCACCTTGGTCCGAGCGGCTGGGCCTTCGGCGCTGCCGCGCTCCAGATCAAAAACCTCGTCCGACACGTGTAGCGCCCCGACCCTCGGAGCGTTATGGTAGCGCCAGGCTCGGCCCGGGCCGGGCAGAATCTCGCGATAGGGAGGCATCCAATGGCACGCAGAGGCCGCACCTTGGCCGCGTTGCTACTCGCCAGCGCGGCGACGACCTGGCTCGTTTCCAGCCTGGCCGGCGCCAGCAGTACGAGCCTGACCGCAAGCGCAACCCCGCGATGGGTTCTGCACGTGCAGACCTACGCAGGCGGCATCTCCAACGGCGTCCGTGCCGCCCTGGAAGCGGCCAGCGCCACGCCTGGACCGGTCACGACGAAGACCCAGTCTCCCCCGGAGCTTCCTTCGACGGTGTCGTCGGGCAACGTTCAGATGGACGAGAACTCGTATCCGCCGCTCCCTCAGAACGAGACCGCGGTGGCGCTCAATACCAGCAACGAGAACATCGCCGTGGCCGCCTCCAACGATTACGTCGACGGCGGCGTGACGGTGATGCGCACCGCCGACGGCGGCCATAGCTGGGCGACCACCCGGGTCGTGCCGGTCTACAACCAACCGGGCGATCCGCTGTCCGGCAACAGCTGCCAGGGCGGTGACCCCTCCGTCGCCTACAGCGCGCGGGATCATGTGTTCTACGTCAGCCAGCTGTGCTTCTTCCGCGGCTCCGCCCAGTCCGAGGTGGAGATCTTCCTGTCCCGCGACAACGGCAGAACGTGGACACCGGGCCGCCAGGCAGCGATCGCTGCGACCAACTTCAGCCCGACCCTGGGAGGTCCCGATCCATCCGTCTTCAACGACCGGGAGACGATCACGGTCGACAACACCCCCACCAGTCCACATTACGGGCGCCTGTACGTCACTTGGACGAAGTTCCACATGCTCCCCAGCGGGTTCAGCGACTACTGCCCGATCCAGCTCGCCTACACCGACACCGTTCCGTCGTTCAATCCGGCTCTGACAACGTTCCAGCACACGGCCGTGGTGCCCGACAACCCCAACGGCAAGGGGGTCGGGCCGTCCGCGAATCAGGACAGTCAGCCGGTGGTGGAGCCAGATGGAACGCTGCACATCTCCTACGTCGAGGAGGAGTGCAACACGTCACTCGATCATCACCTGCACATCACCACCTCCACCAACGGCGGCGCGACGTTCGGCGCTCCGGTGCGCATTGACAAGCCCGGTCAATTCCAGGACAACCCCAACCCGGCCGACCTGTTGCCCAACAAGAACTTCCGGGCGCCGATCGGCACCGTCGCTGAACTACAACACGGCGACGCACACGCTCGCATTCATGTACCAGAACAACCTGGACCGCACTCGCAGCGGGGCCAACATCTCGGTGCAGACCTCCACCGATGGAGGGGCGACCTGGTCGAACATGCGTTGGGTCAGCGTGGCCTCCAAGGGTGTGCCGGCGCCGAACGATCAGTACTTCTCGTGGGTCACGTCGGATACCAGTGGCACGTTCTACGCGATCTGGCTCGACAACCGCGAGGACCCCGGCAACAAACTGATCGATACCTGGCAAGGTGTCTCGCACGACAACGGCAGGACCTGGGTCAACACCAAGCTCAGCACCGTGCTTTGGAATCCAGACCTGGCCTTCTTCCGCTCCGGTGCATTCATCGGCGACTACATGGGCGCGGTCGCCGGCGCTCACGCCTTCTATCCGGTCTGGGTGGACGGCAGGACGACGAAGATCGCCGAAACCGGAATCGGCAACACGGACATCTTCACCAATGTGAAGCCCTAGAGAGGATCCGGCGCGACAGGCCAGCGGCTTCGGCTGCTGGCCTGTCTGGCCGGCTGCCGTCAGCGGGCGCGCACGCGGTTGTTGCGCGGGTTGTGCTCCAGTTCGACCAGCCCGAGGTGCTCCAGGACCGGAGGCACGTAGTTGGCAAAGCGTCCGCGCAGTCCCTTCTTGACGCCGTACCAGCCGCCGACCGGGTTCTCGGGTGAGCGGCCCCACGCCTCGACGGTTCCCGCCGCGGCAGCCTTCTGCTCGTCGCTGGTGCCGAGCGCCATCCAATCGCCGTGCTCGACGAGCATCGCGTGGAGATCCTCGAGGCAGCGCAGCTGGTAGCCCAGGGTGGTCTTGCCGACGATGCAGACGAGCGTCGGCGGGTCGGCCGTGGTGTCGCGGTAAGCGCGATATTCAGACTGGCCGGGCGGGGTCCGCAGGACCCAGGGATCGTCTTTGGTGCCGTTGCCGGTGACTGGTTCGCTCATGGTAACGCGAAGGTTACCGTAACTAACCGGCTACCATCAACCCCGTGCCCCGACACGCCGCGAATCCGTTCGAGGCGCTCGCCGATCCGCACCGTCGCGCCATCCTCGAGCTGCTCCACGGCGGCGAACGGTCGGTGCGGGAAATCGCCGACGAGATGCCGATCACCCGGCCGGCCGTCTCACGGCACCTGCGGCTGCTCAAAGAGGCCAGGCTCGTGACGTCCTCAGCCGAGGGCACGCGACGGCTGTACCGCCTTCACGACGAGGGCCTCGATGCCGTACGCGCCTATCTGACGGAGGTCTGGGGTGACGCCGCGGCACGCTTCCGCCTGGTCGCCGACAACAGCGACATGCCGTGATCGAACCGCTGCAGATCACCTTCGACGTGGCCTGCACGCCGGAGCGGGCGTTCGAGCTCTGGACCAGCACAGACCAGCGTGTGGTGGCCGAAATCACACACCGTCAGCGCGCGACCGGACGTCGCCATCGTGATCGAGCCGGCCGTCGGCGGCCGCATGTACGAGCGCACGCCAGACGGCGAAGAACACGACTGGGGCCAGGTGACCGGCTGGGACCCACCTCGCCGCATCACCTACCTCTGGCACCTGCGTCAGGACCGGGCTGACGCGACCGAGGTCGAGATCACCTTCGCCCCGGCCGAACCCACCGGCACTCGGATGTCGATCGAGCACCGCGGCTGGGAGGCCCTGGGGTCCCGCGGCGCGGCCCAGAGGGAACGCAACCAGGCTGGGTGGTCGAGCCTGCTTGCGCACTTCCGGGCCGCGGCCGGCTAAGGGATCGCGGTCCAGACGCTCAGAATCGCAGTACGGCCGCGATGTGACCGCGCTGCGCGAGCTCCTCGGGGTGATGGCGCAGCGGCAGGACCTCGGCGGACTGCGCGATCGCCTCCTCGATCATCCGCTCCAGCGTGCCGTCGTCGGGCGGCTGGTAGCGCTGCTCATAGACGAGCGTCTCGACGCGCATCTGCTCGAGCATCGCCTGCACGTCCTCCAGGCCCGCCACGGCGCGCTCGCCGCGGCCGAGGCGCTCGGTAAGACGGTCGAGGACAGCGCGCTCGTGGCGGCGCTCGTCCTCCTGGAAGCAGGGTAGGGCGGCACGGCGGACGTCGTCGGCATGGGCGATCGGAACCTCGACGTCGAAGCTGCCTGCGAGCCGCTCCTGCGCCGGGTTGCTGAGCATCGACTGGAAGCGCGAGACGAGCTCCGGCGGCCCGCCGATCAGGACGTGGTCGTAGCCGCCGGACTGCAGGTGGCGGTCGAGTTCGTGCGCGGCCTTCTCGAGGTGCTGGTCGACCTCGTGCTCGACCCAGCGCTGGTGGTCGGTCGGGCCGCTGCGCTCGTGCTGACCCGCGACGCTGTCCTTGATCTGCTCGAACTCCTCGACGTAGTCGCCGTTGCCGTGCAGAAAGCGGGCGTGGCGGGTGTCGACGAGCGCGATGAGCCAGTCGCGGCGGTCGGCGGCCTGCAGCAGCGGGGTGACGTACGGCGAGTCGTCCACGACGGCGCGCGTGCGCGTCGGCCGTGGGAGCGTGAACGGTTCGAACACGCCGGCGGCCGAGCAGGCGAAGAGCGCGGCGCCGCGCCCGCCCTTGGGCGCGTACTCCTCGAAGAATGCCGTGGCGCGCTCGACGTCAGCGCGCAGCGAGACCTTACCCTCGTGGTCGGTGTCGGCGTCCTCGACGCACCTGGCCGCCTCGTCGAGCAGCGACGTGTAGGCCGAGCGACGCGCGCGATGGGTGCCGAAGTCGGTCGGATTCAGATCCAGATAGAGGCTGAGGACCGGGGCGGGCGGGCGCAGCTCCGCTAGCCCGCGCAAGCGCTCGGCGATCACCGGCCATGCATCGACATATCCAGCAGTCGTGGACTCCATTGGGCAGTTGATAGTTCTTCGCGCGCACGCGTCAAGGCGTTCCGTTGGATCCGCGCGGAGCTAGCGGCGCGCGACCTCACCGCTGCGCGCGAGCGCGCGTGCCAGCGCCACGTCGACCGGATCGTCGCCGGCGCGGACGTAGAGGACTCTGCGCGCCGACTCCGGCTCGTGCAGCATCGTGTGCAGGACCGCGGCGACGTCGTCGCGCGGGACCTCGCCTCGCAGCGGCTCCCCGTCGATCTGCACCCGGCCCGTCCCCTCGTCGTCGGTCAGGTGGGCGGGGCGCAGGATCGTCCACTGGCGGTCGCTGGCCATGAGCGCCGCGTCGGCCTGCGCCTTGGCGCGCAGGTAGACGCTGAAGACGTCGTCGCCGTCGGGCGGGTCCTCGGCGCCAATCGAACTGACCATGAGGTAGCGCTCGACGCGCGCCCCGCGGGCGGCCTCCAGCAGTTTGACCGCACCGTCGCGGTCGACGGTCCACTTGCGCTCGGGGCCGCTGCCGGGACCGGCGCCGGCGGCGAACACGACGGCGTCCGCACCGGCGATCACGCGCGCGATCTCGTCGACGCCGGCGTGCTCGATGTCGCAGACCGCGGGCTCGGCACCGTCGGCGCGCAGGTCGGCGGCATGGTCGGGGTTGCGGATGAGGCCGCGCACCTGCTCGCCGTGGGCGACGAACAGCCGCGTGAGGCGGCGCGCGATCTTGCCGTGTCCGCCGGCTATCGCTACGAGCATTCGGCTGGATGTGTTCGCGTGCTCATGGCCCCTGCCCATAGGCCGGTTCCGCGCATGTCAAGCAGCCAGCGCGACCACCGTCCCCGCCCAGCAGGGGATTCTCAGTGGGCGATCCAGGACTCGAACCTGGGACCTCTTCCTTATCAGAGAAGCGCAGGAGTAACGGCCAGTCGTCTCCAGTAGCCAAACTGGCTGCATACGGGCAGGTTTTGTGACGTGTAAGTCGACTGGAGACCATCTGTGGCTGCAATCTGATGCACCCTATATGCACCCTCGGTCGGTAGCTCTCTCGCGTGGTCACGCCCTCGACTCCCGCGTCGGTCGCTCTGTGCCGGCGAGCATGACTCGAGCCTCGGCGATCGCCGCCTCGGCGTCGATGCGCGGAACATCGTCGAGCTCGTCGATGACGTGCCCGTAGGTGCTCAGAGTGAGCCGCGCATCGTGACCCAGCTGGCGCGCCACGTAGATGACCGAGCGGCCCTCGTGAAGTAGCAGCGACGCGAAGCTATGCCTCAGGTCGTAAGGCCGGCCCGGAACCCTCGGACGCTGACGGGCAACGTGCGACTGCTTCATCACGCGCCCAGCGGGCGTCTGGCACGGCTTGGCAGGAGCGGCGGCACACGCCGGGCAGCGTTGTTCCATCGGGTCGCTGCTTGGGTCGGCGTGCGCCAACGAAAGCGAGCGCCGGAACGCACGCCGGCGCCACGACTGGTACGCGGCCAACGTCCAGGGCTCTCCTGAGCGGGATGGAAAGATCAGGCGTTGTGCGCCAGGCCGACCGCTGCGAAGGCGCCACTCTCGAAGGTCAGCGGCAAGCGGGGACAGCAGACGGACTGTCCGATGGGCGTCGGTCTTGGTGTCGTCCTCCTGGCCGAGCGAGAGAGCACGCTCGATCAGGATGGTCTGCTCTCGCACATCCCGCCACTGGAGGGCCAGCGCCTCGCCTGGCCGAAGGCCCGCGTAGGCGAGGACACTGATCAGCGTGGCGTCGCGCGTACCGGCCACCGCTCGCATGCGCTCCACCACGATCGGCGCCAGCGGGCGGACCTCCTTGCGTCGGGGCATGGGCGTCTTTCTCACCGCCCTCGCCGGATTGGTCTGCAAATGTCCGCTCTCGAGGGCGCGCTGCAGAATCCCGCCGAGCAGCGTCGCCGCGTTGCGAACGGCCACAGCGCCGCCTCCGGCCGCGAGGCGATCGCTCTGCCACCGGGAGATCACCTCCGGTGTGATCTCGATGAGGGTGAGCGGGCCGAGCTCCGGGAGGATGTGCTTGTCGTATAGATGGCCGTAGCGTCGACGCGTGCTCTCGGAGAGACTCGCGCGGTAGGCCTTAGCCCAAGTCTCTGACACGTACTCGGCCAGAGTGATCCGGCCACTGTCGATGGTGGCGAGCGTTCCGACCTGCTGGCGCCGGCGCACTTCGGCGGCGAAGTTGGTGGCGTCGCGCTTCCTGTCGAACGTGCGAGCTCGGTATCGGCCGCCCTGGCGCCAGCGGACCTTCCATCGAATGGAGCCGTCGCTGAGTGTTCGCTTCTGGATCTCCACGGTGCTAGGGGTCTCGGAACGCTGCTCGCAGGGAGTGCTCTGGCAGGACAGATTGTCTACGACGCGGCCGACGGCGCGGGCCGTTGTCGGTCATCTCGATCGTGCTGGTAAGCCACCTGTCGATCGCGTCTCGACTGATCCGCGGCGAACGGCCGATACGGCCGGCGACCCCGAGCTGGCCCGATCGGATCGCGCGCCGCACAGTCTCGATGTTGACGCCAACGAACTCGGCGGCCTCCCTGGCGGTGTACAGGCGTTTACCGGTCTCCAGCGCTTCGCCTGCCGGGAGGAGCGGCTGCAGACGAGCGGCGAGTTCGTGGAGCGCGGACTCATCGAGCACCGTGGGCAGCAACCGGGCCAACTCGGCGAGAGGGTCGCGCGCGGCCTCACTCATGGCCGGTGGTTCTCCGGTGGTTCTCCACCGTTGTAGTGCCGCGCTCCGCGCTGCGGGATGACCGAGCAGGACGGGTCGCAGTCCGGCCACCGCATGGCCCGAGCTGGTCGCTAACGACGAACACGAGCGTATGATAACGCCTACTGCGTCAACGACGTTGGTTTGCGTCAATAACGCCTTTGTCTGCGCTCAGGGAGCGTAAGGTCGAACGAGGCCGTGGCGATCGGACGGGGCGAAGGGATGTCGGGGGCGGCGCAGGAACGGTTGTCCAGGACGAGCTGCGAGGGAGCAGCCGCGGCACGCCGAGCCGTGACAGCCGGCCCACTTCCCCCCTCTCCCCCGCCGCCACCGAGACGCCAGCACGCCGAGGTCCCGAGGCGCCCGTCGCATTCATGCCAACGCCCCCACCCGACCCCGGGCGTGTTTGACGGCGGCGAGAACCTCCACGCCGAGGGGCTCGGCGGGAGGCGCCGCCGGATGGCGGACCATCGTGTCCGGGCGGGGATGATGACCAGCTCGGCGAGGAGTCGCTCCCTGCGCCGCCTGCCTGGCCGAAGGTCCTACCTTGGTCAGATAACACACCCAGCGCCGCACCACATCCACGCCGCCCCGCCAGCTCTGGCGGGTGGCCTTAGAGCGTGTGCGCGACGTGAGCTATCGCCATCGATCCGGTCAGCCGTGCTGGACGCGCGTCAGCGCGACGTCTTCTTCCTCGACCGCCGCGCACAGCTGGCGGGCGAGCGTCGCGAGCTCGCCAAACGCGGCCGCGACCGTGGGCAGGCTGGCGCCCTCAAGCGCCGTGCCGAGCGCGTCCCACGCCGTGTCGAATGTCTCCCACAGCTCCGCCGGGCCGCGGCGGCCACTGTCGGGCCGCAACTCAGGCGGCGCGAGGCGCCGGGCCGGGGGCATCGGCTCCCAGCCAAGACCTTCCTGAGCCGCGTAATCACAGGAGATCTGCTGGGACTCACACGCATCCGCGAAGTCTTTGAGGCGGCGGGAGAAGCCGGCGTCAGGCGGCGCGAGTCGGTGCTGGCGCAACGCCGCGCGCCACGTGTGGTCGGCGGCGTTCATGTTGTTGATCGCGCGTTCGACGCTCATGACTCATCGGGGCTGCGGCGCAGCTGCGCGCTGAGCGGCTCGTCCTCCAGGCGAGCCTCGCGAATCGCCCCGGCCGGGTTGAGGTGAATGCCGAGGCCTTCGGCGAACGCGAGGAAGTCCGGGAGACGGATGCGGTACTCGCGCCCGCCGGTCACCTGAATCGCCGGGAGCTTGCCCGTGCGGATCCAGTGGCGGACCGTTCCCTCGGTGTAGCGGAGCGTCTCAGCGACCTCACCCACGGTCATCAGCTCCTCAAATGTGGTCCGTTCAGACATAAGATTCGGTCCCGTCAATCCCACCACAGCTACCTACGTTATCCGACGTCATTGATGCTAACGTATTTCTGGCGTGGATGAGTGGGGGACAGAGACTCGATCAGATCAGCCGCCGGGCACGGCGACGATCCGCCACCTGCACGCCGACGAGGTCGAGCGCGCGGCTTCTTCTTCCGCTGACGATTGGTATGAAACCGAGCGGCTGACCGGGCAGATCACCGGCGGAGCACGCGCTCTTGCTCCACCTCGAGCCGCGATGGACGAGTCCGTGGGGCTGGGTTGGAGACATGCCGAGCTCCTTGCGCCGCCGAGCCGGTGGGAGCGCTTGGGTCAGAAGTTCGGTCAGCGTCGCCATCACCGCCAGGGCCTCGCCGAGCTCGTCGTGGAGCCCACGACCGACACCGCGGACGAGCATCCGTCGCCGGCCGCCGCGGACCATCAGCACCGAACTTCGGGAACTGTGCGGCGATGGGCGGCGATGGGCGGGCTCATCGTCATCGTCATCGCGCTCGCCGGCACGGTGATCCTGTCCGGGTCTGGGTCAGTCAAGAACGCCGCCGGGCCATCGGGGAGCAGGCTCGCGAGCGTGTCGGTGGCCAGCGTCAACACGGTGGCTGAGAACGTGATCGGCGCGGGGCAAACGGTTCTCCATCACGTTCGCGCAAGCCAGGGTCACCACCGGGTGGCCTCAGAGCATCGGCGTGCGGCGCCAAGTAAGCCCAACCGGCCCCGCGCAGTAGTTCAGGCCTCGCCGATCAGCACTGATTATCGGACGGTGCCGGCCAGCCAGGCGCCGAGCGTGGTGACCCAGCCGGCACGGCCGGTGTATCAGGCGCAGCCGACGTCCTACCGGCCCGTGTCGCGCGCATCGGCCTCGGCCAAGGCGGCGGGACCGACGGGCCAGGGAACGCTGGTCGGCCCAGCGAGCTGCGGATGCTGAATCGTCGACGAAACGAGAGAGGTCGGGAATGCTGAATCGCCTGGTTGCCCATGCGCGCCGCAACGTCGTTGCCTACATCGCGCTCATCGTGTCATTCGGCGCGCTGACCGGGACCGGTTACGCCGCGTTCTCGCTCGCCAATCACTCGATCACCCCGCCGAAGTTCGACCGCCGCTACATCGGGGGTTACGTGCGGGCGTGGATGAGCGTGGATGCGGGTGGGCACGTCATCGATTCAGCCGGAGGGTTCCGTCTTCGCCCCCAGCCGGATATCGGGCCTGGCCACTACGCGGTCGACTGGCATCCCAACCCAGTCAGCCGCTGCACCGCGACGGGGAGCGTGACTCCTTACGGCGCCGTTGACTCCGGGCTACGTCGTAGTGGGGGCGTTCACAATCGGCGGAGGGCGCGTGCAGAGCGTGATCCAGGTCTACAACGCGCTTGGGCAGCCGAGCGCGCTTCCGTTCACCGTGGTACTCGTCTGCGGGACGCCGCGCTGAGATGCCGGTGCGGGGAGCGCTCGGGAGTCGGGCGGCGGCGATCGCGCTGGGCGCCGTCGTCTGCTGGCTTGCCGGCTTGACAGCTCACGTGGAGGCCGCGCGCGCGGGTACGGTGACGATGACGTCGTGTTCGGCCTACTACGACAACGGACTGGACACCGACGTCAACGGGCCGGTATGGGCCGGCTCCAGCAACCCGGTCGGGGCGTTTGACCTGACGAACAACTGCCCCCAGGGGGGCAGGTCCTTCAAGATCGCCCCGGCAGGCACGACGTACCCGGGGCAGACGGCGCAGTGGTCCACGATCACGCCACCGTCGATGGAGATCGTGGGCGCAAACAGCTATCCCAACGGCGTCTACGTCGATCCGCTCAGCGGCGATTACTTCAACACGAGCTTCTTCTGGAACGGCGGGACGCAGACGATCTACCCCACCGGCGGGGGCTACGGGACGGCGATCAATCGCTTCCTGGGGCCGAGCCGCTACTTCGGCTGGCAGGTCACGTGTCGGGCGCCCGGGGGTCAGACGTGCGGGGATCCGAACTCGATCCTCGCGGTGCGCGGCATCCAGCTCGTCGCGATCGACACCACCGCCCCGGGGATCCTCCCGACTGGGGCCCAATAACGTGTTCGGGGACGCGGGCCGCTGGATTCGCGGCGCGGGCTGGTCGGCGTCGTTCATCGCCGCCGACGACTCGGGCGTGTGCGACATGGGCGTGGCGATCAACGGCTCGGTCATCGCCGGGCCCGGTCGACACAGCTCCCAACCGCCATTCCTGGACGCAGTGCAACGGCGCGGTGACCGATCAGCTTCCGATCGACACAGCCAGCTACCCGAACGGGTCGATGGGACTCGATCGCCTACGCCGACGACGCCGCGAGCCCCGCCAATCACGGGACGCTCAGCAGCACGATGAACGTCGATAACCAGCCGGTCGACCTCAGCCTGAGCGGGCCGACTTCGGCGCTGTCGACGTCCGGAACGCAGTACATCACCGCGACCGCGAGCGCCGGCCCGAGCGGGGTCGGGATCGATTGCTCGCTCGACGGCGCCCCCTACCAGTGGTACCAGGGCGCCAGCGAGCAGATCCCGGTCAGCGGCTTGGGCACCCACCAGCTCAATTGCTTTGCCCAGAACGGCGCCTTGGACGTGTCCGGCAATCCGGCGCGCTCAGCCAGCCAGAGCTGGACGCTGAGCATCCGCCAGCCGGCGGTCCTGGCGATCGCGTTCACCAGGGTCGTCAACGCGCTGCGCTGCACGCGAGTCTCAGAGCGCGTACGCGTGCCCGCCCACTGGATCACATCCACCGCCACCACCACACGATGCACGTCCACAAGCGCGCGTCGTACAAGCGCGTGAAGGTCACGCGCTGCCACCCGCGGACGATCTGGCGGCGCGTGGCGGTCTGGAAGGTCGTCAAGCGCCACCATCACAAAGTGCTCGTCAAGCGCTACCGGTGGGAGCGCCAGGTGCTGCTCCCGCGCGTCGTCGCACAGACGGTCAAGCGCGTCGCCTTCGGGCACGGCACGATCGTCTCGGGATGGCTGGGATTGCCGACCGGGGTGGCGCTCGCCGGAACGCCCGTCGAGATCCTGACCGCCCCCGATAACGGCCAGGGCGCGTTCACGCCCGCGGCATGGACGACCACGGCCGCTGACGGCAGCTGGCGCGCCGCTCTGGCGCCGGGACCATCGCGACTCGATCTCGGCGCCTGTACCCAGGCAGCTCGATCACCGCACCTGCCCTGGGCGCACAGCTGCGACTGATCGTCCCGGCCAAGATCAGCAATCGCGATCAACCCCCGGATCGTTCCCTGGGGCGGGCACATCAGGATCACCGGCCGGGTACTCGGCGGCTACATCCCCGCGGGCTCCAACATCCTGCGCCTGCTGTTCGGCGACGGTCCCCACCCCCACACCATCGGCGTACCGCGGATCTCCCCCGACGGGCGGTTCTCGATCTCGGTCAAGTGGAGCGCAGGCCAGGGCGTCGTTCACTACTGGTTCGCGGTCGCCACGCTCGCCGAGGGCGACTATCCATACGCTCCCAACGTATCCAAGCGTGTCGGGGTCACCGTCGGCTAAGCCCGCAATTCTGTTGACGCTTAGGCCGGTTTCCAATATGGCAGCGAGTTTCCATTAGCGCTGATCGGGGTCGCGCTTGCCGCGCTACGTGGCGACTACCAGTGGTCCGGGAGGTCGTGCCGACATGGCCCGCGACACCTCTGGCCGGACCGACTTGGCGATGCAGTCCGCGCCATGGGCATCGTGAGCTGCTTGCAGCACGACACGGCGCTAGCTAACTCGAAGACCAGACCGTGTCCTCGCGAGCCTAAAAGCGGAAGCCTCAAGTCGCGATCCGACCCCGCCGAGCGCCTCCTTTTGCGTGGAGGCAGCAGTGTTCGAGTCGGTCAAGCTGCGGTCATTCCACGGCCACCGGAACCAATCACGGCGCCACTACACCACTTCTACCGACGACCGGCGGTCTCAGCCGCCACGTGGACACGAACACGCTTCGTTCCCGTCCCGGGACTCCCGACGGTAGTGCACGCTGTAGAAAGATAAGCAGGGGTTGCTACTGTCGCCAGTTTCGTCGACTCTACCCGGGGCTTCGTGATGCACGATGCCCCTTAATCAAGCCAGACCTCATCCGATGCGACCACCGAGGATTTCCTGGCCCGTGTTCCCGTAGAACACGCACAATACGCCCGTGCGGATTGCCCGCCACCAAGATCTGGCCCGTAGGTACGCGGAGAATTTGGGGCAGAACAGTCGCGATCGGCGATACGGATCCGTCGCCTCGGATCGTCCGCGTCTCAAGGCCGTAGCGTGTATACGGCACCGCCGCGTACGGTCGAATCCAGAGCGCGTGACCCCCAACCGCGATCAGTTGGCCGTATTCTCCGTAACGGCTCCGCGGGAAGAGCCGACGCCGCGGCGTCAGTCCGCGAGCTGTTAAGACGCGTTCGTATTGTGGTCCGGACCCGCCAGCAATCGAGGATATGACGGCATCTCCGGTACTTAGCTGCGTCAGCGCGGGAACGCTGTTTAGTTGGTCACCGTGACCCGGCCCCCCGTTGTCGGCGGAGTGGCGTGCGTCGCTTGGATGACCCAGTGCTTCCCGAGGAGCGCGGCCCAGGCGAAATTGACCCGGCCGCTTCTAGCGACCCCCATTGTCTCAGCGCTGATGGACGATGACAGTGGCGTTTGGGTTCGGACAACTCCAGCGCCCGTCAGTGTGACCAGCGAACTATGGAAGTCTTGCGGCTGAGGTTCCGCCAGCACCGACGTCTGCGCGACGAACACATCAATGTTCCCCTGCCCGTCAGCGCCGATCCGACCAGAGACACCAATGTCAGTCGCTAGGACGATCGGATTGCCTGAGGCACCGGTGGCCGAGATTCGGTCGATGTAGAGCATCTGCCCCGGTTGCGCGTTGCGTACGTTGGTCGTCATCAGCACGACCGCGTCGCCTGTTGTATCTGTCGTGACGTCCTCGAGACCTTCGCAGCACGATGAGCCTGGATTTCCAAGCTTGAGAACGGGTCCGAGTGCTCCGCGCGAGGAGACTGACCGGGCGTAGTAGTCAGTCACGGAGTTGGTGCGCCATACGAGAAGGCCCTGCCCGCTCGAACTCATCACGAGCCGAAAATCGCCGTAAATCGCTCCTCTCCCAGCAAGTCTCAGGCTTCCTATCCTGTTGGCGGCCGAGAACAACACACCTCTAGCCCGCGACGGGATATCCATGCGACGAGAGAGTTCCCCTGGCCGTCGACCCCGATCTTTGGCACGCTCTCGGACGGGATCGGGCCCAACGCCATCGGTGTCGACCAGGGCGACTTTAGATAGCGCGAAGATGTCGCTGACGCCTGCGTGCTGGAGGGAGTCCCGAGTCCTGCAAAAGCGGCAAGCCCCAACAGGACCATGATGGCCCCGCGCGCTGGCAAATGGCCAGCCGTCGTCCCGGCTTCAGTCTGGTCTGGGCTGTGCAGAACCGACGCCAACCATGGAACCGGCCCCCCAGATCGATCATCCGGCCCGATACGGGCGTGGCAGAAGTGCAAGAACGGTACTGAAAGATCCGGCTTTCCGTGTCACCTCATCGGCCCGACGAGCCGTGGGCCTGCGCGGCCCGTACGACCGGCATTGCGCATTCGCTCCGTGCTGGGCCATCTTGCCGCGAACACCAGGATGTTATGGAGGGCATTCCCGACTCAAACCGGAGGCGCTACCCGTACATCGAACGCTGCGGAGGTGTCCATCATCGGCTTCGACCATCAGTGCGCAGGTGCGCCTCACTTCCGCATCGTCGCCGATGCAGCCAAATCGGGTCGACTGCCGCTTTCGGTCTCAGGCCTGGCTGGCTGGCCGGTGGCGCGGCGTGCTGCGGTGGCGATCACGCCGGCGCCGAAACGCGACACCGACCGCAAAGAGCACCAAAATTCCGAGCAGCATCATCAACTCGGTAAACGCGACGAGTCCTCGGTCGTGGTGACCGCCGCTGGTCAGGTCACGCGTTGTTACGTCGATCAGAGATGATCGCGAGGCCTAGTACGGCCGCGACCGCAAGGAACCGCCACCGGCGCGCGATGTAGCCCGCGGCGCCCGCCGCAGCCGCACCAGCCAGCACCGCGAGGGCGATCATGGACCCTATACCGCGACCCGTTCACGTCGTTACATCCGAGCTCGACGGACGGATCGGACATCCCCGTCGCGGATCATCGACACGATCGCGGTCCGCTCCTGCATTGTCGCCCGAGGGGAAGCCAGAGCGTGGCTTCCGCTTTTGAGGCTTCGCGAGGACGCGTCTCGCTCTTCGAGTTAGCTGGCGCCGCGGCGTGCTGCAAGCGCCTCGCTGGCTCGCCAGCGATGCATGCGATCGCCGGTTACGGCCCTCGCCATCGTGCGCCTCGTCGGGGTGCACTGGCTGGCGATACGCGCGCCCCTGAAGCTGCCCCGTTCCTGATGGGCGTGGAGTGGTGCAGAGCCTGGGGGGTCGCAGGAGTGATGTGGAGTTCGTCGGCGAGGCGCTGGCGGAGCTGTAGGAATTCGTGGCCGCGGGTGTCGAGGCCGTAGAGGCGCGCCCCGAAGTCGTAGATGGAGCCTCCGATGCGGCAGGCGAAGCAGTACCAGCCGTGGTCGTAGAGCTGGAGGCTGGGGGTGCTGTCGTCGTGGAACGGGCAGCAGATTTTGCCGGCGCGGTTGGGCTGGCGGCCGGTGAGCGCTGGCACGTAGGTGGCGGCGGGAATCGCGAGGAGCAGTTGGTCGAGCTCGCTGGTCGCGGCGCGGCTGGCGCGAGGCGGTCGACCGAGCGACGGGGGGACGGGTCGGCGAGGCCGGCGGTGAGCTCGGCGAGCTGGTAGCGGCGGGCGGCTCGAGGGCGAGCAGCTCGACGGGCGTCGGCGGGGTGCGTTTCCAGTTCCATCGAGGTTGGCGGTCTGAGGATGCGGGCGGCGTCGACGGAGGCGAGGTCGCCGCCGAGGCGGATCGCGAGCCGGCGGTTGGCTTGCTCGAGCTCGTCGAGGTCGACGGGCTGCTGCAGCTGCCAGTAGGCGTGGGCGTGACCGGGGGAGCCGCCCGAGGCGATCACGATGCTGGGCGGGCAGCGGTATTGGTCGAGCCGCTGCAGCGCGTCGGGGCGGTCGATCTCGATGAACGCGAGGTGGGAGCGCTCGCAGGCGTGGCGGCCGCCGGCGCGGCGGCGGCGAAGCAGGACGCCGACGTAGACGTCGGTGCGGGTGGCGAGCGTGGTGATCGTTCGGGCGGCGAGGTCGGTGCGGGTGGCGGGCGTGAAGGTTTGGCGCATGCCGCCGTGCGGGGTTGCGGAGCGGATCTCGATCAGCCGTCCGGCTGGGGTTGGCGCCGGCGAGGATCCGCAGGTAGCGGTCGAGGTCGCTGGCGGTGGCCGGTCATGGTTCGGCTCTGCAGTTCGATGATCCGCTGGCCGCCGGCGATCGCCTGGCGCCACGGGCCGCGGTGATCGCGGTGCTCGGCGCCGACGAGCACGGCGAGCAGCGACCGGGCTTGCTGCTCTGTCTGCGGCGGGCTTTCGTAGTGGCGCCCGTCGCCGTTGGCCAGTCCGGGCGTGATGTGGTCGGTGACGAGCACCCGGTAGCTGCTGGTGGGCGTCGTGGGGCTGGTGGCTGTGCATGGCGTGCATGGGTGGCGGAGGGGTCGTGGGCGGGACGCCGGGCCGTGGTGGCGTCCCGCCCGTTGGTCGGGTTAGGCGGCGGCCTCGACGGGCGGCTCGGCCTCTGCGGTGTCGGCGTCTCGGCGCGGGGCGGCGAGGAACTCGACGCTGCCGATCACCTCGTAGTCGTGGCGGGTCTTGCCGTCCTGCTCCCACTCGTGGTACTCGAGGCGGCCGTCGACGGCGACCAGCCAGCCGGTGGTGAGGATCTCGGCGGCGGCTTCGCCGGGCTTGCCGAACGTCGAGACGTTGATGTAGCCGGTCTCGCGGCCGCGCGGCCATGTCATCGACGGCGAGGCGGAGCTTGCACACGGACCCGCCGTTGGGGAGCTCGCGGAGCTCGGGGTCGCGGGTCAGTCGTCCTGTGAGGGTGAGGCGCTGCATGTTCGATTCCTCCTTCTGAGGGGATCGGGGTGGTTGACGAAAGCCGGGTAGCGCCCGCGTGACGGCCGAGCGGAACCGCAGCCCGTAGGGGCAAGGGGAAGGGAGCGCAGCGACCTTGAAGCGGGTGGCCGTCGCGGGCGCACGATCGCGGCGTCGGCAACCCGCCTTGATCCACAGGGGGGTGGGATCGACTGATCACGCGCCTCTTCCTCATCAGGTCGTCCGGCGCACGGCCCCGGAGCTGCGGCGCTAACGACAGGCATGCGTGTATGATAACGCTGATTCGTCAATGACATTGGTTTACGTCAATAACGATGTGACGGTGAGGCTGGCGAGGCGCGATCGGCCGGCGCTGACGCGGCATCGCGGATGCGGCTGGCCGAGGCCGGGGGGCAGGGCGGAGTGGTGTCTGCCCGGGCCCGCAGGATCGGCTGCCGCGCCGGCTCCTGGACGACGGTGAGCAGGCGGCGGTGTGGTGGCTCGGCGCGCACGGCGGGGCGGGGGAGTCGACGCTTGAGGAGCTGTTCTCGGGCTCCCGCGCGGCTGATCACAGCTGGCCGCTGAGCGCCGCGAACCTGCCGCCGGCGCGGGTGGTGCTGGTCGCGCGCACCCACGCGCATGGGCTGACGGCCGCGCAGAGCGCGATCCGCGAGTGGGCGGCCGGCGACGCGCAGGTGCTGCTGCTCGGCCTGGTGCTGATCGCCGACGCGCCCGGGCGGCTCCCGCACGGGCTGCGGCAGCTCGCGGACCTGATCGCCGGTGGCGTCCCGGCGGTGTGGTCGCTTCCGTGGATCGAGGCGTGGCGGGTCGGGGAGCCGCCGGCGCCGCATAACGCACCGAAGGTCGTCCGCCGGCTCCTCGAGGACCTGCGCGCCATGACCGAGGCCGGGGCCTCGGAGAACCCGTCTACGTGCCATTCGACCACGTCGACCGAAAGGACTAGAAGACGATGTTGCACCTGCTGACCCTCGCTGTCGTCAACCCGGGGCAGGGTGTCGCGCCGCCCGGCGCCGGAAAGCTCACGACGATCCTGCAGTGGACCGCCTGGGGCGTGTTCGCGTTGTGCGTCGGCGGGGTGCTGATCAGCGCGGCGAAGCTCGCGCACTCCCACAACCAGGGGTACGGCGGCGCGAGCCAGCACACCACCAGCCTCGTGTGGACGCTGGTCGCGTGCGTGATCGCCGGGTCCTCAGCGGCGATCGTCGGAGCGCTCAGCTAACCGCCGAGCGCGTCGCACACCGGCAGCGGTGATCTGATGAGCGATCGATCCTCCAGCCAGGAGAGCCTCGCCCGAGCGCTCGCCCTGGAGTCGCCCGAGCGTGCTGCTCTCCGGCGCGTTCCTGCTCGCGCTCGTGCTGCTCGGCGTCGTCGTCGCCGTGATCGGCGGCGGCGGCGGCGGCCGGCCCGCGGGCACGCCTACGACCACGGCGGCGGTCCCGGCGCGCACCAGCCCCGGCGGCGGCGGTGGGCGCGAGCGGCTGCTCGCTTCCGGCCGGGGGCCAGACGGTCCCGGCGAGCGAGCCCGCCGCAGGCGCAGTGGGGGACGGTCGGGTCGATGCAGGTGCCGCAGAACCCGACGGTGTACGGGCCGCAGCGCTCCGACGGTCCGTGGGAGACGTGCTTTGCCCACAGTCCCGTCCGGGGCGCTGCTGGCCGCGATGAACTTCTACGCCGAGGGAACGGCCGGCCGCCCGAGCGAGCCGTTTTGCGCGCTACGCGGTCGGCGCGCCGACGAACCTCGGCAGCAACGCGCGGCTGGATTACGCAGCGGCCCGGTTCAGCTCGCTGGCTACCGCTATGACTCCTACACGCCGTCTGCAGGCGCAGGTGGCGATCGTGTTTCAGGGACCGCGAGGGCAAGCTCCGCCGTCGTCACCTCGATGGTCTGGCGCGACGGCGACTGGAAGTACGTGTTCCCGACTGACGGGATCCCGCCTATGCAGGTCATCGCCGATCTGACGGGCTACGTCCAGTGGAGCGAGCTTCTGATGCGAAGCCTGGTCCGGCGCTGCGTGCTGCTGCGCCGCGCGTTCGCTGATGGGTCTGCTGCTCATCCCGGCGCCCGCCGGAGCGCTGTTCGGCTGCGGCATCGATCCGTGTGCATCATCGGCAAGGGCGTCGGCGGCGCTGTCTCCTCGGTCGCCGGCGATGCGATCACCGCGTTGGCAAAGGCGGTGCTCGGTGCGCTGGGGCACGCGGTGGAGTGGGCGTCGACGTTGTGGGTCGGGATCGGGACGCCCCCGGTCGCCGACGCGCGCGGGGCAGGCGACGGGGACGGTCGCGTTTCTGCAGCAGAACCTGCTGGTGTTCACGACCGGCCTGGCGGTGCTGTGCACGCTGCTCGGCGCCGGGCGGATCGTCTATCACGAGCACAAGGCGGCGCAGCTGCGCGAGCTCGGCCGCTACCTGGTGACCTACGTGCTGGTCTCGGGTGCGGCGGCCGGCGGCGGCGAGCGTGCTGATCGGCGGCTCTGATCAGATGGCGTCCTGGTTCATCGACCGGGCGAGCGCGAGCAGCAGCTTCGCTGATCATCTCGCGAACCTGCTCGGGCTCGCGACCGCGGGGACGTCGCACGCGGCCGGGGCTCCGGTCGGGGTTCACGGTCGGGCTTGGCGGGGACGGTCACGACGGCGTTTATCGCGATCGTGCTGGGGATCATCGCGTTCCTCGCGACGGTCATCCAGATCATGCTGATGCTGGTCCGCGGCGGGATGCTGGTGCTGTTGGTCGGGACGCTGCCGTTGGTCGCGGCGTTCTCGAACACCGAGATGGGCATGCAGTGGTTCCGCAAAGCCGGCGGCGTGGCTGGTCGCGTTCGCGCTGTACAAGCCGGCGGCGGCGATCGTGTACGCGGTCGCGTTTGATCTCGCCGGCCAGCCGGGCGCGCTGGCGCTGCTGGACGGGGTGATGATGCTCGTGCTCGCGATCCTCGCGCTGCCGGCGCTGCTGCGGTTCGTGGTCCCCGCCACGAGCGCGCTCGCGGGCGGTGGTGGGGCCGGAGGGATGCTCGCCGGCGCGGCGGGCGGCGCGATCGCGATGCGGATGCCGACCGGAGCCGCATCGGTCGCCTCGACGCCCGCCAGCGCGTACGGACAAGGCCAGGGCAGCGGCGGCCCGTCGGGCGCCGCGCTCGCCGGCGGCGGCACCCGCGGCCGCTGGCGGGGATGAACGGCGCTGGGCAGTCGGGCGCGTCCGGGCAGAACGGACAGTCGGGCGCGTCGGGAAGCGCCGCGCACAGCCAGCGCCGGCCAGCGGCGCTGGCGCTGCGGGCGGCGGCGGCACGGCTGGAGGCGGCGCGGCGAGCGGCGGTGCGGGAGCAGCCGGCGCAGCGGGCGCGGGCGGCGGGTGCGGGTGGGCGCGGCAGGCGCGGCCGTTCAGGCCTACGGGGCTGGGAAGCGGGCGGCGGGCGGCGCGGTGGAGTCAAACAACGCCGACGGCGACGGGCCGACCGGCGCGTCGGGGAACGCGAGCTAGGGGAGGAGCGTGATGGCGGCAGAAGCTCAGGTGGAGCGCACGTACGGGAATTGGCGGCGGCCGCGGCCGCCGGGGCTGTGGCATCTCGGGCTGATCTCGAGCGTGCTGTTGATCGTGGGGCTGATCGCCTCGATCATCGTGATCGCGCTCGTGGGCCTGATCCCCGGGCTGGTGCTGCTGGCGGCGATGCTGCCGCTGTTCCTGGTCACGTTGCGCCCGGATCCGCACGGGCAGACGCCGATGCAGCGCCTCGGGATGAAGCTCGGGTGGCGTCGCGCCCGCGCGAGCCGCTCGCATCTGTATCGGTCCGGGCCGCTGGGACGCACGCCGTATGGCACCTTCCAGCTGCCCGGGCTGCTGGCCGCAAGCCAGCTCTCCGAGGCGCGGGATACGTATGACCGGCCGTTCGCGGTGCTGTGTCACCCGTGGTGCCAGCAGCTGACGGTGGTGCTGGAGACCGAGCCGGACGGCGCCGCGCTGGTTGACCAGCCGCAGGTCGATCAGTGGGTCGCGCACTACGGGCATTGGCTCGCCGCGCTGTCCCAGGAGCCCGGGCTGCGTCGCCTGCCAGGTGTCGGTGGAGACGGCGCCTGACCCGGGCACTCGGTTGCGTCACGCGATCGCGAGCCGCCAGGACCCGAACGCGCCCGAGCTCGCCCGCGAGACGCTGTCGGAGATCGTCCGGCTGTACCCGACCGGCGCGGCCGATCTGAAAGCGCGGGTCGCGCTGACGTTCAGCATGGTCGCGGCAGGGCGGCGACGCGCAGCGCGACGGAGACCGCGCACGACCTCGCGACCCGGCTCGGGGGTATCACGCAGCGGTTGCACGCGACCGGCGCCGGGGTCGCGATGCCGGTCGACGCGCAGCGTTTGTGCGAGATCGTTCACGCCGCTTATAACCCCCGTGCGGCGGAGCTGCTCGAGGAGGCGCGCGCGGCCGGTGAGCCGGCGCGAGCTGCGCTGGGACGATGTCGGCCCGGCGGCCGCGGACGCGCGGGCGGAGAGCTACTGGCACGACGGGGCGGTGTCGGTCACGTGGGCGATGTCAGCAGGCGCCCGCGCGGCGAGGTGCGCGAGAACGTGCTGGCCAGGTTGATCGCCCCGCACGGCGATATCGCCCGCAAGCGGGTCACGCTGCTCTACCGGGTGATCGATCCGGGCGAGGCCGCCCGGGTCGTGGAGCGCGATCTGCACAACGCCGAGTTCCGCGTCAACTCGGCGGCGCGTCCGACCGCCCGAGCGGTGGTCGAGCAGCAGGCGGCGCGGGCGACGGCCCAGGAGGAAGCCCGGGGCGCGGCGCTGGTGAACTTCGGGATGCTGCGTCACCACCACCGTCCTTGAGCACGATCAGCTGCCGCTCAGCCGGGCGGCGGTCGCGAATCTCGCGCCGACAGCCCGGATCAACCTGCGGCCGGTGTGGGGCTCCCAGGACTCGGCGTTCGCCGCCGCGTTGCCGGTCGGGCTGTTCTTGCCCGCACATCTGAAGATCCCCGAGCAGGTCCGCCAAGCGCTATGAGACCGATCCGCTCGCGCGCCAAACAAGCCTCAGGGGCCGTCGGGGCCGGTGCTGCCCGGTCCGCGCGGGTTGGCACGGACCGGGCGCCGGGCACAGCGTGTATCTGCAGCCGGCCGGCGGAGTGGCGCGCGACCAGCGTGCAGGCGTGTGGCCTGTGGCCGTTCTCGGTCGGCGCCGGCGCCCCGTTGATCGGCGCGCCGTTGGGCAAGCATCTGCTGACCGGCGCGACGGTGTGCGGGGATCCGATCAGCTGGTTTCAGCGCGCCGGCCTGCTGACCGCTCCGACCGCGTTCGTGATGGGCTTGCAGGGGTTCGGGAAGAGCTCCTGCATCCGGCGGATGGCGTTGAGCCTGGCCGGGTTCGGGGTCCTGCCGTTGGTGTTGGGCGATCTCAAGCCCGACTACGTCGACCTGATCGCCGCCCTGGACGGCCAGGTGATCACGCTGGGCCGCGGCCGCGGCTATCTGAACGTGCTCGACATCAACCTCGCCCAGGCCGCCGCCCAGCGCCTCGGGGATGGCGAGCACGCAAAGCTCGGGCGAGAGGTGCTCGCCGACGCGGTCGGGCGCCGCCACACGATGGTCTCGGCGCTGATCAGCATCCAGCGCGGCCACCCGCCCAACGATCGCGAGGACTCGATGCTCGCCGCCGCGCTGCGGGTCCTCGACGAGCGCCACGCCGGGCACGCCGGTGCTGGCCGATCTGCTGGCGACGATCGAGAGCGCGCCGGAGCGGGTGCGGGTCGCGGCGTTTGACCGCGGGTCGATCGAGCGCTACCGCGAGCTCGTCGAGCCGCTGCAAGTCACCCTGCAGGCGCTGCTCGGGGAGGGACGGGTGGGGGAGATGTTCTCGCGCCAGAGCACCGTCGAGACTGGACCTGGATCGTCCGGCGGTGTTTGACGTCTCCTCGATCCCCGAGGATGAGACCGAGCTCGTCGGCGCCGCGCTGTCGGCGTGCTGGGGGGTCGGGTTCGGGGCGGTGAACGTGACCCACGCGCTCGCCGAGGCCGGGCTGGCGCCGATGCGCCACTACCTGATCATCCTCGACGAGCTGTGGCGGGCGTTGATCGCCGGCCGCGGGATGGTCGACCGCACCAACTCGCTGACCCGGCTGAACCGTCAGTGGGGGGTGGGGGTCGTGATGTGCTCACACACGATCAAGGACCTCCTCTCGCTGCCCGACGAGCACGAGCGGATGAAAGCGCTTGGGGCTGATCGAGCGCTCAGGCATGTTGATCTGCGGCGCGCTGCCCCCGGAGGAGATGCCGCGCCTCGCGCTTGGCGAAGGACCTCAGCGTGGCCGAGCAGCGGCAGCTGATCTCCTGGCAGGACCCGCCCGCCTGGAGCTCGGCGGCGAGCAACGACGCGCCGCCCGGGCGCGGGAACTTCATGATCAAGATCGGCGGGCGGCCCGGGATCCCGTTCCGGGTGACGCTCACCAACGCCGAGCAGGGGCTGCACGACACCAACAAGCTCTGGCACGAGCAGAGCCGCCGCGGCGAGCTCCGGCCACCGCCACCACCGATCGCCGACGCCGGCGGGGTCGCGGAGGGCTGAGCGCGATGCGCCAGGCCGACCGGCACGCGACCGGCCCCTCAGGCGCTCTCGCCGCTGCTGACGGGCACGCTCGCGCTCGTCGCGCTCGGCTGCCGTGGCCGGGGAAGACGGCCGCGCAGGCCGGCGCGGCGATCGACCATTGGCGCCACCGCCCGCCGGTCGATCCGCTCGCGCTGGTGCTCGAGCTCGCCGACGGCCGGACCCGCTGGCCGCCGGCGGGCACGCCGATCCTGATCGCCGCCGCGGCCGCTCTGCGCGCTGATCGTGACCGGCGTCGTGGTCGCTCGCGCCCGGCGGCGGTACGCGGGCACGCGGCGCGGATCGGGCGGCGCGGCTGCTCGGTACCGGTCGCAGCGTGCATCCGATCTCGCGCGCGCAACGCGCAGGCGACGGCCAAGCGGTTCGGTGTCGAGCAGCTCGGGCTGCCGATCGCGCGGGCCGTCGCGGGCGGCCAGACGCTGTATGCGACCTGGGAGGACATGCAGTGCGACATCTGGGGACCCCGCAAAGGCAAGTCGAGCTCAGCCGCGCGATTCCGACGCTGCTGGCCGCGCCCGGCGCCGCGTTCGCGACCTCGAACAAGCCCGACCTGTACGCCGCCACCCGGGCGCTCCGCGAGCAGCACGGGCGGGTGTGGAACTTCGATCCCGAGGCGATCGCCGCCGGGGAGGCTGACTGGTGGTGGAACCCGCTCAGCTACGTCACCTCTGACCGCCGCGCGCTGGAGCTGACCGACGCGTTCGTCGGCGCCTACCGCGACCCCGACGCGCGCCCTGACCCGTTCTTTGACCCCGCCGGGCAGGAGCTCGTCTCCCATCTGCTCCGGGCGGCGGCGATCGCCGAGCGGCCCGTGACCCAGGCGTTCCTGTGGTCAACCCGCCCGAACGACGACGAGCCCGCCCGGATCCTGCACGACCACGGGCTGGAGCTGGCGGCCGCGTCGGTGCTCGACCACGTCCACGCGCCGTTTGAGCAGCGCGGCGGCGTCTACGGCACCGCCCGGCAGATCCTGTCGTTCCTGCGCGACCCGGACATCGCCCGCTGGGTCACCAGCAGCGGCACCGCCGACCGGCGCCGGCAGCTGGACCTCGCCGCGTTCGTGGAGTCGCAGCGACACGCTGTACCTGCACAGCAAGGAAGGGGCAGGGCAGTCCAGCGCCGGGCTGGTGACCGCGATCGCGATGGCGCTGTGCGACGCGGCCGAGCAGCTCGCCAAGCGCTCGCCGGGCGGGCGCCTGGCGGTGCCGCTGGTCGGGGTGCTCGATGAGGCGGCGAACATCTGCCGCTGGCGGCAACTGCCCGACCTGTACTCCATTACGGGTCGCGGGGGATCCCGCTGCTGACGCTGCTGCAATCGTGGTCGCAAGGCGCGCAGGTGTGGGGGCAGACCGGGATGCGCAAGCTGTGGGGCGCCTCGAACGTCCGCGTCTACGGCGGCGGCGCGGCCGAGCAGGAGTTCCTCTCCGATCTGGAGAAGCTGATCGGCGAGTACAACCGGCTGGTCGCGAGCCCGAGCAGCCAAAGCACGCCCGGGCGGCGGCAGCACCAGCACCAGCTGGCAGCTGACCCCGACGCCGATCCTGACCGTCGCGGACCTCGCCGCCCTGCCGCGCGACCGGATCATCGTGATGCCCTCCGGCGCGCCCCCGGTGCTCGCCGAGCCCGTCTACTGGTGGAACACCCCCCAAGCCGCGGAGATCCGCGAGTCGATCGCGACCCATGACCCGCCCGCCGTCCTCGCCCGCCGCCACGCCCCGCAACCGCCCAGGAGAGCTCGTGGACGACACCGGCCTGAGCAGCACCGGACCGCGGCTGACCGGATCCGCTCGCCGGCGCCGCGCCGCTGGTCGATCAGACCGTCCGCAGCGTGCTCGAGCAGCACATCGCGTCGGTGACGCGCAAGGCGCTTGACCGTCGCGCGCGCCGGGCTGCTCGACAGCGACGCGGATCGAGCAGCTCGCCATCCAGGCCGCGGAGCGGCAGCTCGCCGAGCTCGCCGACCCGCCCGGCCTGTATTACCTGACGCTCGCGGAGTGGGTGCAGGAGTGGCTGTTCCCGGTGTATCGCCGCTCCGTGCTCGGGCACGACCGGGTCTGGTGCCCGCAGTGGTGGCGTCACGCCGAGGCGGTCGCGCGCCTGGAGTCGCTGTGGCGCGCGTGGGAGCACCTGCGCCAGGACGCCGCGACCGGCCTGTCGGTCTGGTTTCGCGACCACGCCGACCACCACATGACCGATCCTGCTCGACGCCGACGGCCCGTTCAAAGGCTGCGACGGCCAGCCACTCCGACCATCCCCTCGAGCAGCTGCCCGCACGACCCGCCGCCCGAGGGCATGTTCGAACCCGACGAGCTCCCCGACACCACCGCCGCCGGCGCACGCGCCAGCGCGCCCGCGCAGCGGCCCGGAATGCCGGGCACGCCGCGTGAGCACACGATCCGCCGCAGCCGATGACCCAGCAGCTGCGCGCCGCCGGCGCGCTCAGCGCGGCGATCGCCGCCGCGCTGCTGGTGATCGGGTTGCCGCTGATGATCCTGCTGATGCTGGACCCCTCCTCCGCAGCGGCGTGCGGCGGCACACCGACCGGCCCGGGCCCAGCGAGCGTGCCCGGGATCCCGACCAGAACCTGCTGCCGATCTTCGAGGGCGCCGCCCAGCAGTTCGCGGCTCGGCAACGACGGCTGGGCGTACCTCGCGGCGCTCAACAACGCCGAGTCGACGTTCGGCACCAACAACGGGCCCGGCACCGGCGTGCTGTCGGGCAGCCAACTCGGCCGGGGCGGCCGGCCCGATGCAGATCGGGATCGGCGGCGCCGCGACCGACAACTGGGACACGATCGTCGCCGCAGATCCCCGCCGGCCTGCCCGGCGGTGCGCAGCCACCGAGCGTCTACAACGAGACCGACGCCGTCTACGGCGCCGCCGCCCTGCTCAAGCGATGGGGAGCGCCCGGCGAACTGGCAGGCCGCGCTGGTGGCGTGGAACAACTACCCGCCCGAGATCGCGCAGGTCACCCAGCTCGTCGCGCAATACACCCAAACCGGCCAAGGCCAACGCCGGCACGACCGCCAGTCACCGCGACGTCGACCGGCCCGTCCCGGCGGGCGGGCAGGGATGCGTGCCGGTCAGCGGGCCGACAACCCCCGGCGCGGTCGCTCGCGTGCTCCCGAACGGGCTGGCGGCGATCCCGCAGGGCGCGCCGGCGGCGGTGCAGGAGATGATCGCCGCCGGCAACCAGATCATCCACTACCCCTACAGCTAGGGGCGGCGGGCACGCGCCGGCGTCGATGCGCGTCCCGCCCGGCCCGAACGCCGACCCCGGGGCGCAGGAGAACGGCGGCCCCGGCTATGACTGCTCCTCGGCGGTCAGCTTCGTGCTCTGGGGCGCAGGGCTCGGCCAGAGCCTGCTCGCCGGGCAGGTCCCGACCTCCTGGACGCTTGAGAACGTGGGGCTGCCGGGGGTCGGGCAGTGGGTCACGATCTACGCCGGCACCTCGGGCGGGCAAGGGCACACGTTCATCGAGGTCGCCGGGATCGTGCTCGACACCGTCCACGGCTCGCCGACCACCCCGGCCGGCAGCGGCCCGCGCTGGCAGCCCGCATCCGAGATCGCCTACGAGCTCTCACAGCGGCTCGTTCGTCACCCGACACCCCCAAGGCCTATGACCCGCCGCGCCCTGCTCACCGTGCTCGCCTGCCTGCCGGCCATCGCCGCCGGCTGCGGCAACACGCACCCAGCCACGCTCCCGCCAGGCGCGACGTCGTCGCGCGTCGACGACGCCCGACCGGCGCTCAACCAGCAGACGGCCGCGCGGCGCTGTTCGCCGCGCGCGTACGTCCGGTTCCTCGACGGCGCCGGCACTGCGGCGGCGCTGCCCGACGCCACACCGAGCCGTGCGCGCGCTCGCCGGACAGGCCGGATCGATCCCCGCCGCGCCGCCGCCGCGGCACGCTCCTGCTCGCCGCAGCTGCGCCCAGCCCGGCAGCCCGGCGCCAGCTACTTCGTGGCCGCGCGCGACGCACGCGCACACCTTCTACGCCCAGATCACGCTCGCCCGCAAGCACGGCCGATGGGTGGTCGTGGCGCTGACGCCGCCGGACTTCGTGCAGGCGCTCGCGCCGGCCGGGCCCGCCGGCGCCGGCGCCGCCGCGCGGATCCGCGGCGGCGCAGAACGCCGCCCGGCGCGTTCCTCAGCGGCTATCTGCCGTGGCTCTACGGGCACGCGCCGCTGCGCGCGATCCAGGACGCCGCGACGCGAGCTGCTGGCCGAGCCTGAAGGCGCATCCGCCGCGGGTCCCGCCCGACGATGCGCTCGCTGCACCCGAAGGTCGCGGCGATCGCGATGCAGCGCCACGGCAGCGGCTGGCAGGCGCTGCCGAACATCACCGACGGCCGCGAGACCTACGAGCTCGTCCTCACGATCACGCACACCCGCGGCCGCTGGCTGGTCAGCGGCGTCAGCAGCCCGCGATGAGCCAGTCACCGACCAACCCACAGGAGGCAGGTAGCGATGCACGAGCCCTCAGACGGGATCGCCGAGGAGGTCGAGCGCCAGCTGCAGCTCGCGCTCGCCGCCGCCGCGATCGCCGCACGACGCGCGATCGCCGCCCGCCAGCAAGCGATCGAGCAGGCCAGCGCGAAAGCGAACAGGCCACTCGCACCGTGCAAGCCCGGATCGACGCCGAGCGGCTGCTCGCGACCGCAGCGCCTGCGGCCGGTGTTCGACGCCGGCCTGGTGGGAGACCGCCACGCCCGCAAGACATCGCAGACATGTGGCAGGAGGCCAACAGCTGGCGCGATCCCGACCAGCGCGCGCGACCCCGACGATCTTCGACCACGCCGCCGACCGGATCCGCCAGGAGGTCCGCGACCGCAGCGGCCTTGACCCGACCCAGATCACCGCGCTCGCAGCCGTCCAAGAGCTCGAGCACGAGCACCAGACCACGATCGGCCAAGCAGCCGAGCGAGCGACCGCCCTCGTAGCGACCGCGCAAGATGCGCCGCGCGGGTTCGACGATCCCCAACGCCGCGAGCAGCTCTCGCGCCCGTCTCGCCGCCGCGGGCGTGCCCGAGCCGGCGATCGAGGCGCGAACGCTCGCCGACCTCGGCCAAGGCTGCGAAGCCGCCGAGGCGGCACGCACTCCTGTCGCGAGCACACCCGAGCCGCCGCGCACCGCCGGCGCCCGCTCCGCCCGCGACCTCACGCGACGACGGTGAGCGCCAGGATCACCCTTGACGCGGACTGCGCCGAGCACCGGGTTTGGCGCTCTGCACTCGGAGGGCATAGCCTGCCGAGAATCATCCAAGCGGTAAGAGCTCAAGCGTGGTTGACCTTCCCGTCCTGATCGGTGTGATCTCTCCTGGCCGCAGTCCTCGGCGGCCTAGCCGGCGCGTGGTGGCGAGACAGCAGCCGAACCGCCGCGCGAGGAGCCCGCGCAGGCGCCAGCCGAGATCAACCCAGCCCCGCGCCGCGGCCAAGCAGACGCAGAGCGGCGTTCAACCGAGCGCTCATGGCTCACCACGGCCTGCCCGCCCGGCTGCGGGGGCTCGGGGACGCCGCGCGCGAACACGCGACCGCGCTCCGAGCCCTTCACAACGAGGGAGTCGCGCCCAAGGGAGTCCAGGCCAGAGATGACTGGGAGGCTCCCCTCGAGCTGCACGCCGACACGCCGCGGCCCGGGAGCGATCGAGTCCTGGCAGGCGCTTGACCGCGCCTTCCAAGGTCTCCTGGCCGCGCTCGATGATCCGGACGCGAGCTTTGCCCACCACGCCACAGCCTTCGAGACGCTCGCCGCCGCGACCGACACAGATCACCGAAACGCTCGCCAACGCGACCAGTATCGACCTGGCGACCGGCTGCTCGTTCTGCGGAAAGCCACGCCCCCAGCTGCGCAAACTGATCGCTGGACCGGGCGTTGCGTATGCGACGAATGCGTCGCCCTGTGCGCCGAAATCCTCGAGGAAGAGATCGGCGAGAACTGGCGCGAGGAAGCCGAGAAGCGACTCTCCGGCGAAAACCAAAACGACGAGTGACACTCTGGATGTCGATTCTGCTTCTGCGGCAGTCGGTCCAGAGCGGAAGTGAACTCGAGCGGCCCCCCGATCACGACGCCGGCGGCGAGGTCCGCGATTCCTTTTGTGGCGTTGCGATCGTCGCAGCCTGTGGGGCGGAGTCATCGCCGATCCAGTCGCGGGCTCTGGGGGCTTGAGGAGGCAAAAGCGATCGCCCGCACGATGCTCTTTGCGTGTGATCGAGCGTCGGGTCCGCCGGGAGGTCCGACGACCCAGGGATTGGGGTGTCTACTCGTCGCTGGGGGACTCTTCGCGATAGTCGAGAATCAGCTCCGGTGCATGGAACCCGGCCTCGAGCGAAAACCCGTGGACTTGGCGCACGTGGTCACGGAACCATTGATCGAAAGGTGCGTCTGATCTGCCGAGCGTGGAGAACGCTTGGCCGAGATCGTCCGCCTCCATGTATACGACGGCGAAGTCTCCGTTGGGTGTCGTTTGGATCCAGGCCGATTCTCGGGTGATCCCTGCGCGCCGCCGCGAGTCTTCGAACGCGGCCTTGCGCTCGCCACTCTGGAAGGAGGTCATGGCCTGTCGGTCGGCGGCGGTCATTCCGGGCAGCAGCGGGCTGGCGAAAGCGATCTGTGGCATGGGGGCGGGGCCTTTCTCCGCGGTTGGTTGGCATGTCAAGTAGTACCGGTCGTTATTTGGCATGTCAAGTACTTGGGCTAGACTAGTGCCGTGGGCGAGGACAGCTCAGTGCGGTGGATGCCTGCCTTTCTGGCCTTCCTCCACACGCATGCACGCCTCTGGGATCGTGTGGAGGCGGATGTTCGTCAGATCAGCGGCCTGACAGTCGCGCGCTACGACGTGCTCGTGCACCTCGATCTGGCAGGCGGGCGGCTCGGTCTCAACGCGCTCGCCAACGCCGTCGTCCTATCACCGTCGGGCCTCTCAAAGCTCCTCGACCGCATGCAGGCGGCGGGGCTAATTGAGCGCCAGCCGGATCCCGAGGATGCCCGCGCTACCTTCGCAAGCATCACCCCCGAGGGTTGCGCTCTCGTCCGTAAGACTCGCCGAAGGCACCACCCGTTCCTGCAACAAATCTTCGGCGAGGTCCTCAACGACCGTGACCTCGCCGACCTGATCCGCATCATGAACAAGCTCGACACGCAGCCCCTTCGGTAGGCGTGATCGCCGCTCAGTACCTACGCCGGAGCACACGCAGTCACTGATCCATACGAAAGCGGGAGCCCGATGCTCCTGACGGCACAGAGCACGGAAGACCGGTTGACGATCCCTTTCGACATCGTGCGCGCGTCTCACGTCGCCGCTGCTTTGGCGACTTTTCGCTCACGCCATGTCGCGGCTGCTCTCAACTCGTGTTGTCGGAGCGGCTACCAGGGTATGCGGGTCGCCCAACGAGAGCGGCGAATGCTGACTCGCCATGCCAGCGCACCGCGTGCATGTGATGGCTTCGTAATCTCAAGCAGGGGATAGTGGCCGGCTTCGGAGCTCGTCGAGGCATGTTTGCCATGAGCGAGTCCATCCTGCGGCTGATGGATGGTGGAACGCGAGAATTGTCATGGCTTGCCCCGCGAACGTGGTCTGGCCGCGCGAGAAGCATCGGCCGCTGCCCTGCCAGCTGGTGATCCATTCGACATCGAATGGCGGATGCTCGATCGCCTGGTGGGCGGCCGCGCCGAAAAGGAGTAGCACTCGGGGGGCGAGGATCTCCAGCTGGCCGCGCAGCAGGAATTCAGGGCAGTTTCTGACCATCGCCCCGGTCGGGGTGCGTCGTATGTGCTCTCCGGGGAGCACTGCACCGCTTGTAGTCGCGCACTTGCAAGCAGCGATCCTGACACGGTACGAGGATCTGGGCGCGCCTCAAGCGACTGGCTCGTCGCGCTCTTGACGGCGTGGACGACTGATGCGACGCGGTAATGAAAGTACGAGCGGTAGCCGTACTCACGGTGGCCGGCGTTGAGCGATTGGATGACGTTGGCGGTCGCCTTGACCTCATCTTCCGCGTGGCCGCTGTCGCGACTGTTGATCGCAATGACCGCAATGCGGTGATCGGGATAGTCAGGGCCGACGTAAGGGATCCGCGCCGACATCGGCTCAGGCCGCGTGCCGTGATCACGCCGCCAGCACGCCTCTGCGTGGGGACACGATTCCCATAGTCGGGCCTCGCCAGGGATCTGGTGGTCGATCAGTTCGACGCAGCGCCGGATAAGCGCGATCTGATCCGTACGCCTCGGGCCGACACGGTCGAGATCCGGAGTGATCGCCTCAAGCCAGTCGGAACGAAACATGACCGCGCAGCGTACCGACTGACGGGGCGTCGTCAGGTGCACTGCGTAGTGTTTCGACGCGATGACGGCCAAGCAGATCAGTGGCCCTGTGATGGCTGCCGCCGAGCGGTTCGCAACGAACTGGCGCCAAGGTGGCCGATACGGGATCCCGTGGTGTTGTCGGTTGCATTTCTGCCTTGATCGCGCGCGCGACCGTGTCGTTGGCGTTGTGCGATGGCGGCAAATCGGAACATGGGAGACGCCTCTGAAACATGAGGCGCCTTGGGTGCCGTGCGGGATCCTCCATGCCGACTACTCGCCGCGGTCGCTCCCGTCACGGCTGATCCGGATCATCGGCTTCAACCTCGCGCTGCTGTTGCCAGGCCAGCGCACTCAATCGCTCAGAGACCGATGCAAGGTACCCGGCCCGGCCTGGCTCAACCTAGAGGTCCCCGTCAAGGTGATCGCGTCGCGCGACGGGCGCAACGGCCAGATGTGGTGGGCCCACTCAGTACGCCATCTGGCAACGACCTAACCGACGACGACCGCATTTCCGTCCAGACGTCGAGGAGGGTCCCTGGCTGGGTGTAGGTCGTGGGACCGACCAACTCGCCATGTACGATCGCTACGCCGCGTACCGGAGGCCCGAGAGGGGTGCGCCGTCAGCGCGGCGGGCCGTCGTGCGACCGGTCCCTCCTGCCGAACTTCTCGTGGCCCGCCACTCCCGCAGCATCAGGTCAGCCGTTGCCGCGCGGTCCATCAGCAGTGCTGGCAGCGAACTGCATCCGATCCTGTCTGGTCCCGCGCCCAGGCGCGAAGCGCCTTGCCGTCCTCCCAGCCGGCGCAATACTTCGGCTCCTTCGTCCAGTCTTGAAGCGTGACGTTGTCGCGCTTGGTCTCTGTTCTCCCGAAGTGGGGGCATGGCACCCTATGGAGCGACAGGACCGGCACCCGCACGGTGCTCTTCGCTTTGTTCTTCGTCAAGAATAACGCGCCATCGTTGGCTTGTACCCACGCCCAGAAACCTGCATCGTCGTGATGGAAAGTGAGTGGCTCAAACATGGCTGTTCGCGATCTTTCTGGTGCGGCTTCCTTATCGTCCTGCGCGAGCTGAACTCGAGAAGTCCCGCGACAAGTTCAACCCCCACCGCGTGCGGGCATCAACCATTGCCGCTGCTGCGGATGATTGCATTCGTCACCGACGAAGTCTCGCTCCGGACCATCGCCATGGCGACATCTCGGTCGCTGGGGGCCAGACGCCGCGATGCCCCATGGCTGGCACTCGGCCGTTATGTTTGACCCGTGTCCGGGTTCGAGGGATGGCAACGAAACCCGGAGTCGATGCTCAAGGACGCAGCGATCGAGGTCGCCTACGAAGCACTTTGGCTTACCCGAGGGCAGGAACTTGCGGAGGCCCGAAGCGAGGCTGATCCAGCGGCGGCAAATCTCGCGATGGAAGCGGCACTAATCCATTGCCGAAGCCTCCTCACGTTTCTGTTTTGCACGACTACACCTCATCCTGGAGACGTGTTCGCGTTCGAGTATCTTGGCGAGCGCCAACCTGGAGCCGTGTTCGACGACACGTACGCGCGCGAGGAGTTAGGGGTCTGGCCGAATCAGCTTCGGTCTGTGCTCAATCGACGCTTGGCGCACGTGTCTACCGCACGCTTCGTGAACCCTTGGAAACCTGACTACAGTCGCGGCCTCACCGGGACGCGGCGACTGTATTCGAAGTTCATTGCCCAGCTCGACGAGAAGAAGACCGAGTGGTTCGCGGCTGGATACGACGAGGTCTCCACTAGGAGTTAGGCGCGCACCTACTGGAGCCCTCCGCTGTGGGCGGGCGCGCGAATGCTGACGAGCGCTTCTCCCTCGCGCCCCCGATGATTACTTTGGCGACATCGGGATCGCGCCGGCCGGACCCAATGCCAACCGCGCCGCCGCACGAGCGGATCGTCGCCGAAGCATTCGTCGGGTCGTGGACTGGTCAGATACGGAAGCAATCGTCAGCGCGAGTAGGCGTCTGCCGCCTGACCGCCCCGGAGGGTTGCGTCACGTCCGGTGGTTGTATTGCAATGAAGCTGGATGCACAAGGCAGACGAACCGTCCGAGCAGCCCGGCGGCGCTGACCCGTGTGCGCCCGAAGCCGCCGAGCCGCCGGACTTGACGCTGGCTGCCGATGTGGTCGAGGCGTCGAGCGAGCCTGGTGAGCAGGACGAACCTCCGCCGCCAACTGCGCTGCAACTCGTACTCTTGCGGATTCTCGAAGCTCCTTCGCTTTGGACACGGGCGGCGGCGGTCTTCCATCCGCATGAGTCCACCTGGAAGCTCGCGCTCCTTGAAGTCATCACCGGAGCGGCACCGGAGTCCTGGGCGGAGCAGTGCTGGCAGTACGAGCATGCGGTGCTCAGCGCGCGGGAGGTTCCTGGCACGACTGTCGCGCGCTGGTTCATCGACCACAGGATCGACATCGGGTCGATCGCCGTGCCATTTCAGACCCAGTTCGATGTCCGGCCGGACCGACGTGACAGCGGAGCCGGCGGCATGTACGAGCCCTTGGCGTGGCCCTCCGTAGTGTGGACGACGCCGACAACCGACCAGTCACGTGGGGCGCTGCATGGGGTTCTGGTCGCCGCCGGCAATCCGGCATTTCTTAGCTTTGACGAGGCCGCACGCGCTTTCTTTGCGACTCCGCTGCAACCAAACCGTAGATTCGACGGGCATGACATCGTGTTCCGGGAGCAGGACCTGCGCGCTCGAATCGAGGAGGTCCGAATCAAGCCAGCGGAAGCCGTGGTCATGGTCGGCGGAAGCGATCTCACTGGCAAGCTCCTCACGATCAGTGGCTCGACTGGCGCCTCTCACGAACTCGCATCGAACAGCAGCGACGTCCCGCTGCCGCTGCCCGGCGGCCTCCCGGAAGGAGCCTGGCTCGCTCTTCACGATGACCAGGACCTCATCGATAGCCGGGCGCTCGATCCCACGTGGCGGCCGCCTCCTGACGTCAAGTTCGACTATGAGATTCAGCCATCGGCGCGTATTGAGGCTCGCATCAGTCGTGGCGAAGGCGCCGACTTGGAACTGAAGCGGGAGCTGCCGACAGGCGACGCTCGGAACGTGATGAAGACCATTGCGGCGTTTGCAAACGGCGGCGGCGGAACGGTCGTGTTCGGCGTTGACGATGATCTGCAGGTCGTCGGTCTCGGCGACACCCTCACCGGAGAGGCTAAGGATGACCTCACCCGCAAGATCAGCGACCACGTGCACCCGCACGTGCCATTAGAGATCGAGGAACTCAGCGTCAACCAGGCCGCGATCCTGGCCGTCCATGTCGGAGCCGGTCGCGAGACGCCGTACGGTGTCGGCACGAGCGATCGCAAGCTCACGTACTACGTCCGGCGGGGAGCCAACTCGAGCCCGGCTAGGCCCGAGGACATCCGAGGTGCGGTGCATTCGCGGATTGCAGAATGAGAGCAGCGGATTGCGCGATGCTCTCTGGCGGCCGCCGTGATGGCGCCGCGAGGACGAAGGACGAGCCGATTTCAGTGAGTTCGCCATCCCGAGTCAAGGTTTGAACAGCAGCCTTAAGCGGGCGCAGAGGAGACGCCTGGGTGTGCCGCGAGCAGCCGACGAGAGGTCGCCAACGCGATCGCGACTGGAAGGCGCCTGCAGAAACGTCGGATCACAAGCAGGAGAGCAGTGATGGATCGACCGTCCGACGCGCGATGTTTGCTGTATCTATGTCAAGACACTGCGCCTTCTGCGGGACGAAAAAGCTTGAAGGCGAGCACGTGTGGCCCGACTGGGCCGCCAAGCATTCTCCGACGAAGGCACATTAAGGCAAAGCACGTTTGGGCCCACCGCTTGTCAATCATCGGTAGGCGCCCGCTCGCCATCGCGCTGAGCTCAACATGACCAGCTGCCGGCGTGCGGTAGCCCGCCCCTGAGCGAAGAACACAAACTCGACCGAAGACGCCTCGTCGACCGTACGCACCGACTGGAGTGAGCACCGGTCCCAATCGGTGCCTGCCGCTTCGGTTAGGCTCACGCAAATGGCGGCGTGGGCTGAGATGGACAACGGGAAGCTGTGGCAGCTTCATGACACGCGCGGGAGTGCGGTGGTAGTGCGTCGCGGCCCGTATCTTGGCCAGGGCCGACCTGAGCCGTACTACTCGGTCACGTCCGAGGGATACGAAGGCGCGAATGACTTCGATGCGCTCTCGCAGGCGATGGAGGCTGCCGAGGCTTGGCTCGGACCTGTCTGCTCTCGGTGTGGTGCGTCTGGCTGGCTCACGCCCGCGAGCGTTCTCCCTGGAAGCGCCATCCACATCCAGAAGGCCTCGGCTCTCGAAGGCGACGACCCAACTGACCTCCGGAAGCCTTGCCCTGACTGCAACAGTGACGGGCGATTTCCGAAGCCTGCGCGAGCCGGCTAACGCCTCCGCGCGATCGTCCCAGAGGTGCCATGTTTCAAGAAGATGAGAGGCGCATCGAGGAGGAGCGGCGCGGTGTCTCACGCCCGGCGCCAGCCACACTCGCGTCCGCACACCTGACCCAAGCGCTGAACGCGCTAGACGACGCTTGTACCCCTGAGACGGTCTGGCGTCCGAGCAGGGCCTTTCCCAGTAAACCCGGGCAACGACCTGCGCCGATAGTCGGTGATATCAACCAGCGCGAGTTTTGCTGTGCAGCAACCGTGTTCGCGGCATTTGCCGCGGAGGCATACGTCAACGACTTTCTGCGCGTGCATCGAGCACCCGCACTCAGCTTGGAGGAGTTTGAGCAGATTGACCGTCACTGGCCGACATCCAGGAAATACGTCGAAGCCGTTGCGACCGTCTACGCGCCACTTTTTTGGGACGGCGATGAAGTCATGCCTCAGCTGGAAGAGCTATTCGAGGCGCGCAACCAACTCGCGCACGCTAGGCCTGGCACTGGTCCCGCTCTCGCGTTTATGCCTGACCCAAAATGGCGAGAATCCTACGCGCCAGACAAGGTCGCAGAATGGTTGATCGCAGTGGCGGGCGCGGCTGAAAGTATGGAGCTTCGCTGCTACGGATTCGACTACTACTCAATACCAGCGCAGCCAATCTGGAAGGGACGGGAGCTGGTCCGTGAGCGAGCCCGTGAGGCGGCGCCCTTGCCGGGGGACGAACACTCGGGACAGACGCCTCTGATCAGACTGCTCCTCGATCACATCGCGAGCCTCAGCGCAGACCTCCCGGAAGGTCTGACCGTGTCCGAACTCCGAGATGCGCGGTTGAAGCTAGCGAGTGAACAGGGGCCGTGGGACGCATTCACCGAGGTCATCTCGCGCAACCCGCCAACCGCTGAGGATCACTAGTGCATGCCGGCAGCGTGCAGAGCCTCTGCGGGTCGCTAGGCCGACGCTACTCCCTCGGCGACCAGCCGTCAGGTCTCAAGATACTCCACGACCGGTGGAGCTCAGAGATCATCGTCTTAATCTCGCGACGCGACAGCAGTGCCTGGGCACCGGTGTCCTGGTTTCCGCGACCGGACGCCTTCGGAAGTCTGAGCCGCGCGTAGGGCTGCGACCTGGTCTGCAAGAAACCAGCAGCCGCGGAGCAATGTCCTGTCGAGACCCGCGGGATCTAGTGAGTCATTGAGCACCGCGAACAACGCGTCGAGTTCCTCACACGACAGTAGCCGAGGACTGTCGCCTCCTACGACCGCATGCCGATGCCTTCGTCAGCTGTCTAACCCACCAGCAGGCGGCATCAAGCGAATGCGTCTTGGGCTCACCACCTCGACGAGCCGACGTCACGAAGCGCATTATCTACGCGTGTAGCGCGTGAATACTGACTATTCCTTTCATCAGCGGATCCGCTTAGCGCACGCTATTGCGTTCGGCGACAACGCGCTTACCTCTCTCGTGCCGAGTCTCGTACCTTTCCTGGATGCGCAGCCGGGCGGCAACGAGCCCCGTCGTGGCTTTCGGAGTCATCTTCAGCCTGATCGTCGTTCTTGAGTTGGTGATCGACGGCGGGGTGTGGTGGCTACAGGCCATCGGCATTTCCGTGATGTTCACGGTCGCTTTGACGATCGTTGCCGAAGTGCAACGACGGCGGCGGTGAGATCCCGGGCCTGGTGAGCGCTCGACGGCGACCCACCAGGCTGGACGGGTGGCGTGTTACAGGCCGTGGGTGGCTGGGATCATCGGCGCGGGCCGTTCGTGGACGGCGTGCACGATCTCGGTGTTGTCGATCCCGCGGAGGTAGACCGAGGTGATCGCGAGGTCTGCGTGCCCGAGCTGGCGCTGGATGACCAACAGCGGCACGCCTTCGCGCGACATCTCCACCGCGTGGGCGTGTCTGAGCTGGTGAGGCGCGAAGCGGCGTCGCACCCCTGCGCGGGCAGCGGCGTGGTGTAGCTGCGAGCGGACGCCGGCGGGTGCCCATGGTCGACCGGCGGTCGGGCCGCGCAGCACGCAGAACAGTGCGCCAACCGGCAGGGTCGCGCGCAGTTGCAGCCACGGGCTGAGCTGCTCCCAGGCCCAGCGGTCCATTCCGACCTCGCGGCGCTTGCCGCCTTTGCCGCGGCGCACGAGGATCGCGCCGCGGTGCAGGTCAAGATCGCTCTCGCTCAGCGCCAGGGCTTCACTGATGCGCAGCCCAGCGCGCCAGAGCACGATGATCAGGGCACGCAGTCGCACTGCGTCGTGGTCGTCGCCGGCGGCGTGCATCACGGCGATGATCTCCTCGACCGTCGGCGGGTCAGCGGGGTAGCGCTGGCCCTTGTTGCGCGGTGGCCGGCCTTGGTGAAAACTCGACAGGGTGGCGGGCGACCGGCGTCGCCCGCAGGCGTCCAGCTGCACGGTGGATGGCATGCGTCCTCCCTCGGACGATGGTTGACCCACCAATCGTCTCGCTGACCGACGCACGCATTTCTCGCTAGCGCTCTTCGCGCATTGCGATCACACGCGCGTTGGTGCCGAGCCGGCGGGGGGCGCTGCTCTGCATATGCACAGCGCGCCATCAGGAGCCGAGGAATATCAACCCGGATCTGGCGAGAGGGAGACAGCGGCGACCCTCGCTTCCCGGTGAAGTCGCGACTTGTCTTGTCCGTCACGAGTCATGGCGTTTGACGCGAGGGTGTCGTCGTGCGTATGACCTTTCACGTTGGCGCAATTCGCGTTGGCCCAACGCATGACGGCGCGCACACGGCCGGGCTCCCTCATTCTTGGTCGAGGGGTCAGTTGACGGGTCGAGCGTCGAGTCGGTCAGTCAGGATGGCCAGGACCTCGGCTGGCGTCTGCATGCCCGAGATTTCCTTCGCGACTCGTTGTGCGCTCTCTCGGAAGCTCGGATCATTGAGCAGTGTCGTTACCGCCGAGCGAATGGACTGGGAAGAGACTTCGTCGGGCATGAGGGCGAGGGCTGCGCCGATTTCTTGGCAGGCCGATGCGTTGTCGAACTGGTCTGCTGCTTGAGGGAGCATGAGCATCGGGACCCCATGTGCCAGTGCCGCGAGCGTGGAGCCCGAGCCGCCGTGACAGACCGTGGCCTGGACGTGGGGCAGCACTTCGTCCTGGGGGATGAATCGCTCGACGATCGCGTTCGCGGGCAGCGGGTCCAGGAGGGCGGGATCGTTGTCGCGGCCTACGTCGCCACGACGGTGCAGTCGATCTCCGCGAGGCTGTCGAGCAGCACACGAAAAATCTCCAGGTCGTTGAACATCGTTCCGAGCGTGACGTAGACCGTTCTGCCGGTCAAAGACCGTTTACTCCACGAAGGACGCCCGGTTGGCGCAGCGACCGACGCAATCCGCATCTCCATCACGGGCACACCGTCGTCGACGGCGGCCGGGCGAAGAGACGGGGGGCAGACGTCGATGTAATCCCCACGAAAGGAGCCGCACAGCGGCAGCGGGGCAACGTTAGCCGCGGCCCACACCGCGTCCATCTCGTGCGCTGCCTGCTCGAAGCAGACGGTGGGCACTCGGCGGCCGAAACCCTGGTGGACCGAGGGAACGCGCAGCGCCTCTGCGACAACCGGTGCAGCGAGATCGGCCGACTCATGGATGATGAGGTCGGGGCGCCAGCTGCTCGCCGCAGCAAGCAGCTCCTCCACCTTCGCCGGCGCGTCAATCGCTCCGAAGCGCCAAGCGAATTGATACGGCCGTCGCCTACCTGGCTCCATCGCCAGCATTTTCGTCAAATAGGGGGCATACCGCAGCTCGAGCTCCTCCCGATCAATCCCCGCCGCCAGCACGTCGAAACCGGCAGAGCGAACACGATCACGAAACGAGGCAGCGCTGGCGAACACCAATTGGTGGCCATGTCGCTTGGCTTCGTCAGCAAGGGGCACCAGCGGTCGAAAATGACCCTCGGCCGCAGTGCAGGAAAAGAGGATACGCATCGCGGGAGACTACCTCGGGCCTAAGGTGCTCTTGGTCGCGACTGGCATGCGATCGTCGGTCGACGAAGCGGACCACGATGACCTCACGCGGGCCGTGATCGCCGTTGCCCAGTAAGCAGAAGCCGACCGAGGCAACAAAAGAGTGCCGCCGAGGTCGAGTTGCAGCACTCTCGGTCGGGCACCTGCATTCTCCGCCGGCGGTTATCTCGCGAACCCTCGCGGCTCCCCTCCAATGCGCGGAAGGCGAAGGAGCGCCCGATCGGCAACGGGCGCCAAGAGTGCCTATGTAGAGCCGGCTCGGTCGCCTGCTTGCCGACGCTGCACGCCACGATTCCTATCGCGCGGAATCGATCACGGCAGCGGCGGGAAGGCGAGCAAGCGGGCACGGTCTCGCAATCGCATTCATCTACGCCGCCATGAATCGCGGCGCGTGCTTCTGCAGCGGATCTCGCACCGTACCGGCGGACGCTGGCGATCGCGTTGCCGCGAACCCGATCGCTGGCTTGGTCCCCGGCGGATGCGTCCGTCGGCGATGAGGCGTTGCTCGGGCTGACGGGTCGGCTCATGCCCTGACGGTCGCTTTCGCGTGGGCTGCCGGCCGGACACCCACGTCGCGTCAACCTCATCGAGCGCCAGCGAGATCGTCGCGAGAGCGAAGCCGGTCTCCCGCGCGCGAGCCCAGCGGCGCCTCGTTCTGAAGCCTCTCCTCGTTCCCGCCGTTCGTCGGTCGAACCCCAAGTCTGCGCGCTGGTAGACCAAAGCCGGCCTGCATAAGCACCGAACCGCATCTGCCCGTCGGGATGGACCGCTGGGCCTGGTCCCAGCTGGAGTCGTGGATTGCTATCCGGCGCCAGTTGCCGGTCGGAGCCCTGTTGTGCGTGATCCGCGGTGCGACTGCTGATCGTTATCCAGCGCCAGCTCGGGCCCGCAAACCTCGGCGTACCAGCATTTACCTGCAGGGGATCGACAGCTCAGAGATCATCCACACCGTCCATTCCCGGCCGACCCCGGTGATCCCCGCCACAGCGGGCCTTGTAACGATGCTCTAGCTCGGACTCGGGCGGGTCGGCCACTGCCGACCCGCCCGCTTACAGCGCATTGCGCGGGCATGCTCGCTGCCCCTTTCAGATCCTCATGCAGCCGTAAAGGCACGTTCGGCAAAGGGCCACGATGCCGCGAGCACGTCGTGACTGCACAAGAGGGTGAGCAGCCGCGTCCTGCGTCTCCGGCAGCGGCGTTGGTGGCGCCGTGCGGGCGCCGGGTCAGCAGCGATCTTCAACAGGCGCTTGACTCTCTTGTGGGTGGAGGTCACTTGCGAGGGGCGCTTGACTCTCCAGTTGGTGGAGGTCTGATGATTGGCGTCATGACGATCGGCCAGCTTGCGGCGCGTACTGGACTGTCCGTGAGGACGCTTCGGTTCTATGCGGATTCGGGCGTCTTGCCTGAGGCGGGACGCGCGGACTCCGGGTACCGGCTCTTTAGCGCGGACGCCGTGGCGCGCGCGCGGCTCGTGCGCACTCTGCGCGAGCTCGGCGTGGGGCTGGACGACGTCAAGCGAGTGCTGAGCGCCGAAGCGTCGTTGGCAGACGTCGCTGCGGCGCACGCTCGTGCCCTCGACGCTCAGATCCGGACGCTGCGTCTGCAGCGTGCCGTGCTGCGCGCCGTGGCTCGATCCACCGACCCGAAGGAGCTGGAACGCATGACCAATCTGACGACCCTGACCGCCGAAGAGCGCCGGCGGATCGTCGACGACTACCTCGACGCCGTATTCGGCGATGCGCGAGGCGCTGTCGCCGAGAAGATCCGAATCGGCGCGCCGGAACTACCCGATGATCCGACGGCCGACCAGGTCGCCGCCTGGGTCGAGCTCGTCGAGCTGCTGCGCGATCCGGACTACATCGCCACCAGTCGGCGGATGGCGCAGCGAGCCCTCGCCGAGGGCCCCGCGCCGGATCCGGGGCAGTTCGAGCTCGGCAAGGCGGTCGGCGAGCACGCCGGCGCCGCCGTGCGGGCCGGCATCGCTCCGGATACGCCCGAGGCGCTGGCGGTGATCGAGCGGCTCGAGAGCATGGCTCCCGGCGATCCCGAGGACCGCACCGCCGCCGCAGAGCGAATCGAAGCGTTCAACGACCGTCGCGTTGCGCGCTATTGGGCGCTCGTGGCGATCGTCAACGGCTGGCCACAGCGCTCAGGCGCAGAATCCCACTGAGATGCACGACGCGTGGGAGTGGTACGCCCGCGCCCTCCGAGCACACGCGTAACTGACAGGTGTCGCGCGGTGGCTGCGCCGCTGAGCGAGCCGCGTAGGACGGACTGCGACGCGGCTGCTCGCATGCAAGGCACGCCATGAATCCGCTCCGCCAGCGTGACTCTCGCTCGTACGGAGAGCCGACGCCCCGCTCCCGGCGTAAGCAGGTGCGACTGACCGCACAGATGAGACTCGCCTTCAGGCGCGCGACGATTGGTAAGTGTGCGGCTTCGTGCCGGAGCCCAAGCTGCCGGGACCGGTGTTGATGTCGTGGCCCTGTATCACATGGGGAGCCACGACATCGGTGGTGCGTCGGGATCGGGAGGTGGGTCGTCGCTCTTGGGGAACCCTGCGGGTGGATTCCTCGACCCTGCTGGTTTAGTTGGTCAGGCGTCGCCGTGGCCGACCCGAATCAACGCTGCGGCCAGGGCGACGGCGGCGTAGGCGCCGAGGAGTGCGATCGCCGCGTTGGGCGCGAGCAGCCCGGCGGAGCGGTGCACCGTGATCGCTGCTTGGATGACGGTGCCGGGCAGGTACTGCCGCAGGTCGGCGGGCAGGAGCTGGCCAAGCGTGACGCCTCCGACGATGACCAGCGTCAGTGTCGTGGTCGCCCCGGCGGTATGCCGGATGACACCGCCGAGCCCGACACCGATGATCGCCACCAGGCTCGCTGCCACGGCACCGAAGAGGATGGCTCTCGGCACGCCAGGATGGCTGAGGGCGACCTGGAGGTTCTTGCTGGCGAAGATCCGCTGGCCAAGCGCGAATCCGCCGATGTCGCACAACAGCGCAATGGGGAGCACGAGCGCGGCTATCGTCGCCGCCTTGGCCGCCAGCACCATGCGCCGCGCCGGCATGGCACCAAAGGTAGAGCGGATCATGCCGGTGGCGTACTCAGCGGTGACGGTCCGCACGGCGAGCGCTCCCAGCAGGGTGGCGGCGATGATGACCCCGAACAGCGAGGCGCTCGCCGCGTCGAAGGTGTGTCGCTGCGCAGCGGTCAAGCTGACCTGGTTCAGGTCGACGGCGCCGGTGAAGCCGATGGCTAGAGCCCCGGCCAGGGCGGCGGTGCGCCAGGTCGAGGGGAGGGTGCGAAGCTTGGTCCATTCTCCTTTGAGATGGCGGTTGATCGTGCTGGCCGGTGCCCCTCGTACGGGGGTGCCGTGGGTAGTCGCGCTCATGTCAGGCTCCTAGGCGGCGGCGAGCTCGCCGGCGCGGTAGTCGGTTGCGTCTCGGGTCAGTTCGAAGAACGCTTGCTCGAGTGAGGCGTGGGTCGCGGCGAGCTCGTACAGGGTGATGTCGTGGGCGCTGGCGACGCCGCCGATCGCCAGGCAGTCCAGGCCGGTCACCCGCAGGGCGCCGTCTGGGGAGCTCTCGACCGCACCGCCGCGCCGGGTCAGCGCGTCGGCCAGCTCGGTCTGCTGCACCGCCCGGACACAAACGCTCGGGGCGGCGTTCTGGTTGATGAATTCCTCGGTACCGGCGTCGGCGATGATGCGGCCTTGGGCGATGACGAGCAGGTGATCGGCGGTCTGGGCCATCTCGCTCATGAGATGGCTGGAGAGAAAGACCGTCCGCCCCTCGGAGGCCAGACGCTTCATCAGGTTGCGGATCCACACGATGCCGTCGGGGTCCAGCCCGTTGATCGGCTCATCAAAGATGAGCGTGCCGGGGTCGCCAAGCAGTGCCGCGGCAATGCCGAGCCGCTGGCTCATGCCGAGCGAAAAGCTCCCCACCCGCTGCGCAGCCACCTCGCCGAGGCCGACGATGTCGAGCACCTCGCCGACCCGTCGGCGGTCGATGCCATTGCTGTCGGCCAGCCAGGTGAGGTGGTTCGCGGCGCTACGGCCGCCGACGATCGCCTTGGCGTCCAACAGCGCGCCGACCGACCTGAGGGGGTCGTTGATCTCGCGGTAGGACCTGCCGTTGACCAGCACCGAGCCGGCACTCGGTGCGTCCAGGCCCAGGATCATCCGCATCGTGGTCGACTTGCCCGCGCCATTGGGGCCCAAAAAGCCGGTCACGCGTCCAGGGCGCACGACGAAGGCGACGTCGTCGACGGCGATCGTGTCTCCGTAACGCTTGGTGAGATGCAGCGCCTCGATCATTGCCCGTCTCCTCAGTCCGCTTAGTTAGACTTACGTTGTAAGCTTACGGCGTAAGGTACACATACACCGTAAGTCTGTCAAGGCCAACGCCGCCCAGAGATTTACGCTGTACCAACGTGGACGGAAGACCGACTGAGATGGCTGGACCGGCTCAAAAACGCAGCAAACGGGCTCCCGTCACGCGCGGGCGCGTGCTCGACGCCGCGATCGCGCTGGCGGATCGGGGCGGGTTTGAATCACTGACGATGCGTAGGCTCGCGAAGGAGCTCGGTGTTGAGGCGATGTCGCTCTATCACCACGTCGCCAGCAAGGACGACCTCCTCGACGGCATGGTCGACCTCGTCTTCGCCGAGATCGAGCCGCCGTCGATCGAAGGGGACTGGAGGGCGGCCATGCGCAAGCGGGCGATTTCCACGCGCGAGGCCCTCGGCCGACACCGCTGGGCGATCGGCCTGATGGAGGGACGCACAAACCACGGGCCAGCGAATATGAGCCTCCACAACGCGGTGCTCGGGTGCCTGCGCGGTGCCGGATTTTCGATGGAGATGACCGTGCACGCCTACTCAATGCAAGACGCATACATCTACGGGTTCGCGCTGCAGGAGC
>CAVUSY010000003.1:0-53290 GCA_963744195.1 uncultured Solirubrobacterales bacterium
TTCACTTCGGCCAACTCAGATAAGGAGGGTGGACCATGACTGACTCGCCGCTGAACCCAGCCACACTCGCGGCCCCGCCCGGACGTGAGAAAGATGACCCCACGAACCGAGCCGGCGGTACGCGTCCGCTCGCGCGTCGAACGCTCGGCTCAGGCGGTCCCGCCGTGTCGGCGATCGGATTGGGCTGCATGGGTATGACGGGCTTCTACGGACAGCCCGACGATAATGAGTCGCTCCGAACACTGCACAGAGCGCTGGAGCTCGACTGCGGCTTTTGGGACAGCTCCGATGCGTACGGGCCGCACACCAACGAGCGGCTGCTCGCACGTGTGCTCAGCACTCATCGCGAGCGAATTTTCATCGCGACGAAGTTCGGGATCAGCATGGACCCGCAAACGCTGCGACGCTCCGTAGACGGCAGCCCAGCCAATGCTCACCGCTCCTGCGAGGCGTCGCTCATACGCCTCGGCGTCGAGCAGATCGACCTCTACTACCAGCACCGTGTCGACCCGGCAACTCCGATCGAGGAAACCGTCGGCGCGATGGCGGAACTTGTCAGCGAAGGCAAAGTCCGCTACCTCGGCCTGTCCGAGCCCGGCGCTGAGACGATCCGCCGAGCTCACGCCGTGCACCCGATCACCGCGGTACAGATCGAGTACTCGCTCTGGAGCCGGGAGGTGGAAACCGAGATCCTGCCTCTGCTGCGGGACCTTGGGATCGGCCTCGTGGCCTACGCGCCTCTCGGGCATGGATTTCTGACCGGTCGCTACCGAAATCCACTGGACTTCACGGAAGGCGACGTTCGCCGCAGCCAGCCGCGGTTCGCCCAGGAGAACCTCGCCCACAACCTGCACCTGGCCGACGCGATCGGGAAGCTCGCAGCTGAGAAAGGGATCACGTCAGCCCAGCTCGCGATCGCCTGGGTACTGCACCAGGGCAACGAGATCGTGCCGATCGCCGGCACCAAGCGCGTGAAATACCTGGATGAGAACGTCGCCGCGGCTGCCGTCCGCCTCAGCCCCGACGATGTCGCTTGCATCGACGAAGCGATCCCTCCGCCCAGCGGAGAGCGCTACGACTCCGGCGGCATGCGCTCCGTCGGCATTTGAAACCGCTCGGGCAGGCGGGTCGGCTCGAAGCATCTTGGGTCGCCAGCCCCAGCATTTGGAACTTCTAAGTCGAGATCACTGCGTAGGGCTCAGAGCATGATGCTGGGTGATCTGAGTCAGGGTGTCCCGCAGGGCGGCGAACTTCCGTTGGCCAAGTTGGGCGATCCAGCTGCTCTCGACCTCCGCATGGATGGATCTGATCGTGCGCATCAGTTCCTCGCCGCGGTCGGTGAGGTGGATTACGCGTCCACGGCCGTCGTGATGGTCGGGCTCGCGGGTGATGTAGCCCCAGTGCTTGATGTATTGCGGATCCGCGGATAGGCGGTAGATCACATGCGTCGGACCTCGAGCCCGCGCCGGGCGATCGGCTCACGGTCGAATGCGGCTTTCTACGTGGCGTGGTCCTTGATCGGATGTTCGAACTGGAGCGTTGGCATCTTGTCTCCTGGGTTGCTTATCGGCGGCCAGCTTGGCCTGCGAGGGCTTGCGTAGCGCGAGGTCAAGGAAAAAGGGGGTGGTCACCCACTGGTACTGCTCGGGCTTGGCGGCGCGGAGGAAGCGAGCAGTTCGTCGAGCTGGTCTGCCGTGGCGATTCCAGACTGGGCGGCGCCCTCCCGGATGGCGGCGAGGGTGCCAGCGTGAAGCTCGAACCCTTCGCCCGGCGCCATGATGTTGAAGAACCCGTTCGCCTTGTGCACCTCGAGCGCGGTGTCGGCGGCGACGCGCGGGAGCTCCTCGGCGGAGCACTGCGGTGCGCCGCCTCGCTTCAGCAGGGCGTGCAGCAGCTCCCAGTAGTCGCTGAGCGCGTCGAGGTGGGGATGCGAACGCGGCGCGGGTGTCCGGAGTGGCTCTTGGCTGACGATCCAGCCACCGGGACGAACAAGATCGGCGATCTGCGCGAGTGTCCGTGCCGTGTTGCTCTGGTGCATGAGGAAACAGTGCGTGTAGGCGAGGTCGAAAGGCCCGCCGAACGCCGCGGCATCAAGGTCGTGGACGTCGCCCGCGAGGACCTCGACGTTGTCGAAGCCAAACGTCGCAACCGTCGACCGTGCCTGCTGCACGGCCGATTCGTTGAAGTCGACACCCACCACCCGCCCGCTCCGGCCGACCATCTCTGCCAACACCCCGAGGCCACCGATCGGACCGCAGCCGCACTCGATCGCCTTCCATCCTTCCCGGATCTGGACCCGGCGCAGCGCCGCGGACGCTATTCGCGGACAGCTCAGAGATGCGCACGAGGCGTCGAAGGTCCTCGGCACCGCCATCGAGCGCGTAGCGGCTCACGGCAATGATCGGGTGCCGACAGCGGTGATAACGAGTTCATGCATCGTCCCACGCGCCGGTCGGGAGGCGAGGAATCGGACTGCCGCGGCCATGTCCTGCTGGTGGTCGCGACCAAGCCACCGCCGAATCCTGAGCCGTCGGCCGGGCGAGTGGGCGGCCGACACCGCGTCGACGGTCAGCTCGATTGGGCCGAATCGTCTCGGCGGCCCGCACCAGTTCCCGATCGAGCTGATCGCATCGGCGCCCTCGGTGACGCGCCCAGCGTGAGCCTTGTGGCGGCCATGCCGATCGCCCTGCCGTCAGCGATCGCTCCGAGAGGCTCATCCTGGTTAGACGAGGAGTTCGCAGCCGTAGCGCAGCGCGGTTTCTCGCATCTGATCGAGGTCGGGTGGCGAGACGTCGCCTGGGGCGGGCAGCTGTCGCCTGGTTGCGGGAGTGCTCTGCTCACGGATGAGTTCTTCGAGTCCCGCTGGTGTGAGTAGGAACAGCACTGTGGCGCCGTCGGGGCCGGCGGTGAAGCGGTGGGGGATGTCGCGTGGACCGACGACGACGTCTCCGGGTTCTGCCTTGATGGTCTTCTCGCCGATCTGGAATGTGAGCTGCCCTTTAGTGACGAGGAAGGTTTCTTCCTCGCGGTGGTGGACGTGCGGCGGCGCCATCCTCCCCGGTCCCATCGTGACCTCGACGATGGTCAGCCCGCCGCGGGTGTCCTCGCCAGTCAGCTTGAGGACCGCGAGGTTGCCCCACCACCAGCGGGCCTCGCCCTTCTCGGCGCCGGCTGTGGGGACGGTAGGTTCGATCGTGGTCTGGCTCATGTTGTGCTCCTTGATGGTTGTGGTTGGGTGTGCAGGAGAGCGATTGCGTAGCGCCAGCTGCCATCGCTTGACCGGCGTGCGACGGTGGTGGCGTGTCGGCCGGCGATGAGCGCGGTGCGGCGGGCTTGCAGCACGCGAAGTGGGTCCGCGAGGTACGTGCTCTTCGCGTGCCCACATCTGCGCTGCCGCCTCGACGATGTGCAGGCGACCGCGCGCCGGCGGCGTTCGAGTCGCCGGACGCCAGGACCGCGTCTGTCTCGAAGAGCGAGACGAGTGCTGAGCGGTCGTGCATCACGAACGCGTCTTCCAGCAGCGTCTCGAGCTCCTCTGGGGTTCGTGCGCCTGCTGCCATGGCCGGCCAAGCTAGGGGTGGCCGCGAGCGCGCCCAATACCACCTTCGTGGTATTTGCCGGCTGTCGTTGATCGTTCAGGATTCGCCGTCATCGACAAAGAGGCTTTAGGTCACGGACGTCCTGCGCAGTGAGCGCCCGGTGGCCGACTACGAGTGGGGACGAGGAGTAGTGCCGATGTACCGAGAGTTCGAGCCCCCGAACGCTGCCGACGCTCTCGCGGCGAGTCAGCGCGAGATATGGCAGCGGGTCGATTGAGCCATTGCCCGCGGGCGTGCGTCGCCGTTCCGGTCGTAGAGCTCGCGCTCGTCAAACAGCCGACACCGGCTTAGGATTGGTCGCGATGGGCTGGTACGCCAAGGAGCGCGCCGTGGAGCGGATCGCGCGGGCCGTCGGCCAGGGACTTGACCTGGTTGCCTTTTGGGACCAGGCGCGTGACGCGCTGACCCCGGCGATTCCGCACCACTTGACGCCCTGCTGGTACACGCTGGATCCGGCGTCCCTTCTGGTTACCAGCCACTACGACCATGGGATGATTCCTGAGCTTCCAGGCGATTGGCTCGCGCACGAGTACCGGGATGACGACTGCCACAAGCTGGCCGACATCGCGCGTCTCAGCATCGGGCTCTCGACGCTGCATGATGTGACTGGCGGCGATCCTTCACGCAGCCCGCGATTCGCGCGGTATATCCAGCCTTATGGCGGCGACCAGGAGCTGATGGTGGCGCTGCGGACCCGCACCGGCGAGACGTGGGGTGTGCTGGCGCTCTACCGCGCGCCCGGTCAGCCGCAATTCTCCCCTGACGAGCGTGAGCTTTTACGCGTGCTCGCTCCGCAGTTGGCTGATGGCGCCCGCCGCGGCCTGCTCGTCGGCGAGGCAACCGAACCTGAGCAACCCGAAGCCCCGGGCCTGGTGGTGCTGACCGAGAGCTTCGAGCCGGACTCGCTTACCCCCGGCGTCGAGCAGTGGCTGGCCGAGCTTCCCGGTGGCGACAGGGGGGCGGACGCGCTGCCTCACGCCGTCCTCTCGGTCGCCGGCCAGGCACTTCGTAGCGCCACCACCCAGGCACCCGGCGAGGTCGCCTTCGCGCGCGTGCTCTCACGCACCGGGCGGTGGATCCTGCTCCATGGAGCCGTTCTGGATTCCGGCGGCCGGCGCCGAGTCGCGGTCATCGTCGAGCCGGCCCATCCCGCGCGCATCACACCATTGTTGATGGCCGCCTACGGTCTCACCGACCGCGAGCAGGACGTCGCCCGGCAAGTGCTGGGTGGCGTCAGCACGGTCGAGATGGGCCAAGCGCTGCACATCTCCGTTCACACCGTCAAAGAGCACCTCAAATCGATCTTCGAGAAGACCGGCGTCCGCAGCCGACGCGAACTCGTCGCCAAGGTCTTCTTTGCCCACTACGCACCACGACTGCGCGACAACGAACAGCGCGCCCTCACAGCCCGCCCCCTGCGCGGCGGGCCCGCCGCCTCCAAGATCGGGACAAGTTGAGCCACCCTACGACCGGCGGCCATGAGCGTGCGCGGACGTGTTGAGGCGCGGATCGCGCGTCAGCTGGGGCGCCCCGATGGTCTCGCCTGCTGCCTGCTAGCCAACGGCTTCAACCGTAGTAACCGGCACACAATCGAGGACGCCGTCGAGGCGCTATCCCGGAGCCCGGCGCGATGACAGCCCCCGACGTGCCGTGATCCGCGTCGGCGATCTCGACGCCATGAAGAAGACGGGTCAGGGTGAGCTGCGGATCGAGATCCCGCAGACCCGGGAGGTGGCTGCGCCGTGGCTCGAAGTTGTTCGAAGTGGCATTGCAAGCGGCTTTTGCGGACTCACCCGCTGAAGGCGCCATGTCTGTGATCCGCGGCCGCTCCCCGCTCCACAAGATCCCTGCAAATCCGCACAAATAATCGGGGCGCCCGGATTTGAACCGGGGACCTCACCGACCCGAACGGTGCGCGCTACCAGGCTGCGCCACGCCCCGATCGACCCAGTATCCCATAGGCGCTCGTCTGTGCGACCCCGCCCTGGAGCTGACGGGCGACGTGACCGGCGAAGGGCGCAAACCGGGCATCGGCGGCGCGGGCGCCTCCGCTCGAGCTCGCCGCGGGATTGGCGGGGCCACGCCGGTGGGCATGCAATCCGCGTCAAACCTCCCGCCCAGCCGGCGATTTTCCACAGAACGGCACCTATACGTGCATTCGGTGACAAATCGCTTGCCCCGGAAGTGATTTGGCGCAAATCGCAGGTGGGGACGCGCCGGCCGCGGGGCCGCCGGCCTCGCCGAGGCGTGCAGACGGGTGGAAAGCCCGCTACGGGAAGAGGCCCGCCACAGGAGACAGGCGGCTACGGGAGCAGGCCCGAGAGCGTGTCGCCCAGGGTCCGGGTGATCTTCTTGGCCGTCCTGGTGACAGGGGCCACGATGCCAGAAGCGGCAGAGGACGACGACGCGGCCGAGCCGCCCGAGGCCGACGCGCCAGAGCCGGAGCCGGAGCCAGAGCCGGAGCCGGAGCCGGTGGCGCCCGATGCCGACGGCGGAAGGACTCGGCTCGCGGTCGGTGGCAGCGGCGGCGGGAGCACCCGGCCCACCGTGCCCTGAGCGACCCCTCCGACCGTGCCCGTGACGACGCTGCCGGTGCCGTGCACGACCCTGCCGACCGTGCCCGTCAGCACCCGACCGGTGCCGTGCACGACCCTGCCGACCGTGCCCCGCAGCACCCGGCCGGTGCCCTGCACAACCCTGCCCACCGTGCCCCGCAGCACCCGGCCCGTGCCCTGCACAACCCTGCCCACCGTGCCCCGCAGCACCCGGCCGGTGCCCTGCACCACGCCGCCCACCGTGCCCCGCAGCACCTTGCCGACCGTGGGGACGCTGGTGTGCGTCACGCCGGTCACGGTCGAGACGATTCTGGACGGCGCACCCGCCACTTTCCCCGTGGTTCTCGTCACCAGGGAGCCGCCGGTTTTCGTCGTCGCGGTCGTTCCGCCCGCTCGGTTCTTGCCGCCGGCTCGGGTCGGACTGGTCGTGCCCGGAGTGCGGGTGGTGCTTGATGTCTTCGTGCTCGGCGGTCCGGAGCGAGGGGCTGTGTTTCCGGCGGTCCCGGTGCGGGACCCACGGCTGAGCGGCAAAGGCTGTCCGAGCTGCAGTCCGGCGGCGCCGGCGAAGGCGGCGCTGGCGCGGGGGAAGGCAATCGAAGCGGCTCCGCTCCCGGAATGCGTACTGACGGCCGCCGGCGAGGAGGTTGGCACCAGCCGAGTCACGGCAGCCGGCTTGGCCGCGGGTTTGGATCCCCACAGGCCGGTTACCGCTCCGCCTCCGGCGCCCGCAATCGCGAGCGCGGCCACGGTCGCGGCGGCCTGCCCGAGCGTGATCGAGGTGATCGAGGTGCCCGTGGGACCGACCGCACCAGCGACGGATTGCAACGACTGGGTGGCGCTGAGGTGATGACCGCCGGTGCGGCCCAGCCAGCCTCGGCCTGGAGCCCGTCCGCCCTCACGGACGCCCGCGCCGCCCCAACCGACCCCACCCGAGCCGGCCCCACCGGAACCGCCGCCCCAGGGCCACTGCCACAGCGGGAACGGCAGCAGGGCGGCGATACGGGCCGCGATGCTGCGCGGCTTGACCAGCGACTCGTCGACGCCGGCCAGAAGCGCTTCGCGCCGGCAGGGCTGACAGTGCGCCAGATGGCGCGTCAGCTGGCGTCGCTCGCGAACGCCCATCGAGCGGAGGGACTGCACCCGACCGGTGTCGATTGCGGCCTGAACCTGCCCACAGCGCCTGCCGCTGGCGAGTTCGTCGTACTCCTCGGTCAGCTTGTGGCGGGCGCGGAACAGAGCGCTCTCCACCATCGGCAGCGACATGCCCATGGTGGCCGCGATCTCGCTATAGGACCGCCCTTCCAACTCGCGCATGACCAGCAGTTTGTGATGGGTTTCCGACAGTCCGCTGAAGGCGCCCTGCAGATCCTCAAGTTGCAGCTTGCTCTCGATAGCGGCCGCTGGGGTCGGAGCCAGCGCCATCAGACCGCGGCGGTCGAAGGGTAGGTCTTGATCGGCGTCGAGCGATACTTCGCGTACGCGGCGGCGGCGCCGAAACTCATCTATGCAGGCGTTCTTGGCGATCTCGTAGATCCACGGCTTGAAGGCGATGGTCTGCTCGCTGACGCGGAGTCGGCGCAGCGCGGAGATGAACACCTCCTGCGCGATGTCCTCGGCCCGACCATGATCGTGCACCTTGCCCAGAATGAACGCCCGAATGCGATCCTGATATCGCGCGTACAGCTCGGCGAACGCCCGGTCATCGCCGGCCCGCGCAGCGGCAACGAGGTTCGACTCGCTGTCGAGTGCCGACAACGGGTTCGGGCTCAGCGCTGGTGCCATCTGGCCAGTCATGATTGGACGGATCCCTACCGATCTTTAGGTGAACTTTAGCGTTCAGCCGAGCCGTTGTCTAACGGCTTCTTCTTCCTACATACCCGCAGCCACCGGACTCGATCAATCAGGGGAAGAAAATTGGTCCGGAACCGTTGCCGCCGTCCGGGCGACGCGGCATAATTGTGAGCATGTAGTGAACGGCAAAGGAGAGATATACCGATGGCTAATCACCTGACGCCCACCGAGCTCGCGCGCGAAGCCGGACTCGAACGGCGCGACGTGATCGTCAAATGCGTCGAGTTGGGCGTCCCGATCTTCAACGGTCGGATCGACAAGACCCTCTTCCTCTCCAATCTGCGCGAGGTGCCGAGTTCGGCCGCGGCGCAGCCACAGGCGGCCAGCGCGTAGCTCACCCGCCGGACGGGGCCGCTGCTCCGCGTGACGGCGCGCAGCCGCGCCGTCAGACAGGACCACAGGTCCGCGCCAGTACGCAGGCGCGCCGCCACGTACGACTGCGGGTCGGCGCCAGCGCACACCGCGCCGCCCGGAACGACCGCGGCTCGGCGCCAGCGCATATCGCCGCTACTGCTGGGCCGACTGACGTAGCAGCGTCGAGGTGGTCTGCTCGAGGATCTTGCGCCAGGCCCGGGTCGGCTCGCGCTCGGCCTCGAAGTGTTTGACCACCTTGCGCACACGGGTGGCAGAGATCTCGATGCCGTGGCGTGCGCAGATGCGCTTGAACCGCGGATAGTCGTGCGCGAGCTTGAGCGTCACCGACTGAAAGCCGTGGCGGGCGATCTCGACCCGTGACGTGAAGTTCATGACGTTGGTCTGGAACATCAGCTCGTCGCTCGTATCCGGCTCGATCAGGATGATGTCCACGCCGGGATAGCGCTGCTCCCACCCCTTGGCGATCTCGTGCAACCGCTGGTGGGCGAGCAGCTTGAACGCCTGGTAGCCGATCTGCGGGAAGCCCATGTCCGAGACCCGACGCGGCCGCGAGCCCGTGAGCGTGGGGATTTGCTTCTGAAACGTATTGACGTAGGGGACCAGAGGGTTGACCACCACGATGAACTTGGCCCCCGCCTCGACCGCGATGTCGAGGTTCGTGGTGGACACCAGGCCGCCGTCAACGATCTCGCGGTCCTTGACCTTGACCGGCTTGTAGATCATCGGCAGCGCGCTGGAGGCGCTGACGGCCTTGGAGATCGGAACGTCGTCCCAGCCCTCGGCTCCGAACACGATCCGCTCGCAGGTGTCGAGATCGGTGCCGGCCAGGTAGAGGTCGCTGCGCAGCAGCCGAAAGTCGTCGGTGCGGTCGGGATCGGAGAGGATCCGCCGGACGTAGCTCTCCACTCCCTCCCCGGAATACAGGCCCGAGGGGAGCGCCTCGGCCAGGCCCAGGACGATGTCCACGGCGGAGATCTGACCGACGTCCCGCGCCAGGGTCCGCAGCAGCTGCGCGAGGCGGAGGGGGAAGAGCAGACCGCGGGACGCGAACTGCTTGTAGTTGGGGCGCAGGAGCGAGCTGATACGGGCGTCCGGGAACGGCGTCGGGACCTTCTGCACGATCACCCGCATCATCTCCTCCGGGGTGACGCCATTGGCGACGGCCGCGGCCACGAAGGCGCCGGCGCTGGTCCCGACGTAGACGTCGAACTCGTTGACCGTCGTATTGACGGAGAGAAGATCGAGCGCGCGCAGGGCGCCCATCTCATACACCCCACCGGTCAGACCGCCGCCGCCGAGCACGAGGGCCGACTTGGATCGCCGCGGCCGGCGGGCCGCGCCCGAGCGCGGCGATGAGATGGTGCGAGCGGTCGCCGGGGCGTCGAGCTTCACGAGCTTGCCCATGCCGCCGGATTCTAGGCCCGATCGAGGCCGGAAACCGCAGCTTTCGCTGAGCTGAGTGGTTATAGAGCCTGGATGAGAGCCTTCCTCCTGACGCTCGCGGCATCGCTGGCGCTGCTGGGGAGCGTCGACGCCGCCGCGCTGGCCGCCGGCCCGCCCGGCTCGTCGGCGCAGCATACGTTGGTCCGGACGCTGAACGCAGGGATGCGCGCCGCCGGTGCCTACAGCGGCGCCGACGTGGTCGACCTCAGCACCGGCCAGACCCTCTTCTCCAAACGCGCTCGTCTGCGCCGCCTCCCCGCTTCGGTCGAGAAGCTGTTCACGACCTCTACGGCGTTGCTGAGTTTCGGTCCCACCGGAACCCTGACCACCTCGCTGCTCGCCGTGGGCGCCCAGCAGGGAGGCACCTTCACCGGGACGCTGTACCTGCGCGGCGGCGGGGACCCGACCTTCGGGGCCGCCTCGTTCGATAGCTCCTTCTACGGCGCCGGGACCGGAGCGACCATGCAGCAGCTGGTCGAGAATCTTCTCGGGGCCACCGGCATGCGAGCGCTGGACGGGAACGTGGTCGCGGATGAGTCGATGTTCGACTCGCTCCGTGGCACCCCGGCCACGGGCTTTCAGCCGTCGACCGACGTGGAAGGCGAGTTGAGCGCGCTCTCCTATGACCGCGGGTGGACCAGCAGCAACGGCACGACCTACTACCAGCATCCCGCCGTGCAGGCGGGCCTTGAGCTGGTCAGCGCCCTGAAGGCGGCCGGAGTCGCCATGCCGGCCGCGACGCCGGTGAGCGCCGGCCCGACGCCCGCCAATGCCGTCCCGCTGGCGCAGGTCCAGTCGCCCCCGATCGCGACCCTGATCTCGCTCACCAACACTCCGTCGGACAACTACTTCGCCGAGATGCTGGTCAAGGCCGTCGGAGCGCACTTCGGAACCGGCGGCACGACCGCCGACGGCGCCGCCGCGGTGCGAGCGCAGCTGGCCCAGAGCTTCGGCATCCATCCGCGCCTGAACGATGGCTCAGGACTCTCGCGCTACGACCGCACGACGCCGCTGGACGTCGTCACGCTGCTGAAGGGGATGGCCGCCAACGCCCCGTTCACCAATTCGCTCGCCGTGGCGGGACGGACTGGCACGCTCCAGCAGGAGATGCGGGGCACCTACGCTCAGGGCCGCTGCCGCGGCAAGACCGGAACTCTGCACGATGTCTCCAATGTGGCCGGCTACTGCCGGGCGCGGGACGGGCACACCCTCGCGTTCGCGTTTCTGATGAACGGCATCTACCCCTACTACGCCCACCCGATCCAGAATCAGATGATGGTCGCGCTGGCCCGCTACGGCGGTTAGCGCGGGGTCGGCAGCCCGGCCGGCCCTCACCCGGGTCAGCCGCCCGGCCGGACCCCGCGCCACAGCACCCGTAGCCCCTACTCGCCGAGCAGGCCGACCAAGCCGGGCTCATCGATGACCGGAACCCCCAGCCGCTCGGCCTGGGCGAGCTTGCTCCCCCCCGGACTGTCGCCGGCCACGACGTAGTCGGTCTTGCGCGAGACAGAGCCGGTCACCCGACCGCCGGCGGCCAGGATGCGCTCGGTCGCCTGCTCGCGGGTGAGGTCGGGCAGGGTGCCGGTGAGCACCAGCGTCCGACCCGCCAGAGGACCCTCGCCGGGAGGTGGTCCCTCCTCCTCGAAGGTCAGACCCTCCTGGCGCAGGTCGGCGATCAGCGCCTCCATCTGCTCCTCGTGCAGCTGATCGTGGATCATCCGCGCCATCTTCGCGCCGATCCCCGGTGTGTTCTCGATCTCCTCCGGCGCAGCGGCCAGGAGCGAGTCGATGGTGCGAAACTGCTGGGCGAGGTTGCGCCCGACCACCGGGCCGACCTCCTCGAGTCCGAGGGCGGACAGCAGCCGCCCGAACGGCTGGCGCTTGGAGTTGGCCACCGCCGCCACCAGCTTCTCGGCCGAGACCTGGCCGAAGCCGCTGCGCTCGGCGATCTGCTCAGCGGTGAGCCGGTAGAAGTCGGCGGCGGTGCGGACCCAGCCGAGCTCCATGAACAGGTTGACCTGCTTCTCGCCGAGACCGTCGATGTCCATCGCGCCGACGTAGTGCTTGAGCAGCTGCCAGCGGCGGCCGGGACAGTCACGGTTGGGACAGCGGGTGAACACGCCATCCGGCGGCTTGACCGTGGGCGTACCGCAGACCGGACAGCGCTCGGGCGCACGGGGCGGCGGCGGGCGATCCTCGCGCTCGGCGACGTGGGGCGCCGGGGAGAGCACCTGGGGGATCACGTCCCCGGCTCGGAGCACGATCACCTCCTCGCCCTCGCGGATGTCCTTGCGGGCGAGGTCCTCCTCGTTGTGCAGGGTGGCGAGCTTGATCGTGACGCCGGCCACGTGCACCGGCTCGAGGACCGCGTACGGATGCAGGTCCCCGAACTTGCCGGGATTCCAGTTGATCGCATTCAGGCGGGTCACCGCCGTGGTCGGCGGGAACTTCCACGCGATCGCCCAGCGCGGGTCACGACCCACGACCCCGAGGCGTCGCTGGAGCTCGAACTGGTTGACCTTGACGACCACACCGTCGATCTCGAACTGGAGCGATCCACGTCGCTGCTCCCAGGCCCGGCACTGAGCCACCACTTCATCGTCGGTGTGCAGCTTCTTGACGTCGGGATGGACGGGGAAGCGGTGTTCACGCAGCCACTGGAGCGCGTCCCAGTGGGACTCCAGCGAGAGTCCCTCGTTGACGCCGATCGCGTAGCACCACAGCGACAGGGGGCGCTCCGCGGCGAGCTTGGGGTCGAGCTGGCGGATGGTGCCGGCCGCCGAGTTGCGCGGGTTCATGAACGTCGACAGCCCCGCCTCGGCTCGTCGCTCGTTGATCGCCGCGAAGTCCGGCAGCGATATGTAGACCTCGCCGCGGACCTCGAGCAGCGCGGGCGGATCGTCCATATCCAGTCGCAGCGGGATCGAGCCGATGGTGCGCAGGTTGTGGGTGACGTCCTCGCCGATCTCGCCGTTGCCCCGGGTCGCTCCGCGCTCGAACACTCCGTGGCGGTAGATCAACGAGATGGCCAGCCCGTCGATCTTCGGCTCGGCCACGAACTCGAACTGCGGATCCTCGATCCCCTCGCGGGCGAGATGGTTGCGCATCCGCTGGATCCAGGCCCGCAGCTCCTCCCCCGACCGGGCGTTGGCCAGCGACAGCATCGGCTCGGGGTGCCTGACCTTGACCAGATCGCTGACCGGTTCCCCGCCCACCCGCTGGGTGGGTGAATCGGGCGTGACCAGCTCCGGATGCTCGGCCTCGAGCCGGCGTAGCTCGTCGAGCAGGGCGTCGTACTGGTCATCGCCGATCTCGGGATCGTCGAGGACGTAATAGCGATAGCCGTGATGCTCGAGCTGCCGGCGCAGCTCGCCCACCCGCGGGGCGGGGTCCTCGCCCGCGGCCACCCCCGGCGCGGCATCCTCGCCCGCGGCCGTCACAGCTCGCTCCCGGTCACCTCATCCGCGGCGGGCGCGATCAGCCGGCCGAGGTCGTAGCGCTGCAGCGCATCGAGCCCGTCGCGGTCGGTGAGGTCGAAGTGGATCGGCGTGACCGCGATCTGGCCCGCCGCCACCGCCGCGAGATCGGTGCCGGTCTCGTCACGCTCGAAGCTGGCGTCGCCGTAGATTCGATACAGCCGCCGCCCGCCGGCGCCCTCGTCGACCAGCGCCAGCTCGTCCCGGTAGATTCGCTTGCCCAGCCGGGCCACGGCCACGCCGTCGGGCGCCGCGCCGGGAACATTGATGTTGAGCAAGGTCCCCGAGGGCAGCGGCACGTTCTCCAGCTCGGCGACCAACCGCGCCGTGAACGTCGCCGCGACCTCGAAGTCAAAGCCTGACCCAGCGCGGAAGTCCAGCTCCATCGAGCTTGACTGCTGCGACACCGCGATCCCCGGCAGACCCAGGACGATCGCCTCCAGGGCCGCCGCCACGGTCCCCGAGTAGGTGATGTCGTCGCCGAGGTTGGAGCCGTGGTTGATGCCCGAAACGACCAGCTCAGCTTCGAAGCCCTCGATCAACCCGAGGCGAGCCAGGCGGACGCAGTCGACCGGAGTCCCGTCGGTGGCGTAGCCGACCGTACCGTCGTCGAAGTCGACCTCCTGGACCCAGAGCGGGCGCCGGGTGGTGATCGAGCGAGCCATCGCCGAGCGGTTGCCATCCGGCGCGATCACCGCCAGCTGCACTGAGGGCAGCTTGATCAGCGCGCGCCGGAGCGCCTGCAGGCCCGCGGCCTCGATCCCGTCGTCGTTGGTGAGTAGGACCCTCATGACGATGAATGCTATGAGGCGCGCAGGCGCCTACGCGATTCGCGCCAGGGCGCCGAGCCGCGGCCCGAGTGGTGAAGTCCGTCAGCGCTCGGACCGGCGGCGACGCCCGCGTAGGCGACGCCGGCCAGATACAGGCCGTGGGGTGGCGCCGTAGGCCCCGCGTCAGAGCGCGGACGCCCGGCCAGCAGGGCCTCGAAGCCCTTCAGGGAGCGCCTTCCACTCCCCACCTCGAGCATCGTGCCCACCAATACGCGATTCATGTGGCGCAGGAAGGAGTCGGCCTCGATCCAGAACTCCAGCGTGTCATCACCGGACCGGCACCACGCCGCCCGCATCACGTCGCGGGTGAAACGGACGTGGTCGGTCTCGGTGGGGGTGAAGGCGGTGAAGTCGTGCGTGCCGGGCAGGACGGCCGCGGACGCCTCCAGCGCGGCCAGGTCAAGCGGTTGGGACCAGTGCAGCCCCCGCCGCGGGGCGAGCGCACTGCGGGCCCGCCGGGTCAGGAGGCGGTAGCGGTAGATGCGGCTGGTGGCGTCCCGCCGAGCGTCGAAGCCCGGTGGCGCGGCCGCGCACTCCAGCACCGCGACATCGTCGGGAAGCAGCGCATTGAGCGACTCCACTCGCGCCGGCTCTCCGGCGTAGCTGGCCACCTGGCCACTGGCGTGGACACCGGCGTCGGTGCGCCCGGCGACCGTCAGCGGCACCGCGGCGCGGCGCAGCGTCACCTGAAGGGCTCGTTCCAGCTCCGCCTGGACCGTGCGCCGGCCCGCCTGGCGGGCCCAGCCGGCAAAGCCGGTTCCGTCGTACTCGATCAGCAGGCGGGCAACAGGCGGAGGCACGTGATGCGGCAGCGGGGAGTTCGCGCCGCGAACTCCCCTACACCAGCTCGAGCAGAACCATCTCCGTCGAATCGGACCGCCGCGGCCCGAGCTTCAGGATCCGCGTATAGCCGCCCGGACGCTCGGTGTAGCGGGGGGCGATCTCCTCGAACAGCTTGTAGACGATGAACTTGTCCTGCCCCAGAGCCGACAGCGCCTGGCGGCGCGCATGCAGGTCACCACGCTTGGCCAGCGTGATCAGCTTCTCGACCTCGGGCTTGAGCGCCTTGGCCTTGGCCTCGGTGGTCTGGATCCGCTCGTGATCGATCACCTCTTTGCTGAGGTTCATCAGCAGCGCCTTGCGGTGCGCGGAGCTGCGACTGAGTTGATATCGCTGACGCTGGTGGCGCATGCTGCTCCTTACTCGTCGCGGAGCCCGAGCCCCCGCGCGTGCAGAGTCTCGATCACCTCGTCGATCGACTTCTTGCCGAAGTTGGGGATCGCATTGAGCTCGCCTTCGGTCTTGGACACGAGATCGCCCACGGTCTGGATTCCCGCCCGCTTGAGGCAATTGTAGGAGCGAACGCCGAGCTCCAGCTCCTCGATCAGGATGTCGTCCATCGCGTTGGGCGGACGCGAGTTGGAGCCGACCTGGCCGGCGCCCACGAGTCCGGCGTCGAGCGCGCCCGGAGTGCCCACCTCACGCAGCTCCACGACACGATCGGCGTCGGTGAAGATGGCCAGCTGGGAGATCAGGATCTCGGCCGCCTCACGCAGCGCGGCATGCGGATCGATCGATCCGTCAGTCTCGATGTCGAGGGTGAGCTTGTCGAAGTCGGTCTTCTGACCGACACGCGCCTGCTCGACGTTGTAGGCGACGCGCCGCACGGGCGAGAAGATCGAGTCGATCGGGATCACGCCGATGGGCTGGTCGGCTGACTTGTTCTCCTCGGCCGGCCGGTATCCCCGGCCGCGGCCGATGGTCAGGTAGACCTCGAGCTTGGTCTTCTTCTCCAGCGTGGCGATGTGGGCATCAGGGTTGAGGATCTCGACGCCCGACGGCAGGTCGATGTCCTTGGCGGTGATGTCGCCCGGGCCGGTCACCACCAGCGGGGCCTCGATCTCGGTGGCGTCCGAGTGCATTCGACAGACCACGCCCTTCAAGTTCAGGACAATGTCCGTGACGTCCTCCTTGACGCCGCGGATGGTGGAGAATTCGTGCGCGACACCCTCGATGCGGACGCTGGTGACGGCCGCGCCCGCGAGGGAGGAGAGCAGCACGCGGCGCAGCGAGTTGCCAAAGGTGTAGCCGAACCCCCGATCCAGTGGCTCGATCGTGAACGTACCGCGCGTGTCATCGGCTGACTCGCTCGAGATTCGGGGGACTTGGAAGTCAAGCATCTCACTGTCCTAACGTCGTGGGTTCCTGGCCGCCGAGGCGGCTGTTAGCGCCGCGGGAGCCGTCTGGCCGCGCGACTTTGTAAAAAGTTGGTCTACTTCGAGTACAGCTCGACGATGAGCTGCTCCTGCACCGGCGCGGCGATCTCCCGCCGCTCTGGCTTACGCAGGACCTTGGCGGTCAGCCCGTCGTGATCGGCCTGGAGCCATGCCGGCACCTGCCCGGTCAGCTCGGTGGCGTCGCGGATCACCTGGGTGGCCGTCGAACGCGGGTGGATCGCAATCACGTCGCTGTCGCGCAGCTGGTAGCTGGGGATGTTCACCCGGCGCCCGTTCACGGTCCAGTGGCCGTGGAGGATCAGCTGCCGCGCCTGGCGGCGCGAGGCCGCGAAGCCGAGCCGCACCAGCACGTTGTCGAAACGGCACTCGAGCATCCGCAGGAGGTTCTCGCCGGTCACGCCCTGCTGGCGCGAGGCCTTCTGGTAGTAAATCCGGAACTGCTTCTCCAGCACGCCGTAGTAGCGCTTGGCCTTCTGCTTCTCCCGCAGCTGGACGCGGTACTCGCTCTGCTTCTGGCGCCCGCGACCGTGGTCGCCGGGCGGGTAGGAGCGTCGCTCGACCCCGCATTTGTCGGTCAGGCAGCGCTCGCCCTTGAGGAACAGCTTCTGTCCCTCGCGACGGCACTGCTTGCACTGTGCACCGGTATCTCGAGCCATGACTAGACGCGCCTGCGCTTTCGGGGTCGGCAGCCGTTGTGGGCCTGGGGCGTGACGTCCTTGACGCCGGTCACTTCAAGGCCAGCCGCCTGCAACGAGCGAATCGCGGTCTCACGGCCCGATCCGGGGCCCTTGACGAACACCTCGACCTTCTGCAGGCCGTGATCGATGCCCTTTCGGGCGGCCGCGTCGGCGGTGACCTGGGCGGCGAACGGAGTCGACTTGCGCGATCCCTTGAAGCCGGCACCACCGGCCGACTCCCAGGCGATCACGTTGCCCTCGCGGTCGGTGAGCGACACGATGGTGTTGTTGAACGAAGTCTTGATGTGCGCCTGCCCAACCGGAATGTTCTTGCGTACACGGCGGCGGCCGCGCTGTGGTCTCCGCGGAGCCGGGCTCACTTCTTAGCCGCTTTCTTCTTGCCGGCGACCTGCATCCGCTTGGGACCCTTACGCGTGCGCGCGTTGGTCTTGGTGTTCTGCCCGCGCACGGGCAGGCCGCGACGATGGCGCAGCCCGCGGTAGCAGCCGATCTCCTGCAGGCGCTTGATGTTCTGCGAGCGCTCGCGGCGCAGATCCCCCTCGACGGTGACGTCGTTGTCGATCAGCTCGCGCAGCTGCACGACCTCGTCTTCGGTGAGATCGCGGACCTTACGATCGGGCTCGATGCCGACCTTGGCCAGCAACTCGTTCGAGGTGGAACGTCCGATCCCGTAGATATATGTAAGGCCGATCTCGACCCGCTTGTTGAGAGGGATATTGATCCCCGAGATTCGCGCCATTTCTCCTAGCCCTGTCGCTGCTTGTGACGTGGATTCGAGCAGATCACGAGCACCCGCCCGTTACGGCGGATGATCTTGCACTTCTCACACATCGGTTTGACCGACGGTCGTACTTTCACGCTCGCTTCGCTCTCTCTATCGAGAAGATATTCCGGTGATTCCTGCGGCGCGGCTCTGGCGACCGGTACGGTCGCCGCTACCTCACCGAGGGGCGCAGACGGGGCGAGAATTCGCCCCACAGGCGCAGCGGAATGATGTTAGCAGGGCAAATTCCCAACCGGATTTGCCCCGGCGGCTTCCGCTGGAGGCGTCGTCGCTCCCCTCTGGGCAGGCTCAGGTCGCTCCATGGCGTGGATGGCTGCTACGCGGCGGCGCGGCCGTTGTCGGCCTCGTGCCACGGGGTGAGGATCCGCGGTCCTTCGGCCGTCACCGCGATCGTGAACTCGAAGTGGGCGGCCAGAGATCCGTCCTGGGAGAAGATCGACCAGTGATCCTCCCCGACGCGGACCGCGTGGCGGCCGGCGGTCACCATCGGCTCGACCGCCAGCACCATGCCCTCCTCGAGCACCACGCCGCTGTGGGCGGGCCCGTAGTTGGGGATCTGCGGCTCCTCGTGCATCTCGCGCCCGATCCCGTGGCCGACCAGCGAACGCACCACCGACAGCCCGGCCGCTTCGACGTGCTCCTGGATCGCGTGCGAGACATCCCCCAGGCGGTTACCGGGGCGGCACTGCGGCACCGCCAGGAGCAATGACTCCTCGGTGGTCTTGAGCAGCTTGTGGGCGATCGGCGTGATCGGCCCGACCGAGAAGGTACGCGCGGCGTCGGCGACCCAGCCGTCGAGCACCACACCGATGTCGACCGAGAGGATGTCCCCGCGGCTCAGGCGATAGGGCACCCGGGATGCCGTGCACGATCATCGAGTTGGGCGAAGCGCAGATCGATCCCGGGAAGCCGCGATACCCCTTGAACGCCGGCACCGCCCCCTGGGAGCGGATGAACTTCTCGGCCGCGGCATCGAGGTCGGAGGTGGTGACCCCGGGGCGGATCTTGCCCGCCAGCAGATTCATGGTGCGAACCAGGATCCCTCCCGCCGCTGCCATCCGCTCGATCTCCTCGGGACTCTTCTTGATGATCATCAGACGTTCTCCTCGAGCCGGAGCGTCGCGATCACCGCGCGGATATGGTCGTGCACGTCGGACGCGGGCCGGGTGCCGTCGATGCGGCGCATCAGTCCCTGGCTGTCGTAGTACTCCACCAGCGGCTCGGTCTGGTCGTGATACACCCGCAGCCGGTTCTCGATCACCTTGGGCTCGTCGTCGTCGCGCTGGACCAGCCGCGAGCCGTCCTGGTCGCAGACACCCTCGTGCTTGGGCGGGTCGAACTCGACGTGATAGTTGTGTCCGGATTTCACGCACATGCGGCGGCCGGAGAGGCGGCGGACGACCTCGTCGTCGGGCACATCGATCATCAGCGCGGCGGTAACGCGGCGGCCCAGGTCGGACAGCTGCTCATCCAGCGCCTTGGCCTGATCGATGGTCCGGGGAAACCCGTCGAGGATGAACCCGTCCTGGGCATCGTCCTGCTGCAGACGGTCGGCGGCCATCGCCACGATCAGGCCGTCGGGCACCAGGTCGCCGGCATCCATGTACTTCTGGGCCTCCCGGCCGAGCTCCGTACCGTCCTTGACGTTGGCTCGCAGCATGTCGCCGGTGGCGATGTAGGGCAGCTGGAAGTCGCCCTGCAGACGTTCGGCCTGGGTTCCCTTACCGGCGCCAGGCGGGCCAAACAGGATCAGATTCAGCTCGGGCAAGGGCAACACTTTATCGGGCCGGCGCTATTTCAAGAATCCCTCGTAGTTGCGCATCATCAGTTGGGCCTCGAGCTGCTTCATGGTGTCCAGGGCGACGCCGATCACGATCAGGATCGAGGTGCCGCCGAAGAAGAAGTTGGCATTGGTCTGATTGATCAAAACCGTTGGCAGGGCCGCGATTGCGGCCAGGAATAACGCTCCCGGAAACGTCAGGCGCGCGAGGATGCGGTCGAGGAACTCGGCCGTGGGCCGGCCTGGTCGCACCCCCGGGATGAAGCCCCCGTATTTCTTCAGGTTGTCGGCTTGATCGACGGGGTTGAAGGTAACCGCCGTGTAGAAGTAGGTGAACAAGATGATCAAGACGCTCTCACCGACAACGTAATGCCAGCCCTGGGGGCTGAAGAAATTCGCCAGGTCGGTGCCGAAGCCGGTGCGGTTCTGGCCGATCAGCTGCCCCAGCGTGGGCGGGATCGCCATCACGCTGGCGGCGAAGATGACCGGGATCACGCCGGCCATGTTGACCCGCAGCGGCAGGTAGGTCTGGCCACCCTGGGTCATGCGTCGCCCGATCACCCGCTTGGCGTACTGCACCGGGATCCGCCGCTGCCCCTCCTGCACGAACACGACCGCGGCCACCACGCCGATCGCGATGAACGGCATGATCACCTTGAAGACCTGGTCGGGGTTGGTCCACCAGGACTGCACCCCGCTGGGAATTCGCGAGACGATGCTGGCGAAGATCAGCAGCGAGATCCCGTTGCCGATCCCCCGCTGGGTGATCAGCTCACCCATCCACATCAGCAACACCGTGCCGGCGGTCAGCGAGATCACGATCAGAAACACCTTGAACAGGGTGAAATCGCTGATCAGCGTCGTCCCCGCCTGCTTCTCGAAGCTGCGGAACAGGAACACGTACCCGATCGACTGAGCGAACGCCAGGCCGACGGTGAGGTAGCGCGTGTACTGGGTGATCCGCGCTTGGCCGACCTCGCCCTCCTTGGACAGCTTCTCGAGCGATGGCACGACCACCTGCAGCAGCTGCAGGATGATCGACGCGGTGATGTAGGGCATGATCCCCAGCGCGAAGATCGCGATCCGGCCCAGGCCGCCGCCGGAGAACAGGTTCAGCAGCCCGAAGATGCCGCTGCCGCCGAGGCTCTTCTGAATCTGGGCCGCTGCCGCCGAGCTGATTCCGGGGGCGGGGATGTGCGTCCCGAAGCGGTACAGCAGCAGGATCCCGGCAGTGAACAGGACCTTGTGGCGGATCTCCCCGACCCTGAATGCTCCGAGGATCGTGGCGATCATCGGATGCTCAGCTTTCGATCAGCTGGCAGGTCCCGCCGGCGGCTTCGATCTGCTCGCGGGCGGACTGGCTGAAACCGTGGGCGTGGACTGTCAGCGCCTTGGTGATCTCGCCCTTGGCGAGGATCTTGACCGGGACGCCCTTGCGGTTGGCCAGGCCCTTTCCGTGCAGCGCCTCCAGCGTCACGGCGGCGCCGGCCTCGAAGCGGGCCTCCAGATCCAGCAGGTTGACCGGCTGGGTGTGGGTGCGGAACGGCTCGAACGGCATCGACTTCTTCATGTGCGGGCCGCGCAGCTTGCGCATCCGCATGTGGAGCGGATTCTGACCGCCCTCGAAACGGGCCCGGGACTTGGCGCCTGAACGGGAGCCATACCCCTTCTGGCCACGGCCCGAGGTCTTACCGGTGCCCGATCCTTCGCCGCGGCCCACGCGCTTGCGCGGTCGCCGCGAGCCGGGGGCCGGCTTGAGGTTGTGCAGGCCGATCGGATCGTCGTCGGTGGCGCTCATCGCTTGGCTCCCGCGGGTTCGGCGCTAGCCGAACCCGCAATGGAATCGCCGCCAGGCGATTCCACGTCGACCAGATGGCGAACCTTGTGGAGCATGCCCCGGGTCTGCGGGGAGTCGGCCACCTCGACGGTCTGCCCGATGCGGCGCAGACGGAGTGAACGCAGCGTGTCGAGCTGGCTCTTGTCGGCGCCGTTGCGCGACTTGCGCTGGGTGACCCTGAACGTGCTCATGACATCTCCGCCGGGGCGGGCTCGGCGCTGGCGGAACCATCGTTGGCTTCACTGGTCAGCCCGAGCACCTGATTGATCGAGAGCCCGCGCAGCTCCGCGACCTCGTCGGGCGTGCGCAGTGACTCCAGCCCGGCCATCGTCGCCTTGACCAGGTTGATGGGATTCTGGGAGCCGAGGCTCTTGGAGAGGATGTCGTGGATTCCGGCCAGCTCGAGCACCGCGCGGACGCCACCGCCGGCGATCACGCCGGTACCAGGCGAGGCGGGCTTGAGGAAGACGCGGCCGGCACCGAAGATGCCCATCGTCTGATGGGTGATGGTGGAGCCGTGCTTGGGAACTCGGTAGAGGTTCTTCTTGGCCCGCTCGACGCCCTTCTGGATCGCCACCGGGACCTCGTTGGCCTTGCCGTAGCCGATCCCGACCACGTCACGCTCGTCGCCGACCACGACCAGCGCGGTGAACGAGAAGCGGCGTCCGCCCTTTACGACCTTGGCGACGCGGTTGATCTCGACGACGCGCTCCTGGAGATCCAGGCCGGCGGCGGAAACGGTTCTATCTCGGGCCATCAGCTCAGAGTAGCGGGGTCTAGAACTGGAGTCCGGCTTCGCGGGCTGCGTCGGCGAGCGCCTTGACTCGGCCGTGGTACTGATAGCCGCCGCGATCGAACACCGCGCTCTGGACGCCGGCGGCCTGGGCGCGCTCGGCCAGCAATGCCCCGGCGCGGCGCGCCTGGTCGACTCCGCTGAGATCGCGGAGCTCGGCCTCGGTCCAGTTCACGGCGGTCAGGGTGCGGCCGGCGTCGTCATCGATGAGCTGGGCGAAGATGCCGCGGTTGGAGCGAAACACCGAGATCCGAGGACGCTCCGCCGTGCCCTGGACCTTGGCGCGAACGCGCCGGCGCCGCTTGAGCCGGCGCTGCGGCTTGGTCATCACAGTCATGGTGTTGCCTCCCCACGATGTTCGCCGCCAGGCGAACTCGCAACCGAGGACGAAGTCTTCGGCGTCATGCTCGCTTACCGACCTTCCGGGGCACGTACTCGCCCTCATAACGAATTCCCTTGCCCTTGTACGGCTCGGGCTTGCGCTGCTTGCGGATGTAGGCGGCGATCTCGCCGACCTGCTGCTTGGACGCACCGCGAACCACGATCCGCGTCTGAGTCGGCACCTCGAACTCGATGCCCTCGGGCGCCTTGATCGATACCGGGTGCGAATAGCCCAGCGCCAGCTCCAGGTCACGGCCGCGCAGCTGCGCGCGATAGCCGACGCCCACGATCTCCAGGCGCTTCTCGAAGCCGTCCGTGACGCCCTGGACCATGTTGGCCACCAGCGTCCGCGTGAGTCCGTGCAGAGCACGATGCTCGCCGCGATCGGTCGGCCGCGTTACCACGACCTCCTCGCCCATGTGCTGGACCGCGATGTCACGGTGAATGCGCTCGGAGAGCTCGCCCTTGGGACCGTTGACGATCACGCGCTCGGGTTCGATCGCGATCGTCACGCCGGCGGGCACCGGAATTGGCTGTCGTCCGATTCGAGACATCGTCTAGATGGTTACCAGACCCGCGCCACGACTTCGCCGCCGACGCCCTGCTGCCGGGCTTCGTGACCGGTCATGACGCCCTTGGAGGTGGAGATGATCGCCGTGCCCATGCCGCCCTGGATACGGGGGATGTGGCCGTGGTCGACATAGGTGCGCTGGCCCGGACGCGAAACGCGCTTCATCCCGGAGATGACCGGCCGGCGCTCGTTGGTGTATTTGAGCGTGATCGTGATCTGCTCTCCGGGGCGGCCCGCGACCGGCGGGTCGATCTGGTAGGCCTCGATATAGCCCTGCTCCTTGAGGATCCGCGCCAGCTCGCGCTTGAGCTTGGAGGACGGGATCGCCACATCGTGGTGCTGCGCCTTGGCGGCATTGCGCAGGCGGGTCAGGAAGTCGGCTATCGGATCGGTCATCGACATGGGGCGTCCCTCACCAGCTCGACTTGGTCATGCCGGGGACATAGCCGTTGTGCGCCAGCTCGCGCAGACAGATCCGGCACACGCCGAACTTGCGGTAGACCGCGCGGGCGCGGCCGCAGCGCCGGCAGCGCGTGTAACCCCTGGTCTTGTACTTCGGCGTCCGCTGCTGGCGGACTCGCTGAGAAAGCTTCGCCACGTTGCTCCGTTCTAAGTTTGGTTGGCGCTCGCCGAGACGGCCGAGAGCGATGCGGGCCGGCCGTCCCGTGAGAACGGCATGCCCAGCGCCTCGAGTAGCGCGAATGACTCCGGGTCACTGGACGCCGTGGTGGTAATGGTGATGTCGAGACCCCGGACCTGGTCAATCTCGTCGTAGTCGACCTCAGGGAAGATGATCTGCTCGCGAACCCCGAGCGAGTAGTTGCCGCGACCGTCGAACGAGCGCGGGTTGAGGCCCCGGAAGTCCCGGATCCGCGGAATCGCCACCGACATCAGGCGATCCAGGAACTCGTAGGAGCGCTCGCCGCGGAGGGTCACCGAAACGCCCACCGGCATGCCCTCGCGCACCTTGAACTGCGCGATCGACTTGCGCGCGCGCCGGATGCTCGGCTTCTGGCCGGTGATCGTCGCGAGCTGCAGGGTGGCCGCCTCGAGCACCTTGGAATCCTGCTTGGCGTCGCCGCAGCCCATGTTGACGGTGACCTTGTCGATCCGCGGTGCCTGCATCACGCTCGAATAGCCGAACCGCTGCATCAGCGATGGACGGATGTCCTCTAGATATCTGCTCTTGAGTCTTGCTGTTGGCATCTGTTCGCTCGTCCTAATCCAGTCTCTGACCGCTGCGCTTGGCCACCCGCAGCCGCTTGCCGTCCTGGACCTCGATCCTGACCCGGGTCGGCTTGCCGTCCTTGGGGTCGATCAGCATCACGTTGGACACATGGATCGGGCCCTCACGCTCGATCACGCCACCGGCCTGCTGACCCGCGGCCGTCTGGGTCGGGCGCTGATGGCGCTTGACGATGTTCAGCCCCTCGACGAAGACCCGTTCCTTCTTGGGATCGACGCGCAGGACCTTGCCGGTCTTGCCGCGATCCTTACCGCTGATCACCACCACCTGGTCGTCAGTCCTGATCCGGGCCGGCATGGCTAGAGCACCTCCGGCGCAAGTGAGACTGATTCGGGCGAATCGACGCGAGCCATCACAGCACCTCCGGCGCAAGTGAGACGATTCGCATGAAGTTGCGCTCACGCAGCTCGCGCGCCACCGGTCCGAAGATGCGGGTCCCGCGCGGAGCGCCCTGGGCATCGATCAGCACGGCGGCGTTCTCGTCAAACGCGATGTAGGTGCCGTCCTCGCGGCCGTGGGACTTCTTGGTCCGTACCACCACTGCGGTCACCACCTCGCCCTTCTTGACCGAGCCCTGCGGGCTGGCCGTCTTCACCGTCGCGGTGATGGTGTCGCCGACCCCGGCGTAACGCCGCCGGGAGCCGCCCCGCACGCGGATCACGAGGATCTCCCGTGCTCCGGTGTTGTCGGCGACGCGGAGTCTGGTCTCGTTCTGGATCACTTACTTGGCCCTCTGAACGACTTCGACCAGGCGCCAGCGCTTGGTGGCCGAGAGCGGCCGGGCCTCGCGCACGATCACCGTGTCGCCGATGTGGGCGTCGTTGCTCTCGTCATGGGCATGCAGGGTGCGTGAGGTCCGCACGATCTTGTCGTAGCGGCGATGGCGGCGGGCCGTGTCGATCCGCACGGTGATGGTCTTGGCGGCGCGATCGGAGACCACCACACCCTGGCGGACCTTCTGCACCCTGGGCGCATGCTCGCGGGGCGGAGTCTCCGTGACGGCGCCGTGGCTGGCCTTGGCCTTGGCCTTGGCCCGACCGGCGCGCCGGTGCTCGGCCTTCTGGCGCCGCTCTGCCACCCGCGCCTCCTGGCGCTGCTCGGGTGTGCGCGGGCCGGCGGCCTTGACCTTGGCGGCCTTGGCGGCACGCGCCCGGGCACGGCGTTCCTTGGGCGGCAGGACCTCCTGCGGGCCGCCGCCATGGGGCCGTGGCGAGCTCGGCGCGGAAGCGGGCTCGGGGGTTTGCGTGGCGACCGTGTCGGCCGCCTCCTGCGCGTTCTCGTTTGTCTCTTGTTCAGCCATTTTCCTGAGCCTGTCCTAAGTGGGCGTCGATCTCGCGCTGGCGCTGCACGGTCAGCGCGCGGGCGACCTCGCGCTTGGCGCGGGCGAGGCCTGAGGTGTTGTCCAGCTCGCCGGTGGCGTGCTGGAAGCGCAGTCCGAACAGATCACGGCGGGCGGTGCGAACGTGCTCGTCCAGCTCGGTGTCAGTCAGGTCACGCAGATCCGAAGCGCGCATGTTCACGCGTCCTCTCGTAGCACGAACTTGGTTCGCACGGGAAGCTTGTGACCGGCCAGGCGCATCGCCTCGCGGGCGAGGTCCTCCGGCACACCGGCCAGCTCGAACATCACCCGGCCGGGCTTGACCACCGCCACCCAGCCCTCGGGCGAGCCCTTGCCGGACCCCATGCGCGTCTCGGCGGGCTTCTTGGTGAACGGCTTGTCGGGATAGACATTGATCCAGACCTTGCCGCCGCGCTTGATCTTGCGCGTCATCGCGATACGAGCGGCCTCTATCTGGCGGTTGGTGAGCCAGCCGGCGTCGAGGGCCTTGAGCCCGTATTCGCCGAACTGCACCTTGACCTGCCCGCGCGAGAGCCCGGCGCGCCGGCCTCGGTGCTGCTTTCGATGTTTGACACGCTTGGGAGCGAGCATCAGCGACCGCCGCCTCCGGCGCCACCGCCACTACCGCCGGGGCGCGGGCCGCGCCCACCGCCGGAACCGCCCGGACCACCACCGCGGCCACCGCCGCCACCGGAACCGCCCGGCCCACGACCGCCACCGGACCCGCCCGGCCCACGACCGCCGCCACGGCCGCCCGGACCACCGGGACCGCCACGACCGGGGCCGCCCGAACCGCCACCGCGACCACCGGCGCCGCCCGGACCGCCACCGCGGCCACCCGGACCGCCACCGCGACCGCCGGCACCACCGGGACCGCCGCCACGACCGCCGGCGCCACCGGGACCGCCACCACGACCGCCGGCGCCACCCGGACCGCCACCGCGACCGCCGGCACCACCCGGACCGCCACCGCGGCCGCGACCGTCACGACCGCCGGAGCGCCCGTCCCGGCCGCCGCGATCGGGCGCCTGGGGAGCCGGCTCGTCCATGATCGTCAGATCGGCGCCGGTGTAGCCCTCGGGCATGATCTCGCCCTTGTTGATCCAGCACTTCACACCGATCCGTCCGAATGTGGTGCGGGCCTCGTGAAATCCGTAGTCGATGTCGGCGCGCAGTGTGTGCAGGGGCACGCGGCCATCGGAGTAGCCCTCGGTGCGCGCCATCTCAGCGCCACCCAGACGGCCTGACACCTGCACCTTGACGCCCTTGGCGCCGGAGCGCATCGCGCTGGTCAGCGCGCGCTTCATGGCGCGCCGGAACGCGACCCGGTTCTGCAGCTGCTCTGCGATCGACTGCGCAACCAAGCGCGCGTCGAGCTCGGGCCGCTTGATCTCAAGGATGTTGACCTTGACCTGCTTGCCGGTGATTCGGTGCAGGTCACGCCGGAGCTGGTCGACCTCGGAGCCTGACTTGCCGATCACGATGCCCGGCCGCGCCGTGTGGATGTTGATCTCCACCTCGGTGGCGTTCTTGCGGATCGTGATGTCCGACAGGCCCGCGTGAGAAAGCCGTCCGATGATGTGCTCACGGATCTGCGTGTCCTCGTGCAGGTAATCCGAGAAGTGCTTCTCGTTGAACCAGTTGGACTTCCAGTCGTGGATGTAGCCAACGCGGATCGATTCGGGATGAACTTTTTGACCCATGTTTGTCTGTCCGTATCGCTAGTTCTTCGGCGTGAGCAAGATCGTCAGGTGGCTGGTGCGTTTGCGGATCTGAGTCGCGCGACCCATCGCGCGCGGCCGGAACCGCTTGATCGTCGGACCCTCGTCGGCGTGAACCGCCTTGACGTACAGGTCCTCGCCAACGAGCTCGTGGTTGTGCTCGGCGTTGGCGACTGCGGACTCCAGCAGCTTGCTCCAGTCCTTCGCAATCGCGCGCGGCGTGAGAGCCAGGATAGCTCGCGCTTCCTCCACGGACTTTCCGCGGATGTGGTCGCACACGAGCCGGGCCTTGCGGGCCGACGAGCGCACGTACTTGGCATGCGCGCGGACCACCGGCGCGGGCAGGTCAGGATCGCGCCGAGCTCGCCGCCGCGTGGGGGCGGGCGCCGCCGGCGGGGCGCCGCGGCGGGGGCGGGCCGGCGGCTTGGCGGCCGGCGCCGGCGCGTCCTCAGCGGCAGGCTCCTCAGCGGCAGGCTCTTCAGCAGCAGGCTCTTCAGCCACAGGCTCCTCAGCGGCGGGCTCCTCGGAGGCCGGGGCCTCTGCGGACGGGGCCTCGGCAGCCGGCTCAGCCGCCTTGCGCCGCCGCCGCCGACGTTTGGGAGCTTCGGCATCGGCTTCATCCATCACCGGGTCGCCGCCGGGCGGCGAGGTGGTATCCGCGACCGGCGCCGCTCGCGTCGCTTCGGGCTCCGCCACGTTGGAAGACTCTTCCGAGCCCGCGGCGTGCGGATGCCACCTGCGCGCATCCTCCGAGCGCGCGGCGTCGGCGCCGGATGCCTCCTCGGCCGGGGTCTCAGGCTCGTCCGGCGTGCTCATCGCCGCTTACCCGTTCCCGCATGCCCGCGGTACAGCCGCGTGGGCGCGAACTCTCCCAGCTTGTGGCCCACCATCGACTCCGAGATGAACACCGGCACGTGCTTGCGTCCATCGTGGACCGCGATCGTGTGCCCGACCATCTCCGGGAAGATCGTCGACGTACGGGACCAGGTCCTGATCATGCGCTTCTCGCCCGAGGAGTTCATCGCCTCGACCCGGGTTATCAGCCGCTCTTGGACGAACGGCCCCTTCTTGCTCGAACGACTCATCGATTCTTACCCTTGCCTCTCCTTCGACCGCGCACGATGTACTGGTCGGATTTCTTTCGCTTCTTGCGGGTCCGGTAGCCGAGGGTCGGCACGCCCCACGGGGTGACGGGATGACGTCCGGCCGTGGTCGATCCCTCGCCGCCGCCGTGCGGGTGATCGACGGGGTTCATCGCCGTGCCGCGGGTCTGCGGGCGCACGCCCATGTGACGCTTGCGGCCCGCTTTGCCGATCTTGACGTTCTGATGATCGGAGTTGCCGATCGTGCCGACCGTGGCGCGGCACTCCGCGCGCACCATCCGCATCTCGCCCGAGGGCAGCCGGAGGGTCACGTAATCGCCCTCCTTGGCCAGCAACTGGATACCGGTGCCGGCCGAGCGCGCCATCTGACCCCCCCGGCCCGGAGTGAGCTCGACGTTGTGAACCACCGTGCCCGGAGGCATGTTGGCCAGCGGAAGGGCGTTGCCGACGCGAATATCCGCACCCGGGCCCGACTGGACCGTCGCCCCCACCCGCAGCCGTTGCGGCGCCAGGATGTAGGCCTTCTCGCCGTCGGCGTAATGCAGCAGCGCGATATACGCGGAGCGGTTGGGGTCGTATTCGATGTGCGCCACCTTGGCCGGGATGCCGTCCTTGCGCCGCTTGAAGTCGATCTTGCGGTACAGACGCTTGGCCCCTCCACCGCGGTGGCGGGAGGTCTTGCGGCCGAGCGCGTTGCGTCCACCCGACTTCTTCAGGCCTTCGGTCAGCGACTTCTCGGGCGAGGAACGCGTGATCTCGGCGAAATCCGGATAGGTGACGAACCGCCGTCCCGGCGAGGTTGGCTTCGGTTTGCGAATCGGCATTACTCAGGGGCTCTCTGAACGCGGCATTCGGGTTTGTCTACTTTCAGGATCACTCGGGCGCCTCGAAGGCCTGGAAGATGGGAATCGTGTCGCCCGCGCGTACCTGGACGATGGCCTTCTTCCAGTGCCGGGTGCGCCCGGCGGTCTGACCGCGGCGCTTGGGCTTGCTCTTGACCGAGGCCGTGCGGACCTCCACCACCTTGACGTCGAACAGCTGCTCGACCGCCTGGCGGATCTGCGTCTTGTGGGCCTTGTCGTGGACGCGGAAGGTGTACTTGCCGGTCTCGGCCAGCACGAACGACTTCTCCGATACGACGGGGCGGATGATGACCTGACTGGGGTCCATCACTCCTGCTCCGAGGTGTCGCCGGCATCTTTGCCCGTCGCCCGCGCCACCAGCGCGGGCATCGCGGACTCTGAGACCAACAGGGAGGCGGCACCGATCAGGTCCGCGACGCCGGCGTCCTCGGCCGGCATCACCGCCACGTGGCGCAGATTGCGGAACGACAGGCCGGCCGCCGACTCGCTCTCGCTCAGCAGCACCAGGGTGCTGCGCGTGGCCCGGGGACGGTCCCAGTCAGCGAGGAGCTGCACGGCCTGGCGGGTCGCCGGCGACTCGAACCCGGTGGCGTCGAAGAGCGCCAGGGACCCCCGCTCGGCGTGCATCGACAGAGCGCTGCGCAGCGCCGCGCGGCGCGCCTTGCGGTTTACCTTGGCGGTGTAGCTGCGGGGCGTCGGCCCGAACACGGTGCCGCCGCCGGTCCAGATGGGCGACCGCGAGGAACCGGCGCGGGCGCGGCCGGTGCCCTTCTGACGCCACGGCTTGGCGCCGCCGCCGGAGACCTCGCCGCGGGTCTTGGTCGAGGCGGTCCCGCGCCGGCGAGCGTTCAGCTCGGCGCGCACGGCCTCGTGCACCAGCGGCATGTTGAAGCGCGCTTCGAAGGCGCCGCCGTCGAGCGTCGCCGTACCCCCTCCGAGCTTGGGTGCGGTCCTAGCCATCGCTGCGGACCTCCACCGTGGCGCCCTTGGGGCCCGGAACCGCGCCTCGGACCAGCAGCAGATTGCGTCCGGGCATGATCTCGACCACAGTGAGGCCGCGCTGGGTGATGCGGCCTCCGCCCATCCGGCCGGGACCGCGGATGCCCTTGAACACACGCGAGGGCGTGGCCGAGGCCCCGATCGATCCGGGGGCGCGGACGTTGTGCGAGCCGTGGGACTTGGGCCCACTGGCGAAGTTGTGGCGCTTGATCGTTCCCTGAAAGCCCTTGCCCTTGGATTTGCCCGAGACCTTGACCTGCTGGCCGACCTCGAACGCCTCCACGGTGACGGTCTCGCCGACGAGCAGCTCCCCGGCCTCGTCGCGAAACTCCACCAGGTGGCGGTGCGGCGTGGCGTCGGCCTTCTTGAGGTGGCCCAGCTCGGCCCGGGTCAGGGTCTTCTCCTTGCAGGCGCCAAAGGCGAGCTGGACGGCCTCGTAGCCGTCGTTCTCGACCGTGCGGATCGCGGTGACCGGGCACGGACCGGCCTCCAGCACGGTCACGCGCTCGACCCGGCCGTCGTCGAGGAACCGCTGCGTCATACCCAGTTTCTTGGCGAGGATCGCGGCCATCGGATACCTAGGAGGCCAAGCGGATCTCGATATCCACGCCGGCCGGAAGATGGTCGAGGCGCTGGAGCGAATCGACCGTCTTGGGCGTCGGCTGATGGATGTCGATCAGTCGCTTGTGGGTGCGGATCTCGAAGTGCTCGCGGGAGTCCTTGTCCTTGAACGGCGAGCGGATCACGCAGTACACGTTCTTCTCCGTGGGCAGGGGCACGGGACCGGAGACGCTGGCGCCGGTGCGCGTAGCCGTCTCGACGATCTCCTTTGCCGCTGTCTCTATCGCCGTGTGGTCGTAGGACTTCAGGCGAATGCGGATCTTGTTTTGAGCGATGGTTGCCACGGTGTGGGTGACGCTTGCCTGTCTTTTCTCAGTGTTGGTGGAGTCGGCTGGCGCCGACTCCATTGGCGAGCCCCGGGCTTCGAGGCCCCGCCCTATCAGGTCGTATCTGTTGATTTCCTGGTGCGGGTGGCCCCGGGGCGCCACCCACGCGAGCTCGCCGCTAGGCGAATCTCGCAATGCAATAGCCCTCTGACGCTATTGCACAACCTCCGTTACGACGCCGGAGCCGACCGTACGGCCGCCCTCCCGGATCGCGAACCGCAGACCCTGATCCATGGCGATCGGCTGGATCAGCTCGATCTCCATCTGGACGTTGTCGCCGGGCATGACCATCTCCGTGCCCTCGGGCAGGTTGGCCACTCCGGTGACGTCGGTGGTGCGGAAATAGAACTGCGGCCGGTAGCCGGTGAAGAACGGCGTGTGACGGCCGCCCTCCTCCTTCTTGAGGACGTAGACCTCGGCCTTGAACTTGGTGTGTGGGGTGATCGAGCCGGGCTTGCAGAGCACCTGTCCGCGCTCGATGTCCTCGCGCTTGGTGCCGCGCAGCAGGCAACCGACGTTGTCGCCGGCGCGGCCCTCGTCGAGGATCTTCTTGAACATCTCAACGCCGGTTACGACCGTCGTGGTGGTCGCCCGGATACCGACGATCTCCACGGTCTCACCGGTCTTGATGATTCCCTGCTCGATGCGCCCGGTCGCCACGGTGCCGCGGCCGGTGATCGAGAACACGTCCTCGACCGGCATCAGGAATGGCTTGTCCAGATCCCTGACGGGCTCGGGAATGTAGGTGTCCAGCGCCTCGGCGAGCTCGAGGATCTTGCCCTCGTACTCCTCGTCGCCCTCGAGCGCCTTCAGCGCCGAGCCGACCACGAACGGGATGTCGTCGCCGGGGAATTCGTACTCCGACAGAAGATCGCGGATCTCGACCTCGACCAGCTCCAGGAGCTCGGGGTCGTCGACCATGTCCGCCTTGTTGAGGAACACCACGATGTAGGGGACGCCGACCTGACGGGCGAGCAGGATGTGCTCGCGCGTCTGGGGCATCGCGCCATCCGCCGCGGACACCACCAGGATCGCGCCGTCCATCTGCGCCGCTCCGGTGATCATGTTCTTTACGTAGTCGGCATGCCCGGGGCAATCCACGTGGGCGTAGTGCCGATTGGCGGTCTCGTACTCGACGTGAGAGGTCGCGATCGTGATGCCGCGAGCCTTCTCCTCGGGAGCGTTGTCGATCGAATCGAACGACCGCACCTCGGTGCCGTCGCCGAACTTGTCATGGAGCACCTTGGTGATGGCCGCGGTCAGCGTCGTCTTGCCATGGTCGATGTGACCGATGGTCCCGACGTTGACATGGGGCTTGTCGCGCTCAAACTTGGCCTTCGCCACTTTGGTGTCGCTCCTTCTACTTTCAGTGATTACGTTCGTCCTGAGGACGAACCTGTACAGGGTATAAGTTTTCCGTCCGTCGCTGCTGCTAGGCCGTGCGACGGGCGATTGCCGGCTCTACGCCGCCTTCTCCTCGCCTACCACCTTCTCGGCGATGTTGGCGGGGACTTCGTCGTATCGCTCGAATTGCATCGTGTAGGTGGCGCGGCCCTGGGTGTTGGACCGGACGTCGGTCGCGTAGCCGAACATCTCGGCCAGCGGCACGTAGGCGCTGACGACCTGGGCGTTGCCACGCTGCTCCATTCCGTGCACGTGCCCGCGCCGGCGATTCAGGTCGCCGATCACCTCGCCCATGAACTCCTCCGGGGTGACCACCTCGACGGCGAAGATGGGCTCCAGCAGGACAGGCTTGGCGCGCTGCACGGCGCTCTTGAGCGCCAGCGAGCCCGCCACCTTGAACGCGATCTCCGAGGAGTCGGTGTCGTGGTACTTGCCGTCGGTGAGGGTCACCCGGACATCGACCATCGGATACCCGGCCCGCGGGCCGTTCTCCAGGGCCTCCTCCACGCCCTTCTCGACGGCGGGGATGAACTCGGTGGGGATGGAGCCACCCCTGATCTTGTTGACGAAGTCAAAGCCCTCGCCCGGCGCCGGCTCGATGTTGATGTAGACGATCCCGTACTGGCCCGAACCACCGGTCTGGCGCACGAAGCGGCCCTCGACCTTCTCGGCGGTGCCGCGAATGGTCTCCCGGTAGGAGACCTGCGGACGGCCGACGTTGGCGTCGACCTTGTACTCACGCAGCATCCGGTCGACCAGCACCTCGAGATGCAGCTCGCCCATGCCGGAGATCTCGGTCTGGCCGGTCTCCTCGTTGGTCCGGACCTGGAAGGTCGGGTCCTCCTCGGCCAGGCGCGCGAGGGCAACTCCCATCTTCTCCTGGTCGACCTTGGTCTTGGGCTCGATCGCCACCTTGATCACGGGCTCGGGGAACACGATCGTCTCGAGCTTGATCGGGCGGTCCGGCGCGGCCAGCGTGTCGCCGGTGACGACCTGCTTGACCCCGACCGCCGCCGCGATGTCGCCGGCGTAGACCTCGTCGAGCTCCTCGCGCTCGTTGGCGTGCATCAGCAGCATCCGGCTGATTCGTTCGGTCTTGCCGGTGTTGACGTTGAGTACTCGCGAGCCGGCAGCCAGATGGCCCGAGTAGACGCGGAAATAGGTCAGCTTGCCGACGTAGGGGTCGGCCATGATCTTGTGCACGAGAGCCGCGAACGGCTCGTCGTCGGACGCCTCACGGTGAGCCGGGCGGCCGCCGTTGTCAGAACTCTTGTCGGGCTCCAGTCCCTCGACCGGAGGCACGTCCAGCGGGCTGGGCAGGTAGTCGATGACCGCGTCGAGCAGGGGCTGCACGCCCTTGTTCTTGAAGCTCGAGCCGCACAGCACCGGGGTCAGCCTGATCGCCAAGGTGGCCTTGCGGATCGCCTGCTTGAGCCGCGCCGGCGGGATCTCCTGATCCTCGAGGATCATCTCGACCAGTTCGTCGTCGTCGTGGGAGACCTCATCGAGCAGGTGCTCGCGGGCGGCCGCGGCGGGGCCGATCAGCTCGTCCGGAATCGGGATGATCTCCTGCTCCAGGCCCAGCTCGTCCTTGTAGACGACCGCGTGGTTCTCGACCAGGTCGACGATCCCGCGGAAGTCAGACTCGGCGCCGATCGGCAGCTGAATCGGGACCGGATGGGCCCCCAGCCGATCGATCATCGTCTGCACCCCGCGCTCGAAGTCGGCGCCGATGCGATCCATCTTGTTGATGTAGGCGATCCGGGGAACGTGGTACTTGTCGGCCTGGCGCCACACGGTCTCGGACTGCGGCTCCACGCCGGCGACCGAGTCGAACAGCGCGATCGCGCCGTCGAGCACCCGCAGCGAGCGCTCAACCTCGACCGTGAAGTCCACATGGCCGGGCGTGTCGATGATGTTGATGCGGTGACCGTCCCACTCGCAGGTGGTGGCGGCCGAGGTGATCGTGATCCCTCGCTCCTGCTCCTGCTCCATCCAGTCCATCACCGCGGCGCCCTCGTGAACCTCCCCCAGCTTGTAGGTCCGCCCTGTGTAATAGAGGATGCGCTCGGTCGTCGTCGTCTTACCGGCGTCGATGTGCGCCATGATTCCGATGTTGCGAGTCTTCTGAAGGGTGAACGTACGTGGCATGAGTCCGAGAGGTTTGAAACTGGTGGGCAGGCAGGCCCGAGCAACCGGCTGCGGTCATAAAAAAGGGCCCAGTGGGCCCGATCACGACGCACCTGTCGACTACGGGCGAACGATTATTGGGTCGGGGTCTCCATCGCTTGGATTCTCCGCGTTCGGGAACGAGCACGGATGAACGCGGCCCGACCCGAGGCGGAGACCGAATATAGCAGAGGTCAGCCGTCCTCAGCCAGGGGTTTCGGGCGCCTGAGCCGGCGTCGAGCCGATCCCGGAGGGGCCGGCTTGGGCGCGCTCGAGCTGGCCGTCCTCGTGGGTGGCGCGATAGGTGCCGGGCTGCTCCTGGTGGCCGAATTCCTGCCGCTTTTGACCGTACGCTCGAGCGCCACCCGAGGCGTGATCGACACCGTCTCGACCGGATCCCACGACTCCTTCGCCCTCGTCCCCGTCGCGTTGCTCGCGGCGGTGCTCGCCTACGGGATCTGGCGAACCCGCAGCCGGCTGGCGTTGCTCGCCACCGCCATGCTCGGCGTGCTGGTCCTGCTGATCGCGCTGCTGGGCGATCTGCCCGACGCCCAGGCGACCGGTCTGGTCGGGAGCCCGGCCACGCATCTCGCCATCGCCAGCTCGAGCCCCGGCAGCGGTCTCTACGTCGAGACGCTGGGGGCGTTCGTGCTGCTGATCACCGCGGCGGGCGGCCTGCTGCTGGTCGCTCCCGAGCCCGGCGTGGGCGGCGGTGCGGAACAAAGTGCAGATCGCACAAGGTCCGCTTCCTGACCGGATCGGCCCAACTGCGGTTTACAAACCGCCGGAATGTCGCAGTTAGGAAAGGCGAGGGTTGTCCTGCCGCAGCCCCCGGTCCCGTGCGGTGGGCGGCCCTCGCGTTCTAATCCCCGGTCCTCCGGCTCGGACGAACCGATCCCAGGCGGATCGACCGACCCGCTGCGGCGAACCTATGGGCCGCCGCGAACCTACGGGCCGGAGGGCCGGCTACCAGCGGTAGTGCGCGAAGGCCTTGTTGGCCTGCGCCATGCGGTAGATGTCGTCCTTGCGCTTGAAGGCGTTGCCCTGCTGCTGCTGGGCATCGAGCAACTCGTTGGCCAGCCGCTGGGACATCGTCTTCTCCCGGCGCGCGCGGGCGAACTGCACCAGCCAGCGCACCGCCAGGGTGCGGGATCGGCGGGCAGGCACCTCGACCGGCACCTGGTAGGTGGCGCCCCCCACCCGGCGGGGACGGACCTCGAGCACCGGGGTCAGCGCCTTGATGCCGGCCTCCAGCTGCTCCACGGCGTTCTTGCCGCTGCGCTCCCCGAGGATCGCCAGGGCGTCGTAGACGATCTTCTCGGCCACGGACTTCTTACCGTCCAGCATCACCTTGTTGATGACCTGCTGGACCAGACGATTGCGGTACACCGGGTCGGCCTCGATCGGCCGAATCTGAGCAGCGGCGCGGCGAGGCACTACTTGGCCTTCACGCCGTACTGCGAACGTGCCTTCTTGCGGTCGCTGACCCCCGCGGCGTCAAGCGTGCCGCGGATCACCTTGTAGCGGAATCCGGGCAGATCCTTGACCCGACCGCCGCGAACCAGGACCACCGAGTGCTCCTGCAGGTTGTGGCCTTCACCGGGGATGTAGGCGCCAACTTCCATACCGTTGGTGAGCCGTACGCGCGCCACTTTGCGCAGCGCCGAGTTGGGCTTCTTCGGCGTCGTGGTGTAGACGCGGGTGCAGACGCCGCGACGCTGGGGCGCGGCGACCTTCTTCTTGCGGCCCTTGCCTGACTTCAGGCCCGGCGTGGCAAGCTTCTTCTTCGGCGCGGTGCGCCCTTTTCGGATCAGCTGGCTGGTGGTCGGCATGCGGTGCCAGAGGCTAGCAGGGCAATCCTTCGGATTGCCTTGAGGGTTGCTTCGCAACCCCGGGCGTGCACGCACTCTCGTCGCCAGTTCAGGCCGGGAACCCGGGCATGCACGCACTCTCGTCGCGAGTTCAGGCCGGGACTCCCGCGAGGGCCTGATCCACCTCGACCGGGGTGACCCCGACGGCCTCCGCCACCGGCGCGTAGGTCACCTCGCCGGCGGCGATGTTGACCCCCAGCTTCAGCCCCGGGTTGGCGGCCACGGCGCCGTGGACCCCCTCTGATGCGAGGTGCAGGACGTAGGGCATGGTCGCATTGGTGAGGGCATAGGTCGAGGTGACGGGAACCGCGCCGGGCATGTTGGTGACGCAGTAGTGGGTGATGCCGTCAACCTCGTAGGTGGGGTCGGTGTGGGTGGTCGGCCGGGACGTCTCAAAGCAGCCGCCCTGATCGATCGAGACGTCGACCAGCACGGCATGACGCTTCATCAGCCCCAGCTGCTCACGCGTGATCACCCGCGGCGCCTTGGCACCGTGCACCAGCACGGCCCCGATCACCAGGTCGGCGCTCGGGAGCCGCTCCTCGATCGACAGCGTGGTGGCAAAGCAGGTGTCGGCCCGGCCGCCGAAGGCGATGTCGAGCTCGCGCAGCCGATCGATGTTGCGATCGAACACGTACACCGTCGCCTCCATGCCCAGGGCGATGAAGGCGGCGTTCATGCCCACCACTCCCCCCCCGATCACGATCACATTGGCGGCGGCGACGCCGGGCACCCCGCCCAGCAGGATCCCGCGGCCTCCCAGCGGCTTCTCGAGCATGAACGCGCCCGCCTGGGTGGCGATCTTCCCCGCGACCTCCGACATCGGCGCCAGCAGCGGCAGCCGGCCCCGCGAGTCCTCCACCGTCTCGTAGGCGATGCAGGTCGCCCCGGACTCCATCAGCGCGCGCGTGAGCGTCTCATCGGCCGCCAGGTGCAGATAGGTGAACAGGGTATGGCGGGACGTCAGGCGTCCGACTTCGACCGGCTGGGGCTCCTTGACCTTGACGATCAGGGTGGCTTCGGCGAACACGGCGTCGGCGTCGGGCAGGACCGTGGCGCCCTGGGCGGCGTAGGCGTCGTCGGAGATCGCCGAGCCCTCACCGGCGCCGCTCTGGACGCACACCTCGTGTCCGGCGTCGACCAGCTCACGGACGCCGGCCGGCGTCAGGGCGACGCGGTACTCGTCGGTCTTGACCTCGCTGGGGACCCCGACCTTCATGCCACCAGCTCCCGGCCGCGCAGGGCCAGCCAGAATTCGATCCGGTCACGCGCGCTGCCGAGGTTGCGCCCCGTCAGCTCCTCCACGCGCTTGATCCGGTAGCGCAGTGTGTGGCGGTGGCAGTACAGCCGCCGCGCGGCCCGCTCCCACTGGCCGTTTTCCTCAATGAACGCTTCAAGCGATCGCATCAGCTCACCTCCGTAGTGTCCTTCGCCGGCCTCGATGGGCCCGAGGATCGAGTCACAGAACAACTTCAACGCCTCATCGTCCTGCAGCGACAACAGCAGCTGGAAGGAGCCGAGGTCCTTATACGTGGCCAGCCGCGCGAGCCCGTTGGCGGGCTCCGAGCCGTTGTAAGCGGTGGCGATCCCCAACTCGAGCGCCTCCACCGCGCATCTCGCCTCGTGAAAGCTGCGGCGAGCTTCCGACCCCGCCACCGGACGGCCCACGCCGACCCGCAGGCCGCTGACGTGACCGTTGCCGACGGCCTCCGAGAGGCGCTGCGTGACGCGCCCGGCCAGCCCGAACAGCTCCTCCTCGGCGCGGCCGGAGACCAGGGCGCAGGTGAGCGAGCCGGCCGAGGCCACGAGCCCCGGCGCCGCCTCCTCACGCAGCGCGACGGAGAGTGCGTCCTCCACCGGCCCGGGGGAACCGCGGCCGCCGTTGGGGCGCTGCACGACGATCGCCGCGACCCCGTCCGAAAGTCCGAACGGCTTCAGGCGCCGGGAGAGCTCGACGCCGCTGAGCTCGCCGCCGACGATCGCGGCCAGCACATCCCCGGCGAGACGGCGCTCGGTGTCGCCGGCCACCCGCCCGCGCAGCAGCTCCAGGGCCACGATCGTCACCGCCTGGTGCAACGTCAGGCGATCGAAGTCCGACAGCGGTCCGCTGTCCTTGATCGCCACCAGCCACGCCTCGGGGACCCGCTCGGTGGCGGCGGACCCGTTGCCGGGGATGCCGTCGGCGGCGATCGGTAGCGCCAGGGCACGGTTGTCCTGCTCGGCGTGAGTGGGCAGGAACGCGCGGGCGTCGCGCCGCCGGGCCCTCTGACCTATCTCGGTGCCGAGGGCTATCACCGTCTCGTCCTCGACCGTGCGGCGGAACGCGCGCTGCACGAGCGGTTCCCCGCGGACGTCGAACACCAGGATCGCGGCGCCGGTCAGGGTGGCCAGCGTCCCCGCCAGCGCCTCCAGGCCGCGCTCGGACAGGACGATCCGCTCGAGCCGTTCGTGGGCGGCAATGGCCCGGCGCAGGACGGCGTACTGCTCGTTGACCAACTGCGTGAAGGCGGCCTCGGTGACGGCGATGAACGGCAGCTCGTAGGGGACTTCGAACACCGGGAACTCGCGATCGGTCGCCGCCTGCACCAGCGCCGCGGGCACCTGTTCGTGGCCGAAACCGACCCCGAAACCGAGTCCCGCCAGCTCGTGGTCGGCGAGCCGGGCGACGAACTCGCGCTGCAGCTCCGCGGTGCTCAGCTGCATCCCGGTGGTCAGCAGCAGCTCGCCGCCCGACAGCCACGGGGTGGGGTCGTGCAGCTCGGAGATGTGAACCCAGCGCACCGGCAGATCGATCGCCTCCTCGCCCGTGAGTAGCCGCACGTCGAGACCCTGCAGCAGTTCACGAACGGTGAGCATCGAACGCTCGGCCCTGTCTGACTGGTGTGAGCTAGGCCGCGTGGGCGCGCATTCGCTCGCCGGCTTCGGTGAGCACCGGCCGCAAGACCGCCTCGATCTCCTCGAACTGCTTCGGGCCCGCGATCAGCGGCGGCGATAGCTGGATCACCGGGTCGCCCCGATCATCGGCTCGGCAGATCAGGCCGCGCCGGAACAGCTCCCCGCTGAGGAAGCCGCGCAGGAGGATCTCGGACTCCTCGTCGGACCACTGCTCGTCGCTGTCCTGGTCCTTGACCAGTTCGATGGCGTTGAAGTACCCCGCGCCTCGCACGTCGCCCACGATCGGGATGTCACGCAACGAGTCGAGCATCTCCCGGAACGGCGCCTCGTTGGTGCGAACGTTCTCCAGCACACCCTCACGCTCCATCGCGTCGAGGTTGGCCAGCGCCACCGCGGCGCAGACGGGATGCCCGGCAAAGGTGAAGCCGTGCATGAAGCTCTGGTTGCCCTCCATGAATGGCTCCGCAATCCGGTCCGACGCGATCATCGCCCCCATCGGGGCGTAGGCGCTGGTCAGCCCCTTGGCGGTCGTGATGATGTCCGGCAAGTAGTCATAGCGCGTGGCGCCGAACCACTCACCGAGCCGACCCCAGGCACAGATCACCTCGTCGGAGATCATCACCACGTCGTACTCGTCGCAGATCTCGCGGACGCGCTGGAAGTAGCCCTGGGGCGGCGTGAAGCAGCCGCCGGCGTTCTGAACCGGCTCGAGGATCACCGCCGACACGGTGTCCGGTCCCTCGAACTCGATCCGGGTCGCGATCGTGTCGGCCAGACCCTCGGCCGTGAGGCCGTGCGGGAGCCGGAAGGTGTTGGTGTTGGGGACATGGCAGCCGCCCGGCGTGAGCGGCTCAAAGGGCTCGCGCAGGGCCGTGATCCCGGTCGCCGACAGTGCGCCCAGGCTGGTGCCGTGGTACGCGACGTCGCGCGCGATCACCTTGGTCTTGTTCGGCTTACCCGTCAGCTTGTGGTACTGGCGCGCGAGCTTGAGCGCGGATTCCACCGCCTCGCTGCCGCCGCTGGTGAAGAAGACCCGGTTCAGGTCGCCCGGAGCGAGCTCGGCGATGCGGGTCGCCAGCTCGATCGCGCGCGGATGGGCGTAGGACCAGTTGGTGAAGAAGCCCAGCTCCTTGGCCTGGTCGGCACCGGCCTGCGCGATGTCGGCCCGCCCGTGCCCGATGTTCACGCAGAACAGCGAGGAGAGGCCATCGAGATAGCGGTTGCCGTGCTCGTCGTACACGTAGCAGCCCTCGCCACGCGTGATGATCGGGATCTCCTGATCCTGATACGCGGACATGCGCGTGAAATGCATCCACAGGTGACGGCGGGCCAGCTCTTGAAGAGCGCTGCGCTCAGTCCTGATTGCCTCTTCGGTGCTTGCCATAGGGTCTCTCCTCCGTCTCCGCGGGCGGTTCTCCGATCTGTACAACCGTAGCTGGACGTTGCGGCTAACTCAATTGGTCATCCTGTCGGACCTCGTGGCGGCATTTGTACGAAACGTCGAAGGCTCCGTCGTCAGTCGAATCCAGTGGCGACCGGACGACCCGGCTCGGTGATCCATTCGCTCCACGACCCGGGTACAGCGCCGCTTCATAGCCGGCGAGCTCGAGCGCCAACACCTCGTGGGCGGCCGTCACCCCAGAGCCGCAGTAGGCCCCGACCGCGACGGTGTCGACGACCCCGAGCTGCGCAAAGGCCTGGCGCAGCAAGGGCGGAGCCAGGAACCGCCCGGAGTGGTCGACGTTGAGCGTCGTGGGCCGGTTTCGCGCTCCCGGGATGTGCCCGGCGACGAGATCCACGGGCTCGGACTCGCCCCTGAATCGCTCGGCGGCGCGCGCATCGAGGAGCACACCGCGAGCCGCCAGGTCGGCGGCGCCCGCGGCGTCGACCATCGCCATCGCTCCGGGCCGCGCCACGAAGTCGCCGGGCGGTGACAGAGTGGGACCCGCTACGGCGGGCAAACCCTCCCGGCGCCACGCGGCGAAGCCGCCGTCGAGCACCGCGACCGAGCGATGGCCGAAGTAGCGCAGCAGCCACCAGGCCCGCGCCGCCGCCAGAGACGGTCCGCCGTCATAGACGACCACACCACGGCCCGCGTCCACGCCCGCCACCCGCATTCCGGCCGTGAAGTCCTCAGCGGACGGAAGCGGATGCCGCCCGCCACGGCCCGGCGCTGAGGCCAGATCGGCCTCCAGGTCGACGAACACCGCACCGGGAATATGACCCCCCAGGTACCGGTCGCGTCCCGGGCCGGCACCGAGCTCCCAGCGAACGTCGAGCAGCGTCGGCGGCTCGGAGCCGGACCGCAGCAGCGAGTCGAGCTGGGCGACTGAAACGATCGGTGTCCGCAGCCGCGATGCCATCGCGCAGCGAGTTCTACTACGCGGTCAGCCGGCGGTGACGAAGCAGCGCCGCGGCTACGCGGCGGCGGCGGCCCCGGCGCCCGCCCCCGCGACCCGAACCGGCGCCGGAGTGAGCCATGCCGCCACCAGCACCAGCGCGAAGGCCAGGCATTCGATCACCAGCATGACCGGATGCCCCGACAGCGGGTCGCCGAACACCACGATTCCTCCGACGATCCCGGACACGTTGGCGGCCGTACCGGTCACCGCGATCACCGGCACCGCGTCGCCGTCCTGTAGCCCCTTGGCCGAGGCGTAGAACGCGGCGACCGAGGCAACCATCGCCACCAGGGTCCAGGGGCTCATCAGACCCAGGGCACCGTGTGAGCCGACCATGCCCGAGATCGCCTTGATCGCCACATCCGACACCCCGAACAGGATGCCGGCGGCCGCGCCGAGCATGAATCCATGGTGTTCCCGGCGCGCCCCGATCTGCGGTCCCATGATCAGCAGGGTGCCGGCCGCCAGCAGCCCGGCCTGGAAGGCGATCATGCCCGGCACGGAAAAGCGCGAATGGGCGCCGTGCACGGCGGGGAGGCTGAAGCCCAGCAGCAGCAGCCCGATCGTGGTGAGGCCGATGCCCAGCCACTGCCGGCGCGATATCTGCATCCCGAACAGCCGCTCGGCCATGATCGCCAGCAGCACCACACCGCCGGCGAGCACCGCCTGCACGACCGAGAGGGGCGCCATCGCCATCGCCGCCACGTGGAAGATCCACGCGCCCGAGGCGATCACCATGCCGATCGCGAACAGGCGCGACCGGAACAGCGATCGGGCCGTTCGCAGCGGTCTGCGGACGTCAACCGCGGGCGCGGCGCAGGCTCCGCGGTGCTTGAACAGGAAGCCGACGTTGGTGGTTAGGGCGCAGGCGAGCGCGAGAAGGATGCCGAAGATTGGACTCATAGTGGGGTGCCCGGTGCGGAGACGCTGGAGGCAGCCTTACCCTCAACAACATCTCGTCAACCGGGGCGAGCACCTTTAGCGCGGTTCCCCCTTCCAACAAGCCGGACGTTGGGGGGCGCCGTCGCCGGCACTGTCCACACCCTGCCGAAGCCACATAAATGCAACGTATGGACCGGCCGCGTGCAACCGAATCCACATAGAAATCTCATCGATGAGCCGGCCGCTACTGCTGGTTGACATCGACGGCGTGATCTCGCTGTTCGGCTTTGACCCGAGCCATCCGCCCCCCGGGCGGTTCCTGAGCGTCGACGGAATACCCCATCTGCTCTCCGAAGTGGCCGCGCGGCACCTGATCGGCCTGGCCGATGCGTTCGAGCTGGTGTGGTGCAGCGGATGGGAGGAGAAGGCCGACGAGTACCTGCCCTTCGCGCTGGGGCTGCCGTCGGGGCTGCCCCACCTCAGCTTCGACGGCGCCGCCGCCGGCGACGCGCGTCACTGGAAGCTGGCCGCCATCGACCGCTACGCGGGGCCCCATCGACCGCTGGCGTGGATCGACGATGCCCACGACGAGAGCTGTCGGGCGTGGTCAGCGGCACGCTCTGCTGCCACTCTGCTGCTCGCGACCGACCCGGCCACCGGGCTCACGGATCGCCATGCCGGTGAGCTGGCCCGGTGGGCGCGCGAGCTCTCCGAACCGGGTTAGTCCCTAGTCAAACGCGCCGTGGCGTCCGGATCCGGACCGGAAGCGCTCCAGACCGGCCTGCACGTCCGCCAGCGACCGCAGGCCGTGGACGAACTCGTTCGCGAGCGCCGCGGAATCGTCACGTCCCTCCTGCTCGAGCAGCGAGGCACGGTCCTCGCGCAGGCAGGCCTGCGGAAAGGCGGCCAGGCTGCGAGCCAGTTCCTGAGCTGCCGGCAGGCTCTCCCCCGCCGGCACGACACGGTTGACCAGCCCGATCCGCTCCGCCTCGGCGGCCCCGACCGCGCGGCCGGTGAGGATCAGATCCATGGCCCGGCTGCGTCCGATCAGCCGCGGCAGCCGGACTGTCCCGCCGTCGATCAGGGGAACGCCCCAGCGGCGGCAGAAGACCCCCAGTACAGCGTCCGCTTCGGCCACGCGCAGATCGCACCACAGCGCGAGCTCCAAGCCGCCCGCGACGGCGTGCCCGGCGATGGCCGCGACCACCGGCTTGGCCAGACGCAGGCGCGTGGGTCCCATCGGGCCGTCGCCGTCGGCCGCCACCCGGTTGCCGTCCTCGGTGCCGATCGCCTTGAGGTCCGCTCCGGCGCAGAACACCCCACCCTCTCCGTGCAGCACCGCGACTGCGGCGTCGGGGTCGGCATCGAACGCGCGAAAGGCGTCGGCCAACGCTGCCGCCGTGGGACCGTCGACCGCATTGCGCCGTTCCGGCCGGGAGAGCAGGACCGTGGTCACGGGACCGTCGCGCCGAACCGAGACGGCGTCAGTCATCGGCTCCCCGACGTCCCGACGGACCCGGAGGGGTGTCGGTCATCCCGCCCCGACGGCTCGCCGCACGAAGGTCCGCAACGCCTCGACGATCTCGGCCCCCTGGGGCGCGCCGTCCCCGAGCGGCGAGAGCGGACCGACCAGGGCTTCGCCGCAGCCGCCGACCAGCGCCGCCGCCGTCAGCCTGACGTTCTGCTCGGGCAGCTCACCGGCCAGGATTCCGGCGGCCAGGCCGGCCGCGATCAGCTCCGCATAGCGTTCGCGGTAGGCCAGGCGCTCGGCGTCGACGCGCGGATCGACCGGCTCGGCGATCAGGGCCCAGGCCAGCCGCGGGTTGCGCAGCGCCCGCTGGGCGAAGGTCGCCAGCACGGTCTCGAGCCGTTCCGCGGCTGAAGTCTCCGCCGGCATCCGCGCGGCGGCTACGCGCATCGCCCGTTCTTCCCGCGCGCAGACGGACCGGAACACCTCCACGAACAGGTCCTCCTTGGACGCGAAGTGCCGATAGAGAGTGCCTGCGGCGACACCGGCCCGGTCAGCGATCGCGATCACCGAAGCCGCGCCGTAGCCGCCCTCCTCGATCAGCGCCTGGGCCGCAGCGAGCAACCGCTCGCGGGTGTTGGCGGAGATCGTCGCCATCCCCGTCACCCCCCCGGCGTGGAGGCGCCGAGGTTGTCGAAGGGCTCGTCGCGGGCACGCACGGCGGCCCGGAAGCCCTGGCGGGCGGCGAGTTGCTGAAACTCGTAGCCCTCGCGGGTATGGCGAGCGACGCCGTCGAACACCGTGCCGAGCACCTGCGTCGTATGCAGTCCCTGCGCGTAGAGGGCCTGATTGACCAGCAGCTTCATCATCTGGAGCTGGTTGAGCGGCATTCGGACGATCCGCTGTACCAGCGCATCGGTCCGGGCATCGAGATTCTCGGCGGCCGGCGCCTCGATCGCCAGGCCCCACTCCAGGGCCTCGGCCCCCGACAGACAGTCGCCGGTGAAGAGCAGCCGCTTGGCTCGCTGCGGCCCCAGCCGGTGGGCCCACAGCGACGTCGTCGGCGCGCCCCACACCCGGGCCGGCGGATAGCCGATCTTGGCCTCGGCGGCGATCACGAGGAGATCGGAGCACAGCGCCAGGTCCGTCCCGCCGGCGACACAGAACCCGTGCACCTTGCACACCACCGGCTTGCTGCAGTGAAACAGCGACATGAACGCGCGGACGTTGCGGCTCATCATCGCGTAGTCGACCATCGGATCCCACGTGGAGTGCGGGTCGTGGTTGGCCACCATCACCGCGGGATCCAGCGGCGATCCCGGGGGCGGCGCTTCGGACCCCCCGGTGCCGGGCGAGCCCTGACCCTCCGCGCTCTCCACCAGGTCATAGCCGCCGCAGAAGCCCTTGCCGTGGCCGGCGAGCAGCAGGACGCGCACGTCAGGATCGAGGTCGGCTCGCTCGACGCAGCGCTCGAGCTCGACGATCAACTCCCGGTTGAGTCCGTTGCCGCGCTCGGGCCGGTTCAGGGTCAGCCGCGCGACGTGACCGGCGATGGCGTACTCGACGGCACTCACTCGGCCGCCATCGTGCCCGGAGCGCCCGGTCGACGATCGCCCCGGACAACCGCCGAGGTGGCGCCGCTCATGCCGGCAGCGCCCGGTCGACGATCGCCCCGGCGTCAACCCCGGAGGGCAGCGTCCCGTAGACGCGGCCGCCCTCGCCCCCCAGCCGGGCAGCGCAGAAAGCGTCGGCGACCGCCGGCGGGCTGTGGCGTACCAGCAGCGAAGCCTGCAGCGCCACGGCCAGCTCCTCGACCAGGCGACGCGCCCCGAACTGGCCGGCGTAGAGCCGCTGGTCGGGGCCTTCGCCATCGCGCGCGGTGAACAAGGTCTGCACGCTGAGGCGGGTACGGGTCAGGTGGGCATCGAGCCTGCGGTCGCCGCCGGCGGCCAGGGCGCACTCGTCCAGGAAGGCCGGCAGCCCATCGGGGTCCTTGACGATCGCGCGCAGGACGTCGAGGGCGGCGACGTTGCCCGATCCCTCCCAGATCGAGTTCAGCGGCGCGTCACGGTAGAGCAGGGGCATCCCGGACTCCTCCACGAAGCCGTTACCGCCCAGGCACTCCAGTGCCTCGGCCGCGTGCCCCGGCGCCCGCTTGCTGACCCAGTACTTCATGACGGCGGTGGCAAAGCGCCGGAACGGCGCTTCCTGCGGCTCGTCGTAGCTGCGGGCCACCCGCATCGCGGCGGCGGTGGCCGCTTCGGACTCGATCGCGAGGTCGGCGAGCACGTTGCGCATCGCGGGTTGGTCGACCAGAGGCGAACCGAACGCCGAACGGTGGCGGGCGTGGTGGATCGCCTCGAGCGTCCCCCGGCGCAGGCCCGTGGTCGAGCCGAGCAGGCAGTCAAGCCGGGTGTGATTGACCATCTTGATGATCGCCGGGACGCCGCGGCCCTCCTCGCCGACGAGCTGCCCCTCGATTCCCCTGAACTCCACCTCGGAGGAGGGGAGTGAGCGCGTGCCAAGCTTGTCCTTGAGGCGCTGGAACTCCATCCCCGGCCCACGTTCGACGAGCAGGCAGGTCAGGCCCTTGGGCGCCTGCGCCAGGACCAGGAACACATCGCACGGCGGATACGAGCAGAACCACTTGTGACCGCGGATCTCGTAGACCCCATCACCGACGGGGTCGGCCCGGGTGATGTTGGCGCGGACATCCGAGCCGCCTTGCCGTTCGGTCATCGCCATACCGGCCAAAGCGCCGTGCTCGTAGTCGGTGCTGGTGAGCCGCGGCTCCCACACTGCCGCCAGCCCGGGGGCTCCCTCGCGCAACGCCGGCACCGCGGCGTAGGTCATCGAGACCGGGCACATCACCCCCGCGTTGGCGTTGCTCCAGAGCATGAACATCGCCGCCCGGACGACGTGGGCGCCGGCCTGGGGCTGGCGCCACGGCAGGCCGTGGATGCCTCGCGCCACCGCACCGCGCAGAAGCCAGTGCCACGAGGGGTCGAGCTCGACCTGGTCGATCCGGTTGCCGTAGCGATCGTGGGTCAGCAGCCGGGGTTCGTGGCGCTCGGCGCGCCTGCCGTGCTCGAGCGCCTCCACGCCTCCGGCCACCATGCCCGCCTCGCGCGCCTGGTCGGCTCCCCAGCCGCCGCCCTCGCGCTCGAGCGCCTCCTGCAGGGCGCGGTCGGCCGCCAACAGGTCCACGGGTTGGAGCCTCGGCGCCTGATTGAGCACCTCACGAGCCGGGTCGGTCGATCCGGGGTGCGTCAGTTCGGTCGTCGCCATGTCGTTCTCCCGCCGGGCCTAGGCCGCGGCGTTCATGGTCTGCTCGGCCACCCGGTCGGTCGCGTCGTGCGTGCCGCCCAGCAGCCGTCGCGACAGCTGCGCGCGACGGAAGAACAGCGGCGCGTCGTGCTCCCAGGTGGCCCCGATCCCGCCGTGCACGTTGATCATCGTCCGCGCGGCGAAGTCAAGCGCGCCGCCCGCCGCCGACCGGGCGGCGCTCGCGGCGAGCGCGAACTCCTCCGGCGCCGACTCGAACGCCCAGCCGGCGTAGTACTCCAGGCCGCGGGCGTTCTCCATTCGACGCAGGATCTCGGTCAGCTCGTGCTTGATGGCCTGATAGGAGCCGATCGCTCGCCCGAACGTGAAGCGCTCCTTGGCGTAGGCCACGCTGACGTCGAGGCAGGTCTGCACGGCGCCGACCGACTCGGCGGCAATGAGGGCCTGCGCGAGGTACCAGGCGCCGGCGATGCCGTCGGCGTCGAGCGCCAGCCGGCGCCCCCGCGCGCCCGAGAGGGTGACGTGCCCGAGCGAGCGGGTCGCGTCGTAGCGGGTCACCGCCTCTACCGACACCGCTGCCGCGGCGGCGTCGACCGCGGCCGCCACCGGCGCGCCGTCGGCGTCGACGCCGATCACGACCAGTAGATCCGCCCCCGGAGCGTCGGGGACGAAGGCCACTGTCCCGTCCAGGGTCACCTGTTCACCTTCGACGCTCGCGCTGGGCGCCGCCTGGCGGGCAAAGCCGGCCGGAGGTTCCACCGTCCAGCGCGATTCGTGGTCACCGGGAGGGCGAGCCGGTAGGTACACGGGCCGGATCCCGCCGGAGGCGACCGCGCTGAGCGATTCATCGCCGGCGGCATTGAGGATCGCGCTGGCGGGCAGCAGCCCGAGCAGCGGCACCGAGGCCAGCACGCGGCCGCATTCCTCCGCCACCAGCAGCGCGTCGAAGGCCCCGAGCCCGGCCCCGCCGTGGGTTTCGTCGATCAGCAGCCCGGGCCAGCCGGCCTCCACCGCGGTGGGCCACAGATCGGGCAGCGCGTCGGGCTGCTCCAGCGCCTCGCGGGCCGCCTCGATCGTCTTGAAGCGCGACAGCGCGCCACGGGCGGCCTCACGGAGGAAGACCTGCTCATCGGAGAGCGCGAAGTTCATCGGGTCGCCCCGTCCACTCGTGATGACCCGGCACCGCCTGAGCGACCCGCGGTCACCGCCTGCTTCTCGATCGCGCGCAGCTCGCTGAACGGCACGCCCTTGTCGAGCCGCGGCTCCGGCGGCAGCCCGAGAACCCGCTCGCCGATCGTGTTGCGCAGGATCTGCTCGGTCCCGCCGGCCGACTTCAGCCCGGGCAGGAACGAGATCAGATAGCTCCACTCGCTGTCAGGCTCGAGCGCATCCGGGCCGACCACGTCGGCGCCGAGGTCGGTGGCCGCGATCGCCGCGTTGACCATCGTCACCTTCGCCAGGCCCGCTTCCGGCCCCGGTATCTGCCCCCGGGCCAGCGCGGTCAGCGCGCGGTAGCCGTTGAAGCGCACCGCCAGCAGGTCGGTGATCACCTCGCCCAGGCGCCGCCGGGCGTCGGCATCCATCCGCGCATCCGGATCCCCCGCCAGCGTCTCCGCCAGCCGCGTGGGCGAGCCGTAGCCCTCCGACCCGAACCCGATCGTGAGCCGCTCGTACATCAGCACCGTCAGCGCCGTGCCCCAGCCGTTGCCGACGCCGCCGACGACGGCGTCCTCGTCGAGGCGCACGTCGTCGAAGAAGACCTCGTTGAACTCCGCCTCGCCGGAGATCTGGCGCAGCCCGCGCACGGTCACGCCGGCCGCGTCCATCGGCACGATGAACATCGTCAGACCCTTGTGCTTGGGGACGTCGGCGTCGGTTCGCGCCAGCAGCAGCCCGAACGAGGCGAACTGGGCGTTGGTGGTCCACACCTTCTGACCGTTGAGGGTCCAGCTCCCGTCTTCACCCTGGCGAGCGCGGGTCTGGACGGCGGCCAGATCAGACCCGGCGCCAGGCTCGGAGAACATCTGGCACCACACCTCGTCGCCGTGCAGCATGGCGCCGAGATAGCGGCTCTTCTGCTCCTCGGAACCATGGGCGATCAGGCACGGACCGAGCATTCCGATCCCGATCACGTCGAGGATGCCGGGGACCTGAGCGCGTGAGAGCTCCTGGTTGACCACCACCTGCTCGATCGGCCCCAACCCGCGCCCTCCGACCTCGCTCGGCCACGTCACCGCGGCCAGGCCCGCTTCCGCGAGCCGGCGCTGCCAGGCGCGACGCGCGTCGATGTAGGCGGAGTCCTCGTAGGAGCCCGAACGAGGGGGAGCCTGCTCCTTGTTCGCCTGCAGCCAAGATCGCGCCTCGGCGCGATATGCGGCCTGCTCGGGCGTGTCGTTCAAGTCCACGGTCGTCTCCTCGGTCGCGCCGCTGTGAATCCAGATTCACGATCTTACCGAGTCAGTACGGCGGTGTTCAGCAGAGGCCAGGCTCGCGGCAATCGGTCCCGCGGTGCGCCGACCCCTAACGCAGCCGACGCCGGCGGCCCCGCATCCGTTCGGGCCGCAACGCCCGGCGCGACGGCGGGGACGCCGGCCGCGGGGCCTTGGCCCGGGCGGCGCGCAGTTCACGCTCGGCCGCCTGCGCCCGCGCGCGGTCCTCACTCATCCCGACCTCGAGGAATACCAGGCTGATCACGGCGATCAGGCCCAGACCGACCAACCCGATCGCCACCAGCGGTCCGGCGCCTCCGGTGACGATCGCCGCGCACAGGACGCCGGCGGCGATCAGCGCGCCGGCGCCCCCGTACGCGAGGGTCCGGTCCCGGCGGCTCAAGTGTGCCCGTATGCGATCGGCGAGCAGTACGCGCGGGTCCCGGCCCCGAGCTCGTGCTCGTGCCGGGACTGACGCGCGTGCCGCCCGCTGCGGAGAATCGAAGCTTCCCGCGGTGACGCCAACTGGCTACTCCTCCGACGAGCCTCCGTTGCCGGACGGAAGGTCGAGGTCGGCGAGCTCCTCGGCGAAGCCCAGCGACGGCGACCCACCCGAGATGTTCTCGAGATCCGACAGGTCGGCCTCGATACCGCCGCCGAATCCGGTCAGGGACTCGCCGTCGGTGAGGCCGAGCTCGGCCGCCAGGTCGTCGTGATCGAGCAGTCCGACCTCGTCGATCCCGCGCGGGAGCGGCTCGGAGGGCTCGATCTCGATCCGCCGGTATCGCTTCAGTCCGGTGGCGGCCGGGATCAGCTTGCCGATGATGACGTTCTCCTTGAGACCGTTGAGACGGTCGATCTTGCCTTCCAGCGCGGCGTCGGTGAGCACCTTGGTGGTCTCCTGGAAGGAGGCCGCCGAGAGGAACGAGTCGGTGTTCAGCGAGGCCTTGGTGATCCCGAGGATGATCTCCTCGGCCTGGGCCGGCTCGCCACCGGCGTCGATCACGCCCTGGTTGGTCCGGGCGTACTCCTGGCGGTCGACGAACTGACCCGGTAGCAGCTCCGTGTCGCCCTTCTGGTCGACCCGGACCTTCTTCATCATCTGGCGCACGATCAGCTCGATGTGCTTGTCGTTGATGTCGACGCCCTGGGACTTGTAGACCTCCTGCACCTCGCGCACGAGGTACAGCTCGGTCTCGGTCCGGTTGCGAATCGCCAGCAGCTCGTGGGGGTACAGAGACCCCTCGTTGAGCTGCGTACCGGGCTCGATCCGCTGGCCCTCCTCGACGTACAGCAGGGTCCTCCGCGGGAACGTGTAGCGGTGCTCCTCGCCGCCGTCGTCGGTGATCACGACCGTGATCGACTTGTCGGTGTCCTCGATCGAGACCTTGCCGCCGACCTCGGCGATCTTCGCCAGGCCCTTGGGCTTGCGGGCTTCGAACAGCTCCACCACGCGCGGCAGGCCGTGCGTGATGTCGGCGCCCGCGACGCCGCCGGTGTGGAAGGTCCGCATCGTCAGCTGGGTGCCCGGCTCCCCGATCGACTGCGCGGCGATGATTCCCACCGCGTCGCCGATCTGAGCCAGCTTGCCCGTAGCCATCGAGCGGCCGTAGCAGGCCTGGCAGACGCCGGTGGGCGCCTCGCACTTGAGCACCGAGCGAACCGGAACGGTCACCACCGTGCCCTTGTCGGTCTCCTCCTGCCACGTCTCGACCAGATCGGCCAGCTCGGCGCGATCGATCTCCTTGCCCTGCTCCACGATCACCCGTCCGCGCTTGGTCTTGATGTCCTGCGCTGCCACGCGGCCGATCAGGTCGGTGTTGACCTCCCCGTTGGGACGCAGCTGGCGGGTCTCGGGATTGATCTCGAGCTGGGACACCGGGCTCTCGATGTACTGGTCGGTGCCGCAATCGTCACCGCGGATGATCACGTCCTGGGCGACGTCGACCAGACGCCGGGTCAGATAACCCGAGTCGGCCGTACGCAGCGCCGTGTCCGCCAGGCCCTTCCGGGCGCCGTGGGTGGAGATGAAGTACTCGAGCACGGTCAGGCCCTCCATGAAGTTGGCCTTGATCGGACGCTCGATGATCTCCCCCTTCGGGTTGGCCATCAGGCCTCGCATGCCGGCGAGCTGCCGGATCTGCGAGAAGGAACCGCGGGCGCCGGAGTTGGCCATCATGAAGATGGGGTTGAGCTCGTCGAGATGCGCGAACAGCGCCTCGCCGACCTCGTTGGTCGCCCTGTCCCACAGCCCGGTGACCGCCTCGTGACGCTCCTCCTGGGTCAGCTCGCCGTCCTCGTACTGGGCCTCGATCGTCGCCAGCTGGTCTTCGTAGCGAGCGAGGATCTCGGTCTTGGTCGGCGGGGTCTGGACATCGTTCTTGGAGATCGTCACGCCCGACTGAGTGGCGTAGTGGAACCCGATGTCCTTGAACGCGTCCAGCACCTGGGAGATCGACGCCGCCCCGTAGCGCTGCACGAGGTCGTCGACCAGCTTGGTGGTGTCCTTCTTCTTCATCGAGCGGTTGATGAACTCATACGTGCCGGGGTCAAACTGATCCCCCAGCGCCTCCACCAGCGCTCGCTCGATCTTGTCGTTGTAGATGATCCGCCCGACCGTGGTCAGCAGGTGACCCCCCTCGCGACCGAGGGGCCGGAACTCGGCCAGCTCATGGAGCTTGGTCACGCCGTGCTCGTAGGACCACTCCGCCTCCTGCGCGGTGCGGTAGACGTGCGGGCGCGGCTTCTCCGTGGCGGGGTCGATCTTCTCCAGCTCGGCGCCCTCCGGACCGTAGGTCAGGTAGTAGGCACCCAGCACCATGTCGTGCGTCGGCGTCGCCAGCGGCGAGCCGTGAGCCGGCGAGAGGATGTTGTTGGCCGACAGCATCAGGATCCGGGCCTCGGCCTGGGCCTCAGCCGAGAGCGGCAGGTGGACCGCCATCTGGTCGCCGTCGAAGTCGGCATTGAAGGCGTGGCAGACCAGGGGGTGAACCTGAATCGCCTTGCCCTCGACCAGCACCGGCTCGAACGCCTGGATCCCCAGACGGTGCAGCGTGG
>CAVUSY010000004.1:0-248476 GCA_963744195.1 uncultured Solirubrobacterales bacterium
ACGGCATATATTCGGCGGCTTTGACGTCCGGCATGCCGGTGATCGCGCGTCTTGCTGCTTCGGCAAACGGGGTTGGCTGAATGCCGAACACATCCTTAAGCGAGTTTCGTTCAATTGTCAGGTCACCGTGTAACCCCGCCATAAGCGGTTGGAGCAGGTCACGTTCCTCTCCGGTCACGATCGCGGCCGCAGCAGCCTCAAGCCGCGCGTTGCTAAACGGCAACGGAAACGACCGATGAGCTTCACCGAGGATCTCGGCAATGACCTCGGTCATCTCTTGAAAACTCAGGCTGTCCGGACCGGCGATCTCGTACACGCCCGCAGGCACGGTTCGCGCCGCGACAAGGCTCCCCACCACGTCGGCGATTGCGATTGGCTGGGTACGCCGATCTCGCCAGGCCGGCATCGCAAGCACGGGGAGTCGGTCGACGATCCGCACCAGCGTTCCGAACGACGCACTTCGCGCCCCGACAATCATCGAGGCGCGCAGGGCGACGAACTCAGGGCTTGCCGCCTGCAGTAGCCGCTCGACCTCCTGACGGGAGGACAGATGCTCACTGGACTCGTCATCCGCGCCTATCCCACCGAGATAGATCGTGCGCCGCACCCCGCAGTCACGGGCAACCTGCACATAGTTCTCCGCCGCCACACGGTCGCGCTCGACGAAACTCGAGTCGCCCCCCGGCTCCATCGAATGCACCAAGTAGTAAACCTCGTCAGACCCCGTCAAAGCAGGACGCAAAGATTCGAGGTCGGCCAGGTCAGCCTCGAACACGTCAGAGGGGTCGCCAGCACCCCCGAGCCGACCCGCGTCGCGCACCAGACACCGAACCGCGTTGGACTCTCGAAGCGCCGGAAGTAGCTCGCCGCCCACAAAGCCCGATGCCCCAGTCAGCAAAATTGTGGCTTGCTCAGAACCTTGCACGCCGACCTTTGCAGGGCTCAAAAGAAGAAACTCGCGCCATCTATCCACGATACATCCACCGCTCAGTGCTTGTTGGACGGAGCCACATCACTGCAGGCGGGCTGTTCGGCGCCGATCGCTAGGCCGTGAATCCAGGATTAGTCATGGCCGAGTAGTAGGCACCGCACACGATTGGAAACGCGTGAATCCGATCATGAGATCGCCGCGAAGGGACTGGGCACGCTTGCACGCCGCCGTTTGCGGTCGCTTTCCTGCTCGCGTTGAGAACGCCGACGAGTGCTCCGTCACGAGCTCCTACACCGCGCCGGCGGCCGTAGACGATCGCCTTGCCGGCGCTAGCGATCGCCTCAACCCAGACCCGCTTTTATGCCCGGACGCGGCTCCGCAAGCAGCCAGGTGGCGTCCAATTACCGCTGTAAATTTGCGCGCGGTTCTGGTTCCCGCGTTTGAGTCTAGGCGGCTGTGACCTCCTCGTCGAGTGTGTCTGGGTCGGCTTGGCGGTATTTGATCCGGTACAGGTGTTGGCGGTCGACGTCAGTGAACGTCGCGCCGTTGCTGGCGTGGCTGAAGAACAGATCGAGCACGGCCCAGACGAGCGAAAGACAGCTGGTCTCGCCGGGGAATCGGCCTATCACCTTCGTGCGCCGGCGGACCTCCCCGAGCGACCTCTCCAGGAGGTTGGTTGATCGCCATCGTTCGCGGTGTCTGAGCGGGTAGCGCAGGTGCACGACCAGTGCGTCGAGGTCGTCCGAGAGGCAGCGAGCGGCCGACTCGTAGCCGCGATGCTCGAGCTCTGAGATGAGGACCTGGAGGCGGAGCTTGCCGTCCTTGATGCTGGTCGCGTCGGTGAGCGCTGACCAGTAGTTGAACCGGATCCGGTCGTGCTCTGACTTGGGCAGCTTCGCGACCAGATTCCTGAGGCGGTGAACGGCGCAGTGTTGACGATCGGCCCGCGGCCAGATCTCCTCGACCGCGCTGATCAGTCCGGGCGCGCCGTCGGCGACGACCAGGCGTGGGGCGGCGAGCCCGCGGCTGATCAGATCGCGGCCGAGCTCGACCCAATCTCTTTGGACTCGCGCGCCCCCAGGCGCACCGAAACCAGCTGCCGGTGGCCGTTTTCGTCGATTCCCCAGGCGCAGATCACGCCCTCCTTCGGGCCACTCGGACGCACGGGCAGGTAGATCGCGTCGAGAAACAGCACGACCAGGTTGACGTCGTAGAGCGAGCGGCGACAGAACGCTCGGAACCGCTCATGCAGCTCCGCGCAGATCGTGGCGATGGTCGACTTCGAGGTCTTCCCGAGCCCGGCCTCTTCGCACAGCGACTCGACATCGCGCATCGACAGGCCGCGAACGAACCCGCCGATCACCAGCGCCTTGAGCGGGTCCGTTCGCAGCAGCCGCTTGCAGTGCCACTTCGGGAACAGCTTCGAGACGAACGGGATCGCCGTCTCGCGGACCTGCGGGATCTCGATCCGCAGCTCGCCCTCCCCGGTCTGCAGGTGCCGCGGGCGGAACCCGTTGCGCATCGCCGGGCCCGCCTCGGGCTTGCGCTCGTAGCGAGCCCGACCCAGCCAGGTATCGAACTCCTCCTCGACAGCCCGCTGGATGATCAACCGGGCACCAAGCCTGGCGAGCTCGCCAAGCATCTTCTGCGGGTCATCGACCATGCCACGACCGAGCAGCTTGTCGATCTCAGCTTGTATCTCCGCCGACGGCGGTACGGTGCGTCTCACGGCGTAGGCCTCCTTCATCGTCTTGCAAGGACTTGAGGGAACCTACGCCGTCGCTACGACAGCACCCCGCGGCTATTTACATCAGTCTTTGGACGCGACCAAGCAGCCGACCGCAGTCGCACTATGCGCGGAAAGCGCGGTCGGCACCGGCGAGCGCCCCCGGCCGAGCTCGGCGCGGGCGCTAGCCAGGTGCCCGAAGGTTGCGAGCACCAGAGCAGCAGCCGTGTCGCCACCTGTCCCCCTGCCGCTGTCGGGACAAAACCGGCCACGCCAGGCCCGTCCCGCCGAGCCGCCGGACCGCGCAGGTCGCCGATTGCAGGGCGCAGCTCCGAAGGTCCGAAGAAGGCCGTCTACATACGTAGCGCCGGCGCGGTAGCCTTGGCAATGCCCGCTCGGCGGCGACAACCGTTGCCAGAGGAGTCGTGGCACGTTGTGGGCGTGCGGATGGAAGCGGACTTGAGGCTGCGGAGCCAGTCTTACGCTCGTAACCGAACACCGGACCGCTCCGGAGGCAGCGTTCGCGCGTGAGAAATACGTCCGATGGCGAGGTAGCCAAGGGGTTGGACTCCGATGGGAATACCGGCCCAGCGAAGGCGTATGGTCACAGAATGGATGACGAACTCACCGAGGACATTCTTGGCGATCGTGAACGAGCTCTAGACCAAACTGCCGACGAAGATCTGCCGACCTTGGCGGTCGCTGAGGTTGCCACTCGGACGCTCGCCGAGATTGTGCAGCGGTTACCGGTTCCACTAGCTGAGGAAACTTCCACACACGTCGCGCAAGAGAGCCACCATGCGCTGTGGTTCATGTCGGTGATGGCATTTCGAGCCGCCCGCGCGGCATTACGAGTGATCCGCACTGGGTACGAGGATCAAGCGGTCACCTACGTGCGACTCATAGACGAACTCCACAACCGAGCCCAGAAAGTCCGTGAGGACCCCAGCGGGGAGTACGCGCGCCAATGGCTGGCGGGGCGGCCGCAAGGCAAGCCCGCGAAGCTGACCGGTCAGGAGATGTACGAGCTTCTGTCCGGGCCGGCACACGCGAACGTGCGAGCAGTGCTCGATTGGCTGGCGATCCCAAGCACCGACGGGTCGGCAAAAGTCGTGCTCGGGCCCGAGCGCCGGCCAGACGTCACCAACATGACACTCATCTACATCGCTGGCGAAGTACGGGACATCGCCGCGATGCTGATCGCGGCTTCTGGACAGCCGCTGGACCAACTCGGGTTGCTAGATCAAGCAATTCAGGCGGGACAAATCGAACATTGGGCCGCGGATGTCGACGATGACGGCTTCGATGCGGGCGCATCGTCGTGAAATCTCCCCCTCACCGCCATCGGCGTTGCTGGTCACCAGCTACGCCGCACGCGCGCCGGTTCCTTGGGCCAGCGGCTCGTCAGGTTGGGCCCGGACCAATCACGCCGACGGAGAAACATCGACGGTTCGCTGCGATCTCCCCCTGGTTGGCCAAGACGTGATCGCGCTGGCGACCGAACACAGCGACTACGGCCCCCGGGCGGGCGCTTGGTTGCCAACCCGGTCGTGCGTTCGGCAACGCTCCCCTAGCAGGGCACTGTGCGCGTCAGCGCCGACCGACGGCTACCGGCAGGCGAAGGGGCGACTGGCACCCCGGCGTTGGGCGCCTGCCGAGCATCGAATGGAACCGCGGGGCGTCGGGGGAGCCGCGCTGGCGGCCTGAGGTCTGAAGCGGCTACGACTGTGCGAGGCGTTTTCGTCTGCGGGAACTCCACCCGGTTTGGGATTCGTGCCGTTTGGATCTGCCGTTGACCTGGGCGATAGGGTGCGGAGTGCTCAAACCAGGGTGGCGCATGGGCGTCGCCCGTGGATGCCAGGTAGGTGACGCTGATGCGGGCTGTCAGTCGGCGTAGGTTCCTCCAGATCGCAGGGGGTGGCCTTGCCTCAACGGTGCTGTCGGACAGCATCGCGCGCGCGCTGGCCGTCCCAGCGAATCAGGCGACGGGGTCGTTGAAGGACGTCGAGCACATCGTGGTGCTGATGCAGGAGAACCGGTCCTTCGATCAGTACTTCGGCGTGATGCGCGGCGTTCGCGGGTTCGGCGATCCGCATCCAGTGACGCTTCCGAGCGGCCGGCCGGTCTGGTACCAGGCCGATGGCGCCACGGTGGTGCCGCCGTTCCGCCCCGCGGTGCCCGAGCTGGCGCTCACGTTCCTCGAGGATGTCGATCACGGCTGGGACACGACGCATCAGATGTTCAACAGCGGCCAATGGGACCAGTGGCTGCCGGCCAAGACCACGACGTCTATGGCGCACATGCAGCGCTCGGACCTTCCATTCCATTACGCGCTGGCTGACGCGTTCACGATCTGCGATGGCTATCACTGCTCGATGCTCGGTCCGACCGATCCCAACCGCTACTACATGTGGACGGGCTGGGACGGCAACGACGGGCACGGCGGCGGGCCGGTGATCGCCAACGACGAGCTTGGGTACGGCTGGCAGACCTATCCGGAGCGGCTTCAGGCGGCAGGGATCAGCTGGAAGATCTACCAGGACAGCGGCGAGGGCCTCGACAAGGCTGGTGTCTGGGGCTTCACCTCAGATCCCTACATCGGCAACTACGGCGACAATTCGCTGTTGTACTTCACCAACTACCAGAACGCGACGTCGGGCAGCCCGCTGTACGAGCAGGCCCGCACCGGAACGGATGTCATGCACAGCGGCAACCTGTTCGACATCCTCGCGGCCGACGTCGCGTCCGCGACGGCTGCCGAGCGTCTCGTGGATCGTCGCCCCTGAGGCCTACAGCGAGCATCCGAAGTGGCCGCCCGGTTACGGTGCCTGGTACACGGCCGGGGTTCTCAGCGCCCTCACCAGCAATCCCGAGGTGTGGTCGAAGACGGCTCTGCTCGTCGTGTTCGACGAGAACGACGGCTTCTTTGACCACGTCATCTCGCCGTACCCCAATGTCGGTGGGCTCGCCGGCAAGTCGACCGTCCCGCTCGACAACGAGATGTTCAACGGCACCGCGGGAACACCGGGCGGCTCGAACGGGATCCCGGGACCGTACGGGCTCGGCGTCCGCGTGCCGCTGCTCGTCATCTCGCCCTGGAGCAAGGGAGGGTGGGTCTGTTCTCAGACCTTCGACCACACCTCGCTGATCCGGTTCATCGAGGCGCGCTTCGGCATCAACGAGCCGAACATCACCGCGTGGCGGCGCGCCGTCTGCGGCGATCTGACCGCGGCGTTCGACTTCGAGCATGCGTCCGATCGCTTCCCGCCACTGCCCAGCGTCGCCGCCTACAAGCCAAACGGCTCGGCTCCCCCGCCTGTGCACCCGACACCTCCGACCGTCGGGTCGGTCCCGACCCAGGAGCACGGGGTGCGCCGCTCGCGCCGGCTTGGCTACCGCATCGCACGTCGACTTCCACGCGCACCACCACAAGCTCCATCTCACCGTCAAGAATCGCGGGCGTCTCGGCGTTCACCTCCAGGCACGGTCGCTGACGGTTGCCGGCGCGCCCTACAGCTACACGATCGGGGCCGGCCATCAGATCGCGACCGCACTCCCTGACCCGGGAAAATACGACCTAAACCTCCATGGTCCCAACGGCTTCTTCCGCCACTTCGCCGGCTCGCACAAAACGACGCTGCGCGTCAAGGAGCAGGCGGCCGATCGCGCCGGCACGCTCACACTCGAGATCGTCGAGGAGCACCGGCGGCGACCGGTCACGGTCCACATCGCCGACGCGTACGGCAGGGGCCGGCAGGTCAAGGTGCACGGCACGGCCGAGATCACGATCGAGACCCGCCACTCAGGCGGCTGGTACGACATCGCGCTCACGACACCAAGCGACGCCGGCTTCCGCTACAAGCTCGCGGGCCGGCTGGAGTCCCGCTTCCGGCTGACCAGCGACCCGCAACTCGGTCGCTGAGCGTGCCAGCGCCGCGCTTATCCGGCTGACAGAAGCTGCTCGACGATCATGTTCCGGTGGATCTCGCTCCTGCCGCCGCCGATCGTCATCAGCTGCACGTCGCGGGTCAGCCGCTCGAGCTCACACTTGCATGTAGCCGGAGCCCTCGTGGATCTGGATGGCGACGAGCCCGCCACGGAACGCCGCCTCAGAGACCAACACCTAGGCGTCGTCGGCGCGCGCCGACGACCAGCACCATCCAGAAGCGGGACAGGTTCCATGAGCACCTCCAAAGACATGAGAACGAACCGCCGCATCCTCGCACTGCGCGTGCGTCCAGGCGTCCATCCATGCTCGACGGCCGATCGACGGTCGACGGAGCCGCCCGCCCGACCCCCGGCGGGTCCATCGTCGCCATCGGGCCCGTTCCCTTGGGTGCAGTGAACGACCAATGCCTTCGTGCGTGCCGGTCAAGACGCCGGCTCCATTTTCAGCGCCATCCCAAAACGCGGCTGCAGCGGCCTCGCCCAGACCATTTGCGATCAGAGCGGCCTGGTAGCGATCGGCAAACCGTTTCTTGTCCGGGCCGATCGTCGCCGTGAGCGCGTTGTTGCCCCTGTTCTTGACGAACACTTCGGCGCACTGGTCGGCTTCGGCCGGCTGCAGACTATCCAGATCGTCAGCGAGGAATTCCGATCCCTGGTCAGCCCTTGATCGTCGCGAGGGTGTTCTCGCCGCGGATGTTGAAGGGACGGTCGGCCTTCTCGAACTTGCACCACACGGAGCCCAGATGGAGTTCGAGTGTCTGGTTGACCGCAGAGCCCACTTCCTGGAGGGTCGCGTTTCCTTTCGCATCGACGCCGGTGACTTGTATATCGGCACTTTTGTCGATGCCGGTGAGGTTGCCGGTGGCGGATGTGAGCGAGGCGACGGAGGTCTCGTCGGCTTTGACGTGGTCGCCGGGGTAGAGCAGCGTTCCCGGACTGCCGGGCGTCCAGTCTGACGTGTTGGCTTGCATCACGCTGACGTTGCCTTTGACGCCGGTGATGATCGCGGCGGGGGTCGGTGTTCCGTTGGTGACCGCGGCCGATTGGGCTTGCCAGAGCGTGTCGTGCCATTGCGGGTCGTCGTAAGAGCTGGCGCTGGCATTGCTGTTGGGGGTCACGGTCAGATCTGCGCCGCTGGGGTCGACAAAGTTGACCGGGTTTTGGGCGGCGTAGGCGTAGGGGGAGTGGGTGGAGTTGTTGAGCGGGTCCACGGTCAAAAACTGTCCGGTCGATGGGTCGTAGTAGCGGGCGTGGTCGTACTGCAGGCCAGTCCCGGGGTCGGTGTACTGGCTGGCATATCCGAACGGGGTGGTGGCGGTGCCGGTGCCGGCCGCTAGCGTGCCAAACGGGTTGTAGGTGAAGCTCGCGAGGGTCGTTCCTGTCTGGCTGGTGATCAGGCGGGTTGAGCCGAGCTGGTCGTGGTGCAGGTAGCTCGGCCTGCCGGCAGCATTGATCTGCTCGATCGGGAGGTTCTCAGGCCCGTAGATATAGGTGCTGGTGGCGTCGCCGAGCAGCAACGGCATGCCCGCGGATTGACTCCAAGCGAACTTGGTGGTGCTCGCCCCGGTGCTCGTGCTCGTCCGCAGCCCGTCGCCGTCGTAGCTGTAGGTGCGCTTCGCCGCTCCCGTAGGCGTGTAACCGATCAGCCGCCCCGCCTGGTCATACGCCAACGCGGTGCCCACCCCGGTGTGGACCGCGGAGGTGCGCTCGCCGAGTTTGTCGTAGCCGTAGCTGGTCCCGGACGGCCCGGCGGTCAGTTCGTTCGCGCTGTCATAGCCATAGCCGCTGGTCCCGTCGAGCCTGACCAAGTTGTCCGCGCTGTCGTATCCGTATGCCTTCGATCCGGCCGCCGCGAGCTGATTCAGGGCCGTGTAGCTGTAGGCAGTGCTCGCCGCCCCGGGCAAGCCGGTCTGAGCCTCGGAGCCGAGCAGACCGAGCGGATCGCGCGTGTAAGACAGACTCGCGAGCGACGAGGATCCGTGCGCGATCGCGACCGACGTCAGCTGGTTGGCCGCGTCATACGCATAGCGATCGACGTTCGCGCTCGCCGCCGGGAACTTCGTGCTCGACAGCATCGAGTCCGGGCTGTAGGCGAAGCTCGTCTTGCCCCCGAGCCAGTCGGTGACGCTCGCCAGCCGGCCGGCGCGGTCGAAGGAGCGCGCCAGGACCTTCCCGTTGGGATAGGTGAGCGCGATCAGCTCACCGGCCAGGTCATAGCCATAGCCGACGTGATGCCCTGCCCCGTCGGTGCTCGCAGTCAGGCGGTCAAGCGCGTCGTATACGTAGCTGCTGTTCCCGCTTCCGTCGCTCATCGAGATCCGCTGTCCGTCCGTGTCATACCCGTAGCTCACGTTCGGGGTGGTCCCGTCGGAGTAGCTGACCGTCTTCAGCTCGCCCGCCGCGTCATACCCATACGAGGACGTGCGACCCTGGGGATCAGTGAGCAAGACCAGGTTCCCAGCCCCGTCGTACCCGTAGCTCGTCGAACGCCCTAGAGGGTCGGTGACCGACGCCAACCGGTCAAGCGCATCGTAGGCATACCCCGTCGTGCGGGCGGCCCCGTCGGTAAAGCCACTGAGATTCCCGTCACCGTCATAGGAGCTTTTCAGCGTCGAGCCGTTCGCGTGCGTGACCTGCGTCAACTCATCGGCGGCGTCATACGCATAACCCGTGCGATTTCCCCTCGCGTCGGTAAACGAGCTCAGGTTCTGACCTGAGTCATAGGCGTAGCTGGTGATGTGCGAGAGCGGATCGGTGATGCTCGTCACATCCCCGAACGGGTCAAACCCATAGTGCGTCGTGTGCTGCGCCGGGTTGCCGCCCGCGGCATTGCCCGCCGGTGACACCATCGAGGTCCGCCGCCCGATCGCGTCATAGAAGAACGTGGCCTTATCCCCCGCGCCATCGGTCACGCTGCCAAGATCCCCTTGAGCGTCGTAGGAGAACGCCGTGTGGTTGCCGACCGGGTCGATGACCTGCGTCAAATCCCCCGCGTGCGACCCATCCCCATAGCTGTAGCTCCACGTCTGGATCGTGCTGCCGATCGGCGTGGAGCGGCGCAACAGATTCCCCCGCGCGTCGTAGATCAAGCTCGTCTTGACCCCCTTCGGGTCGGTCACGGACGTCTCATCGTTCAATCCGTCATACGTATACGTCGTGGTCCTCCCCAGCGGATCGCTGCTGCTCAACACATCCCCCGCAGCGTCATACGTCCGCTTCCAAACCTGGCCGTTTGGGTCGGTCACGCTCGTCACCCCCAGCGTCGAGAGGTCATACCCATAGCTGGTCGTCGCGGCCGCCGCAGTCCCGTAGGCTTGCGTCCTCGACGCGAGCAGCAACCCGACATACACGTAAAGCAGATTGTGGCCCGACGGCGAGACCACGTACGTGTCGGTGTAGCCAGGGCCCGCGCCGTACGTGTAGGTCGTGGTGCGGCCGAGCGGGTCGGTCTGGGAGACGACCCGAGCGGCGCTGTTATAAGCGTTCGTGACCGACCCCCCACGCGGATCGGTCATCTTCAGCAACAGATGACCCGCGTCATAGCTGAACTGCCACACCCCGCCCCCGACATTCGTCACCGAAGTCAGCTCACCCGCTGCGTCATAACCGTAGGAGACCTTCCGGCCCGCCGGATCGCTGACCGACGCGACCAGGCCGTTCGCCCCGTACGTGAACGTCAGCTTGCGTCCCGCCGGGTCGGTCACGCTCGTGAGCTTCCCGGCCGAATACGCCAGCGCGGTCACATACCCGTTCCGGTCGGTCTCTGACAGCAGCTGACCTGATGAGCTGAACCTGAAGCTGACGTGCCCGTGCTTGCGAGTGAACGTGAACGACCCATCGGAGTTCTTGACCAGCGTCGCGAGCAGCCGCGAAGGCGCCACATACGCCGCCCCCTTTTTCAGGAAAGTCACCGCTGACCCCGCCTCCTCATTCACCGTCACCTGCCCCAAAGCCCCGAACGCCAGCGACATCCCATACGAGAACGACCAGCCAAACCCGAACGGACCATCCCTCGCTGCCAGCGCCGAGCTATAAGACCGGGACAACCCGAGGCTCGACCCCCGACCCGGCACCAACAGGTCCGTGAACGCGTGCGAGAACTCCCCCGTCGCCGTATTCACCGGATCGCCACAGGTCGGACAGCGATACAGCTCCGACGGGCTCCCGCCGCCGAGCGACTCGGCGAGGGTCAGCGGCTGCTCATACGCCCAGACCGCACCCGTTGCCGAGCTGTCGTTCGGACCGCCGATGATCGCCGTGCTCGCGTCCGCGGAGAGCGCCGCGCTCGAACCGAACTCCCCCGGCCCAACCTCCCCGGAACCGGCGACCTTCCCCCCCAGCTGATTCCAGCGCGACCCTGACCGCCCAAACACCCACGCCGCGCCACTGCTGGACCCATCGGCGGGGCCCCCGATCAGCGCGATGCTCCCGTCCGAGGACAACGCCACGCTCTGGCCAAACCCACCAGGGCCCGCCTCATCGAGCGGAGTCAGCTTTCCCCCCTGGCGAGACCACACCCCGGCCGAACGCGTGAACACCCACGCCGCACCAGGACCGATCCCGGTGTGGTCGCCGGCTGGGTTATCGCTCGGATCGCCGATCATCGCCACGTTGCCATCCGAGGACAAAGCGGCGCTCGCGCCGAACGCGTTCGTGTCCGCGCTCGGGCTGCCAGAGGTCAGCCTCGAGCCCTGCTGAGACCAGCTCGAGCCGGAACGCGTGAACACCCACGCTCTACCGTCGGCGGGGCTGCCGCCGGCGATCAGCGCCGTATCGCCATCGGCGGACAGCGCCACAACCCCACCGAATGCTGTCTGGGTGTTGTCGCTGGGGACGAGCTTCGGACCCTGCTGGGTCCACACGGATCCTGAGCGCGTGAAGGCCCACACCGAGCCGCCGCCGATCAGGCGGCGATCGTAAGGACCGCCGATCAGTGCAGTATTGCCGTCGGACGACAGCGCCAACCCGCTACCGAACCTCCCGTCGGCGCTCTCGCCCGAGCCGGTTAGCTTCGCGCCCTGCTGACTCCAGGTCGAGCCCGAGCGCTTGAACACCCACGCCCCGCCCGCCTGGCCGTTGTCACCAGGGGCGCCAATCAGCGCCGTATTGCCATCCGCCGACAGCGCCACGCGGGTCCCAAACGCCCCGCTGCCGCTCTCGCCCGAACCGGTCAGCTTCGTCCCCTGCTGACTCCAGCCCGAACCGGAGCGAACGAACACCCACGCCGCACCCGGCCCGTGGCTCGCAGAGGTTCTCCCATCGTCAGGCGCGCCGATCAGCAACGTACTCCCATCCGCTGACACCGCCACGCTGTACCCGAACACACCCAGGCCGCTCTCGTCGCTCGGCGTGAGCTCTGGACCCGGCTGCGTCAGCGCCCGAACCGCGGCGGCAATCCGAGCGCTCCGCAGCAATCGCCGGACGCTCACCGCCGACTGGGCCTGCCGGGAAACCGAGACGCGGTGACGCTGGGCCGCAGTCCCGCTGGCCACCAAGGTCGCAGCGGACACGACGACTAAGCCGAGCCACAGACCCAGACGCAACACCGTCCTGCACAAGCTCGAACTCACAAAGGACCCCACCCGCAGGCTACCACCAGCAACAAGGAACCCGACCCCGTCACCTCCGCCCCCCGATCCAAACATCGCGGTTTTCAACGGGCGACGGCCGGGCGCATGCGCCCCGCCCGACCACGCTCAGAATTAATCGACTCGCCGGCCTCGAGTAAGCACCCGAGGCCGCCAAGCCTGTCGCCCGCCGGCGCCTGGTTGACCATGGCTCGCGATCTTGGATTGCCGTAGAGTCCACGTCGATGCGGGCGGTGGTGATTACCGAGCACGGGGGGCCCGAGGTTCTCAAGGTCCAGGAGCGGCCCGATCCGCCGGTGGGGCCGGGGGAGGTTCGCATTGCGGTCAAGGCGGCGGGGATCAACTTTGCCGACACGCTGGCGCGAACCGGTCTGTATCCGGACGCGCCGAAGGTGCCGTGCGTGGTCGGCTATGAGGTGGCGGGCGAGGTGGAGTCGGTCGGAGACGGGGTCGAGTCGGTCAGCCCGGGCGATCGGGTGCTCGCGGGCACGCGCTTTGGCGGCCAGGCCGAGCTGGTAACGGTAAGTGAGGCCATGGTCTATGAGTTGCCCGCGCAGCTTTCCTTTGAGGAGGGCGCGGCCTTCCCGGTCAACTATGCGACCGCCCAGGCGGGTCTGGTCGTGATGGGAGGGCTGAAGAAGGGCGAGCGGGTGTTGATCCACGCTGCGGCTGGCGGGGTCGGGATCTCGGCAACGCAGATCGCCAAGCGCATCGGCGCCGAGGTGTTCGGCACCGCGTCGGCCTCAAAGCACGCCGCGATCCGGGAGCAGGGAGTCGACCATGCGATCGATTACCGCAGCCAAGACTTCGCCGAGGAGGTGCGCCGGCTCACCCGCGGGGAGGGGATCGACGTGGCCTTTGACGCTCTTGGCCCGTCGAGCTTTCGCAAGGATTACCGGTTGCTGCGCCAGGGGGGTCGGCTGATCATGTACGGGGCCTCCGAGGTGCAGACCGGCGAGAAGCGCAGCGTCCCTACCGCGCTGCGGACGCTGGCCAAGAGCCCATTCTCGTCGATGCCGTGGTGGAAGGGGCTAGGGGTGATGAACGAGAACAAGGGCGTGTTCGGCCTCAATATGCTGTCCTGGTGGGACGCCGAGGGAAGCCTTGACCGGGTGATCGAGCCGTTGATACCCGCGCTCCAAAACGGGGAGCTGAAGCCAGTCGTGGCCGCGACCTTCCCGTTTGACCGAGCGCCGGACGCCCACCGCTTCATCGCCGAGCGGCGCAACATCGGAAAGGTCGTCCTGGTCCCCTGAAGCGCGGCGGGTGCGCAGTACCCCGATGGTGCCGCGCAGAGTTTCAGAGCGTCACCAGCCTGCGGCGGCTTTGCGCGGGCCTCTGAGCGGGTGGCCCTTGCGGAGTCATGCTCGGTTCCAGGTTCCGGTGAAGAGCGAGTTGCGATCTGCGCAAGGATCGTTGCGAACGGTGAGCACGAGCGTGTGCTCACGTCTCCTCCAGCGGTAGGTGCCTGCAGGCTCGACTCCGCAGAAGCTGCTGCGCCTGCTCGCGGGCTCAAGCCAGTTCGCCGGTCCTTGCAATGCTTAGGGTGCCGTTGGCCAGCGCCGTGAATGCCTCGCTACCGCCGCTGCCTTGTGGGTCGTCGTAGTGCAGCACGCCGTCGCGGTCGAGGTGCAGTCGCCATAGGCCCGCGGGCAACGCTTGGCTGGCCGGCTCGGTTCGGAAGGATTGGGTCCGCGCGACGTCTGCGGCCGTCACCGACCGCGTATAGGTTCCGGCCAGGGCAGCCGGCTGCTGCCCGGACGGAAACGGTCACCTCGGCGCTCGTGCTCGCACTGTTACCGGCGGAGGTGATTAGCCGAACGCCAAGGCGGTGCTGACCGGCGCCAAGAACCCACGGGTATAGGTGGTTGTAGTCGTCGTTGAAGTAGTACGGAGGGGTGTGCTCAGTCCAGCGCACCCCTCCGTCGATGATGAACTCGACCGCCTTGACGGTGTCATGTGTCGGGACGCCGACTGCTTGAGCCGTCCACGCGGTTGGATCTGTGAGGACTGCTCTGTCGGTGATCGATGACCGCACGTGCAGGCTGGATGACTGGTTGGAGCGCGGTCTCCCGCTCGCGCCGCAACCGCCCGCGATCACAGCGATCACTCCGAGCGCCGCCAAGATGCCACACGATGTTCTGGCGTTCAACCGCCGGCGGACGCGGATGTGATGAGCGAGTCGTCGGGTCATGGTGACTCCTAGCACGGGTCGGGTGGGTGGCCGAACGCTAGGGGCGCTGTCACTGCCAGCAGTGCGAACACCAGGCAGGTCAACGCCACCAAGCGCAGGAGGACGAACGTCTTGAAGTTGCGGTCATCCCGCACTCCTCTCGGTCAGCAGGCTTGGCGAATCATACCGACGAGACTGCCGCCCCGCTGCGCCCGTGTCGTCCTTCACCGGAGTGATCCACTGCCCGGTCGCTCATCCTCAGGGATGAGGCCGCATCCGACGGAACTTGACAATGGTCGGAGCGAGGTGGCGTTCACGCGTCCGGGCAAGCTTGCGGTCAAGAGCCAGCCGCCGTCAGGGGTTGGTCGCGCATCGAGGGTGGCGTCCAGCTCGCTGAGCCGCTCGCGCAAGCCGCGTAGTCCGTTGCCGGTGCCTGTTCCGGTGAGGGCGGTGTCACCGGCGGCTGGGCCGTTGGCCACCTCGACGGTAAGTGTCTGCGCGTCGGCGCGGACGAGTACACGGACTGCAGCGCCTGAGGCGTAGCGAAGGGCGTTGGTCAGACCCTCCTGGACGACCCGGTAGGCGGCGTGGGCGATCGGGGCGGGCAGGCCCTCACGATCACCTTCCAGACGTAGGCTCACGTTCAGGCCGCTTCCGGCGGCGCGAGCGATCAGCTCCTGCACGAGGGCGAGGTCGGGCGCTGGCCCTGTCGCGTCCGGGTCGCCGAGGAGCGCCACGAGGCGACCCATGTCCTGCTCGGCCTGCCGAGCGGCGCCCGCGATCGCGTCGAAGGTCTCGGCCGTGAGCTCGGCGTCGGTGGCGGCTAGGCGCTGCCCGGCACTCGCCTGGACGACCATCACGCTCAGCGCGTGCGCGACGATGTCATGGAGCTCGCTCGCAATTCTCGCCCGCTCGTAGCGGACGGACAGGCCGTAGTACGCGTCACGCTCCTCGTCGAGCTCCCGCGCTCGCTCGGCGAGCCGAGCGGCCACCAGCTCGCGCTCTCGGAGTGCGACGCCGGCGGCCCAAGCCGTCAGCGGGACGAACACGACGGGAACAGCGTGCGAGTGCGCCAGCGCCACGCCGAGCTCAGAGGCGGCGATCAGACCGCACAGGCCGGCCACGCCTAGCCGGCGGGGCACCCATCGTCCGGCGCCGAACGCGTGCGCGGCGACGACCGCGAACGCGCCTGAGTACCCGGCGGTGGACGGCAGGGCGCCCAGCGGCGCCATCACGAGCAGCGCGGCGATGGCCACCGAGAGCGCCGCGACCGGCTGGCGGCGCGCAGCGCCGAGCGCGCCGCCCAGCACGGCGGCCAGGGCCACGGCCGGCGGGCTGTGGCCCGCGATCGCGATCGGAGCCGCGGCGAGGGCCGCTCCCCCCGCTCCGACCAACAGCTCCGCCCGGCGGGGACGCAACTCAGGCTCCGGCGAGGAGTGGCAGCACCGCGACGGCCTCAGCGCGGCCACCGTGCGTGCTGCTCTGCAGCCTGCCGCGGTGCAGCTGCACCCGTTCGCGCGCTCTGACGACCGCTGCGCGAACGTCGGCGCGGCCGCGAGCCGGACCGGAGACGCCCAGCTCCAGCGCATCCGCACCGAAGCTGATCCGAACCTCGATCCCGGGCGCGTTCTGCAGGGCGTCGAGCAGGTGCTCGACGACGCGGTAGGCCGAGAGCTCGACCCCTACCGGGAGTACGCGCGGGCTGCCCTCGACGGTCAGCCGGGCATCGGTGCCCTTGGCGTGCAACAGCAGCGCTTCGAGATGGGTGAGCGTCGGCTGCGGCGTGACCGGCACGTCCGTCTCGTTCCCTCGGAGCACGCCGACGACCGCGCGCATCTCCTCCAGCGTGCGGCGGCTCTCGTGCTCGATCTCCAGCAACGTGGCCGTCGCCGCCGAAGACTCCTCTTGCCGGGCGCCCTCATCCGCCAAGCGGGCGAGCTCCCCGAGGCGCCGCCGCAGCAGCCCGTCGAGCTCGCTGGCCATGTGCGCGCGGTCAGCGGCGACCTCAAGGTTGGCGCGCTGGTCGCGGGCGACGCGCAACTCGCTCGTTCGCGTCCGCAGCTCCCCCGCCAGCTGCGTCCGGGAGCGAACCACCCGCCCAATGCCCCATACCACGGCAGTCATCGCCGCGAAAAACGGGAGCGCAGAGAGGTGCACATTGCGGTCTGACGCGCACACGAGCGACCGCGCCCGCCAGGCCCAGCGCCAGGCCGAGCAGGGCGCCGGGGTTCGTCAGGCGAGACGCTGCGGCGTAGACGAGCACGAACATGACGGGAAAGGCGACGCCGCAGCGCAGCGTCGTGCCAACGACCGCGACGTGCACGGCGAGCGCGCCGATGACTGCGGCGAGCGCCGGCAATGGAGCCGTCCGCCACCAGGCGACCGGTGCGGTGACGGCGAGAAACAACGGCAGTGCCACCAGGCTGACCTGTTCGTCGGCCGGAGCGGCACGGCTGACGTCGGAGAGCATCATCAGCACTCCGAGCAGGCTCAGCCCGCCCGCGATGAGCACATCACGCTTGCCGAGCCTCCCGCCGCGGGAGATCATGATGCCTAATCATGGCGCTTAAGCGTCCTTTCTGAAAGGGTTGGTGCCGGCGGATCACCGGCGGGTCGGCTACAGCATCACGCCCAAAGGGCGCTTCTGTCGTCACCCGTCGGGCGGAACCGCAGGGCGAGTGATCACCCGCGGGGATGACGCCACCCACGCCAACCGCGATCATGCTCGGAGCCCATGGAGCAGTCGTTTGTCACGATTCTGTTCACCGATTTGGTCGGCTCAGCCGCCCTGTTCAGCCGCCGCGGCGATCAGGCGGGAGACGCCATGCGCCGCGGGCACTTCGCCACCCTGCGCCAGGCGGTCACCGAGCACGGAGGCCGTGAGATCAAGTCGACCGGCGACGGGCTGATGGTCGCGTTCACCAGCGCCAGCGCCGCCGTTCGTTGCGCTGCCGACATGCAGCGCGCGACAGCCGCGGCGGGCAACGGCCTTGAGCTCAGAGTCGGCCTGGACGCCGGTGAACCAGTGGCCGAGGGCGGGGATCTCTACGGCACGGTGGTCATCATCGCCTCACGTCTGTGCAACGCGGCGCCTGCGGGTGGAATCCTTGCCACCCAGGTCGTGCGCCACATCGCCGGCCCGCGCGTGTCGGAGCTGATGCACCCGGCCGGCGCGCTCCGCCTGCACGGGATTGCGGAAACGGTCCCGGTAGCCGAGGTGCGCTGGCGCGATCACGTCCCGCCGGCCGGAGCCGAAGCCGGACCCGGAGTCCGCGCCGCGGAAGCAGATCTCCGTCGTGATCGCCGACGATCAGCGCCTGCTCCGGACGGGGTTCCGGGTGATCCTCGACGCCGAGCCCGACCTGACGGTCATCGGAGAGGCCGAGGACGGGCGCAGCGCCGTCGACCTCGTGCGGCGACGGCGTCCCGACGTCGCGCTCATGGACATCCGCATGCCCGAGCTCGACGGTCTGCAGGCGGCCGAGCGGATCCTCTCGGACCCAGAGCTTGATACCGCGATCATCGTCCTCACCACCTTCGACCTCAACGAGTACGTCTATGAGGCGCTCCGCATCGGTGCCAGCGGCTTCCTGCTCAAGGACGCGCCCGCCGAGCGACTGCTCGACGCAATCCGCGCCGTCGCGGCGGGCGATGCGCTCATCGCGCCCTCTGTCACACGCCGCCTGATCGAACAGTTCGCCCGTGCCGCCAGACCCGTCTCCGAGGCCGTGCCCGCCGCGTTGGCGGAGCTCACGCCACGCGAGCTCGAGGTCCTGCGGCTGATCGCGCGCGGCATGTCTAACGCCGAGATCGCCGCCGAGCTCATCCTCGGCGAGAACACGATCAAGACGCACGTGGCTCGCGTACTCGCCAAGCTAGGACTGCGTGATCGAGTGCAGGCTGTCGTGCTGGCCTACGAGACCGGGCTCGTCGCGCCCGAGCTCTGACCCCGGTCCGGGGCCAGCTCAGCTCATGCTGAGCGCCGACCGGACTCATCCCGAGGAGGGAGACATCGTGGACGCGATCACCTCACAGGGTGACGACAACGCTCGATCCGGCGCCGATCATGGCGGGGCAATCAGTCAGCCCCAACGAAAGAGGAGACGGACATGCTCAAACGCATCGGAACGCTGCTGGTGGCACTTGTCGCCGCCAGCTCGGTAGCCGCGGCCGCCAGCGCCAGCAACGGCCATAGCCACGCAATCAAGTTCACGATCGTCCAAAACGACATCTCGAGCACGAGCGCTAACCCCAACGGGCCGCCCGCGGTTGGGACAGTCTTCGTCAGCGCCGGCATCGTCACCCAGAAGCCGGGCGGCAGCGGCGCCAGCGTCGACCACCTCACCGTGACCAGCATTTCGCTGTCGAACCGCACCGACACGCTCGCGGGAAGGACCACCATCTTCCTGGCCCGCGGCACCATGACCGCCAAACTCGCCGTGGCAGACAAGGTCAGCAGCAACGGCAACATCACGTTCCGGGGCACCGGAACCTACGTGGGCGGAACCGGCACGTACAAGGGCATCGTCGGCCACTTCAGCTTCACCGGCCAGAAGGGCACGCGCGCCGGGATCGGTGACCACGATCCACGCAACGGGCAGAGCCACCTACTAGACGACCCGCCTCGGCCACCGGGACACCGGCGGCCGAGGTCGTCGGTCCCAGGTCAAGCACACTTCAAGTCTTCGACAGTCTTTTACTCCGTGGCGATGGAGGGCAGGTGGCGCGCATGCGGCGCGCCTGGGGGTTATGAGTATCGCTCGGCCATTACGACGGTCCTGCCGCCCTTGTCGTAGTAGGTCCCGACGGCGCTGCAGACGCTTGACGTCGTGCACGACGCGGCGCCGAGGCCGCTCCTGTTCGCTGTGCCGGGGTGCTGCGTGGTCTGGACTGTCCAGCCACTTGCGTCCCAATGTTCGGCCAGGGTCACCTGAATGCCGGTGCTGTCGGTGTAACCGCCGACAGCCGTGCACGCTGTCGATGCCGTGCACGACACTCCTGTCAGGCCGCTGGCCTTGGCGAGGGCGGGAGCCGGTGTGGCCTGGATCCTCCAGCTGTTGCCATCCCAACGTTCGGCCAGCATCAGCTGGGTCTCGCCGCTTCTGATGAAGTATCCGACAGCGGTGCATGCGGTGTTCGATGTACACGAAAGGCTGTCAAGGACGTTGGTCTTGGCGGCACTGGGGTTGGGCGAGGCCTGGATCGTCCAGGCGGTCCCGTCCCAGTGCTCGGCCAGGGTCGCGTAGGTACCGGCGCTGTTCTGGAAGTACCCGACGGCGGTGCATGCTGTAGCCGATGTGCACGACACGCCGTTGAGGCCGCTGCTCGTGGCGGCACTGGGATTCGGGGTGGTCTGGATGGTCCAGGCGGTGCCGTTCCAGCGCTCGGCTAGCGTCGCGGTGGCGCCGGTGCCGTCGGTGTAGTTTCCCACCGCGGTACACGAGGTCGCCGACGTGCACGACACGGCCGTGAGTACGCCGGCCTGCGCGCCGCTAGGACTCGGCGTGGTCTGGATCGTCCAGCCGGTGGCGCTCCAGCGCTCGGCCAGCATCATCTCGGTACCGGGGCCACTCGTGGTGAAGTTCCCGACCGCGATGCACGCTGTGAGCGTCGGACACGACACGCTCTTCAGGACGCTGGTCGCGGCGCTGGGGGGGTTTGGCGTGGTCTGGACCGTCCAGTTGCTCCCGTCCCAGCGCTCGGCCAGCGTCACGTACGTTCCGCTGCCGTCAAAGAAGTATCCGACCGCGGTGCACGCCCCTGTCGTCTTGCACGACTCTCCTGAAGAGGGAGCTGGCCGTCGTGGTGGGGTTGGGCGTGGTCTGGGCCGCCCACTTGGTGCCGTTCCAGCCTTCGGCCAATGTCGCCTCGGCGACCGGCCTGCTGGTGAAGGCCCCGACAGCGGTGCACGCGCTCGCCGCGGGACACGACACGCCCGCGAGGATGCTACCCCTGCCCCCGCTGGCGTCAGGCGACGTTTGGATCGTCCAGCTGGCGCCGTTCCAGCGCTCCGCCAGGGTGAGCTGGACCTCGGCTTTGGTGATGAAATACCCGACGGCCGTGCACGCCGCGCTCGACGTACACGACACGCCGCTGAGGCTGGTGATCCCCAGTCCGGTGGGGTTCGGAGTGGCCTGGAGTGTCCAGCTGACGCCGTTCCAGCGCTCAGCCAACGGGACATCACCGCCGTTGCGGTCGTACCCGACGGCGGTGCACGCGCTGATCGATGCGCAGGACACGCTAGTCAGGTAGCTGTCGGTCGCTCCGCTCGGGTTCGGGGTGATCTGGATCGTCCAGGCTGTACCGTTCCAGCGCTCCGCGAGCGTCTCGCCCCCGTCGGCGCTGTTGAGGAAGTGCCCGACGGCGGTGCACGAGGCCGGGGCGGGACACGAGACGCCGCCCAACACGCTGGTCTTCGCGCCGCTCGGGCTCGGCGTTACCTGGATCGCCCAGCTCGGTGCCGTTCCAGCGCTCGGCCAATGTCAGGAAGGTGCCGGCGCTGTTCTGGAAGTATCCGACGGCGGTGCAAGATGTATTCGAAGTGCACGACACGCTGCTGAGGCTGCTACTCGTGGCCGCGATGGGGTTCGGGGTGCTCTGGATGGCCCAGGTGGCGCCATTCCAGCGCTCGGCCAGTGTCCGGGTGGCCCCGGTGGCGCCGGTGTAGCTTCCCACGGCGGTGCACGCCGTCGCCGAGGTGCACGAGACGCCGTCGAGGCCGCTGCCCGCCGCCCCGCTCGGGTTCGGCGAAATCTGGATCGCCCAGCTGGTGCCGTTCCAGCGCTCGGCCAGCGTCACCTCGATGCCGGTGGTGCTGAAGTAGTGCCCGACAGCCGCGCACGCTGTCACCGATGGGCACGACACCGCCGACTGCTGTCCTGTCAATGACGGGGCCGCGAGCGACTGCAGAGCCCATGCGGACGCCGCAGCCGCCTCAGCCCGTGCCAGACACACGGCGAGCACAAAGCATCCCGCGAGCGCGCAGCCGGCAAACCTCCGCCGGGCAGCAACCCCACTGGGCCTGCGCCCCCGTCGCGTGGACGGCCTGGCCGGGACCGACCCGAGCCCGAACTTGAGTCTGCAGGGGGCGGGTCGGCTGCTGTCAAGCGAGGTCATGGTCGGCTCCGTCGGTTGTTTGTTGGGACGTAGCGGCTCGCCGGGACGGTCGTCAGCTGGTCAGGGCATTTGACCCGCTGTGGCGTCGCCCCCGCCGCTGGGAGACCGTCAGGGCTCCGCCGAGGCCGACCATGGAGACGGCGAGACCACCGGCGGCGCCGATGCCCGCGTCGGCCCAGTCAAACCCGGTGTTACGGCGGTGACGTGCACGATCGTCGCCGGGGTGCTCAGCCGGGCTGACCGGCCTGGTGGCCCGGGTGGATGCTTGGACGCGGGCGCTACCAGCTGGCACCTCGGAGCCGTTGGGGTTGAGATCGATCGACCTGGCCGAGGCGGCTCCGGCACCGGTGCCGAGGGCGAGCGCGACAACAACGGTGGCCGCGATGCGGTGGGTGGTGATCATGCGGACTGCCTCCTTCGGTTCTCGATCGCCGGTGCGATCCGATGGCGAGAAGGATGAGTTGTGGCGGTGCAGAAGCGGTCATCTGCGGTCTACGCGCGGTAAACGCAGGTCTAGACGTACAGCTTTCAGGCGTCGTCGTCGGTGGTAGCGTTGACCATAGGGCACGCGACGGTGATCGAATTCCGCATCCTGGGGTCGCTCGAGGTGGTCAAGCAGGACCGACCGCTGGCTCTCGGTAGCCCCAAGCAGCGGGCGTTATTGGCGATCCTGCTGATCCATCGCGGCGAGCCGGTCTCCTCGGAGCGCCTGGTCGATGAGCTGTGGGGCGAGCACCCCCCCGCGACGGCGATCAAGATCGTTCAGGGGTACGTTTCGACCCTGCGGAAGGTGCTCGGCGACGGCGTGCTGGTCACCCGCGGGCGCGGGTACCTGCTGCAGGTCACCCCCGGCCAGGTTGACGTGGACCGCTTCGAGGCGCTTGTCACCGAGGCGCGACGCGCGCTGCAGAACAGTGATCCACGGACTGCGGCGGAGCAGCTGCGCGAGGCGCTGGGGCTGTGCCGAGGGCCACCGCTGGCGGACTTTGCGTACGAGCCGTTTGCGCAATCAGAGGTAGCGCGCCTCCAGGAATCCCGGCTGGCCGCGCTCGAGGATCGGATCGATGCGGAGCTCGCGCTCGGCGAGCACGCGCACCTCGTCGGGGAGCTCGAGGCGCTCGTCCGCGAGCACCCCCCGCGCGAGCGTTTCACGGCCCAGCTGATGCTCGCGCTGTACCGGTCCGGTCGCCAGGCCGACGCGCTCGAGAGGTTCCGCACCATGCGACACCGGCTCCTGGAGGACTTAGGGCTCGAGCCCAGCCAGGAGCTTGCGCAGCTCGAGCAGGCGATCCTGACCCAGGATCCGGGGCTGCAGCCACCGGTTCGGGAGAGCAATCGCGCGTTGCCCGCCAATGCCCGTGGACCCCGGCGTAGTGCGCTCTTGCTCACCGGCGGGGCGGCGGTCCTACTCGCGGTGCTCGTCGCCGTCGCAGTGAGGCTGACCGGCTCTGAAGCGAGCACCGCCCAGGCGGCACCGAACTCCCTAGCCGCGATCGATCCCGGCAGTGATCGCCTCGTCGGTTCGGTCGCGGTGGGTGCTCGCCCCGGCGGGGTCGCGTTCGGGTCGGGGTCGTTGTGGGTAGCCAATCTCGACGACCAAACGGTCTCGCGCGTGGACCCGACGACCCTGCGAACGCTCCGGGCGATCACGGTCCGACGCCCTCCCACCGGCATCGCAACGAGCGCAGGTGGAGTCTGGGTGGTGGAGGCGAATGTGAATCCAGGCCTCAGCCCGAGTACCAGCAGCGTCTTCGTTGACCGGGTGGACCCGCAGTTTGACTCGCTCGGCCGTTCGGTCGAGATCGGCAATGTTGTCCCGGATGGACCAGGGGCGGTTGCGGCGCAGGGCACGTCGGTCTGGGTCGCACCGTCGACTGGGCTGCTGACGCGCCTGAGCGCGGCCAGTGGACACATAGCGGCGCAGGTCGATCCAAACACGAACCCAGCCGGAATCGCAGTCAGCGATGGAACGGTGTGGCTCAGCGACACCGAAGCCAACAACGTGGTCCAAGTGGATCCGAGCGGGTTGGTGACACCGATCGCCGTTGGCAACGGACCCACCGGGATCACCGTCGGCCGGGGCGGTGTCTGGGTCGCCGATTCGCTTGACGACTCGGTCGTCCGGATCGATCAGGCGACGCAATCGGTGACCGCGACGATCAAGGTGGGTCGCTCACCATCCGGAGTGGCGTTTGGCGCCGGCTCGGTTTGGGTTGCCAATAGCGGCGACGGAACCGTCAGCCGGATCGACCCAAGCACCGACAGAGTGCAGGCCACAGTTGTGGTGGGGGGCAGCCCACAGGCGGTCACGGTCGCGCACGGCCGCGTGTGGGTGACGGTCGACGCGCAGTCGATCGCACCCGCCCATGGGGGAACCGGAGGCGGAACGCTGCAAATGGTTTCGTCGACCGACCTCGACTTCACCGATCCAGCGCTGGCATACGGCCGACTCTCGTGGCAACTCGGGCATGCGACTTGCGCTGCCCTTGTGAACTATCCCGATAAGCCGGGCGCCGCCGGCTCACAGCTGGCACCCGAGGTGGCCCAGGCGCTTCCGACTCGGTCGGCCGACGGCAGGACCTACACCTTCAAGATCCGTCCCGGCTTCGCCTTCTCACCACCGTCAAACCAGCCGGTCACCGCGCGGACATTCAAGGACACGATCGAGCGCACGCTCAGCCCGGCGACGCACAGCCCATTGGCCCACTACCTGTCCGATGTCGTGGGTGCTCGCGCCTACATGGCCGGAAGGGCCAGCCACATCGCCGGCGTGGTCGCGGGCGCAGACACCCTCACGATCCGTCTGCTCGGCCCAGCCTCAGACTTTCTGTCTCGCATCGCGCTGCCCGCATTCTGTGCGGTCCCGTCCAACACTCCGATCAACCGCAACGGAGTGCGGGTCATCCCATCCGCTGGGCCGTATTACGTCACGTCCTACACGCCCGGCCAGGGCGTAGTGCTGAGGCTCAACCCTAGCTACCACGGCAGCCGCTCTCGCCACTTCAACGAGATCCGACTTGCCGTCGGGGTCTCCGATCAGCGGTCGGTCGCTGCCATTGAGGCCGGAACGAGCGATTACACACCGCTCGGTTTGGCCTCGTCAGCGTCCCCGACGCTCAGCGCGCTCGCGTCAGGGCTGGCCGCTCGATACGGGCCGAGCAGCGCGGCAGCTGGGCGCGGCCAGCAGCGGTATTTCGTGAACCCAATCCTCGAGCTTGATGCTTTCGCTCTGAACACGCACCGGGCGCTGTTCAGCGACGTCCGGCTGCGCCAAGCGGTCAACTACGCAATCGATCGCCACCAGCTGGCTGCCCTCGGAAGCGGCTTCGAACCGCTCCCCGAGCCAGCCACCGACCACTACCTGCCGCCTGGAATGTCCGGCGCCCGCGTCGCTCACATCTATCCCCTGACACCGGATCGAGCCAAAGCAAGACACCTAGTCCAGCTCGCCCACGCCGGTGGCGCCACCGCCGTGCTGTACACCATCAACACACCTCCATTCCCCGAGCAGGCTCAGATCGTCAAGACCGGCCTTGCCGCGATCGGCATCCAAGTCCAGATCAAAACCTTCCCGCAGGGGTCGCTTTTCTCCCGGCTGGCAACTCCGGGCGAGCCATTCGACCTTGGATACATTGGCTGGCAGGCCGACTATTCCGATCCCTCCCAGATGCTGGTATCGCTGCTGAACGACGGGGAGAACCTCCCCCCTTTAGCCAATCCGGCTGACCAACGCCGGCTCGCCGAAACCGCCCGACTCTCGGGCCCACAGCGCTACCTGTCCTACGGCGCCCTCGACCTGAGTCTCGCGCGCCATGCCGCGCCGCTGGCCGCGTTCGGTAACGCATCCAGCCAGGATTTCTTCTCCGCACGGATCGGCTGTCAGACGTACGGGATTTACGGGATGGACCTCGCCGCTCTGTGCGACAAACACCGTTCAAGCTGAAGTTCAGACAACTGAACAGACGGAGCTGGACCGGTCCCGCGCTCACGGTAAACGTCGGCGCCTCAGCGAGACGATGACTCGAGCGGGGAAGCCCGCAGGCGGCAGGCCATGCGATGGCTAACGGACTGGCGTCTGCTGGGCGAAGGGGGCCATACCGGCGAGCTTGCCGCCGTCGAGGGGGATCGTGGCACCGGTGAGAAATGATGCGGCGTCGCCACATAGCCACACGACAGTGGCCGCGACCTCTTCGGGACGGCCGATTCGGCGCATCGGAATGGCTTGCGCGGCTCGGTCTTGCATGGTCTCACCGGCGCGCTGGAGCTGGTCGGTCAGGATGGGTCCGGGGGCGATCGCGTTCACGCGGATGTTGCGGGCGGCGTATTCGAGTGCGGCCACCTTGGTGAGTCCGACAATGCCGTGCTTGGTCGAAACGTAGGCAGCGAGGCCCCCTACCGCTTCGAGGCCGGCGGTCGAGGTCATGTTGACGATCGCGCCGCCGGCTCCCCCACGGAGCATCGCGGCGATCTCGTGCTTGAGACACAGGAACGTGCCGCGCAGGTTGATGGCCAGGGCGCTGTCAAAGTCCCCGATGGCGACGTCGGTGAGCGGCGTGGGAGGATGGCCGCCGCCGGCGGCGTTGTTGACCGCGATGTCCAGGCGCCCGAACGCGTCGAGCGTGCGCGCGACCATGCGTTCTATGGCGTCTGGATCACCGATGTCGGTGGGGACGCTCAGCGCGGTGCCGCCGGCAGCCTCGATCTCGGCGGCGAGCTGCTCCAGGCGGGCAGCGTCGCGGCTGGCTAGCGCGACGGTCGCGCCGGCGTCGGCGAGGGCGCGCGCGGTCGCTGCGCCGATCCCGCGGCTGGCTCCGGTGACGATCGCGACTCGATCAGTCAGGATGGTGTCGTTCATGGTGTGATCCCTTCGTGGGCGGCGATGGTGGTGGTCGTGGTGCGGTGTCGTGAGGCGAGGAGCAGCGCGGCACCGGCAATGGGCCACGCCGTAATCCGATACTAGCAGTAACGATTATTGATCGTATGCATTACGTTCTGTTTGTAGTCTTTGGCGTGATGGCTTCTCCACTTGCTAGCGATGGGCAGCCTCGGCGCGACGGGGGGGTCGCCTTCCTGCTGGCCCAGCTTGGGGCGCACGCGGCCGCGGCATTCGCCGAGCGCGTCCTGACGCTTGGGCTCACGCCGCCCCAGGCCGGAGTGCTCCGCCGCCTCGGGCAGTTCCCGGGACAGAGCCAGCGTGAGCTCGCCGATGCGCTCGGCATGCACGCTCCACGACTCGTCGCCTTGATCGACGAGCTTGAGGACCGGGGGCTCGTGGCGCGCGATCGCGACCCTCACGATCGGCGCAACTATGCGATCACGCTGACCGATGACGGCCGGCGGGTACTCGCCGAGCTGGCCCGCGTCGCCCGCGAGCACGAACTCGCAATCACCACAGCGCTCGATGACGACGAGCGCGCCCAGCTGCTCGCACTGCTCGGGCGTCTCGCCGAGGAACAGGGCCTAACGCCCGGCGTTCATCCCGGCTTCCGCCGCATCGGCCGCCGCACCTGACACACACACCTGGTCGCGACCGCTTCGGCGAACGCCTGAGCGGCGGCTCGCGGCGGCCGGTTGCTGGTATGTCAGGCCTGGTAGGTGAGGATGACGATGCCGCTCTTCAGTGTCTCGCTGTCGACCGACTCGAAGTGACGGGCGCGCTCGGGGCGGAACAGCAGGTCGCGCGGGGTGCCCGAGCCCAGCATGAATGGATGCACCCACAGCCGCAGTTCGTCCAGCAGCCCGTGGGTCAGGAGCAGGTCGGTCACAGGCCCAAAGCCGTACTGCACGATGTTGCCGCCGTCCTGGTTCTTACGCCGGGCGATCTCCGCGGCTACGTCTCCGCCGATTACTTCCGAGTTGTTCCACGTCGGGTCGGTCAGGGTGCCCGAAACGACCCATTTCTCCATCGCGTTGATGTGGTCTGAGTACGGGTCGCCCGACATGGCCGTCCACACCGGGACGAATGCTTCATAGGTGCGGCGGCCGAGCAGCAGCGCGTCACAGCTTGAGAGTAGGTCGGTCTGGATCTCGCCCCCTCGGCCGTCGTCCTCGTGACGGCCTGACGGCCAGTCCTGGGGGTTCTCGATGACCCCGTCAAGCGTGATGTAGGTGGAGTTGATGATGCGTCGCATGCATGGTTCCTCTGTCGGTGTCGACGGTGGCGATCCGCTATTCTTAGCAAACTAATTGGTTTGGTAACACCTTGCCCGTCGACCAACTCAGCACGACCTTCGCCGCCCTCGCCGATCCCACCCGCCGGGCGATCCTCGCGCGCCTGGTGGACGGCGAGGCCACGGTCAACGAGCTAGCTGCACCGTTTCCGATGAGCGCCCAGGCCGTCGGCAAGCACCTGCGCGTGCTCGAGCGCGCCGGCCTCATCGACCGGCGACGCACCGCTCAACAGCGCCCCTCGCGACTGCGCGCGGTGGCGATAAAGGAAGCCGCGGAGTGGCTGGATACCTACCGCGCGTTCTGGGAGGCTGGATTTGATCGCATGGACCAGCGGCTGCGAGACGATGGCTGAGCCGACGCCCGTGGGCACCGGCGGATTCGCCACCACTCGCCTGTTCGCCGCCACGCGCCAGCGCGTGTGGCAGGAGTGGACGGACCCCGAGCGGTTCGCCGACTGGTTCGGCGGCGCGGAATGCGAGGTGCCGCTCTCCACGGTCTCGATGGACGTCCGGCCCGGCGGCGAGTGGCGGGCCACGATGTTCTGCGGTCCCGAGCGTCGTTTGATCCAGTGGGCGGGCCAGTACCGCGAGGTGGCGGCTCCCGAGCGGCTGGTCTTCACGATCTCCGACCAGCCCGGTGGCGGCCGCTACGAGATCGTCACCGTCCTGCTCATCGACCTTGGCGACAGCCGCACCGAGATGCGCTTCGAGCAGCGCGGCCACATGGCCCCGGACGAGTACGAAGACGCCAGGAAAGGTTGGGATACCTTCTTCACGCGGATCGATGAACGGCTGGCGGGCTAGCCTGGCCAGCGACTGGCACTACCCGGGGAATGGCCGCAGCTCGATGGGAAGGCCGTCGCCGGGGAACGGCCCCGTTCCGTAGTCGAGAACCGGTTCGTAGCCGGCGTGTATCCGCCAGGAGTTGCGCAGCAGCAATTGGTGCATGATGGCTTTGACCTCCATCGAGCCAAAGTGCATGCCGATGCATTTGTGAACGCCGCTACCGAAGGGAGCCCAGTCGTATTTATGTGAGGCGGCGTCCTGGCGCCGCGCATCGCTGAAGCGTTCGGGATCGAACGTATCGGGGTCACGCCACCACGGTTGCATCCGCTGAGTCACATAGATCCCGAGCATCAGCTTGGTGCCCTTCGGGATGTAGCGCCCGTCTATCTCGGTGTCCTCGATCGCCTGGCGCGCGAGCGTGCCGACAGGAGCGTTCATCCGCAACGTCTCCTTGAACACGAGGTCCATGGAAGGCAGGGCCTCGAGATCGTCGTACCCGATCGCGGCCTTCCCCAGCGCCTGGGATTCGGCGCGCAACCGCTCCTGCCATTCGGGGTGCCGGGCCAGGTAGTAGGCCATCATCGTGAGCGTGATCGTGCTCGTGTCATGGGCGGCCATCAGCGTGAAGATCATGTGGTTGACGACATCCTCGTCGCTGAACCGCTCGCCCTCGTCGGTCTGGGCTCGGCACAGAACGCTGAAAAGGTCATCGCTCTCGCTCGCGCGTTTGGCCGACAGATGGCTATGAAAGTAGCGCTCGAGCAAGCGCCGGCTCTCAAGGCCACGATGCCATTTACCGCCTGGTAGGTCAGCGCGAATGATCGCCTGCCCGCCGGCGACGACATCGACCAGCGCAGCGTTCAACCGGTCGGCTTCGCGACTTGACTGCGCACCGACGAATACCTCAGTAGCGATGTCCAGGGTCAGCTGCTTGGCGGCTCGGTAGAGCTGAAACCCGCTGCCGGATCGCCAGCGGGCGATACCCCGTTCAATGGTCGGGTTCATCTTCCCGAGATACGCCAGCAGGCGCTCGCGCTTGAACGCCTGCTGCATGATCCGACGGTGGTGGCGGTGCTCCTCGAAGTCCATCAGCATCACACCCCGATCGAAGAACGCTCCGATCAACGGATCCCATCCGAGCTTGTTCGAGAACGCGCGATCACGGTTTGCCAGCACGGTCTCGAGCCCGGCCGGGCCGATCACCTGCACCCAGCATCCACCCACGGTGTTCACCCAGAACACGGTCCCGAACTGCTCGTAGTAGCGGCGTGCGTGGCGAAGGCCGTCGCTGAGAAACTCGATCGTATGCCCGATGACCGGCAAACCGGGATCGCCCATCACCGGCTTGAGCGGACTTCCAGCCGGCGGGGCCGCAAGCGGCCGGCTACCACTGGATGGAGCGCGCTCTACGAGCGACGCGACAACGCCGCGCAGCTTCAACTTGACCGGCGTGCTCATCGATCTCCTCGCGTCTGTTCGGTCTCGCGCCTGGCGGTCCGTCATCGGTTCACCCGGAAGCCAATCCGTTGCCGCGGTCGGGTCAGAGGTCCTGCTGGAGCGCAATGACCATGCGCGCCTGGTCGTCTACGACCTTGAGGAACGCTTGGGTCGAACCGACGGGCACGTTGCCGACGGCGATCATCAACACGACACGGCGACCACTCTTGGTCTGTACGTATCCGGCCAGGCTGTTGCCGAGCACGAGGATTTGGCCAGCTGCGGTCCCGACCACGCGATTGCCGGTCTTGATCTGGGCGTGCCCAGCTGCCGGCGACTTGGGAAATACGTCGGCCAGGGTGCCGTCACGTCCGAAGATCGGAAGGCCGCGGACAAAGGTATTGCCGTTGGAGGTCCTGGCGAGTCGCCGAAGGAACGTCGCCAGCGCCAACGGCGTCGTGCGGCCCTTATCGTCTGAGCCCGCGCCGTCCTGCGGGAAGAAGCTGCTGCGGGAGACGCCGAGCCTGACGGCGGTCTTCACCTCGGCAGGCAAGCCCGGTCAAGCAATTGGTGCTGCCTGCCTTGACTGCGGCCAGACACGTCATGAGGTCAGCGCCGCGGTTGTAGCTCACCTTCAAGATCAACTTCACGTACTGGGCCATCGGCAGCGAGATGTGCTCGCCGATGAGATCCGACTGCGCGTAACTTCCCTTCGGCGGCAGGAGCGCGGTGGGGTTGGCGCCGGTCGCGGGTGCCGTCACCGTCACACCGGCTCGCTGTAGTGCCTCGATGAAGGCCGTGCGGGCGAACTCCGAAGGATGGTCGACCTCCCACACTCGCAGCGCGGGCGAAGTGTGGGCGGCGATCTGACCGGACAGGACGAGGTTCCCCGGCGTCGGCTCCGCGACAGCTGATGTTGGTGGCCTGCTTGGTCCCCACGGTGATAACGCGGTTGGTCACCGTATAGGTCGCGGTCATCGGCCGCACATTGATGGTCGCCGGCCGCCCTACGAAGGTGGGCGTGACGAGCAGGTCGATCAGGTTCTCGTTCACCCACATCGGTGAAATCAGGCCGTCGGGGAAACCGGCGTAGGGGTCGAACAGCCGGTCATCGATGACGACATCCCCGTTTACCTGTGTGATTCCCGAGGCACGCACCTTGGCCGCGAGCTCGCTGAGCGCGGCGAACGGGTCGCCCGGCGGCTCGACCGCCCCGGGCAGCTGATCCGCGTAGCTGTGGTCGGCCCTGGGCAGGTTGTCGTAGTAGAGGGTGCCGTTACGTTGCTCTCGCAGTCCGAACGTGAGATCGCCTGAGGCGAGCAACACCAGGTTGCCGCTCAGCGTTCCGCCGGCAACCGTCCCCTGCCGGTAGACGGGTGTACGGAACCGGTAGTTCGGTCCGTACATGCGCAAACCGGTGAATACCGAGTAGGTCTTCATCGTCGAGCCCGGGTCGAACATCTTCTGCTGGTTCTGCGCGAGAAGAACCCTGCCGGTCTTCTGGTCGAGGACCGAATAGCCCCAGTCGGACTGCCGGTACCGCGAGAGACTCTCGATCCGAGTGATCGTCTGAGCGGCCTTGACGACGCCCGTCACGCTGCCATTGGGCGCCGCACCGGCCAGCGTGACTGTCAGGGCAAGCCACGCCACAATCGCCCCGACGACCGAGATGGCAACAACAGCATTGCGCCCGTTGGCAAGGCGCCCCGGTCCGTGCACGCGGCGAACCCTATCGCATGGCCTGATAGTGCAGGTCGTTCCGAGGAACCGCTTCCTCGACGCAATCCAGGCCAGCATTCAGGTACCTCTCTCTGCGATACTCGCCCTCAGTTACCGGCCCCCCTATGGAGCTAGTTCGCGCTATGGAGCAAGTTCGGCGCAGTCCTCGCCCCGCACCATCGCCGCCGTGATTAGGAACCACGGCCCGGCAGACGGCCACAGGGCCGATCCGCCTCACCGCCACACGCGGCGTGAGCTGTTGGCTGACGGTGCCGCAATCGCCGCGAGCATGGCGCTGGTCGCGGGACCAGTCCGTGGCATCGCCCGGGCCTCGACGCCGCGTTCGGCTCCGCGCGTCGCGATCGTCGGCGCCGGATTGGCCGGGGTGCGCTGTGCGCACTTGCTATGGACGGCGCGCGGGCACGACCCGGTCTCCGCGACTGTGTACGAAGCCAACCAGGACCGCATTGGAGGTCGCTGCTGGACGCTACGCGACTTTTTCGCTGACGGGCTTATCACCGAACACGGCGGTTCGTTCATTGATACGACCCATGTCGCGCTCCGCCGCCTGGTCGCCCAACTGGGCCTCAAAGAGGAAGTTGTCAACGGTGGTGATCTTCCGCGCGGGCAGGACATCTACTTCATCGACGGGGCCTACTACACGCGTCAGGAGGCGACCGCCGATTGGAGTGCGGTGGGTTATGACGCCTTCAGCCGCGCCGCCCGCCAGCTCGGCAGTCCCGCCGGCGCCAGGCGGCTGGACGCGATGTCAGTCCCGGAGTGGCTGGAGAGCACCGAGATCGGTGCGAGCACCCGTCTCGGCAAGCTCCTGCTGGCCAACACCGTCACCGAGAACGGCGGCGACCCGGGCGATCAATCGGCCCTCGACCTGATCCAGATCACCGCCGGGAGCCCGCGCTCGACCCTGCAGCTGCTGCCGGGGGATGATGAGCGCTTCCACGTCTTCGGCGGCAACGACCAGATCGTCACCCGGATGGTCGCGCAACTCCCTCCCGCCACGGTTCGCCTCGGCCACGAACTGATCTCGCTGCGCGAGAACGGGGACCGCACACTTACGCTCGTGTTCGAAACGTCCGGGCGCACGCTCGAGGTGCGGGCCGACCTCGTCGTGCTCGCGCTTCCCTTCAGCACCCTGCGCGATGTCGATCTGTCGGCGTCCGGGCTCTCCGCCGCCAAGCGTCGCGTGATCAGAACGCTCGGCATGGGCAGCAACGCCAAGATCCACACCGAACTGCGCCACAAGACGTGGCCGTCGCTGGGCTTTGCCGGCGCTGCGTACGGCGAGTGGGACGGCTTCTGCTGCGCCTGGGATGACTCGGTACCGCTCGGCCCAAATGGCGGCCCGGCTCTGATGCTCGGCTTCCCGGGAGGACACGTCGGCGCCCGCGGTCTCAAAGGTGTCGCGCACGGGCCGGCCCCGGCGGGTGATCTCGAGTGGTTCCTGCGCCAGATCGAGCCCGTGTTCCCCGGCACCTCGAGCGCTGCCACAGGTCGCGCGTACGAGGACCACTGGGCCCGTCGATCGCTGGGTCCACGGGGCCTACTCCTACTTCCGCGTCGGCCAAGCCGTTACCTACGGGGCGATCGCCGCCGCAAGGGAGGGTCGCGTCCACTTCGCGGGTGAGCACACCTCGAGCAACTACCAGGGCTTTCTCAACGGCGCGGTCGAAACTGGAGAGCGCGCCGCGCGCGCTCTGCTGCGGTTGATCTGACTTAGGCGAAGAAACCCGCCTCCGCGCCGATTAGGGTCGGAGGCGGGTCGGGCCGTCGCAGGCGAAGATCAGGCCGCCAGGTCGTAGGCGCGTGCGCCCGTCCTGACCGCCTTTATCCGCCGCTCGATGCTGGTTAGTTCGCTCAGAACGTGAGCATCGTCGGCTGCCGGCAGTAGCTCGCCACGGCGTTGGATCAGCTTGGCGAGATGGTCGGCGACCTCAGTCTGGTCGGCCTCAGGCTTCATTACAGAAGTCATCGTTGCTCCTTTTGGTCTTTATTCCGCTGTCCACCATAGAACCAAACGCCGACAGGCGGCTGCGCGGCCTCGTTGAGCGGCCTCGCCGGGGCCCGCCACGGCTGGGTGTGCCGCGCGAGCGAACGGGTAGATGCGGTGGATGGAGCGCCGTCGGTTCGGACGCACAGGATGGGAAGTTCCGGTAGTCGGTCTCGGGACCTGGCAGACGTTCGACGTCGGCCCGGACGGGGAGAGCGAAGCCCGCCAGGTCGTCGACGCGGTCTGGGACGCCGGCACGCGGTTCTTTGACACCTCACCGATGTACGGGCGGGCGGAGGAGGTGCTCGGCCGCGCGCTCGGCGAGCGCCGTCCGGACGCTCTGGTCGCCACCAAGATCTGGACGAGCTCGGCGGCTGAAGCCGCCCGGCAGTTCCAGGCGCAGCTTGGGTTCTTCGGCGGCCGCGTGGACCTGGAGCAGGTGCACAACCTGGTCCGCTGGCGCGAGCATCTGGACTGGCTGGAGGACGAGCGTGCGGCCGGACGAGTCAGGTGCCTCGGCGCAACGCACTACTCGCCCAGCGCGTTCGACGAGCTTGAGGTCGTGATGTGTACGGGACGCATCGATGCGATCCAGGTGCCGTACAACCCAACGGAGCGCGCGGCCGAACGACGCATTCTGCCGCTCGCCGCGGAGTTGGATCTCGGCGTCATCGCGATGCGGCCGCTGGGAGGCGGCTCACTGGTCCGTCGAGTCGACGCCCGCGAGCTGCTGAAATGGACGCTGGCCGACGAGCGCGTGCACGTCGCCATCCCGGCGACCTCCAGTGTGGCGCACGCCCGGCTCAACACCGAAGCCGGCGAGCCGCCGTGGCTCTCGCCGCAGGAGCGCCAGAGGCTGGTCGGTCTGTCGCGCGGTTAGCGCGCAGAGCCAGAGTGACAGAATCGCGGCATGGACGTTGACGTCCTGACCGAGATCGAGATCGCGCGCCCGCGCGACGTGGTCGCTGCCTTCGCCGCCGATCCCGCCAATGCGACCGCCTGGTACAAGAACATCGAGGCGGTCGAGTGGGAGACTCCGCCGCCCGCCGTCGTCGGCTCCAAGATTCGGTTCCGCGCCCATTTGCTGGGTCGGACCTTGGTCTACACCTACGAGATTCGGGAGATCGAACCCGCCCGCCGTTTCGTCATGGCAACCGCCCAGGGACCGTTTCCGATGGAGACGACCTACGCATGGGAGGACGCGGATGCGGCCGGCGGTGCCACCAGAATGACCCTGCGCAACACGGGCCAGCCCTCCGGCTTCGCCGCCGTCACGGCTCCGGTCATGTCGCGCGCCATGCGGAAGGCCAACGAGGCCGACTTACGCCGACTGAAAACGCTCCTGGAACGGTGACGGCCAGCATCGCGCCTGCTGCGTGGCGCCCAGTGTCACCAAATGAGTACGCGCGGATCCAGCAGCAGCTTTCCGGCCTGCCCCTTGGGGGCGGAGACGTCGGTGGTTGCTCCCTTCATGTTGAGGATCGCGCCGCTCAGCTCGATCACGCCGCCGTTGCCCGCCTGTGGTCCGCCCCTGACCGCAGCGCTGCCGCCAAACCGGGTGTTCTGGGTTGAGAGCACCGTGATGTGACCACCGTTACCGGCGTCAGTCGCATTCGCCGCAAGCCCCGCTCCCGCCGGAACCGTCACTGTCCGGCTGGCTGGCTGCCCGGTCACCGACGGTCCGCCAGCCGCGCGTTTGATGGTGGTGCCGACCGCGAGCGTTCCGCCGCCGGCACCGCCAGATGCGCTCATCGTGGCGGCGGTGCTGAGGGTGACGTTGTCTGAAGCCAGCAGCCCGATGCGACCCCCGACTTGGTTGGCGCCGCCGATGGCCTGCAATCGTCCGCCGACGTTGATGGAGCCGCCGGCGCCGCCGATGCTGATCGTGCCGGCATGCGACCCCACCGTCCTCGCGGTGACTGTGCCGAGGATGGAGCTGAGGGTCTGAATCACCCCATCGTTCGCGTCCACCTTGATCTGGACGGTGCCGCCAGATGCCGAGACGATCCCAGTTTCCGAGATCAACGCGGTGACGCCCTGCGGCGCCTGTGAAACCGCCTTGGTGAGCCTGAAGGACACCAGCGCGTCGCCGGACAGAGTAAGCGTGGCGGCTTGCGCCCCGAGCATCCACGCCGCTCCCTGCCTGGCTGTGATGACACCCCCGTTGGCGACCGCCGGGGCCATCAGCGCCGCCACCCCAGCCCCCTTGACGGTTATCGCGCCTGCGTTGGTGACCATGGCATTGGGATTTGTCGGCTGGTCGAACGCCATCGTGGTGGCGCTGTTCATGAAGGGCTGAGGGGCTATCCCCGCTGAGAAGAGGAAGAAGCTCGCGACGTTGACCTGGGCACCTTGGTCGAGCGCTGCTCCGCTCGCGTTGGTGATCATGACGATGCCGTTGGAGCTGATCCGCCCGGCGACCCGCGACGGATCCGGGCCTACCACTCGCATCAGCGTGATCGCGCTGGCGTTCGGGGCCATGACCTGTACCGCGCGCTGAGAGCCGACGTCGAAAGACTGCCAGTTCACCGCGGCGCGCTGGGTCGACTGCGTGACCGTCGTGGTGGTCGCATTCTGGCCGATGCTCGCCGAGCCGCCGACCACCACCCCGCCTGTGGGGTGGGCGTTCGGGGGAGGCTGCGCGGCGGCCCCGCACGGGATCACCAGTGCGGCCACCGCTGTCGTCACCGCAGAACCCACCAGCATCGACTGCCGCCAACGCCTCATCTGCACGTCCCCTAATCGCCGGATGCGCTGGCGGCGATCATACCCCTACCGTTCGCGAGACCGGACCAATCAACCGGCCTCGCGAGGGCACGAGCTAGATTCGCCGGATGGTGAGCTTGCGGTGGTTAGCCTGTGCCCATGGGGTTGTTGCCGATGGTGCCGTCAGGTTGCTCGTTGGACGAGGCCGCCCTGCGCGACCAGCTTGCCCGCTACCGCGGCGCTGGCCATGGGGCGGTCATCGTCGAGCGGAGCCGGCGACGAGTCGCGGTTCGGGTGGCGGATGCCATACCCGATAGGACGGTCGAAGAGCTCGTCGCCGTCGAGCGGCGGTGCTGTCCGTTCTTTGCCCTGGACTGGGATCCGAGCAACCGGCAGCTGCGGGTCTCGGTCGCCAAACCCGGCGACGAGCCGGCGCTGGCTGCAATCGCTGACGCATTGGGCATGAGCACGACGGCAACGCGCACGGGCTGAGAACGCCACAGCCGTGACTGCGTCAGACGCCCCGTGATGACGTGGGCCATCCCGCCGGCGAATCGCACGCTGGGTCATAGCGCGGCGGAGGCGATCGCGGCGCCATCCGCGAGCGACTTGAGCTTGAGCCAGGCCACGTCCGGGTCGACCTGCGAGAAGCGGATGAACGTGTCGAAGCCGCAGTCGGTCCCGGCGAGCAGCCGCTCCTTGCCGATCACCTGCCCGAGGCGTACGAGCCGGTCGGCGACCACCTGAGGATGCTCGATGTGATTCGACTTGACGTCGATCACTCCGAGGATCACGGACTTGTCATCGGGCAGGGCCACGTCCTGAAACACGCGCCACTCGTGCTCGTGGCCTGGGTTGGCGCCCTCGACGTAGATCGTCCCGGCGTTGACCCTCAGCACTTCGCCGATGATGTCCGCGAGTGGGACGTCCATGTGATGCGGCCCGGCGTAGTTGCCCCAGCAGACGTGCAGCCGCACCTGCTCGGGTGCGATGCCGTCGAGCGCGGCGTTGAGCGCCTCGACCGCGAGCGGCAGATGGGCGTGCCAGTCCCCCACGCTGCTTCCCACCGAACGGCAATGCGCGGCCATCGCCATGTCAGGCGAGTCGATCTGGAGCTTGAAGCCAGCGTCGGTGATCGCGTTGTATTCGTAGGACAGGGCCTCGCCGCAGGCGGCGAGATACTGCTCGTGGGAGCCGTAGTGATGGTCGGGATAGTTGAAGGCGATCTGCCCCGGGCTGATGGCCCCCATGAACGCGTGGGCGGGGTCGGCGCCGCCCAGCGCTCGCTTGAGGCGCTCGATGTCCCGGTGCACGGCGTCCTTGTCGATGAGCTCGACCGGTCCGACGCAGTTGGAGAACACCAGGTGGGCCATCGCCGGCGTGTTGAACAGCCGCATAGCAAGGTTGGGAAAGTCCGCCACGTCGTCGGCCTGGAACTCCGAGCGGCCTGCGAAGCCCGAGAAACGCTCGTTGACGTATGTGCTGAAGCCGGTCTTGCTCATCTCGCCGTCGCTGAGCACGTCGATGCCGGCCTTACGCTGCTTGGCGATGACCTCGGCCACGGCCGAGTCGATGCGCGCCTCGAGCTGTCCCTGATCGACCTCCTGCCCGTCCGTGCGCTGCCAGATCATGTCGGCAAGGTCATCGGGACGCGGCAGGCTGCCCGCGTGCGTGGTCAGGATTTCGCCGCTAGCTGCTGACATCTCTCTCCCCCTCTCGGGTTCGCGCCCACTCAATGATTTCGGCGCTGCCACTGATCGTCGACCCGTCCTTCAACTGAAGCACCGGTAGCTTCTCTTGACCGCTCAGCTTCTTGAGCTCGGGCCTGCGGCCCGTGGTGAACAGCCCGAAAGGGATCCCCCTGGCGGCGATGACCTTGTCGAAGTCATGGCCTGCTGCCCGAAGCGCGCGCTGGGCCCGCTTGCACGCATGCGGAGGCGGGCCACCATCATCGATGTTGCAGACATACAGCGTCAGACGGCCCTCGCCCATCGCTCTCCCCTCGGTCACCGCGCCCACCCACGACTCAGCCCGCCCCAGTCAGAATCAGCCGCTGGCTCCCGGGGTTGGCGGTGTCGGCTCGTCATGCGGCGGCGCGGGCGGCACGGGTGCGGGTGCGGGTGGGCCATCGGCCTGGGTGGCGCTGCCTGGCTGCTTGAGCGCTTCCGCCGCAGCCTTTGCCTTCTCCTTGAGAGTGCCCTTTCCCTTGGCGGCCTCGGCGACCTCCTGCATGTCCTGCTTTAGCGCCTCGACACCGCCGCGGTTCTCGATCGCCTGCTTGGCGATCCTGGCAATACGCTGATACTTCATAGCTGATCCTTTCGCTGGCGCTGGGCCCGCCATCAATCGAGGACAAATGGGCACACGCAGCGCCGGCAACCAGGCTACTCTGATCCGCCCGCGGCGCGCCGGTGATCTCCAGGGCGAACGTTCCGTATCGAGCCCCGCTCCCCGCCAGGCCAGCAATTGCGATGGAAACGCGGTACCTGGTCCGTCATCATTCGAGCCGTGAACGCGGCCGAGCGTTACCTTGCCGCGTCCCGGGTTGGCGACGTGGACGCGGCCACCGAGGAGCTTGCCCCCGGAGTCGTCATGCTGAACCCTGCCACCGATGACCCGGTCATCGGCAAGGACGCGGTCGCGGGAGCGCTCCGGGCTGTGGAGGCGGCGTGCGACACCTTCCGTCACACCCACCTTCTCGTCGACCAGACGGCCGACGAGCCGGGGCTCTTCGGTCTTGTGTTCGAAGCCACGGTCGGGGACGCAACGCTACGCGGCGTGGACCTCGTTGAGCTCGACGAAGCCGACCGCATCAGCAGCTTCATGGTGACCGTCCGACCGGTGGGTGCGCTCATGGCGCTGGGGGCGCGTATGTCCGCATCCCAGCAGCCCTGACGCGCGGACCACCGTCGGCACACTGCGCAAGCAGCCCGGCATAGACACCGGCCAATCGGGCTACCGCGTGAGCCGGCGAGCCACCCTGGTGCGCAAGTTGAACACAGCCTTCACGGCCCTATCGGCCGGCGAGCCATCGGGCGGCATCATCCCGATCTGTCGGGCGTACTGCATCTGGTCGACGACGACGAAGTTCGTCACGACCTTGCCGTCGCGTATGACGAAATGGTCCATTCCATCCACGGCGATGGCCTTCCCGGTCGGGGCAATACCCAGCAGGGGACCCAGATGGGTTCCCGTCAGATGCCACTGCGCGAACACGTCATTGCCCTGCTCGGCGATGCCCACGAGCTGCATGTGCCAGTCGGGTAGGGCAGCGAACAAGCTTTCAAAGTAAGCCGCGATCTCGTCGGCGCCCCGGCACGTCTTATCCGGGAATCGCTCGATGGACTCATCGCTCCACAAGGGCCTCAAAGCCGAGACGTCGCGCGAATTGAGCACGCCAAACGACCAGCGCACCAGCTCACCGTTGGAGACATCGACCGGAGGAGTCGCGACTGCCACCGATTTATCCTCTCATCCGGGGTCGGTCATGGCAAGCCGGACCGGGAGGATCACGGCTGCGGTCGGCCCCCGCCGGCGAGCCTCAGCTGGCGCCCTCGTCCGGCCGCGCCGCCGGTGCGTCGCGCTGGCGGCCGCGGGTGCGGCGTCGATGCCAGATCGCTACGCCGGCGAGAACGATTACCAGGACAACTGCCGCATAGTCGGCGTAGCGGAAGGAGTGATGGAGGTTGCTCCAGGTGTCGCCGAGCGCCCATCCGGCGCACCCAAAGGCCAGGCACCAGATCAGCGAGCCGGCCAGCGTGAGGACCAGGTACATCGGCAACGGGCTACCGAGCACCCCGGCGGGAATCGAAATGAAGGAGCGCACCACCGGCGTGAGGCGTCCGAAGAACACCGCGCGGGGTCCGAAGCGATCAAACCAGCGCTCGGCGCGCTCAAACGCCTGCGGACTGACGTGTAGCCAGCGGCCGTACCGCTCGATCAGCGCGCGGCCGCCGCGCGCTCCGATCGCCCACCCGATGAGCGAGCCGAACAGGTAGCCAAGCGCCCCGACGACCACGAGGATGAACACGCTCTCGGCGCCGGTGGCGAGCTGGGAGCCAAACAGTGTCGCGTGCTTGCCGGCGATCGCGCCCGCCCCCAGCGCTCCGGCGTAGAGCATGACCAGCTCGCCGCCGATCGGGAACAGCGCGTCGAGCGCCATGAGCGCGAACACGGCATAGGCGCCGTTGTTGGCGATCCAACTGGTTATCTGGCTTGTGAGGCTGGCGATGATCAAGACGAAGGTTCCTAGAGGGCGGTGAAGCGCATGATGCTGGCAAATCCCGCCGCCGGGCAGTAAATCGCGAACGGGGCGTGCGTGCGGATCCGGGAGTAACGGACGAGGTAGCGCAACGAAATGTAGGCGGTTACGCCGGTGACCAGGCCGCTGACGCGCTGGACGAGCGCGATAACCATAGCTTGCAGATAGCTCAGGACGTTCCTCGGTGGGCGTGCAGCGGCCGCGCACGCCGCAGCGTTGGCGCCCCGGTCAAGCGTGCCAGCGTGAAGGTCAGCCCAGGATGGCGGGCTTAGATGAGCCCAACATGAAAGCCCGCCGGCCGACCCACGCCGACCAGCCCCGGGACGAGCAGTCGCCCGACACGGCACCGCCGAGGTCCTCACTCAGCCTCGCGCTTGGCTGCCGCGCGCCGGACCAGCCGGCGGGTGACGTAAGCGACGATCAGCACGCCCACGGCGATCGCGAAGTAGGTGCTGTAGGTGGTCGCCGTGTGGTAGATGCTGTCGATGTGGCTGCCGGACAGGTAGCCGACGCAGGTCCAGGCGGCGACCCATAGTGCGGCCCCGATCGCGTTGAAGGCCAGGAACTTCGCCCAGTGCATGCCGGTGATGCCCGCGATGATGCCGTTGGCCTGTCTGAGGCCTTCGATGAAGCGGGCCACGACGACGACCTTGCCTCCGTGGCGTTCGAAGAAGTTGGTCGTCTTGTCCAGGCGCTCGGGTGTGAGCAGCACGTAGCGTCCGTAGCGCTCGATCAGCCGGCGACCCCCGAAGTGCCCGATCGCGAAGCCGATGTTGTCCCCCAGAGTGGCGGCGAGGAACGCCAGCAATGCCACGAGCACGACGTTCAAACGCCCCGCGCCGGCGTAGACGGCGGCGAGGATCAACGTCGTCTCGCCGGGTACGGGGACGCCGAAGTCCTCCAGCAGTACCAGTCCGACGACCGCGAGGTAGCCGTAATTGTTGAGCGTTGGCTCCAGGGCATGGAGGACACCCGGGAGGTGCGGGGGCGGGGCGGCCGCGAGCAGCGCTACGACGCTCATGCCGGGATCGTCTCGATCGCCGCCCGAAGGGGACCGTCAGACTCGTGACCACGGGCGGCTGGAAGCGCGAGCCAGACGTCGGCGCCCCCGGCAGCTCGATTGGTGGCGCGCACCTCGCCGTGGTGGGCACCGGCGATCGCCTCGACAATGGCCAGCCCCAACCCCGCGCCGCCGCGGCCCCGCGCGCGATCCGCGCGGCTGAAGCGCTCAAACGCCGCCTCCAGGAACTCGGGAGGGAAGCCTGGCCCCTCGTCGATGACGTGAACCTCTATCCACCCGCCGCGCGAGCGCGTGGTGAGCGAGATCGTTCCGCCGCCGTAGCGCAGCGCGTTGTCGAGCAGATTGACCAGCGCCTGCTCCAATCGCGCGGGATCAGCCCAGACGACCCCGCCCGCGTCAGGGTCGATGACCACGGGCCGCTCAGCCCGATGCGCGGCGAGGCTGTAACGCGCTTTGACCGCCTCGAGCAGCTCCGCGGTGTCCACCGACCGCAGCTCAAGCGTCAAGCGGGCGCGATCGGCGCCCGCCAGCACGAGCAGGTCCTCAGCCAGCCCAATCACGCGGTCGGCCTCCTCCACGGCGGACACCAGGGCCTCCCGTATCGGACCGCTGCCGGTTTGCTTGAGCGCAACCTCCAGCTCCGCCTTCAAAACCGTCAACGGCATCCGCAGCTCATGGCTGGCATCGGCGATGAAGGCGCGTTCGTGCTCGAAGGCCTGCTCCAGGCGGGCCAGCATCTCGTTCAGCGTGCTGCCGAGCCGGTAGATCTCATCGACGCTGGCGGGCAGCGGTAGCTTTGCCCCGACGTCGCCGGCGGAGATGGTCGCCGCCCGGCGGCGCATCGACTCGACTGGGGCGAGCGCGGCGGCCGCGAGCCCGTAGGCTGCCAACGAGGCCAGCAGCAGCGCCAGCGGACCACCGATCAACAGCGCCCCACGCAGCGTCTCGATCGCCTGCTCGGGTTCAGCCAGCGATGCTCCCACCACCACGATCATCGCCCCGTGGCCAACCGGCGTGGCAAACAGTCGCGTTCGTTCGCGGCGCTCGATCAGCGCCGGCGCGGCTTCGGCGCGCTTGATCTCGGCCGAGCGCAGCAGCGGCTGCTCCAATCCGGCGGTGGCATTGAGCACCTGGCCGTTCGGGCTGAGGATCTGGGCGAAGCTCTGGGTGCTGTTGCCCAATGGGACCTTCTTGACGGGCACCTGGCGGGGGCTGCGAATCAGTGATGTGATCTGGGTCGCCCGCGCCCGCAGCGCCTGATTGACGCTGGCGTCGAGCCCGGCGACGAAATGCAGGTACAGGAACGCGCCGATCGTCGTGAGCATGAGCGCCATCACCCCCGAGAAGCCAAGCGTCAGCTTCAGGCGGATCGGCAGCCGCCCCACCGCCGCGATCACTCGTCTGGGCACAGCCGGTATCCGGCCCCTCGAACGGTTTGCAGGCTGTTGCGATCAAACGGGCGGTCGATCTTCTCGCGCAGGTAGCGAACGTACACCTCGATGATGTTGGAGCGGTTCTCGTATTCATACGGCCAAGCGTGTTCGAGCAGATCAAACCGCGACAGAATCTCGCCAGGGCGGCGCATGAACGCCTCGAACACCGCGAACTCCTTGGCCGACAGATCGACCGACTCCTCACCTCGCCACGCTTGATGCGTCGCGGGGTCAAGGCGCAGATCTCCCGCCTGCAGGATCACCGGCCGTTCCACCGGGGCTCGGCGCCGCAGGGCCCTCACCCGGGCGAGCAGCTCCGCGAATGAGAACGGCTTGCCCAGGTAATCGTCAGCGCCGCTGTCCAATCCGCGGACTCGGTCCTCCACCGTCGTGCGAGCGGTGAGCATCAGCACCGCCGCCCACGTGCCATGCGCGCGCAACTCCCGGCAAACCTCGAATCCGTCGCGCTCAGGCAGCATCACGTCAAGCACCACCACGTCATAACGGGTCGCGGCGGCGCGCACGAGTGCCTGCTCCCCGTCGAGCACCACGTCAGCGGCGATTCCCTCGAGCGCCAGCCCACGGCGAATCACCGCCGCGAGCTTGACGTCGTCCTCGACCACCAGCACGCGCATCGCGGGAGCATCACAGCTGAAGATGAGCGCATGATGAGAATCGGCGCGGGATCGACGCCCAAACCCCAAGTGCTCGGTCTCCACCTTCCGCGTGACCTGATCCACCCCGCTGGTCCCCGTTGCCGCATCACCCGGGCGGGGCCCGGCCGGTGTCCGGGGCCGAGGGCGAACGCGCCGCCGACGCGAGCGCGATGATGTCGGTGCAGGTGTCGAGGCTGATCGCGGTCGAATCGATCAGGAGGTGATAGAGCGCCGGGTCACGGGGGTCCGTGCGGTACCAGTGACGAACGTACGCCTCGCGGGACAGGTCCGCGTTACGCATCTGGCTCTCCGCGGCCGCGCGATCGAGGCCCTGCAGGCGCATGGCCCGGAGGATCCGAAGCTCAGGCGGACCGTCCAACCGCACGTGCGTGGCATGCGGGACGTCGCGCAGGACCACCGCCGCGCCGCGGCCCAGGATGATCGCGCCGGCCGAGGCGTACTCGTGCAGGACGCCCTCGGTGGTCGCGCGGAAGGTGTCATCGTTCTGTTTCAGCTCCGGGGAAACCGTCCCCCCGTACACCGCCAGTGTGGCTGGGACGAGGTGGGCGATGAGCCGGGTGATCGCCCCATGCGGCGGCTCCTCACGGGCCAGTGCCTCATCGAGCGAAACCGAGAGCCGGTCAGAGACCGCCGTGGGGATGGCTCGGTCCACGAATATGACGCCGAGCCGATCGGCCAGCCGGGGACCCACCTCGCTACCTCCGGCGCCGTAGGAGGCGGAGATCGTTATCACGCGTGGAGTCACCGGGTCAGACGACATTCGCGTCTCTCTCTGCGCTCGGCATCGCCCTCACGGGAGACGGACTGGTATGGGCTCGACGATGCGGGCGATTCGGCCGACCACCGAGGTCGTCCGATCATACGAGCCACGGAGCACAGCCCCCGGCGCCTCGTGGCGGCGTAGCGCGTCGCCGATCGGCAGCACGGTGTAGTCCGGATGACGGTTCCAGGTCGGCAGGTAGGTGACGCTGGCCAGGCGCGCGCTGCCGGCTCTGACCACGATGTGCAGGAACACCAGCATCCCGTCCTCGGTCTGAATGGGACAGCATGCGGAGGATTGGTTGGAGAGCAACTGGCCCTCGCCGTAGACCACCAGCTTGCCGTGGACACGCCTGATCGGCTGTACGACGTGGACGTGCTGCCCGACGATCGCTGTGATGTCGGGGTCTTTGGCCAGAGCAGCGGCGGTACCCAGCTGGAACGGGCTCGGTTGCGAGACGTTCTCTTGGCCCCAGTGGAAGTTGACGATCACTACCTGCGCGCCCCGGTGCCGGGCGAGCCGAGCGGCGTGGCGCACCGCGGAAACGTCGGCAAGGTTCACCGACCACGGGTGTGGAAGCGGGATGCCATTCGTCATCTCGGTGTAGGCCAGGAACGCCACGCGCACACCCTTCACGGTCACCATCAAGGTCCGGCTATGTGCAGCCCGGGAGGCGAACGAGCCGGTGTGAAGGACGCCTGCGCGGTCGAGCGCCCGGCCGGTCTGATCGATTCCGTACTGCCCCTCGTCGACTGAGTGGTTAGACGCGGTGTCACAGATCCGCCAGCCGGCGAGCTTGATCGCCTGCGCCAGCGCGGGTGGCGTGTTGAACACTGGATAGCCCGTCGGAGGCCGGGGCGTCATGGGGGTCTCCACGTGGCAGATCGCCAGGTCAGCCCGCTTGATATACGGCGCGATCTCACGCAGCATCGGTGAGAAGTCGTAGCGACCGTGCCCATCGGCCAGCGCCGTCTGCCAGACCGGGGAGTGGATCAGGAGGTCGCCGTTCACCTCGACCGTCAACTTGACCGCCGGCGCCCGCGGCGCGGTCTGGGTGGCCGACGATTGCGCACCGGACCCGCGCCCCTGGCTCTGCCCCGGGTCGGCGGTCGAGGCCTGCCCGCCGGCACAACCCGCCAGCAAACCGACGGTCAGCAGGCAAGCGCTGACACGGCGGTGCCTCTCCGTCAGCCAGAGCCGCGGATCCACGGCTGGCAACATACCGAGCGAACCCGACATCGTCATCCTTGCGGGCGGTCGTCGTCCCGCTAGCCTGGCCCTGTGGCTACGACCCAGGTGATCCGCAGCGAGACGTTTCCCGACCTCGGCGATGAGGTCCTCTTCCCCCGTCTCTCGGACGGCAAGCTGAAATGGCTGGCAGCGCGCGGCGAGCGCCGCACATTCGCGCCCGGGGAGGTGCTCTACGAGCACGCGGTCCGCGACGCCCCGTTCTACGTCATCGTCAATGGGCGGGTCGAGTTCGTGGACCGTAAGCCCGGCAAGGATGTCTACATCGCCCAGGCTGACAGCCGCACGTTCATCGGGGACATCGCCGCATTCACGGGAGAGCCGACGATCAGCGCATGCGTCGCCGTAGAGCCGACTGATGTGATCGTGTTCGACCGCTCCGGATTACGTGACATGGTGGCGCGCTGGCCGGTCCTGGGCGAACAGATCTTTCGCACCCTGTTGGCGCGTCGCGCCTGGCACGAGGCTGAGGGTCACGGGGTGATGCGCCTGATCGCACCGCGCGGCTCACGTCGCGCTTTCGAGGTCCGGGACCTGCTGGAGCGCAATCTGCTGCCGGTGCGATGGTACGACGTGGACACCGACGAGGACAGCGCGGCGCTGCTCGAGTGGCTCGAGATCCCGCGCTCGGAGACACCGGTGCTCGTGCACGCCACCCAGGTCATGCGCAATCCGTCAGCAGCCCAGGTCGCGCGGTCTCTGAGGTTGCGTGCCGAGGTCGACGGCGAGCGCTTCGACCTCGCGGTCTTGGGGGCCGGCCCGGCGGGCCTGGCGGCGGCGGTGTACGGCGGCTCGGAGGGATTGCGGACTCTCGTCGCCGAGGCCTGGGCTCCGGGGGGACAGGCCGGCACCAGCACTCGTATCGAGAACTACCTCGGATTCCCCACCGGCGTCTCCGGAACCGAGCTCACGCGCAAGGCCACGCTGCAGGCGCGCCGCTTCGACGCGGTGCTGTCGAGCTTTCATCGGGCGGTCGAGCTGGCCGACGGGCCGGAGGGTCTGCTGCGCGTCGATCTCGACGACGGCCAGCATGTCCTGGCTCGTTCCGTCGTGATGGCCACCGGCGCGAACTGGAGGGAGCTGGAGGCGGAGGGCGTCGATCGCTTCCGCGGTGCCGGGGTCTACCACGCGGCGATGGCGACCGATGCCGAGCGCTGCCGTGACGAGGACGTGATCGTGGTCGGCGGCGGCAATTCCGCCGGACAGGCGGCGATCAATCTCGCTTCGCGGGCCCGGAGCGTGCGGGTGGTGGTACGCGGCAGGAAGCTGAAGTCGACCATGTCCCGCTACCTCGTCGACCGAATCGAACGTTCGCCGAGGATCGAGGTCATGACTCAGACCGAGGTCTCAGCGGTGCACGGCTCCGCCACCGTGGAGTCGGTGAGCCTGGTTGACCGCCGCGATGACAGCATCGTGCCGGTGGCCACGACGGCCGTGTTCGTGATGATCGGAGCCGACCCCTGCACCGAGGCAGCGACTGGGATGCTCGCTGTCGATGCCGCCGGCTACCTGCTCTGCGGCGCCGGAGCCGCGACGTGCGAGGGACATTTGCGCTGGCCGCTGTCCGATCGTGAGCCCCACCTGCTCGAGACGGTCCGCCCCGGCGTGTTCACGGCCGGCGACGTGCGGGCGGGAGCATCAAAACGCGTCGCGGGCGCGGTGGGCGACGGCTCGATGGTCGTGAGGTTCGCGCACGACGTGCTGGGCGGTTCGTAGACCTTCATTTCTTCGGCTGTCCCGGTGGCCTTCACCCGGTTATGCCACTGGTCCGGGTCAGTGACAGTCCTGTCGTCTCCGGTGCCCACAGATGTGAGACCAGGGCCCCCACGACGCACGTCCCCGCACCGATGATCACGCTCGGGCCCACCCCGATACGCGCGATGCCGATGGGAAGGAGGAAGGTACCGAGCGCGGCGCCGACGCGGCTCGCCGCGGCCGCCAGTCCGGCCCCGCTGGTCCGTAGCTCGGAGGGGAAGATCTCGCTGGGGTAGACGCTCGTGAGATCGCCGGAGGCGGCGTTGAAGAGTGAGAACACGGCGAAACACACCACGACCACCAGCGCCGGAGCGCCGCTCCAGCCACCGATCACCAGGAGTGCAATCGCCGTGATCCAGAACGAGCTGATCAGCAACCGGCGTCGGCCGATCCGCTCCACCAGCAGCATCCCGGCCAAAGCCCCCGCCGCGGCGACGCCGTTGGCGGCGATTGTGCCGGCGCGCTGGTCGGAGATGTGCAGTGCCGCGAAAACCAGCGGCGCAAAGGTGAAGATCGCGAAGTAGGGCGCCACCAGGCACGCCCAGAAGATGCACACGAATGACGTCCGCGTGCGCAGCGCAGGCGAGAACAGCTCGCGGAAATTACTCGGCCTGGCGGTCTCGCCGGCCAGGTCCTCCTGGTCGAAGTAGACCGCCCCGCCAAGATGCTGATCCACGATCCGCCGGGCCTCCGCGGCCCGCCCGTGACTCAGCAACCAGCGTGGAGACTCCGGGAGGCCATGGCGCAGCGCGAGGGTGATCACGGCCGGCAGGACGCTCGTCGCGAGGATCAACCGCCAGGGCACGCCGGCACTGGTCATGGCGTAGCCGAGCACGACGGCGAGCAGGAAGCCGACGTACCAGCAGACCTGCAGATATGACAGCCGCCGGCCGCGACCCTTGGCCGGAGAAAGCTCGGCCATCATCACCGATCCGATCGCGTACTCGGCGCCGATCGCCACCCCCAAGAGCAATCTGATCACCAGCAGTTGCCACGCGGTGGCGACGACGAGCTGCAGCGGGCCTAGGATCACGAACGCCAGCACGTCCAGGGTGAAGAGGCGCCTACGTCCGAAGCGGTCGGTGAGGTATCCGGCGATCGGCGCGCCGACGAAGATTCCGACCAGGGTCGACGCCCCGATCAGCCCGGCGGTCAGCGGAGACAACCCCAGCTCGTTGGCGATCAGCGGGAGCACCACGCCGATCACGCCGAGGTCGTACCCGTCCAGGCCCTCGCCGAGGCCGGTGGCCGCCATCACCCGGCGCAAGAACCACTTGTTGCTCCTGGCGGGCTCCGGGACGCTGATCGCGCTCATTCTTGCGGCGAGTATCCGGGTCGCTCTACCCGCGGTCAAGGCCGGGCAGCCGCCATGATCCGGATATGAGCAGGAGACTGGCATTGATCTCGGCGCTCGTCAGCGTGCTGGGGCTGGCGGCCTGCTCCGGAACGAGCTTCGCCCCGAGCGCCAGGCGGGCGGTAGTCCCGCGGGGCCAACCTGGCAAGGGGCGGCCGCCGGTCACGCTGGGAGACAAGAACTTCGCCGAACAGTTCATCCTCGGGCAGCTCTACGCCCAGGCGCTGCGGGCCAAGGGCTATACGGTCCACCTGAGGTCCAACATCGGTGCCTCGGCCGCCATCGACGCGGCGCTCATCGGTGGCCGGATCGACGTCTACCCCGAGTACACGGGAGTGATCGTCTCCGAGCTTGAGAACATCGACCTGGCCACTCCCGGCGGCGCATCGGTGCCGGTCAAGCCCCCTCCCGGTTCCGCCGAGCAGGCCTACGAGCAGGCCGCCGCTTTCGAGGACAGCCGCGGTCTGGCGTTGCTGAACCCCACCCCATTTCAGGACGCGGACCGCGTCGCCACGAGCCGTGGGTTTGCCCGGGCCCACGAGTTGAGGTCAATGCGGGATCTGGCCAAGCTGAGCTCCTTCACCTATGGCGCTCCGCCGGAGAATCGCACCCGTTACGAAGGGTTGCGCGGGATGCAGCAGGCCTACGGACTCAGTAACGCGCGCTTCATCGCGATCCCGCTCGGCGCGCAGTACCGAGCGCTGGACCGCGGGCGCGTGGACACGATCGCCGTGTTCACCACGGAAGGTCAGCTGCTGAACGGTGACTACGCGGTCCTCAGCGATCCCAACGACATCTTCGGTTACCAGCATGTTGCACCCGTGGTCAGCAAGCGGGTCGTCTCCCGAGAGGGTCCCGCGTTCGCCCAGACCCTCAACGCGGTGAGTGCCGACCTGACCACGACGGCGATGCAGAGGATGAACGCCGCGGTCGACCTCCACCATCGCAACCCGGCCGACGTAGCCAGGATGTTCCTGGCCGCCCACGGCCTGAAGTAGCGCGGTGCTCAGCCCAGCAGCGCCCGGGTGACGCCTTGGATGGTGTCGATCCCGTATCCCATGTCGGCGTCGCCGTCGGTCATGACCGCCATCGAGAACGTGTGATGATGCCCCTCGAGCCGGGCGATCTGGTGCACCAGGAAGATGTCCGGGCTGGGCCGCCAGCCGCCTTTGAAGAACACGGTATAGCCGAGCGGGCGGGCGACCGCCGGGATCCCCCAGCTCTCGTAATCCGCGATCGTGGAGAGCAGACGACGGGCGTAGGTGACGAACTCGGGCGGGATCAGGGAATCCATCGCAAAGAAGAACCTGGCCTGGTCCGCCGCGCTGAACCTAGCGCTGCCCCAATCGGTGGTGACCGAGAAATTCGTCATCCCGGCGGCCGCCGCGACCGAGAGCACACCGACGTTGCCCACGATCGACCAGCACCGGGTGGCAGCGGCGTTGTCGGAGACGTTGATCATCGGATACAGGAACGAGTTGCTGAAACCGTCCACGCGGCGCTGGCCCATCGCGTCCAGGCGGCGAAGGTACGCCACCAGCAGCATCGCCTTGACCACACTCCCGGTGATGAAGGTGCGGTGCAGGTTCACGCCTGAGATGCGCCCCTCGCTATCCACGACCGCAAGCGCCGTGCGCCCCATCCGCCGCTCCAGGTACCGCTCGGCGCGGTCGATCGCCGCCGGCCCGGGAAAGCCCGCCGGGAGCGAACCGCCGCCGTGGTAGCCGCGGCCGAAGCATCCGGGCGGGCGGCGCGGATTCTCGAGCGCCGCGTCACCCGGAGCGAAAAAGCACGCGCGCCAGCGAAACCGCCCGGCCGAAAGCGCCACCGTGGTCGATAGCACCGCCACGTTTCGGCTCAGTCTCACGGTGTGCGTATCCCGCGCCCGCCGAAAGCCACCGTGTGATCCGCTGGCAAACCACCATCGCGTGGGAGCGTCTCCCCAGCGGAGGTCCGCCGGGTGAAACACCACGACCGTGACCTTGGCCCGGCCGAGCGACAACGCTTTGACGGTCGTCAATGCCGTGCCGGTGACATCGACCTGAACCGTTGCCGCCGCGGAACTGCCGGCCACTGCGACCAGATAGCGGGTGTCCCGGTCGGGGAATACCGCGAACGTGAACGAGCCGTCGGGCTGTGTCGTGGTGGTCTGAACCTGGACGGTGGCGTCATAGGGGTAAGGGCTCTGCTGCAGCTGGACACCGGTCCCCGCGGGGAGGCCGCTCACCTGGCCGGTGAGCGTCACGAGCTGGCCGCTGACCGGCAATCCCGGTGGGGCTTGCAGCGACACCGCCACAGGCGCCGCCGCTGCCGTGACCGGGTGCTTGCGCAAAGCGGGCCGACGGCCGCGGGACGACGTCGCGATGGCGACCGGCGGGCACGTCACCAATACACCGATCACCAACCCCGCGCCAGCCGCGTAGGCCCTCCACCGCACGACCTCAAGCCTACGCGAGGGCGACGACAGATCCGCGTCCACTGTGAGCGCTGAGCACCGGCGCTCCGTCCGTGATCGCCTGTCGTTGAGCCCGCGGCCAGCCGGCAGAAGATGGGGCCCGGGCACCACAACGGTTCGGGCTGGACCGCTATATTGCCCGCAACGCGAGTTCTCGCTGGACTGTGGTGGACGGTTGAGGGACGCGGGTGGCGCGATCGATTCGATCTGTCTCTCTCCTGCTTTCGCGCCGCCCAGTCCCCGAGGGGGGAGGCAGAACGGTGGCTATGCCCGACGCGTCTCCGGAGTTCCGCGGCGAAGGCGCCGCCGCCGCGGCGATATCGAACCTGGTGGTCCGGCTGATGAGCGAGTACACGGGCCGCGGGCCGACCAAGGCCCGCACGTACATCAACGATGGGTTGATCACGATCCTGCTGCAGGACACGCTGACCAAAGGAGAGCGGAGCCTGGTCAGGGATGGCAAGCAGGACCTGGTGCTCACCACCCGCTACGCGTACCAGATGACGATGCGCGAGGACCTCGTCAGAGGGCTCGAGGAGATAAGCGGTCGCAAGGTTCGTGCGTTCATGAGCAGCAACAACATCGAGCCTGACCTGGCGATCGAGGTCTTCGTCATGGAGAGCGGCGACGGAAACGCGTCAACCGCGCCCCCTGAGAGATGAAGATTGTGGCGTCCACCCCTGCCCGCGGCAGCCTCGTCCCTGAACAAGAGAGGGCTCGGCGGGACGCCAGGAGAGGGGCGGCGCCCCGCCGAGCCGGAGGGTGAGGAGGAGCCCTCCTCACCTGCCAGCCGAGAGGGCGATCGGCCGGCAGGCCTTTTCAAATCCGGAAAGCAAAAGCTCACTTTTTCCGGAGATCCGCTCGTTGCCGTGCTCAGCCCGCGCGTCCCACCCGCCATCAAGGTCCGGGACGCTGGCTGCGCAGCATCCCGGCTCGGACGGGGGATACCCCCGGTCAGCCGATCGAAACATGGGTCGCGCAACGCGACGCCAGGATCACCGACCCGTCAGACCGCCGGCCCACCGCCACGGAGGGTCTCACCGCTCGAGGCAATCTCGCTCACGGCTTGCGTGAAGCCATCGACGTCGGCCTCGGTCGTGTCCCACGAGCACATCCAGCGAACCTCGGCCCGGCGCTGGTCCCACACGTAGAACCCAGAGTGCCCCTGCAGCGCCGGAATGGCCGCCGGCGCAAGCGTCGCGAACACGACGTTGGTCTGAACTGGATGAGTGATGCGAACGCCGGCCAGGTCACGCACCCCCGCCGCCAGCCGCGCGGCCATGGCGTTGGCCCGCCGGGCGTTGTCCAACCACAGATCGCCGGTGAGCAAGGCCTCGAACTGAGCCGCCAGAAATCGCATCTTGGAAGCCAGCTGCAGCGATTGCTTGCGCACGTACTCAAACCCGTCAGCGAGCCCGGGGGTGAGAAATACCACCGCCTCGGCCCCGAGGGCACCGTTCTTGGTCGCCCCGAACGACAGGAGGTCGACCCCCGCCGCGGAGGTGATCTCGCTCAGCGAGAGCTCGAGTGCGGCCGCGGCGTTGGCCAGACGAGCTCCGTCCACGTGCAGCAAAAGCTGGTGCGCGTGCGCGTGCTCGGCCAACGCGCGGGTCTCGGCCTGGGTGTAGACCGTGCCCAGCTCGGTGCACTGCGAGATCGAGACGACCCTGGGCTGCACGGCGTGCTCGTCTCCGCGCCGGGCGAGCCGGGTTTCCACCAGCTCGGGGGTGAGCTTGCCGTGGTCGGTGGGGACGGTCAGGAGCTTCACCCCCGCGATCGACTCCGGAGCGCCGCACTCATCGACATTCAGATGTGCGGTCTCGGCGCAGATCACGGCTTCCCAGGGCCGGCAGGTCGCCCGCATCGACAGCACGTTGGCGGCGGTGCCGTTGAAGACGAAGAACGCCCGCGCGCCCTCGCCGAAGTGCCCTGCCAAGAGCCCCTGCGTGGCCTGGGTGCGCTCGTCGTGGCCGTAACCGAACACGTGGCCGGAGTTGGCTGTCGCCAGCGCCTCGAGCACGGCGGGATGAACTCCGGCGGAGTTGTCCGACGCGAACCCTCGGGCGTTGGCTTCGGTCACAGGGCGAGCTTATCCGCCTGCCAGCCCGCTCCCGGGGGGTTACGCGCAAGGACATGTCCAGCGCGAGGCAGTCCCAAGGCACGCGAGCTCCGCTCGTCAGCGAACCCCGCAGGCGACGCATACCTGTTGCAGCTGCTCCATCGCCTCGGCGGATCGAGATGGCAGCGCGTCCAGAGCCGCCGCGGCGACCCGAAGGTCTCGAATCGTGACGACGCGGGCCTCCAGCGCGAAACGGCCCAGCCATCGCACGGCCGCGCGATCGTAGCGGCGCCGATCTCCATCCCTGAGCACCAAGCAGATCTTCAGCGCATCGTCGAGGGCAACCTGTGGCAGCTCACGTGCGGCGGTCAGCACCAGCAGTTCATTGCCGGTCTCGAGCGCCCGCCGGAAGCGGGCATAGGGACTTCCGTCGCTGGTCACGAACGTATGTTCGCATGGACGTCAAGCCTGCTTCCTCGCGGGACCGTCAACTCTGGCTGACGCCGAAGTGGTCAGGGGGGTTGAATCCCAACCGCCACGGGGTAGTAGTCAAACAGGGAAGGCAAGACCACAGACCGGCCCGCCACGCGGAGCTCGCGGGGCCCGGACCGGGCGGTGATCTCATCACACCACCACTGGAGGAGCATCACATGGTTAGAGGCTTGATCGGCGTACTGATCGTTGTGGCCGTCGTCCTGGTACTACTCAAGGTGGCGCTGTTCGGCGGCATCGTCGGGGCCGTGGCGCTGGTCCTGCTGGTGCTGCTGTTGCTCGGCCGTCTCTGAGCGTGGACCGCTGGCCCCGGCGGCCGCTCACAGCAGCCGCAGGTTCACCTTGAAGCCGGCGGCGCGCTTGCTGCCGGGGCGCACGGACTGACCGAACACCCGGAGCAGGTGATGCCGGCCCCAACGGTGCGGACGGCGGATCGTGCCCGATCGGCACAGTGCGTTGCGCAGCGTGGCCCGGGCGCGCTTGAGGCCCATGTGCTTGAGTCGCGGCACGGTGCACTGGGGTGCCGCCGTCGGCGGCGGCGGCGGCGGGCTACAGCCCACCAGCCCGGGCGCCGAGACCTGCGCGAACGCCGTCAGGCCCTGATCGTCGACGGCGACAGCACCGGGGGTGGCGCCGAACGCCGTCCGGTACCCGCCGCTGAAGCACCAGTAGGAGCCCGACGGAAGCCCCTCGACAATGGTTCCGTTGATCGGCGCAGTCAACAGGCGCGACTGCGGATTGTCGAGGTTGCTCAGGTCCCAAGGATCGACGGTGACGCCGGGGAGCAAGCCGGGGAACAGCGCGGCATTGGTGACGGCTAAGGGCGCCCCGCCGGCCGTCCGGTAACTCGCGCCGCCGCCGGCGTTCAGGAACGTTCCGTTGGCCGGATATGGAGCCAGCCCGGCGAACGTCGCGGCGGTTATGACGTTCACTGGCCGCTGGCTGCCGAATGGGCTCCAGGTGGTCACCAGCAGCGGGGCGCCCCCGACGAGTTCGTACACCGCCGTGGTTCCGGCGACTTGGACGAACGTGCCGTCCGGGACCGTATTTGCGGTGTCGGCCGTGGCCCCGTTCACGTAGTCACTGTCGATGGAGAGTGAGACCCCCCCATAGGTATCGGTGTGGTCGCCGAGGTACTGGTGCAGACGCTGCTGCCCAGCCCAGTCAGCGTTCGGCACGTAGGGATCGACGGTGGTCGGCTGGCCGTTCCAGTGAGCGAACCAGATGTCGTCGGGCTCCGGATAGCCCGTGCCGCTCACCCTTACCAGGTCGGTGATCGCTGATGACGCGCTGCTGTAGACACCGGATAGGTATCCCTCGGCATGCAGCTGCGTTGTCCATCCCGACAGGTACGCCAGCACGGCCCCGGTGCTCGTGGAGCCGGGTGAGTACTGCTCCATGTCGTCGTAGATCGGATTTCCCGCCGGAATCCCGAGCTTCTGGGCCTGCATGACGGCGTCGCTGGCCGCCGCGATCCCTTCGGCGGTGGCCTGGCTGGGCGCAATCGTGGCGCACGTGCCCGAGCAGGCACCGGCCCCCTGCAGGCCCACGTAGGTTGGAATCAGGTGCCACCCGCCGGCCACCACGCCGCTGACCCAGGTAGCGGTCAGGTTGGGCTGCGAGCAGGCGGCGTTGACGCCACCGATGTAGACGCCGACGGCCCGGAACGGCGAGGCCGACCAAGCCGCCATCGCCCCCGCCGATGGGGTCGAGCAGGCGTCGAAGCCGAGGCCGCCGTAGACCGCCACCGCGGGGGTGGCGCGCGCTCGCGCCTCACCCGCACGGATGCCGTGCCTGAGGTTCGCGCTCCGGGACAAAGCTCCCCGCGCCGGGGTAGCGGAGTCCGAAACGAGTCGGCGGTTGAGAAGACGGGAGAGCAGCGCCCGGTCACGTGACCAGGTGGCCGTCACGACCACGGCCGCCGAAGGCACGACGTAGCTGGCCGACCCCACGCCCGCGATTGCGGCCGCCGGGCCCGAGCCGGGCGCCCGCAGCGCCCTGTGCACCGAGCCGGGCGCCGACGCGCCCACCCCGAGCGGCTGGACCAGGATCGCCCCGGTCCGCCCCACGGCGTGCGCGGGACAGCGCTGATTGTCACCGGGAGTGCCGAGATAGACGGCGTGGCGGTTGAAGCGCACGCACGTCGAGGGGTTCCGGGTCAGATCGAACACCGGCCATGACGACGGCACCGACAACACGTAGCCGTGAAAGCGAACCCGTTCGCGGCCCGGGCGACCCCACGCCGGCGATACAGCCACGGTCAGCACAGCGCTCGCGAGCAATCCGATCCAGATCACTCGTCGTGGGATGGCGGTGCGACTCATGGAACCCAGCGCGTCACCCGGCCAGTCTATGGCGAAACCGCTGCAATCGCAGCTTAAGCAGCGCGTCGGTCAGAATCGCGAGGCCGGCCTCGGATCAGAGTGTCGGCAACCTTGCCAGCCGTCGCGGACCACAATGGGAGCACGCCGCGCTGGACGGCGACGCACTCCCCCTTCCCGTTATGACTCGCGGGCCAGGGAACCGTAGGCGCCGCGGCGGGCGCGGGCCGGCTGAGTGGCGCGAGCGGGGGCCGTTTCGGGCCGTGCGGCGCCGGCGCGCCGGCGCGGAGCGGAGACGCGGACCGACCAGGCGAGCATCCCTACGATCACGGTGACGATGACGGTGGCGAAAACGATATTGGTGATCAGGGCGATGGTCATGGCTGGTCTCCTTGGTTGGTGAAACCAGGATCGACCCACCGGCGAAGATGAACGTGGGATCAGCGTAGGAGCAAGCTAAGACGGTGATGAGCGCCGGCTTAAAGCTGCGTGGCGTCTGCCACGAAACCGCTCACCGCCGGCTCAGCGGTCGGGCTCCTCGGCAGCTTGCCGGTCGGCTCGCTCGCGCTCCTCGAGTTTCTCCCGCAGGTACCGGGCTTTGTCCGCCCGGCGCCGATGCCGGTCCGCCTCGGCCTCGCTGACAGCGCTCCCGATCTCATCGCGCTCGGCCTCCTCCTGCTCGAGTTGACGACGCTTGAGCTCGTCGATATGGGGATCGTCAGTGGTCATCGGCAGGCTGGACGCGATCGTGGGCCGTGGCTGTCCCGGTGGCGTCCGCCGCACCGGCCCGGGCCTCACGCCCAGCAGGGGGACAACGCCGAACCCACTCTAGCCCGGAATGCGGCACATTCCCGGTCAGGCCAAGGCAATAATCTAAATAAACTTGATTGACTTACATTTATATGCGAGGATCCCCTCTGGTGCAGGTCGACATTCATCAGCACATCTGGACCGAGCCGCTGCTCGACGCGCTGTCCTCGCGCCGCTGCCTCCCGTTCGTGCGGCACACTCGCCAGGGCCTCACGGTGCTGCACTCGGCTCGAGAACGTCCTTACGTGATCGACCTGGCGTCGGAGTCGGCAACCGCGCGAACCCGCCTGTTGCGCGCGGACCGCGTCGATCTCGCGCTGATCAGCCTCTCGAGCCCAGTGGGGATGGAGGCGCTGGCCCGACCTGAGGCCCGGACACTGATCGACGCCCACCTCGACGGCGTGCGCGCGCTCGGCGCTCACTTCGCGGCGTGGGGACCAGTTCCCATCGATACGCCGGAGGCAGCCGATGTGGACGAGATGCTCGACGGCGGCTGCCTCGGCATCTCGGTCCCCGCTTCCGCGCTGACCGGCCCCGACGCGCTGAGCCGACTGGCACCGGTGCTCGAGCGCGTCCAGGCTCGCGCTGTACCGCTGTTCATCCACCCGGGTGGGGAGACGAGTCCCGGTGGGGTCGAGGCGTCCTTGACCGAGCCCCTGTGGTGGCGGGCGCTGACCGATTATGTGTCGCAGATGCAGGCGGCCTGGCTGACGTTCAGCGCCTGCGGCCGGCGCGAGTTCCCACGCCTGGCGGTGGTATTCGCGATGCTCGCGGGCGGGGCCCCGCTGCTGAGCGAGCGGCTGGCCGCGCGCGGCGGTCCGGCGGTGGACCTCCACGACCCCCTGACGTTCTACGACACCTCCAGCTACGGGCCGGGGCTCGTCGAGGCGATGGCGCGCTGGGTCGGACCGAGCCAGCTCGTCTATGGCTCCGACCGTCCCGTGATCGATCCCGTGCCGACCGGGCGGGAGGCGGAGCTGATGGCGAACGGATCACAGCTGCTGTCGGCCGCGGCGGTGACCGCATGGGCATGAGCACGGAGGAGCTCGAGGTCTTCACCCGCTGGCTGGCGGCGTCACCGCAGCGATGGAGCCACCACGTGCACCACGCCGATGACGTTCGGGTCTATGCGCAGATCTGGGACGACCACGACGTCAACGCCTGGGTGATCTGCTGGAGCGAGGACCAGGACACGGGCTTTCATGACCACGACGACTCCGCCGCGGGGATCGCGGTGGTCTCGGGTCGTGTGCGCGAGGACCGTCTCACGCTGAGCTCAGCCCCGCGCTCACGTGAGCTGGGGCCGGGCACCACCTTCACCGTCCCTCCGGTGGCGATCCACCGGGTTCTGCATGCCGGTGACCAGCCCGCGGTCACTATCCACGCTTACTCGCCCCCGCTGCGGCGAACCGGCGCCTATCGCGTCGGCCCTGACGGAGCGCTCGAGCGGGAGGCGCAGGAGTATGAGACCGAGCTCCGTGGGGAGCCTGCCGCCGCCTGACGGGACGCCGTGCCCGGGCCGGGCGCGATCGCCAGCCCATTGCTGGTAGACCGGGACGTCAGACCGCGGCGAGGCGGACCAGCTCGGTGAGCTCGTTCTCGGAGCACCAAGCACCGACGGAGACCCGTACGTAATCGTGCGAGGGGATGCTGCGGACCACGAACCCGGCCTCGGCCAGACGCGCCACGTCCGAGTCGGCGTCCAGCGCGCGCCAGGACACCAGCGTCGAGCGTCCACGCGGCCCCACTTCGAGTCCTCGTTCGGTGAGCTGCTCGGCCAGATCCGCGGCCAGCCCTGCCGCGCGCTGGTGGACCCACTCCCAGCCGGCGCCCTCGAGCACCCCCAGCGAAGCCAGCGCCCACACGCTGCGCATCCCGGGCGGGAAGCCATGGTCAAAGCGCGCGACGTTCTCGGACGGACCGGACTCCAGCGCCTGCTGAGGATCTGACACCGACTTGTAGCTCGGCCAGGGCACGGTGAGGCGATCGAGCTGGTCGCGGCGCACGTACAGGCAGCCGCTGCCCTCCGGACCGCAGAGCCATTTCTGTCCCGAACCCGCGTAGAACGCGCACCCCAGCGCATTGACGTCGACCGGGACCGCACCCACCCCCTGGGCTCCGTCGAGCAGCACTGGGACGCCGGTTTCGGCCAGGGCGGCGGCGTCGACCACCTGGCCGCTCACCCACGAGACGTGAGAGCAGGCCACCAGCCGAGTGGAGGGCGACACGGCGGCCGCGATCTCCGCGAACGGGACCGCGCGAACGCGCGCACCGTGCATGCGCTGGGCGCGCCCCAGCGGCGCCAGGAGCCCGGGGTGCTCCTCGTCGCTGGTGATGATCTCGTCGCCGGGACGCAGGTCGAGACCGGCGAGGACCGTGTTGACCCCGTCCGTGGTGGAACCGGTTAGGGCCACGTCGGCCGGACCGCAGCCGAGCACTCGTGCGTAGCCGGCGCGCAGCTCCTCCGCGAGCTCCATCACCACAGTCATGTACTGCTTGCCACAGCGGCCGCCGGTCAGCTCGGACTCGATTCGCTCGCGCACCGCGTCGGCGGCCTGTTGCGGGAGGGGCCCCTCGGTGCCGGCGTTGAGAAAGGCGACGCGCTCGAAGACGGGGAACTGGGCGCGGAACTCGGCGGGCTCGCTCAAGGTTCCGGCTATGTTATGCGCCGCGCCAGTCACCCGATCGGGAGACCCGCCTTGCGGCACTCGATGGTCATGGAGCGGGCCGCTCCGCCGGTCAGTCCGTTGGGGCGATTCACACTCGCGCACAGGGCACGCGCAGGGGCGCCACACCGATAGATCTGCGTGCCCCCGGTCGAATAGGCCAGACCGACGGAGATGCAGCCGTGACCCGACTTGTGACCCACCGTCGCGAGTGAGATCACCAGCACCACCGCGAGTGCCGCCAGCGCGCCGGCGACCCCACCGAGCATCCACTTCTCCCGCGCGCGGTACACCCGGGGCCCGCGGATGGCCTGAGCGTGACCCGGGGGCAGGATCAACATCGATCCGAGTCTACGTGTCGCCCGGGTGCGGGAACGGCAAGCCGCCGTCGGCCCGACGCCGCCTACCCGTCCTTGGCCACGGCAGCCTCGTCGGGGCTGGACTGTTCCTCGAGCTCGCGCTTGAGCACCTTGCCGGTGGGGTTGCGGGGCAGCTCGTCGAGAAACACCACCTCGCGGGGGGTCTTATAGCGCGCGAGGTTGTCCCGCACGTAGCTCTTGACCTCGTCCTCGCTGAGCTGCTGTCCGTCGCGCAGCACCACGAACGCCTTCAGCCGCTGGCCGAACTTCTCGTCATCGACACCGATCGCGGCGACCTCCTCGACCGCCTCGTGACCGGCCAGCAGCTCCTCGACCTCGCCCGGGAACACGTTCTCCCCGCCGGAGACGATCATCTCGTCGTCGCGGCCGTCGATGAACAGGCGGCCCTTCGCGTCGAAATGGCCCACGTCGCCCGAGGACATCAGGCCCTTGATGAGCTCCTTGGTCTCGCCGCCGGTGTATCCCTCGAACTGGGCGCTGTTGCCGACGAAGATGCGGCCGGTGGTGTCGACCGGCACCTCCTCGCCGTCATCGTCGAGGATCTTCACGATCGATCCGCGGACGACGCCGCCGACCGTGCCCGGCTCCTCCTCCAGATCCTGGGGAGTGGCGATCGTCGCGTAGGACACCTCGGTGGAGCCGTAGAGGTTGTAGACGACCGGGCCGAATGCCTTCAGGGCTCGCTTCGCCAGCTCGGTGCCGAACTGCGAGCCGCCCACGAAGATGATCTTGAGCTTGGACAGGTCTCGGGCCTTGATGGCGTCCTCGCCGAGATCGAGGATCCGCTGCAGCATCACCGGCACCACCACGAGCGCGGTGACCTCGTTGCGCTCGAGGCTGTCGAGGGTCGCCTCGGGGTCGAAGTGGCGGCGCATGACGATCGTCGAGCCGAGCGCGAGTCCGAGCGCCAGGTGGGCAAAGCCCAGCGCATGGAAGGTCGGGACGCACAGCTCGGTGGTCTCGCGCGCGCGGAATGGGACCTTGCTGAGCAGGCCGCCGATCAGCGACAGCGAGCGTGGCTCGTCCCGCGGGGCCCCCTTCGGCGTACCGGTGGTGCCACTGGTGAGGATCACGATCCGCGGCCCCCGCCCCGGCTTGGCCGGAGTGCTGGTGGACCCCTCCTCGATCAATCCCTCCAGCGTGTCCCCGGTGCCGGTCGCGTCATCCTCGGTCCAGGCGCGAAAGCGTCCATGCGGGGGGTCAACTCCCTCCAGCACGTCGGCGTACTCGTCGTCGTAGACGAGCATGTCGGTTCCCTCGCGCTCTGCCACCTCGCGGATCTGCGGGCCGGCAAAGGACGTGTTGAGCAGGATGATCTTGGCCCCGCACTTGCTCGCCGCAAACAGGGCATCAAGGAACCCACGGTGATTGCGGACCAGGATCGCCACGCCGTCGCCGGGTTCCAGGCCACGCTCGCGCCAGGCGTTGGCGATCGCGTTGGATCGCTGGTCGAGCTCCTTGTAGGTCACATCGCCGCGCTCGTCCCGCACGGCGACCCGATCGCCGTTCCGGATCGCACCGATCGTGACCGCGCCCGAGAGGAGCCCGAAGCGCTCGAAGGCCAGCAGCATCTGGGCGATGCGATGCGGCAGTTCCGGCCGCACCAAGCCACTGCGTACGCACAGCGCGACGTAGTAAGCCTCATCGCCGAAGCGCTCGGCCAGCTTGAGACCGCTTCCCAGCAGGCCTTTGAGGTCAACCTCTACGATCGTGTCCTCCTCACGACGGTCGGAACTGTATGCGATGTACCCGATTTCACGTCGTCACACCGCTTGGTTTGCTTTTCGGTGGGTAGTACGAACGCCATGATCCGCTCTCTCATCGGCCTCCCCTTCCGCCTCGGCGCCCGATTGACCGGCGCCGCCGTGCACGGAACCACCGAGATCGCCGATCGCGCGTTCGGGCTGGTCGGTGCGGTGTCCGAAGCTCTGAGCGGCCCCCGCCGGCCTGATGTCGACCTCGACGGCAGTCCCCATGAGGGCAGGCGCTCCGGCGCGGGGTCGCAGTCCGGACCGCCATCCACTCCGCGCGCGACACCCTCCTCGCCACTGACGACCAGCCCCGAGAACTCCGCGCCGGCCGAATCCTCGCCTTCGCCGGTGGCGCCGGCGCAGGCGCCTCCGCCCGCGGCGGCCGCTCCACCTCCGCCCGCGGCGGCCGCTCCACCTCCGCCGCTCGCCGCTCCCGAGGTCGATACGCCCAGCCACGTCTCCGAGGAGCCGACGCTGGTCGAGAGCGTGGCGGAGATGGGAGCGGAGGACGGGGCCGGAGCTCAGATCACTGTGGCCGAGCCGTGGGACGGCTACAGAGCCATGAAGGCCAACGACATCGTCGACCGGCTCGCGGGGTCCGACAACGCAGTGCTGGCTGCGGTGGAGCTCTACGAGCTCTCGGGTCGCAAGCGCCAGAGCATCCTCGCCGCCGTGGAGCGCGAGCTCAAGCGCCCGCCTGGTCAGCGGTAGCTCGAGCCGCCTACCCGTAGCCGTAGTAGCCGCCGCCCCCCGCGTAGCCGTACCCGCCGCCGCCATAGCCTCCGTAGCCGCCGTACCGGCGCCAAAGCCCGATCCGTAGCCGCCGTAGCCGTAGCCGCCGTAGCCGCCGTAGCCGCCGTCGCCTGATCCGCCGGTGCTGGGGCCGGTTGACGTCTGGGCGGCATTGGCGGCGTACGCCACCGAGAACGAGGAGCCGTCACTGGACAGGCTCGACGGCGTGGCGCCCGCGGACGAGGATCCCTGGTCGGATGCGAACTGGCCGGCCCCGCCGGCGCCAGCGCTCAGCTGCACCGCGGCCGCCGACCAGTTGGAGTCGGAGATCGTCCCGGTGTGCCCGGCCGCCGTCGCGCTTGCACCGGTGAAGGTCACGGTGCCGAAATCGGTGAGTGGCAACGGCTGGCAGCTGCCGGTCTGGTCACACGATGACGGAGCTTCGGCGATCCACTCGGCACTCGAGGTGTCGGGGTTGTTCATCGTGAGCGTCCGGGTGGTCGACTGTCCCGTGGTCTGATTGGAAAGCTGCACGGTCACGGTGTTGCCGCTGACGCCGACCCGGCTCGAGATGTGGTCCCCGGGATGCACGGCGAGGCTGACCCGGACCGGGGCTGCAGGCACCAGCTCGTACCACGCGAAATAGCTGGCCGCTCCGTTGGCGGAGCAGTCGGCCTCTGTACCGGCCTGCTCGAGCGCCTCCGTTTGGCCGGAGCTCGCGCTCGGGACCGCGCCCGACCCCGACGTCGATGTCGATGGACCCGAGCCCGAGCCCCCGAGCCCGACCCAGAACGCCGAGTAGGTCTGCGACCCCGCCGGGCAGGTGGCGGTCGGCTGCACCCAGCTGCCCGACACGCTCGAGTAGGTCCCGCCAGACCCGTTGGCGCCGACGACATAGCCCGACCAGTTCTGGCTTGCGGCCTGCTGGACGTTCGACGTTGCCGCCGAGGCGCCCGGCACGACGCCGAGCGTGAAGGCGGCGGTCACGGCCACCGCGGGGATCAAGCGCTTGAAGTTCATGTCACCACTCTGCGACGGCTCGCTAAGAGCTGACCGCATTACGACGAAGAGGCGGTTAGGAACTCGCGAAGAGCTTCATCAGAGCGACCTTCAGGCCGTCAGCGCCGCCCGGGTCCGCGCCAGCCGGACCGCCTTGGACAGGGTCGCGATGTCGTAGGCGCCCTGGTGACGATGGCCGTTGATGAAGAACGTCGGTGTTCCCGACACACCGCTGAGATCGGCGGACTCGACGTCCTCGGCGATCCGGGCGGCCCCCTTGCGCTTGCGCAGATGGTTGCGGAACTCGTCCATGTCGAGCCCCAGGGCCTCCGCCTGGCGCAGGATCTCCCGCAGCGTCAGCTCGCGATCGTGTACGAGCAGTGAGTCGTGCATCTCCCAGAACCGCCCCTGGTCAGCCGCGGCCTCGGCGGCCTCGGCGGCCAGCTGGGCGTGCGGGTGGACGTCGTTGAGCGGCAGGTGCCGCCACACGTAGCGCAGATCCCCGAAGTCCGACAGCAGCGCGCGGATCACCGGCTCGGCCTGTCCGCAGTACGGGCATTCGAGGTCGCCGTACTCGAGCAGTGTGACCGCCGCGTCCTCGGGCCCCCGGATGTGGTCGCGTTCGGGATCGACGGGGACCGCGAGATCGACGATCACCTCGGAGCTGCCGACCAGCGCGCGGAGCTTGAGGTTGGTCGGCAGGCTGCGGGTCACCCGCAGAAGCAGCCAGCTGACCACCGGCGCCCCGATGACCGTGCTCAGCACCCCGACCTTGGCCTCGGCCAGCTGCTGGCCGGAGAAGGCCAGCGTGGCGATCAGCAGCGACACCGTGAAGCCGATCCCGGCGATCGCGCCGCCGCCGAGCACCGACGCCCAGCCCACCGGCGGCCGGATCCGGCCCCGGCTCATCCGCGTCACCAGCGCCGCCGCGGTCGAGATCCCGACCGGCTTGCCGACCAGGTAGGCGACGATGATCCCGAGCGTGATCGACGAGCCGTAGGCGCGCCCGAGGAAGCCGCCGTTGATCACGATGCCCGTGTTGGCGAGGGCGAACAGCGGCACGATCGCGTAGCTCGTCAGCGGGTGGTACAGCTGCTGGTAACGCTCGTTGGGCGAGATCGCCGAGCGCAGCCCGACCCGGGCCGAGCGGGCGTACTCCGAGGTGGGCTGCTCGCGGAAGACCCGGAACAGGTCGGTGGCCCGCTCCAGGTCGGCGCGAGCGGCCGGATAGGCGATCGTCAGCAAACCCATCCCCAGCCCCACCACAACCGGGTCCACGCCGGCCTTGAGCAACGCGACCCAGGCGGTCAGGCCGAGGACGGCGTACACGCCGCCGTTGCGCACACCGGTGCTCCGCGCCGCGAGCATCACCGCAAACGCGCCCAGGGCCACCGCGAGCGCCACCACCTGCACCGAGGTGGTGAAAACCACCGCGATCACGATCAGCGAGGCGAGGTCATCGACCACCGCCACGGTGAGGATGAAGGCGCGCAGACTGGTGGGAAACCGTCGCCCCACGATGGCCAGCATCCCGAGCGCGAACGCGGTGTCGGTGGACATCGCGGCCCCCCACCCACGCGATGCGGAGCCCGACGGATTGAACGCCAGGTAGATCGCGATCGGAATCACCATCCCACCGAGGCCGGCGAAGAACGGGAGCAGCAGCCGGCGGCGGTCACGCAGTTCGCCGAGGTCGAATTCGCGCCGGGCCTCCAGTCCCACCACGAAGAAGAAGAACGTCATCAGCCCGTCGTTGACCCAGTGACGAAGATCCTGCGTGATCCCCGCGCCCCCGACCCGAATTGCCACTACGGTGTGCCACACGTGCTCGTAGGACGAGCCGGCGTTCGCCCATACGAGCGCGGCAACGGCGGCCACCAGCAGGATCGCCGCGCTGCCGCTCTGGGTGCGCAGGAACTCCCGCAGCGGCGCCTCCAGGTTGCGCGCCCACGCCGTGTGCCCCGACAGGGGCCCGGTGGACGGACGCTCGGCGTCGGGCTCCTGCGAGTCCATCGGAAAGTCGGCCGCGGTCACCAGCGCCTAGATTAGATGCGGGTCGCGACTGGACCCGCGCGGAACCACCGGCGCGGACCCTACGGCGCGCGACTCACTTGGTGCCGGGCCCCACGCGATGCACACCTCCAGCCAACTGCGCAGCGATCACTTCGGGTTCGTCGTGGCCGACCGGCCCGGGCGCTTGGAGACGATCTTCCCGGACTTCACCGAGCACGACCGCCTGGGGGTGGTGATCGCCTCCGACTACGGCGGCGCCGGCGCGAGCACGGTGATCCTCGCCGCCGTGACCGCCTTCTACGACTACCGGCGCGCAGCGGGCGACGACTTCGTCGCCTACCCCGACTTCTTCGCCTTCCATCTCGGCCGCCCGCGCGGCAGCCTGCGCAAGCTCGACATCTACCCGGCGCACAAGGAGATCGTGGTCGACGACGATCCTCAGGCGGCGCTGGAGGCGATCAACGACCGGGGGATCACCCGGCTTTTGGTGGAGCAGGACGGGCCAGGCGACCCCGCTCCGACGCAGGAACCGCGCGAGCTGTCCCCGTGGTCCCGGGACAGCGCGCTGCGACGGATCCGCAGCGTGCTGAGCTACTCGAGGACCGGCCGGGCCGCTGACGCGGACGTGGTGGTGAGCGGTAGCGCGCAGACCGAGGTCTACGTCGCGGCGATGCTCGGGGGCGGGGACGGCGATGCCGCCGCTGAGACCGCCGCGCTGATGCGAACGGCCCTGGTCCGGGACGGCCGCCCGGTGGAGAGCTTTCGCCGGATTTCACCGGATCAGGCGCTGCACTCACTGACGCGGCCCAGAGCGGCGGATTCGGGTACGTGAACTAGTATTCACATCAGATACTTCCTGAACATCGTGCGCGCTTACACCTGAGGAGCAGACCAAATGCCAGCCACTGAACCGTTTGTCTTCGACGCCATCCGCACTCCCCGCGGCAAGGGCAAGGTCAACGGGTCGCTCCACACGACCAAGCCGGTCGATCTGGTCGTCGGTCTGATGCACGAGATGCTCAGCCGCAACCCCGACTTCGATCCCAACCGGGTCGACGACGTCGTGCTCGGCTGCGTGTCACCGATCGGCGACCAGGGCGCCGATATCGCCAAGACGGCCGCGATCAAGGCGGGCCTGCCGGATACGGTCTCCGGCGTCCAGCTGAACCGCTTCTGTGCCTCCGGCCTGGAGGCGGTCAACATCGCCGCGCAGAAGGTCGCCTCGGGCTGGGAGGACCTCGTCCTCGCCGGCGGGGTCGAATCGATGTCCCGCGTACCGATGGGCTCCGACGGTGGCGCATGGGCCCTGGATCCCGAGACCAATTACGACACCTCCTTCATCCCCCAGGGCGTCGGCGCGGACCTCATTGCGACGATCGAGGAGTTCAGTCGCGACGATGTCGACGCCTACGCCGCACGCTCGCAGGAGCGGGCAGCCGCCGCCCAGGCCGAGGGTCGCTTCTCGAAGTCGGTGATCCCGGTGCTCGACATCAATGACCACGTGGTGCTCGACCGCGACGAGTTCATCCGTCCCGGCACCACGGTCGAGACGCTGGCGGGCCTGAAGCCGTCATTCGCGGCGATGGGCGAGATGGGCGGCTTTGATGCGGTGGCGCTGCAGAAGTACCACTGGGTCGAGAAGATCGACCATGTTCACACTCCCGGCAACTCCTCGGGCATCGTCGACGGCGCCTCGTTGGTGGCGATCGGCAACGAGCAGACCGGCGCCGACCTGGGCCTGCGGGCCCGGGCGAAGATCCTGGCCACGGCGGTCTCGGGCTCGGATCCGACCATCATGTTGACCGGCCCCGCGCCGGCCAGCAAGAAGGCGCTCGCCAAGGCCGGCCTGACCGTGGACGACCTCGATCTGGTCGAGATCAACGAGGCATTCGCAGCCGTGGTGCTGCGGTTCGTGCGGGACATGGGCCTGGACCTCGACAAGGTCAACGTCAACGGCGGCGCGATCGCCATGGGCCACCCCCTCGGCGCGACCGGCGCCATGATCCTCGGCACGCTGGTCGACGAGCTCGAGCGCCAGGGCAAGCGCTACGGCCTGGCCACCCTCTGCGTCGGTGGCGGCATGGGCATCGCGACCGTGGTCGAGCGCATCTAGCTCCCCGCGCTCGCGCCCACCGTACTCCGCCCCTTTCCACGAAAAGAGAACCGCATGAGTGAGAGCAGCACGATCCGCTGGGAGCAGGACGCCGACGGCGTCGTCATCCTGACCCTCGACGATCCCAATCAGTCGGCCAACACCATGAACGCGGCCTACGCGGCTTCGATTCTGGCCACCGTCGACCGGCTCGAGGCCGAGCGCGACCAGATCACCGGCGTGATCATCACCTCGGCCAAGAAGACATTCTTCGCCGGCGGCGACCTGAACGACCTCAAGGCGGCGACCCGCGAGCATTCCGACGAGATCGCCAAGTTCGTACACGACGGCAAGGCGGTGCTGCGCCGGCTGGAGACGCTGGGCCGGCCCGTGGTGGCGGCGGTCAACGGCTCCGCGCTCGGCGGCGGTCTGGAGATCGCTCTGGCCTGCCACCACCGGATCGTGGTCGACGATCCCAAGCTGCAGCTCGGCTTCCCCGAGGTCCAGCTCGGGCTGCTGCCGGGGGCCGGGGGTGTCACCCGCACGGTGCGGATGCTCGGAATCGTCAACGCTCTGCTCCAGCTGCTGATGCAGGGGCAGCGCGTGCGCCCGGCCAAGGGCCAGGAGATCGGCATCGTCGACGAGCTGGTGGCCACCCCCGAGGAGCTGATCCCGGCGGCCAAGAAGTGGATCGCCGCCAATCCGGACGCCCAGCAGCCGTGGGACGTCAAGGGTTACAAGATTCCGGGCGGCACCCCCAGCACGCCATCGCTGGCGCAGAACCTTCCCGCCTTCCCGGCCAACCTGCGCAAGCAGATCAAGGGCGCCAACTACCCCGCCCCGCATCACATCATGGCCGCCGCCGTAGAGGGCGCTCAGGTCGATTTCGATAGCGCCTCGGAGATCGAGGGTCGCTACTTCGTCGACCTGGTGACCGGCCAGGTGGCCAAGAACATGATTCAGGCGTTCTTCTTCGACCTTCAGCGCGCCACCGGAGCCCGCGGCCGCCCGTCCGACACCGAGCGCTTCCAGCCCCGCAAGGCGGTGGTGCTCGGCGCCGGCATGATGGGCGCCGCCATCGCCTACGTGTGCGCCAAGGCGGGGATCGAGGTGGTGCTCAAGGACGTCTCCCAGGAGGCCGCCGACAAGGGCAAGGCCTACTCCGAGAAGCTAGTCGCCAAAGCCGTGGAGCGGGGCCGCCAGAGCCAGGAGGACGGCGATGACCTCCTCGCCCGGATCACCCCCACCACCGACCCGGCGGCCGCCGCCGGCGCCGAGATGGTGATCGAGGCGGTGTTCGAGGATCCCGGCGTCAAGGCCGAGGTGTTCGCCGAGATCGAGCCACACCTCGCGCCCGATGCGCTGCTGGGATCCAATACCTCCACGCTGCCGATCACCAGCCTCGCCGAGGGCGTGTCACGCCCGGCCGACTTCATCGGGCTGCACTTCTTCAGCCCGGTGGACAAGATGCCGCTGCTGGAGATCATCCGGGGCGAGCAGACCACCGACGAGACCGTGTACCGCGCGCTTGACGTCGCCAAGCTGATCAAGAAGACGCCGATCGTGGTCAATGACAGCCGTGGCTTCTTCACCAGCCGGGTGATCGGCACTTTCATCAACGAGGGGATCGCGATGCTGCTGGAGGGGATTCCGGCGGCCACGATCGAGCAGGCCTCGTCGCAGGCCGGGTATCCGGCCCCGGTGCTGCAGCTCTCCGACGAGCTGAACCTCAAGCTGATGCGCAAGATCCGCGATGCGGCCAAGGCGGCGGCGCAGAACGACGGCGGCCCATGGGACGGTCATCCCGCCGAGGCGGTCATCGATCGTCTGCTCGACGAGTTCAACCGGCCGGGCAAGCTCGAAGGCGCCGGCTTCTACGAGTACGAGGACGGCAAGCGCACGCGGCTGTGGCCGGGGCTGCGTGAGGCGTTCCCGCCGGTCGATGACCCCTCATCGATCTCGCTGAAAGACCTCGAGGAGCGAATGATGGTGATCGAGGCGCTCGAGAGCGTCAAGTGTCTCGACGAGGGAGTGATCGAGTCGGTCGCCGACGCCAACATCGGGTCGATCTTCGGGATTGGGTTCCCGGGCTGGAGCGGTGGCGTGCTGCAGTACATCAACGGTTACGAGGGGGGCCTGCCGGGCTTCGTGGCCCGCGCCCGCGAGCTGGCACAGCAGTACGGCGAGCGCTTCGAGCCGCCGGCGTCGCTGGTCGAGAAGGCCGACCGGGGCGAGATCTACTCAGACGAAGAGGCGCTGGTCAGCGCCAGCTGAGGGCGGCTGGAGCCGCCGGGAAGGGCTCCGTGGTCTGTTTGATGCGAAGTTCGCGCCAAATAGACCACGGAGTCCGTGGCGGATGCCCGTGGCGGCGGACCGAACGCTGATTTCACAGATAGTTGTGAAGAAGGCACAGTTCGGTGTAAGCTTGCCGCCGAAAAGTGAGCACGGTCGGGCGGAGACACGCGATCCGGGGATTTCTCGCCGAGCGAGGCGAGGTGGGGATCGCCGGCCTGGCGGCCGAGCTCGAGGTGTCGGAGATGACGATCCGGCGCGACCTCGAGGAGCTCGAGGAACAGGGCGTGGCCCGACGCGTTCGCGGCGGCGCGATCTCCACGGTCAGCCGTAGCTACGAACCACCGCTGGCGGCCCGCGCCAACCGAGGCCCAGGACGGCGAAGCAACGGATCGCACAGGCGGCCGCCGATTACATCGAGTACGGCGAAACCGCGATCCTCGATGTCGGCTCGACGACGCAGGAGCTGGCCCGCTGCCTGCGCGGCCGCGGTGGCCTGACGATCGTCACGCCGAGCATCAACGCCGCCGTGGAGCTGGCCGGCGACCCCAACATGCGCGTGATCCTGACCGGGCGGAATCGTCCGGCCCGGGGAGCTCAGCCTGATCGGCGACCTGGCCGAGCGTACCTTCGCCCAGCTCAATTGCGATGTCCTGTTCCTGGGCGTCGGCGGGATCCACGCCGAGAAGGGCCTGACCGAGTACAACCTCGACGACACGCGCGTCAAGCGCGCCGCGATCCAGGCCGCCTCGCGCAAGGTGGCGCTGGCCGACCAGAGCAAGCTCGGACCGGGTCTGCCTGGCCACGATCGCGTCGTTGTCGGAGATCGATGTCCTGATCACCGATGCCGAGCCCGACCACCACCTCTGCAGGCGGTCCGCGAAGCCGGCGTCGAAGTCGTGTCCGTCCCCCCCCGGAGGAGCCATGAGCCAGCGAATCCAGCAGTTGTTCGGAACGCCGCAAGCCCCTGATCGCGATGGTGCATGTGCCCCCGCTTCCGGGGACGCCGCTGTATGACGCCGCGCGCCGGGGTACCGCGGGCTGATCAGCGCGGTCCAGCGCGACCTCGAGCTGCTGCTCGAGGCCGGCTTCGACGGCTACATGTTCTGCAACGAGGGCGACCGTCCCTACCAGCTGCAGTGCCGGCCCGGAGGCCGCGGCGGTCATGACCCGGGTGGTGACCGAGTGCGCGCCGCGCGAGCACCCGTTCGGCGTCGACTTCCTGTGGGACGCCGCTGCGCGCTGGCGGTGGGGGTGGCGACCGGCGCCGGCTTCATGCGCGAGGTGCTGACCGGGGCCTGGGAGTCCGACATGGGTCTGTGGCAGGGCGAGGCCGCCCACGTGTTGCGCGAGCGCCGCCGGCTCGACGCCGAGTCGCTGACGATCATGATGAACATCACGCCCGAATTCGCATCGCCGATCGGGCGCCGCAGTCCGGCCGAGGCGGCGCGCTCGGCCGTCGTCTCGAGCCTGGCCGACGCGATCCTGGTCTCAGGTCCGATGGCGGGGGCCGAGCCGGGCCGGGCGATGCTGGAGGAGGTTCGCGAGGCGGTGCCGCCGGAGATCCCGGTGCTGCTCAACACCGGCGCTCGCGCCGACACGATCGCCGACTACCTGCAGGTCGCCGACGGCTGCATCGTCGGCAGCGACCTGAAGGTCGACGGGTACACGTGGAACCCCGTCGATCGGCGAACGGGCGCGGCGGTTCGTCGAAAGCGCGCGCGAGGTCGGCGTGGCCTAGCCCATGCTGCTGGGGATCGACATCGGCTCGTCGGCTGTCAAGGCGCGCGCTGGTCGACGCCGAACGCCGGCGTGCTGGCCACCGCGCAGGCGGAGGTCTCATCTGTTCTCGCCTCGCCCGGGATGGGCCGAAGCGGATCCGGAGCAGTGGTGGAGCGCCGTCTGCGCGCTGGTCCCGCGAGCTGCTGGCGCGCAGCCGGGCGCCGGCGCGGGTGACGATCGAGGCCGTGGCCACCGCCGGGATGGTGCCGGCGGTGCTGGCGCTCGATGCCGGGGCCGGCCGCTGCGGCGGGCGATCCTGCAGAACGACGCTCGCGCCACCGCCGAGGTCGATGAGCTGGCCGCACTGCTGGCCGGAGATCGACCTGCTCGGGCTGACCGGCTCGGCGCTGACCCAGCAGTCGGTCGCGCCGACGCTGCGCTGGCTGGCAGCGCCACGAGCCGGACCTGTTCGCGCAGACACGAGCGCCGTGGCCGGCTCCTACGACTGGCTGGCGCGGGCGCTCGGCGCCGAGCCCACGTCGAGCGCAACTGGGCGATCGAGAGCGGGCTGTTCGGGCTCGACGGCGAGCTGCCTCGCACGAGGTGCTCGAGCGGCCGAGGATCTCCGAGCGACTGCTGCCCGAGGTCCGGCGCTCGGGCACGGTCGTGGGCGAGGTCAGCGCCGACGCGGCCGCAGCCTGCGGGCTGCGGGCGGGCACGCCGATCGTGGTCGGTGGCGCCGACCATGTCAGCTCGGCCTACGGCGCCGGGCTGCTCGAGGCCGGCGACTGGCTGGTGAAGCTCGGCGGTGCCGGCGACATCCTGGTCGTCAGCGAGGTCGCCACTGGTGGACGAGCGCCTGTACCTGGACGCCCACCCCGCGGCGCGTGGCTGCCCAACGGCTGCATGGCCACCAGCGGCAGCCTGGTCCGCTGGCTGGCGCGCGTCAGCGGCGGCGTGTCGCTGGACGCAGCTCGACGCCGAGGCCGCCGCTGACCCCGCCGGGCGCCGGCGGCATCGTCTGCCTGCCCTACTTCCTGGGCGAGAAATCGCCGCTGCACGACCCGGCCCAGCGCGGCGCGTTCGTGGGCCTGCACCTCGGCCACGACCGCGGCCACCTCCATCGCGCGGCGCTCGAGGCGGTGGCCTACGGCTTCCGTCACCACGTCGAGGTGTTCACCGAGCGCGGCGTCGCGCTCGCGCGGGCGCGCGTCACCAACGGCGGCAGCCACTCGACGCTGTGGAAGCAGATCCTCGCCGACGTCCTCGGCGTCGAGCTGTGGCCGGTGCTCGACCACCCCGGCGCCGTCCCTCGGCGCCGCCATCGCCGCCGGGGTCGGCGCCGGCGCGTGTCGCGGCTGGGAGGCGATCCGGCCGCTGGTCAAGCTCGGGGAGCCGATCGCAGCCGCGGCCCGAGCTGCGCGAGCGCTACGAGGAGCTGTACGCCATCTACCGGGAGCTCGAGCCGCGCTGCGGCCCGATCTCCCACCGTCTCGCCGCGAGGAGTGGCATGAACGAGCAGGTCGCCGTCGTCACCGGAGCCGGCTCGGGCATCGGCGCCGCGATCGCCCCGAGCTCTCCCGGCGCGGGCTGCACGTGGTGGTCACCGACATCGACGGCGACGCCGCCGCGCGCGACCGCCGCCGAGCTCGACGGCGCGGGCTGGAGCGACGTCCTGGACGTGACCGACGCCGCCGCCGCCGCGCGGCTGGCCGACGCCGTGGCCGACCGCCACGGGCGCCTCGACGTGTGGGTCTCCAACGCCGGCATCTCGCATATGGCCCCGTTCATCGACGTCACGCCGAGACGAGCTCGACCGCACACTGCGGTCAACCTCAAGGGTGTGTTCTTGTGCGGCCAGGCGGCCGCGCGCACGATGCGCCGGCTCGGTCGCGGCGGCGTGATCGTCAACACTCGCCTCGATGGCGGGCAAGCAGGGCCGAGTGCCGTTTCTCGTCGGATTACGTGGCGTCGAAGTTCGGCGTCGTCGGCCTCACCCAGGCGATGGCGTTCGAGCTGGCGGCCGACGGGATCCGCGTCAACTGCGTGTGCCCCGGGTATCGTGGCCACCCCGATGCAGGAGCGCGAGCTCGGCCTGGGAGGCGGAGTTGCGCCGGTCGACACCCGACGAGGTCAAGCAGCTCTGGGTGCAGGACACCCCGATGGGCCGGCTGGAGCAGCCCGGAGGACGTCGCCCGCGCGGTGGCGTTCCTCGTCGGTGAGGACGCCGCGCTTCGTGACCGGGCGAGGCGCTGGCGGTCAACGGAGGAGCCTTCATGGACTGACCTCAGGGTCAGAAAGGGTGGAGAGATGGAGACACAGCAGGCATCGAAAGACAGTTCCGAAACTGTTCACGCGCAACGCCACCGGGTTGGTGCGGGAGCTCAGCGCGTTCGATGCGTTCAACCTCGTGTTCTCGGCGGTGCTGATCCCGGTCGGGATCACGCAGGTGATGGGGTTCGCGCCGCAGTTCTGGCCCCACGCCAACATGTTCGTCTCGTTCCTGATCGCGACTCCGCTGGTGGCGTGCTTCGGGCTGGTGTACCTCTATTTCACGGCGCTGATGCCGCGCTCGGGCGGCGACTACGTGTGGGTGTCAAGGACGCTGAGTCCGTTCCTGGGCTTCGTCGTTAATTTCGCGCTGACGTTCGTGTTCCTCACCTGGGTGGCGTTCAACTTCACCTTCATGCTCTCGATCGTGCTGCCGGCGCTCGGGTTCGTCGCGGGCATCCACGGCAAATGGATCAACGCGCCCTCCAACGGCGAGATGATGCTGATCGCGACGGTACTGACGATCCTGTTCGCGGGGCTGATGGTGCTCGGGGTGCACACCGTTGCGCGCTACATGAAGGTGACCTTCGCGATCGTCTGGATCGGGATGGCGATCTGGCTGGTCCTGATGCTGGTCGGTAGCCACAGCACCTTCGTCTCAAACTGGAACCACAGTTCGGGCTCCACCTACAACGCGATCCTGGCCAAGGTCCACTCACTCGGCTTCAACGCCGGCGGCAGCCTCGAGCTCGGCGCCACCCTGGCGGCAATGGTCTACTGCTTCCAGGTCTACACCGGCTTTCAGTGGACGGGGTACTTCGCCGGCGAGATCAAGAACGCACGTCGTACTGCGGTCACCTCGATCATCGGCGGCTTGGCCGCTGCCGCGATCATCTACATGGTCGCCGCCCTGCTGGTCTACAAGTACTACGGCTATAAGTTCTTCGGCTCGATCGTGTACCTCGGGCTGGGGGGAGGCACGAGTCATTACACGCTGGCGTTCAGCCCGTACCTACCGTCGATGGTCAAGTTCCTGCCCGGCGGCCAGGTCCTCGGAGTGATCGTCGTGCTTTGCTTCCTGCTCGCCATCTTCTGGTGGACGCCCACCGGCTTCCTGCTGGGAACCCGCAACCTGTTCGCCTGGTCGTTTGATCGCCTCGCCCCCGCCCGGGTCACCGAGGTGTCTGAACGCTTCCACACGCCGGTGGTGGCCACGGTGGTGGTGGCGCTGGTGGTCGAGTTGCTCAACTACCTCAACATCTACCAGGGACTCGGAGCGTTCCTGCTCAATGTTCTGGTGATCATGGGGCTGGCCTTCATCGTGGTTTCGATCGCCGCGGGTACCGTGCCCTACCGCCGGGCGGCGATGCACGCCGACGCACCTGGTTGGGCTCGCGCTCGGGTGCTTGGCGTCCCGGTGATCACGCTGGTGTCGCTCGTTTCGGGGCTGTCGTGGGCGTTCGTGATCTATGCCGCGCTCCACACCGGCTTCGGGGGCAAGCTGGGCTGGGGCCCGATGATCAAGGTGTTCATCGCGCCGATCATCGCGATCGTCTGGTACGTCGGGCGTATCGCTCTACCGCCGCAGCCAGGGGATGTCGCTCACCAACACGTTCAGGGAGATCCCGCCCGAGTGAGCTTCACGGTCTACTACGCGTCCGACATCCACGGCTCGGACCGGCTGTGGCGCAAGTTCGTCAACGCCGGCAAGTTCTACAACGCCGACGTCTTGGTCATGGGCGGCGACATCACCGGCAAGGCGGTGGTGCCGATCGTCCAGACCGACGGAGGACTGCGCGCACCAGAGCTGATCGGCGACCGGGTGGCGCCGGCCGAGGAGCTCGAGGCGCTCGAGGCGCAGGTCCGCAACCGTGGTTTCTACCCCTACCTCACCACGCCGGATGAGCTGTCCGCCGCCCACGGCGACGACAGGCGATCACCGAGCTGTTTCGCCGGGCCATGGCCGACAGCGTGCGGCGCTGGCTGGAGCTGGCCCAGGAGCGACTCGCGGGCACCGGGCATCCGGCTGTTCATGATGCTCGGCAACGACGACGAGCCGGCGCTGCAGGAGGTGCTGGCGGAGTCGCCGCTGCACGTGGACTGTGAGGACGTGGCGGTGGAGCTGGCCGACCAGATCCAGATGCTGTCGTGCGGGATCGCCAACCCAACTCCCTGGGACTCGCCGCGCGAGCTGCCCGAGGAGCAGCTCGGGGCCCATCTGGAGCAGCTCGTGGCGGAGCTCGACCGACCCGGCCCGGAGCGTCTTCAACCTGCACGTGCCGCCGAAGGGAACGGCACTGGACCAGGCGCCCGAGCTGGACTCCACGCTCAAGCCGGTCGTCCGCGGCGGCTCGGTGTCGATGATCTCCGCCGGCTCACAGGCCGTGCGCGAGCTGATCGAGCGCTACCAGCCGCTGGTGGCGCTGCACGGCCACATCCACGAGTCCCGCGGCGATCGACGAAGGTCGGGCGCACCGTCTGCATCAATCCGGGCAGCGAGTACGGCGAGGGGGTGCTGCACGGTGCCCTGTTGGTGCTCGACCGCAAGAAGGGACTGCGCAACCATCAGCTCGTCTCCGGCTAGCCCACCCGTGGCGACCCGGACGTCTCGATCCGCCCCCAGCACGAATCGCGGTCAACGCACGAATCGTGGATCAAGCCTCCAGGGTTTCGGAGAGCTCGAGCCACCGTGTCTCGAGCTGTTCCCGCTCGACCGCCAGCGCGTCCAGCTGTCCGCTGAGCTCGCTCAGACGAGAGTGGTCACTGGCGCTGCGCTCCATCTCCGCGCGCAACACGGCCTCGCTGGTGGCGAGCCTCTCGAGCGCCGCGTCGAGACGACGGACCTCCCTGCGCGCGGCCCGGACCGCTGCACCCGGGGGTGCGGTCACGCTCTCCCGGCTGACGGGCCGGGCCGCCACCCCACCGGCGGCGACGGCGTCATCGCCGTCGGGGCCTGGCTCGAGGTACTGCGCCACACCGCCGGGAAGATGGCGAAGGCCGCCGTCGCCGCCGATCGCATACACCAGGTCCGAGACCCGCTCCACGAAGTAACGATCGTGGCTGGCGATCACCAATGTGCCGGGCCAGGCATCGAGCAGATCCTCCAGCGCGGTGAGGGTGTCGATGTCAAGGTCGTTGGTCGGCTCGTCGAGGAGCAGGACGTTGGGTCCGCCCATCAGCAGCCGCATCAGCTGTACCCGGCGGCGCTCCCCGCCCGACAGATCCGCCACCAGCGTCCGGGCGCGGTCGCCCCGGAAACCGAAGCGCTCGCACAGAGACCCCGCCGTCAGCTCGCGGCCGTCGCTGAGGGTGGCGTGCCCGCGGACTGCTTGCACTGATTCGAGCACGCTCAGATCCCCCGGGACCTCGGCGGTGTCCTGGGAGAGGTGGGCCAGCTGGACCGTCGCCCCGCGCTGCACCTCGCCCGAGGTGGGCGGCAGCTCGCCCGCCAGCAGGTTCAGCAGCGTCGTCTTGCCCGAGCCATTGCTGCCCAGGATCGCCACCCGATCGCCGGGTCCGAGGCGCAGCGTCACCCCGCGCAGGACATGAGTCGGCGCCAAAGGCGACGCCGGCGTCGACCACATCCAACACCTTGTCGCCAAGACGGGTGCCGGCAAACCGCAGCAGCTCGGCGCGGTCGCGCACCGCGGGCTCGTTCGCGATCAGGGCGTTGGCCGAATCGATCCGGAACTTCGGCTTCGTGGTTCGTGCCGGCGGCCCGCGCCGGAGCCACGCGAGCTCCTTGCGCAACAGCTGCCGGCGGCGGTCATCATGCACCGCGGCCAGGCGGTCACGTTCCGCTCGCGACAGGACGAACGCGGCATAGCCGCCGTCGTACTGGTGCACGGTGCCGTCGGTGACCTCCCAGGTCGCCGTGGCGACTTCATCGAGGAACCAACGGTCGTGGGTCACCACCAGCAGCGAGCCCGACCGCGATGCCAGGTGCGCCGCCAGCCAGTTGATCGCATCCACGTCGAGATGGTTGGTCGGCTCGTCGAGGAGCAGCAGCTGCGGCTGGGTCAGCAGCGCCCGGGCCAGCGCGATCCTCCTTCGTTCTCCACCCGAGAGCGGTCCGACCGCCGTGTCCAGACCGGCCCGGAAGCGGCGCAGCTCGACTCCCCCCAGCAGGCCGTCGAGCACCCTGCGGAAGGCAGCGTCTCCGGCCCACTCGTGCTCGGCGCGGCCGCCGACCAGCGCCTCGCCGATCGTGTCGTACCCCTCGAGCTCATCGCCCTGGGCCAGCAGCACGGTCTCCACATCCCGGGCCCGGGTCACCACCCCCGCGTCGGCCGTCTCCACGCCCGCGATCAGCCTGAGCAGGGTCGACTTGCCGCCGCCGTTGCGACCCACCACGCCGACGCGGTCGCCGGCGCTCATGCCCAGACTGACCTCGGTCAGCACCGACCGGGTCCCGTACCCCTTGTCGACCGCGTTGAGGTTGACGAGATTGCGCGCGCCGGAGCTCAACGGCGATCCGTCACGGATTCAGCAGGGAGCGACCGATGATCTCCTTCATGATCTCGGTCGTCCCGCCGTAGATCCGGGTCACGCGGGCGTCGACGAACGCGCGGGCGATCGGGTACTCGAGCATGTAGCCGTACCCGCCGTGGAGCTGGAGGCAACGGTCGACCACCCGCCCCTGAAGCTCGGTCGACCACCACTTCGCCATCGCGGCGTCCTCGGGCGAGAGCTCGGCGGCGTTCAGGGCGAGAACCGCCTGGTCGCAGAACGCGGTCGCGAGCTCGATCTCGGTTGCCATCTCGGCCAGCGCAAAGCGAGAGTTCTGAAACGAGCCCACGGGCTGACCGAAGGCGCTGCGCTCCTTGACGTAGTCGATCGTCGTGCGCAGCGCGCCTCGCGCGGCGGCGACCCCGGCCAGAGCGATGCTGAGGCGCTCCTGGGCGAGGTTGGAGGTCATGTAGCGAAAGCCCTGGCCCTCTTCGCCGAGCCGATTCTCGACCGGAACGCGGACGTCCTCAAAGAACAGCTCGGCGGTGTCCTGGGCGTGCAAGCCGACCTTGTCCAGGTTGCGCCCGCGCTGGAAGCCGTCCATCCCGCGCTCCAGGATCAGCAGCGAGATCCCGGCGTGACGCAGGCTGGGGTCGGTCTTGACCGCGGTGATGACCAGGTCGGCATTGATGCCGTTGGTGATGAACGTCTTGGAGCCGTTGACCACGTAGGCGTCGCCATCCCGGATCGCCGAGGTCCGCAGTCCGGCCAGATCCGAGCCCATCTCCGGCTCGGTCATGGCCACCGCCGTGATCAAGCTGCCGTCGGCGATCCCGGGTAGCCAGCGCTGCTTCTGCTCCTCGTCGCACAGGTCCAGGAAGTAGGGCAGGCAGATGTCGTTGTGAAGCGTGATCCCGAGCCCGGTGCCGGCGTCGCCGGCCACACCGATCTCCTCGCCGACGATCTGGTTGAAGCGAAAGTCGTCCACCCCGGCGCCGCCGTAGCGCTCGGGCACCTGCATCGCGAGCATGCCCTTGGCCGCGGCCTTGGTGAACAGGGTGCGAGGGACGATCCCGTCCTGCTCCCATTGCCGGTGGTGGGCGGTGATCTCCTCGGCCACGAACCGGCGGGCCGACTCGCGGAAGTCGGTGTGCTCGGGCTCGAACAGGGTTCGGCGCATCTGACGTCGCCTAGCGCGGGGCCATGCGCAGGGCACCGTCGAGCCGGATGACCTCGCCGTTGAGCATCTCGTTCTCGGCGATGTGCACCACCAGTGCCCCGTACTCGGCCGGCTGCCCCAGCCGGGCCGGATGGGGAACCGAGGCGCCGAGCGAGTCGCGGGCGTCCGGCGGCAGGCTCCCCAGCAGAGGGGTATCGAAGATTCCGGGCGCGATCGTGACGCAGCGAATCAGACTGCCGGCCAGGTCCCGCGCGATCGGCAGCGTCATGCCGACGATGCCGCCCTTCGACGCCGAGTAGGCCGCCTGCCCGATCTGGCCTTCGAACGCGGCCACCGAGGCGGTATTGATGATCACTCCCCGGCCGCCGTCGACCGGCTCGGTCGCGGTCATCGCCGCCGCGGCCAGGCGGATCACGTTGAAGGTGCCGATCAGATTGATCTCGATCACACTGGTGAACTCCTCCAGCGGGATCGGCTGGCCCTTGCGCACCACTCGCCCCGGCGGTCCGATCCCGGCGCAGTTGACGGTCACGCGCAGAGGTCCCTTGCGACCGGCCACCGCGACCGCCTCGGCGACGGCGTCCTCGTCGCGCACATCGGCCGGCGCGAACGTGAAGCCGCCGGGCTCGACCTGCTCCTGGGCGGAAGGGAGATCGAGGATCACCACGTCGGCGCCCCGGTCGCGCAGGGCCTCCGCGGTGGCCCGGCCGAGCCCCGAGGCCCCACCGGTGACCAGCGCCACGGCTCCCTCAAGCTGCACCGCGGCCTCCTGTCGTGGACGGGATTCACGAACCCGAACAGGTGGCCCGCCACCGTGCGGATCTGGATCTCCTCCGCTCCTTCGGTGATGCGGTAGCGGCGGTGGTGACGGTAGATGTGCTCAAACTGCAGATGCCGGCTGTACCCCATCCCGCCGTGGACCTGCATGGCCCGGTCGGCGGCTTCGCAGACCAGCCGGTTGGCGCGGAAGTTGCACAGTGACACCCGGTCGGCCACGTACTCGCCGGCGTCGTGACGGTCGGCGGTCTCGAGCAGGTAGGTCCGGATCAGCTCGCAGTCGGCGTGGAGCTCGACCAGCGGAAACTGCACCGCCTGTCGCTGCGCCAGGGGTTGACCGAAAGTGACCCGCTCGCGGGCATAGCGGACCGATTGCTCGATGCAGTACCGGGCGGCGCCGGTGCCACTGGCGGCTTGGCGGATGCGGTTCTCGTTGACGAAGGCGCGCGTGACGTCGAGGCCGCGGCCCTCCTCGCCGAGCACGGCCCCGGACGGCACACGCACGTGGTCGAGCGTGAACGCGGCGTGGTCGGTCGGCATGTTGAACGTCCACAGGTACGTTGGCGCGCCGAAGCCGGGGGCATCAGTGGGCACGAAGAACGCCGTCAGGCCCTCGGCGGCGCCATCGGGCCCGGAGGTCCGCGCGAACACCAACACGTGATCGGCCTGGTGGACGTTGGAGATCCATGTCTTGGCGCCGGTGATGACCCAGTCATCCCCGTCGCGCTGGGCGCGGGTGGACATCCAGGTGGCGTCGCTGCCGTGCTCGGGCTCGGTCAACCCGAAGGCCAGCTCCACCTCGCCGGTGACCGAGGTATCGAGGAACTGGGCTCGCTGCGCGGGCGTGCCGAAGCGCTGCAGCAGGAGCGGGAAGACCAGATTGCCGACCACCGAAGCCTCGTTCTGAAGGTCGTTGTGAAGCCCCAGGCCCTTGGCCGCGAGGTGATCACGGATCGTCGCCATCTCGTAGTTGGTGCCGTCCTGACCGCCGAGCTCGGCCGGCAGCGCGAACCGCAGCCATCCGGCGGCATCCGCCCGGCGGCGCATCTCGGCCAGCAGCTCGGTCCACTCCACCCGCGGCGTGCCCCCCGCATCCCAGTCGGTGCGCGCGTGCTCGCGACGGTGATCCCAGTACTGGGGATGCTCGGCCTCGAGCGGCTTGATCTCGCGCTCGATGAAGGCGTCGAGGCGCTCGAGGACGGACCCGATCCGGGGCGAGGGCATCGCTACATGATCGAATATCGGCCGCCCGAGGGTCACGTCCCCGCCTACGGTGGGATATCCGCCGCGGCGCTGGCGCCAGATATCCCACGCTCCTGCGGCGCGAATCAGCGCACGGTCTGGCCCGATGCCCTCACCGCGACCCACACGCCGCCGAACTGAGAGACACCGATGTAGCTGGTCTGACCGGGAGACGTATCAGCCGCGTATGTGTACAGCGGGTGGCCCCCATAGGTCGCCTGGGTGGCCCCGCCGGCCTGGATCGTGCCCAGCATCGACCGCTTCACCCCGTGGCCCGCGTTCGGGCGACCGTGGGTCTTCACCAGGGGCCACAGCTGGGGGCAGCCGCTCCGGCTGACGCAGCGATCTTTGCCTTTGGCATCAGCGGTGAACTCGTACAGGGTGAAGCCCTTGGAGTTGACCAGGATCTTGCCGCGGCTGGTCTGCCGTACCGAGATCTTGGCCGGGCGGGCGGACGCCGTGCGGGCTGTCGCCGGCGAGGGCGCCGCGGCTACCGCCAGCGACGTCACGGCCGCCGATCCGACCAGAGTGGCGACGCCTGCCACGACGACGGGAACACGGATGCGGGACATGGGGGTGACCTCCTTGATCAGATTGCCTCACCGCGTCGAGAGAGGGCGAGGGGCGGCGCAGATGGCGAGCCGCTTCTGTGTCCCAAAGACCGCGCAACCGCGGAAATCCTTCCCGGCTGGATTAACCGCCCGCCGAACGCGCGTAGCATTCGAGGCAGCTTGCCTCGACTGGATCCGATGTCGCTTGGTCAGCACCTCGATGCCCTGTACCGGGCGGCGTGGGCACTGTGCGGCTCCCGCGAGGACGCCGAGGATCTGGTTCAGGAGACTTTCAGCCGGGTGTTGGCTCGCCCGCGCAACGTCGGCGAGGGAGGCGAACGCGCCTACCTGATGCGGGCGCTGCGCAACACCTTCTACTCCCGCCTGCGCACCGCGTCCCGGCGACCGCGCACCACCGCGACGCTCGAGGACGTGACAGCGATCGAGCCCCGAGTCACCGCCCAGCCCGACCGCGCACTCGAGGTGTCCGAGATCTTCGAGGCGATCGCCCAGCTGCCGGAGGACTTCCGCCTGGCCATCGTTGCGGTCGATGTTCTCGGCCTCACCTACGGGGAGGCGGCGGCGGCGCTCGACGCGCGCGAGGCGACCATCACCACGCGCCTGTACCGGGCCCGGCAGCGGATCGCCCGTCAGTTCAGCGACGACCCTTCGCCCGCCCCGGCGCAGCGCGTCGCCGGCAACCCTTCGAGTGGTCGGGAAGGATCCGGCTCAGATCGGAGTCTGGCTTGATGGACGATCACATGGAAAACGAGCCGCAGTCCATCGAGGCCGAGCTGGCGCGACTGGCCGACGGCTCCCTGTCGCCAGGTCGCGAAGCGGAGCTCCGCGCCGAAGTCGAGCGCTCACCCAGCCTGGCCCGCGGTCTGGCGGAGCAGGAGAGCGTGGTGTCTTTGCTGCGGGCCGCCGACGCGCCTGCCCCCGCGTCGCTGCACCGCCAGGTCGAGGCCATGGTGGCATCGGCATCCCGCCCCAAGCGCCCGCGGCTGAACCTGCGCTTCCTGGTGCCGGCCACCGCGGCGATGGCAGCGATCGTGGCGGTGGTGGTGGTGCTCAGCGCCGGGGGGAGCACCGCCGGCCCGAGCCTGCCCCAGACCGCGCAGTTGGCGCTCGCACCGGCCACATCGCCGGCGCCGCCGCCGGACACGACGAACCGGGTCGACCTGCGCCTCGCCGTTGATGGCGTCCCGTTTCCCAACTGGGCCCGAACGGTGGGCTGGCGAGCCCTGGGCAGCCGCGCCGACACGATCGGCGGCCGGCGGATCGCCACCGTGTACTACGGCACTCGGGGTCGGTACCGGGTCGGCTATTCGATCGTGTCCGGCACGCCGGTTCCCGTCGTGAGCGGCCACAGCGTCAACTGGCACGGGGTTCGCTATGTGCTGGGTAGCCACGGATCACTCCGGCTGGTGACCTGGCTGCGGTCGGGTCACACGTGTGTGATCGCCGGGCCCGGGGTCGGGTACCGCACCCTGCTGGGGCTCGCTGAAGCGGCTTGAGCCTGCCGGCCGCTTGACGACTTTGCGATGCTCAGACGATGAGCACACGCCAACCGTCCTGTAACCATCTCGACACCATCGAGGTCACCGAGCTCCCGGCCGCCGTGGACGGCTGCGAGGATTGCCTGCGCGCGGGAGGCGTGTGGCTGCACCTTCGTATCTGTCTCGCCTGCGGCCACGTCGGCTGCTGCGACGACTCGCCCGCACAGCACGCCAGCCACCACGCCGACTCCTCCGGCCATCCCATCATCCGCTCGCTGGAGCCCGGTGAGGAGTGGAGCTGGTGCTTCGTCGATGAGCTCGCGATGATCATCCCGCAGGTGACCGGCACGACGCGGATTCCCCCGTCGCCGATGCTGTCGTAACCAGCCATGGAAGCGCACCGGCCCGCGATCCTCGCGGTGGACGATGAGCCGACGGTGCTGGCCGCGGTATCGCGGGACCTGCGCAGCGGCTTCGGCGAGGACTACCGGATCCTGCGCGCCGGCTCCGGGCCGGACGCGCTGGAGCTGCTGGCCGAGCTGCGCCGCCGTGGCGATGCCGTGGCGATGCTGATCGCCGACCAGCGGATGCCGGGCATGGAGGGAACCGACTTTCTGGTGCAGGCCCGGGAGGTCTATCCCGAGGCCAAGCGCGTGCTGCTGACCGCGTACGCCGACACCGAGGCGGCGATCGCGTCGATCAACGAGGTCGGGCTCGACTACTACCTGCGCAAACCCTGGGACCCGCCCGACGAAGAGCTGTTCCCGGTCGTGGCGGACCTCCTCATGGGCTGGGCGTCGAGTGCGGCGCTCCTCGCCGGCGGGGTGCGGGTGATCGGGCACCGCTTCTCCAAGGACACCCACGAGCTCCGCGACTTCATGGCCCGAAACCGCGTTCCCGGGCGCTGGCTCGACGTCGAGCGCGATCCCGAGGCGCGGGAGCTGCTGACCGTCGCCGGAGTCCCCGAGGAGCGCCTGCCGGTGGCCCTGCTGGAGGACGGCTCGGTGCTCGAACGCCCGACGGTGCTCGAGTTCGCCGAGCGTCTCGGGGTCGCCGGCCGCCCGACCGCCGAGCACTACGACCTGGTCATCGTGGGCGGCGGTCCGGCTGGACTCGCTGCGGCCGTGTACGGCGCCTCCGAGGGGCTGCGGACGATCATGGTCGAGAGCGAGGCGCCGGGCGGACAGGCCGGCCAGTCGAGCCGGATCGAGAACTACCTCGGGTTCCCTGTGGGGCTGTCGGGCTCGGACCTGGCCCGGCGCGCTACCGACCAGGCCCGCCGTCTCGGTGCGGAGCTGCTGACGGTGTCCGATGCGATGGCCTTGCACGTGGAGGGCGCCGGCCGGATCGTCGAGCTGACCGGGGGTGCCGAGCTGAGCGCCAACTGCGTGCTGGTGGCCTCGGGGATCTCCTACCGCACGCTTGACGTCCCCGGCCTGCCTGAGCTGACGGGCGCCGGCGTCTACTACGGTGCGGCGGTCAGCGAGGCCCGCTCGTGCGACCAGCAACGCGTGGTGGTGATCGGGGGTGCCAACTCGGCCGGTCAGGCCGCCGTCTACTTCAGCAGCTACGCCGCCACGGTGTCGGTGCTGGTGCGCGGAGATTCGCTGGCCAAGTCGATGTCGCATTACCTGATCGAGCAGATCGGCGCGCTGGAAAACGTCGAGGTCCTGACCCACACCGAGGCGATCGCCGCCGCGGGCGACGATGGCCATCTGGCCCGGCTGCGCGTACGCGGTCCGGACGGCGGGGAGCGGTGGCTCGACGCCGACGCGTGCTTCATCTTCATCGGAGCGCTGCCCCGCACCGACTGGCTCGACGGCGTGGTCGCTCGCGACGAGCGCGGCTTCATCCTCGCGGGTCCCGAGACGCGAGAGCACGGCTGGCCGCTGGCGCGCGAGCCATACCCGCTGGAGACCAGCGTCCCCGGCGTGTTCGTCGCCGGCGATGTCCGCGCCCGCTCGATCAAACGCGTGGCCAGCGCCGTGGGAGAGGGCTCGATGGCCGTTTCGCTGATCCACGAGTACCTCGCGGGCGCATGACGCATCCTGCCGGCGCCGAGCTGCGCAACCTCGACCTGTTCGCGGAGCTGACCGACGAGCAGCTCGAGGCATGGGCGGCGGCCGCGGAGGTGCAGGAGCATCCCGCCGGCACGATGCTGGCCGAACAGGGCGCGCCCTCCCCCGGGGTGACCCTGCTGCTGAAAGGTACGGCCGAGGCCCTGGTGTCCGACGGCCAGGGGCAGGAGCCGGTGGGCGACCATGTCGCGCCGACATGGATCGGCGCGACCGCGGCGCTGACCGGAGGACCGCTCGGGGTCTCGATGCGGGCCAGCACCGACGTACGCCTTGCCAACGTCCCGGCGGATGACTTCGTGGAGCTGGCGATCGAATACCGCTGCGTGTTTCGCCGCGTCATGGCCAAGGTCAGACCGGTGATGGAGCGGCTGACCTCGCTGGAGCAGAACCGCGAGCGGCTCACCTCACTCGGCACGATGGCGGCCGGACTGGCCCACGAGCTCAACAATCCGGCCTCCGCCGCCAAACGCACGTCGGACGCGCTCGCCCAGGCACTCGAGGTGCTGAGCGCGACGATCGGCTTGTTCGTCGAGTCCGGCCTGGAGCGCGAGGAGGCTGAGCAGCTGGTCGCCCTCCAGCGCGAGGCGCTGGCCGCCGGCTCCGGACGCCAGCCGCTCGGGGCCCTTGACGCCGCCGACGCCGAGGACGCGCTGTCGGATGCGCTCACCGACGCCGGGGTCACCGACGGTTTCCGGATAGCCGAGCCGCTGGCCAACGCCGGGGTTGACCGGTCCTTCGTCGAGCGGGTCAGCGCGCTGGCCGGTCCCGCCACGGAGCCGACCCTGAAATGGATCGCCGCCTCGCTGTCGGCGCGAGAGCTGTCGAGCGAGCTGGCGGAGTCCACCGGACGCATGCACGAGCTGGTCACGGCGATCAAGGCGTACACATACATGGACCGTGGCGGTGTGGTCGAGGTCGACCTGCGCGAGGGCCTCGACACGACGCTGACGCTGCTCAAGCACAAGTTCAAGCCCAAGAACATCCAGATCGTCCGCGACTACGACGAGGCCCTCCCGCGGCTGACGGTCCGTGGTGCAGCGCTCAACCAGGTCTGGACCAACCTGCTCGACAACGCCATCGACGCCCTCGACACGGAGGGGACGATCAGGATCACCACCCGCTTGGACGGAGGCTGCGCCGAGGTCGACATCGCCGACGACGGGCCCGGGATCCCCGCCGATGTCCGCGATCGGGTGTTCGACCCGTTCTTCACCACCAAGGACGTCGGGAAGGGCACCGGCCTCGGACTCGACACGGCGCGACGGATCCTGGTGGAGCGCCACGGCGGGAGCCTGACGCTGGAGTCCGCGCCGGGGCGCACCGTGTTCCGCGCTCGGCTGCCGATCACGGCAGCCCAGGACTGAGCGTTGTCCACCGCCTCGGTCCCGGAGCGGACCAAGCGCCTGGCGCTGATCAGCGCGATCATGGCCTCGACGATCGCGGCGGTTGACTCGTCGGCGGTGAACGTGGCCCTGCCGGCCATCGGCCGCGATCTCGGCGGCGGCTTCGCCGCCCAGCAGTGGATCTCCAACGCCTACCTGCTGACGCTCAGCGCGCTGATCCTGCTGGCGGGCTCGCTGACCGACCGCCTCGGCGAGCGACGCGTGTTCGTCGCCGGCGTCGCCGGCTTCGGGATCGGCTCGGCGCTGTGTGCGGCAGCGCCGACGATCGGTGTCCTGATCGTGGCCCGAGCGCTGCAGGGAGTCTCCGGGGCGCTCCTGACCCCGGCCGCGCTCGCGATCATCGTCTCGGTGTTTCCCAAGCCGGAGCGGGGCGCCGCGATTGGCCAGTGGACGGCTTGGGGCGGCATCGGCATCCTGGCCGGACCGCTGTTGGGAGGCCAGATCGTCGACTCAGCGTCGTGGCGCTGGATCTTCCTGATCAACGTCCCGCTCGTGCTGATCGCGCTCGCCCTGGCCCGCGTGGCCGTCCCGGGGCGCGCCGAGACCGCCGGGACGGCGAAGATCGACTGGACCGGCGCGGCCCTGGCGGCCACGGGCTTGGCCGGGATATCGTTCGGGCTGATCGAGCAGCCGGTGCTCGGGTGGTCTGATCCCGCCGTGTTCGGGTCGCTCATCATCGGCGTGGTGGCGCTGACCGGCTTCATCGTCTACGAGGCGCACACGCCCGCGCCGATGCTGCCACTGGGACTATTCGCCCGGCGCAACTTCGCGGTCGCCAACGCGCAGACGTTCGCCATTTACGGCGGTATCGGACTGCTGGGCTTCTTCGTCACCATTTACCTGCAGGAGGTGGCGGGCTACAGCGCGCTGAAGTCAGGTGTCACCGGTCTCGTTCCAACGGCCGTGATGTTCCTGCTGTCGGCGCGCATGGGCCGGCTCGCCGATCGCTACGGCGCGCGGCCATTTTTGACCGTGGGCCCGCTGTTGGTGGCGGCGGGATTCGGGTTGATGCAGCGCTACGGGACCACCGTGTCGCTGGTGGGCGATGTGCTGCCGGCGCTGTTGGTGTTCTCCCTGGGGCTGGCCCTGACCGTCGCGCCGCTGACGGCGACGGTGCTCGCCGACGCCAGCGAGGCCGACGCCGGAATCGCCTCGGCGGTGAACAACGCGATCGCCCGGACCGCCGGCCTGATGGCGGTGGCCGCGGTCGGCGCGGTCGTGTCGGCCTACTACGGGACGCTGCTCAACCAGCGACTCGGCAATCGCCTGCCCGCCTCGAGCCAGGCCGCGGTGCGACAGGCCAAGCGCCACACGTTCGGAACGATCGACGCCGCCGCCGTTCCACCCGCCGATCGTGCCTTGGCCAGGCAAGCCGCGGCGACCGCCTCCGAGGACGCCTTCCACCTCGCGGTCGGAATCGGTGCGGGGCTGCTGGTCATCGCCGGGATCGCCGGTGGTGTCGGGCTGCGGACCGAGCGGCGCACGACGATCGCGGCCGGCGGCTGCGCCGGCGGTCAGCTATCGGGCGTCCCGCTGGCCGTGCTCGACGCCGAGCCTGACCCCGCCGGGGATCGTCAGGCGCTGGAGCTTCGCTAGAGGCCGAACCGGGCGCGATCGGCCGGGGGCACCAGCTCCAGGTATTCAGCGCGGTGCTGCTCGATATACGCCTTCACGAACGGGCAGAAGGGCAGCACCGCCAGATCACGCGCGCGGGCGTCGTCGAGCGCGAACGCAGTGAGCTGGCCGCCGAGCCCATTTCCCTCCATGGCGGGATCGACCTCGGCGTGCATCAGCGAGATCCGGCCAGGCTGGAGGCGATAGCTGAGAAAGCCCACCGGTGATCCATCGACGTCGATCACGTACCGAGCCGCGTCCGGCGCATCGGCGATCACCGTGCCAGAGCTCACCGCCTGCATGCTACGTCAGCGCCTCCATGGGTAGGTGAGCGCAGCCTTTGGCTCGCGGACATAGTATTCCCGCCGTGCATAGGCACCAGCACGCCACCCGGTTGGTGGCACGAATGGTTTCGTGGTGTGTGTTTGTCCTCTTGTCGACCGGGGCATGGGCCGCGACAGCGTCGGCGGCCGGCGGCTCGCAGGGCCTCACCCGCTCGAGTCCGGTCACGCGCGGCTCCGGCTATCTGGCGCTCGGCGACTCGGTCACATTCGGCTATCAGGAGCCGGCAGTGATCCCCGCCCCGAACTACCACCGCGCCGCGAGCTTCCGGGGGTTCCCCGAGCAACTAGGCGACGCACTGCACCTGAAGGTCGCCAACCTCGCCTGCCCCGGTGAGACGTCGGCCAGCCTGATCAACTCCTCGGCCCGCAGCCTCGCCTGCGAGAACGTGTACCGCAAGCACTTCCCCCTGCACGTCCGCTACCGGGGCTCCCAGCTCGCGTACGGCATTTCGTACCTGCGCCGGCACCCCGGCGTCAGGCTGGTATCGCTGATGATCGGCGCCAACGATGCGTTCCTGTGCCAGAGGATCAGCGCGGACAAGTGCTCGAGCCCGTCGGAGATACAGGCCGTTCTGGTCAACATCGGCCGCAACGTCAAGCGGATCCTGACGGCGGTTCGCGACCGCGCCGGCTACGGGGGACAGATCGCGATCGTCAACTACTACTCGCTCAACTACTCCAGCCCGTTCGTCAACAGCCAGTCGAACAAGCTCAACCGGGCCATGGACACGGCGGCCCGGCCGTTCCACGTGGTGATCGCCAACGGCTACGGCGAGCTCAGGACGGCCTCGCTTCGCTTCGGCCAGCAGCCCTGCCTGGCGGGGTTGATCACCCAGCTCAACGGCCAGGCCGGCAGCTGCGGGATCCATCCCAGCTACGCGGGCCAGGCGCTCCTCGCGCAGGCCATCGAGAAGGTCGTCCGGTTCTGAGCGCCAGGCGGCGTCCGAGCCGGGCCGCCGGAAACTGACCGGCCGGGTCAACCCCCGAGCTCGGACAAGCCGGCGTCGAGCACCAGGATCAGCCGCTCGTAGCTCTGGGGCAGCGACACCGGCATCCGAAAGCCGCCCTCCTGCTCGAGCGACACGAAGCCATGCAGGGCCGCGCGCACGATCCTGACCGCGTGGATCGCACCGTCCCCGGTCAGCGAATACCCGGCCAGCGCCGCGACGATGACATCCACCAGTTCGCGACCGGCGGCGGCACCCTCGCTCGAGGCGTCCTCGGGGGCGCGCTGCATCGCCGCGTAGACCCCCGGGTGGGCGAGCGCAAAGCGCCGGTAGGTCTCGGCCACGGCGCGCAAGGCGTCGAGCCTCGCTCGCCCGGTCGCCGCGGTGGCGACTGCCGCCGCCAGCTCCCGTGCGCCGCGAGCGCCGAGCCGGCGTCGTAGATCCTCCAGCCCGGCCACGTGCGCGTACAGCGAGGGCGGACGGACGCCGAGCCGCGCGGCGAGCCGCGCCAGCGTCACCGCCGGCAAGCCGTTCTCGTCGGCAAGCTCGGCGGCCGCGGCGACCACCACCTCAGGGTCCAGCCCGGCCCTTGCCATCAACCTGTCGCCCGCGCGATCGCGCCCTCCATGGACGGGCCTGGCGCCCGCACCGCGGGGCCGTGGCCGAGGACGAGCAGAGCCGGATCGAGTGCACGCAGAGCGCGCGCCGACTCCAGATCCTGGGCCTTGTCGAAGGTGGCCATGGCCGCCAGCGGGAAGGGCAGAGAAAAATGGTTGCTGACCTCGAGACGGCCGATCGAGGTGAACACGTCCCCGGCGATCAGCGTGCGGTCACGCGTGTCGAGGAACGCGATGTGACCCGGAGAATGGCCCGGACTCGCAATCACCTCGAGGCTGCCCACGCGGTCGCCGGGCTGCAGGCGGACGTCGGGCACCGTCTCGAGCTTCGGCCAGCTTCCGGTCAGCTTGCCTTCCACCACCTTCTCGCCCGCGTGGATGCGCGCATCGAGTTCTCCCATCGACACCTGCACGCCGCTCCCGAGCGAGCGCTTGAGCTCGTCAAGCGAACCGACGTGGTCGCCGTGCCCGTGGGTCAACGCGATGCGGCGGATCGGAGCGCCGGCCTGCTGCGCAGCCGCCAGGAGGGCGCCGCCGCTGCGAGGAAGGACGGTGTCGACCAGCGTGAAGCCATCGTCCTCCAAGACCAGGTAGGCGTTGACAAAACGCAGTCGATTGAGCTGGGTCAGGGTGTCGGAGAGGCGCGTGGTCTTCATGGGACTCCTATCCGGGATCGAGGGGTGACCTACTGCTATTAGGAAATTACCTAATCACATTAGTCTTGTCAAGGGATTCCCCGGCGGTCAATAAGCTCCCGCCATTGGCCTGGATCCCCTCGCTCCCCCGCCTGCCGGGTGTCCCCGACCCGCTGCGCCGGATCCGGCTGCCAGCGGACCTCGACGCCGTGACCACGGTCGGCCCGGAGGACGACCCCGGCGAGATCGGCGTGGCCGGCGTGGAGCGGATCTGGCGTGATGCCGTGGATCTCTACCGCAGTGGGGTGCATCCGGCGCTGCAGGTGTGCGTCAGGCGCCACGGCGCCGTGGTGCTCGACCGCGCCATCGGCCACGCCCGCGGCAACGGTCCACAGGACGCGCCCGACGTCGCCAAGGTCCTGGCCACCCCTGACACGCCGTTTCTCATCTACTCGGCCTCCAAGGCGGTCACGGCAATGCTCGTGCACAAGCTCCACGAGCGCGGAGAGCTCGACATCTCCAAGCCGGTGGCGGCCTATATCCCGGAGTTCGCGCGGCACGGCAAGGGCGAGATCACGGTGGGTCACGTGCTCGCCCACCGCTCCGGTGTACCGAGCCTGCCGCGAGAGGCGGTGGATCTCGATCGCGCGTCGGACCGCGAGTTCATGGTGCGCGCTCTGTGCGACGCCAAGCCATTCGCCCGGCCGGGCCGCTTCCTGGCCTACCACGCGGTGTCAGGCGGCTACATCCTCGGCGAGGTTGTCCATCGTGTCACCGGCCGCGACATCGGCGCCGAGCTCGCCACCGAGTTCCTCGATCCGCTGGGATTTCGCTGGACGCGCTACGGGGTGGCGACCGAGGACCTCGGAGCGGTCGCGGTCAACTACGTCACCGGGCCGCCGACGGCGCCACCCCTGTCGCAGCTGCTCACCCGGGCGCTGGGCTTGGCGCCCGACGAGTTGGTGGCGGCCACCAACGACGAACGCTTCCTGACGGCCATCGTTCCGTCGGCCAACGTGGTGACGACGGCCCGTGAGCTGTCGCGCTTCTTTGAGATCTTCCGTCGCGGCGGAGAGCTCGACGGCGTACGGGTGATCGAGCCCGCGACGATTCTGCGCGCGCTGAGCGAGCAATCGCACCTGGAGGTCGACCTCTCGCTCGGCTTCCCCAGTCGCTTCTCCTACGGCCTGATGCTGGGCGCCCGCGTGCTGAGCCTTTACGGCCGGGACACCCAGCACGCGTTCGGGCATCTCGGCTACACCAACATGCTGGCGTGGGCTGACCCGCAGCGAGCGCTGAGCTGCGCCGTGCTCACCAACGGCAAGCCGATTCTCTACCCCGAGGTGGCGCGGTTCTACTGGCTGACGCAGCGCATCACGTCCCAGTCACCGAAGGTGGCGGGCTCCGAGATGCAGGTCTGGGACCCGAGAGCGGGCCGCCCCTGACCGACGCCGGGTTGCGGGCAGCCGCGGCCTCAGGGACTGATCAACCTCCCGGGTTCCGCGGCGTGGTGGCCGGGTAGCTCTCCACGAAATGAGCCGAGACAAGCGTGTGGTGGTGGTCGGAGCCGGATCAAACGGTCTGGTCAGCGCGATCCACCTGGCCCGCGCCGGTCTCGACGTGACCGTGCTCGAGCACTCCCCGCGTCCGGGGGGTGCTTCATCCAGCGTGCCGGCGACGCTGCCGGGCTTCATCCACGACCACTGCGCCGGCTTCAACCCGATGACGGTGGCGTCCCCGGCGATGCGCGAGCTGGAACTCGAGTCCGAGGGCCTGCGCTGGGTGGCCCCGGACGCGATCATGGCGCACCCGTTCGAGGACGGCACCGCGATCGCCCTGCACCACGATCTGGATGCCACCGCCGCCTCGCTGGACGCGACTCATCCCGGCGCCGGCCGGGCCTGGCGCGAGCTCATCGAGCAATTCCGTCCGCTCGCCCAGCACCTCGTCGAGTCGATCCTCTCGCCGCTGCCGCCGGTGCGCCCGCCCCTGGCCCTCGCCGCCGCGCTCCGCCGCGACGGCCTGCTGCTCGCGCGGCGGATGGCGGGTTCCATCGAGGCCTTCGGCCTCGACGTGTTCGACGGTGCGCTGCGCCCCACCGCGTGGATGGCGGGCTCGGCGCAGCATTCCGGTCTTCCGCCCTCCACCGCGGGCAGCGGAGCGTTCGGCTTCCTGTTGCAGCTGCTCGCCCACTCGCACGGCTGGCCGTTTCCAGCCGGAGGACAGGGCGAGATCGCCGCCGCGCTGTTGAAGATCGCCGCTCGCGAAGGCGTCGAGGTCCGATGCGACGCCCACGTCGAGCGGATCCTGGTACGCGGCCGACGCGTAGCCGCGGTCAAGTTGCAGGGCGGCGAGGAGCTCTCGGCCCGTGACGTGGTGACGACGATCAGCGCGCGGCCGCTGGCGGCGCTCCTGCCCGAGGACGCTCTGCCCCAGCGGTTGATGCGGCGGCTGCGGATCTGGCGCTACGGGACAGCGGCATTCAAGCTCGACTACGCGCTGAGTGCGCCCGTGCCCTGGACGGCGCGCGAGGCACGCGAGGCGTCGGTGGTCCACGTAGGCGGGGAACTGCGCCAACTTGCCGCAGCGGCGCAGGCCGGTGAGCGGGGCGAGATGCCAGAGCGACCCGCTCTGGTCATCGGCCAGCACACGCTCTATGACTCCTCGCGCGCGCCGGGCGACCGGCACACGCTCTATTGCTACGCCCACGTCCCGGCTCGCTATGACTGCTCCGACGAAGATGTCGCCGCACGGGTTCAGGCGCAGCTGGATCGTTTCGCGCCCGGCTTCTCAGACACCGTCCTGGCCCGGTCGATCCGCAATCCGCGGCAGACCGAGGCCGAGAATCCGAGCCTGGTGGGCGGTGACCTCGGGGGCGGGTCCTACGAGCTCGACCAGCAACTCCTGTTCCGCCCCGCTCCGGAGCTCTGCCGCTACCGCACACCGCTGCGCGGCCTCTACGTGGCCGGTGCCTCGGTGCACCCGGGTGGCTCGGTGCAGGGGATGGGAGGCCGATCGGCGGCCCGGGCCCTGCTCGCCGATCGCCGTCTGCGCCCCTGGCGAGCCTGAACTCAGGGCTTCGTCACGCCGGTCTCGACGATTCGCTCGAGACGGCGCAGAGACTTGCGGTTACGAAGGACCACGAGCCAATCGGTGAGCGGGTTGATACCGAGATGGGACAGGGGGTCGCCGGGCGTCTCTTTCATCGTCACGTCGGTACCACCGTCGCGGGGCTCCAAGATCATCGTCACCAGAGCCGTGCCGAGCGGCCGCGCGCGGGCGTGCAGAACCAGCTTTCGCGGGGGGTCGGACTCGACCACCTCGGTGTGGTCGTCGACCTTGAGCGGTCCCACGCCGACGCGGTGGTAGAAGCGTGAGCCCGGAGCCGGCCAGTTCGGGTCGGCATCGCGGATCGTGTCCGACCCAACCACCCAGTCGGCATAACTCCGCGGGTCCGCCAGAACCGCAAACACTCGCTCCGGCGGAGCGTTGAAATGCATACGCGTCGTAGCCATTGTCTACCGATACCCAGCGAGCGAACTCCGAACCGGGATGTGGGCCGGCTGTCGATGGCGTCGCCTCGGCCCGAGCCCGGGGGCCCGCCACGGCCAACATCTGGAGCATCGCGCGGCACGACGAGACGCTTACCACTACGCTAGATCGCCTATGAAGCCTCGCTCCCTGATCTCGATCCTCACCGTGTTCGCTGCTGCCGTGGCGATTTCCGCCTGCGGCGGCAGCTCATCGTCGGGCAACGGCATCGCTGCCAAATCGCCCAGCGAGATCCTGTCCGCCGCGACGAAGGCCATCAACGGCGTGAATTCGGTTCACGTCTCCGGCTCGCTGCTCAGCAGCGGCTCGCCGATCTCGCTCGATCTCAACCTGGTGAACGGCAAGGGAGCCAGCGGCTCGATGTCCGAAGGCGGTCTCAGCTTCAAGCTCATAGACGTCGGCGGCAATGTGTACATCAACGGCAGCCCCACCTTCTGGCAGCACTTCGGGGGCAGCGCCGCCGCGCAGCTGTTCAAAGGCAAGTGGCTGAAGGCGCCGGCGACCAACTCGAACTTCGCGTCCTTCGCCGCGCTGACCAACCTTCATCAGCTTCTCTCGGCGGTGCTGGCCAATCACGGCTCCCTGGCCAAGGGGTCCACCACCAGCGTCCATGGACAGAACGTGGTGGCGCTCAAGGACACCTCGATGGGCGGCACGCTGTACGTCGCCACGACGGGCAAGCCGTATCCGGTCGAGATCAGCAAGTCCGGTTCGTCCGGTGGTCGCATGGACTTCGATCACATCAACCAGTCCGTCTCGCTGACGCCGCCGCCGAACGCGATCGACGTCTCGCAACTGAAGTCGAAGTAGACCGGCCTCAGTTCGTGTAGCGGCGGTTCAGGTTACGCCAGCGCAGCCATATTCCAACCACCTGGAACGCGACGCTCAGCACCATCGCCGCGAGCACCAGCCAGTTGCCGGTGCTCCCGGCGACAACGCCCACCGCAACGCTGACCGCGATCAGGATCAGGGCGCGGCGATCGAAGACGCCAAGGCCACGTCGAGGCTTGCCAGGAGGCGTTGTCATAGGATCGGATGGGATGCGGCCACCCGGCGCGCGGCCGGTCTCAGAGCGTGCCGGCGCCCGTAGCAACGGCCAGCATAACGACCGATGACGGCGCTGGTGATCTTCGACTGCGACGGCGTGCTGGTGGACAGCGAGCCGATCGCGGTTCGGATCGACCGCGCGATTCTGCGCGATGTCGGCCTGCACCTGTCCGAGAACGAGGTGATCGAGCGATTCGTGGGCCGCTCGCCGCGGGTCATGCTCGAGGCGATCGAGGCTCACCTCGGTCATGCGTTGCCGCAGACGTGGGACGAGCGCTACGGCCATCTCTACTGGGACGCATTCGAGGCGGAGCTGACCGCCGTCGACGGGATCGAGGCAGCGCTGGCGCAGATCTCGCTGCCGAGCTGTGTGGCATCGAGCAGCGAACCCGCCAGCCTGCGCCACAAGCTCGAGCTCACCGGGCTCTACGAGCGCTTTGCCGGCCACATCTACAGCGCCAGCGAGGTGACCAACGGCAAGCCGGCGCCGGACCTGTTCCTGTATGCCGCCGAGCGGATGGGTGTGGAGCCGTCGGACTGCGTGGTTGTCGAAGACAGCCGCTACGGCGTGCAGGCGGCGCGAGCCGCCGGCATGGACGCATTCGGGTACGCCGGTGGTGTCACGCCGGCGTCGGCCCTGGAGGGCCCGCGCACGGTTGTGTTCGACGAGATGCGGGTTCTGCCCGAGTTGATCCGCGCCTGGGAGCGGCGCTGACGAGGCGCTGATGGTCATCGCTACGAGTGCCGGCGCTGGAGATCAACAGCAGTGCCGTGTCGGTGTCGCCGCAGTCAGCCACTGAGCGCCACCTGCGGCGGCCCCACCAGCGCTCGGTGGAGCTTGCGCAGCGCCAGACGTTGCCGGCCCTTCACGGTGCCCAACGGCAGGTTCACCCGGGCGGCGATCTCGGCCTGGGTCAGCCCAGCGAAGAACGCCAGCTCGATCACCTGGCGCTGCTCGCGGGGAAGAGCGGTCAGCAGCTGCCGGGCACGGCGGGCCTCCTCCAGGCTCGGCGACCACCTCCTCCGTTCGCTCATCGGCCTCGAGCCCTCCCACCGCAGCGTCGTCGATCGGAAGGTTGCGGTCATGTCGGGCCTCGCGGCGCAGCCAGTCGATGCTCCGATTGCGCACCATCGACAGCAGCCACGTGTTCATGGCACCCCGGCGCGGATCGTAGCTGTGGGCCGTGCGCCAGAGGCCGACAAACGCGTCCTGCGTGGCCTCTTCGGCCGCCCGTCGGCGTCCGGTCACTCGCATCGCCAGCCCGAACGCCTGGCCGCTGTAGCGGTCGTAGATCGTCTCGAAGGCCCCCACGTCACCGGTGGCGGCGCGCTGAATGAGCTCGGCGTCGCTCGGGGTGTGCTGGCGGGACGGGCGTCATGGGGGACATCGTACAGGTCTTGTCGAGCTTTTGTCTAGTTGTCGTCCAGATCGGGTACGCTTGGGCCATGGCGGAAGCCGAGGGACGTCTTCGCATCGGGGAACTGAGCCGGCGGGTCGGGGAGAGCCCCGAGCTGCTGCGCGCCTGGGAGGCGCGGTATGGACTGGTCTCACCGCAGCGGAGCCCCGGTGGGCTGCGTCTCTACTCCGAGCAGGACGAACGACGCGTGCGGATCATGCGCCACCACATCCAATCCGGACTGTCGGCCGCCGAGGCGGCGCGCCTGGCCAAGCGGGCCGGCGTTCCCGCGCTCGAATTCTCAGCGTCGACTCTGGCCGAGATCGAAGCTGCGCTCGAGCGCAGCTTCGATGGCCTCGACGAACCGGCGGCTCAGGCCGCGCTTGATCGCCTCCTGCTCAACTTCGGCGTCGAACAGGCCCTGGCCGAGGTGATCCTGCCGTTTCTGCATCGGCTTGGCCTGCGGTGGGCGGCCGCCGAGGTCAGCGTCGCTCAGGAGCACTTCGCCAGCAACATCATCGGCGGGCGCCTGCGCGGGCTCGCCCGCGGCTGGGGCGACGGGGTTGGGCCGCGGCGCCATCCTGGCCTGTCCGCCGGGAGAGTTGCACGAGCTCGGCCTGCTGTCGTTCGGCCTGGCCCTGCGCGAGCGCGGCTGGCGCATCACCTACCTGGGTGCCGACACGCCGCTGGACACAATCGCCGCCTCGCTCGACGACATCGTCCCGGTGATCGTGGTCATCGCCGCGGTCACGGCTCAGCGCTTCGTCGACAACGCCGCTGGGCTCAAGGCGCTCGCGACGCGGGTGCGGCTCGGGGTGGCGGGCGCCGGGGCCTCGGCGGCGCTGGCCGAGCGCCTGGGCGCCGAGCTCCTCGCCGGTGAGCTCGTCGACGTCGCCGTAGCGCTCACCCCGTGAGCAGCCCAGCGGCCTCGAGCCGTTGGCGCAGGTCTTCCGCGGACTGGAACTGAACGGTCGCCATCCCGAGGTTACGGGCCGCCAGTACGTTGCGGGCCGAGTCGTCGATCATCAGGGTCGTGGCCGCGGTGAGACCGAACCGATCCAGCAGCCGCTGGAAGATCTCTGGGTCTGGCTTGGTTATGCCTTCGAAGGCCGAGACCACCGTCCCATCGAACCAGCGCAGGAACTCAAACCGCTCACGGCGCAGCGGATAGGTTTCGGCCTCCATGTTGGTCAGCCCATAGCAGGGCACGCCCGCGTCCTTCAGCTCGCGCAGGATGGCCACCGTGCCTGTTATCGGACCGGCGATCATCTCCTCGCTGCGGCGCCCCCAAGCCAAGATCAGCTCCGCGTACTGCGGATGCTCGGCGGCCAGCCGTGCGCCTGACTGCTCGACCGAGACGCCGCGGTCGTGGGCGTCATGCCACTCCATGGTGCAGATCTCTCCCAGGAAGCGTTCCATCTCGGCGTCGTCGTCAAACAGCTTGCGATAGAGGTGTCGTGGGTTCCAGTCGAGCAACACGCCCCCGAAGTCGAACACCACGGCCTGGATCGGGTGAGGCGGTTCTGAAGCCGGCATCCCGTTAAGCGTCGCCGATCTGGCGGTCTGAACGCGGGCTGGTCTCGGCGGGCTATCCGTCCTGGGTCGTCGCGAGGCGATGCCCCGGTGCAAGAATGGCGAAGTGAGCGTGACCCGAGCTCTGGCCGTCGCCTTCGTGGTGGCGACGCCGGTCCTGGCACACCTAGCGCGGACCGACCGACCGCCGCCGCGGCTCACCACCGTCCAAGCGCCAACCGCAGCGAGGACGTTCGGCGTCCGCGGGCGAGTCAACCGCAGCTCGCCTGGCCCCGTGCTTCCCGGCACCAAGTGCCCGGCGTTTCCCGCCGACAACGTTTGGAACACGCCGATCACAGGGCTCCCGGTCGCCGCCCACTCCGCTGCGTGGCTCGCGAAGATGGCCGCGGGATCGACCCAGCTGCACCCCGACTACGGTCCCGGCGGGGGGGACAGCACCCCCTATGGGATTCCGTGGCAGATCACCCGCAACGGTCAGCCGCTCGTCAAGGTGCGGTTCTATTACGCCAGCCAGAGCGATCCTGGGCCTTACCCGTTCGGCGCCAACACTCCCATCGAGGGCGGCGCGACCGCTTCCGGTGATCGCCATGCGTTGATGGTCGACCCGGCGACGTGTCGGCTGTACGAGCTGTACGGCGCCCACTACCACGCTGCCGGCAAGTCGACGGCCGGTTCCGGGGCCGTCTGGAGCCTCGCCTCGAATCGACTGCGGCCGGCCGGCTGGACGTCCGCCGACGCCGCCGGCCTGCCGATTCTGCCCGGGCTGGTCAACTATGACGAGGTGATGTCGGGCAAGATCGACCACGCCATCCGCTTCACCACCCAGACCACCGACACCGCCTACGTCTGGCCGGCCCGCCACGAGGCCGGATCGGTCACCAATGTCAGCTACCCGCCGATGGGAGCGCGGTTCCGCCTCTCGGCCAGTTTTCACCTCCCCGCTTCGCAGTGCGCGAAGCCGTGCCAGGTGGTGGTTCAGGCGATGAAGACCTACGGGTTGCTCCTCGCCGACAACGGCTCGGACTGGTACTTCCAGGGCACCGCCGATCGGCGCTGGACCGGCACGATGGTCGCCCAGCTAAAGCAGATTCCGGCCAGCGCCTTCCAAGCCGTCGACGAGTCCTGCCTGCGAGTCAGCGCCAACTCCGGTCAGGCCTTGCAACCGGGTACCGCGGCTTACGGCCAGGCGTGCAAGAAGACAAGATGACGCTGTTGCTCAAGATGCCGGTCCGATAGCGGGTCTCAGTCGTCCGAATACGCGGCACTAGACTGCTCACGGTGGCGTCGTTTCGCAGCATCGGTCAATTGCGCTGGGGTGGTCCCGAGACGGCAGCTCGCGAGCCCGGGGCCTACGAGCAGGCGCGTCGCCCGGCTCGCTCAACCCGCCTCGGCGTCGGAACGCTGGCCTGCCGTCGCTGCGATGCGCCGGTCGCGATCGGCGCGCAACCGCTGTCGCTGACCGACGACATCACCTGCCCGTTCTGCGATAACCGTGAGCCCGTGCGCGACTTTCTGTCCCTGGCGGCACCGACCCGGCCAGCCCGAGTCGTCGTGTGCTTGGCCTACCCACGACAGGCTCGCCGCTCGGCCTGATCGGGGCCCGACACGAGGGTGAGGGGACCGCATGAGCATCATGCGATCCGTTTTAGCGCTGCTGGTTCAGGTCCCCGAGAAACGTCTCGATCGCGCCGAGCACCGCAGCCGGCTGCTCGAGATGGGGACTGTGTCCACCGGGGAGCACCAGTCGCGCCACAGGGCCGCGGGCCGCGGCTTCGATCCGGACCAGCTGCTCCAACGACCCGAAAGGATCGTCGACGCCCTGGATGAGCAGGGTCGGCGCGGTCACCCGATCAGCCTCGGCCTCCAGGCTCCAGGCGCGAAACGACGGATCGAGCCAGACATCACACCAACCCCAGAAAGCGGCGGCGGGGTCATCGTGGTGACGCCGCATCCGCTCGCGTAGTCCGCCGCTGAGGTAGGTCTCCCGTACCTGCTCGATCGCCTTCACGGTTACTTCCTCGACGATCACATGGGGCGCCAGCAGGACCAACCCGGAGACGGGCCGGTGAGCGGCGTGGATGAGGGCGATCGAGCCTCCGTCGCTGTGTCCCACCAGGACCGGCGCGCGCACGTCGAGCTGATCGAACAGCGCGGGCAGCACCTCCAGCGCTTCCTGGTGAAAGAACGCGGGTGTGCGGGCCGCGGCCGGCGGCGCCGAGCGTCCGTGCCCGTGGCGCGAGAACGCCACAAGTCGACGACCCGTGACGCTCTGCAGTTCGGCGGGGAAGGTCCGCCACAGATCGATCGAGCCGAGACCCTCGTGCAGGAGCACGAGCGGAGCGCAGTGCGCAGCGCCGGGGATCTCGAGCACGTCGAGCGGCAACCCGGCGACCCGGATCTGACCGCGGGTGGTGGCAGGCACTACGGCCGCGGCGGCATCGGTCGTACTGCGATCGTCACGTCGACCAACGCGCACAATCGCTCCTTCTCGTCGCGGAACTCGTGACTCCAGAACCACTCCCGCTCGTCGTGGTGGCGCAGTGTCGCCGCAACGTCGACGGTGCCATGGGTGATGGGCCGTAGAAAGCTGGCGGAATTGCTGAGTCCCGAGCCGATGAGACCGTCGCGCCACACGGCGCCAACGGTGGCGACCGAGGCGACCGTCTCGGCCACCGCCGAGTAGATGCCTCCGTGCATCAGCCCCAGCGGCTGCTTGAGCTCCTCGCGAAGCTCAAAGCGAACCCGAGCCGAGGTGGGGGTCAACTCAAGCCACTGCAGATTGAGAAATCCCTCGAAGGTGCGCTCCAGCGGAATCAGCGGTGCCGGCAGCGTCTCCAGGTCCCACGGCCACTCGGTCACGAACCGGCACCGAAGACGACGGACTTGGTCTCGGTGTAGAAGTCAAACGCCTCCGTCCCGTGCTCCTTGCCGTAGCCGCTGGATTTCCAGCCCCCGAACGGAAGCTCGTCATAGACCTTCGTCCGCGAGTTCACCCAGGTATAGCCGGCCTCGATCCGCTCGGCGGCCTGGCGGGCCCGCTGCAGGTCACGCGTCCACACCGAGGACCCGAGACCGAAGCGCGATGCGTTGGCATGGCCGATCGCCTCGTCGAGGTCCTTCACGCGCCAGATCGGCAGCGCGGGACCGAACACCTCCTCCGTGGCCATGGCCGAGTCGTGCGGAGGATCGACCACCACGGTCGGCATATAGAAGAAGCCGTCGGCCAGATCCGGGTCCTCCGGCGGTCCCCCTCCCGCGGCCAGCCTGCCGCCCTCAGACAGTGTGCGCGACACCTGGTCGGCGACCTCGTCACGCTGGGTCGCCGTGTGCAGGGGTCCCATCTGCGAGCCCTTGACGTCGCCACGACCGACCTTGAGCCGCTTGGCCTTGGCGATGACCTGCTCGATCACCTCATCGGCCACCGACTCGAACACGTACACGCGCTTGATCGCCAGGCAGGCCTGGCCGCAGTTGTAGAACCGCCCCATCGAGGCGGCGCTGGCCGCCGCCGCCAGGTCGGCGTCCTCGCAGATGATCATCGGATCGGAACCCCCGAGCTCGAGCGTGACGCGCTTGGTGCCGCGGGCGGCGAGGGCCATGATCTGCTCGCCCACCGGGGTGGAGCCGGTAAACGCGATCTTGCGGATCTGGGGATGGGTCACCAGAGCCGTACCGGTGCTCGCGCCGCCGCCGGTGACGACGTTGAACGCCCCGGGGGGCAGGCCGCCCTCGACCAGCAGCTCGGCGAGGCGCAGGGTGGTCAGCGGCGTCGTGCCCGCCGGCTTGGCGACCACCGTGTTGCCGGCGACGAGCGCCGGGGCGAGCTTGTTGGAGAGCAGGGTGGTGGGGAAGTTCCACGGCACGATCGCCCCCACCACCCCCAGCGGGCGGCGCAGGACGATGCCGTCGACCCCGGGATCGAGGTTGGGGGCGTGCACGCCGCGCAGCGACTTGGACAGCCCCACGTAGTGCATCAGCGTGTCGATCGCCTTGGTCAGCTCGATCCGCGCGTCTCGCAGGGTCTTGCCCTGCTCGCGGGTGAGCAGCGGCACCAGTTCGTCGAGATGCTGCTCGGCGTGATGGGCGGCCCGGCCGAGGATCTCACCGCGCTTGCTGACCGCCAGCGCAGACCACTCCGGGAAGGCGCGCGCCGCCGCTTGGACGGCGGCGTCGACGTCGGCTTCGGTCCCCCCCGGCACCTCGGCGAAGACCCGGCCGGTGCCCGGATTGGTCACCGGTAGCGGTTCGCCTCCGTTGGCGTGCTCGCGGCCGTCGATCAAGCTGCCGGGATGGGTGAGGATCGTCTCGGTACTCATGCGCCGACGAACTCGGGGGTGCGCTTCTCGACGAATGCGTGCAGACCTTCGGAGGCGTCCTGGGAACGAAACAGCCGCTCCACCAGCAACGCCTCGAGCTGGAGGCCCTCGTCGAGCGAACGTTGACCACCGTCGTGGACGCAGCGCTTGATCGCGGCGATGGCCAGCGCCGGCCCGGCCGCGAAACGCTCGGCGTACGCGCGGACCCGGGCCTCGGCCTCATCCGGCGCGTACAGCGCGGCAACCAGGCCCCACGCCAGGGCCTCATCGGGGGAGAACGTGCGTCCGGTGAGCAACAGGTCAAGGGCCCGTGACGGTCCGAGTAGCCGGGTCAACCGCTGGGTCCCGCCGTTGCCCGGGAGCAGGCCGAGCGTCACCTCCGGGGTCCCCAGCTTGTAGCCGCCCGTGTGGGCCAGCCGCACGTCACAGGCCAGTGTGATCTCGAGCCCTCCTCCCAGCGCGTGGCCGTTGATGTGGGCGATGAAGATCTGGTCCGCTGACGCCATGCGCCGGAACGCGGCCTGGCTGACGCCGATCATCTCCATGTTGGAGCCGACGTCTCCGTCCAGGAACTTCTTCACGTCGGCGCCGGCGGAGAAGAACTTGGGCGACGCGCTGCGGACGATCACGGCCCGCGCGTCGGATCCGATCGCCGCGTCGACGGCGTCACTGAACTCGGTCATCACGGCCAGGTCGTAGGAGTTGGCGGGCGGGTTGTCGAGGGTGATCGTTCCGACGCCGCCTTCGGACGCGAACTTGACCGCCATCAGGCCAGCCCTCCCACCACCACCGACTTGAGCTCGACGTAGGAGTCCAGTGCCTCCAGTCCATGCTCCTTGCCGAAGCCCGACGCCTTGACCCCGCCGAACGGCAGCTCGTCGTAGCCGTAGTGGATCTGGTTGACCCAGGTCATGCCCGCCTCGATCTCCTGGGCGGCGCGATGGATCAGTCGCGCATCGTGCGTCCAGATCGAAGACCCCAACCCGTACGGTGTGTCGTTGGCGCGCGCGATGGCATCATCGAAGTCGTCGAAGCGCAGCACCGGCAGCACCGGGCCGAACACCTCCTCGGTCATGAGTCGCGAGCTATCGCCCGGCTCGGCGATCACGGCCGGCTGGAGGAAGTAGCCCTTGTCGTTCTCTGCGGTCGCGCCCCCGGTCAGCAGTTCGCCGCCCGACGAGACTCCATCCTCGATCTGCTCCACCAGTTCGTCGCGGGCGGCCCGCGTGTGGATCGGCCCCATCCTCAGCCGGGGCTTCTCGGCCTTGACGGTCCCGTCACCGGGTTCGTAGCGATCGACCCGCTCCACCAGCTGGGACACGAAGCTGTCGTAGACGGACGCGTGCACGAACACGCGCTTACAGCCGAGACAGGCCTGGCCGGCGTTCCAGTAGCGGCCGATGATCACCGCCTTGACCGCGGCGTCGACGTCGGCGTCGGCGCAGATGATCACCGGATCCGAGCCGCCGAGCTCGAGCGAGAGGCGCTTGAGATCCGCCGCGGCCAGCCCTGCGACATGGCGGCCCACCGCCGTGGACCCGGTAAAGGCGACGCGCCGGACATCGGGATGGCCGACCAGGGCATCACCGATCTCAGAACCGCGGCCCGTGACCACGTTGAGCACGCCGTCGGGGACTCCGGCCTCGGAGAACAGGCGTGCCACCTCGAGCGTGGCCAGGGGTGTCGTGGCCGCCGGCTTGGCCACCACCGTGTTGCCACTCGCCAGCGCAGGCGCGACCTTGGTCCCGAGCAGGGTGAGGGGGAAGTTGTAGGGGGTGATCGCGGCGCAGACTCCCATGGGACGGCGGATCACCATCCCGTAGGCGGGCCCGAACGCCGACGGCAGCTCCTGGTAGGCGCCTCGAACCTTGGTCGCCGCTTCGGCGTAGTAGCGAACGCCGTGCGCGAGGTGGTTGACCTCGCCCATCGCCTCGGCCAGCGGCTTGCCCTGCTCCGAGGTCAGCCTGGCGGCGAGCTCGGCGGCGTGCTCGTGAATCAGATCGGCCGCAGCGCTGAGAATCCCCGCCCGTTTCTCGACATCAGTGCGCGACCACTCCGGGAACGCCCGCTTGGCGGTGGCCACCGCCAGCTCGACGTCCTCGGGCGCACCCGCCGGTACGTGATCGACCACCTGCTCGGTGGCCGGATTCACCACCTCCAGCTCCTCATGAGCGCTCGCCTGCCGCCACTCACCTCCGATCAGCATCTCCGGCACGGTGCCTCCTTCTCACTTTCAGGCGACGTTCGCGTCCGACACGACGCGAATGCGGCTGCTTGTCATGTATCGCTGGCTGTACTGCTGGTATTCCTGCGCGGCGTTGCGGGTCCAGGCGAGCGCCGAGCCGGACAACGGCTTCTTCTCGGTGGCGGGCACGCCGGCGCTCAGCACTCCGGATCTGACCTGCCCGCGTTCTGGCACGACGGTGCCGGCCGCGACCATCGCCCCGGCGCCGACCCGCGCGCGCTGTAACACGATCGCGCCCATGCCGATCAGCGCTTCGTCCTCGATCACGCAACCCTCGAGCAATGCAGCGTGACCCACGGTGACACGGTTGCCAATGACGGTCGGCAGATCCCGGGCGCAGTGGATGACAACATTGTCCTGGATCGAGCACTCCTCGCCGATCTCGATGTGCGAGGTGTCTCCCCGCAGCACGGCACCAAACCAGATGTTGGCCCGGTCGCCAACCCGCACGTCTCCCACGAGCACCGCCGTGGGCGCGAGAAACACACCCTCGCCGATCGTTGGACCGACCCCGTCGAGTTCGACGATGGTCGCCATCAGCGCCCGGCGAGCTCCGGCTCGGACCGCCCTGCGAACTCCGGCTGGCGCTGCCTTGACCTCACGGTCGAGAGACTATACGCTGCCGAGCGTAAGTCAAGTGTCACACCTTCGAAAGGCATCTCGTGGTCGCCACACCGACTGAGCAGCTTGCGCCGCTGACCGAGGAGGAGGTTCAGGCCCACCTGGCCGCCGGCAAGCTGGTCGAGGGACTGCAGCACATGTCTCCCAAGTACCTGGAGGGCATCCGCCGCATCCTCACCGTCTCGGCCGACACCGAGTTCGTGAGCGCCCCGTCGTATCTGCGCGCCGCCCAACACGCCCCCGCGCTGAACAACTTCGGCTCGGCCATGTCGATCATTCAGGACGAGCTGGCCCATGCCCACATCGGCTACCGGCTGCTCGGCGACCTCGGCGTGGACATGGATTGGCTCATCTACGAGCGCCCCGCCAAGCAGTTCAAGTACCCCTACGCCTTCGACGTTCCCCTGAACTCGTGGGTCGAGCTGGTGTGCGCCAACGCCCTGTATGACCAGGCCGGTTACGTGCTGCTCGGAGACGTGCACGCCTCGAGCACGTTCGGACCCTGGAAGCGCGCCCTGGCCAAGGTGGACAAGGAGGAGACATTTCATCTGCGCCACGGCCGGACGTGGTGCAAGAAGCTCGCCAAGGATTCCGAGGGCAAGGCCCAGGTCCAGGCGGCGATCGACTGGATGTTCATCCTCACCCTGGAGTGGTTCGGGCTGCCCGACGATCGCAAGTCGCACGCCGAGCAACTCGACTACGGGTTCAAGGGCAAGTCAAACGATCAGCTGCGCCAGGCCTGGATGGGCGCGGTGGTCCCGTTCCTGGAGGAGATCGACATCCGGGTTCCCGCCCATCTCGACGCCGAGCACGACTGCTACGTGATCGATTGCCCGTTTCCCGCGCAGTTCGACGAGGCGCAGCGCGTATGGCAGCTCGACGATGGCCCGAGTGACTGGGAGACCGTCATCAAGCGTTGGCGGGCCCGCGGGCCCATGAACGATGACTACGTGCGCACGCTGCAACGCGGCTATCAGACCACCTCGCTGCGCAGGGCGGCATGAGCGTCGCCCAGCTCACCGGCGCCGAGCAGGTCGAGGCGCGCCTGTGGGACGCCCTGCGCAAGGTGGAGGATCCGGAGATCCCGGTCTCGGTGGTGGGAATGGGCCTGATCATCTCAGTCGCCTATCAGGCCCCCGCCGCGCCGGGCCGAGCTACAGATCACCTTCACCGCGATGGGCTGCCCGGCGACGGAGTTCATCGAGGACGACATCCGCGAAGCGCTGCTGGGGGACCCGGATGTCGACGAGGTGAACATCGAGGTGGTGTGGGACCCGGTCTGGACCAAGGATCGCATCCGCGCCGACGCCCGCGAGACGATGCGACGACTCGGGATCGTGGTATGAGCCGGCCGGCCGAGACGATCTGGGAGGTGTTCGCGCGCCAGGCCTATGAGGACCCGCTGCATCACGTCGGCACGGTGAGCGAGTCCGATGAGGATCTCGCGCTGGTGTCGGCCCGGGCGATCTACGACGAGCAGCCGTGGATCCACATGATCCTCGTGCCCCGGCGTGAGATCCGGGAGGCGATCCGCGCATGAGCACCACCCCGTCCGCCGTCGACGCCGCGACGGCCACGATGATCTCACTGATCGGCTCGCTGGCTGACAACAAGGGGGCGCTCGGACGCCGCTACGGCGAGTGGGCGGTCAGCGCGCCGACGATCGAGTCCGCAGTTGCCGCCGCGGCGATGGCCCAGGACGAGCTCGGGTCACGCTCGCGCCACCTATCCGGTGCTCGCCAAGCTCGGCGTCGAGCGCCAGGACGAGGGCCTCGACGCCGGCCACAGTCTCCCGGCCATCGCGCGGGAGCTGCCGGACTGGGCTTCGTTCATCGCCGCCAACCTGGTGGTGGACGGCGTCCTGACCACGTTCGTGGCGAGCGCTCGCGACAGCGCCATCGAGCCGCTGGCCCAGCGCGCCCGCAAGATCCTCCAGGAGGAGGGCGCGCACCGGATACACGCTGAGGCGTGGCTGCGCCGGATCTGCCGCGGCGATGAGAGCGATCGCGAGCTGCTGCGGACGCGCATCCAGGAGATGTGGGCCCAGGCGTCACGCTGGCCCGGGCCGTCGGATCACCCCGGCTACCGCGCCGCCGTCACCGAAGGCATGGTGAGCGAAGGGCCGGCCGCCGTGCGCGGTCGAGTCCGCGACTGGCTCACAAGTCGGCTCCATGCCGAGGGGGCCGGCGTGGAGCTGCCCGAGCCGACTGACTGGTCGGGCTGGGACGAGGAGCATCGCCGATGAGCGTCGCGGCGTGGGGGTGTCCGTTCTGCGACTCGCGCCAGGTCGAGCTGGTCTCCGCCTGGGGTGGGCAGCTGATCACCTGTCAGCTGCGCTGCCGGCAGTGCAACACCCACTTCGAGGCGGTGCGTGACGACTTCGACCCGGCGGCGAGCGTGAGCGGGGGCGGCGCGGCAGCCGAACACCCCTCGGCCCGCCCGACGCCCTGACCGGCGGTCCGGTACGGAAAATGAACGAGCAGCTCAGGAAGCGATCGGTGGGAGCGCCGGCGGCCCGCTCTCTGCTCCTCACCATCCTGGGCGAATACGTGCTGCCGCGCGCGGGCAGCGTGTGGCAGGAGACGCTGGTCGCCGCGCTGGTGTCGGTCGGCTACACGCAGCAGGCGGCTCGGCAGGCCCTGGCGCGAAGCACGCGTGACGGCTGGCTGTCGACCCAACGCCGCGGACGCCGCGCCCGCCTGTCGCTCGGTGACCAGACCTCGGAACTGCTGCGCACCGGAGCCGAGCGCATCTACTCCTTCGGTCAGCCCTGGCAATGGGACGGCCGTTGGCTGGTCGTGGTGCTCCGGGTCCCGGAGGAGAGCCGCGCGGTCCGCCATCAGCTGCGCTCGCGCCTGGCCTGGGCCGGACTGGGCTCGCTGGGTGGCGGCGTGTGGCTGACCCCGCACGTCGAACGCCAGGCCGAGCTGGCCGTCGCGATCAACGACGAGCCCGCGGCCGAGGCGACATCCTTCATCGCCGAGCTGGGAAGCCTCGGCGATCCCGAGCAGCTGGTGGCCGACGCCTGGGCGCTGAATCGCGTCAGAGAGCAGTATGCGGCGTTCATCGATGACTTCGGGCGGGTGCGGGCAACCACGCCGCAGGCCTGCTTTCGCCAGCAGACCCTGCTCGTGCACGCGTGGCGCAGATTTCCCTTTCTCGATCCGGATCTGCCGGGAGCACTGCTGCCCTCCCGCTGGCCGCGGGAACGCGCGCACGCGCTGTTCCTGGAGCGGCACAGCCGCTGGGCACCGGCGGCGGCGGAGTACTTCGCGCAGCTCGAGGCGGAGCCCGGGGCAATCGACGCAGAGGCGGCGTAGGACCAGGCCGCGCAGGTATAACCCAGGATGGGCAAACTTCCGAGGAGGGAGGGGCAGGTGATGGCAACCAACGGGCACGGCGAGCGGTGCAACGCGAGCGACATGGTGCAGCGCCAGGTCACCGCGGGACGGGGCGAGGCCACGGCGGTGGTGGCCCAGGACGCCACCCTCACCTACGACCAGCTGCGCCGGCAGATCAACCGCATGGCGGGGGTGCTGCGCGAGCTCGGCGTGACCCGCGAGCAGCGGGTGCTGCTGGTGCTCGACGACACGTCGCTGTTTCCGATCACGTTTCTGGCGGCGATGCGGATCGGGGCGGTCCCGGTTGCGGTCAGTCCCCTGGACAAGGACGACAACTTCCGGCACTTCGTCGATGACTCCTACGCCGAGCTCGTCGTCACCGACGCCGCCAGCCTGGAACGGCTGACGAGCGTGCTCGGCGACCGTCGGGTCCGCTGGCTGGTGCGGGGCGCCAGCGGCGACAGCGTGGTGGAGGTCGACGACGCGATGTCAGGCCAGTCGGATGAGCTCGACGCTGTCGCAACGCACCGTGACGACATGGCGTTCTGGCTCTACAGCTCCGGGTCGACCGGAAAGCCCAAGGGCGTGGTGCACCTGCATCACGACATCGGCGTGACGTGCGAGAACTATGCGCGTCAGGTGCTCGGCCTGAGCGAAGCTGACATCACCTTCTCCACCACCAAGCTGTTTCACGCCTACGGCCTGGGGAACGGGCTCTCGTTCCCGTTGTGGTTCGGGGCGACCGCCGTGCTCGTGCCAGGCCCTAGCAAACCGCAGCCGATTCTGGACGCCCTGCGCCGGCACCGTCCGACCGTGTTCTTCTCGGTCCCGGCGCTGTTCGGCGCCATCGTCGCGGACCCGGCCGCCGAAGGCGCGCTGGAATCCGTGCGCTTCTGCGTCTCAGCGGCGGAGGCGCTGCCGCCCAACACGATCAAGCGCTGGCGCGATCGCTTCGGCGTCGACATCGTCGACGGCATCGGCTCCACGGAGATGCTCCACATCTACTGCTCCAACCGGCCGGGCCGCGTCGCGCCGGGAACGACGGGCTGGCCGGTCCCGGGCTATGAGCTCCGGCTCGTCGACGATCGCGGCGACGTGCTCGAAGGTGAGACGGTCGGCGCGCTGCAGGTGCGCGGAGACTCGTGCGCGGCGTATTACTGGCACCAGCACGAGAAGAGCAAGAGCTCGATGCTCGGCGACTGGTTCGCCACCGGTGATCGCTACGAGCGCCGGGAGGATGGCACCTATACCTACGTCGGACGGATCGACGACATGCTCAAGGTCGGTGGCCTGTGGGTGTCGCCGCTGGACATGGAGCACACGCTGATCGAGCACCCCCGGGTCGGAGCAGTCGGTGTCGTCGGCGTCACGCAGGCGGGGACGAGCCGGATCGCGGCTTATATCCAATGTGCCGGAGCGCCAGGCGACGACGCCCTGGCCGAGGAGCTCAGGGCCTGGTGCAAGGAGCGGATGCGGCGCTACGAATATCCCCACGTCGTCAAGTTCGTCGACGACCTGCCGCGCACGCTGACCGGGAAGGTCCAGCGCTTCCGCCTGCGCGAGTGGGCCGCCGAGGTGGCCGCACGCGAGCCCGAAGCGGTCCGGGTGGAGGCGATCCGGGGCTGGGCGTGGGCTCCGCGTGACCTGAGGCCACACCGGGAGTTGAGCGAGGGCGCCGCGCTACGACAGGCCGTGGGGGAGCGGCATCGACGCACTGTCGGCGTCGTCATCGACGCCGGCGGGGCGACGCGCCACCCCGGTGTCCTCCGCCGCGCGGGCGACGGCCGCGGCCACCTCCTGGACGACTGCGCGATTGAACACGCTGGGAATGATGTAGTCGGCGTGGAGCTCGTCCTCGCCGATGACTCCGGCGATCGCCTGGGCGGCGGCGAGCTTCATGTCCTCGTTGATCGTGCTGGCGCGGACGTCGAGCGCGCCGCGGAAAACTCCGGGGAAGGCCAGCACGTTGTTGATCTGGTTCGGGTAGTCCGAGCGCCCCGTGGCCATGATCGCCACGTCGGCGCCGACCTCCTCGGCGCGAACCTCCGGCACCGGATTGGCCATGGCGAAGACGATCGCCCGGTCGGCCATGGTGCGCACGGCGGCCGGCGACACCGCGCCGGGGCCGGAGACGCCGACCAGCACATCGGCGCCCGCCAGCAGATCATCGGCCATGCCTCTCAGCCCGTGCGGATTCGTGGCCGCCGCCAGCGCCGTCCGCCGCTCATCAAGGCCGGGGCGCCCGGCATAGAGGGCGCCATCGATATCGCACACGACGATGTCGCGCACCCCGTAGGCGAGCATGATCTCGGTACACGCCAACCCGGCCGCACCCGCGCCCACTACGACGATTCGAATGTCCGCGGCCCGCTTGTCGACGACCCGTAGCGCATTCATCAGCGCCGCCAGCACCACGATCGCGGTGCCGTGCTGATCATCGTGAAACACCGGGATATTCAGATCAGCGCGGAGCCGACGCTCGATCTCAAAGCACCGCGGGGCGGAGATGTCCTCCAGATTGATGGCGCCGAAGGTCGGCGCCACGGCCGTCACGATCTGGACGATCTGATCGACATCATGGGTGGCCAGGCACAGCGGGAACGCATCGACGCCCGCGAACTCCTTGAACAGCATGGCCTTGCCCTCCATCACCGGCATCGCCGCCTCGGGCCCGATGTCGCCCAATCCCAGCACGGCCGATCCGTCGGACACGACCGCCACGGTGTTGCCCTTGATCGTCAACGACCAGGCCTTCTCGATGTCCTGGGCAATCGCCATGGACACCCGGCCCACGCCCGGGGTGTAGGCCATCGAGAGGTCGTCGCGCGTCCTCACCGGACTGGTGGGGCGGATTTCGATCTTCCCGCCCAGATGCAGCAGGAAGGTGCGGTCAGAGACGTGCTCCACCGTCACCCCGTCCAGACTCCCGACCGCCGCCACGACCGCTTCGCCGTGGGTCGAATCCACGCACGCCACGGTCACGTCACGCACCACCTCACCGCCCTCGACCCGCACCAGGTCGATGGCGCCGAGGATGGCCCCGGTCTCGCCGATCGCGCCGGCGGTACGCGCAAACGAACCGGGGCGCTGGAGCGCGCGCACGCGAATCGTGATGCTGTAGGACGCCGACGGCTGGATCGGCGCCGGAGGGACCGCGCCCGGTCCGGACTTGCCCTCCTCCGACGCTGGTGTGCGGCTGACGTTCTGGGGGGTCATGACGATGTCTGGGCCGCGAGCGGTGCAGCGGGCTCACCACCGGATCCGTCTGGCGCTCGCGCGCGACTTATGAGTGATCGTACCTCGGGTGGCTGGACGAACCCGCGGCGGCCGGTCTCTTCACCCGGACGGCGGCTTGGCGGTGCTGAGGCGCAGAACCGGGGGGCGGTGGCGGCCGAACAACTCGGCCGGCAGCCACGGCGTGGGCACCGCGTCGGCGAGCCCGGCGATGGTCAACACCAGGTCCTCGTAGCGGCGGCGTTCCTCCACGAACTCCTGCCAGGCACGCTCGCGGTCCTCCACGATCGGAATTCCGATAGCCGCGAGCTCGTCGAGAGCGTCGACGAACACCTTGCGGGGCAGGCGCACGCCCTCCTCTGACGCCCGCACGATTCCCAGGAACTCGCCGATCAGCTCAAACGCGCTCACGCCCGCACGTATCGTCAGCTCGCTTTGCGAGTCGATGTCCAGGCCGAGACCGTGGCGCGCCAGCGCCGCGGCGTCGAGCACCGCTCCGGCCGCGGTGACCCACGACGTGTCGGGCCGGGGCGAGCGAAAGAACGTGAGCTGGGGAAACGAGGTGTGGCTTTCCCCCACGTCGAGGAACCATTCCTCCCATCCACCCCACACCTCCTCGAGCCGGTCAAAGTGCCCCAGCTCCCAGGAACGGCGCAGCAGTCCGGTCGCCGTCGGTGGCGAGCCGGCGCGGACCGTCAGCTTCGCCACCTGGGTCTCGCGGCGTGAGAACGCCCCGTAGATCGTGGGCAGATAGGTGACGACAAGCGCCAGCAGCACCAGGCCCACACCGGCCTCGGCGAACGCCACGAACTCTCCGGCCACGTGAGCGGGGCGCACGATGCCCAGCGTGCTCAGCGAGGAGCCTGACTCCCGCGCGGCATCGCGCACGCCCGTATATGACGCCGGCCGGCGCTCCACTGCCCACAGCACCGCGGTGAAGCCGGCCGCGACGAGCACCGTCCATGTCCCCAGCTGCGAGACGATCCCGAGTGGGCCCTGCAGCGAGAGTAATTCCTCGCGCCTTCGCAACCTACCCCGCCGCCCCTCCCACGCGGCCAGCGCACCAATCGGCAGACGCACCGCCAGAAATGCCACCCGCGCCAGGCGCGCGGGAACCGCCCGCGGAAGCACCACCGAACGCAACGCCGAGTTGAGCACAACCAGGACACCAACCGCGCCCGCCAACCCGATCACCAGCCTGACCACCGTCATGATGTGACGAGGATCTCGTTCAGCGACCGAGTGTTGAGGACGTGCCCGGCCGTCGCCCAGCCGCGGCGCGCCGTCGCGACGGCAAACTCCATGTTCGCCAGCCCACGCACCGAGTGCGCGTCGGTTGAGCAGACGAGCTGCACACCGGCGCGCAGCGCGTCACGGACATGCTCGCCGCTGAGGTCCAGGCGGGCGGGGAGGCCGTTGACCTCGAGCGCCACGCCCCGCTCGAGAGCGACTTCGAACACACGCTCGAGGTCGAGGGCATTCTCCGGACGGCGGTTGATGTAGCGGCCCTTGGGATGGCTGAGGCAACTCACGTACGGGTTGAGAAGCGCCGCCTCCACGCGCTTGGTCATCTCGCCGCGCGGCATCCGCTGGCCCCCGTGCACGCTGGCCTGTACCCACTCGAGCTCGGCCAGGACGTCGTCGGGAAGATCGAGCCGGCCGTCGGGCAGGATGTCGCACTCGATCCCGCGCAGGACGCGAAACGGCGCCAGCCGCTCGTTGGCAGCAGCGATCTCCTCGCCCTGGCGCCGGACGTCATCCGCGGTGAGTCCGCGGACGGCGCCGACAGCCGGGGTGTGATCACAGATCGCGAGGTACTCATAGCCATACTCCGCAGCCGCGCGGCCCATCTCCTCCACGCTGGCCCTTCCGTCTGACCAGGTCGTGTGACAGTGCAGATCGCCGCGGATCTGCTCTGGCTCGACGAGCGGCGGCGGGTCGCCGCGAAACGGCTCCTCACGCAGCTCCGGCGGACACCAGGGAAGGCCAAGCGCCCGATACACCGCGTCCTCGTCGGGCGCATCCGGCAGCGGCTCCAGCGCCGCCACATACGCCGGCGAGCCGGTGGCACGGACCAACGCCGTTCCGAACCGCTCCGGTTCAGCCGCGACCAGCTCGACCGGCACGCCCTCGACCGTCACCCCCACCGCGCCGTCGTCGCGGCGCTCTATCACCGCCACGATCTGAGCCAGTTCGGCGAACCCCGCCACCACGGGGGCGGAGTCCCGCGCCGGGCAGACCACCGCCAGCCACTCGCAGGAGTCGCGCCAGCGACGCGCGTCGCCAGCCACCTCTGCGCCGAGGGCGGCCGCCACGCCTCCGACCAGTTCCCGGGCGTGGTTGAGCAGCAGGCCGTGTGGCGGGCGCGGCTCCCCCTCGCGAGCCAGCGCCTCGAGCAGCGCCGACTCCCGCTTGGGGCCGATGCCCGGCACACTGGCCAGCCGCCCCTCGGCCGCGGCCTGGCGAAACTCGTCGGCGGTGCGGACACCGAGGGAACGCGCCACGGCGATCGCCCGCTTCGCCCCCAGCCCGAGGTAGCGGCCCAGGCCGACAAGATCGGGAGCGAGCTCGCGCTCGAGCTCGGCCAGCTCCGCGATCTCGCCGGTCTCGACGAGTTCGCGCAACCGGGTCTCGATCCCCGGGCCGATTCCGCGCAGCCGGCGGATGCCCCCGGACCGGACCAGCTCCTCGACCGGGAGCTCAGCGGCGCGGATCGTCTCAGCCGCGCGGCGGTAGGCCCGAATCGTGAACGGATTCGCCTCGGCGAGCTCGAGCAGCAGCGCCAACGCCTCCAGGCGGTCGGCGATCTGGGGATTCTTCACCAGCCGATTCTGCCCCTGCGATGGCTCAGGCGTCGCCGCGCCAGGCGAGCGCGACCTGGCGAGCCCGCGAGAGCTTGCTCACCACCAGGTCATAGGAGTCCTCGACCATGTCGCCGATCATCCCGTCCGACAGTGAGCCGTCGATGATCACGGTGTTCCAATGACGCTTGTTCAGGTGATAGCCGGGGATCACCGCCGCGTGCGCCTGCCGTAGCTGCTCGGCGAGCGCAGGGTCGCACTTGAGGCTGACGCGCAGCGGCGTCTCGGTGAGCGGGGAGAGGGCAAAGACCTTCCCGGCGACCTTGAACACGGAGTGCTCCGGGCCGAAGGGGAACGTCTCCTCGGTCCCGAGAAACGAGAGGCAGTGATCACGTAGCGCCTCGGGGGTCATCGTCTCACCGGTCGGTGTTTATCTCCGTCGGCATCGGTGGGCGGCTCCGTCGGCATCGGCGGGTGGCTCATCGACGTCGCGGAGGACCGGTCCGCGGCCCGGAAGCGGCACACGCCACGCACAGCCCGCCGTCGGGCAGGGCCCGCAGCCGTCCCGGTGGGATCGGAGCGCCGCACGCGTCACATTGCCCGTAGGTCCCCTCGTCGAGCTTGGCCAGTGCCCGCTCGGTGCGGGCCAGCACTCGCTCCAGGGAGTCCCCGACGCCGATGTCGGTCAGCCGGCTCACCGCCTCAGTGGTGCCATCGCCGATGCGCTTGCCGAATCCCAGCGCGCTCCCGCGCTCAGGGCGCTTGGCCAGCTCCGCCAAGCGCTCACGCGTGCGGTCCCGGCTCTCGACGAGCTGCCGGCGGACCGCCTCGAGATCGAGCTCGCTGGAGGGCATCAACCGGTTGGTGCGGCAGCGGTGGCCGCCCGCGCTCCGATGAACTCGCCGGCATCGGTCAGTACCTCGGCCATGGCGTCGACGATGTCATCCAGCAGCGCGGCGTCGGAGACCAGCGGGGGGGCGATCTGCAACACCGCATCGCCGCGGTCGTCGGCGCGGGCGATGAGGCCCGCCTCCAGCAGCCGCGCGGGCAGGTAGCCACGGAGAAGGCGTTCGCGCTCAGCCGCGTCCAGCCGCGTGTTCTCGGCGTCCTTCACGAGTTCGACCGCCCAGAAGAAGCCGGCGCCGCGGATGTCGCCCACGATCGGCAGGCCCCGCAGCTCCTCCAGTCGAGACCGGAGGTGTTCCTCGAGACCTTGGACGTTCTCGAGCACGCGATCGCGGCGGAAGATCTCCAGCGTCTTGAGCGCGACCGCCGCCGACACCGGGTGTCCACCAAAGGTGATGCCGTGGGCCAGCAGCTGCCGGTCGGCGTAGAACGGGGCGGCAACGTGGTCGGCGACGATCACTGCGCCCATCGGCGCGTACGCGGCGGTCATACCCTTGGCCACCGTGATGAGGTCGGGCTGGGCGTCATAGCGCTGGCTCCCGAACCACGTTCCCAATCGCCCGAAGCCGCAGATCACCTCGTCGGCGACCAGCAGGATCCCATACCGATCAGCGATCTCACGAAGGCCGGCCCAATAGCCGGTGGGTGGCGTCAAGCAGCCGCCGGCGTTCTGCACCGGCTCGGCGATGATCATCGCAACGGTGTCGGGGCCCGCGGCGGTGATAGCGGCCTCGACCTCGGCCAGCAGCCGGGCGCAGAAGGCCGGTTCGTCATCGCCGTCGGCGGCGCGGAAGCGGTTGGTGTTGGCAACATGGGTGACTTCGATCGGGGCGGGACCGAAGGGAGCCTTCATCGCCTCGACGCCGGTGAACGAGAGCGCCCCCAGCGTCACGCCGTGATATGCGATCCGGCGGGAGATCGCCTTGGTACGTCCAGCCTCGCCGCGCGCAAGGTGATATTGGCGGACGATCTTCCAGGCCGCCTCGACCGATTCCGAGCCGCCGTTGGTGAAGAACACGTGATCGAGGTTGCCGGGGGCCAGTGACGCGAGTGCCTCCGCCAGCTCGATCGCGGGCGGATGCGCGGTGGCCCAGTTGGTGTTGAAGGCGAGACGCTGCATCTGGGCTCCGGCCGCCTCGGCCATCTCAGATCCATAGGAGTACCCCAGCTGCGAGCAGAACAGGCTGGAGAGCGCGTCGATGTGCCGCCGGCCCGCGGTGTCGTAGACATACGGGCCCTCTCCGCGCTCGAGCACGAGCAGCGGATCGAGGTTGCCATTGCGCGAAAAGTGCAGCAGCAGGTGATCGTGAGCGGCGCGCTGCAGGTCGTCGTGAGAGCGGTTCATGTCGCCGATTATGCGCGCTTGCGGCGGCGACCTCCAGTGCCGATACGGCAGATCACACACCGAACGGCGCCGACAGCGGCTCCAGCGCAACCGCACCGTCCGCTACTCCAGGTTCAATCCGCGTCAACTTCCTTTTCCCGAAACCCTTTGGAGGAGTGCCGTGGCTCTGACCCAGACCCAGATCGTGGCAGCGGTGGCTGACCGCTCGCAGCTGAGCAAGGCCGACGCGCGGCGGGCTCTCGCGGCGTTGGACGACATCGTGCTCGAAGAGCTCGGCAACGCCCAGAAGGTGCGGATCAGCGGCCTGGTTCAGCTGACCGTCCGGGTCAAGCCGGCGCAGAAGGCGCGCAAGGGCCGCAATCCGGCCACCGGCGAGGAGATCACGATCGCCGCCAAGCCGGCCAGCGTCGACCTGCGCGCGCGGCCGCTGGCGCGGGCCAAGGGGGCGCTGCCGTCGGTTCAGAAGGCGCGCCGCCGCCTGGCGGCCTGACCCTCGGGGCGGCTTGACCCGCGTGGGGCTTGGCCCCCGCCGGTCGACGCCGCCCGGCGGGCAGCGGCTAAAAGCTGCTGACAAATAACAGCAGCACGATCACGAACGCGCCAACCGCGGCCGTCGTTGCCACGGTGCGCGAGACCTCACGACGGATGAGCGTTGCGCTGGGTCTCACCAGCGGGCGGATCCACGCCGCCGGCACCAGGCGCAGCGGCAGCCAGCGACGCCTCGCGCGGGCGACGATGACGTTCGCGATCCACCGGTCAAGCGTCGTACTCAGGGCGCTCAGCATCGCAGCAGGGTAAAGCCGGCATCCCGGCGGTGCGAAACCTGCAACCGTTCGCCCGACGTGGTTGGCCCCGGCCGTCTGCCAGCGGTGGGTGAGTGGTCAAGGCGCTGGCCCCGCCTCGCGAAACTTGGTCCGTAGCTCAAGCCGGGGTAAAGTGAGACCCAGGAGACCGTTCGAATGCATGGCACCAACGTCCGCGGCCGCGATGCCCATTCGTCGCAGAATGGTGAGTCCGTTGACGCGGTGAAGGAGCCGCACCGTGCCGGCACCAGGCCGCTCGACGCGGAGATTCCGGAGGCGGTCGGTGGCGCCGGAGACGATCGGCCGACGGAGCGGCTGGGGGCCGGGATCTCGGCGGCGGTGGACGCTGCAGCCGAAGCTCTGCCCCTGACGGCGTCTGACGACGGGCCGACGGTGCTGATCACCCGGACACGATTCCTGGTCATGTCGGGCTTGGTCATCGTGGCCCTGGTCGGCCTTTACTTCCTGATCCCCAAGGTGGCGGGGCTCAAGCAGACGTGGGGCCGGTTGCATCGGGGCGATCCGCTGTGGCTGGCGCTGGGCGGGGTGCTGGAGCTGCTTTCGATCGCCGGCTACGCGACCCTGTTCCGGACGGTCTTCGGTCGCGGAGTGCCTCGGATCGACTGGCGAGCGAGCCTGGAGATCCCGCTGGCCGGCATTGCCGCGATCCGTCTGGTGGCGGCGGCCGGAGCCGGTGGGGTCGCCGTCACCGCCTGGGCGCTGGCTCGCGCCGGGATGTCTGCGCAGGTAATCGCGTGCCGCATGGTCGCCAGCCTCGTCCTGCAGTACTCGGTGTACTTCGCGGCGCTGATTGTCTGTGGGCTGGGCCTCGGGACCGGGCTGTTCGCGGGTGGGGATTCAGCCGCCCTCACGCTCGTCCCCGCGGCCATCGCGGGAGGGCTGATGGCGGCCATCCTCGGGCTGGCGCTGATGCCGCGCGACATAGAGCAACGACTGGAACGCTCGGCCGGCCGCACCGGGGCCCTCGGTTCATTGGCGAGACGACTCGCCAAGGCACCGGACGCGCTCGGCAGCGGAGTCAGGACCGCAGGAGACTTGGTCCGGCAACGTCGGCTGGGACTGCTCGGGGCAGTGGCGTATTGGGGGTTTGACATCGCGGTACTGGGCGTCTGCTTCCACGCCTTCGGGACGATCGTGCCGTTGGCGGTGCTCGTGCTCGGATACTTCCTCGGCACGCTGGGAAGCCTGCTGCCCCTGCCGGGCGGCGTTGGCGGCGTGGAGGGCGGCATGATCGCCGCGTTCGTCGCGTTCGGCGTCCCCGCGGGGAGTGCCGTCATCGCCGTTCTCGCCTACCGGGCGATCTCGTTCTGGCTGCCCACCCTGCCGGGCATCGTCGGGTATCTGGCGCTTCGCTCAACGGTTCGGAAATGGAGGGCGGCCGACGCCCGCCCCGCCGCCGGTGGTGCCTGACGCATTGATGCGATAAGACCTCGGCTCATGGCCACGAGCACCGGATGGGTCTGGCATGAGCGCTACGCCTGGCATGACGCGCGCGGTCTCATGGACTCCGTCGGTCCTCAGGCGCTATTCGAACCCGAGCCCAGCCTGGAGAGTGGCAACACCAAGCGGCGGTTTCGCAATCTCGTCGATGTCAGCGGGCTCCTGGCTCAGCTGACCTGCGTGGCTCCGCGATCGGCGTCGGAGGATGAGCTGGCCATGGTGCACTCACGGAGCTACATCGATCGGGTGCGCCGGCAGAGCCGAGGGGACGGCGGCGACGCGGGCAACTCCTCACCGTTTGGACGCGGGACCTATGAGATCGCCGCACTCGCCGCGGGCGGCTGCATGGCCGCCGCCGAATCGGTGCTCGACGAGACGGTTGCCAACGCCTATGCGCTGGTGCGGCCGCCGGGGCATCACGCCGGCCCGGGAGGCGGGTGGGGTTATTGCGTGTTCTCGAATGTCGCGCTGACGGCGCTGCATCTGCGCCGGGTCCATGGCCTCGAGAGGGTGGCGATCGTCGACTGGGACGTTCATCACGGCAACGGCAGCCAGGCCGTGTTCTGGTCTGACCCGAGCGTCTTGACCGTGTCACTGCACCAAGAGGACCTGTTTCCCCCCGGCAGCGGCACAGTGGAGGAGATCGGCGCAGGCGATGGCGCCGGGGCGAACATCAACGTGCCGCTGCCCGCCGGTTCCGGCCGGGCGGCCTATCTGCACGCGCTGGACCGTGCTGTGCTCCCCGCCCTGGCCCGCTTCCGGCCCGACTTCATCCTCGTGGCGTGCGGTCTCGATGCGAGCATGAACGACCCGCTCGGCCGTATGAACCTCACCAGCGAATGCTTTGGCCTGATGACCGAGCGAATGAAGCAGGCCGCCGCCGCGCTTTGCCGCGGGCGGCTGGTCATGTGCCAGGAAGGCGGCTACTCCAGCGCCTACGTGCCGTATTGCGGCCTGGCCATCGTCGAGTGCCTGGCCGCGATCAGCACCGGCGTGGCGGACCCGTGGCTGGGCGACACTCGAAAGGTCCGCGACCTACCTCTGCGTGAACACGAAGCTCAGGCCATCGATGCCGTTGTGGCCAACCATCGGCTACTGGCGTGAGACCAGTCGGTGCAGCGCGGCCAGCAGCTGCTCGCACGAGCTTCGCACATCGTATTCGGCGGCGAGTGACTGCACTGCCTCCGGGTCAGCGGGGTAGGCGTCTCGCCGGCCGGAGGGGAGAACGATCGGCAGATCGGCCACCGGCGCCACCACCTTCATCGCGTTGGTCAGGTACTCGCGGTCGGCGTCACGCAGCGATCGTTCGCGCAGGATGCCGTCGATGCCACCGTACCGCCGGATCATCCCCGCCGCGGTGACGCTTCCCACCCCTTTCAGTCCGGGAAGACCGTCACTGGGGTCGCCGCGCAGAATCGCGAAGTCGGCGTACCGGCGGCCGGGAATGTTGTACCGACGCGCGACCTGGCCCTCATCGATCACCGCCAGGCCGGACTTCTCCGGGTACAGGACGCGCACGCGCGGATCCTGGACGAGCGCGAACAGATCTCGGTCGCCGCTGACGATCTCAACCGTGCCGGTGGCAAGCTCAGTCCAGGTCGCGATCACGTCCTCCGCTTCGTGCTCATCGACACCGACGATGTCGATCCCGATCACCTCCAGGAGCCGGCGGATCACCGCAATCTGCGGTGCCAACGCGGCCGGGACCGGCTCCGCCACTCGGTGGGACTTATAGCTCGGGATCAGCTTCACCCGCCAGTCCGGGCGCCACGCCCAGTCATCGGCCACGGCGAGACGGCGCGGCCGGCGCTGGACGATCAGGCGTCCAAGCCGCTCCAAGAACCCCCGGATCGCGTTGACCTGCAGCCCGTTCGACGAGGGGTCGCCCGCCGGCACACCGTAATAGGCGCGGAAGATCAGGCTGGACCCATCGATCAGGAGCCATTCGCAGCCCATTGGACAACCAAACGGACGTGGCAGTGATCAGCCGGCGGGCCGGCGGCTGCGGTGACGCCAGTGCTCGGGCAGTTCTGGATGCTCGAGAAACACGATGTGGTCATCGGTGCCCGATGCGGCGATGGCGTCCCAGACACGTTGCAGTGCCTGCTCCTCCTGGTCGGCATCGAGCGCCACCTCGAACACGCCGAGCTCATCAGGTTCGGAGATCGCGGCATCGGGGAGGGCGCGGGCGAGCTGCTCACGGGCCTCGAGATCCCGCGGGCTGTCGTCGTGCAGAAGGAGCAGTGCGACCTTGCGACGATGAGCCATATCTGCCGTTGATAGCAGCTCACGCTGGTGCGCGGCCATCGGCACCCGCCGCAGATGATGCGCAGGATCACCGCACGAGAGCGGCTCGTCGTCCCTGAGTTGACCCTAGCGCTGGGATCCCAGCCCGGCCAGAGCCAGCGCCCCCAGCAGTGCACCCGCGGACGCCACGGCACTGACGAGCAGCCGGCCACTGAGCGGCAGAGAGTCGCCGGCGGCCACGGTGGCCATCAGGTCTGCGGTGTCTGCGGCGATACCCGCCGCCACCCAGGGACGGAGCTCGTTGTCGGCGGCGGCCAGGGCGCCCGCACCGAGCGCCAGGTCCCGCGCGCCGAGCCCACGGCTGAGGATCCGGGCACCGGTGCGGCCGGCGTCGCGCCCGAGCCACGGAGTGGTCACTCGCTCGGGCACGATGATCAGGGCGACCCCGAAGCCGATTCGGCCGGCGGCGACGAGGCGAGCGGTCAGCGCAGCGTTCATGCGCTGGTGAGGCTAACCGCTCGCTGGTCCAGACGACGGGACGTCTGCCAGCAGTCCCTCGACGAGGGCTCTGATGCCGGTGTCGTAGCTGTCGTGCTGGCGGGCCGGGGCCCAGTGAGGAGCCAGCGCAGCGAGTGTGGGCAGCTCTTCGGGATCGACGCTGGTGAGAACTCCGAGCACATACGGAGGCCGGCCCGACGCTGCAACGCGGTCGAGTCCGCGGCGCACCATCAGCTCGCCGACCGTGAACTGCCAAACGGCCCGGTAGGCGTCGGCCGCCTGGGCGTAGCTGAGACCACAGGCGACAAACCCGGCCACGATCTCTTCCAGCAGCCACAGGATCGCGGGAGCGATCAGGTCGCCCCCGGCCAGGACGTCGACGACCCACGAATGCTCGGCGAGGCCATCGCGCATCGTGCGACAGGCCTTGATCAGCCGAGCCCGCGGCTCGCCGGGCAGGAGAGTTCGCGGCAGCTCGGACGCCAGGAGATCCAGCAGCAGCACGAGCAGCTCGTCTTTGTCGCGCACGTGACGGTAGAGCGACATCGGCGAGCTCCCGAGTTCGTCAGCCACCCGGCGCATCGTCAGCGCTCCAATTCCCTCTCGCGCGACGATTGACGATGCCGCCGCGACGATCACGTCGCGCGAGAGCCTCGGGGGCCGGCCGATCCGGCCGGACCCTTTCGGCACGCTAGCGGGCCTCCCAGGAGACCTCGCCGCAGCCTCGGCGATGTTGACGAGGACGAGTCACGCGCGGACCACCGACGGCCGGTAGGTGCCAAAACTCCAAACGTTGCCCTCGAGGTCACGGGCGGAGTAATCGCGCGATCCATAGTCGGTGTCGTGCAGCTCGGTCATCACCTCAGCTCCGGCCGCTCGGGCGCGCGCACAGTGGCCGTCCGGATCATCGACGGCGACGTACAACCAGCCCTGCCCGGCCCGCTTGCCGTACAGATCGTCCCGATCAGACCCCAGCATCAGGATGCTCGGCCCGTAGCTCAGCTGGGCATGAGCCACCGTGCCGTCGTCGTTGCGGTAGACCACTTGCTCCTCAAACCCGAACGCGCGCTTGAGAAACTCGATCGCGGCCGGTGCGTCGCGGTAGCGCATCGCCGGGTACAGGGTGGGTGCTTCCTCTGGCACGAGAGTAACCTCCTACGTAGTTTGCGTATGTGTACGCAAATCTAGCCAGCGCAGGACTGACCGTCAAGCCGGATCAGCAGATGCACCTCACCCCGACCGAGCGCCGAGCTGCTCCGGGATCAGCCGATTCCGCCCGAAGGACATGGGTTCTTGACCTTGAAGAGGTCTGAGAGCACCTTGTTCGGGGCGATGCCACAGCCAACCTCTGACGAGCCGAGGTCGACCACCACCCACCGTGACGTCCCGGCCGGCCTGACGGCTACCACGGATGCACTCTGGAAGGTCGACTGGAAGCCTTGGCGAGCCACCAGCTGTGCCTTCGCCCACGAGCCACTGACGCTGGAGATCCGTTGCCCAGTGACTCGATAATGGCTCTGCGGTACCTGATTGATTCCGGCGACCGTCGAGCCGTAGACGGCACTGGTCAGAGCGCTACGTTGCCTGGCTGTCGGCGTCCGGCTCGCAACCGCCGGTGCGGCCAAGATCATGCAGGCCGCTACTGCCACCAGAGCCAGCGGTGATACGCGAACGTGAAGCTGTGACATTGATGTTGACCTCTCCTAGGGTGACGCCAGCGTAGCGCCGTATCGAGCGTCGCACGGGGGCGGTGACCCGCCGATTCCCAGAGCAAGCTGGCCCGCGCGCCGATACCGTTCGCATGATCATGCGATGCACGCCGCCGCGTCATCGTCTCCAATCGAAGGAGTATCACGATGCCCGTCTCCACCATCGTGTTGTCACTCGTGCTCGCCGTCGCCTTCTTCGGCGCCGGTGTAAGCAAGCTCACCAACCAGCCGGCCATGCGAGCGGCAGCCACCCACTTCGGGATCGACTGGGAGCGCTACCGCCAGATCGGAATGCTTGAAGTGGCGGGTGCCGCCGGCATGCTGCTGGGCCTTGCCATCACCGTGCTGGGGGCTGTCGCCGCGATCGCGCTGACGCTGCTGATGGTTGCGGCCGTGAGCACTCACCTGCGCGCCAACGACCCCCCCGCCCAGCTAGCCCCCGCAGCGGTCCTGGGCCTGCTCAGCGCCATCACGGCGGTGCTCTACCTGACGCATTGACCGCCGAAGTCCCTCCGGTCTAGCTTTCGTCGCTCACCCGCTCCAGGATTGCGGAGCGCGCCAGCTGCCGTGCTCGCTCGCGGTCCAGGACGGCGGCGCCCGGCAACTCGGCATTGGCCGCCCCGGCGCCCAGCGCGATACCAGCCGCGGCCGTCAGTGGCTCACCGCTCTCCAGCCCCACGACCAGGCCCGCGAGGAAGGCGTCGCCGCTGCCGACGGGATACGCGCCGCGGACGTCCAGCTTTCCCCGGTAGGCGGCGCCGGCGCCATCGACGAGCACGGCTCCGAGCTCGCCCAACGTGATCACGACCGCGTGTCCAGCTCCGCCCAGGCGGCCACGGATGTCCCGGGCCGCGCCCAGCGCCATGTCGGGGTCCGCCACGGTCGACCCCAACAGCTCCCCGGCCTCGGACGCGTTGACCTTGACCACCTCGGGGCGGGCGGTCAAGGCCTGCGCCAGCGCCTCACCCCGAGCGTCGACGGCGGCCGGCACCCCGGCGCGCCGGGCCGCGGCGACGAGCGCCGCATAGCCATCGGCGGGCGCACCGACCGGCAGGGACCCGGACAACGTGATCCAGGAGGCGGTGTCCAGCAGCGACTCGACGATCGAGCCGAGCTCACCCCACTCCGCGGCCGTGATCGGTGCGCTGTCCTCGTAGAACTCGGTCAGGCGGCCGGTCTCTCGGTCGGCCACCGAAAGGCTAGCGCGCGTCTCAGCGGTGACCCAGCCGAATTCTCCTTTGACCGGCTCGGCCTTGAGCGCGTGCTCGATCCAGCGTCCCGAATGACCTCCGAGCAACCCCGCGACCGATACGTCCGCGCCGAGACTCGCCGCGGCTCGAGCCACATTGATCCCCTTGCCGCCCGGCCGCTGGACGAAATTCAGCGGCCGGTGAATCCCTCCCGGTGCAAGGCGCTGAACCTCGAACAGCTTGTCGATCGATGGGTTGCCGGCGACGCAGAGGATCACTGAGGAGGTTCACCTGGCGGGTGACTTTGAGCAGGGAACAGGCAACCACGAGCCTATTGAAGGCTCACTCTAGCCGCCGGGCCAGCGGCGTCTTGACCGCACCGCGCCGGTAGTGAAGTATCCCGCCGGAACCGGCCCTCAGGGAAAGGAGCAAGGGACGATGGCCCTACTGAAGAAGGTGACGAGCTGGCTGGAGGCCAACCTCGTCACGGCCTTGGCGGGACTCGTCCTGCTCCTGTTCGCCGGGGTGTGGATCTGGCTCTCCATCAAGCTGCTCACGTTCACTGCCTCCACCGCACACCCCACCCTCACCTTCTCGACCGCCCAGGTCACGGTGGGCGGCTTCCTCGCGTCGGCGGTCGGAGCGGGGACCGCCTCGGTTCTCGGCTTTGAGATTCAGCAGGTCTCGGCCGCACCGGGGGCAATGGTGGCGCGGCCGAATGTTGCGGCCCAGGTGAACCAGGCGGTGACCGGCTCCCCCGTACTGCTGCTCGGCATCCTGACGTATGCCGGGGTGGGCATCATCGTCCTGGTCAGCTGGCTGATCGACTCCTCCGGGGCGCCCGACGTGATCTCCTCATTCGGTCTTGGCGTCCTCGGCTGGCTGGCGGGAGCGTTCGGAGCCGTCTTTCGCAAGTCCAGTTAGCGCCCGGACTGACGCGTGTCGCACCGCGGTTCTGGTTGACGCTGTGGTGCCGAGAGCTCGCTCGCTCGAAATGATGTCGTGGTTAGACTTGCTCCGTGCGCAGCCCGTTTCACCTGGTCGCGGGCTTGGCGGTCGCGGCCATGCTTCTGCTTGTTCCCACCACCGCGGGGGCGGCTGTGCCACCGGGGTTCGTTGGAATGAACGCCGACTCTGTCTTCTCTCTGGGCGTCAGTCCGAAGCGGCAAATCGACACGATGGTCGCGAGCGGCGTCGAGAGCATCCGCGTTGTATTCAACTGGAGCGCCGCCCAGCCCTATCCGGATTGGAATCAGGTACCGCTCAGTGCGGTCGGTGACTATCTGCCCTACCACGTGCCGACCAGCTTCGCTCAGACCGATCGAATCGTCGAGGCCGCCGCGCGGCGCGGCCTGACCGTGTTGCCGGTGGTCATCTACACCCCGTACTGGGACGTGGCGCCGCTTACATTTACTGCGTTGACGCTGGGTGTTCCGCGCCGGGCCGCCCCGTATGCGAGCTACCTCCGGTTGTTAGTCGGGCGCTACGGTCCACGCGGGAGCTTCTGGAGCAGCCATCGCAATGTCCCGAAGATCCCGATCCGCACGTGGCAGATCTGGAACGAGCCTGACATCCACAGCTTCTGGTCTGTGTCGCCGTCCTGGGCGCCCAGCTATGTCCGGTTGTTGCGATCGGCGCACGCCGCAATCAAGCGAGCTGATCCGGGCGCGAAAGTCGTCCTGGCCGGGCTGTCCAACTACGTCTGGGCGGACCTAGCGAAGGTCTACGCCGCCGGCGGGCGCAACCTCTTCGACGTGGTCGCCGTTCACCCCTATACGAAGGTGGCCAGCGGCGTGATCACAATCCTCCGGCTGGTGCGCAACGTGATGAATCGGGCTGGGGACAGGGGCAAGCCGATGATCCTGACCGAGTTGGGCTGGCCGTCGGCGCTTGGCAAGGTCTCGATTCGCGCCGACTTCGAGACGACCGAGGCCGGGCAGGCGCGCCTGCTGGCGGAAGTCCTCCCACTGCTTGCCCGAGTTCGCCGCCAGCTCGAGCTGACGGGGTTCTACTACTACACGTGGGTCACCCAGGAGGTCAAAGACGGCAGCGATGCGTTCGCGTTCGCCGGCTTGTTCCGCTTTGACAATGGCCGGGTGACTGCGAAGCCGGCGTATGAGGCTTTCCGGCGGGGGGCGCTCAAGCTCGAGGCGTGCCGCCAGAAGGCGGCCGTGGCCACCCGATGTGCACGGCCGGGCTGAGTTGATCCAGTGGCGCGGCATGAGCAATCTCCATCAGGATTCTTGCGATTTCCTGTTTCGGTTGCTCGGGGTGGGCCAGCCACCAGCTGGCCAGGGACTCGCCGGCGCCGGCGAACGCGTTCGCGAACGCCTCATCTCCGAAGAGCGCCGTCAGCATTTGGGTGACGCGTTCGCGAAGCTCTGAGAGTTCTGCGGCCAGTAGCCCGCCCTGCGCGAGGGTTTCTCGGTGAAGGATGGTCCAGCCTGCGCTGTGTTCCTCGGCGTAGGTTAGGAACGCGAGGATGCCTGCGTGCAGCCGCTGGGCGGCGGGCGCGGTGCGGGAGTCGGCCTCGCGCATGCTCTTGAGGAGCGCGCGACCCGAGCGCTCGACATAGGCGGCGTACAGCCCTTGCTTTGAGCCGAAGTAGTTGTAGAGCATCGGTTTGGAGATGCCGGCGGCTTGGGCGATCGCGTCCATGGACGCGCCGTGGAACCCGTGGGTGGCGAATTCCTGGCCCGCAGCGTGGAGCATCTCGTCCTCACGCTCAGCGCGCGGCATCCGGCGGCGATTCATTCTCGATGGCGAGGACATTCTGGTCGTAACCGATACCTTACTCTGGAGTAACCTTACTCAAGAGTAACCTGGACGCCTCGACCGGATTGGAACGCACACATGAGTCACGATTTCGTCGATCAGATGTTGGAGAAGAGCAAGGCGGGCGAGTTGCGCTCGCCGGTGTCTGAGACGCTCGGGATGCATCTGGTGCGGTTCGGACGCGGGGAGGCCGCGTACGAGATGGACGCTTCTGAGGAGCTGGGTAATCCCCTGGGCGTGATCCAGGGCGGCGTGGCGACCGCGCTGGCAGATGCCGCGATGGCGGCCGCCACAACGACGATCCTTGACGACGAGGAGATTCAGACGAGCGCGATCACCACCATCGATATCTTCGCGCGCTTCATCCGACCCATCAACGCTAAGAAGGTCGACCGGCTACGAGCCGAGGCGAAGGTCATCCGAGCGGGCGGACGACTGGTGTGGGCAGAAGCCGATGTGCTGGCCGACGGTGATCTCGTCGGCAAATTTGCCTCTACCGGGATCCGGGTGGCGTTCGACCCGACCGCCTACCTCGCAGAGCGGGGCGCCTCCCATGAGTGAGCGCGGCGCAGAGGTCATGGCCCGCTTCGTCGGACCCGAAAACGTCGACCGCGGTCGGGAGTACCTCGAGCAGCTCGATCCGGAGCTTCACCGCTACATCATGGATTTCGTCTACGGCGAGGTATACGCCGGGGACGTGCTGGACGCCAAGACGAGGGCTCTGTGCACGATCGCGATGCTCGCGACGCTCGATCAGCAGCTGCAGCTAGGTGTCTACGTCCGCGCCGCCCGACGCCAGGGCGCCACTGAGGAGGAGATCCGCGAGGTCCTGCGCCAGGTGGCGGTCTACGCGGGCTTCCCCAACGCCTGGAACGCACTGGCGACGATGAAGCAGTCACTGGAGGGGTTCTCTGACACCGGCAACGAGGGACGGGCTGACTCATGAGCTTCTCGCTAGAGCTGACTGACGCGCAGGCCGCGTTGCGCGAGAAGGCCCACGGGTTCGCCCGCGACGTCATCCGTCCTATCGCGGCGCATTACGACTCCGCCCAGGAGTTCCCCTGGGCCGTCCTCGAGGAGGCCGCGCGGCAGGGCTTCTACGGCTGGGAACTCTATGCGCAGCTATCGGTCGATCCGACCGGGCTGTCGCTCCCCATCCTCATGGAAGAGCTGTTCTGGGGCTGCGCCGGCATCGGTCTCTCGATCGTGATGCCCGCGCTCGCCCTGGCCGCAATACGTCAGGCCGCGACCGACGAGCAGCTCGCTCGCTGGGCGCCGGAATGCTTTGGAACCCCCAGCGACATAAAGCTCGCCGCGCTCGCCGTCACCGAACCCAGCGGCGGAAGCGACATCCGGTCGATCCAGACCCAGGCCCGAAGAGACGGCGATGACTGGGTGATCGACGGGCACAAGGTCTTCATCGGTAACGGCGGAATCGCCGACGTCCACGTTGTCGTGGCCACCGTCGACCCGGAAGCCGGACATCGCGGCCAAGGCGTCTTCATCGTGCCCAAAGGCACCCCCGGATTGTCCCTGCTGCGCAAGCTGGACAAGCTGGGATGCCGCGCGTCACACACCGGCGAGATCGTCCTGGAGAACTGCCGCGTGCCGGGTGAGCACCTCCTGGGTGGGGATGAGCGACTGCAGCAGCGCATCGCGAAAGGGCGCAAGTCCGAGCAAGGGCGCATGCCGATCACCCCCGCCGAAGAAGGTGGGCCGGCCGCCGCCGTTCAGCGCCGCAGCTCAGCCGCGCTGGGCGCGTTCGAGCGCACCCGACCGATGGTCGCCGCCCAGGCCATCGGAATCGCCCGGGCGGCGCTGGAGTTCGGGCGCGACTACGCCGTCGGGAGAGAAGCCTTCGGACAGCCAATCATCGAAAACCAGGGAGTCTCATTCCCACTCGCCGACATCGCCGCCGACATAGACGCGGCTCGCCTGCTGACGTGGCGGGCGGCGTGGATGGCCGCTCAGCGCCAGCCGTTTGACAACGCCGAGGGGTCGATGTCAAAGCTCAAAGCCTCCGAGGTGGCCGTGCGCGCCTGCGAGCAGGCGATCCAGACCATGGGCGGATGGGGTTACGTCAAGGACTTCCCGGTCGAGAAGTGGTACCGCGACGCCAAGCTCTACACCATCTTCGAAGGCACCAGCGAAATCCAACGCCTCGTGATCGGCCGCGCCTTACGCGCTCAAGCCAGCACCGAGCCGCTCGATCAACGCATGACAAACCCCCGTTAGAGGCCGTCGAACACGGGCACCACCCGTTTCTGTCACGGCCCGACGAGTTCGCAAAGACCATCGTCGCTGCGATCGACCAGGATTGAGCAAAGCCGCCCGGCTTTCCGCTTGGTCGGCTCCGGGGCAGCGCTCCCGACGGTTAGCGACTCGGACGGATCCGCGCCAGAAGGGAACGGCGCGGGCGCTTGCTGCGCTCGGGGTGCATTGCCCGCTGCAGATCGCGGAGGTGGGCGTTGATGGTGATGCTCGAGAGTGAGGGATGCATATGGACTCCGGTTCGTGTTCTCCACATCACGATAGCGTCCATTTTCGATCAAACAATGACTCTTGATCGCTTTGGCGATCGACATATGCGATCAAACTCCGTGCGCTCCGGACTTGCGCGCCGCAGGCCCTCGGCCGGCGTGCCGTGGACGGACTCCCCGCCACCGCTCAGGCCCCGTGGTGGTTGACCACCTCGATGTTGTGTCCGTCGGGGTCGAGCACGAACGCGGCGTAGTAGCCCGGGTGGTAGGCCGCGCGCTCGCCCGGCGCGCCGTGGTCCGCGTAGCCCGCCGCGAGCGCGGCGGCGTGAAACGCGCGCACCGTGGCGTTCTCGCGCGCAGGGAACGCGAGGTGCACGTGCTCGGTCAGTGGCCGTTTGTCCCGGACGAGCGAGAGGCTGTAATCCGGGCCGGACAGCTGCACGCGCCCGGGCTCGTCGTGCGCCAGGCGCAGCCCGACGTCCGGGGCGATCGTCGTGTAGAAGCGCCGGGAGGCATGCCAGTCGCGCACGCGAATCCACAGATGGTCAATACGGCCGTCGGGCACGGCGTCCTCGCGTTCGTCGTGGACCGCCTCGACGCTGTTGCCGTCGGGATCGAGCAGGAAGCCGCCGTAATACGTCCGGCCGTACCGCGTGCGCGGCCCGGGCGGGCCGTCGTCGCGGTAGCCCGCGTCGACCCCGGCCTGCCAGAACGCGTCGACCTGCGGGCGGTCACGGGCGCGGAAGGCGACGTGCAGTCCGCGCGTCACCGGGTGCTCGCGGTCCGTTGGCCCAATCCACCAGTCGTCCCACCCGACCATGTCGGCGCTCGCGTGGCTCGGCTCGACGCCCAGGACGCTCAGCACGGTGCGATAGAAGCGCTCGGAGGCCGCGAGGTCTGAGTTGTGGACACCGACGTGATCGAACACCGGCCAAGGCTACCGTTGCACCGCCCCCCGACCCTGGTGGGCAATCACGATCGTGAGCGGTGCGTTCTGCTGGCCTTCGGTTTGGAAGCGGACTGCCGTTGACTGCCGTGCTCGTCATCGCCGACGTTGAGTGCGAATGTCGCGTCGATCGTCGCTCGGACTTCGTACTCCTCGACATCGATCGACAAGTCACGGCCACTTGCAGCGGCCGAGACCGTGCCAAGGCCGCCCGGACGGCTCGCCGCGTCGGGCTCGACCAGGCACATCAGGCCATCGAGGGTCACACCGACGCCGGCTGCGTACGCCTGAGCCTTGCTTCGAGCATCCGCGGCCGCCTGGCTGGCCGCCTCCAAACGAGCCGGGTTAGCCGGCGTGACGAACCAGTGCGGACCGTCGATGCTGGCCCCGAGGTCCTCGCTGGCTCGTAAGATCGCCCTGCCGATCACCTCGGGATCGGCGAGGTGCACCGCGATCCGTGCCGTCGCGCGATGACCCAGCCCGCGGCTGCCGCGCGTTGGAGGATCGAACTCCTCCGCGACCGACACGCCCGCTGTCGAGCGATCCGCCTCCCGCACGCCGAGCTCGTCCAAGAGCGTGCCAAGCGCCTCCGCACGCTCGGCGACATCCCCCAGCGCCTTGCCCGGCGACTCCTCAAATGCGCTCAACGTGATCCACAAGGTCGCCGCATCAGGCTCGGTACGAACGACGGCCTGACCGCGGACAGTCACCGTGGCCCGCGCTGGCACACCCTCCCGATCGGGCGAAGCGATCGACACTATCTCCATCGTCGCAGATGCCACGATACGGGCTGAAGCCCGGTCAGCTGACGATCTCTTCGGCCCGACGCGGACTACGAGCTTTACGAGGAGTCGTCATGCCCTATCTTCCGGCCCGCCCCGACCTTGACCAGCTCCGCCACCAGGCCAAGGATCTTCTACGTTCCGCTGATGCCGGCGACCGCTGCGGCCATCGCGCGGATCCGGGCGGTGTCCTCGCGACGGATCCTGGCGTCCGCGCAGCTGGCGCTCGCCCGCGAATACGGATTCAGCAGCTGGGCCTGCCTCAAGACGGAAGTAGAACGCCGCGACATTCTCAACAGCCGCGACGTCGTGCGCGTGACGTCACTTCTCGCCGACGATCCGCGTCTCGCGATCGAGCGGATGGTCAACTGGTCTGATCACAAGTCCGCCAACCCGTTGGCGTATATCGCGATGATCGGCTTTGACCACGAGCGGCTCGGGCTGCCCAAAGAGCTTCCGGGAACCGGAGAGGTCGCCCGTGCCCTGATCGATGCCGGCGCTCCGGTCGATGGTCTACCCGACGACGCCGAGACGCCGCTGATGACCGCCGCCAGCTACGGCGACCTGGAGGTGGCGCGCGTACTCGTTGACGCCGGCGCCGATATCGATGCGCGCGCACGATCAGATTCCGGCGGGGTGCCCGGCGGGACGGCGCTGATGCATGCCGCCGTGTTCGGGATGACCGACGTGCTTGACCTGCTGGTCGGCGCCGGCGTGCAGGCGCATGGCATCGAGAGCGCCGCCGCGATCGGCGACGTCAGTGGCTGGCTCACACCCGAGACGGATCTGCAATCGCGCATCCGGGCGATCATCTTCGCCGCCGACCACCAGCGTCTGAACGTCATCGACGAGCTCGTCAGGCGCGACACGCCAGTGGACGCCGTCGACGAGATGTTCGGCCGCCAGGCGTTGCGCGTCGCCGCGCAGCGCGGACGACCGCTCAGTGTCCGGCGACTGTTGTTACACGGCGCCAACCCGCAGCTGCGCGACGAGCACGGGCGCACAGCCCTGGATCTCTGCCAGGCCGGCCAGCGCTACCTCGACAGTCCCGGACACGACGAGGTTGCCGCGATCCTTCGACCAATCACCAGACCCCAGGATCCGTGAAAGGACTTACTGAGTCAGCGGCCGTCATTCCGCCGCGGCGGAGACGTGGCTGGGCGCAACGTTCTGGTTGAGACGAAAGACGTTGCGGGGGTCGTAGGTGTCCTTGAGAGCGACCAACTTGGCGTAGGTGTCGGGGGCATAGGCGGACTTGACGCGCTCGGCGCCTTCTGTTCCGAGATTGTTGACATAGACGCCATGCGCGTGAGGCTGCATCGCCTCAAAGAACTCGCGAGCCCATGCAACGTGTTCGGCGGTCTCGGCTGGGTCGCGCCAGACGGTGAGGATCGCGAAATCAAATAATCCATCGCGGTGGCCGAACGCCGCACTCGTGCTGTCTGGGCGGGCGATCTCGCCGCCGAGGTGCTGGAGATAGAAGGAGGACAGCGGTGAGCTCATGCGCGGCGCGTGCGCGATAATCGTGTCGATCGCGTCGTCGGAAAGATCTCGGAGATAGTGCGACTTCCAGTAGTTGTGCTGACCGCTCGGGTACGACGCGTCCGACCCGCTCTGGAGAGCCGTGTACGGCATCGGCGCGATGCCGTCGAGCAGCGGCCGGCCGAAGCCGCGAAGCGGTCCCAACGCTCGCTCCCCGGCGGTCAGATCACCTGCGTAACAGACCGCTAGAACCGTCACCAGTTCGCCAAGCATCTCATCCGGCACCGGCATCGGCGCCGCGGCTCGAAATGTCGATGCGGTCACGGACAGCTCGTCGGGCGCCTCGGCGACGAACTCGCGAAGGAACCGAAACAGCTCAGGAGCGTCGGCAAACGCGTGCAGCACGCCACCGGCCAGCACGTGGGGACCGACCGGATGAAGCCGATACTCAAACGAGGTCACCACGCCGAAGTTGCCGCCGCCGCCTCGTAACCCCCACAGCAAATCGGGGTTCTCCTCCGCGCTGGCTCTCACACGGTGCCCCTCGGCGGTCACGACCTCGGCAGCGAGCAGGTTGTCGCACGCCGGGCCGTGCTTGCGTGCGATCCACCCCAGCCCCCCACCGAGCGTCAAGCCCGCCACACCCGTCATCGACACGTTGCCGGTCGGGGTCGCGAGCCCATGGGCCTGCGTGGCGCGGTCAAGCTCACCGAGCAGTACACCGGGCCCCACCCTTGCGACCCGGCTCTCCGGGTCGACCTCGATCGCCTTTAGTGAGGACAGATCGATCACCACGCCGCCATCGCACACCCCGTTGCCCGCGACGTTGTGACCCCCTCCCCGCACAGCCACAGCCAACCCCTGCTCCCGCGCCCCATTCAGCGCCAGCACGATGTCGCGATCGCCCGCGCAGCGTGCGATCAACGTTGGCCTGCGATCCACCATCCCATTCCAGACACGCCGCGCTGCCTCGTATCCCGCATCGCCGTCAGCCAGCAGCTCCCCCACGAAAGCGTCTTCCAACTGCCGCTTCAAAGCGTCCATCGCCGACACCACCGAGTCCCCTCAACCGTTTCGGGCCACCCTACCCGCCCACCTCACCCACAGCAAGCAACGCCGGTAGCGATGCCGAGCCGAGCGACACATCTTCCGGTGGAGTGCTGCACGGGAGCCCAGCAAGGCAGCAGCGAGGTGGTGAACGCCTCGGTGGGCCAACAGGTTTGGGGACACGCTCATGAGGAAAGAGATTGAGGCAGACGCGACATAGTCATCGCTTACCGCGAGGGAGGACTCGATGAACGCGCTGCGACCAACCGGTCGGACGATCTATTTCTTTGGGGCCTTGGGGGGCCTGCTGTTTGGCTACGACACAGGGGTGATCTCCGGGGCGCTGCTGTTTATCCCGAACACGTTCAAGTTGTCGCCGTTTTTGCAGGGCGCGATCGTCGCGGCGCTGCTTTTGGGCGCGATGGTTGGGGCTGCCTGCGCGGGCCGGTTGTCTGATCGGTTGGGCCGAAGGCTGCTCATCATCATCGCCGCGATCGTGTTCACGGTCGGGTCGCTGCTGGCGGCGCTGGCGCCGAGCGTGGCAATGCTGGTGGCGGCGCGCTTCATTATCGGGCTGGCGGTCGGGTCGGCGGCGCTGGTGGTACCGCTCTATCTATCGGAGATAGCGCCGACTGAAGTGCGCGGGGCCATCGCCTCTCTGAATCAGTTGATGATCGTGGGCGGCATCCTGGTGGCGTTTATTGTCAACGCGATCCTGGCCTCCTCGGCCAACTGGCGGCTGATGCTGGGTCTGGCGGCAGTGCCGTCGCTGATCCTGCTGGTGGGAATGCTGTTCATGCCCGAGACACCGCGATACCTCGTACACACCGGGGAGGAGGAAACGGCGCGCGAGGTGCTGGATGACCTGCCGGGCGATGAGCCCCCCGGAGAGCAGATCAAGGAGATCCGCGAGGTCGAGCAGACTGAACAGAGCGCCAGCGGGCTTACCGCGCTGTGGCGCGCGACGTGGGTTCGTCCGGCGCTGCTGGTCGCGACCGGATTGGCCGTCTTCCAGCAGCTGGTCGGGATCAACACGATCATCTACTACGCGCCGACGACACTGACCAATGTCGGCTTCGCGAAGACCAGTGCCATCTACGCAAACCTGATCATCGGCGTGGTGAACGTGGTTATGACTGTGATCGCGGTCCGAATCATCGACCGGGTTGGGCGCAAGCCGATGCTGTACGCGGGCGTGGCGGGCATGGTCGTCAGCCTGCTCGTCCTGGGAATCTCACTCTCCGTCCTGGCGACCCCCCACCATCCCGGCGACCCAGCGGCGATCATCACGCTCGTCTGCCTGGGAACCTTCATCGCATCGTTCGCGGCGACCTGGGGCCCGGTCGTATGGGTGATGATCCCCGAGGTCCTGCCCCTGAGCGTGCGCGGCACGGCGATGGGCGTGGCCGTGTTCGGTAACTGGGCCGCCAACCTTGTGGTCTCGCAAACCTTCCCGTCGCTGCTGACCTCGCTGGGCCCCGGAACGGTGTTCCTGGGCTACGCGGCTCTCGGCATCCTTGCCGGCCTATTCGTGAAGGCCTTCGTGACTGAGACCAAGGGCCGCAGCCTGGAGGAGATCGAGGCCGACCTCCAAGGAGGTGCCGCCGGGCGAGGGAGGCCGGAGGCTGAGCCACGCCCCGCGGCGGTCGCGAGATAAGGCGGCGGCCCCGCCGACGCGCGTGGATTCGGGTTGATCAGAGAGTTAGGAGGACTTTGATGGCGCGACGTTCGTCCATGGCTTTGTAGCCGTCGGCGGCCTGATCGAGCGGGAGGGTGAGGTCGAAGACCTTGCCTGGGTTGATCTCGCCCTTCCAGACGACGTCGATGAGGTCGGGAAGGAAGCGGCGGACGGGGGCGGGGCCGCCGAGGGTGTGGATGCCGGCGAAGAACAGCTCGATTCCTGGGATCTGGACGCCGTAGTTGACACCGACGTATCCGAGGTGGCCGCCGGCGCGTGTGGCTCCGACGGCCTGCATGAAGGACTCTCGCGTGCCGACTGCTTCGATGACTGAGTGCGCGCCGAGGCCTTTGGTGAGCGACTTGATGCGCTCTACGCCCTCGTCGCCGCGTTCTTCGACAATGTCGGTGGCGCCGTAGAACTCGGCGAGGGCCTGTCGTTCGGGATGGCGCGACATGGCGATGATCCGTTCGGTACCGAGTTGCTTGGCGGCGAGGATCGCCATCAGCCCGACTGCTCCGTCGCCCACGACGGCGAGCGTTTTGCCGGGGCCGGCGTGGGCGGCGACTGCCGCGAACCAGCCGGTGCCGAGCACGTCGGACGCGGCCAGCAGCGAGGGCAGCATGTCGTCATTGGGGTGTTCGGGGGTCTTGACGAGGGTGCCGTCCGCGTAGGGGATGCGGGCGCGCTCGGCCTGGGTGCCGATGGTTCCGTGCACGAATTGCGCGTGCACGCACTTGGACTGATACCCGGCCTGGCAGATCTCGCAGGTGTTATCGGAGATCACGAACGAGCCGACGACGAAGTCGCCGGGCTTGAGCGTCTGGACGTCGGAGCCGACCTGCTCGATGACACCGCAGTACTCGTGGCCCATCACGGTGTGGTCAACCGGTTCGACACCGCGGTAGGGCCAGAGGTCAGAGCCGCAGATGCAGGTCGCCGACAGTCGGATGACGGCGTCGGTCGGGTCGATGATCCGGGGGTCGTCGCGTTCCTGCACGCGAACATCTCCGGGAGTGTGCATGACTACTCCACGCATTCGGTGGTCTCCTTCGCTTGGTTTCGGTGGCCGGACCGCCGGGACCGCCGGGACGGCGGCCGCGGATGACGGCGATGGCGGTCGTGGGGATCAAGGTCATGGCAGCGATCTCGTGGCTCATCGCAACTCACCGTGCCACAGGATTTGCCCTTCTGAGAGGTCCGCTTCTTCCAGGTACTCACAGGGCACCCCAGCCGCCCCCGCGGGGCTCTAATGTCGATGCCATGGACATCCGCAGCGAGGTCCGCGACTTTCTCACCTCACGCCGCGGGCGCATCAAGCCCGAGGACGCTGGCCTGCAGGTCTTCGGCCCGCGCCGGGTGCCCGGACTGCGCCGCGAGGAACTGGCAATGCTCGCCGGACTGAGCGTCGACTACTACAACCGCCTAGAACGAGGCAACCTCGGCAGTGCCTCCGACAGCGTCCTCGACGCCCTGGCCGACGCGCTGCGGCTCGACGAAGCGGAGCGCGCCCACCTGCACGACCTCGCCGCCGCCAGTCAGCCCACCGCGCGCAGCCGCCGCCGGGCACCGACGCAGAACGTGCGACCGAGCGTGCAATGGATGCTCGACTCCATGACCACCGCCGCTGCCTTCGCCGAGAACGCCCGCCTGGACGCGCTCAGCGCCAACCCACTCGGCCGCGCGCTGTACCCGGCGCTCTTCCGCAACGACCGGCAGCCCGGAAACTGGACCCGCTACATCTTCCTCGACCCAGACGCGCGCACGATCTACGCCGACTGGGACCGCGCCGCCCGGGAGACTGTGGCACTTCTACGCACCGAAGCAGGCCGCAACCCGCGGGACCGCGAACTGTCAGACCTCGTCGGTGAGCTCGCCACCCAGAGCCACGAGTTCCGCACCCTGTGGGCTGCCCACAACGTCCGCTTGCACACCAAGGGCGTCAAGCAGTTGCACCACCCGGTCGTCGGAGAGCTGGAGCTCAGCTTCAACCGACTCGAAGTCCTCGCCGACGGCCTCACCATCGTCGTCTACACGGCCGAACCCGGCTCCACATCCGCAGAAGCGTTGGCACTGCTCGCCAGTTGGGCGGCAACCCCCGACGCCGGAGACGTCACGCGGTCGCGCGCCGAAGCTGGCGGCCTCTGATCCAACGCCGCCGACGGCGTTACCGACACGATCGGTCGATCTCGCCTCAAAGCCCGAGCAACCAGGAGCAACCCCATGCAGATCACCCGCAGCAGCATCGACACCCAGAAGGGCCCCGACGACTGGTTCACCGGCGGCGTCTACATCGACGTCATCGCCACCCCAGCCGGCACCTCCACCTTCGCCGCCGCCAGCGTCCACTTCACTCCCGGGGCGCGCACTGCCTGGCACACCCACCCGCACGGTCAGACCATCTTCGTCACCGAAGGGGTCGGACTCTGCCAGCGCGAAGGCGGCTCAGTCGAAGTCATCCGTCCCGGTGACCGCGTCTTCTTCGAGCCCGGGGAGAACCACTGGCACGGCGCGGCACCCAACCGCTTCATGGTCCACACCGCAATGCAGCAGAACGATGAGAGCGGCAGCCCGGTCAGCTGGGGCGAGCACGTCACCGCCGAGCAGTACGGACAAGCACCCGCGATCTAGGCGGCCCGGTGGCGCGCGTCTTCATCACCGGATCGGCCGACGGCCTCGGGCGGCTGGCGGCTCAGGCGCTTGTCCAAGACGGACACCAGGTCGTCGTGCACGTGCGAAACCGCGACCGCCTTGCGGCCGTGCAGAGCCCACCCTAACCCCCTCACTGACCGGCTGACCGACAGCGCCCCACGCTGTGCGGCGCTTTCACCAGTGGGCGGTACTGGGCTCGAACCAGTGACCTCCTGCGTGTAAGGCAGGCGCTCTACCAGCTGAGCTAACCGCCCGGGCGCCCGTGATGGTACCCGCGCGCCAGAGGGCGCAGGACCCTCGGGGTGCCTCGAGACAGTTCGGGCGTTGAACCTCGGGTGCTCAGGCTGCTCGGAGGCATTGAGCCAACGCTGTGTCGCACGAGAAATCTCGATGGTTGCAGCCCGCGGCGGCTGGCAGGATAGATCGTGGCAATCGACACAAGGACACAGGACTCATGGACACGGAGCTCATGCCTTCATCTCGCATCCTGCTGGTCGCTAATCGCACCGCCACCGACTCACCGCTGGTGGAGGCGGTGCGCCGCCGGGCGGCCGATGGCGAGGCGAGCTTTCACCTGATCGTGCCGGCCACGGCGCAAGGGCTGCATCGCCTCGTCGACCCCGAGGTGGCCGGCCGTGAGGCGGCTCGCGAGCGCTTGGCCATGGCGCTGCCGGTGCTCTCCGAGGCGGCCGAACGGGAAGTGACCGGGCAGATCGGGGATGCCAATCCGCTCGCAGCGGTCGCCGATGCTCTCAATCTCCGCGGCTACGACGAGATCATCCTCTCGACGCTGCCGTGGCGGCTGTCCCGATGGCTTCGGATCGACCTGCCGAGCAAGATCCGTGCTTTGGGCGTACCGGTCCTCCACGTTGCGGCGTCCGCGGACGCCGGCGCCGAGCGGGAGCTCGCCGGCGTCGCTTGAGCGCCGTCGGCTACAGGGTCTGCGTCGGCAGGAGGCCGGGACCCGCGACGGGCGCGACCAATGCGTCAGCCGGCGGGATGCCGGGCCGATCGCTGCTACGCGCGCGGTCGCTACCCAGGGCGAGGGCGGCCTTGGCCGTGACCAGGTGATAGAGGACCAGAAGCTGGACCAGGGCCAGTGACTCTGACCGGTAGAGCTCCGTTCCGACCGTGAACTCGCCGAGTCGACGAGCGCGGAGATGGGTGGCGAAGTGCATCCGAGCCCACACCGCCTCTTCGATCGCCGCCGCCTGCTCGGGGTCCATCCGCCCCGGGATCCGCACCAGGCGCTCGCCGTCACGCTCGAGCATCGTGAGACCGCCGGGCCCGTCCTGAACGAACGGCTTGAGGTCGGGATGGGGCAATCCGTCCCGGAGGGTCAGCTCGGCATCGAGGTGAGTTGGGTCACGCTTGGCATCGGCCGGCTCCAGGAACGAGACGAGCATGTCGGCGTTGCGTCGCTGTGGCCGGATGAACGCCTCCGAATCCGGCTCCCGTCGATCAAGCTCGGCCAGGACCTGATCGGTGGTGTAGCCCCGGCGGGAGCAATCGCGCTGGACCTTCCAGCGGCGCCGCAGTGTCTCGGGAGGGTTGAGGAACACGCGCACGTCGTACATGTCGAGCATCTCAGGCAGGTAATAGCCGAGCAGGCCCTCGATCACCATGAAACGGCGGGGCCGGATGTACACCGGTGCCGCGAACGACCCGTCGGCGTGGCTGTAGACCGGTTTGAGGATCGCCTCCCCCCGCCTCAGGTGGACGAGGTCCTGGGACATGATGTCCAGGTGGTTGCAGTCCGGATGCAGCGGGGTGATACCCAACTCGGCGCGTCGCCGGCGGTCGTAGCGGTGGTAGTCATCGGTGCAGATGTGGGCGACGTGCTCCTCGCCGAGCACGCGCACCAGACCCCGGGTGATGGTGGTCTTACCGGCGGCCGAGTCGCCCACGACGCCGAGGATGACCGGCCGCGGCATCATGGCTCCACCCCCGCCGCCGCCTTCTCGACACTCGCCGCCTGGGCCGGCTCTTTGTCCACCGCGCCCTCGGCCTCGGCGCGTGGCCCGATGCCGCCCAGCGCGATCGCGGCCTTGGCGGTCACCAGGTGATACAGGATCAGCAACTGCACCAGGGCCAGCGATGCCGAGCGCTGCAGGTCGTTGCCGACGATGAACTGTCCCAGCCGATCCGAGCGCAGGTGCGAGGCGAAATGCAGCTTCTCCCAGATCGCCTCCTCGATCTCCACGGCCTGGTCGTGCTTGATGTCGCCGGCGATGTTCACCAGCAGCGCGGAGCCGCGCGCCGTGACAGTGATCCCGCGGCCGCGGCCGTTGGCGGGCGAGACGCCGCCGCCGTTGACAGGCGAGAGGTCGGGATGCGGAAGGGTGTCTCGCAGCAGCAGCTCGGCGTCAAGCGATTGGGGATCGTGGCCCTCGCCTTCACGGAAGGAGACCACCACGTCGGCGTAGCGCTCCTGGGGGCGGATGAACTGGGCCGAGTCGGGTTCGCGCCGGTCAAGCTCGCGCAGCACCTGATCGGTGGTGTAGCCCCGGCGGGCGGTGTCACGCTTGACCTTCCACCGGCGCCGCAGGTCCTCCGGCGGCGCCAGGTATACGCGGACGTCGTAGGCGTCGAGCAGCTCCTCTGAGTGGTAGCCGAGGAGACCCTCGACGATCGTGAACGGCTTGGGGTCGACGTACACAGGTGCACCGAAGGTCCCGTCGGAGTGAACGTAGACGGGCTTCAGAATCGGCTCGCCCCGGCGCAGGTGGCCCAGATGCTGAGACATGATGTCGACGTAGTTGCAATCGGGATGCAGCGGAGTAATGCCATGTTCGGCGCGCTGGCGCCGGTCGTAGCGGTGGTAGTCGTCGGTGGAGACCGCGGTCACCCAGTCCTCGCCGAGAATACGCACCAGGCCCCGTGTCATGGTCGTCTTTCCCGCCGCCGAGTCCCCGACGACACCGAGAATGATGGGCCGCGGCATGGCTCTCCCCTAGTTGTCGCTGAAGACTGAGCTCTGGAGAAAGTCGCCGGGCTCGATCGTGACCAGGTCGGTGCGGGTCAACTTCCGGTGGCTGTCGAACAGCCGGGTCGCCTGGCGCATGCGGGCGCGCTCCACCGCGTTGCGGATGCTGCGCCCGTGGGCGAACCGGGGTCGCCCCACGCGCCGCTGGATGTAGTCGCGCAGCGCTTCGGCCGCCCCTTCGCTCATCACGTAGCCCTGCCGGTCGACCATCAGCCGTGCGATGTCCAGCAGCTCGTCGGAATCGTAGTCGGGAAAGTGGATGTGGTGGGCTACGCGGGAGCCCATTCCCGGGTTGGCCTGGAAGAACTCCTCCATCCGATCCTTGTAGCCGGCCATCACCACCACCAGATTCTGGCGCTCGGACTCCATCACCTGCAGCAGGACCTCGATCGCCTCCTGGCCGTAATCGCGCTCGTTCTCCTGACGGTGCAGGTAGTAGGCCTCGTCGATGAACAGGACCCCGCCGTAGGCGCGCTTGACCACGTCCTTGGTCTTGGGCGCGGTGTGCCCGACGTACTGACCCACCAGATCGTCGCGGGTGACCGAGACGAGATGGCCCTTGTCGATGTAGCCGAGACCATGCAGGATGCTGGCGATTCGGAGCGCCACGGTGGTCTTGCCGGTTCCCGGATTGCCGGTGAAGCTCATGTGCAGCGTGGGTCGCTGCGAGCGCAAGCCCATCTGCTCGCGCAGCCGGTCGATGACCAGCAGCGCCGCGATCTCCCGGATGCGCCGCTTGACCGGCTCGAGCGCGATCAGATCGCGATCGATCCCCGCCAGCACCTCGTTCACCCGTGAGTTGCGGATCACCGACTCAACGTCGGCCTCCCCCTCGGACACGGCCGCGGCGAAGTCCACCGACTCGACCGCCGACCCCGCCCGCGCCCCATCGGCGGGACGGATGACGCGGCCGCCGAACTCATCGGCAAAGGCGGGGGATCCCCGCTCACCGGTGCCGAAACCCCGCCCCCGATCCGGGGCACTTCCGTCGGCGGGCGGATCGAGTGGCCGGCCCGTGGTATCGAGGCCACGAGCGGCCATCAGGAGTCCCCGATGCCGTCGTCTCGAGCCGGACCGATTCCGTCGTGGGCCGAACGGCCATTGGAAGCCGCTTGCGGAGAGTCACGGCCCGGGGTGGCGTTCTGGACCGCCGCCGGATCCCGCGTGCTGGCGATATCGCCCAGGTTGCCGTAGCGCCGGCCCACCGGAGCCTGATGGGCGTAGGGGACGATGGTGTAGCGCATCTGACGATCGGCCTTCTCCTGGCGCTCGAGCCGGAATCCGGGCTCCTGCGCCGGGCGGTTGACCATGAAGCTGAGCCGCGAGGTCTGGCGCCCCAGCGAGCTGTCGTAACAGACCACCTTCACGTAGTGATTGGGGTAGGCCTCCCGACACGCGTGGACTTCATTCATGGCCACGTCGACCTCGCCGGGACGGAGGTCGAACTCCGGCTGGTTCCACATGTCCCAGAAGCTGTTACGTGGATGGGGATCGTCGGTGTACTCCACCATGATCGCCCATTCGTTCTCCAGGGCGTAGCGAATCTGCGCCGCGATCTCATCGTCGGTGAGGTCCTCCAAGAACGAAAACGTTCCCTGTGTGATTCTCATGACTGTCTCCCTCTGCGGGATCTAGGGGCTGACCGTGGGAGTGGCCACGGCGTCAGGGGTGTCGGTCGACTCAAAGTCGAACGTGATGTCCTTCCAGACCTCGAGTGCGGCGTCGAGCTCGGGGCACCCCCGGGCCGCGTCGCGCAGGATGTCGGGGCCCTCGGAGTAGTAGTCCTTGCCCTCGTTGCGGGCCTTGATCATCGCCTCCACCGCGACCCGGTTGGCGGTTGCTCCGGCCGCGATTCCCATCGGGTGCCCGATCGTCCCGCCACCGAACTGGAGCACCACGTCCTCACCGAGGTAGTGCAGCAACTGATGCATCTGGCCGGCATGAATACCGCCGGAGGCAACGGGCATCACCGGAGCGAGCGAGGCCCAGTCCTGATCGAAGTAGATCCCGGTCTGCGGATTGGCCTTGTTGGAGCGCTGGCGGCACACGTCGTAATAGCCCTTGATCATGTGCGGATCACCCTCCAGCTTGCCGACCACGGTGCCGGCATGAATGTGATCGACGCCGATCATCCGGCACCACTTGGCGATCACACGGAAACTGACGCCGTGGTACTTCTGCCGGGTGTACGTACCGTGACCGGCGCGGTGAAGGTGCAGGAGCATGCCGTTACGGCGAGCCCATTTGGACATCGACTGCATCGCGGTGTATCCGACGGTGAGATCCATCATGATGATCACGCTGCCGATCTCCTTGGCGAACTCGGCGCGCTCGTACATGTCCTCCATCGTCCCCGCGGTCACGTTCATGTAGTGACCCTTCACCTCGCCGGTTGCGGCCGAGGCACGATTGACTGCCTCGATCGCGTGTAGGTAACGGTCACGCCAGCGCATGAACGGCTGTGAGTTGATGTTCTCATCGTCCTTGGTGAAGTCAAGTCCACCCCGCAGCGCCTCGTACACCACCCGCCCGTAGTTCTTGGCCGACAGGCCGAGCTTGGGCTTGGTGGTGGCGCCGAGCAGCGGCCGCCCGAACTTATCGAGGTATTCACGCTCCATGACGATCCCGTGCGGTGGGCCCTGGAACGTCTTCAGATAGTGGGGGGGAATCCGCATGTCCTCCAGGCGCAGGGCCTTGAGCGCCTTGAAGCCGAAGACGTTGCCGATGATCGAGGAGGTGAGGTTCGCCACCGAACCCTCTTCGAAGAGATCGATGTCGTAGGCGATCCGGGCGATGTACTGCCCCTCGATGCCGGGGACCGGGTCGAGCTGGTAGGCCTTGGCCTGATAGTGCTCGTGAGGGGTCAGCCGGTCGGTCCAGACCACCGTCCAGGTGGCCGTCGAGGACTCGCCGGCAACCGCGGCGGCGGCCTCGATGGGGTCGACGCCGGGCTGCGGCGTGATCCGGAAGGCGCACAGGATGTCCGTGTCCTTCGGCTCGTAGTCGGCGTCCCAATAGCCCATCTCGGCGTAAGGGGTGACGCCGGCGGCCCAGCGATCCTTCTTCTTGGCGGTTACCGCCGGTGGCTCGACAGGATTGACAGGGGTAAGCGTCATGGTTGGATCGCGCCTTCGGTCGAAACAGTGTGTGTCGACACTAAGCCCCTAATTGATAGACATCAACTATTCTTTTGCGCCAATAGATAGGTATAGCTCTATATCTTCCAGCGAGGCATAGTCGAAAGGCTCGCCCCCGTTCGAAACTTCGCTGGTTGATCCCGGGCGTGCCGTCTAGCTTCCCCGGCTCGATGGAGGCCGGCGCGCAATGATCGATGTCGCCCTGACCGGCCGCGCGCAGCGCCCCGCCGACGTCGCCGTCGTGATCGACGTCCTCCGTGCGACATCGACCGTCACGCAAGCCCTCGCGGCCGGCTATGAACGGGTGCGGTGCGTATCCAGCGTGGAGGAGGCGCTCCTGTTACGAGCGCCGGGACGGGTGCTGGCAGGGGAGCGCGGCTGCCTCATGCCGCCCGGATTCGATCAGGGCAACTCTCCGGTCGACGCCAGCGTACGGCGGGGAGGCGAGCTGGTACTCGCCACCACCAACGGAGCTCCGGCGATCGTGTCCGCGGGACGCCGGTCAGACGAGGTGATGCTGGCGTGTCTGCTCAACCTCGGCGCGGTGATCGAGGCCCTGACCGCGCTGGGTGAGCTGGACGAGCTGCAGCTGCAGATCGTGTGTGCGGGCACCGACGGCGCCCCCGCGATCGAGGACACCTATGTCGCCGGCGCCCTGTGCGGGGCGCTGGCCGGCGCGCGCACCGATGCGGCCCGGATCGCCGAGTCGGTGACGAGTTGCTATCCGACGCCGTCGGCGGCCGTCCGTGCCGGCGCTGGTGCTGCGGCGCTCTACCGGTCAGGTCTGGGCGGCGACATCGCGGACTGCGAGCTGGTCTCCCAGATCGCGCTGGTCCCTCGCGTCTGCGCCGTCGATGATCAGAGCGCGGTGGTGGCGGGCAGCGGCTCTCATCTTCTCCACCTGGCCGACGTCCCGGTCGCGTTTCATCGCTCGAGCACCTAGTACCGTCTGAGGGGATGAGAGATTTCGGCTTCGACCCCCAGCGCGCGCTCGAGTTCATCCGCCAGTCGATGGCCGACGCTCCGGCCCAGCTGGCCGACGGGTTCGGGCGTCTGGTCCGCGACGCACCGCCCGAGCGGATCGAGCAGCTGATGCGCTCACCGGCCCGCAAGCCGATTCTCGACGGAATCTTCTGGCAGCTGCCCAAGCAGCTGGATCCGGCCCAGGCGGCCGATGTGAAGTCGTCGATCCGCTGGTGCATCACCGGGCGCGCCGACGGCGGCGTCGATACCTATCAGCTGGCGATCGAGTCCGGGAAATGCCGAACGGTCCGCGAGCCCCAGGGGCCCGATGCGGACGTGACGATCACCATGGACGGGGCGGAGTTTCTGCGCCTCGCCAGCGGCAACTCCGATCCGATGCAGGCGTACTTCCAGGGACGGATGCAACTGGCCGGCGACATCATGCTCGCGGCCAAGCTCGCCTCGCTGTTCCGCATGCCGGGGGCCAAGCGCGGCAACGGCGATGCCGACGCTCCGACGAGCTGACCTTCAGTCTGCTTCCCGCCAGCCGCGGCTCAGCAGACGCCACTCGGGCGCCGGGGCTTCCCGGCCCGTTGACGCGGCATTTGGATGTGTCGCGGGACCGGGTAGGGCGCAACCTGGCTCGACGCGCACTGGCCCGTGGTGACGAGCGGCGAGGTCGCACTGGTGGCAGGAAGCTTCGGGACCGAGTAGTCGGGCGCTGCGGCGAAGTTGAACGCAGTGGTGAGGTCGCCGGTCACCGAGCGCCGCCATCGACTCAGATTCGGCACCTCGGCGCCGAAGCGTCGCTCGATCAACCGCAGCACCGAAGTGTGATCGAACGTATCCGAGCAGACGAACCCGCCGCGCGACCACGGCGACACGATGATGCAGGGAACGCGGAAGCCCAGACCGACCGGCCCGCGGATCCCGCCCGCAGCGGCCGGCAACGGCTTGACGGTGAGGAACTCGCCCTTGGTCCCGGGCGGAGGAGTGGGTGGCGCAACGTGGTCGAAGAACCCACCGTTCTCATCGTGGCTGACGATCACCACCGTCTTGCGCCAGATGTGCGGCCGCTGCCAGATCGCCCTCAACACCTGGTCGACGGCGTACTCGCCCTTGGCGGGCGGAAACCCCGGGTGCTCGGAGTCGCCGAAGGAAACCTGTATCCATGACACCGCGGGCAGCTCGTCGCGGTTGAGGTCGGCCTCGAAGTCGGTCGGGTACGTCGGTTGGATCCCCAGCCGGTTGAGCTCGGGCCGGTCGCGGAACTGGCGAAAGGCCGGAAACGGGCTGTCGAATTGACCGCCGGCGGCGGTGTAGCTCTTCCACGAGATCCCCCGCGCCTGCAGTTGCTCGGGCATCGTGGTCCAGCTGAAGTTGCCGACCAGACCCGCTGCGTCGAAGACGGTCTCCAGGCAGGGTCCGCCCCGCTTTCCCTCCGGATCGAGCGTGGCCGAGACCGAATACACGCGGTTGGGCTCGGTGGGACCGATCACCGAGCAGAAGTACATGTCACACAACGTGTAGGCGTTGGCGAGCGCCCAGAAGTAGGGGATGTCGCGCTGCTCGAAGTAACCCATGACGTTGGCTCCGAAGCTCCCGTCCCACTGCCGGCGGGAGTGGACCTCATAGAAGCGGTCATTGCGTCCGTGGTTCCAGCTCTGGTGCTGGGGGGCCCAATTGTGGGTGGGGCGGTCCAGGTCGCCCAGACATTGGCCGATCGGCCGGCGACCATCGATGTGGAAGGGCAGCAGGTGCCCGTTGCGCGAGCCCGGACCGTGATAGCCGGGCTGTGCGAACGCCCGGCGATCACGCCGGTCGCCAAAGCCGCGGACCCCAGGGAACGTGCCGAAGAACTCGTCAAACGATCGGTTCTCCTGCATCAGGACGACTACGTGCTCGATGTCCTTCAGCCGACCGCCGCAACGACCCGTCCGTGCGTTCGCCGACGCGAGCATGCGACCGCCGAGTGACTCGTAAACGAGCCCCGACGCTCCCAGCGCCGCTCCCGTCTTGAACAATCCGCGGCGGGTGAGATCCGACGATTCTGACACCGACTGCCTCCAAGTTTTTGGGAATTCGGGCGCGAACGTATCAGGCGCCGCCGCCGTTGGGCCGCCGGCGTGAGCGTGAGACCGGCCCGCGAGTATCGTGCACGCCAAATGCCGGGGCCGCCGGCATCCTGCAGCGCCGGACTCTGGAGAGCGACATGGCTAGACCGATTGCGTTGTTCACGGGACAGTGGGCCGACCTGCCGCTCGAGGAGCTGGCGGCGAAATGCTCGGCCTGGAGATTTGACGGGCTGGAGCTCGCATGTTGGGGCGATCACTTCGAAGTCGACCGCGCGCTGGGCGAGCCGGAGTACGTTCGTGGCCGCCGCGAGCTGCTGGAGCGACACGGGCTGGACTGCTGGGCGCTGGGCGCCCACCTGGTCGGGCAGGCGGTCTGCGACCCGATCGACGCTCGCCACCGCGGCGTGCTGCCGGCGGAGGTGTGGGGGGACGGTGATCCGGAGGGCGTCCGTACTCGCGCGGCGGAGCGTATGAAGGACACCGCGCGCGCGGCGGCCCAGTTCGGCGTGGAGGTCGTGACCGGGTTCACGGGCTCGCCGATCTGGCACATGCTGTACTCGTTCCCACCCAACGACTGGGCGGCGATCGAGCGGGGCTATGAGCAGTTCGCCGAGCGCTGGAACCCCATCATCGATGTGTTCGACGCCGAGGGTGTGCGCTTTGCCCTCGAGGTGCACCCCACCGAGATCGCCTACGACTTCGTGACCACACGCAGGACGCTGGCCGCTGTGGATCACCGCCCCGGCTTCGGGATAAACCTCGATCCCAGCCACTTCGTCCCGCAGTTCCTGGACCCGGCCGCCTTCGCGCTCGAGTTCGCCGACCGCATCTACAACGTTCACGTCAAGGACGCTCAGGTGAACCTTGACGGCCGGCGCTCGATCCTGGGCTCACATCTGGACTTCGGCGAGATGGACCGGGGGTGGACGTTTGTGTCCCCGGGCCACGGCGACGTCGATTTCGAGGCGCTGTTCCGGGCACTCAACCGGATCGCCTATCACGGTCCGCTGGCCGTCGAGTGGGAGGACTCGGGGATGGAGCGGGACTGGGGTGCCCCGGACTCGGTGGCGTTCCTGAGGCGGACCGACTTCCCCGCTTCCGGGCTGATCTTCGACGCTGCCTTCCAGGGCTCGGCATGAGCGTCGAGGAGATCCCGCACATCGGCGTGGGGATGCTCGGCTACGCCTTCATGGGCAAGGCTCACTCCAACGCCTTCCGGACGCTCTCCTACATGACCTGGCCGCCGCCGATGTTTCCCGACCTGGTGGCGATCGCCGGACGGGACGAGGCCGCCGTCGGGGAGGCGGCTCGGCGCTACGGCTACCAGCGGTCGGTCACCGATTGGCGCGAGCTGGTGGCCGACGAACGGATCGACCTGTTCGACAACGTCGCCCCCAACAACCTGCACGGCGAGCCGACGATCGCGGCCGCCGAGGCCGGCAAGCACGTGGCCTGCGAGAAGCCGCTGGGCCGCAACGCCGATGAGGCTCTCGAAATCTGGCAGCGCGTGAGGGCCACCGGGGTGAAGCACCTGTGCGCCTTCAACTACCGCTTCGTGCCGGCGGTGCGCCTGGCCCGAGAGATGCTCGAGGCGGGGGAGCTCGGCGAGATCTATCACTTCCGGGGCAGCTACCTGCAGGAGTGGATCGCCGACCCCGCCACACCGATGAGCTGGCGGTTGCAGGCCGACGATGCGGGCTCGGGCGCGCTCGGGGACCTCGGCGCCCACGTGATCGATCTGGCCCGCTATCTGGTGGGAGAGATCGCCGGCGTCAGCGCGTCGACCACCACTTTCATCGGTGACCGACCGGGCGGTAAGGTGAGCGTCGACGATGCCTTCGCGGCGGTCATCGACTTCGACTCGGGAGCGATGGGGACGCTGGAGGCCTCACGCTTCTGCCTCGGTCGCAAGAACGCTCTGACCTGGGAGATCAACGGCTCCAAGGGCTCGATGCGGTTCGACCTGGAACGCCTCAACGAGCTCGGGGTGCACCTGTCCGGCAACGACCCCGGGGCGGCGCGCGCAGGGATTTCGCACGGTCCTGGTGTCCGAGGCCGATCATCCGTTCTGGGAGCACTGGTGGCCCCAGGGTCACATCATCGGGTGGGAGCACACGTTCGTTCACGAGTTTCACCACCTGCTCGGCGCGATCCGGACCGGGGGTGATGTGAGACCGCACGGGGCCGACTTCGAGGACGGCTACCGAGCCGCCGAGGTGTGCGACGCCGTGCTGCGCTCGGCCGCCTCCGGCACGCGGGAATCCGTCTCGTACCGAACCTGACGCGCCCCGTTGGGTGCGCCACAGGCGGGGCGGCGCTTTAGCGCACCGCCGCCCATACCTCGCGGCGCGGGTCAGAGGCGCACACCACCGCGCCGCCGGCACCCAAGCCCGCTGCCGCCGCGCTTCCGAACAGCGGGTCTCCGTCGCAACCAGGGTCGATCAGGTGCCCGCGCGCCACCAGCGCGTCGACCACCCCGGGATCGAACGAGGCCTCCACCGCGACGCGGCCCTCGATCGCCCGCCAGCGCGGCACGTGTAGCGCCGCTGACAGCCCCATCGCGTTGTCGTGGAGCCGGCGGACGATCTGCACCAGGGTCTGGACCTGACCGTCAGCGCCGGGTGTGGCCAGTGCCACGCGGCGGCCGTCCAGCTCGAGCATCATGGGCGACAGCGTGTGCCCGGGTCGCCAGCCGGGCGGCACGCCGGCCGGGTCGATCCCGGAGGCCACCAGGCCGCTGAGCCGGTTGTTGAGCAGGAACCCGGCTTCCGGAACGAGGACGCCGGATCCGAACTCGTGAAACACGCTGACCAGCATCGAGACGACCAGGCCGTCGCGATCGGCGCCGACCACGGCGGCGGTGTGATCAGAGGCCCGGGGTTTGCGCAGCGCGCTGGCCCGAGCACCGGCAGGCGCGATCGGCGTGTTGCGCAGGACCTCCACGTCGGCGCCGGCGGCGAGAGCGTCGCGCAGTTCGAACACCTCCTTGATCGCCTCTATCGCGGCGTGCTCTCCGTCGGGCGTGCCTGGTGGCGGCGCCCCTTCGAGCACGCTGAGCGCCAGTAAGGCCAGCACGGCCTGCGACGGCGGCGGGGCCACGGCCAGGCGTGCGCGCCCGTAGACCCCGGTCAACGGCGCCTCCCCGGCCACCGCATAGCCGGCCAGGTCGTCCCGGACGATTCCGCGACCATCGTGCCTGCACACCGCGTCGGCGGTGGCCTGGGCCACCGGGCCGGTGTAGAACCCCGCCGCGCCGTCGGCGCGGATCGCATCCAGAGTGCGCGCCAGCTCCGGCTGGCGAAGAGTCGATCCCGTCACGGCGCCGAGTCCGCTCCAGCCCGACGCGCCGGCCTCCAGTCGCTCCCGATGCCGCTCCAGCGCGCTGGTCAACCCCGCCGAGACCGGAAAGCCACCGGCGGCGAGCTCGACGCTCGGCGCGAGCACACTCGCCAGCGGCAGTCGTCCGAAGCGAGCGTGCGCCTCACACCATGCCGCCACCGCACCGGGCACACCGGCGCTGGCCGGCCCGTACACGGTGACGGGAAGGATGGGCCGCCTCGGCATCGCCGCCCCACCCACATACGCCACGGGTGGCTCCCCCGGCGCCTGGACCAGCAACAGCGCGTCGCCGCCCAGCCCGCAGGCATCGGGCGTCAGCACGGCCAGCGCCGCCGCCGCTGCCACCGCCGCATCCAGCGCGTTGCCACCGGCCGCGAGCACATCGGTCCCGGCGCCGACCGCCAGCGGGTGCGCGGCGGCGATCCCCGCTCGGGGTCCGCGCAGCAGCGGACGAACGATGCGCACGCTCACCAGCCGACCCCTCGCCACCGCACACCGGCCCCGGGCCCGGCCGAGATAGTGTGCCGTCGGACCCCGTCAACAGAGAGAGAGCTGACATGGCCTACGTCCTCGTAGCCCGCATGACCACCCGCGAAGGCGAGCAGGATCGCGCTGCCGAGCTGATCGGACAGCTCGCCGCCGCCACGACCGGCGAGCCCGGCAACATTCACTACATCACCCATCGTGCCGCCGACAATCCGCGCGTGTTCATGATCTACGAGCAGTATCGGGACAAGGCGGCGTTCGAGGAGCACGGGCAGAGCGAGCATTTCCAGAGGATCGGCGCCGGCGAGCTGTTCGGGCTGATGGAGGAGCGGGAGCGCAACTTCTACGAGACGCTCTAGAGGGTCTCGCAGCGTCTCGGGGAGGCCCACCTGTGCCCCGACCTCAGAAGACCGCGCGTCCCCCCGAGATGTCGAACGTGGCGCCGGTCGAGAACGACATCCGGCCGCTGGCCAGGAAGGCGATCAGCTCGGCGACCTCCTCGCTGCGCCCCATCCGGCCCATCGGGATCCGCTCCACCATGTAATCGATGTGCTCCTGGCTGAGCTGCTCGAGAATCGGCGTGGCGATGACCGCCGGGGCGATGCAGTTGACCAGGACCCCGCTGGTGGCCAGATCCTTGCCGATCGACTTGGTCAGCCCGATCACCGCCGCCTTGCTCGCCGAGTAGGCGGCGGCCATCGGATTGCCCTCCTTGCCGGCGATCGAGGCGATGTTGACGATCCGGCCGTAACCCCGCGGCACCATCACGCGCGCCGCGGCGCGGTTGAAGTACAACACGCCGTCGGTGTTGATGGCCAACACCCGCCGCCATTCCTCGTCACTGACGTCGACCGTGTGCAGCGATTCGCCCCCCGTGCCGGCGCAGCACACCAGGATGTCAAGCGCGCCGAGCTCGGTCTCGATTCGGTCGACCGCCGCATCCACCGTATGCGAGTCGGTGACATCGCCAGCGATCCCGAGCACCCCCTCGGGCACCCCCGAGGGATCGAGATCGAAGGCCGCCACCTGCGCGCCCCGCTCGTGCAGCAGCGCCACCGTCGCCGCGCCGATTCCGCTGGCGCCCCCGGTGACCAGGGCGACCGTCCCCTCGAACTCCTTCATAACCGGCTCACCAGTCACGCTCACCGCGCGACGTGCGTGGTGCCGCCCTCGGCGAGCACCAGGTCGCGCTCGCGGTCGGGCACGTGGTCCAGCGGCACCGGAGCGAGCGCCTCGAAGAACGTCACGCCGTGCTCGGAGTAGAGCTCGTGCTCGATGCCGCGGTTGACGCACACCACGTCGCCCGCGGCCAGCTCACGCGTCTCATCGCCGATCGTCATCCGCACCGAGCCTTCCAGCACGAACATGAGCTGCTCGGTGTGCTCGTGAGCGTGACGCGGCACCTGCTTCCCGGCCTCGTAGTGAACGCGGCAGAGCAGGACCTGATCGCCACCGATCGCGTGCAGCGTCACACCATCGACGAACTCGAATGGCTCGACCCCGTTCCAGGTGCGAAACGGGGACCCGCTCAGGCATCGACGCCCCAGAATCCTTGGCCGCCGTCGGTGCTGACGGCCGCGATCGAGATCGGCTCGTCGAAGATCACCCGTTTCCCCTCGCGGCGGGGAGCCGCCTGAGCTTGGAGGGCCCGCAGCACCCGCTCGGGGGTGGCCGGCATCTCGGTCACCCACACCCCGACGGCATCGTGGATGGCCGCGGCGATCGCCGGCGGCTGGGCGTTGTTGGCCATCTCGCCGATCGCCTTGGCGCCGAACGGCCCGTCGACCGAGGGGTTCTCCAGAATCACGTTGTCGATCTCCGGCAGGTCGATCAGCGACGGAGCCAGATAGGAGCCGAACTGCTCGCCGCGGTGCTCGACGGACGGGTAGGCCGGGTAGGCGTCCTCGAGCAGACCGAGGCCGAGGCCCATCATCGCGCCGCCGTCGATCTGACCTTCGACCAGCGTCGGGTTGATGGCCCGGCCGACGTCGTAGACCTGGGTCATCTTGAGCACGGTGACCTCACCGGTCTCGTCGTCGACCTCGACGTCGATCACGCACGCCGCGTAGGAGATCGCGGAATGGGGCTCGGCCGTCACCGAGCCGTCGTCGTCGTTGACCTCGGCCAACGGCTTCAGCGCCGTCCCCTGGCCGCTGATCAGCTCGCCGTAGCCGTAGGTGGCGGCGCCGGCGACATCGGGCACCGAGATCTTGCGATCCGGTGCGCCCTTGGCCAGGACCTCGCCCTCGACGATCTCCAGGTCGTCGGCCGATATCTCGAGCTCCTTGGAGGCGATGTCCAGGATCCGCTCGCGAACCTTCTCGGCGGCGTAGCGGACCGCGTTGCCGCCGATGAACGTCCCGCGCGACGCGAAGGTGCCGGTGCACACCGCCGACGAGTCGGTGTTGGAGTTGTCCATCGTGACCCAGTCGTAGGGGACGCCCAGAGCGTCGGCGACGATCTGGGTGTGGACGGTCTTGGACCCCTGGCCGATGTCCACCGTGCCGGCGAAGACGTCGACGCGGCCGTCGGGCTTGAGCTTGATCCACGCCTGGCTGGGGTCACCGTTCTGGTTCATGCCGGTCGGGTACTCGATCGTCGCGAACCCCCGGCCGCGGTGCATGGCCATCAGTGACTCCCTCCATTGGTTGACGCGCTGTGCACGACCAGGTGCTCGTCGTCGGGTGCCTGCTGGCCGACCAGATGTTCGGGGAGCAGGTCTCCCGCTGCGGCGCGCGGCGGTCATGTCCGGATAGTCGTCGCCGAGCTGGGTAACCCACCCGCTCGGCCGCGGCCAGGGTGACCACGACGGTGGATGGATCGTGCATGACCACCCGGTTGGCGGTGGTGTCGCCGACGCGATTGGCGTTCTTGAGCCGCAGCTCCAGCGGGTCGAGCCCGAGCACGTCGGCGACGCGGTTGAGATGGGTCTCCACGGCCAGCGAGACCGAGGTCACGCCGAAGCCGCGCATCGCGGTCGTGGGCACGCGGTTGGTGAAGACCACGAACCCGTCGAAGCGCACGGCGGGAATCGTGTAGGCGCCGGTGTGATGGAACGCGTGCTTGGTCAGACCGTAAGGTGAGAAACGCGAGTACGCCCCCGAATCGTGCAGGGTCAGCGTCCGCCGCCCGAGGATCCACCCGTCCTTGGTCACGGCGTCCTGGATCTCGATGTGCCACGGCGCTCGCGTCGAGGAAGCCAGGAACTCCTCCTCGCGCGTGAAGCGCCACTTCACCGGCTTCTGCGCCTTGATCGCCAGCAGCGCGCAGACCGTCTCGGTGGCGGTGTCGACCTTGCCCCCGAAGCCGCCGCCGACCGTGCCGCCGATGAACTTCAGCTTGTTCAGCGGCCACTCCAGATGGGCTGCGACGACGCCCATCGAGAAATACATCGCCTGCGTGCAGGAGTAGATCGTCAGGCGGCCGTTGGCCTCCGGCACGACCAGCGCCACCTGGGTCTCCAGCGGACAGTGCTCGATCGCCTGCGGACGGTAGACGCCCTCGACGATCATGTCGGCGGCGTCGAAGGCCGCGTCGATGTCGCCCTTGCGAACGCGCCGGTGGTTGTAGGGCCCGAAGTGCGGATACACCGGACCCCACTGGTGGATCTCCGGGGTCCCGTCGTCCAGGGCCTGGCGGATGTCGAAGAGCGCGGGACGCTCCTCGAAGCGTATGTCGATCGCCTTCACGGCGGCGGCGGCGATGGCCTCGGTCTCGGCGGCCACGGCCGCGATCGGCTGGCCCTTGTAGCGGACCTCGCCGTCGGCGAGCAGCGGCTCGTCGGCGGGAACGCCGAGCGCCTCGAGGTGGCCGTAGACATTCTTGGGGACATCGGCGCATGGTCACGACCGCGTGCACGCCGGGCATCGCCTCGGCCGCGGAGGTGTCGATGCTGACGATCTTCGCGTGGTCGTGCGGGGAGCGCAGCGCCTTGGTCCACAGCTGGCCGGGCACGCGGACGTCATCGACGTATTGGGTCTTGGCGGTGACGTGCGCGATGCCGTCATAGCGGGGGAGTCGGGCGCCTACGGCCTTCATGCCGGGCTCCCGGGAATCAGGCTCGCGGCTTCTTCGCCCTGCGGGCCCATGTCGGCCTCGGCGGCCTCCGGTGCCCACGTCGCCGCGGGCGGCGGCGGTGACGGCGTCGATGATCTTGACGTAGCCGGTGCAGCGGCACACGTGGCCGGACAGCGCCTCGATCACCTCCTCGCGGGTGGTGCCGCCGCCGCCTTCGATCAGCGCGGTGGAGGCCATCAGGAAACCCGACGTGCAGAAGCCGCACTGGGCGGCGTAGTGCTCGTCGAAGGCGGCTTGGACCGGCGACAGGTTGGTGGGGCTGCCGAGGCCCTCGACGGTCGTGACCTGCGCTCCGTCGACCGCTGCCAGCGGCGTCAGGCAGGCCCGCCGGGGCTCGCCGTCGATCAGGACCGTGCAGGCGCCACAACCGCCCTGCTGGCAGCCGGCCTTGGGGCTGGTGACGCCGAGCTCCTCACGCAGGACGTGCAGCAGGCTGGCCAGCGGCGGCGAGACGAGCTCACGCTGCACTCCGTTGACGGTAAGTCTCATGCGCTCTCCTCTATCGCAGGTCGTTCAGGACACGGGTTACGAGCACCGGCAGAGTCTGCTGGCGGTACCACGCCGACGCCAGCGCATCGTCGGCCGGGCTGACGTCGTCAAGCGCGTGGGCGGCGGCGGCCTGGATGTCCGTCGCCGCCGGCGAGGGCCTGCTCGACCGAGGTCAGGCGCACCGCGTGGGGAGCGGCCCCGCACACGCCCAGGCGCAGACCGTCGCTGGTCCGCGCGCCGCTGACGGCGAGGATCGTGTAGGCGTGGGCGTGCGGGTCGGCGCACGGAGGCCGACGCCGCCGCCGAGGGCGCCTCGAAGCTGACGTCGAGCACGAGCCGCGAATCGCGTGGGCCGGCCAGGAAGTCCTCCACCGGCTCGGTGCGCTCGCCGCCGCTCCCGACCGACCGCACCTGCGCGCCGAGCGCGATCAACGCGCCCTGCAGATCACCGCGCGGGCTCTCGGCGCCCGGCGGCGCGCACAGGTTGCCGCCGACCGTGGCCTGCGCCCGAATCTCGCGGTCGGCGACCCCGCGAGCGCTGGTTCCCAGCGGCTCGACGGCGGACTCGAGCTCGGCCAGCGGGGTCATCGCGCCGATCGTGGTGCGAGTGCCGTCGGTGCGCACTCCGCCCATGTCGGCCCGGTCGAGCATCAGCACGCGGTCCGGTGCCAGCCGGCCGTGCAACAGCTCGACCATCAGGATCGAGCCACCGGCCATGACGGTCACTCCGCCGCCGTCGCCGAACTCCGAAACGGCGTCGTCGAGCGACGACGGCCTTACGAGGCGCGGGCGCCTCCATCGGTGCTGTGCCCATGGTTTCTCCTCCATCAAACTGCGGGACACTTGTGGACGGGTGTTTATCACGTCGTCGGCTCGGCTAGGGTCGCCGTTGCATACATGATGTTGGAGAGGACCTGAACGTGAGCGACGAGAGGGAGTTCGAGTCAATCGAGGCCGTCGAGACGGCTCTGCGCGCGCAGTCCTACCTCCCCGAGCGGGGGCTGGCGACATCGCTGTTCGTCTCGCTGGCGATCGGCAAGCCATTGCTGCTGGAGGGGGAGGCGGGAGTCGGCAAGACCGAGGCGGCCAAGGCGCTGGCCGCGGCGCGCGGCGCCCGCCTGATCCGCCTGCAGTGCTACGAGGGGCTGGACGTGGCCCACGCCGTCTACGAGTGGAACTACTCCCGTCAGCTGCTCCACATCCGTGCGGCGCAGGAGGGCTCGGTGTCCGAGCAGGAGCTGTTCGGACCCGAGTTCCTGATTCGCCGGCCCCTGCTGGAGGCGATCGGCTCAACCGAGCCGGTGGTCCTGCTGATCGACGAGATCGACCGTGCCGACGAGGAGTTCGAGGCCTTCCTGCTGGAGGTCCTGTCCGATTTCCAGATCACGATCCCGGAGATCGGCACGATCCACGCCCGCCGGCGCCCGATGGTGATCCTGACCTCCAACCGCACGCGCGAGCTGCACGATGCGCTGAAGCGCCGGTGCCTGTTTCACTGGATCTCCCACCCCAGCCTGAGGCGCGAGATCGAGATCGTGCGGATCCGGGTGCCGGGGGTCTCCGAGCGACTCGCGGCGCAAGCCGCCGCGTTCGTGGCCGGTCTGCGCGGGCTGGACCTCAACAAGGCCCCGGGGGTGGCGGAGACGATCGACTGGACCGATGCCCTGACCGCCCTGGGATGCGAGGAGCTGGACGCCGAGGTCGTCGAACAGACGCTCGGCGCGGTGCTCAAGTACCGCGAGGATTTCGACACCGTGCGCGACGAGGCGGTCACCGAGCTGATCGCTGAGGCCCGCGCCGCTGCGATGGCGATCGAGTCGTGAGCGAGGTCTTCACCCAGCAGGTCGTCACCTTCGGCCGCGTGCTGCGCGAGGCCGGTCTGGAGGTGGGCCCCGGACGCCTGATCGACGCGCTGCAGGGACTGGACGAGGTGGACGTCACGCGCCAGGACGACGTGTACTGGACGCTGCGCACGACGTTGGTGTCCCGGCGCGAGGAGATCGAGCCCTTCGATCGGGCGTTCCGGGCGTGGTTCCTGCGCCGCCGGTTCCCCGTCGCCTCCGCCGAGCCGGACCCGCGTGAACCTCGCCCCGCAGCGCAGCGGGTGCGGCGCGACGCCCGGCTGGGCAGCGACGCCACCCCGGCTGCCGGGGAGCCCGAGACGATCGGGTACAGCGCCCACGAGATCATCCGGCGCAAGGACTTCGCGGCCATGAGCGGTGACGAGCTGGCCGACGTGAGGCGGCTGATCGCCCAGATCGAAGCGGCCCGCCCGCACCGGCGCTCGCGGCGCCTGCGCGCCCATTCGCGTGGGCGCACCCTGGACATGCGCCGACTGGCGCGTTCGACTCTGGCCACCGGCGGCGATGCGGTGGCGCGCCGGTTCCGGCGGCCCACCGAGGCACCCCGGAAGCTGGTCGTGCTGTGCGACGTGTCGGGCTCGATGGAGGCCTACACCCGGGCGATGCTGCTGTACCTGCACGCCGCTGATGCGCTCGGGTCGCGGCGTCGAGGTGTTCGCGTTCGGCACCCGGCTGACCCGGGTCACCGACGAGCTCGCCACTCGCGACCCCGAGGCGGCTCTGCGCGCGGCCGCGTCACGGGTCGTCGACTGGGCGGCGGGGACCCGCATCGGCGTCGTCGCTGAAGGCCTTCAACGATGTCTGGGGTCGGCGCGCCCTGACGCGCGGCGCGATCGTGCTGATCGTGTCCGACGGCTGGGAGCGGGGCGACGTGGCCCGGCTCGGCCGGGAGATGGCACGCCTGCACCGAGCCGCCTTCGCCGTCGTGTGGGTCGACCCCGCTGAAGGGCAGCGCGCGATACCAGCCGCTGGCCGGCGGCATGCGCGCCGCGCTGCCGTTCGTCGATCGTTTCGTGGCCGGCCACAACCTGGCCAGCCTGGAGGAACTCGCCGTGCTGCTGTCCGGTCTGCAGAGGAGGCACGCGGCATGAAGCACGTGTTAGGTTCGCGCCAGCGTGCCAGGCACCCCCGCGAGAGAGAGGACGAGGATGACGCTGCAGGTCAATTCGCCGTCGTTGCTCGAGCTGGTCGAGGAGACCGCTCGAGCTCGAGCGCCTCGGCACCGGCTTCACCTTCACCGAGGGGCCGATCTGGAACCCCGCCGGGTATCTGCTGTTCAGCGACATGCCCGGCGACGTGCGCCGCCGCTGGGACGAGCACGACGGCGTGCGCGAGGTCGCCAACCCATCCAACAAGGGCAACGGCATGACGCTTGACGCCGACGGGCGGCTGGTCGTCTGCGAGCACGTCACCAGCTCGGTCGTGCGCATCGACCCCGACGGATCCGGCCGCGGGCGCGAGGTCCTCGCCACCCACTACGGCGACCGGGAGCTCAACAGCCCCAACGACGTGATCGTCGCCGACGACGGCGCGATCTACTTCACCGATCCCGACCTTCGGCCGGATGCCCGGGTTCGGGATCGAGCGCGATCAGGAGCTCGACTTCCAGGGGGTGTACCGGATCGCCCCGGGGGGCGGCGCGCCCGCAGCTGCTGGTCGACGACTTCGTCGAGCCCAACGGCCTGTGCTTCTCGCCTGACAACTCGCTGCTGTACATCAACGACACCACGCGCGCGCACATCCGCGCCTTCGACGTGCACGACGACGGATCGATCGCCAACGGCCGCGTGCTGGCCGAAGGGGTCGGCTCGGGCGACCTGGCGCGCGGCGACCTGGCCGACGGCATGAAGGTCGACGAGCGCGGCAACATCTGGGTGACGGGCACGGGTGGAGTGATGGTGTTCGCGCCCGACGGCGAGCATCTCGGCACGGTCGAGGTGCCCGAGAACGTCGGGAACATCAACTGGGGCGGCCCTGACTGGAGCTGGCTGTTCATCGCCGCCAGCACCTCGCTGTACCGCCTGCAGTGCAAGGTCTCCGGCAACCGTCTGTCCTACATGAGGTGAGCAAATGAGCGTCAACGACCCGCTCAAGCTCGATCCCGCGAGCACCGCACTGATCATCCAGGACATGCAGAACGACGTGATCATCGAAGGCGGGGCGTTCGCGGACTCCGGCGCTCCCGCCCACGCCACCGCCCAGGGGGCCGTCGCGAACGTGAAGGCGCTGGCGCAGGCGTGCCGCGCCAAGGGCGTACCGGTGATCCACGTCTGGTACATCGTCGAGCCGGGCGCGGTGGGGCTGAAGCTCAACGCACCGCTGTTCAACGGCGTCAAGGAGGCCAACGCGCTCGTGCGCGGGACCTGGGGCGCCGCCCCGGCCGACGGGCTGGAGCCCCAGGACGGCGACCACGTGGTCGAGAAGATGCGGATGAACGGCTTCTACGACACGCGGCTGGACATCCTGCTGCGCGGCCTGGGGGCCGACACCATCGTCATCACCGGCGCGTGGACGAACATGTCGATCGAGCACACCGCTCGCCACGGCGCCGACGCCGGTTACGAGGTCGTGGTGGCCTCGGACGGCACATCGACCACCGGCGATGACTGGCAGCGGGCGGCGCTGGAGTACGCGATGACCAACGTCGGACGGGTGGCCAGCTGCGACGAGATCACGAGGAGCCTGGAGTGAGCGCGCTGGCGGAGGATCTGCTGCAGCGCCAGGGCTACATCGACGGACGCTGGGTCGACGCCGACGACGGCGAGACGTTCGAGGTAATCGATCCGGCCACGGGTGAGTCGATCGCCGCGGTGCCGCGGATGGGCGCCGCGGAGACCCGGCGCGCGATCGAGGCCGCCGGGCGGGCACTGCCGGGCTGGCGGTCGCTGCTGGCCAAGCGAGCGGGCGCGGATCCTGCGCCGCTGGAGCGACCTGATGCTCGAGCGCCAGGAGGAGCTGGCGGCGCTGCTGACGACCGAGCAGGGCAAGCCGCTGGCCGAAGCCACGGTCGAGGTCGCCTACGCGGCGAGCTTTCTGGAATGGTTCGGCGAGGAGGCCAAGCGGGTCTACGGCGACACCATCCCGACCTACGCGCCCGACCGGCGCATCGTCGTCACCAAGGAGCCGGTAGGCGTCACCGCCGGGATAACGCCGTGGAACTTCCCCGCCGCGATGCCAACCCGCAAGGCGGCCCCGGCGCTGGCCGCCGGCTGCACGATGGTGCTCAAGCCGGCCGAGCAGACGCCGCTCACCGCGCTGGCGGTGATGCGCCTCGGCGAGGAGGCGGGGCTGCCGCCCGGCGTGCTGAGCGTCGTCACCGGCGACGCGCAGGACGCTCCGGCCATCGGCGCTGAGATGACCGGCAACCCGCTGGTGCGCAAGCTCGGCTTCACCGGCTCGACCGAGGTCGGCAAGCTGCTGATGGCGCAGTGCGCCGGTCAGGTCAAGAAGGTCTCCCTGGAGCTGGGCGGCAACGCCCCGTTCATCGTCTTCGACGACGCCGACCTCGACGCCGCGGTCGACGGGGCGATGACGTGCAAGTACCGCAACTCGGGGCAGACCTGCATCTCGGCCAACCGCATCTTCGTCCAGGACGCCGTGTTCGACGAGTTCCTGGCGCGCTTCTGCGAGCGCGTCCGATCGCTCGTGGTGGCCGACGGGTTCTCCGACGGGGTCAACGTCGGGCCCGCTGATCGACGAGGCCGCGGTGGAGAAGGTCCAGCGCCACGTGGCCGACGCGCTGGACCAGGGCGCCGAGCTGCTGCTCGGCGGCCGGGCTCACGAGCGCGGCGGCCAGTTCTTCGCACCGACGGTGCTCAGCGGGGTGACCGACACGATGCTGATGTCCAACGAGGAGACGTTCGGGCCAGTGGCCGGGATCAGCCGCTTCGCCACCGAGGCGGAGGCCGTGACGCGCGCCAACGACACCCCCTACGGCCTCTCGAGTTACTTCTACAGCCGGGACATGGCGCGCATCTGGCGGGTGTCCGAAGCGCTGGAATACGGGATCCTCGGCATCAATACCGGGGTGATCTCCACCGAGGTCGCTCCGTTCGGGGGCGTCAAGGAGTCGGGCATCGGCCGCGAGGGATCGCGTTACGGGATCGAGGAGTGGCTGGAGATCAAGTACCTGTGCATGGGAGGCATGTGAAGGTGATCGTCGAGGAGCGCACGTACCACGTCTACACCGGAAAGCTGGCCGAGGTGGTCAGGCTCTATGCCGAGGAGGGCACCGCGATCCAGCAGCGCATCCTCGGCCATCTCATCGGCGCGTTCACCGTCGACATCGGCGACCTCAGCTCGATCGTGCAGCTGTGGGGATATGAGTCCTTCGCCGAGCGCGAGCGGCGGCGCGCGGAGCTGCAGGCCGACGCCGGCTGGAAGGAGCTTGCTGACCCGGCTGACGCCGCTGCTGCACACGCAGCACAACCGCATCCTGATCCCGACCTCGTTCTCCCCCCTGCGATGAGCGCGGCTTGACGGCAAGGTCGCGATCGTCACCGGCGGCGCTCAGGGCATCGGCCGCGCGATCGCGGAAGGGCTCGCCGCCGAGGGCGCGACGATCGTGATCGCCGACCTCAGGGGCGCACAGGAGGCCGCCGCCGCGTTTGACGGCGGGCTCGGCCTGACCGTCGACGTGTCCTCGGAGGCGGACACCGAGCGGATGGCCGCCGAGACGGTGGAGCAGCCGCGGTCGGATCGACATCCTGGTCAACAACGCCGGTCTCTACGCCTCGCTGGCGATGCGGCCGTTCGAGCAGATCCCGGTGCAGGAGTGGCGCCAGGTCATGGACGTCAACGTGATGAGCATGTTCCTCACCTGCCGCGCCGTGGTCCCCCGCATGCGCGAGCGCGGCGGCGGGCGGATCGTCAACATCTCCTCCGGGACGCCGTTTCGCGGCGTGCCGTTCCTGCTGCACTACGTCACCAGCAAGGGGGCGATCGTCGCGCTGACCCGAGCGCTGGCCAAGGAGCTGGGGGGCGATGAGATTCTCGTCAACTGCGTCGCGCCGGGCTTCACGATGAGCGAGGGGGTGCGCGAGAACCCGGCGGTGGTCGAGGCGCTGCGCGAGGTCTCGGTCTCGGCCCGCACGCTCAAGCGCGACCAGGAGCCGGACGACGTGGTGGGAGCGGTCGCGTTCCTGTGCGGTCCCGGATCGACGTTCGTCACCGGGCAGACGATCGTCATCGACGGCGGCCAGTACTTCCATTGAGACTCGCGCTCCAGCACCATCCCGACGGGGCCGAGGTCGCCGGGCCCAACGCGATCGTCTACGACGTCGCGGCCGGCGTCGCACACCTCGCGCCCGCGCGGGTGACCGGCGAGGCGTTGAGCTGGACCGTCCTCGGCGACGATCACGATGCCCCGCCGGGAGCTCTGCTGGCCGCGACGGTCGACGCTCGATCCGCAGACCGAATGGCTGATGCGCTGCGACCGGGTGGAGTTTCGAGCCCGGCGGCGTCGCCTACCGCCACACCCATCCCGGCCCCGGGATCCGCTGTCTGCTCTACGGTCAGATCACGATCGACAGCGAGGGGCGGGTGGACACCTACGGGCCCGGCCAGGCGTGGTTCGAGCGCGGGCCCGACCCGGTGCTGGCGACCACGTCGCCGAGCGAGCCGTCGGCGTTCGCTCGCGTGCTGCTGCTGCCCGCCGCCTACGCCGGGACAGCGAACGATCCGCTACGTCGATCCGGCCGACGCCGACAAGCCCAAGACCCAGAAGGCGACGATCTTCTGCGAGGCGCCGCGTGGTGCCGGCGTGATGCGCCCGGGAGGCCAGATCCTCGTCGATCAGCTCGTGCTCCACGGCGCCGATGCTGGCCTTCGGCGTTCCGGGCGAGAGCTACCTCGCCGTGCTCGACGCGCTCTACGACGCCCCGCTGCGGCTGATCGCCACCCGCCACGAGGCGGGAGCCGCGAACATGGCCGAGGCCTACGGGAAGCTGACCGGGCGCCCCGGCATCTGCCTGGTGACCCGGGGGCCGGGGGCGACGCACGCCAGCGTCGGCGTCCATACCGCCGCTCAGGACTCCACGCCGATGATCCTGCTGGTCGGCCAGGTCGCGCGGGGCACGATCGGGCGCGAGGGCTTCCAGGAGCTCGACTACCGGCAGGTGTTCGGCCCGATCGCCAAATGGGCCACGCAGGTCGATGACCCGGCGCGGCTGCCCGAGGTGATCGCCCGGGCGTTCTCGCTGGCGTGCTCGGGACGACCCGGGCCGGTGGTGGTGGCGCTGCCCGGAGGACATGCTGAGCGAATCGGCCGAGGTGCCCGACGCGGTGCGCGTGGCGCCGGCCTCGCCCTCGCCCGGTGCGTCGCGAGCTCGACGCGTCTGGCCGAGCTGCTCGAGGGATGCCCGGCGGCCGCTGGCGATCGTCGGCGAGGGCGGCTGGACGGCCCAGGCCGGGCGCGGACATCGTCGCCTTCGCGCGAGCGGCCGCGGTTCCGGTCGCCGCCTCGTTCCGCTGCCAGGACTACGTCGACAACGAGGCCGAGGTGTACGCCGGCCATGCCGGGATCGGGATGGCGCCGGCACTGGCGCGACGCATCGCCGAGGCCGACGTGCTGCTGGCGATCGGGGGCCGGCTCGGCGAGATTCCCTCGAGCGGCTACACCCTGCTGGAGATTCCCCGGCCCCGCCAGCGCCTGGTGCACGTGCATCCCGATCCCGACGAGCTGGGGGCCGTCTACCAGCCCGAGCTGGGGATCGTCTCGGGTCTGCCCCAGTTCGCCGCGGCGGTCCGCGCCCGGCCCACCTGGCCGTCGCCGCCAGGCCCGCCGCGCGGTGGTGGCCGCGGCCCACGCCGAATACGAGGCCAACCTGCACGAGGCCAGGCGAGCTGCCCGGGGAGCTGCAGCTGGCCGACGTCATGGCCGTGCTGCGCGAGCGGCTGGACGCCGACGCGATCCTCACCTGCGGCGCGGGGAACTTCACCGTCTGGGCTCACCGTTACTACGCCTTCCGCACGCTATCCGAGCCAGCTCGCGCCGCGCAGCGGCTCGATGGGCTACGGCTTTCCGGCCGCGATCGCCGCCAAGGCGGTTCACCCCGATCGGACCGTCGTCTGCCTGGCCGGCGACGGTGACTTTCTGATGACCGGCCAGGAGCTCGCGACCGCGGTCAGGAGAGCAGCTGGCCGTGGTCGTGCTGATCGTCAACAACGGGATGTACGGGACCATCCGCATGCACCAGGAGCGCCACTATCCCGGGTCGCGTCGTGGCCACCGACCTGGTCAACCCCGACTTCGTCGCCTACGCCCGCGCCTTCGGCGCCCACGGTGCGCTGGTGCAACGCGACGGACGAGTTCGCCGACGCGCTGGAGGAAGCGCTGGCCGCCGGACGCCCGGCGCTGCTCGAGCTGCGGGTCGACCGCGAGGCGATCACCCCGCGCCAGACGCTCACCGAGATCCGCGCAGGCGCGCGCGATGACCCGGCGCGAGCTGCGTATCGCCGGGCTGCCGGAGCCGATCAGCCACTACACCGACGCGGTGATCGCCGGCGACCTGCTGTTCATCTCGGGCGTGGTGCCCGTCGATGCGGCCGGCGCGGCTGGTCGCGCCCGGCGACGTCGTCAGCCCAGGCCGAGCAGGTCTTCGCGCTCATCGGCCGGGTGCTGAGCGGCGCCGGAGCCGCGCCGTCGGACGTCGTCAAGGTCACGGTCTACCTGCTCGACATCGACGACCGGCCGCTGATCAACCCGGTCCGCCAGGCCTTCTTCGGGTCGGCGCGTCCGGCCAGCACGCTGGTCGAGGTCTCCCGGCTGGCGGTGCCCGGCGCCCGGCTGGAGGTCGAGGCCGTGGCCCTCCTGGCGCGATGAGCGACGCGGACGGCGCCAGCGCCGGCGCGATCGCGGCCGCCGTCCGCGCCGGAGCGGTCAGCGCCGAGGAGGTGGTGGCGGCCGCGCTGACGCGGCTGCAGGAGCGAGGAGCTGCGGGCCGTGATCACCATCTGCGGCGAGCGGGCGCTGGCCCGCGCCCGCGACGGGGTCAGTGGTCGTCTGGCCGGAGTGCCGCTGCTGGTCAAGGACCTGATCGACACCGAGGGCGTGCGAACCACCTACGCCTCGAAGATCTACCGCGAACCACGTGCCCCGGCGCAGCGCTCCGGCCGTCACGGCGCTCGAGGCCGAGGGCGCGATCGTCGTGGCCAAGGCCAACGCCGACGAGTTCGCCTGGGGCGTCACCGGCCAGAACCCGCACTACGGGGACGTCGTCAACCCGCTCGCCTCCGGGCGCATCAGCGGCGGGTCGAGCGCCGGCAACGCCGCGGCGCTGGCCGCCGGAGTCGTGCCGCTCGCGCTGGGAACCGACACCGGCGGATCGGTGCGCATGCCGGCCGCAGCCTGCGGGGTGGTGGGATTCAAGCCGCCGGTGGGCACGGTCTCCGTTGCCGGCGTGCATCCGCTGGCGCCGAGCTTCGACACCGTCGGCCCGATGGCCCGCAGCGTCGGCGACTGCGCGCTCGCCTACTCGGTGCTGACCGGTGAGCCGGTGCCGCCGCCGGCCATCGCCGGACTCCGGGTCGGGCGTGCTGACCCGGCCTCCCGATATCACGGGCGCGGCCGCCCGACCACGAGCCCGACGGGCGCGCCGCCGAACTGGCGCAGCGGCTGCGGTCCTGGGGCGCCCGGGTCAGCGAGGTTCGAGCTTCCCGTCCCGGCCGCCGACACCTGGCCGGTGTTCTACGCCGAGGCGGCCGCGGCCCACGCCGCCACTTTTCCAAGCCGGCGAGGATGATTACGGCGCGACCGTACGAGCCAAGCTCGGGCTCGCCTCGCGGGTCGACGCCGAGGAGCTGCGGCGCGCTCGCGTGGCGCTGGCGCAGTGGCGAGCGACCGCCGCCACCGAGCCGGGCGTCGACCTCATCGCCTCGCCCACGCTCGGGCTGCTCGAGCTTCCCCTCGCCGGCGTGGACGAGCTGGAGGTCCGGCTGCCGTTCTCGGCCTACACCCGTCCCTTCAGCTACCTCGGCTGGCCGGCGATCGCGCTCGGCGGGCTGCAGCTGGCCGGACGCGACGCCGGCACCGTGCTGGCCGCTGCCCTGGCGATTGAGGGCATGATGGCCGAGCCGCCATTACGTTGAGAGAAAGCGGACATTTCTTCCCGGTAGTCCAGGCGGCAGGGTAGCTTGCCCGCATGAGAGCGACCCGCTTCAACCACGTCAGCATCCACGCCGTCGACATGGAGGAGTCGCTGCGCTTCTACATCGAGGTGTTCGGGATGGAGCACCTGCCCGAGCCCGGACTTCGATATCCGCGTCGAGTGGCTGCGTCTCGGCGACCAGCAATTGCACCTGTTCCTGCGCGAGACGCCCGCGCCCGAGTTTCACCACATCGGACTGGACGTCGACGACTTCGAGGCGGTCTACGTGATCGCGCGGGAGCGCGGCCTGCTCGACGACAAAACGTTCGCCCCCACGGTTCGCGAGCTCAACGACGGCTCGGTGCAGATGTACCTGCGCGATCCAGCCGGCAACCTGGTCGAGATCGACTGGCCCGACGCGGGCCGGCTCGACCGCAGCGTCGTCACGAACATCCATCACGTGCGCGACGAGCGCCCGCAGAGCGCGGAGGCTCAGCGGGCTCGGCTGTACATCGAACGCTAACACGCCACCGGCGTTTTGGCCCCTTGCGCATGTATGCAACAAGCTGTTAGGTTGACGCCGCCTTGCGCATCTCTGGCGCTCTCACCCCGCCGAGAGTCATCGGCCGCCTGCTGCTCGGAATCCTGGTGGTGTTTCCGATCGTCTGGGTGCTGTTCATCGCCAGCGGCACCACCTTCGGGCCGGCGACGAGTGATCCGTCGGACTTTCTGATCACGCTGCTCAACGGCCTCACCGCCGCCGCCCTGTACTTCGTGGTGGCGAGCGGATTCACGTTGATCTTCGGCCTGATGCGGGTGGTCAACATGGCCCACGGCGCGTTCTTCCTGCTCGGCGGCTACATCGCGCTCAAGCTCCAGCGCTCAGAGGTGGGCCAGGGGGGCGCCCTCGGGCTGAGCAGCAGCCAGGTCAGCCTGTTCCAGTGGGTGTTCCCGCTCCTCGTCGCCGTCGCCGCCGTGGCGGTGCTGGGGCTGCTGATACAGCAACTCTTCCTGCGCTGGAATCAAGGCCAGGATCTGCGTCAGGCGCTGATCACGATCGCGATCTCGATCATCATGGCCGACCAGATGCTGGCGCATTTCGGCGGCATCGCCGAGGACATTTCCTGGCCCGGAACGTTCGACAAGTTCGTCAACCTGCACGTGGCGGGTGTCCAGTACACGCTCACCCGCTTGATCATCGCCGCGTTCGGACTGGCGGTCGGATTCGGGACTGTGGTTCTGGCTCAAACGGACCCGCACGGGAATCGTCATCCGGGCTGGTGTGGATGACCGCGCGATGGTCTCGGCGATGGGGATCAACATCCAGCTCACGTTCGCGATCGCCTTCGTGGTCGGCTCGGCGCTGGCGGGCCTGGGGGGCGTGATCGGAGGCTCCTTCGCCAGCCTCGCGCCGGGCGTCGATTCCAACTGGCTGCTCAACTCGCTGGTGGTGGTGATCATCGGGGGGATGGGGTCGCTCGGCGGCGCGGCGGTGGGCGCGCTGCTGCTCGGGCTGACGACGAATTTCGCCGCCGCCTACCTGCCTTCCAACTACACCTATTACTCGATCATCTTCACCTTCGTGCTGCTGGCCATCGTGCTGGCGGTGCGGCCGCTGGGCCTCTGGGGGAGGCCGGCGTGAGCCGGCTGCGAGCCCGCGCATCGGTCGACCGGACCACCGGCGCGGTGCTGGTACTGGTGGCGATCTTCGCACCGCTGATCTTCAACTCCTACTGGATCGGGACCCTGCTCACCGACGCCCTGATCCTGGGCATCCTCGCCTCCACGCTGATCTTTCTCTCGGCCTACGGCGGCATGGTCTCCCTGGCCCAGGTGGCGCTGTACGGAATCAGCGCCTTCGCGATCGGAAATCTGACCACCACCGGCAACACCAAGGGCCTGAATCTGGGCTGGTCGCCGCTGGCGGCGATCCCGGTGGCGATCGCCGTGACGCTCGTGATCGGCCTGCTGTTCGGGGTCCTGGCGCGGCGCAGCCTGGGCATCTATTTCCTCATGATCACGCTGACCTTCTCGGTGATCGCGAACCTGTTCTTCGGACAGGTGGTGACAGCTGTCGGGCTTCGGCGGCATCAGCGGTATCCCCACTCCGGCGGTACTGGGCGATCCGGGATTGCACCCCGACCGGCTGTACTTCGTCTGCCTGGTGATCGCGCTGCTCGTCTACGCCCTGCTGCGCTACATCGCGCGAAGTCCGTTCGGGCTGACCCTCCAGGGGATCCGCGATGAACCGGTGCGGATGAGCTCGCTGGGGTACAACGTGGGGCTGCACCGCACGCTGGCGTTCGGTCTCATGAGCGCGGTCGCGGCCGTGGCGGGTGTCCTGTTCGCCTGGTGGAACGGCCATGTCGATCCCGTCACGATCGGGATCGGCAACACCATCAACGTTCTCATCATCGCGGTCATCGGCGGGCTCTCCCGCATCGAAGGCGCGTGGGTGGGGGCGCTGGTGTTCGTGATCCTCAACAACTACGCCCAGCAGATCAGCTTCATCTCGTCGCGCTTCGAGACGCTGATCGGAGTGATCTTCCTCGTCATCGTGCTGCTGTCGCCCGACGGTCTGATGGGCCTGTGGGGCCGCGCCGGTGAACTGCTGCGCCGCTCCCGCGGCGAATCGATTAGCGGAGGGCAAGGAAAGGAGCCCGGCGAGCTGAAAGCCACGGGGTGACCGGCCCCGTTGTCAATGTCCCGAGTCAACCTGAGGTACCCGCCTACCGGGCGGGGAGAGGAGAGAGATGCAGTTACTGAGAGACAGGCGCGGAGGGTCCCGTCGGGGCCCGTACCTCGCCGCAGTTGTAGGAGTGGCTCTGGTGATCGCGGGTTGCGGATCGTCCAGCAGCAGCAGCAGTAGTAGCAGCAGCAGTGGCAGCGCCAGCAGCTCCAGCGCCAGCGCCACCGCGACGACCACGCCGACACCCACCCTGACCGGCGGGGAGCCGATCCAGAAGGCCGTCGCTCCCCGTACCGGTACCGGCACGCCGATCAAGATCGCCGTGATGTCGGACTGCCAGGGTGCGTTCGGGAGCTTCGACAACCAGGACCTGGCCGGTGTCGACGCCGCCATCTCACAGTTCGCCGGAGGTCATCCCACCAATCCGAACCTGCCCCGAGCTGGATGGACCGGCGGCGCAGTCGGCAACCATCCCCTGAAGCTGGTGGGAGTCGGTTGCTCCAACGACTCGGCTGACAAGGTGATCAGCGAGACCCGGCGCCTGATGGAGCAGGACGGTGCCGACATCATGATCGGGCCGCTGTCAGGCGATGAGTCGATCGCCGTGGCCAACTACGCCAAGCAGCACCCCAACAAGACGTTCGTCGACGGTTCCGCGGGCGCGCAGGACACCACGCTCAAGGTGCGGGCGCCGAACTTCTTCCGCTTCAACGGGGATGGCGCGCAGTGGAACGCCGGTCTGGGCGATCTCGCCTACACCAAGCTCCACTGGAAGACGGCGGCGGTCATCTCTGACGACTACAGCTTCGGCTGGACGTCGACCGCCGGATTCATCGCCGACTTCTGTGCGGCCGGAGGAAAGGTCACCAGCCGCATCTTCCCGCCCCTGAACACGACCGACTACTCGTCGTTCGCCCAGCAGGTGCCGAACAATGTCGACGGCTACTTCGTCGCCGTCGGAGGCTCCGGGCTGATCCCGTTCCTGAAGGCCTACGAGCAGGCCAAGGGTCCGATCCAGGGCAAGAAGTTCATCGGCAACCTGTTCTGGGGTACCCCGGGCCTGTTCGAGTCGCTGGGGCCGCGCGTGGCCGGGGCCTATGCCGGCGGTGCCGGCACAGCCGGCGACCTGGCCACTCCGGCCGCTCAGGACTACGCCAACAACATCATCGGCAAGTGGTTCAAGACGATTCCACCGGCCGGAGCGGCGGCACCGCAGGCCGCGAGCACGTTCACCTACGGCTACTACGTCAACACCTGGGGGTTGCTCAAGGGCCTGACGGCCGTCAACGGCGACATCTCCGGTGGACAGAAGAAGCTGCAGGCCGCGATCGCCAAGGTCTCGTTGCCTGCGCCGTACGGAAAGATCACGCTCGACCAGAACCGTCAGGCGATCATCACCAGCTACTACCAGCAGCTGTACCTGAAGAACGGCAAGCTGTCGATCAAGACGACCGCGGCCATCCCGAATGTCAATCAGACCTTCGGCGGCACGTTCAGCAGCACAACACCAGCTCCGGGACGAACGTTCCCGGGCTGTGTCAAGCGCAGCCTGCCCTGGCAGGGCAAGGAAGCCAGCGTGCCGGTGACTGGCGGGTAGTTGCCAGACGCGGAGCACACGCAGAGTGCCGGCCCGATCCTCCGCTTGCGGGGGGTCGGCCGGCGCTTCGGCGGCCTCGATGCCGTGCGCGACGTCGATCTCGACGTCGCGCCCGGCGAGCGCCGCGCGATCCTCGGCCCCAACGGCGCCGGTAAGACAACGTTGTTCAACGTCATCTGCGGAGACATGCCCGCCACCGCGGGCACGATCGAGTTTCTCGGCGAGGACGTCGGTGCGATCTCCGCGGCCGGCCGCGCGCAGCGCGGGATGGGCCGCACCTACCAGAATTCGCGCCTGTTCCTCGGCCTGTCGGTACTGGACAATCTCTACCTCGCGGTGCTGGGGACCCAGAAGGGTCACCTGCGCCCGTTCATCTCCAAACGCGACCGGGAGCTCCGCTCTCGCGCGCGAGAGATGGCCGCCAGTGCCGGCTTGGAGGGGAGATCCGACATCCTCGTGGGCGCGCTGTCCCACGGCGAGCAGCGCGAGCTCGCGGTCGCCATGGCGCGAGCCGGCGATCCGAAGCTGATGCTCCTGGACGAGCCCGCGTCGGGCCTCTCCCGCGGGGAGCGCGTGGCCCTGATCGAGGTTCTCCTCGGGCTGGATCCGAGCATCACCGTGATCCTCATCGAGCACGATATGGACGTCGCGCTGCGGGTGGCCAACAAGGTGGCGATGATGCACGACGGACGCAAGATCGTGGAGGGCACCCCCGACGAGATCCGCGGCAATGATCTCGTGCACGAGCTCTACCTCGGGAGTCGCGCGGCCGCTCACGGGGAGCATTCGTGAGCAGCGACGCCAGGAGCAGCAACGCGAGCAACGGCCCGCTGCTGGCGATCCGTGAGCTCGACGCCCATTACGGGCGCTCGCACGTGCTCCAGGGGGTCAGCTTCGAGGTCGGCCACGAGGCGGTCTCGCTGATCGGGCGAAACGGGATGGGGAAGAGCACGCTCTGCAACGCGATCATGCAGATGCGCCCGCCCCGCGTCCGCGGCTCGATCCGGTTCGAGGATCACGAGCTGGTCGGGATGCCCTCCTACAAGGTGGCCGGGCTCGGCATCGGCTACGTCCCCCAGGGGAGGCGATTGTTTCAATCGCTCTCCGTCGCCGAGCACATGCGGATGGCTGCGCCGCGTGGTCGCCAGGGCGAGCGCCGGTGGACCGTCGATCGGGTGTATGAGCTCTTTCCCCGGTTGGCCGAGCGCAAGCAGACCGGCGGCGCCCAGCTCTCCGGGGGAGAGCAGCAGATGCTGGCCATCGGGCGGGCGCTGCTCGGTAACCCGAAACTGCTGATCATGGACGAGCCCTCCGAAGGGCTGGCGCCGACGATCGTGGAAATGCTCATCACCACCTTCCGCCGGCTCGCCGAAGAGGGATTGGCCATCCTCGTGGTGGAGCAGAACCTGAACGTGGCCACCGCGCTGGCCGAGCGTCAGCTGGTGATGGTGGCGGGGCAGATCGCGACCGAGACGACTGCGGACGAACTGATCGCCGACCCCGACGCGCAGCGTCGGTGGCTGGGCGTCGAACGCGGCTGAGCGGTGTCCGGCACCGAGCCTCGCACCCCGACGATCGTCCTGGTCGGGACGCTCGACACCAAGGGGCACGAGTACGACTACCTGCGAGACCGGATCGGCGACGCCGGCGGGGAGGCCATCCTCGTCGACGCCGGCGTGCTGGGTGAGCCCCAGGTGCAGGCCGACATCTCCCGAGTCGAGGTCGCCCGCGCGGCCGGCGTCGACCACGCCGAGCTGGCGCGCGCCGCCGATCGGGGGCAGGCCATCGACGCGATGGGCCGCGGAGCCCGTGACGTGCTCGGCCGGCTGTACGCGGAGGGCAGGCTGCAGGGCGCCGCCGCCGTGGGGGGCTCGGGCAACTCCTCGATCGCGGCCGCCGCGATGCGGGACCTCCCGGTGGGTGTCCCGAAGCTGATCGTCTCAACCGTCGCTTCGGGCGACACCCGGCCCTACGTGGGGGCCAAGGACGTCACGATGATGTACTCGGTCGTCGACATCGCGGGGATCAACCGGATCTCCTCCCGGATTCTCACCAATGCCGCGGGGGCGATCGTCGGGATGAGCGCCGCCCGGGCCACCACCGCGGTGGCCGGCAAGCCGCTGGTCGGCGCCACCATGTTCGGGGTCACCACGGCGAGCGTCGACCACGCTCGAGAGCGCCTGGAGGAGCTCGGTTATGAGGTGCTCGTGTTCCACGCGACCGGTACCGGCGGTCGATCGTTCGAGGCCCTGGCCGACGATGGCTTCCTGGCCGGCGCGCTGGACATCACCACGACCGAGCTGGCCGACGACCTGGTCGGGGGTGTGCTCTCGGCGGGGCCCGACCGGCTGGAGGCGGCCGGACGTTCGGCGATCCCGCAGGTGGTCTCGCTGGGGGCCCTGGACATGGTCAACTTCGGACCCGCCGACACCGTCCCGGAGCGGTTTGCCGACCGCAACCTGTATGTCCACAATCCGACCGTAACCCTGATGCGCACCACCCCGGCGGAGAACGCCGAGCTGGGCCGTCGGATCGCGCGCAAGCTCAACGGCGCCGAACTCGCCGACCGTGCTGTTCGTACCGCTGCGCGGGGTGTCGGCGATCGACTCCGAAGGCCAGCCGTTTCATGACCCGCGCGCGGACGCCGCGCTGTTCGACGCCCTGCGCGAGGGGATCGACCCAGCCGAGGTCGAGGTTCAGGAGATCGACGCGAACATCAACGATCGCGCGTTCGCCGTGGCCATGGCGGATCGCCTCCACGAGCTCATGCGGGAGGCGCGATGACCCGTCTCGAGGCGCTGGCCCGTCTCCGAGAGCAGGTTGCGCGCGGGGCGCCGATCATCGGGGCCGGAGCCGGAACCGGACTGTCGGCCAAATGCGCCGAGGCAGGCGGCGCCGACCTGATCATCATCTACAACTCGGGTCGCTACCGGATGGCGGGTCGCGGCTCGCTGGCCGGGATGATGCCCTACGGCGACGCCAACGCGATCGTGATGGACATGGCGCGCGAGGTGCTGCCGGTGGTGAAGCAAACTCCGGTCCTGGCCGGCGTGTGTGGCACCGATCCGTTCCGGCTGATGCCGGTGTTCCTCCAGGAGATCCAGGGGGTGGGATTCAGCGGCGTGCAGAACTTTCCCACCGTGGGGCTGATCGACGGGACCATGCGGGCGGGGCTGGAGGAGACCGGCATGGGGTACGACCTGGAGGTGGAGATGATCCGCCAAGCCCATGAACGGGACCTGCTCACGGCGCCCTACGTCTTCACCGAGGGGGAGGCGCGGGCGATGGCGGGCGCGGGTGCCGACGTCCTCGTTCCGCACATGGGACTGACCACCGGAGGGGCCATCGGCGCCCAAACGGGGCTCAGCCTCGAGCAGGCTGTGTCTCGGGTGCAGGCACTGGCCGACGCCGCCCGCGAGGTCAATCCCGAGATCCTCTGCCTCTGTCACGGCGGGCCGATCGCCGAGCCCGCCGACGCGCAGTACGTGATCGACAACACGACCGGCATAGCCGGCTTCTTCGGCGCCTCGAGCATGGAGCGTCTGCCGACCGAGATCGCGGTGACCGAGAACATGAAGCGCTTCAAGTCAATTCGGATACAGGAGCCAGCATGAACGGCAGGTTCATCACTGAAGACGACGTCGTCCGCGAAACCTTCGACTGGGGTGAGAGCGGATGGATCAGCCGACCGTCACTGACCGGCTCCACTGCCCTGTGCGTCATGGACGTGAGGATCAAGCCGGGAGGCGGTCACAACTTCCACCGCCATCCCGACCAGGAGGAGGTCATCTGGGTGCGCGAGGGCCGGATCGAGCAGTGGCTCGAGGACCAGCACCACGAGCTCGGCCCGGGTGAGGCGGTCTACATCCCCCGTGATGTTGTCCACGCCTCGTTCACGGTCGGTGACAGCGACGCCAAGATCTCCGTGATGCTCTCTCCGACCGCCGGCGACGACGGCTACTCGGTGATCGACGTCTTCGAGGAGGAGCCCTGGGCGTCATTGCGCCACTAGCCGCGGGCCTGGGTCCGCGATGATCGACCGCCTCTCCAGCGCGGTCGCGGGAGCGCTCGGCTCGGCCGAGCGACCGCTGTTCGCGGCTGCCGGCTTGGTGCGGCGCGCGTTCGCCGTCGATCGGGTGTCGATCGCCCGCATCGACCGGCGCTCGGCGCGCTTCGAGATCGCCGAGAGCGCGGGCGCCGAGCTGCTGGCACCGGGTACCACGCTGCCGGTCAGCACGTGCTCCTACTTCGCCGCGGTCGCCGAGGACCGCACCTTTCAGGAAGCGGATTTCGACGCGTCGCACTCGTTCGTCCGCCCCTTGGACGGGGTTGTCATCGCCGCGGGTTTTCACTCCGGGTGCTCGGTGCCGATCCGCCACGCCGGCCGACCGATCGGGGCGATCTCACTATCCTGCGCCGGCCCCCGCCCGGACATGACCCAGGCCGTTCGTCGCTTGCAGGATGTCTGCCCGGAGCTCGCCCTCGGGCTGGATCGACCCGGACGCCGACCGGCCCCGTCGGTGCTCGTCTGCGGGAGCGACTCCCTGGCCGTCAGCGGGATCGCGCGGCTGGCCGAGCAGACGCTGGGCGCACGTACCGAGGTGACCACGACGCTCGCCGGCGCTGTGGCCGCGGTGGCCGGCGCGCCGCCGGACCTGATCGTGTGCGAGGACCGCATGGAGGGCCACCCCGTCGATGTGGTGGCGCAAGCCCTGCGCAGCGCCGGCGCCACGGCCCCGCTGCTGGTGCTGGCCACTCATGACACCACGGAGGACCTGCGCGCGGCCCGGCGGGCCAACGCGTGCGCGTATGTCGCGCGCCGTGACGCCGTCAGCTGTGCTGCCGCGAGCGCTATGCGCCGTGCACGGAGGCCGCCAGCTGTTACCACCCGGCCCCCCTGATGCCGAGCAGCTGACCGTGCGGGAGCGAGAGCTTCTGGAGGCGCTCGACGAGGGGCTTCGCTTCAAGCAGGTCGCCGGCCGGCTGGGGATCGCCGAGGCCACCGCGAAGACGCACGGGCGCAACCTGTTTCGCAAGCTCGGCTCGAGCTCCCGCGCCGAGGCCGTGCGCGCGGCGCGCGACCGAGGTCTGCTCACGTGAGTTCGCTAATCCGAACGTGCGATTGTCAGGCGGTCGCGATTGCACCAGCATTCATGGGTCACGACAACCCACTGCACCAGGAGGATCCAAATGGGTCTTGAGGTCAAGGTTCTCGACCTAGGGGACATCGAGTTGGACACGAGTTTTCTCGTGCTCGCGCTCGAGCCGGGCGAGGCACAGCAGGTTCCGACGTTCGGGTTTCTCATCACCGGGGGCGAGGCCCCGATCGTCGTCGATACCGGCTTCAGCCATCCCGAGATCATGGGCAACCTCGGCATGAAGGGCTGGTTCCGCGACAACCAGGGTATGGAGCCCCAGCTAAAGAAGCACGGGCTCACGATGGCCGACGTGCCTTACGTCCTGCACACCCATCTCCACATCGATCACGCGGGATACGACGACCGCTTCCCGATGGACACGACGGTCATCATCAATCGCCGGGAGCTCGAGTATTCGGTCTCCGGCCTGATGGGCGAGCAGTATCCGGCGCCTTACATCAAGCACCTGGTGGATCGGCTGCATCACGAGGACGGAGCCCTTCGTCTCCTCGATCTCGAGGTGGTCGATTACGAGGAGATCATCCCGGGCGTGCGGTGTCAGGCCGCCGGCGGTCACACCGAGGGATCGATGAACATCCTCGTTGACACCGATGAGGGCACCGCCTGCATCTGTGGCGACGTGGTGTACGACGTCGTCCATCAACTCGTGTCGCCGCATCTGCAGCGGATGGACCAGGACCCCGCGGTGACCGGCAACCACGGAGGCAGCAAGCGCGGCGAGAAGGCAGCGATCCGCAAGGCGCTGGTCGGCTCGCGGTTCATCCTGCCCGCCCACGACCGCCCGGCGGTGGTCGAACACGGCCGCGTGATCGGACGCACGTTCGACAGCGTCCCCGGTGAGCTGATCTCGCACGACGCGTTTCCCGGCAAGCTCACCCGCGATTACCAGAAGGCTGCCGCCGCCTGAGAGCTCACTCGCGTGTCCGGGGGCGGCCGTTCTGAGCCGCACCGCAGCACCTCTGACTGACCGCGTGGCGGTTGTCACGGGGTCGTCCTCGGGCATCGGGCGGGCCATTGCGCTGGAACTGGGGCGGCGCGGCGCCACCGTCGTCGTGACCTCGCGGGAGCATTCCCGCGCGGCCGCGACGGCCGCGGCCATCGAAGGCGAGGGCGGCCGGGCCTCGGCCGTGGCGGTCGAACTCACCCGGCCCGGCGCCGGGCAGAGCCTGGTGGAACGGGCGCAACGGGAGCACGGTCGCCTCGACGTACTCGTCAACAACGCCGGCGCCGGTCAGGTCGCGGCATCTGAGACGCTGGCGCCGGCGGATTTCCGGCGCGTCATCGATCTCGATCTGATCGCCCCCTTTGAGTGCGCCCAGGCCGCGGCGCGGGTGATGCTCTCGGCCCGCCGCGGGGTGATCGTCAACGTGTCGTCGGTGACGGCTCATACCGGTCTGGCGCGCCGCGCCGCCTACAGCGCCGCCAAGCACGGCCTGGAGGGGCTGACCAAGACGCTGGCGGCGGAATGGTCACCGCGTGGTGTCCGGGTGGTTGCGGTGGCGCCGGCATACGTTGCCACGGACCTGCTGGCCGGGACGATGGCGGCCGGCGGGTTCACGCTCGATGACGTGGCGGGGCGCACACCGATGCGGCGCCTGGCCGAGCCCGAGGAGGTCGCGCGCGTGGTGGCGTTCCTGGTCTCCGATGATGCGTCGTACGTGACCGGCTCGAGTGTGATGGTGGACGGCGGCTGGATGGCCGACGGAGGATGGCCAGGATCATGAGCACCGTTTCAGACCGCAGCACCGAGGAACCGCTGTGCCTGCTCGCCTCTGACGGCACAGTGGCCGAGGGCCACGTCCCCGCCCTCGATGACCGCGAGCTGCTGTCGGCCTGGCGGGCCATGCTTCTGTCGCGAGCCTTCGATGAGCGCTGCTTCTCGCTGCAGCGCCAGGGCCGATTGGGAACCTTCTCGACCGTCTATGGGGAAGAGGCCGCCGTGGTCGGATCGTCCTGGGCGCTGGACCCCGGGCGCGACTGGGTCGTACCCCAATACCGCGAGCTTCCCGCGATGCTGAAGCAGGGCTACACGCTGACCAGCTTCCTGCGCTACTTCAAGGGCGATCCGGCCGGCAACTACATGCCCCCGGGGGTCAATGTGCTGCCCGTCCAGATCTCGCTGGCCACCCAGCTTCCGCACGCTGTCGGCCTCGCCTGGGGTCTGCGCCACCAGGGCTCCGACGCCGCGGTGATCGCGTATTTCGGAGATGGCGCGGCCTCGGAGGGCGATACCCACGAGGCGATGAACCTGGCCGGCGTGCGCCGCGCCCCGGTCATCTTCCTGCTCAAGAACAATGGCTGGGCGATCTCCACGCCGGTGTCTCTGCAGACCGCGGCCCAGAGCTTTGCCACTCGTGCCGCCGGCTACGGATTTCGCGGCGAGCTGGTTGACGGCAATGACCTGCTGGCCGTGCACGACGCCACGACCCGAGCGGTCGCCCGGGCGCGAGCCGGCGAAGGACCGACGCTGATCGAGGCCCGCACCTACCGGTTGGGGGCGCACAACACGGCCGATGACCCGACCCGGTACGTGGACCCGGCCGAGCTTGAGCGCCGGCGAGCCTTCGATCCGATCGACCGGGTGCGCCGCTATCTACGCGGCCGCGGCCTGACCGATGACGCCTCCGAGGCCACGCTGGCAGCGGAGCTGGGGCAGGAGATCGACGCCGCCGTGCTAGAGGCGGAGGCCGGGCCGCGCCCGGGGCCGGAGGCCCTGTTCGACCACGTCTACGCCAAGCCGCCGCAACGGGTCCTCGATCAGCGCGCGGCGGCGACCGGGGACCCGTCGCGCGCCGCGACGGCTCAGGAGCCGGCCTGATGCCGAGTTTGAACATGGTCGAGGCGATCCGTTCGTGCCTGGAGTCCGAGATGGAGCGCGACGAGCGGATCGTGCTGCTGGGCCAGGACATCGGGGTCAACGGCGGTGTGTTCCGCGCCACGGAGGGCCTACAGGCGCGCTTTGGCTCCGACCGCGTGGTCGACATGCCGCTCGCCGAGGGAGTGATCATAGGTTCGGCGGTAGGGCTGGCGTGCAGCGGCCTGGTCCCCATCCCGGAACTGCAGTTTCTCGGCTTCGGCAGCCAGGCGTTTCACCAGATCGAGGGTCAGGTGGCGCGCATGCGCTTCCGGTCTCAGGGTCGGTACGGGATGCCGATGGTGATCCGGGCGCCGTTCGGAGGAAACGTCCGCACGCCCGAGATGCATTCCGACGCCCACGAGTCCAAGTACGCCAACGCGGCCGGCCTGAAGGTGGTCATGCCCGCCACGGCCTACGACGCCAAGGGGTTGCTGGCCGAGGCGATCAGGGATCCCGATCCGGTCCTGTTCTGCGAGCCGCTGCGCGGCTACCGCCTGATCAAGGACGAGGTGCCGGCCGAGGATTACACCGTGCCCCTGGGACGGGCGCGCCTGGCCCGAGAGGGCGATGACCTCGTGATCGTGGCCTGGAGCGCGGCGGTGGTGATCGCCGAAAAGGCCGCCGAGCTCGCCGCGGCCGAGGGCTACTCCGTGGCGGTGCTTGATCTGCGCAGTCTGGTTCCCCTCGACGTCGACGCGCTGCGCGAGGCCGCGGCGCATTGCGGTCGTGCGCTGGTGGTGCATGAGGCAACCCTGACGGCCGGCTTCGGCGCCGAGATCGCGGCCACCATCCAGGAGGAGGCGTTCTGGTCGCTGGAGGCGCCGATCGCCCGCGTCGCGGCCTACGACACGCCGTATCCGATCGCGTCGGTGGAGGAGCTCTACGTTCCCTCGGTCGAGCGGGTGCTGGCCGCGGTCCGCGCGGTCATGGAGGCCTGACCGCCGGTGATCGAATTTCGCCTGCCCGATGTGGGAGAGGGCATCGCCAGCGCCGACATCATCGGCTGGCTCGTGGCGGCGGGCGATCACGTGACGGAGGGCCAGGATCTGGTCGAGATCCAGACCGACAAGGCCATCGTGGTGATCCCGTCCCCGGTCACCGGCGTGGTCCAGCGGCTCGGGGCAGCCGCCGGCGAGAGCCTCGACGTGGGAGCGGTTCTGGCGGTCCTCGCCCCCGACGGTGAGGGCGCCCCCGGCGCCGCGGCTGCGGATCCCGAGACGGCGGCGGTTGCGCCGGCCCGCCGGCCGCTCGCCGCCCCCGCCACCCGGCGCCTGGCGCGGGAGTTGGGGATCGAGCTCGCCGGCGTGTCGGGGAGCGGCCCGAACGGGCGCATCATGCCCGAGGATCTGCAGGACGCGGCACCGGCGGATGCGCCGCCGGGCCGGGACGGCTCGCCGGCCGGCGATGGCTCGCCGGTCTCAGCTGGGGCCCCGGTGGCCGAGGCGGGGCGGACCGGGGCCGGACCGATCGGGGGCCAGACCGTGCCGCTGCGCGGCGTTCGCCGCACCATCGCTCAGACGCTCACGCGCGCGTGGCAGGAGATCCCCCACGTGATCGACTACCGGGAGGTCGACGCCACCGGTCTGATGGAGGCACGCAGGCTGCTCAGGCAACGGGCGCTCGACCGCGGCGACGACGCGCTGGCACAGGCGCTCTCGCCAACTCCGCTGATCACCAAGGCCGCGGCGACGGCGCTCGGCGAGCATCCGTACGTCAACGCCTCGATCGACCTGGTGCGCCAGGAGATCACCCTGCACGAGCAGATCAACCTCGGGATCGCCACCGCCACACCGCAGGGCCTGGTCGTCCCCGTCGTTCCCGACGCCAACCGCAAGTCGGTCACCGAGCTGGCCCTCGAGATCGCCGAACTGGCGCGTCTGGCCCGTGAGGGCCGGCTGCGCCCGGACCAGGTGAATGGGGGGACGTTCACCGTCAACAACTACGGCGGCCTGGGCATCTGGCTCGGAACGCCGATCATCCGCCCGCCCGAGGTCGCCAACCTCGGGGTGGGCGCCGTGCGCGACCGAGTCGTGGCCGTCAACGGCGAGCCGGCGGTGCGCCCGATCCTCGTGCTGGCCGTCTCCGGCGACCACCGCGTGCTGGACGGTCACACCCTCGCCGCCTTCGTGACGCAGATGGTGGAGCTGCTCGAGCAGCCGCTGCTGCTGCTCGAGGGCCTTCGTTGATGATCGTCGGCGAGCTGGCCGAGTCGGTCGACCTGCTCATCATCGGAGGCGGCCCGGGCGGATACGTCGCCGCCATCCGCGCCGCGCAGCTCGGGCGTGCCGTTACGCTGGTCGAGCGCACGGGTCCCAGCGGGCTGGGAGGCGTATGCCTGCAGGTGGGCTGCATTCCGAGTAAGGCGCTCATCGAGCTCGCCAACGCCGTCGCCCAGACACGGGACCGAGAACGGATGGGCCTGTCGGTGGGCGAGGTCGGCGTATCGCTGGAGCGCTTTCAGTCGTGGCGCCAGGAGATCTGCGGGGGGTTGGCTCGTGGCGTGAGCCGGCTGCTGACAGCCGCGGGAGTCACCGTCGTGCCCGGCCATGCGCGCTTCAACCGGCTCGATCGCGTCGCCGTGCATACCCCCGAGGACACCGCGATCTTCTTCGAGTTCGAGCAGGCGATCGTCGCCACCGGGTCGCGCAGCCTCGAGCTGCCGGGCCTCCCCTTCGACGACCGCCGGGTGCTGGACTCCACCGGCGCGTTGGCACTGACGGCGGTGCCCGACAGCGCCGTCGTCGTCGGCGCCGGATACATCGGACTGGAGCTGGCCACCGCGCTGGCCAAGCTCGGGGCCAAGATCACCCTGGTCGAGGCGCGGGACCACATCCTGCCTTCGCTGGATGCTGCGCTGAGCGCCCCGGCTCTGCGTCAGCTCGGCCGCCTGGGCGTTGACGTCCGGCTGGACAGCACCGCCGTGCGCCTCGATGGCGATGACCTGGTGCTGAGCGTCGGCGACCAGGAGGACCGGATCGCCGCGCAGCGAGTGATCGTGGCGGCGGGTCGCGCACCCAATACCGACGACCTCGGGCTGGCGGCGGCCGGTGTCCCGATCGGGCCAGACGGCCTGATCGCCGTCGGCGCCGACATGCGCGTGAACGACCGCGTGGCAGCGATCGGAGACGTCGTGAGCGGGCCCCCGCTGGCTCACAAGGCCAGCGCCCAGGGGATCGTGGCAGCCGAGGCACTGAGCGGTCACGCCACCGCATACGAGCCGGCCGCGTTCCCGATGGTGATCTTCTCCGACCCGGAGATCGCCACCGTCGGACTGACCGAGACGCAGGCCCGACGGTCGGGCATGGACGTGCGCGCCGCGAGCTTTCCCCTCGCCGCCTCCGGCCGGGGTGCCATCCTCGGCGAGCGTGACGGCTTTGTCCGTCTCGTCGCCGATGATCACACCGACCGCTTGGTCGGCGTACACGTGGTCGGACCGCAGGCCACCGAACTGGCCGCGGCGGGCACGCTGGCGATCGAGATGATGGTGTCCGCCGCCGATCTGGCCGGCACGCTGCACCCGCACCCGACGTTCAGCGAAGGTTTGCACGAGGCCGCCGAGCTGCTGCTCGGTAGCCCCATCCACGTTCCGCGCGCGGCAGCCGCCAGCCACGGCCGGGGGCGCGATGACTAGCCATACCGGGTGCCGGTGCGATATAGAAATGCTATGGCGGCCCCGGACCGAGCTTACGCCTTCACCAAGGCGCGAATCCTGGACGGCCGCTTCCCGGGCGGAACGCTGATCACCGAGGTGAACGTGGCCGCCGAGCTCGGTCTCAGTCGCACGCCGGTTCGCGAAGCCTTCTCGAGACTCGCCTCGGAGGGCTTGCTCAAGCTCTATCCCAAGCGGGGGGCGCTGGTGGTGCCGGTATCGCCGGCCGAGGTGGAGAGCGTCATGGAGACGAGGCTGCTGGTGGAGCAGTTCGCGATCGAGAAGGTGATCCTGTTGGAGACCGAGCTGGGCACGGATCCGGCCGACGCGATCGCCAAGCAGGAACGATTCGCCGCCGTTGACGACCTTCGGCGGTTCGTCGCCGCCGACCACCAGTTTCACCGCGCCTTCGTGGCGGCGGCCGCTAACACCATCCTGCTCCAGCTCCACGACTCGATGCGCGACCGACAGCACCGCATGGGCCTGGCCGCGCTGGCGCGCGACGACGCCCGCACCCCCCAGGCCCTCGAAGAGCATCGGGCGTTGCTGCGAGCGGTCAAGGCGCGGGATGCCGATTCGGCGCGAACGATCATCCAGACCCACCTGCACACCACGCTCGCTCTGCTGCGCGACGGCTCGCTGTCCTAGCGCCCTAGAGTCTCCCGCGATGCTGGTCGCCACCCACGACGGTTCCTTTCATGCCGACGAGGTCTTCGCGGTCGCTGCGCTGGGTCTCGTGCGTGGCCCCATCGAGGTGGTGCGCACGCGCGAGGCCGATGCCCTGGCCGAGGCTGATCTACGGATTGACGTCGGCTTTCGCGACGACGCGTCCTCGGGCGACTTTGACCACCACCAGCGAGGCTTTGACCGTGCGCGTGACAACGGCGTGCGCTACGCCTCCTTCGGTCTCGTGTGGCGCGAGTTCGGCGCGCGGGTCTGCAACGGCGACCAGGATGTCGCCGACGCCGTCGACGCCACGCTCGTGCAGACCGTGGATGCCAACGACACCGGCCAGCCACTGACGCAGTCGCTGATCGACGGTGTGCGTCCGATGACCGTCAACGGCATCATCGGCGGCTTCAACCCAGGCTGGGATGAAGAGCTCAGCGACGAGGAGGAGCGCGAGCGCTTCGACGCCGCCGTCGCCCTGGCCCGGGACATTCTGGCCCGTGAGGTCGCCTCCGCCGCGTCCGGCCTGCGCTCCGCGCGGATCGTGCGGGAGGCCATCGCCGCGGCGCCGGACCCACGAATCGTCGAACTGCCGGTCAACGCCCCCTGGAAGCAGGTGCTCGTGCCGGAGGCTGCCGACGCCCTGTTCGTGATCTACCCCAAGCGTCAGGGCTTCGGCCTCGAAGCGGTGCCGCGTGAACTCGGCTCGTTCGAGAACCGGCACGAGATGCCGGAGGCCTGGGGCGGCCTGGAAGCCGCCGACCTCGTTGCCGCCACCGGCGTCGAGGATGCGGTCTTCTGCCACGCCAAGCGATTCCTGGTGGTGGCCCGCTCGCGCGCGGGCATCGAGCGGCTCGCCGAGCTCGCGCTCGCCGAGCGCTGACCGGTGGTGCGGTGCCTCGGTTAGCCTGATTGGGCTCATGCTCACACGGTGCCGGCCATGACGATCCGCCAGCTGCTCGAGGAGACGGCCGGGCTCGCGGCGGGCTATCTCGAGGGCGTGTCGGAGCGGCGGGTGGGCTGGTCGGTCAGCCCGGATGAGCTGCGCTCGAGCCTGGGAGGCCCGCTGCCGGAGCTGCCGGCCGACCCGCGGGAAGTGATCGGAGCGCTGGCTGAGGCGGCTGAGCCCGGGCTCGTCGGGAGCCCGGGCGGGCGGTACTTCGGCTTCGTCATCGGTGGGGCGACGCCGGCCGCGCTTGCCGCCGACTGGCTCACCGCGGCGTGGGATCAGAACGCGGGGCTGTATGTCTGTGGTCCGTCGGCGGCGATCGCGGAGGAGGTCGCGGGGGCCTGGATGGCCGAGCTCCTCGCGTTGCCCGAGGGGGTGTCGTTCGGCTTTGTCACCGGATGCCAGATGGCGCATGTCACCGCGCTCGCCGCCGCCCGACACGATGTCTTCGCCCGCGTGGGCTGGGACATCAACGAGCGCGGGCTGATCGGCGCCCCGGCGGTCCACGTTCTCGTCGGCGCGGAGCGCCATGCCACCGTCGACCGCGCGCTCCGGTTCCTGGGTCTCGGCACCGCCTGCATCGTGCCGATCCCGGCCGATGCGCAGGGCCGGATGGTTCCGGCGGCGCTTCGCGACGCGCTGAGTCGCCTCGACGGACCGACCATCGTCTGCGCTCAGGCCGGCAACGTGAACACGGGCGCGATCGACCCGCTCGACGAGATCGCCGGCATCTCGCAGGAGGCGGGCGCGTGGCTTCACATCGACGGCGCCTTCGGTCTGTGGGCGGCGGCCAGCCCGGCTCTGCGTCACCTGGTCGCCGGCGCCGAGCGCGCCGACTCGTGGGCCACCGACGCGCACAAGTGGCTGAACGTCCCCTACGACAGCGGGATCGCGTTTTGCGCGCACCCGGCGGCCCAGCAGGCCGCCATGAGCGTCCGTGCCGGCTATCTGGTCCACGCGGATCCCGGCGGCCCCCGAGACGAGCTGGATTGGAATCCGGAGTTCTCGCGTCGTGCCCGCGGCTTTCCGGTCTACGCCGCGATCCGCTCGCTCGGCCGCTCCGGGATCGCCGATCTGGTCGAGCGCTGCTGCGCCCACGCCCGTCGCTTCGGTGAGGCGCTCGGGGCAGCCTCCAGCGTCGAGGTGCTCAACGACGTCGTGCTCAACCAGGTACTGGTCCGGTTCCTCGACGAGTCAGGCGACCATGACGCCTATACGCAATCGGTCATCGAGGCCGTTCAGAACGACGGCACCTGCTGGCTGAGCGGTACGACGTGGCACGGCATGGGGGCGATGCGCATCTCGGTCTCCAACTGGGCCACCACCGCCGACGACGTGGAGCGATCGATCGAGTCGATCCTCCGTGCTGCCGCGGACGCCCGGCCGTCGTATCGGTGAGCTGACGGCGGCCGCTACGGCGCCAGCGGTCGACTGATCTCGGTGATCGTGATCGTCTGGGAGCAGGTGTTGTTCAGCGAGCAGCCGGCGTGACCGTTGGGGACCACCAGGTTGGCGTGGGCGACGGTGCGATACGAGTGACCGAGATAGGCCGGCCGTCGCCGGAGCATCCGGACCGGATTCCCGTTGGTCGGTCCCATCGTGAACGTTGAGCCACTGATGGTGAACCAGGTGTGGCCGTTGGGGCTGAGCACCTGGTCATAGATCGTCAGCGTCTTGCGACCGACCCCTCGGCTGCAGCTGGTCCCGCCACCGTAGGCCTGCGTCCAGGCGCCGGACTTGACGTTGAACGTCGGCCCGTAGGCGGTTACCGAGCAGGGATAGCCCGCGGCGTGCGCAGTTACGGGCGGATAGCCGAACCCGCCGGGCCACCAACCGTTGTAACCCGAATTCCAGGACGGTGACTGCGCCGCTGCAACCCCAGCGCTCAGCGCGAAGGCCACCAGGGCACTGAAGCAGATACGTCGCCGCATGAGCGTTCTCCTCTCGGTCGTTGAGTGGTGTTGTACCCGACTTTGGTCAGCTTTTCACCGCGAGCCACCCCGAGACCGTCTGGAGCGCTACCTTGCGGCGATGGGGTTTCGTGCCATCTCACCCCGTGACTTCGACTGGATCACCCGCCCCCACGAGTCGGGCGAGCCGGCGCGTCACGTCGCCGAGCTCAGCGATGTCGCGGGCTTCGCCCACCACCGGGCCAACGTGTGGCGATACGAGCCGGGGGCCCGCGGGCGGCGCCACCGGCATCCCCATCAAGAGGAGACATTCGTCGTCCTGGAGGGAACGCTGACCATGTACCTCGGCGACCCACCCGAGCGAGTCGAGGTGCCGCGCGGGGGGCTGATCCACATCAGCGCCATGACGCCGCTCCAGACTGTCAACAACGGGAGCGAGGACCTGTTGCTCTACGTCCACGGGTACCCGCCGGAGGACGAGCACGCCGAGATCCTCGACTCGGCTGTGTAGCTGCGTGCCGGGCGCCGCGCGGCCGCTCGCCGCCGCGGTGCCCGGCCCAGCATGCAATCCATGTCAAATCGAACCGGCCCCCCGAGGTTTGACACCAGGTGAAGCTCACGCCTCGAGTTTGCGCCAGGTCACCCGTCGCCGGCGCGGTTTGGCGCAATCCGCATGTATCTGGCCGGCGATAGCACCTCGTCCGCCGTTTGTCGGCGGTCGTCAGATCGGATCCGACCAGCACCACCGCGCCCTGACCCAGGACATCGCAAGGGCCAGGGCAGCGCAGGCTCAGGACATTGCGAGGTCCTTGTTATCCGGAACGAACTTGCTGGCGGTGAACGTGGCGCCCTGAGGATCGCTGATGATCGTCATCCTGACCCACGGGGCATCAAATGGCGCGACGATCACCCGGCCGCCGAGCTCCGCGGCCCGTTTGGCTGTCGCGTCGGCGTCCTCCACCGCGAATGTCACGCTCCAGTGCGGAGGGACGTCGGCATGGTCGTCGGCGAGGCGGTTGAGGCTGGCGACCACGTCCTCAAAGCCCTCGGGAGCGGCGGCGGTCTCCGCCATGCGCTCCCGAAGTCCGGGATCGCGCTCCTCCAGGTAGTCACCGTAGCCCGGCATCCGCCACATCTCGGCGCCGCCGCCGAGGGGGAGCGTCTGCCATCCGAACAGCGAGCTGTAGAAGGACTTCGCGCCTTCCGTGTCGCGGACGTTGAGCGTGTTGAAGTTCAACGAGCCTGGTTCGTTGACGATCTGTGCACCCTTGTGCTGGTTGGCCTGCCAGAGGCGGAACGCGGCCCCTTCCGGATCCGTGCACGCCGCCATCCGGCCCGCGACGGTGACGTCGAACGGGATCGGTCGTGACGCGCCCGCCGGCGTCTCGCACCTTGGCGGCGGCCGCATCTGCGCTGTCAACCCACACGTAGGTGTTCCAGGCCGCGCTCTGCGGGTCACCTTCGGGCTGTGAGCCGATGGCGGCGACGTCGCCTCCGCGGATACGGCCGATGAAGTACCGGCCGGGGGCGCCCGGGGGCATCACATCTTCGAAATCCCAACCGAAGACGCCACCGTAGAATGCGACCGCGGCCTCAGGATCGGGCTGCGTCGTGTCGACCCAGCACGGAACGCCAGGTAGATATCCGTCTCGCTCGAGCATTGGTGCTCCTTGTGGCTTGTGGACATTGGACGCACCGTACGAACGATCGCGGTCAGTATCTGTCCTCAATCTTTGAGGACAGCCCGGCCGGCGCCGTCATGGGCTGAAGGCGCGATTGATCTGGGCGAGGCTGTCTTTGAAGCTCGCCATCACGTGCCCGTCGGCTCGGTACCAGGTGGCGCCGACAAGCAGTTGCTCGTTGATCAGCCGGGTCGAGGCCGGCGCCGGCGTCCATGGCGCGATCGCGACGTTGCCACGGATGCGCGGATACACCGCGATCGGCTTGGTCTGACCCGGGTTGGCCAGATCCCATCTCACGCGTGTGACCCCATCCGGGACGACACCCACCGACACGAAGCTGCCGATGATCACCGAACGTGGGGTCAACGCCGGAGCCGGCATCGCCACGGGGAGCGGATTGATCACCAGGTCCAGAGGCTGGGCCATGGCGGATCGCCGGCTGACCAGCCCGACCAGACTGAGATGAAGGCCGGCGATCGCGCGCCCGTGCTGCCGCCAGCCGCTGATCCGGCCATCGCCCCAGATCCTCGGAACGGTTCCGAGAACGAGATAGATGCGCTCGGGGCCGCGTCCGGCGGCACGATCGGCGTGCGGGAGGTGGACCGTGGCCAGGAGGCGCGTTTCGCGCGGTCGCAGCTTGGCCACGTTCAGGCAGTTGGAGCAATTCCTACGCTGCTCGGCGGTGATCCCCCAGCCGGGAATCCGGTCGATGGCTCGCTGGGGCCGCCGCAGGATCGCGAGCTGAGACCGCAGGGCCGGCAGCGAGGTCGCTCCCGGCCCGGCATGTATCGCGGGCCCGACAGTCGTGGTCAAGGCCGTCCGCGGGTGTCCCAGCAAGATGATCGCCACGATGGCCACCACGAGGGCGGAAACGGTCGCAACCGCCACGACGAGGCCGCTCGCGCTCGGCCGCCAGGAGTGATGTCGACGCACCGGGGGGATACCGTCGAGAAGGTCTCGCGGCGCAAACACATCAGCCGTCGCGGAGTTCATCGACGCGCGCAGGCGTTCGATCAGCTGTTCATCGGGATTCATGGGGGACCTCGGCCTTCGTCGGCACGTTGCCGTTCGCAAACGGGTCGTCGAGCAACTGGCGCAGTCGCGTCAGCGCACGGCTGGTGTAGGACATGACGGTTCCCGGCGACGCACCGATCGCCGCCGCAGTGTCGGTGACCGACAGATCGGCGTAGAAGCGCAGCACGACCACCTCACGCTGACGCTGGGGCAGTGCCGCCAGCGCGGCCAGGACCGCGTCCCGATCGGCCACCGCCTCGGCGTGATCGGCCATGGGCCCGCCAGGTGCGCGCGTCAGGTCGCTCCCATCTGCCGGGACCTCATTCACCCGGCGCTGTCCGCGCCGCGCATGGTCACGAGCGAGGTTGACGAGCACCGCCCGCGCATAGGCCTCCGGCGCCGATCGCGCAGCCCTCCAGCGACGCGCCGTCCGCATCAGCGTCATCTGGAGCAGATCCTCCGCGGTGTGCCGATTCCCGCACAGCAGGTATGCAGAGCGCATCAATCGCGTCGCAGATCCCGATGCGAAGGCCTCAAACGACACCTCATCGTCCCTGCCGTAACCCGAGAACTGAGTCATGGTCGGTTAAACGTCCCCCCGGAGGTTTCCATTGCCACAGCCCGGACAGTTGCTCTCGCTACCGGTGGGACGACCAGCCCGATGTCGCGGCTTTCAGCGCTAGCGCCGGCAGCGGCATCGGCGGAGCGTCCCAAACATGCCGCTCGGACCATGGCCAGACATACGCCGGGCTGCCGTCACAGATCAGGTCGCTCAAACCGGGATGCTCGAGCTCGTGGGCGGACCAGTCATACAGCCGCTGGAGGCGCGGGCCGATCACTGCGTAATCGAGCATCCGCCCGAGGCCGTGCTCGTCGCGGAGGTAGACCTCGAGATCGGCTGAAAGGGGATAGCGATTGGGTAGTACACGTCCCAGCGATAGGAATGCTCCCGCCATACCCAGCCGGGGGTCGCCCAGAAGGCGACCGAGCGCAGCCAGCGGCCCGAGCGCGAGCCGGGGAGCGGCCACCAGCGCATGGGCGTACAGCACGCGAAGCAGGACCACGTTGAGAAAGAAGCGCTCAGCCCTCCCCTCCCGCTCGGCGAGATCGCGGTGGTCCAGGTAGGCGGCGACGATGCTGGCGTTATGCGCTCGGTACCAGTTCTGGGCGGTCGGCGAAGCGATGAACGCCATCCACAGGCCGATGGTCGGTGACGACATCTCCCCGCGCTGCCCACCCGCCCGCGCCACGGCTTCGCATCCGTCTCGTATCAAGCGTTCGTTCATCGACCGCCACCACGGACTTCCCGGGCGATCGGCATCGAGCGGATTGAGGACTCCCCGCTTCAACTCCCAGCGCATGAAGGACATCGCAGCGCGGCGGAACGGAAGGTGCCGCGGCGCCCGCCCGGTAGGACCGTGATAAGTCGACATGGCCAGCTGCAGACGCGCCACCGGATCATCGCGGACGGCCGCCACCTGGCTCACCGCCGTGACAGCGGCGTCGTCGATCGCCTCGAGCACGACGCCCAGCTCAGATTTGCGGGCTCCACCGGCGCGCGAGCGCGGTGACCCAGCCGTCGACCTCGCGGGGATCCTCGGGCGGCGATTGGACTAGGACGAATTGGCTGATCCCCATGTCCGCCAGGGCTGCGACATCCGCCGGCTGCGCGTCGCTGAGCGCGACGGCTAGGTCCAGATCGCCGATGTCACGTCCCAGCTCGCCGCACTGCTGGGCCAGATAGTCCAGTCGCTCACGCACGGCGTCGACGCCGGCGAGATTGAATCCGTACCAGCCATCCCCCAATCGCGCTACGCGTCGAAGGGCGGCGTCGCTGTTGCCCCCCACCACGACCGGGATCTGCCGGTCGCGGACCGGCTTTGGGTTGACTCGCACGTCTGCGAAGGAAACGAAGTCGCCGTGGAACGTCGCCACGTCGTCGCGCCACAGCACCCGCATGGCACTCAGGTACTCGTCGGCCCGCCGACCGCGTCCATCGAACGGGATGCCCAGGGCAGCGAACTCCTCGCGTGACCAGCCCACGCCCACCCCCAGCGACAATCGCCCGCCCGACAGGGCGTCGAGGCTCGCTGTTTGCTTGGCGAGCAGCACCGGGTTGTGTTCGGGGAGCAACAGGACGCCCGTGCCCAGCTGGATGTGGCGCGTCGCGGCGGCGGCGAAGCTCAGTGCGATCAGCGGGTCGAGCCAGTCGGCCTCGGCCGGTACCGCGATCTGTCCGTCGGGTGAGTACGGATACGGGGATTCGGGCCGGTCGACCATCACCACATGCTCGCCCGCCCACAGGGTGGCAAATCCACACGACTCGGCAGCGAGCGCCAACGCGTCGATCACCGCGCGACGCGCACCCGTCCCGATCCCGATGGCGTGCAGGCCCAGTCGCATCCGACGATTCTCGCGGGTCAGCCCGGTGGGGTGCCAGACGGACCGCTATCGAGCTCGAGTCTCATCCGCGCGAGCTGGGCATCGATGGAACCGCCGGAGCTGAGCTGCCGAAGCTGGCGGTCGATGTCATCCTCGCCGGCTCCAATCGGGGCGAGGGTCCCGGCGCTCTCCAGCTCCCGCATCGCATCGGCGCGGACGTTCATGTCCTCGACCTTTTCCATGGTGCGCTCGATCCTCAGCCCGGTATCGCGCAGCTGTGAGGACAGTCCGGCCACGGCTTCCGAAATGGCGAGTTGCGCCTTCGCCGCCGCAAACTGTGCCTTGGTGACCTCCTTACCGGCCCGGAACCGCTCCACCCTCGCCCGCGCCTCGCGCCCCCGCACCACCATCTGAGCCTGCTGGCGCTCCAGCTCGGCCACCTGCTGGGTGAGTCCGACGAGCTCCAGGCCGACCAGCCGCCTCCGCTCGAGCGCCTGGCGGGCGAGATCCTCCCGGCCCAGCGCGAGCGCCTTGCGAGCGCCTGCCTCCAGCTTCAGGAACTGGCCGTGGCGCCGGTCGCGCAGCTGCGCGACGCGCTTCTTGGCGGTGACGAGATCGGCCACGTCCCGGCGCATGCCGTATAGCTGCTCAACCTGGCGCTGATAGCCGTAGTCGAGGATTTCCGCGGGATCCTCAACCCGATCGAGAAGCCTCGAGAACCTCGCTTTCAGCCTGAGTGTCAGTCGCCTGAGCATGAGATCTTCGGCGGGACCCTGAGCCGGAGCGGCGGGTCCCGATCGCCAAACGTTAGTGGCCTGCGCCGGCGCGCGGCAAATGTGGGCCGGTTGCAACGTGATGAGAAAAGTGATATCTATTAGATATCACTTTTATGAGCCGCTCCACGAGGGGCGCTCCATTGGGAGGGATCATGAACCAGTCCGTCCAGCCATACCGCCAGCCCGAGGCGACTCCCGTCGGGCACTCCGGGACCCGCGTTGTAATTCAGGAGCGCCCGGCCTGGGCGATCACCGGCTGGGCCGGTGTGCTCGTCGTTGCCGCCTGCGCTGTCGCTGTCCTTCTCATCGCCGGAAGCTCATCCCCAGGCTTCGCCGTCGCGCCAGGCTTGGTCGGTCTGGTTATCGCGTCCTCGTTGGTCATCGTCCAACCCGGGCACACCAAGGTTGTCCGGTTCTTCGGGAGCTACGTCGGGACCGAACGTCGGGCCGGCCTGTGGTGGATCCTGCCGCTGGCCGACCGGCGGAATATGAGCGTTCGGGTCCGCAACTTCGAGACCAACCATCTCAAGGTCAACGACGCCGATGGCAACCCGGTGGAGATCGCCTGCATCGTCGTGTGGCAGGTGGCCGATACCGCGCGGGCGGTCTACGCGGTCGATGACTACATCAACTTCGTTCAGGTCCAGGCCGAGTCAGCGTTGCGCCATGTCGCGACGACCCACCCCTACGACGGAGCGGAGGAGGACACGTCGTTGCGCGGCTCGACCGACATCGTCGCCGCCGAGCTCGCCCAGGAGGTGGCCCAGCGGGTCACCATCGCCGGGGTGGAGATCGTCGAGGTGCGCATCAGTCATCTCGCCTACGCGTCCGAGATCGCCCAGGCCATGCTGCGCCGACAGCAGGCCAACGCCGTCGTCGCCGCGCGCTCTCGGATCGTCGAGGGGGCGGTGGGGATGGTCGAAATGGCCCTCACCCGGCTGAATGAGCGCGACATCGTCGAGCTCGACGAGGAGCGCAAGGCAGCGATGGTGAGCAACCTCATGGTCGTTCTCTGCGGTGACCAACCGGCGTCGCCAGTCGTCAACACCGGCACGCTCTATACGTGAGCAATGAGCGCAAACAGGTACTGCTGCGCATCGACCCGACGGTCCACGATGCGCTGGCCCGATGGGCCACTGACGAGTTCCGCAGCCTCAACGCTCACATCGAGATGCTGCTGCGGCGCGCGCTCATCGACGCCGGGCGGATGCCTGAGCAAGCGGGACCTCTGCCCCGGCGGGGCCGTCCTCCCACCCGCAGCCGCTGACGGGGAGCGTCGCCACGCCAACCCGCGGTCGATGCAGCGGGAGCCCGGAACTACGGCTGGAGTCCGCGGTGCAGCAGCTCGCGCAGAGCGTCGATCGTGTCGGCGTCGTCGGCGTCCTTATCCGGCCGATAGCGTTTGACACGGGCAAAGCGCAACGCGACACCGCCGGCGTATCGCCGTGAGGACTGGACCCCGTCGATGGCGATCTCCACCACGAGCTGGGGGCGAACCAGGACCGCGTTGCCGCGGCGCTCGGTCTCGCGTTCAAGCAGCGCGGCGGTCTGCCAGCGCAGCAGCTCATCGGTCAGACCCTTGAAGCACTTGCCGACCATGACGAACTCGCCGTTGGCCACGTCCCGGGCCCCCAGGTGCAGGTTGGAGAGCCAGCCGCGGCGACGTCCGTGACCCCACTCAGCTCCGAGCACAACGAGGTCGTAGGTCCGCACCGGCTTGACCTTGCGCCAGGCCGCACCGCGGCGGCCGGCCGCATAGGCGGAGGCCGTGTCCTTTATCACCACGCCCTCGTGCCCGGCCGTGAGCGACTCGGCCAGAACGCGCTCGGCCACGGCGACATCGTCGGTGACGACGCTGGGCACGGCGAGCTCCGGGGCGATCGTCCGCAGGTCGGCGCGGCGCTCTGCCAGCGGCGCGTCGAGCCGGTCGCGGCCGTCGATGTGCAGGACGTCAAAGAGGAAGGTGACAACCCCCTCGGGAAGCGCGTCGGTGTCGATCTGAGACATCGTGTCCTGAAAGCTCGCCGGGCCGGACTCCCCCATCCACAGCGCCTCGCCGTCGAGAATCACGCGACTCACCGGCAGCCTCAGCACCGCGGCGACGATCCCTGGCAACCGATGCGTTATGTCGTTGAGGTTGCGCGAGTAGATACGGACTTCATCGTCCCGGCGATGGATCTGGACCCGGAGCCCATCGAGCTTGAACTCCACCGAGGCATGCTCGAATGCCTCCACCGCCTCGGTGACACCGGTCGCAGGCGACGCGAGCATCGGCAGGACCGGGCGGAACAGCTCGAGCCCGACCGCGCGCAAGGCCTCTTCGCCGCCGGTGATGGCGATCTCGGCCATTCGCGTGAGATCGCCTGACAGCATCAGCGCGCGCCGTGTCACCCCCGTCCCGACTCCGGCCGCCTTGGCGACGCTATCGGCCATCACTCCGGCCAGAGCGCCCTGGCGCAGCTCGCCGGTCAGTAGCCGCCGGATGAACTGGGTCTCCGGCTCGGTGGCACGGCCGAGCAACTCGCTGAGCAGCTGGCGCCGCCGGGTGGCCGATCCGGGACCGCTGTCGGCGGCGATCTCGTCGATCGCGCGGTCGACGTCGGTGACGGTCAGGGACGGCTCCATCGCCGGCGGTATGTCGATCCCGTAAACAGTCGCGTAGCCGATGCCAACCCGTCCCTGCCGTGGGACCCCCGAGAGCAAACCGACGCAGATCGCCACCTCCTCGGGATCCACGCTCTGCAACAGCCCAGCCAGCACATTCACCTTGGTCGAACGCGAGCGCGTCGCGGCAACCGCCTCGGAGGCATCGACGACGGCCGCGAGCTGGGTGGCCATGCCATGAGAGGCTAACGGCGGCCTGTCCGTCACCAGCGCGCTAGAAACACTGGTTGTGATGTCCGGCTCGGAACCCCAGCCCGTGAGCAACCACGACCCGGCCGGGGACGGCCGCGGCGAGGATCCGACAACGCAGCGGCTCATCGCCTTCCTGCGCTCCGAGGGAGCGGCACAGGCCCGCCACGGTGGGCGCCGCACGTTGCTTGATCATCTGATCGGTACGGCCGACATCGTCCGCCGCTGGAATCTGCCGCCCGCGCTCCAACACGCTGCGGTGATCCACAGCGTCTACGGAACCGATGTCTACCAGCGGCGACTGCTGCCCTGGTCGCGGCGAGGCGCCCTCCGAGCGGTCGCCGGGGAGCAGGCTGAGCGGCTCGCTTACCTGTTCTGCGTGACACCCCGCGATCCGCTGCTGGCCGGCACGCACCTGTGGACGAACCATCTGAACCGGGCGTCCGCGGGGGACGCGAGTGCAAACGCGGGATGAACCGCCCGCCACGCGTGAGGAGCTCGACGCACTGGTGCTCCTGCATATGGCGAACATGGCCGAGCAGGCGAGGTCTCGGGACGGATCGCCGGGCCGCTGGCTGGTCAGGCTACGCGAGCTCGCGGAGCTGCTGATCACCAGCGACAGCGTAGCCCTGCCTCTGTTCATCGCCGAGCTGGCGGGCTTCGCCGACGAGGATGAGATGACCGCCAGACGCGGCTACAACGCCGGCGTGGCCGAGGTGGACGACCTGGAGGCGAAGGCCAGCGCGATGGGGCTGGTGGCTGCCGTCTGCCCGGTCGTGGCGGAACCATGCGTCTGGCAGGCCTACCTATCCCGCTGCCGCGGAGATCTTCCGCTGGCCAGGGGCTGGGCGCGGCGGGCACAACAACGCCTGGTGGGACTCGGCGCGACATGGGACAAGCGCCTCACGTTCGCTGAGTGGCTCGCACTGACACAACTACTTCAGCAACCCCCCAGCGGGGAAGCTCCGCTCTCCGCCGGCGCGTTGGCCCACCCTCGCGCACTCCTCGAAGCGGTGCAGGGCGAGGCTCGAGCGTCGCCGGTGGAGTCGCCGGCGCCGGGAGCTCGTCTGGACGCGGCCGCGGGAAGACAGCGCTTTCTGCGCTACCTGGAGGAGCTCTCGCGGGCAGACGGCCCGGGGTCGCGAGGCGTCTATCCGGACCTCGAGAGCCACCCCTGGTACAACCCCGCCGAGGTTCCCCTGGCCAACTACCTGCAGGCGCACTCCAAGGCGATCCAGGCCGAGGTCATGGCGTTGGAGCCGTCCCGGTTTCACCGCGAGAGTGAGCGCATCGGGCGGACCGGCGACTGGGATGTGATGTTCCTGTATGAGCGGGGGCGACGGCGCGACGATGTCTGCGACGCGTGTCCGATCACCACCCACGGAATCGAGACCCACGCCGCGATGACGACGCTGGGCGGGTTGATCTACGTGTCAAGGATGCGAGGCGGAACCCACATCGCCGCCCATCGCGGTCCGACCAACCTGAGGTTGCGCTGTCACCTCGGGATCCAGGTGCCGAACGGAGACTGCGCGATCAGGGTTGGCGACGACACTCGGCGCTGGCGAGAGGGTGCCTGCCTGGTGTTCGACGACTACTTCGAACACGAGGCGTGGAATCGCACCACGGAGGATCGAATCGTCCTGATCGTCGACCTGTGGCATCCGCAACTGTCCGCCGATGAGGTGCGTCTGCTCGAGGGACTGCACCGCTACGCCTATGCCCAAGCCCGCCAGCTCAATCGCTACTGGTCATCCAATGCGGCGGCGGCGGCGCGATCACCTGCGGCGTGACCTGAAGGCGCGTCTAACCGTCGCCGCCGAAGTCGTCCCCCGCCGCCGAAGTCGCCCCCATCCCCGCCGTCGCCCCAGCCACCACCGTCGCCGTCCCCGCCGGTCGCCGTCACCATCGCCGCCGTCACCGTAACCGTCACCGTCACCGTCGAACAGGCCGGCGGCGCCGAACCCAAGTCCGGCGCCGAGCGCCGAGCCCATCAGCAGCCCCGGCAGCATGCCGCCACCGCCGAACCCGTTGAAATAGCCCCCCGCCCACGGACCGTAGTGGCGTGGAGCGTTCCAATAGTCGGTGGGGCGGCCGTTGACCGACACCTGCCGGCCGTGCGGCTGAAAGCCCTCCTTGACGCGCAGGGCGTCAGCGGCGCAGGCTGGAACCGCGCGCATCGCGCCCCCGGGAGGCGCCCACTCGACCTCTTCGGTTGATGGGCCATGGCGGGGATCGAAGAAACACGGGGGGGTTCGCTCGGGCGGGGGACGCCCCTCGAGCAGAGCCTTGGAGTACGCCATCGCATAGCGCCCTTCCTCGAGCGTCTCGCTCACGGGAGCGAGGTCCTCCGGCCGCTTGGCGCGATCGAAGACCTGGCTGGCCCGCTGGTACGCCTCAAGCGCTTGGCCGTAGCGCTGCTTGGCGTCGTCCGAAACACCCGGCATCTGGATGTCCACGTCAAGCGAACGGATGTCGTCGCCGAGCGCCACGATGTCGTCCTGCGCCGACGAGCGAACCTCATCCCACTCCCGCTCGTGCTTCGTCTTGTGCCCGAAGAATGGCATTGCCCTGAACGATACCCGCCGGGGACCCTTGCAACCGCGCTTGCTCTCCGTCGGAGGCGTGGTCTAGGTTTCTGGCGAACCTATGTTCGTCAGCCTGGACAGACCTTCCGAGCCCGCCTGGCTCACCGAACTGAATCCCGAGCAGCGGGCTGCCGCCCAACACCAGGGCGGACACCTGCTGATCCTGGCCGGGGCCGGGACCGGCAAGACGACCACGCTATGCGCGCGTGTGGCGCGTCTGATCGAGGACGGCGTGTCGCCGGAGCGAATTCTCCTGTTGACCTTCACGCGGCGTGCCTCCCGGGAGATGATCGGGCGGGCTGCGGCTCTGACCGCCGCCCACCCCGGAGCTCGCCGGATCGCCGGGGGCACCTTTCACGCGATGGCCCACCGCTTCGTGCGCGCCGACGCAGCGGCGCTGGGCCTGACCGCTGACTTCGGGCTGCTTGACGCCGGCGACGCCGCCGACGTGATCGACCTCGTCCGCCAGGAGCAGGGCCACGCCGAAACGCCACGGCGCTTTCCGCGCAAGCACACGCTGGCGGACATCTACTCCCGCACCGTCAACGCGCAGCGTCCCGTGCGGGAGGTGATTGAGGCGGCATTTCCGTGGTGCGCCGAGCACAGCGATGCGATGGGCGGGCTGTTTCGTGCCTACACCGCCCGCAAGCGAGCGCTCGGCGTGATCGATCTGGACGACCTGCTCGTCTTCTGGCGCGCGCTCGCACGAGACCCGGACGCAGGCGCCCGGCTGGCCGCCGGCTTTGATCACGTGCTGGTGGACGAGTATCAGGACGTCAACGAGCTACAGGTGGAGGTGGTCGCGGCGCTGGCGGGGCATGGTGCCGCCGTGACCGCAGTCGGCGACGATTTCCAGGCCATCTACGGCTTCAGGTCGGCGAGCGCCAACCACCTCCTCGGCTTCACCGAGCGATTCCCTGACGCGGCGACAGTCGTGCTGGAGCGCAATTACCGTGGCTCCCAGCCGCTGCTCGACGTCGCCAACGCGGTCGCCGCCGAGGCAGAGATCGGGATCCCCCGGACGCTGCGAGCCGACCGCCCGGGCGGCGAGCGTCCGGAGCTGGTGTTCTGCCGAGACCAGGCGCAGGAGGCTTCGGAGATCTGCGATCGTGTCCTGGCCTCTCGTGAGCGTGGCATGCTCCTGCGCGAGCAGGCCGTCCTCGCTCGCACCGGGCACGACACCGACCTGCTGGAGCTGGAGCTCTCACGGCGCCGAATCCCGTTCGTCAAATATGGCGGTCTGCGCTATCTCGACGCCGCCCACGTCAAGGACTTTCTCGCTCTGCTGCGGCTGACCGACCGCATCACCGACGAGATGTCCTGGTTTCGTCTGCTCATGCTGCTCGACGGGGTGGGGCCGGCGCGGGCTCGCGGCTGCCTGGATCAGCTCCTGGCCGGCGGTCTGCTGTCCCCGGCGCAATTGCCGGCGCGGTGGGCGCAAGCGCGAGCGCAGCTACCCGAAGCGGCCCGCGTTCAGGGAGACGCCATGGCGGAGGCGCTCGCCCGCGGCCCCGACGCCGAACGCTTGCGCGATGCGCTGGTTCCCGTCGTCCGCGCTCACTATGCGGACGGGGCAGTCCGGGCTCAGGATCTCGATGCGCTGTGCGGATTGGCTCGCGATGCTGGCGATCTGCGGACGTTCGTGGCTGAGCTGCTGCTCGATCCCCCGGCCTCATCCGCCGATCTGGCCGGGGCGCCGCTGCAGGACGAGGACTGGCTCGTGCTCTCCACCATCCACTCCGCCAAGGGGCTCGAGTGGCACGCCGTCCACCTCGTCGCCGCCTACGACGGCAACTTTCCCTCGGACATGGCCGCCGGCAACCGCGAGTCGCTGGCCGAGGAACGGCGGCTGCTGTACGTCGGGCTGACCCGGGCCAGGGGCTCACTGACCATCTACGTGCCCCGCCGCTACTACCACCGCAGAGATCGGGGCGACAGCCACGGCTACGGCAAGCCGTCGCGCTTCCTCAGCGCCGCCGCGCAAGCTTGCTGTGAGGTCGTGCACGTGGCGGACGACCCTCACCACGGGGACCCCGCGGCCACCGCTTCCGGCCGGCGGATCGAGGCTTCTGTGGATCACCTCTTCACCTGAGGACCTACCGCCAACGCGTAATAGTCCTCGCTGGTGATCTGAGTGAACCCGAGCGAGGTGTAGAGGCCCAGCGCGCGCTCGTTGTCGACGGCGACCTCGAGGCCGATCGGGCCGATGCCTTCGTCTCGCAGCTGCCGACACAACCGCCGCAGAACGTCGCGTCCGATGCCCCGGCGCTGCCAGGCCGGGTCCACGGCGAACCCGTAGATACCAGCGGTGTCACCGTCGCGGGCTACCCGCACCGTGCCGACCGCCAGGCCCTCGAACTCCGCTATGAAGATTTGCTCAGGACTCTCAACCGGCACGCTGGGCAGGTCCGAGAACGGGGTGCCGAATGCGGCAGCGAGCAATCGTGCGATCTCAGAGGAGTCGGCTGACGTGGCGGCTCGTAGCGTGAGCCGCGCGTCACTGGATCCGCCGGCCGGTGCGTTGAGCAGAACCAGCGCATGTTCGGAGTGCTCCAACACCGCACCCCGATTCAGAGCGAACGCGTGCCCGGCGTCCGATCCGCGGGGAGTGACCAGCAGGGCGCGCGCGTAGCCGCGAGCGCGCGCTATCGGCAGCGCCGCCTCCAAGAGCGTTGTCGCGATGCCACGGCGACGCGCGGAGGGATCGACCATTCCAGCGATCTCGAGGTCAGGCGGCGCGAAGGCGTAGAGACCAAGGAAACCGAGGAGTCGATCATCCTGCCACCACAGCAAGTCATCGACGTCTCGTCCGGCGCGGGTCCGGAGCACCCCCCACTCGAGCTTCAGCCGGCCACCGTCGGCGGCCACAGTCCGCCTCTCCAGTTCGGCCACCGCGCCCAAGTCACGAGGAGATAATCCACGAGCCGGCGAAATCATGATGGCTTGAACATAACCCCCTCAGTTTCAGAAAGACTCTGAACCGATGAACCAGATCCTCCGCCGCGTCATCTCGCCGGCCGCTCTCGTGACGTTGGTGGCGTCGGGCTGCATTTTGTTGGGGGTGTCAACCGCAGCGGCGACCGCGTGTGGCGCCCATCCCTGGTGCAACCGCCGGCTGGCGGCGGCCAAGCGTGCGTCGATGGTCCTGTCCGCGATGACCGCGACGGAGAAGCTCGAGCTGGTGTCCAACGGCAGCGCGGGCACCCCGCGGCTGGGGATTGCGCCGCTGCGAGGTATCGACGGTCCCAACGGTGTGGGCGAGGGCAACGCGCATGTCACAGCGTTTCCGGACGCGGAGGCGATCGCGGCTTCATGGGATCAGGGTGTGGCGCGGGCGTACGGTCGGGCGCTCGGTGCCGAGGCGGCGGGGAAGGGGTATGACTTGCTGTTCGCGCCCACGATCAACATCGTGCGCACTCCGAAGTGGGGGCGCGAAGCCGAGACGCTGGGCGAAGATCCGTTCCTGACCGGATCGCTGGCGGTGCCGGAGATCCGCGGCATCCAGAGTCAGCACGTGATCTCGCAGGTCAAGCATTACGCGGGCAACAACCAGGAGATTGATCGCTTCGGCCAGCCGCTGGCCAATGCCGCGGTCAGCGATCAGGTGTCCGAGCGGGCGCTGCAGGAGATCTATCTGCCCGGCTTCCGTGCCGCCGTGCAGCAGGGGCATGTCGGATCAGTGATGTGCTCCTACAACCGCATCGACACTGTGTACTCATGCCAGGACCCGACGACCCTGGCGGCGGTCAAGCACTTTGGCCTGCGCGGGTTCGTCGGTCCGGATGCAATTCTCGCGGTCCGCGATGAGGTGGCAGCGGCCAACGCGGGGGTCGACAACTTTCAGCTGGGCAGCGTTGCCACCGCCAGCGGAGGCAACGAGCTGTCAATCCTCACCAGCGCCTACAACAGCGGTCGCATCTCGTCGACGCGGTTGGACGACATGACTCGACGAGTCCTGACCGCGATGTTCGCCGTCGGCGTGTTCGATCATCCGGCCCGTGGCGGTGCTGAGAACCAAGTCAGCACGCGGGCACACCTGCGACTGGCCGCGAGTGTCGCCGAGCAGGCGACCGTCCTGTTGAAAGACCGAGGCGGCGTGCTGCCGCTCAGCCCCACGGGCGGGTCGATAGCAGTGATCGGACACGACGCGGGGTTGGGGACGCAGATCGAGGAGAACGGCTCCCCCGCCGTCCGGCACGGTCCGGTGGTGACCCCACTGGCCGCAATCAGGCGGCTGGTCGGGTCACGCTCGCGGGTCACCTACGCTCCCGGCACTCAGGGCGTGGTCGCACTTCCGGATATTCCCGCGAGCGCGCTTACGCCGGTCAGCGGCGGCGGACACGGGCTGAGCGCCAGCTTCTACGCGGGCCAGGCGGTGTCCGGACCGCCGGTCCTGACCCGCACCGATCCGGTCATCGACTTCACCAGCCCGCCCGCACCGCTGACCCCGATTCCCAATACGCCGGCCGCCAACGCCGGGGTCTGGTCGGGGACCCTCGCTCCGCCGGTCACCGGGACCTACCGGTTCTCCCTACAGGTCGCCGGCGTGGCCCAGCTCTATCTCGGCGGCCGGCTGGTGGCCAGCGGCAACGCCGAGTTTGCCCGGGCCGATCTGCCGGGCGGAATCGTCAGCGCTCCGGGCGGGCCGACGATCACCTTCCAGGGCCTCGCGCAGCTCACCAGGAACCATCCCGTTTCGATTCGGGTGCAGTATGCGACCGGTTCCTCCATCGGCGGCGCGGCGCTGCAGGTGGGCTGGCAGCCCCCGGCTCCCTCGATGCTCGCCAGGGCGGTTCGGGCGGCGCGGCACGCCCGCACGGCAATCGTGTTCGCCAATGACGTCACCAGCGAGGGGATGGATCGCACCTCACTGCTGTTACCCGGCGATCAGAACCGCCTGATCGAGGCCGTCGCAGCCGCCAACCCGCGGACGATCGTGGTGCTGCACACCGCCGGCCCGGTGCTGATGCCGTGGCTGCCCAAGGTCGCCGGCGTCATCGAGGCCTGGTACCCCGGGCAGCAGAGCGGCACGGCGATCGCCGCCACGCTGTTCGGTCGGGTCGACCCGGCCGGCCGGCTGCCCGTCACGTTTCCGCGGACCGCCTCCCAAGGGCCGGCCACGAGCAGCGCCCAGTACCCCGGGATCAACAATCTCGCCCACTACTCCGAGGGAATCTTTGTCGGCTACCGCTATTACGACCACTTCAACCAGACACCGCTGTTTCCGTTCGGATACGGCCTCTCCTACACGAGATTCGCCCTCAGCCGGCTTCACGTCCAGACGGCGCGCGGCGGCTACCGGGTCACCGTCGGCGTGCGCAACACCGGGGCCCGCCAGGGGTCTGAAGTCGTGCAGCTGTACGTCGGCTTCCCGCGCGCGGCCGGGGAGCCGCCCCGTCAGCTCAAGGCCTTCGCAAAGTTGTCCCTGGCGCCGGGACAACAGCGGACGGCGGCGCTGATCCTGGCGCGGTCGAGCTTGGGATTCTTCCGCCCAGCCCAGGGCCGGTTCGTCTCTCCGGCCGGCCGCTATCGAATCTTTGTCGGAACGTCCTCGCGCGATCTGCCGCTCAGCGTCCAGCTTGCACGCTAGCGGTTGGCGCCGTGGTGTTCATCAGTGGCGCGCGCTCCCCGCCGCGAACAGCGGGTTGGCCGATCTGAGCACCGACTCGCCGCTATTGAAGACATGGCCGGCCGGCTGGAAGGAGACGTCGATCCAGTGAAACCGGCTGGCGTTGGGAGGCAGCCGTAGCACGACGTCACTCACCCCAGTGCGCAGCCGCCCGAGAGCCTCGGAGTAGACCAGAGTGTCATACAGCCATACCTCATAGTGCCCCTGTGCCGCCGGGGCCAGATTACGAACGCTCAGGTGAAGGTTCACATGCGTCCCCCGTCGCGAGATCGTAACGGTGCCGGCAGCTCGCGTCGGGCCTCCGGGCAGCGCCACCAGTGGCGCGCCGGTCGCGGGTCTCACCTTCGGGCGCGGGGAGGCCGCGGACGCCGCCCGGCTGGCCCCGGACGCCCGACGCTGATGCTTGCTGGAGCCACTCGATGTGAGGGAGACGAGCAACACGACCGCGACGAGAACGAGAAGGGCCAGGACGGTCCACGGCCAGCGCCGTCGCCGTGAGTCCGAGGCGGCACCGGACTCGAGGCCGGCAGCGGGGTGTGACTCGCCGCCCGTGGCGGTGAGAGGCATCGGTGTGGAGCGCGTCGGCAACCTCCGCCCGGGCGGAACCGTTACCACCGTGCCCGACCGCTTCGGTCGGCGAAGCAGCGCTCTCATCGAGAGCGGTGCGGATGTGCTCTGGGGGTAGACCCAGCACATCGCTGAGATGCTCGACGACCCGCGCGCGCCGCTCGGCGATGATCTCCTCTCGCATGCCGGTCATCCGCGCCAGTTCCGCATCGTCCAGGCTCCGGTTCACCCAGATGTTCAGAAGCGCCCTATCGGCGGCATCAAGGGTGGCCGAGGCGTCAATCAGGCGACGTGTGGCAATGTGGCTCACAGAGCCCGGATCATCCGTTTCTACGTCGGTTGCGCGTGCGTTGGTAACCTTGGAAGTCGGTCCGGCCGGGCACGTTCACTGATGCGCAATCAACTTCCATCAGCGCGAATTCTGACACCTTTGGTGCTCGGATTCTGTTTCTGGCTGCTTTGGCCGGCGCAGGCGCTGGCCGTGGCGCTGGTCAGGTTCATCCACGCCGTGCCGGGCGTGGGCACCGCTTCCGTCGGGGTCAACTCCGGCAACGGGGAACAGAATCTCGGGTCGATCGGGTTCAGCCAGGTCACACCCTGGCGGAGCCTGCGCGCCGGGAGCTTCCGTTGGACGCTGAAGGGTGGAGGCAAGGTGCTGGCCACGGGGACCGCGACCGTCGGCAACGGCGCCTACGACATCGTCATCCTCAAGCGGCCCTCGTCGTCCGGGGTCCAGCTCGGCGTTTACAAGGCGGCGAGCGCCCGGCCCGGCATCGCCCTGGTCCGCATGATCCATGCCGTCCCTGAGCTCGGCTCTCCGATGTTCATGCTCGACGCGCAGACCATGGCCAACCGTCTCCCCTACGTACAGGCGACGCCGTATTACTCCATCACGCCGGGAGTGCACTCGGTCTCGGCGATGAAGCCCTGGTTGATGAAGCCTGGTGATCCGACCTTGGTCGATGTCAAGGGGGTCCATTTCATCTCGGGCGTCGCCTACTCTGAGATCGCGGTTGGCAGCCGCGGCCAGATGGTGCGCGTTGTCTCGGTCGTCGACCGTGGCGCTCCTCTCACGCGACCGGCCAGCTTCACCAAGATGGACACGCCGGCGTCGATGACCGGGGCTTCGGGTCGCGGGGCAGGATCGGTAGTCGTGCACCCGGGCGATTCGCTGTGGTCCATCGCCCGGGCTCTCGTCGGACCGGTGGCCAGCGACGATCAGATCCACAGCAAGCTGATGGCCATCTGGGGCATGAACTCCAAGCGAATCGGGACCGGCGACCCGAACCTGATCTTCCCCGGTCAGCGCCTGATGCTGCCCGGCAGCTAGGGCAACCGCGCAGTATCCTTCCCACCTAGCGTCCGGACCGGGGACGGACAAGCCGAAGGTGGCGAGCCACGACTGAAGAGCTGATCGCGCGCGATCGCGAACTGGGGCTTCTGCTCCAGGCGCTTGAGCCCGCGCCCGTCGGTGCGCGTGCTGTGGTGCTCGACGGCGAGGCCGGGGTGGGCAAAACGGCGCTATGGCGCAGCGCACTCGACGCTGCGCCCGAGCGGGGATGGCGGACTCTCATCAGCGCACCGGCAGGCTCTGAGGCGCGGTTCTCCTTCGCTGCGCTGGGCGACCTGCTTGATCGCGAGATCGACGACACGCTGCCGTCGCTGCCCGAACCACAGCGCAAAGCAATGGAGGTCGCGCTGCTGCGACGCGAGGACAGCTCGGGACGGAGCGCGATCGACGAGCGGATGATCGGGGTGGCCACGCTTTCTGCTCTGCGCGCGCTCACGGCCCGCACGCCGGTCCTCGTCGCCATCGACGACCTGCAATGGGTCGATGCTCCTTCGGCGTGCGCACTCGGATTCGCTCTGCGACGTCTGCGTGACGAGCCCGTGCTGGTCTTGGCCACGCGTCGGCTCGAGCAGCGTCCCCGCGCCGGGTTAGAGGTCGAGCGGATGCTCGGTGACGAGCGCGTACGCCGGCTTCGGATCGCTCCGCTCAGCCTGGGTGGCGTGCACGAGCTTCTGCTCACCAGACTCGGCTTCGATGCCTCGCGACCCACGCTCCTGCGCGTCTATGAGCTGACCGCTGGCAACCCGTTCTTTGCCCTCGAGATCGGTCGTGAGCTGGCGGCACGAGGGATCGAGCCCGTTGCCGATGAGCCCCTACCGGTGCCCGGGACGGTGCGCCAGCTCGTACAGGCTCGGCTCGAGCGGCTTTCGCCACCAGCCCGCAGTGCACTACTGGCATCGGCTGCGCTCATCCGGCCGACGCTGTCCTTGCTGGCCCGTCTCGACGAGCACGCGGATGCCGCGCTCGACGAGGCCGTTGCGGCCGGCCTGATCGAGCTTTCCGGCGAGCGCGTTCGGTTCGTGCATCCGCTGCTCGCGTCGATCCATTACGAGCAGACACCGCTCGCCGAGCGCCGCCGCACCCACGCCCGCTTGAGCGCAATCGTCGAGGACCCGGAGGAACGCGCCCGCCACCTGGCCCTCGCGACCGCCAGCGTCGACGAGAATGTGGCGACCCAGCTCGATGACGCCGGTCGCGCCGCCGCCCTCCGCGGCGCTCCGCAATCGGCGGCCGAGCTCTGTGATCTGGCGGCTCGGCTCACACCGGCGCGGAGCGATCGTGCGGAGCGCTTGATCGCGGCCGCGGAACACCACCAGCGGGCCGGCAACCTCGGCCTCGCCGGCGAGCGGGCGCGCGAGGCGCTCAATGCCGCGATCAGGCCGCCTGTCCGAGCGCGGGCGCTCGGGGTCCTCGGCACCGTGGCCGCGGACACCGAGGGTACCGAGGCCGCCGTAGCCGCCTACCGACTGGCCCTGCGCGAACCTGGTGCGCCTCGTGACCTGCGCGCAGACCTGCACCAGAAGCTCGCCTGGATCTGTCTGGTGGGCGCAGACGCCCGGGGTGCGGAGTGCCACGCACGCGCAATGCTGCGCCTCGCCGAGGGGGTCGACCCGACCGCCGAAGCCGCCGCGGCCGCGACATTCTCGCTTGCGGTCTCCGCCCGCGGCCGTCCGGTCCCGCCTCGCCTACTCAGGACGGTGACGGCTGCGGCCACCGCCTCACGCGAGCGGCCATGGGCGTGGTCGGAGACCAGCCCGGCAGCGCTCACGGGCGTCGTGCTGCTGTGGAGTGGAGAGCTCGAGCAGGCCCGTGAGCCGCTCAGAGCCATGTATCGGACGGCGACAGAGTCCGCGGACCCGTGGCTTGAGATGCACGCCCTGGCTTATCTGAGCTCACTCGAGACAGGGCTCGGCCGGCCCGCCTATGGATGGTCGCTGGCGCGCCGGTACCTCGAGCTCGCGGTCGCCACCGACCAAGCCGCACAGCGGGCGGGTGCGCTCTGGCCCGTGGCGGTGGCGGCAACCTGGCTGGGGCGCACCGGGGAGGCCAAGGCCGCCGCGCGCGAGGGCTTGGCGCTGGCCAAGCGCACCGGCCACGGCCTATACGTCATCGGCCACCTGAGTGCGCTGGGGGCGGCCGAGCTCTCGGTCGGGGAGCCCGCGGCCGCCGAGGCCGCCTTGGGGCAGGCGTGGGCACTCGCGCACCGGGGAGGGGTCGAATCTCCTGCCCGCTTCCCGATGCTTCCGGACTACGTGGAAGCACTGCTCATGATCGGGGAACACGCTCGTGCCGCGATGTTCTCGGGCGAGCTGGAGCGGATCGCGCGGAGACTGGCGCGCCCGTGGGCGCTGGCCCTGGCCGGGCGCTGCGACGCATTGGTTGCGGAGGCGCGAGGTGACGACGATGCAGCCGTGGCTGGCTTTGAGCGTGCGGTCGGCGAACATTCCCGCCAGGACCGCCCTCTCGACCGAGCGCGCACGCTGTTGGCCTATGGCGCGCTGCATCGCCGGCGGCGACGCAGGCGGCTGGCGCGCGAGCTGCTCGAGCGCGCCCGCGCGATCTTCGAGGCAGCAGAAGCCGCGCAGTGGGCTGAGCGGGCCTGCGCTGAGCTCGGGCGCATCGGGGGCAGGCCCGCGGCGGCCCCCGGGTCATTGACCGCGACGGAGGCGGCGATTGCCAAGCTGGTCGCGTCGGGACGCACCAATCGTGAAGTCGCTGCGGCGTTGCAGCTCAGTGCCCGAACCGTCGAGTGGAACCTGTCGAAGCTGTATCGCAAGCTAGGGGTGCATTCGCGCACCCAGCTGGCGATGGCGCTCCGGGGCGATCGAACCGAGTCCACCATCGGCCAGACCCTGGATCCGAGCCCGCCAGCGCGCATCAAATCCGGGGATTTCCCTGGTTGATCGCAGTATCCGGCGCTCTTAGCGTGCGTCGCCATGAACGCATACCTCGTGGAGCGCTACCTCCCGGGGCTGTCCCAATCCGCCGTTAGGACCGGCCTCCAACGGGCCCAGGCCGCTTGCGCTGAGCTGTCGGCCGCGGGAACCGAGATCCGTTATCTCGGCTCGATCGTCCTTCCCAGAGAGGAGTCGTGCTTCTGCCGCTTTGACAGCGAACGACGCGAGACCGTGGCAGAGGCCAACGAGCGAGCGCGGTTCCCGTTCGCACGGATCACCGCCGGGCTTGCGGTCACGCCTGATGAGCCCATGTCGTTCGCGGAGCCGGCCTCCCCCGGTCGGCCCGAGCCATTCAGCTGATCGGTGAGGCCGCCACACCCGAGGGTCTCCAGATCCATCCATCAACAGTCGGAGGTTCGCAAGATGTCAAAACGATTCGCATCACTCATCCTCGTGACCGCCGTACTCTCGGCTACGAGTGTGCTGGCCCTCGCAACCGGACTTGGCGCGGCTGCATCGCTACCGACGCTGACCATTGCGCTCAACGGCACCCACGGCGTCTCGGTGTCAGGAAGCACGGTATCCGGCGCGGTCAGCATCGCCTCGACGTTCACGGGCAAGGGTCAGGGCACATTTGGGCTCGTGCGCCTAAACCCCGGGGCCTCGATCCAGCAGGCATCCGGTGCGGTCCAGGGCCACCATGGGGACCTCAACGCACTGACCGCCTTCGGGGCTCTACTTGTCGACGCGAGTGCTCCCGGGACCGTGCAGGCGGTCTTGACACCCGGCGACTACGTCGCGCTCAACTTGACCGGCCGCGGCGCGGGCGGTTTCGCCCCATTTACGGTCACCCAATCCTCAGCTCCCGCGCCACTGCCGCCGGCCAAGAGCACCGAGACCGCGATCGAGTTCGGCTTCGCCGGCCCCACCGTGCTTCACGACGGTACGGTAGTGCGCGCTCAGAATCACGGCTGGCTGGTTCACATGATCACCCTGATCGGCGTTCGCAACGCCGCCACGGGCCACAAGGTCATGGCCCTGCTCCGTGCCGGCAAGGACCGCAAGGCTCAGAAGCTGGTGAGCCGGGCCTTCGTCTCGCTGATCGGTCCGGCGTCGCCGGGAGGATTGCAGCAACAGGTGCTGCAGACCAAGCCCGGCTACTACGTCGAGGCCTGCTTCATGAACACCGAGGACGGTCGCGAGCACACCCAGCTCGGAATGCTTCGCATGGTCCGCGTCGTCAAGTAGGGCGGAGGGGGCCGCGTGACCACCGGCCGCGTGACCACGGTCGCGCGGCCGCCGGCCCTACCCGTCGCTATTGGTCGCCTGCAGCTCGGCTCGCACCGACTCGGCAAGTCCCGCGAGTAGGCGTACCTCACGCTCTCCAAGGCTCGGCCGCGATTCCCTCGCCAGGCAGCAGAGAACGTAGAGCCTCATATCGGATAGCTGAATCGGCACGCCCAGCCACGCCCGGACGCCGAGCTCTCGGGCCATGACGAGGTCGTTCACCTGGGGATCTGTCATGGCATCGCGGATGTAGTTGCCGATCCGGCCGTCGATCATCCGTTGACAGAACGTTTCCTCGAGCGGGACCGAGGCGCCTTGGAAGGACTCCAGCCCGGGCCATTGCCCCTCTACTCGCCGCGCGATCTCGTGCCCGTCCCGGATCTCGGTCAACAGGGCGAGATCGGTATCAAGCAGGTCGCGCGTCATGCGCAGGAGTTGATCCAATCGCCAGTTCGGATCAGCCGACTGACTCATCGCTTCTTCGGTACGGGCGACCGGGATCCCGCACTCCGGACAGGTGGCCCCATGGACGTTACGCGGCGCGTAGCTCAGAACACCGCAGCCCCCACACCGCAGATATGGCACCGACGTCTACCCCTCGACCAGCCCGATCACAGTGCCACCATATCAGCCGTCTGAGGCGCTGGGGCACTTATGCAGCTCCATCAACGAATGGTGGAGATGTCAGACCCAGCAACGCCGGGCGCAGTCTTCCTACTGATCTCGAAGGTCAAGTTGAAGCATTTCTTACCTCCCTGGGCCATGCTCCATGGGCGATGACTTCTCTGGCTCATACACCGGGTCGGTTCCAGCTCCGGTCGCCCACCGCACTGCGCCGTAGCGGTGAGGCTCACGAGGGCGAGAGCCTGAGGCTGCTACCCAGCGGTGATGGGTGGGCTCTGGTCGGTCCGGACGGCGAGCTGGTGTTCCAGGCACTCGGCACCGACGGACGCAGAAGGTGCCTCGAGTTCGCTCGCGACGAGGGTGTGCTGGCCGTCCTCTGCTAGTTATTTGGGCGCGGGGATCTCTCGACGCCTGTTACGCGCGGCCGAAATCAGCCACGGGGTCCTCGCCCGGCTGGTCAAGCAAACCCGGCGCTTCCCGGTGCCCGGTGGGATCTACCGGGCGTTCGTACATGTCGATCCGGAAGCGGGGTGTCATCCCGCATCGCTCGTACAGCGTCAGGGCACGCGGATTGTCCGACGCGACCCCGAGCTGCGCCTCGCCCAGCCCGGCCGCCGCGAACCGGACCAGCGTTGTCTTGAGCAGCGTCGTCGCGAGTCCCCGTCGCCGGTAGTCGGGATGAACCGCCAGGAGGTCCACAAAGCCGACGTTCTCCTCGCGCCAGCGCCGAACCAGGAGGGAGCCGACCAACTCGCCGTCGTGCTCGGCAAGACAACTCAGGGCCGGATCAAGGTCGTGCGCCCGGAGATGCTCGTCCCGAAAGCCGACGAATGTCTCCGGCCAGTAGTCGGAATTGCTCGCGAAGCTCGTTTCGTTGAGTGTGTAGACGGCCTCTGCGTCGGAGTCAGCGTCAAGGCATCGGAGAGCGAACTGACTCGGTATCTCCTTGGCTTCACGGAGATCGTCGAGTTGGCGGACAAGGCGCCAATAACTCTGCGAGGGCTCGTATCCGGCGGCGACCAGCAGCGCCCGGCCGCGCTCGTTGCTGGCTGGTAGTCCTTGCCGGTGTCGCGAACGGCCGAGCTCGCGGTCGCGGCGTTCCGCCCAGGAGAGCAGGCGAGCGCCGACCCCTCGACCCTCGTGACCGGGAGCGACGACGGCATACGTCACGGCTCCCGTGATAGCGGCGTAACCCACGATCTGTTCGTCGTCGCCGACCGCAACGAGTGCGTCGGCCCCGAGTTCGAACTCAGTGGCGCCCCAGGCGTCAAGCAGATCCTCCAACGTGAAGTCGGGCGCACCGAGATCCGCGATATCACGTGCCACCAGGACTGCCAGCACGGCCGGTGCATCCTCGAGCTCTGGGGCGCGAAACTCCATATCCCTCCGGTTACCCGCGACGCTTACGGGCCTTCCAGACTTCTTCGCCAGGCCAGCGCCGCGCCCACTCGAGGGAAACGAACGGATAGCGGGTCCTGGAGCCGTCCGGCGGTTGGATCTCGAGTAACTGCTCGACGTCGAACCCCGACTGCCGCAGGAGGGCGAGCATTTCTCCATGCGGAAGGTGAAACTCAACCGAGTCGTCATCGGACCATTCGAATCGATGCATCCCAAAGTACGGACGGAGCAGACGATCGGTAGCGGCGCCATTCTCCTCATCTGGGATGGTCAGCATCGCCAGCACCCCGTTGGTGAGAAAGATCAGCTGCCCACCGGGGCGTAGCAACCGTGCAGCCTCGGCAATCCAGCGGTGCGGGATCACACCAGATGCTCGCGCCGTACTCGGAGATCGCGAGGTCAAAGCTGGCGTCGGGCAGGGGCACGTCCTCGGCGTTGCCGTGCAGGAGCGGAAATTCGAGTCCGAACTCCCGCTGAAACGTTCGCGCTGTCCGCAGCTGAGCCTGCGAATTATCGATGCCCACCGGTCGGGCGCCCCGGCGCGCCAGCCACGCCGACACGTATCCGGTCCCGCAGCCCAACTCGATCGCATCGAGACCCTCAACGTCGTCGGGAAGAACATGAAGTTGAGAGTCCGGCACACCCCAGATCCCCCACGACGGTTCGTCCTGGGCCCAGTTCCGCCGGCCCGGCTCCTCGTACTCGCGCGCCCATCGATCCCAGGTGGCGCGGTTGCGGATTACGTAATCACGAAGGTCGCCCACAGTCCCAATTCTGCCGCAACCTCAAGCTGCCGCGTCGTCTAGACCCAATCTTCCTGTCGCGTAGCAGAACCGGCGCGCGCAGCGGTGCGCCGCCGGTGTCGTGTGCCGAGCGGCGATAATGGTGACATGACCGAAAGCAATGTCGAGCTGGCGCGACGCGGCTTTGACGCTGCGCTGCGGGGTGACCTCGAAGCAATCAGCGAGTTGCTGGCCCCGGACGTCAAATGGCATGGAGGTGATCCGACCGCGGCCTGGGCTTGCCGCAACCGCGCGCAAGCGCTGGAGTTCATGCGCCGAGCGCGCGAGCGGGGACGCGGGCGCGTCGGGGAGCTAATCGACGTCGTGGGCTCCGGCGACAAGGTCGTGGTGATCATGCGGTCACCGTCAGAGGACGACGAGCCGGCGGCGCCGAGCGCCAACCTCACCACTTTCCGCGACGGAAAGGCAATCGAGATGGTGCATTACCCCAACCCCGAGGACGCCCTTTCCGCCGCCGGCCTTTGAGCTGCACACGGCGACGCTCTATAGCTGTCCTCGCACGGCGCCGCCCGGGTACTGCGTACTGTGAATGTTGACGTAGTAGTCACGGGGACGCTTCTGGATCGACTTCGCCAGCGCGCTCGTCACGGGTACGCAACCTTGGTGGCGCAGGCGCGGTCCGGTCGATAGTGGGACGATCACCTTGCCGGACTTCCTGGCGGCCCCAAGGTGGATATGGGCGAACGTGGCGTTGGTGAACCCGTGGAGATGGGCGAAGCGCCAACACACCACGGAGCTGCCGTGAAAGGCGATGACTGCCGCACCGCTGCCGCTCGGAGCGCCACGTGGCGTCTCCGCTGCTCCCACCAGTGCGACTCGATAGATCTGTACCGGTCCGGCCCGCTTCGCCGTCGCCGAGCCGGGTTTGGACGAGCTGGAGGTCTTCGAGCTGCTCCCGCACGCCGCCATGCCAAGCATCAGCAGCACGGCGAAGCTCGGCACGAGCAACCTCGGCCGCATCAGTCTCCCGTTCACGGGTTGTCCTCCTGGCGCACAGTGCGGTTGTGCCATGACGAGCTTTCGCGCGGGTATGCCGCTGATTAACACTCACTCATCCGCTGGCCTTGACGTCCAGCCCGCGTGAACAAGCCGGCCGGCGACGCTCGTGCGGTGGCTTGCCGTTCTCAACGATGCGTCAATGGAGAGTTCGCAGGGCAGCGCCGAGGATCGCGACGCCGCGCCGGATCGCCGACTCGGTGACGGCCCCATAGCCGAGGACAATCGAGGGTGGGGCCTCGTCAGGGCACGCCCAATGCCATGCTCCGTCCTCGACGAGCACACCGCTCGCATAGGCGGCGGCCACGAATTCGAGTTCGTTGACATCTGGCGGCAGCAGGACGTGGAGGTGAAGGCCAGCCGCCTCGCCCTGCGGCCGCGCCGCGGGTAGATGCTGGCGCAACGCTTGCAGCGTGGTGTCACGTCTCCGGCGATACAGGGGTCGCACCCGCCGCAGGTAGCGCGAGAAGTCCCCGGACTCGACGAAGCGAGCGAAGGCCAGCTGGTCGAGCAGATTGGAGCCCATGTCGTCGTAGAGCTTCTCCTGCTCCAGACCGCCGATGAGCTCGGTCGGCGCGGAGACCCAGCCGAGGCGAAGGGCTGGACTGACCGTCTTGCTCGCGCAGCCGATGTACACGACCTGCTCGGGAGCATGCCCCTGCAGGGCACCGATTGGCTGGCGGTCGTAGCGGAACTCCGCGTCGTAGTCGTCTTCGATGATGATCGCGTTGATCCGCCGTGCCCACGCGACCAATGCGCGCCGGCGGTCGCCGGCAAGCGTGGCCCCGCTCGGGTAGGAGTGGGCTGGTGCGATGAGTACCCCGGCCACGTCCTCAGGCAGCGTCGCCGGGTCGAGCCCAGACCGATCAACTGACACCGGAACCGGCTTCAGGCCGGTCATCGCGATCGCCTGGCGGTGGTGCGCGAAGCACGGATCTTCGACGGCGAGTCGGCGTGCACCCGCGCGGTGCAGGAGTCGGCAAACCAGCGTGAGTCCCTGGGTGAAGCCCGAGGTCACGAGCACTCGTTCCGGCGTGGTCGCGACGCCACGGACCCTCCCGAGGTAGGCCGTCAGGGCATTGCGCAGGTCCGCCGCTCCCAGCATGTTGGGATACGTCAGCTCGGGATCCGGAACTTCCGTCGTCGCCGTGCGATAGTGGCGAAGCCATTTCGCCCGCGGGAACAGCGCGGGATCGGGGAGGCCGCCGAACAGACGAATCTGCGGCGCGCCGTCATCTGGGCGGGGCCGTCGCGCCGGTCGGAACTCCGCCCGATCACCCCGGCTGCCGTACGAATCGCCGTTGCCCGCCGGCTGTCTGGCATCACGACCGGATGGGGTGTCGCCGAACTCGGCCCGGACCCGGGTTCCCGCGCCCGGCCGTGTTTCCAGATAGCCGTCAGCGGCCAGATTGCCGTAGGCATTGACCACCACCGTGCGAGACACCGCTAACTCGGCGGCAAGGACCCGCGTGGGGGGAAGCGCCGCTCCCGCCACCAGCCGCCCACTCTGAATCGCACTCCGCAGACCCGTTTCGAGTCGTTCGCGGATCCCTCTCTGCTGCCCATTGCCCAAGTCGACGAGAAGATCGCTCGGGAAGCCATCATCGGAATTGGTCTGCTCGGTCACGCCGGGAACAGACCATGACACAGACAACTCCTGGGCGCGGTGCTAGGGGCGCCTCCGCGTCGATGACGCCAAGCGCTATGTGGGCTCTGACCCTGGGGTCATCAACCCTCGACGACCATCAGCGTGTTGCCCTCGGGGTCGCGCAACCAGAACATCGGCGGGACGGTGTCGCCGAATCGGCTCACCTCCGGATCGACGTCCACGCCCCGGTCCTTCAGCTGCGCATGGAAGGCATCGGCGTCGTCGGTCTGGAGTGAGATGCCCGTGTCCTTGCCCCCCGCGGTCACGCCCGGACCGGGAGGGCAGATTGCGATCGGCGTGTCGGTGCCCGAGGGCGCCACCTCGATCCAACGGTTCCCGTCGCCGAACGGAGCGTCGACTCGCTTCTCGAGCCCCAGCGCCTCGGTGTAGAACTCCAGCGCGCGATCCTGATCATCGACCGGGATGATGACGTTGGCGACCTTGGTGACGCGTGGGGTCATGGCACGTGGCTCCTCGCTCTGATTGCTCGACACCGTGAGCATGCCGCGGGCAAGGCGCCGGCGCAAGAACCAATCCGGCCTTGGCGGAGCAGACCAATGAGGCGCGATCACGGTCATCGCGTGGTGAACGTAAGCAGGGCCGCGCTGGCCGCCGGCACTGTCACCCGGTAGGCGCCACCGCTGGTCAGGACCGGATTGGAAACGGGAGGGCCAAGCCTGCCGGTGGCTGTGGCGGCTCCGAACGTGCGCCCTCCCAGGCTGATGCCCCCGGTCGACGACGCACTGGGGGCGGAGAGCCGCTGCAGCTGGGCCGGTCGAGGGCCGAAGTTGGCGTCTAGGGCCCGCACCCCCACGCTGGCGCTGGCCTTGAGGCTGTCGTTGAGCAGCAGGACACGGTGCGCGGAGCCGGGGCCCACGGTCGCCCAGGCGTGGAACGACGTAGGGCCTTGGAGCGACACCCGGACGAGACGGGAGCCGGCCGGCGCAGCCCGCGCGAACAGCAGGGCACCGTAGTAGAGGGGATGCACCGCGCCTGACCAGCCGCTCGAGGTGGAGCTGAAGTCAAACAGGGTGTTCGACAGCCTCGGGTAGCTGTGGAGGTTGACGCCGTCGACGTTGTCCTCCGCGACGCCGAACAGCGCGCCCGTCGCCCACAGCGCTGAGGCCATGGTGTTGCTCACGCCCCGACGACCATTGCAGGTGATCGAGCCCATCTCATCGATGCGGAAGGATGCGCCATCCTGGTGGGCCAGCCCGACGTATGGCTTCAGTCCGGGCAGCAGATCGCGAATCGCGTAAGCGCTCAGCATGTGAGGGATTGACGGATAGGCAGGCGACTCGGGGCGCCTGACGCACGTGTTGAGTCCGTACCCGTGCGAGGCGAGCATCCGCACGCGCGAGTGCGGTGACAGGAAGCGCTGGTAGGCGGCGAACCACTTTGCCTGTTGGGTGTCGGGACCAGCGATCGGAACGCGTGGCAGGGCGGCGAGGATCCGCGCATAGTCGCTGGGGAACGCCAGCGGGCCCCAGTTCCGGGCACGGCTGAACACGGCGGTCCCCACGTCGGTGTACCACGGGATGACCTTGCCGCCCAGCAAGTGGTACCACGGCACGCTCTGGTAGAGCGGGGGCTCATTGCCGATGTCGAGCGCGGCGATGTAGCGCCGCCCGATATTGGTCAGCGAACTCGTCCGCCTCAACCCGCGCGAGCTGCGGACTGTCTGCCTCCAGGTTGATCCCGAGCACCATCTGCGCGTTCAGAGCCCGCGCGAGTGCCTGGGCGGATTGCGCCCACGCCGGCGTGAGGGAGTACGTCACACCCGGCGGCGGGATCAGGCCCGGCACCGGCCACCACGAGCGGTCGGTGCTGAGACCCCCGATCCGGATCACCGGTCGGCCGACTGGGTTCAGGTTGCGTATCAGCTGGACGAGCACCGGGTCGGGCGGGCGCACGCCGGAGCCGACCCAGCCCGGGAGCGAGGCGTACTCGAACGCCAGGCCGAGGAACCCGGCCGGAATCGGTCGCGTGATCGGCGCCGGCGCCATCGAGACGTTCGCCGAGTACGTCTGCGCCAGCGCTACGTCCGTGACGCTGAGGGTTGCGCAGGCCGCGATCGCCCCCCAGGGCAGAATCCCCTTCCCCATTCGGGGCATTGTGGCCGATGTCTCACGCCGTCGCTAGATCTGGCCGAGGCGGCTGGTGGGGCCGGGGCTGTCCTACGCCCCGGCCCCCGGGCGCTCCGATTTGGCGGCTCAGCTACGAGGCGGCGACCCCCACGACGTGGCCCTGAGCATCGGCGAATACGCCGAACGTCACGCCGGGCACCTCTTGCGCCGGTTGCACGATGCGACCGCCGAGGTCCTCGGCCCGCTGCAGCGTGGCAGCGACATCCGCCACGCCGACGAAGAACAGCACGCTGTCATCGCCGCCCTGGAGCGGACCGATCGCGGTCGGAAGAGCCCCGTCGACCCCGATGTCAACGAACGTGTAACCCGGGAACGCACCATCGGAGTAGGTCCAACCGAACAGCTCGCCGAAGAAATCCCGCGTGGCGTCCGGATCGGCCGATCGGATCTCGGCGTGAACAACTGGATGGGGCATCGTAGTCCTCTCGTTGATCGTTTCGGCCTTGAGGCCTGTGATCAACAGACGAACGGGAATCTTCGGAGGGGACACTGCCGCGCGGGACTCAGAGCCCTCGGTCCGACGTATAGGGGTTGTGAGTGCTCGTGCGATCCGGGTCAGAGACGGTCCGGCTGCATGCGCCGAGCCGTTCGTGTCGGCGCTGGCTGATCTAGACGCGGATTTCGACGAGTTGCTGTACTTGTGTCGCAGCGCCGAGGCCGAATTGGCCAAGGCGGCGGTGGAGCTGGACGCGGCGTCGCTGCACGCGCGGACGGGCGATCTGCTGGCTCGTCAGCTGGCATCCTCTCGGCGTCGCTACCGAATGACAGGCGAGCGACTGCTCTTACTCCGAGAGCTGGCGCAGGATGGGACCGCAACGCCGGCGCTGGTGCGAGAGCTCGCTGAAGAGAAGGGCTCGCTCGCGGATCTGTTGCGAGCCGAACAAGCTCTAACTGCGGCACTGGTTAGTGCGGCCGATTGGCAGTCGCCGTCGTTCTCGCACTCCAGCTTGCCGGCGGCAGGCAGGCAGGGCGGGCACATCCGGGCTTACTGGAACGACTACAAGCGAGACCGGCACCTTGATGGCGATGCATTTGAGCGCCGTTACGTGGATGCCATGGTTGACGGGCCGGTGGGCCTGCGGTCGCTGTTGACGAGTTGCGGGATGGCGGCGTTCACGACCATCCTGTCGTTCCTTCTGATGGAGGGCAAGCTGGACGGCCCGGTACTAATGGGCGCAGGCCTGTACCACGAGACGCGACTGCTGCTGGAGCGCGCCCGCCCGGGGTGCGTTCGCGTCGTGGATGAGCGTGACACCGAGGGGCTCGTGCGCGCGACCGCGGAGCTTCGTCCGAGCGCGATCTTTCTCGACTCGCTGTCAAACACGAAATGGATGCCGGTCCCGGAGCTGGCCCATCTGATCGGTTGTCTCAGGGACACCGACTGCTACCTCGTGCTTGATAACACCGGCCTGTCGGTCTCCTGCCAGCCGTTCGCGCTCGCGGGCGACTCGGTCCGGCTGATCGTGTTCGAGAGTCTGCTCAAGTATGCGCAGCTCGGGCTCGATCGCGCGAACGCCGGGGTGATCATCGCGCGCTCTGAGGATGCCGAGTCGCTGTCTGAGTACCGCGAACACCTCGGCACCAATGTCGCCGACGTCGCCGTCCATGCGTTGCCGTGGCCGGACCGCGGTGTGCTCGAGCGCCGCCTCGCACGCCTGCAGCGCAACGCGTTGACGCTCGCTCGACGCGTGCGTGAGCGTGCGGAAGGGTCGATCGAGGTCGTCTACCCGGGGCTTGCATCGCATCCGTGCGCGCGGGCGGCGGGCCGGCTTGCCTTCCGCGGTGGGTGCCTCTCGATCGTGTTCGCCGGCCACGACCCCGAGCTGCGGCGCGAGCATCAGTTCGTCGAGACAGCCGTGGCCGAGGCGGCGGCGCGCGGCGTCGCGCTGCTCGGTGGCGCGAGCTTCGGCTTTAGCACGAGCCGGATCTATCTGACCGCGGCGCGGGCCGAGTGCGGTGACCCGTTCGTTCGCATCGCCGCGGGCACCGAGCACAACGTCGAGGTCGAGATGCTCGCCGACGCGCTGGCGGAGGCCGTGCGTCAGGTGCTTCGATGATTCCACCGCGGGCTCAACGACCGGGGTGGCCGCCGCGGAGTCGCTGACGGCTCGATTGCTTGGCGCGCGCTGTAATTCCTGGCCGTGAGCGGACATAGGTTGGGTATGGAGCTTGGGCGCGTCGGTCGGTTGGAGCAGCTATTTGCTGACCACGGGCAAGCGGTCCGGGCCTACGCGCTTCGTCGAATCGACCCGGGGACGGCCGATGACATCGTCAGCGAGGTGTTCGTGGTGGCGTTTCGCCGCTTGGAGGAGATACCGGGCGAGCCGCTGCCGTGGTTGCTGGCGACAACGCGTCGCGTGCTCGCCAACCATCGTCGGGCGACCGGACGACGTGAGGCGATGACAGCGCAGCTCACCGCTCTGCATGCTGGCGTGTGGCGCGACGACATCGAGGGCGAACGGGATCTCCTGGCGGCGCTGGCGCGATTGAGCGAGCGCGACCGCGAGGTCCTGCTCCTGGTCGCTTGGGAGGACCTCGATCCATCTGCCGCGGCTGCGGCGATGGGGTGCTCACGCACGACGTTCGCCGTGAGGCTGCATCGCGCCCGGCGACGGCTCGCCGCCGCCATGGCCCAAACCGAGCACCAGCTGGAGATCCCCCTCAGAGCGACGGAGGTCGCCAAATGACCGACCCCGTCCAGCGGTTGCGAGCGATCAACCCAGTTTCCACGTGCGCCCCGCCGAAGATCGAGAATGTCTGGAGGAGGCTCGAGCAGGAGGACCAGGTCGCCGCTCCGGACATACCGCGAGCCAGAAGGACCGACTACACCGGACAAAGGCCCCATAGCCGGGCCGTCTCTCCTCTCAGACTCGGCCTGGGCCGTGTGGGCCTTGGCATCGCCGTTGCCATCCCGGTGCTCGTCGCGGTGCTGGCGATCGTCCTGCTCAGCCATCACGGGGGCCATCGCCCCATCGCGTCGATCAGATACCGCCAGACCCTCCCCTGGCCAAGCCAGCGGCTGGCCGAGGGCACCGTCAATTGCTTCTTCACAACCGACGGCAACGCCCACGGCCACCGTCCCGACGTTGAGGGCGCGGGCGCCGACGGTCGGTCGCCGGTCGCGATCTGCCGCGAGTGGTATCGCCTCAATGCGCATACCGGTCGCAACGCCGCCGATGTCGCGTTCGTGGCCTGCCGGCAGAACGCCACCACAGTCGCGGTATACGTGGCGGACAGTCGCTCGGCTCAGTGCCGGAGGCTCGGGGACCGTCCGCTGCCCCGAACCTACGCCGCTGCCCTGGCGCGCCTGCACGGGCTGGCGCAGGCTCTCGCGGTGGATCAGCGCAGGCATGATTGCGTATCCGTCGCCGTCCTCGCCGGCGAGGTGCGCGCCACCTTGACACGCCTGGGGTTCGTCGGGTGGCGCCTCAACCTTCCGACGACCCATTTCGACGCGCGCGTCGACCCTCCGCAGGGCACCGGCGGCACGTGCGGCCACGTGCTCGGCAACCCGATGGAATTCGACGCCCGCCATCGGACGGTGTTCATCACGAGCGGCCCGCCAACCTCGATCCTCCGTCTGGTCAACCACGTGTCATACGAGCTCTACTCCCGCACCGACCAGCGATGCTTCACGTCGACCTCGGTGCGCGTTCTGGTCGCTCACGCGTTCGCCGCGACACCGCTCCGCCCACGATTCGCGACTGTCGCGGCCCCTGCCGGCTTACAGTTCGGGCCCCACTCACAGCCGCTTTACGATGCCGGCTGTGTGAGGTTCGAGTTCGCCGTCCCAGGCGACAGCGAGCGCTCCGTCGATGTCCTCCTGTATGCGCGTGGCGCCCCGCGGCTCCCCCAAAGCCAGCTCTACCCGCCGGCCAGAGACTTCCGACCGTAGGAACCTAACCGGACCACGGCCCGATTACAATCGACGCTGTGTCGACCCCGCCATATGCTGCCGCTGTGTCGGAGACTCCCGAACAGCCTGCGCCGGCGCTCGCGGAGCTCCCTTTGGTCGAGGCTCCACGACGCGAGCGAGCCGACGCCGCCCGCAACCGCCAGGCGCTGCTCGAGGCAGCGAAGCGCCTGTTGCGCGAGTGCGGACCCGAGGGCATCACGATGGACGCCGTCGCCGACGCCGCTGGAGTCGGCAAGGGCACGCTGTTCCGCCGCTTTGGCGACCGCGCGAGCCTGTTTCACGCGCTGGTCGACGAGCGCGAGCGCGCCTTCCAGGAGGCGTTCATCCGGGGACCCGCTCCGCTCGGGCCTGGAGCCTCGCCCGCTGCGCGGCTGACCGCGTTCGGCCACGCGATGCTCGATCTGATCGAGCACCACGGCGCGCTACTCGTCGAGTCAACGCCCGCAACCCCCGGCCTCCGCTACGGCCACCCCGTATACATCGCCTACCGCACCCACGTGATCGTCCTGCTGACCGAGCTGATCGACGAACACCGCGCCCCGTACCTGGCCGATGTGCTCCTCGCCGCGCTCGACCCGTACCTCGTTCTCTACCAGCGCAGCGCGCTCGGGCTGTCTACCGACGAGCTCAAAGCAGAGTGGGCGACGCTCATCGACTCGCTCTGACCTGCACCCCCCTTACCCCCATGAGGAGTCGCCCCCCGCACTATTTGGAGAGCATCCAGCGTCGGAACACCGCGCCCATCACCGTGGGCGTCCCGGCGTAGTTGCGGATCATCAGCGGTCCGCCTTCGCCGTTGGGACCCGTCGGGCATTGCCAGCCGCCGCCGGCGTTCCAGGTCCAGCCGACCACGCCGAACAGCCTGCCCTTGCTCGCCTCGCCGTCGATCAGCGATAGCACGTGGCTGGTGTAAGCGCCAGTGCCTGAGTCGCAATGTCGCTCGCCGAGCTCACCGAGGATCACCGGCATGCGCTGCGCGATCGGTTCCAGTTGCCCCGTGAACATCGCATCGACACCGGATCCCTCAACGAAGTCGTAAATGTGCCCGGAGGCAATCAGCTGATGCTGCCCGTCGGAGGGGAGGTGGGTCAGCAGCTGGGTCAGATCGGCGTTGTAGTCGAGGCCGCCCAGCACGATCGGCTGCGTGGCGCCGGCTGAGCGGATCGAATTGACCAGCGTCTGCGACCCCGCCGCCAGGAACCGAGGCTGGCCGGGATAGATGGAGTCAAGCGTGCAGCCGTGCAGCCAGCAGTTCCACTGCCCGGCGGGATTCGGATGCGGGTTATTCCAGCTCGCCATCGCCACCTCGGTGACCGGATCGAAGACGACCCCATGGTCGGACCTCAGGGAGGAGGCGAGCTGATGCCAGAGCGTCGGCATGTGGCCAGCGTCGGGCATGTATTCGATCGATGTCGCCTTCTGCGTGCCGGGGGCGTCCACTTCCACCACCGGCATCGCGTAAAGACCGTTGCGCCGAAGCAGGCCGATGTAGCTCAGCACCGCCTGTCGATAGCCGGCGGCATTCCCGTCCGCCGGTAGCCCGTTGATGCCCAGCCAGCAGTCCTCGTTGATCGTGACGCGGACCACGTTGATCTTCCAGCTGAGCATCGCGTTGATCGACGCCTGATCGGTAGGGCCGTCCGCGACTCCCGTGGAGTCGTACACACAGCGGCTCTCGAACACCGCGCGGTTGGTGCCGCGTAGCTGCACGGCGTTCCCGGCTCCGTCAACCAGGCGCCCGTTGACGACGGCGAGGGTGGGCGCACCGCCAAGCCCGGCGTTCACCACCCGGACCCGTTGGTCAACATGGTCCGCGATCAGCACGGAGCCGTCCGCAGAGACGGTGACATCAAACGGCGTATTGAGCTTTGCGTTACGAGCAGGGCCGCCGTCGCCACACGGGGTAGTCGCCACCGCGCACGGAGTGTCGGCGGTGCCGGCAAGCGTCCGGATGACGCCGCCGCTGACGACCCGAACCAGGTGGCTGAACGTGTCGGCGATCACGATCGAGCCATTGGGCGCGACGGCGACGCTGCTGGGCGAGTCCAGGTTGGCCTGGTTGGCGGAGATCCCGTCGCCAAAGCTCCCGGCCACTCCGTTGCCCGCGATTGTCGTGATCGTCCCTGCCGCCGACACTGTCCGCACGCGGTTGTCGCCAGAGTCGCTGATCACGAAGCCTCCGCCGGGGAGGACCGCCACGCCGTTGGGCGCACTGAGCGCCGCCTTGGTGGCGGGTCCACCGTCGCCGCAGGCCGATTGCGGATCGGCGCACGCGACACCGGTTCCGGCCACCGTCGTGATGATCCCCGTCGCCGACACTTTGCGCACCTTCTGCCCCTGGTCCTCGGTGATCAGGAACCCGCCGTCGGGCGTCGGGACCGCCCGATCGGGCGCGCTCAGCCGCGCCGCCTGTGCCCGCCCCCCGTCGCCGCACGGGCCGGTGGGATTCGCGCACGCGGTACCTGTGCCCGCCACGGTCGTGATGAGCCCGCTCGCGGATACCTTTCGGATCCGGTTGTTGGAGCGGTCCGCGATCAGGAAGCCCCCATCCGTCGTCGGCGAGACCCCCGTTGGCTGATTGAGGTGAGCGGAGGTAGCAGGTCCACCGTCTCCGCCGAATGACCCGCCGGACGCGATCCCGGCCACAGTCCTGATCGTGCCATCGGGCGCGACTCGCCTGATCACGTTGTTGCCCTCGTCGGCGATCAGGATGCTGCCGTCGGCGGCCCTGACCGCCCGGATCGGAAACGACAGCGCCGCCTTCACGGCCAGACCGTTATCTCCCGCGTAGCCGTCCTGCCCATTGCCGGCGACCGTTCTGATCACCGGCGCCGCCGCGGCGACAGCGGTAGCGGTGGTCACGGTCGCCAGCGCCGACAGCGATGCAGCCACCGACATCGCGCCCAGCACCACGCCGGAAAACCTCCTACCCGAACCTCGACACTGCCCCATTGCCCGCATGCTGACAGGTAAGCGCGGAGATGGCTAGCCGTGCTGGGAACGCCATGGCGCCGGCGAGCCACCACCATCACCGGTCAATGCTGCGAGGACGCGCTCGTACGCGCCGTCCGGGCCTGATCCTCTAGTGCCCCACGGCTGGCGTAGCCGGTTGCGCGCCGGCCATCTTCTCTGGCGTCCAGTAGTGGTCAGCACCCGCTGGGTTGGTGCCAGCTGGCGGGTTGGTGGCAGCCGGCGGATTGATGGCGGCCGGCGAGTTGATGGCAGCCGGCGGATTGATGGCGGCCGGCGGGGCACCGCCGGCGCCGCCGCCGGTACTCGCCCCAACGTGGGCGGTCGCCCCGCTACGCACGTAGGCCAGTGCAGCGAGCAGCACCAGCGACGCGCAGGTAGCCTGAATTGCCCGGCCTCGCGTCCGCCGTTTCGCCGCTCGTAGGGCAGTACTCATCGGCTGCATCTTATCCCCACCCCCAACCGCAATACCCTAGGCCTGGACGCGCGGCGCCGGGGGAGCCCACCAAAGATGAGCTCCCCCGGCTTTCAGTCACATAGAACGTGCGGTTACCCGCGTTTTATCGCTTACGCCTCAGCAGGTCCCGGTCCAGCCACTACCACCCTTCCAGAAGTTGCAGGCAGCGGTGTCGTAGTACGGGCTCTGGATCTCCGTGCCGTACTCGTTGCCGTTGGCGCCGGAGGTGAAGTAGTAACTGTTGTCTCCGTTGATCCAATTGCCGTGACCGATCGGATCGTTGGTTGCCTTGCCGAAGCTCAGGATCCACGGTCCACCACTGAATCCGGGCGTCTGCTTCGAGCCGATCGAGTTGTCCTGGGACGTGTCGCCGGTGCTCGGGTTGTTGACGTCATACCGATGCTCGGCGGCGGTTACGACGAGGTAGCTTCCGTTGTACGGGCTCGCCGATGGATAGCCGAAATCCATCCAGTGCTGGTCACGCGGCCAATTCCAACCGAAGCCGAGACCGCCGGTGACACTCACCACGTGGTGGTTGACCTTGTCGCTCGACGCGGCCATCTTGATATAGGCGTAGTCGGCGCTCCACGAGCCGTTGAAGTACCAGCCACCGGTCTGCTGGGCCTGAGCCCACGCCCAGCACCCGATCGCCGGGTTCTCGCCGGCGTTGTAGGACGGGCAGAACAGGAAATTGCTGTAGTAACTCCTGCCTCCCTGAGGACCGACACAGTGGCCAGCTGTCCACACCATGTCCAAGCTGCTGCCCCCGTAGGTGGCCGCAGCCGAGCAGACGAAGTTGCCGCCCGGCTCGGTGAAGAACAGCTTGCCTACGGTGGAGACTGGATAGGTACGGGCACTCCCGATCCAGTTGAATGTCGTGTTCGGACCCGCGAACCCGCCATCGGCAGGCAGAACGCTGGAATTGCCTGTGATGGAGTTGGGCGCACTAGCCGGGGCGCCGCCGGCACTAGCCAGGCTGCCAGGGGCGTAACCCCCAGCGGTGCCGGGCACTCCGGTCGCTGAATTCCCCGCGTTGACCGCCGAGCCGGGCTTTGCCACCTCTTCTGCCTGCGCGGGCTTGGCCGAAGCCAAGCGCGCCCTGGTCCAGTATGCGTAAACGGCGCTGGTGCTCGTGTTCGTCGCCGCTCGGTTCAAGGCCGGCGCGGCCGGCGCCGTTACGGCTTGTGACTTGGGCCCGGACGCGCCGGCAGCTCCCACAGACACACTTACGATTGCCGCTACCGCCAGTGCGACAGCAGCCAGAACCCCGATCCCAAGGCTACGCTTGAGACGTCCCATGATCCTTCCCCCTTGGTAGAGCGAGCCTGCCGCCCCTCGGCCCCGGCCCGCGGTTGCTCGTCCGACGCTATACGTGCCGCGATGGCAGAAGTGTGGAACGCGTCACACTTATGTGACACGTCCGTCGATCGCATCGACTCGTGACGTCGCCGAGCGAGTCGGTACGCTTGTCCCAGCTTGCGGGGTGCGTCGAACAGTCAGCGGGGTGGAGGCGCCGTGCGCTTGGCGCTGCTGACGATCGGCCTGCTCGCGACGATGGCGATCAGCGCACCCGCCGCCATCGGCGCCACGCCGCGTTGGATCCAGCTAACGCCGAATGCGAGTCCGCCGGCCGGGGTGGATCCGATGGCGTACGACGCGGCAACCGGCCAGCTGGTGCTTCTGGACAGCGTCAACGGCGGCACGTGGACGTGGGACGGCTCCACCTGGACTCCTCAGACGCCGAGCTCCAGCCCGTCGACGCGTGCTTACGCCGTGATGGCGTACGACGCGGGCACCAAGCAGCTGATCATGTTCGGCGGCCAAACCGGGCCGAATCCCCTCAACGAGACGTGGAGCTGGACGGGCAGCAATTGGGTGAAGCTATCGCCGGCATCCAGTCCTCCGGCGTTGGGAGACGCATCGCTGGCCTTTGACCCTGCGACCGGCCAACTGCTGCTGTTCGGGGGGAACCTTCCCTACGGGCCGATCGCGCAGACCTGGAGCTGGGACGGCTCAACCTGGACGCAACTGAATCCGACCACCTCACCCGGCGCGCGGTCCGCGGCACCCCTGGCCTACGACCCCGCCACGTCGCAGATGCTGCTGTTCGGCGGCGCTGCATCCGAGACGCCCCTGGGGGATACATGGAGCTGGACGGGCACCAACTGGGTGCAGCTCAGCCCGGTCAGGAGCCCCTCGCCCCGGGTCGGTCCCGCTCTGGCCTACGACTCCGCGACGAAGCAGCTCCTGCTTCAGGAGGGCACGGGCAACTTCGGGCCGCCCGCTGACCAATGGGCGTGGAACGGATCGACGTGGATCAAGCAGGCGCTGCCCGCCGTGGTCAGGCCCGGACGCTACGGACGTACGGTCGTGTATGACCCCGGCACGAACGAGCTCGTGTTGTTCGGCGGCTCAGACGTGAATGGACAGGGCCTCGGCGACACGTGGGTGTGGACGCCGCTCCGGGTGCAGACGGTATCGCTGCCTGCAGGCGCGGTCGGCGTGCCCTATTCGCGGACGTTGCAGGCGATCTCAGGCACGGCGCCATACACGTGGTCGGTGAGCGCGGGGGCGCTGCCCGCCGGGGTAACGCTGTCGCCTGGCGGCGTGCTCCGCGGCACGCCCACCACCGCCGGGACCACGAACTTCACCGTGACGGCGCTGGACGCGGCCAAGCCGACGGCCACTGCGGCCACACGTGTCTTCAATCTGCAGGTGTTCGGCTCCCCGCGACCGTCGGTCTGGGTGGGCAACAGTCTCAACAGCGACGTAAACGCATTCTCGCTGACCGCTAGCGGCAACGCCTCCCCCATCGCCACGCTCTCCGGCGCCGCCACCGGCCTGAACGGAATCGGGGCGCTCACATTTGATCCGGTGGGCGAGTTGTGGGTGGCGAGCGCCAACAACGACATGCTGGAGCAGTTCGCCCCCGGGGCAGCGGGCAACATTGCCCCCAGCCAGGTGGTGTCAGGGCCGAACACCGGGATCGTCACGCCCTCGGGGCTCGCGTTGGGCGCCACAGGGCGCCTGTACGTCACCGAGGCGGCCGCCAACACGGTTGCGATCTTCCCCGCCGGCGCCGCGGGCAACACGCCACCGGTGGCGACGATCTCGGGGCCGGACACCGGGCTCTCCGGGCCGAGGGGTGTCGTGATCAGCGGCGGCAGGATCTGGGTCGCCAATCAGGGCAACGACACCATCACCGCCTACCCACTGACTGCCGCGGGCGACGCGGCGCCGGCGGTCAGCATCGGCGGCGCGGCAACGCAGCTGAGCCACCCCGCGGGCCTTGGGATCGGCGGCACCGGAAGCCTGCTGGTGGCCAATTTCTTCGGCGCCTCGGTGCTCAAGTTCCCGCTCGCCGGGCCGTTCGGCAACGTCTCCCCGAAGGCCGTGATCGGCGGCCCCAATGCGCAGCTCACCCTTCCGGAGGGCGTCGACAGCGACACAACCGGGAACGTCTACGCGGTCAACCAAGACGCCGGGCTGAACATCTACACGCCCACGGGCACCACGCCGACGGCCGTCGTCAGCGGCCCCGGCACCGGTATCCGGGCACCCGGCTCGGTCGCGGTGGCTCCCCCGCTGAACCTGACCACGAGAATGCTTCCCCGTGCCGCATTGGGCCGCCGCTACGCCCAGCGCCTGTCGGCCATCCTCGGGCAGGCGCCGCTACGCTGGCGACGGGTCGCCGGACATCTTCCGCGGGGTCTGAAGCTGGCGCGGTCCGGCAACATCACCGGCGTCGCTCGCCGAGCCGGCCGCTTTCATCTGACCGTCTCGGTTAGAGACTCTGAACGGCACGCCCAGACCGCCACGGCACGCGTGCTCCTCGTCGTCGCACGCGCAGCCACCATCACCGGCGTCACGCCATCCCGTGGCCCGCGGCGAGGCGGGACCAAGGTGACGATCACCGGCACCGGCTTCAGCAAGTCCAGGGGCGCGACCGCAATCTCCTTTGGACGGATGCACGCACCTCAGGTCCGGTGCTACTCATCACGTCGCTGCACGCTCCGCACTCCGCCGGGCCGCCGCGGACCCTCAGCCGTCACGGTCACGGTGGGCGGCCTGACTTCCAGGCGCTCGTCGCTCGCGACTTACCGTTACACCGGCTGACCGGGCTGTGCCCAAGATACCCGGCGCGATCAGCGGGCTAAGGGGCGAACTCCGCGACGCGAGCGTTGCCCGATAGTTGTGGTCCCCGCCGCCCGTGGCACCGCTACGATCGTGCAGTGAGTACGGGCATTCGTTTGGCGCGGACCGCGCTGCCGGGACGTGTGGCGGCTGGTCTCGCGAACCCGGTGCTGCGTTTGGTTGCCGGGAACGTCGTTGTCGGCGTCGGGTACTGGACGCTCGGGCAGCTCGGCTCGCTCGTGCAGTACACGGGCGCTATCGAGGTGGCATGGCTGCCGGTTGGTTTTGCGGCCGGGATGTTGTATCTCGGCGACCTGCGCTGGTTCGTCGGCGGCATGGTCGGGGATTTCCTGATCGGAAACAGCTTCAGCGTGGTGTTTCCGTTGCATGCCCAGGACTTCGTCACGACCGTGGGCAACACAATCGAGTTCACGCTCGCGGCGTACTTGATGCGTCGCTGGCTGGGGCGGCGCAACGCGCTCGAGCGCCCCGCCGACGTCGGGCTGTTGTTCGTGGCGATCGGGATCGGCACCGCGGTCTCCGCCGTCATCGGGACGCTGGCGTTGGTGCAGTGGGGTGGCATTCCTTGGAGCGAGGTGCCCGTGTCGATCCGTACGTGGTGGCTCGGCGACACATCTGGGGGTTTACTGCTGGCTCCTCTGCTGATTGCGTGGGGAGCCTCGCCGTGGCGTCCGAACCTGCGAGCGCGTCAGGTGATGCAGGCGTTGGTCATCCTGGGCGGAGTCGTCGGTTTGAGCATCGCCATATTCAGCTCGCATCATCCGCTCACGTATCTCGTCTTTCCGGCGCTTGTGCTGGCGGCGGTCTATCTTGGGCAGCGCGGGGCGACCGTGGCGCTCGTACTGGCGTACCTCGTTGCGGTTGGAATGACCGCAGCGAACGCGGGACCGTTCGTGGAGACGTCGATCAACGACGAGGCGCTCAGCACGCAGCTTTACATCCTCGTGGCCACCGTCACCACGTTGACGCTTGGAGCGGCGGTGAGCGCGCGGCGACACGCGGCGGTCGAGCTTGCGGAATCGCGACGCCGTGAGGTCGAGCGGGCGGGAGAGGAGCGCCAGCGGATCGCGCGGGATCTGCATGACTCGGTCTCGCAGACGCTGTTCTCCCTCGGCTTGCATGCGGGGATCGCTAAGCATGAGGTCACGTGTGTGGACCTGGAAATCGGCAGCGGGCTGCCCGCCGCGATCGACGAGGTGGCGCAACTCGCGCGCGGTGCGCTGCTGGAGATGCGGGCGTCGATCTTCGATCTGCGCGGGACCGCGCTGGCCGAGCAGGGGCTGGTGGCCGCGCTCGCCGCGCACGGCGCAGCGCTCGCTGTCCGCCACGACGTCCAAGTGATCGTAAATGGGCCGTCCGAGCGGCTCCCGCTGGTGCCGGAGGTCGAGGAGCTGCTGTTCCGAATCGGCAAGGAGGCGATCACCAACGCGGTCAAGCATGCGGGCAGCTCGACGGTCGCGGTGACGGTGGCCGTCGGCGACGCAATGGTTGGCCTGCTGATCCGAGATGAGGGCGTCGGCTTTGATCCCCGTCGCTCCTATGACGGTCATCTGGGCCTGGAGCTGATGCGCTCCCGCGCCGCGGAGGCCGGCGGCTCGCTGGTGATCGACAGCGCGCGCGGCGCGGGCACGACGCTCCGTGCGCAAGTCCCCGCGACCGCTATGACTGCGGTCCCACCAGCCCCTCTCGCGCTGCGAGCAGCGCCGCCTGCGTCCGTGAGCTGAGTCCGAGCTTGCGCAGGATGCTGCTGACGTGGGTGCGAGCAGTGCGTTCGCTGATCATCAGTCGGCGCGCGATCTCTTTGTTGGCGTGACCGTCGGCGATCAGCCGCAGGATCTCGTGCTCGCGCTCCGAGAGCTCGGCGAACGGGTCGCTGGCCTGCTCGCGGGACGGTTGCAGCGAGTCCATCAGCCGCCGTGCGACGGCCCCATCGAGGTGCATCTCGCCGCGGCGCGCGGCGCGAATCGCCACCGCGAGCTCCTCGGGCGCGGCGTCCTTGACCAGATAACCGGACGCGCCCGCCTCGAGCGCCGCCTGCACACGTGACTGGTCGACCAGCGAGGTGACCGCGACGATCTCGATATCGGGGAGGGTCGCACGCAGCTCGCGCGTGGCGGCTACGCCGTCGACCGGCTCCATCGCGAGGTCCATCAGCACTACGTCGGGCGCCTCGCCTCCCGCCGCCATCTCGTGCACGCGGTCTATGGCCTGGCGACCATTGGCCGCCTCGCCGACGACTTCGATGTCGTCGAAGATCGAGAGGTAGGAGCACACCCCGCGCCGGACCATCCCGTGGTCGTCGACGACGAACACACGGATCACCTCATCGTCTGAGGGGTTGGCGCCGAGGCTGGCCATCGCGCCGATCATACGGCGCTCTGGATCGGTCGCGGAGCGGACCGCGACGTTTGTCGTATGCGATGCGACGGATGTCTTGACTGGGCGTCTGACCGGCCGCTGAGCGCGTGGCGAATGTCGCGTTGCGGTTCAGTCATCTGCCCGATGCGCGCCAGCGCTAGCTATCGGATGATCGACGCCGGCTTATTCAACGCCGGGCGAATCCGGGTTAGCGAAGGAGACACGATGATCACCAGCGCAACATCGCCGGGGCGCACGCGCGCTCGCACAGGCCGCCGACCGCGCTGGCGGTCGCGCCTGGCCGCCGCCCTACCCTCGGTGGCCGCCTTCCTGGCGCTGCTGCCGGCCTCAGCCACCGCCGCGCCCGAGAACCTGGTTTGTTTCGGGTTCGGGTTCGGGTTCGGTGTGTTCGTCCAATTCACAGTCGGCGCCGTTCGGGACGGTGCAGGCGGCGTTGGCGTGCGCGTCCGGTGGTGACGTGATCCAGTTGGCGGCGTCCTCGACTCCGTATCCCGGGGTTGGGGCGGTCGCGCATAGCGTGACGATCCAGGCGGCACCGGGCGCGAGCGCGCGGTCGGTGACGATCGACGTGTCCCAGCCGCTTGACTCGTCGGGTCACTCAACGGGATTGATGAGCGTCCCGTGGGGAGTTTCCGCGAAGGTGCAGGGCGTGACGATCGCGTGCCTGCAGACCGGGCTGCAGTGCCTGGGCTCGCTGGTCACCGACAATGGCAGCTTGTCGCTGTCCAGGGTGACGCTGACCGGCGGGCTGAATGCCGCTCCGATCAGCGAGGTCTCGACCGATGCGGGGCCGGCGCAGCTGACGGTGACCGCTTCGGCGATCGTGCACAACCGTAATGATGGGCTGGCGGGCGCGGGCGGGAACGCGGGCGCGATCGAGGTGCTGGACTCCAGCGGAGGTGTGAAGCAGTCCCAGCTGACGGTGGCGAACAGCACGCTGGCCGACAACCTGGCCCAGGACGCGGGTGGCGGAAGCATCGGCGCTATCTACACCAATGAGCTGCAGAACGGGGTGATCATGCTGCTCGGGGACACGATCACCGGCAACGAGGGCGCCAAGGCGGGCGGTCTTTATGACTCCATCACGGACGGTAGTTCGACCCCGATCGAGCTGGCAAACACGATCGTGGCCGCCAACACCACCTCACACCCGGGCAACCCGACCGTGGCGCCCGACTGCCTGGGCAGCTTCGCCGACACCCCCGCAGGCCACAACCTGATCGGCGACGCCACCAACTGCCACGGCCTCACCAACAGCATCAACGGCGACCAGGTGTCGGTGTCCGATCCGAGCCTCAATCAGCTCGCCAACAACGGCGGGCCGACCGACACCGTGGGACTCCAGCCACAGAGCTCGGCGATCGGCGCCGGCGATCAGAGCACATGCGCCACGGCGCCGATCGCGGGTAGGGACCAGCGGGGCTCCTGGCGCCGGACGATCCAGCGCGGTTGCGACATCGGCGCCTACGACACACAGGGCTTCGCTCCGGCCGCCCAGAGAACCTGGTTTGTTTCGGGTTCGGGTTCGGGTTCGGTGTGTTCGTCCAATTCACAGTCGGCGCCGTTCGGGACGGTGCAGGCGGCGTTGGCGTGCGCGTCCGTGGTGACGTGATCCAGTTGGCGGCGTCCTCGACTCCGTATCCCGGGGTTGGGCGCGGTCGCGCATAGCGTGACGATCCAGGCGGCACCGGGCGCGAGCGCGCGGTCGGTGACGATCGACGTGTCCCAGCCGCTTGACGGGTCGGGTCACTCAACGGGATTGATGAGCGTCCCGTGGGGAGTTTCCGCGAAGGTGCAGGGCGTGACGATCGCGTGCCTGCAGACCGGGCTGCAGTGCCTGGGCTCGCTGGTCACCGACAACGGCAGCTTGTCGCTGTCCAGGGTGACGCTGACCGGCGGGCTGTATGCCGCTCCGATCAGCGAGGTCTCGACCGATGCGGGGCCGGCGCAGCTGACGGTGACCGCTTCGGCGATCGTGCACAACCGTAATGATGGGCTGGCGGGCGCGGGCGGGAACGCGGGCGCGATCGAGGTGCTGGGCTCCAGCGGAGGTGTGAAGCAGTCCCAGCTGACGGTGGCGAACAGCACGCTGGCCGACAACCTGGCCCAGGACGCGGGTGGCGGAAGCATCGGCGCTATCTACACCAATGAGCTGCAGAACGGGGTGATCATGCTGCTCGGGGACACCATCACCGGCAACGAGGGCGCCAAGGCGGGCGGTCTTTATGACTCCGTCACGGACGGTAGTTCGACCCCGATCGAGCTGGCAAATACGATCGTGGCCGCCAACACCACCTCACACCCGGGCAACCCGACCGTGGCGCCCGACTGCATGGGCAGCTTCGCCGACACCCCCGCAGGCCACAACCTGATCGGCGACGCCACCAACTGCCACGGCCTCACCAACAGCATCAACGGCGACCAGGTCGGCTCCTTGGTGCGCCGATCGCCCCGCGGCTGGCCCCGCCGGCCTACAACGGCGGGACGACGGAGACTGCGCCGCCGCTGGTGGGCAGCCCGGTGATCGGCGGCGGCGGTGCCTCGGGTTGCGAGGTGTGGCCGCTGTTTGATCTTGACCAGCGTGGCATTAGTCGCCAGGCGCCCACCCGGGACGTATGCGACGTCGGGGCCTACGACACCGGAGGCGCCACGCCGACGCAGACGGCGCCGACGCTCGCGGCCCCCGCGTCGGTCACCGGATACGAGACGAAGCACCTCGTCGCCGCCGTCAGCGCCACCGGCGCCCCGACGGCCGCGCTCACCGAGTCGGGCACGCTGCCCAGCGGAGTGAGCTTCCTCGACAACGGGAACGGTATCGGCAAGCTGCTCGGGACACCGGCGACGGGGACAAAGGGCAGCTACGCGGTCACAATCACCGCCAGCAACGGCGTGTCGCCTGACGCCAGCCGCACGATCACCCTGACCGTACGCGCCTCCTAGCGCGCAGACCGCGTCCGATCACATGGAGCGGGCCCGGCGAAGGGCCGGGCCGGCTCCGGCGGTGCACCCGTTCGATCAACCGGCTGTCAGCCCTGGCCGCTGATTCGGGGTGGTTCGTCGCGCTCACCCACCAAGCGAACGATACGCGCGAACTCTGCGACGGACGACGCCCTCAGTTGATCGCGCTTCGCTCAGGGCGAGACCGCGGACCACTCGCCGGGGTGGGTGTCTACGCCGGAGCGATCAGTCCGAGCGCCCGGACGGCAAAGGCCGCCATGTTCGCCAGACGGTCGCTGTCGCCGGTGAGCACGTGCGCAGACACGATCCCGTCGGGCCCCGCTGCTGCGATCCAACTATGGCCGGCAGGATCGCCGTAGCGGTTGGGCCTTGGCCCGGCCGCCCCGGTCTCTCCGACGCCCCAGTCCGCTGCGAGCCGGGTTCGCGCGGAGTCGGCAACCCATCGAGCGCGCTGCTCGGTCGCACTGCGCTCGCCAAAGTCGACGTCGGACGCGTCGGCGAGCTGCGTCGCCATCGATTCGAGTGTGTAGAAGACGAAGCCGCCGCGAAAGTAGCGTGACGCCCCGTCCTGCGCCACAAGCGCCGCCGCGATCAGCCCACCCGTGGAAGACTCGGCAACGGCGACGGTTTCGCCACGTGCTCGCAGACGTGCAGCAGCGCTGGTCGCGGCGGTGAGGACGGCCCCGGTCAACATGGTCCGATCCTAGTCTCGGCCAGGGGCGGCGGAAGACGAGGGCGCCACCCAGCGCCCTCGTCTCCGACACAACGGTTCGCTAATTCGGATTGATGCTGAAGAAAAGCTGGTCGTAGTAGTTGGCCGCACCGAACTCTACGAACACGCGATCTGTATAGGTTCCTGTCCACCTGGCGAATCTGTCAGTCCCGCCGACAATGGTCCCATCCCCGCCGCCGCCGACTACTGTGTCGCCTGCGATATGGGTCGCCGGCTTGAGCGACGGGTCCATAAACGCACCACACGTCCCGCTATCACCCGAATCTGTATAGATGTTTCCATCTTCTAGCGCATACCAGATGAATTCGCCAAAGCAGAGCGTCTTCCCGTCTGCGCTCGTGTGAAAGTTCTTTGTCCAGACGTGAACCTTGCCTTGGGGCTCGCCCGTCGCGGGATTGGACACGGGCAACGTCACCGACGGTGAACAAGCAGAATTGCACCACGATGTGAAGGCCGGCGTGGCCGGCGCGGCGTGCGTGTTCTGCACGGCCGGCCCGTTGTAAAGGAGAACAATATGTTTGGGCTTGTTCTCACCGTTACTGGATGCCGCGGCACCAAGAGTGAAGATACCGACAACCGCAACGATTGCGAGAGTACCTAACGAGCGATACTTCATGATGAGCCTCCTTATAGTGTCCCGGCCTTACCGCGCCGAAAACCGCGCCACGCGCACCCGCGGCAGCCACCGTCGACAACTAAACGATTCCAGATGGTGACGCCCGACCGTGCGCGCCACTTCGAAGTGAGTATCTTCCCGCACCAGTCAGAAGTCAAGTGCGGCTTGAGGCGGGCCTGGGTCGTGAACACGGGCGGCGTGCCAGCAGCCGATCAACGAGTCCCCCACGCTCGCATGACCGGGCGCTGCGTATGCGAGCTGTGGCGTCAGCCTGTACTGACTCAATCGAAACTGTCGGTTGTCGGTGCTAGCAGCAGTCTCGGAGGCGGTTGGGCCTGGTCTGTGGCCCGGTCAGACGTGTGAAGGGGGCTGCGGCTCTTCGAGGCAATGGAGACGCAGCGTGCGATGTCTGGCGAACTCGGCGTCTGATAAGTCGTACCACCCCATCTCGCGTTCGAGCTCGGTGCACTCAGTTGGGGCGAGCTCCGGTTTGCACGTCGCCGGCGGGGGTGTGGTTGATGGATCCGGCGTAGTTGAGGCACGGTGGGGTAAGCGGCAGTGGCGAGCGGCGTGGGAGTCGGTTGACGACGCGCGAGGCGAGGTAGACCGTCCAGCCCGGACCGCCGATGGTCTGCTCGGCCATGAGAGCGGCTGTCCGCGGGTTGAAGATCAGCTCATGGTTGCGGTACGCGACGCCGAGGCCGCTTCGGCCGAGGTGGTCGCGGACTGTTCCGAGCAGCCGGACCCCTGGGATCAGTGCCGTCGCTCGGTAGAGCGCCGCGCGCAGTGCGGGTCGGGCGTCGCTCTCGCGCAGGAAGTCGCCGACGTGGACGAAGTCCTCCCCGGCGGATCGGGGGCCGCCGTCGACGCGGCGCATCTGGACGATCAGCGCGCGCGGGTCGGTCGACAGCGCGTTGACGTCGTTGTTGGGGCCGATCGAGAAGCAGCGAGGCGCGAACCATAGGTTGCTCGTCCCGGGCTGCGAGATCGCGCCCTTCGGCATCGCGTCACAAACGCGCCGGTCAGCGGCCGATGTGAACGATGCCGTCCCGAAGCCTTCGCGCAGCAGGCCCGACCCGTCCGCGCCGACCCAGACCCGCCGGCGCTCGGGCGCGTATGTCACGCACTCCTTGCCGTTGGCGATCGCGTCGGACTCCTGGTTGCTGGCTGACTCAACGTAGAGGTACTGGCCGCGGCGAGGCACCAGCGACGGTCCGTTCGCGGCGACCTGCTCCAGCCGGTTCAATGTCGCCGCCAACGCCGGGGACACCAATGACCCGCCGCCCGAGCCGAACGGCCACACGACGAGTACCGCCAGCGCGACGGCGGCGATGAGGAGGGCGCCACGCACGCGCCACGCCCGGAACGCATAGTGGCGCCGCGGGGGGCCCGGAGCGAGCGCCGCTGAAGCGATCGCCCGGGTCAGCGCCGCCCGGGCGACCGTGATGGTGTCCTCCCCCGCGTCAGGAACATCGGCCCGGAAACGGCGCACCAGATCGAGTTCGTCGATCATCTCGGGGCCTCCTCGGATCGGACGGAGGGTTCAAGCCGCCGCCGCAGGTGGCTCCGCGCGCGAGACATCCGCGAGCGGACTGTCCCGACCGGGATCGTCAGCGCCAGGGCGATCTCCTCATAGGAGAGCTCACCCCAGGCGAACAGCAGCAGCACGTCCCGCTGGTCAGCGTCGAGCTCGGCAAGCCCCGCCGCGACCTCGCTGTCGAGCCCGTCATCGGCGACTTGCGCGCCCGGTGGCACCGGTTGCGCTCGGATCCGGCGCGACAGCCTCCAGTGAGCGCTGCTCGGCCCGACGCTCGTTCATCAGCAGATTGGTGGCGATCCCGAGCAGCCAGGGACGGGCGTCGGTCGCGTCGGTGCGGAACGTCGCGCGCCGGGTGAACGCGACCGCGAACGTATCCGAGGCAAGGTCGTCGGCGCGGTCACGGCCGACCCGACGAGCGAGATAGCGGTGGACCGCCTTGAAGTGGCGGTCGAACAGCTCGTGAAACGCATCAGCCGTCGTGGTCGACTGGGCGATCAGCTCGCCGTCGCTTAAAGCGCCGCCTTGCAACATGCGTGCAACCATCACAAGTTAATTGTCGAACCCAGCTGATCCGGTTCCCGACCGCCACGTACGGTCCGGCCCGAGGGCCGTGAATCGCCTGCTCTGCTCTCATGGGCGTCCCGGCTGGCTGTGGCTAGACCCGCCGTATTGCCGTCACAACGGTACGGGGTTGTGGCTTACATCCAATTGTGAGAGACGCCGAGATCACCGATGCCGAACTGCTCGCGTTAACCCGAGTGGACCCCGGCGCATTTGCGATGTTCTACGACCGCTACGAGTCGGCGATCGTCGGCTATCTCATCCGCCGAACCCGAGATGCCGAGCTTGCCGCCGACCTGACGGCCGAGGTGTTCGCCGCCGCGCTGACCGCGGCGAACACATACCGGCCGCAGTCAGCAACAGCCGCCGCCTGGCTATTCACGATCGCGCATCACACCCTCGCGCGCAGCATCCGTCGCGGCCGCGTCGAGGCGCGCGCCCGCCATCGTCTGGGAATTCGTGACGCGGTTGAGCTTGAGCCCGCACAGATCGAGCGGGTGGAGGCAGCAGTGAGCTCAGACCAATGGGTCACGGAGGTATTGCGAGGGCTCGCGCCAGAGCAGCGCCAAGCGATCCGCGCGCGGATCCTGGATGAGCTGCCTTACGAACAAATCGCCCAACGCCTGCAGACTTCCGAGCTCGTGATCCGAAAGCGCGTCAGCCGCGGTCTGGCGACCCTGCGAGAACGACTGCAGGAACCATCATGACGCTCCTGCCCCAGGTCCGAGACCAGCTCGAGGCTGCTGCCCACCGTCGGGCAAGCCCTTCTCACCGCCGCGCCCACAGCGCGACGTGGCGAGGAATGCGTTTTGCTCGACCGACGGGGATCCCGACTCTTGGCGGCGTAATCGCTGTGATCGCAGCGCTCGCGGCAATCGCGATTGGAGGCGGGGCGCTCGCCGTTCTCAGCCAGCGTCACCCGCCCACCGCCGGGACGCCCTCCACCCATCCGGCCACCGCCGCGACGCCCGGCTTGCAAGGAAGTCGCGCTGCGTTTGCAGCTCGCGTTCGTGATCTCCGAGGTCGCCCGATCGTGGTCACGGTATGGGCGTCTTGGTGTAGTCCCTGCCGACGCGATCTTGCCCTGATCCAGAGAGTCGCGCGGCAAAACCAGGGGCAAGTCGAATTCCTAGCCGTCGACGTCGAGGACGCCCCGCGAGCGGCTGCCACGTTCTTGCGCCGACAGCACCTCCACCTCTCCAGCTACCGGTCCAGCCTCGATCTGCGCCCGATCATTCCGGTCACGCTCGCCGGGGTACCGGAGACGATCTTCATCGCTCCCGTCGGCGGGGTCGTTTTCGTCCATCCCGGCGCATACACGTCCGGCGACGCGCTTGCCGCGGACATCTCAAAGTACGCGCCGAGCAACCACGCGACGACCGCCGGGTCGGTCTCGCGCCGCTGACCCCCGCCCCATCGACCTGGAAGCCGCCGGGCGCGTCCCGGACCGATCCGCGGGCGGCAAACCAGTTCGCGAACCGCAGAGCTACGCGCGCTTGGGTGGTGCGCGAGCAGCTGTTCCGTATTGGTTCTGGCTCGTTAGACGCTGGTCCTACATCTCTCTTATCCCGTCCCCACAACGCTCGCAGCTTGCGTGAACACTTTTGCCCACAGCGATGACGCGACCGATGACCTCGTATTCCGACCGACTGGTCCGCCACGCACGCAGGCCCCGCTCCCTGCGCCAGCGACAGCCTCGACGCTCGGCCGGCTGGCGGTGGCCGGGCTCGCGATCACCATCGCGCTCGCGGTCGCCGCCGAGCAGTGGACGGGCCTCCACGCTCCTGGCAGCGGACCGCAAGCCCGATCAGCCCTGAGAGGCGACCGGTCTTGCGACCCTAACGGGCTCAGCGCTGAGCGAACTAAATACTCAGGAACGCCAGAATCCGTCTAGGGCTCGGTTATCCGCGCGCCCCTACGTTGAAACATGAGCTGACTGGAAACCTCGCTTGATTTGGCCGCGGCCCAGAACAGATCCGTCCGCCGGAAACGCTGCAGCCGACGAACCCGCAACCGCAAATGCTTACGGTGGCGCACGAGACTCCAGTCAGCTGGCTGTCGCTCGTACAGGCGGGGTTGCAAGAGCAGGCCTCGCGGGCTCAGCGGCGCGGAGTTTCGCGAGTGCCTGGAGGATCTGCCCACTGCCAGGCGCCGTGGGCCGTGACGAACAGCACCTCGTAGTCGGGACCGAGCTCGCGCTGCGTCCGGGCGGCGAGCTCCGCAGCCCGCGAGTGGAAGGCCGCGATCTGCTTCTCGCCGTCTTGCTCGTCGAGCTCGGGTTCGGCGTAATGAAACAGGCGCCCGCCTTGATTGTTCCATTCTTTTAGCGCATCGAGGAGGCCCGCGGAGAGCTTGTCGCTCCAGGGGCGCCGAGGCGCTGGCTCCGAGGCGGGCCTCTCGTGAGAGAGCCATGTGCCGGTCGGGGCGGGCGCCGCGAGTTCCTCTGGTGAGAGGATCGTCCAGATCCCATCTGCGCCCCAATCCCAGTCGATGAGCACACGTCTGGGAGCCGACGCCACGTGCGCAAGAATAACCTCGTCGCTGCTGCCGCTCGTTGCCTCTTCCTTGGGGAGCACGAGGCGCCGCTTTGGGCGCCCAAGTCGGCTTCGAGTGCTGGAGTAGCCAGCTCGCGACATCCGCCTGCAGATCGTGACGCTTCAGCCGCCGACTTAGATTGGCGAATGCGCGGCGCGCGCTGGCTCAGTGCGGGTGGTTTGTGTCCGCGTCGTCGCGGAAACTTCACGGGCACCAGCCGGCTACGCCCACCTCGGGATCGATCCCGATCCGCCCGGCATCGTTCGTCGATCAGCTGCGCCGTGCTGCCGAAGCCCACATGCGCGACGTGGCGCGCGGCTAGCATCTCGCTCATGGCCGACGACAGACTCGAGGGCGGATCTGAGCCCGAGTCGGCGAGCCTTCCGATCAATCGCGATGCCCTTCGTTGCTCGTTCTGCGGCAAGGTGTACGCCGATGTTCAGACCATGGTCTGCGGTCCTACGCCCGCGGTCGCGATCTGCAACGAGTGCGTCGCTCTTGTCAGCGACATCATGCGCGAGGAACGCGGCGGACCGAGTCGTGCGACGTAGCGCCTGGAACGTCAGTGTGCATATGTCGGTGGTCGTGGTGGAGAAGATTCCGTCCAAGAGCTTGTGAGAGGTCGATCAAAACGGACGTGAAGCGTTTCGCGGTTCGGTCCGGATCGCCGAGAAGAAGCTCAAGCGGTTGCCGTGCAGGGGCGGTTCACCCTTGGAGAATCGCGTCTCACTGGATGAGCTCGCAAAGCCGCCGGCCGAAACGATCGTCTCGCCGAGCACCGGTGACTCGGCGCTGAGCGCGAAGACCCAGATGACCGGATCTTCATAGTCGTCGCAATCTGGTTGGTCGGTGCCTTCGACTAGCGCCCGTGCACGGCCTGCGAAGGTCACGTCGCCCCAGGTGGTGCTATGCCACGGCTCACCCTTTGCCGCGAGGGTCTGGAGCGAGTCTACGACCCGTTTGCGAAGGTCCTCGGGTACGTCGCTCGCCGCGACGATCTCCTGGAGGATGAGGTCGGGAGGGCCGACGTGCGTCGGGTCCACTTCGCCGATGCGTGGACTCTCACTCGACACCAGGCCTTCAGCCTAGGCCCCGAGTATGTAGTTCGGCAAGCGCAAGCTGCTCCGCTTTCGCTTTGGTCTAGAAGCAACCCTCTCGCGAACCACTCAAGCTCGTCTCAGCTGAGATCGTCAGGGTGCCGCCCGGGGCTGATCGAAATACGCGCGTCGAATCTACCCGACGTTCGCAAGGGATCCACGGTCGCGCACGTTCGCGCCGCCGGGCACATTCAGCGTCACCTGGACACGTTCATTGAGACGTCCGCCAGGCGTTACATTACGTTTGACGTATTACGCAAGACGTAGTAGCGTAGGAAGTCGTGAACGATCCAACGATCCTCATTCTCGCGAGCCTGTCCGCCGGCGAACGCCACGGCTACGCGCTGATCCAGGACATCGAGCGCTTTGCCGGGGTGCGGCTCGGACCGGGCACCCTCTACGGGGCGATCGGTCGTCTGGAGGAGCATGGCCTGATCGAGCCCGTCGGGGACGCCGGCCGCCGACGTCCGTACCGCCTGACCGGCGCCGGCGCGCGCGAACTGGAAGGCTCGCTGTCTCAGCTGCGCGCGATCGTCGAGCAGGGCAGCGCCGGGCTGGCCCACCGTGGCGCGACGGTGTCGTTCGGCGCCGCGGGAGCGTCGGCATGAGCCTCGATCGCAGCGCCGAGCGCCTGCTTCAGTGCTACCCGGCGAGCTGGCGCGCCCGGTACGGTGAGGAGCTTGGGGGGCTGATCGTTGACATGAGCGACGGCGGGCGGCTGGCGTGGCGCCTGCGCGCTGACGTGGCGGCCGCTGGCGCGCGTGAGCGGCTGCGAGGCACACACATCGGCGATCCACGAGGCGGCGGACGGATCGTGCTGTGGGCGTGGGCGGCCTTCATCCTGGCGGGAATGATCGTGGTCAAGACGAGTGAGCACTGGCAGTCCGCGTTACCTCGGGGCGGCCACCCGGTGGCATCGGTCGCCTTCGTGGCGTTGGCCGTGCTGGCGGCCGCTACCGCGGTGCTCGTGCTCGCTGGCATCGCCCTGACACTCCCGAGCCTTGGAGCGTTTCTACCGTCCGGCGGCTGGCGGGAGATCCGCCCGTGGGTCCTAATCGCGACGGCGCTCACCATCGGCATCGTCGCCGCCACGGCCGCTCTCGCAGGATGGGCGCATGGGCTCGCGCCGCGCGCCCGCAACGGGCATGACGCGCTCTACGGCGCAGCATTCGTGGCTTGGGCCGGGCTTGCGGCCAGCACCCTGCTGGCCTGGACCAAGGCCGCCACAACCACCGCTGAGAAGCTCAGCCTCAGCCCCACAACGCTGCACCTACACGCTCGCCTAACCCGAGTGGTCGCAGCCGCGATGGCTCTGATGACCGCCGCCACAGTGACCTGGTGGGCGGCCGTCGCGATCGAATCACCCGGCGCCCTCACCGGCCCGCCGGTGGCCCCCCACGCGTCGCCGGTCGTGCCCGCGCTCGTGATGGCCACCATGCTCATGACGGTCGCCACCGCACTCGGCGCCGCCGGCGCGCGCCGTGCCAACCGCGCGTAGCTCAACGCAGCGGACATCGGAGCCATCGCCGGCGCCTCGAGTTCAACCTGCCCCCGCTCGACCCGCCGTCTGACTTGCGATCGTTAATCGCACGGTTTCGAGCCGCTGGTGCCCGCGTCGGGTGCGGCTCGATCGGCGTCTCAGATTAGGAACGCTCGGCGAACGGTCGGGAGTTGGCCGGCTGGTGGATTTGGCGAGTTGCGGGGAATGCGGCTCCGGCGGCCACGAGATGTGCAATGAGGTCGGCGCGGTAATTGCGGACGTCGGTGGCGACACACGAAAGGGCGCCCGCCGCGTAGCCGCCGCAGCGGGTTTAGGGTGGGTGTCGATTTTCGCTTCGCTCGCTCGACGCAGAGGTAGAGGCAATCCAACCGATAGGAGGCTTGGCGGATGCGAGTCATGGTGCTGATCAAGGCGACGGAGCAGAGCGAGGCGGGCGCGATGCCGAGTCAGGAGCTGCTCGAGCAGATGACGGTCTTCAATGAGGAGCTCGTGAGGGCGGGTGTGATGCTCGCGGGGGAGGGCCTTCATCCGAGCGCGCAGGGCGTGCGCGTCGAGTTTTCAGGCTCCGAGCGCAAGGTGATCGACGGCCCGTTCGCCGAGACTAAGGAGCTCCTTGCCGGCTACTGGGTGTGGCAGGTGAGGTCGATGGACGAGGCGATTGAGTGGGTCAGGCGGATCCCCAATCCGACGGACGAGCACGGCGTGGTGGAGATCCGTCCGGTGTTCGAGGCCGACGACTTCGGAGAGGAGTTCACGCCCGAGCTGCGTGAGAGGGAGGAGCGGCTGCGCGCACAGACCGAAGCGGGCGCGTAGCCCAGGCCGTGGCCGGTCGCGACGTCACGCGCACGATCGAGGCCGTGTGGCGGATCGAGTCCGCGCGGCTGATCGCGGGCATCGCGCGGCTGGTGCGCGACGTCCCGCTCGCCGAGGACCTTGCCCAGGAGGCGCTCGTCGCCGCGCTTGAGCAGTGGCCCGAGTCGGGCGTTCCGGACAACCCGGGCGCCTGGCTCATGGCCACCGCCAAGCATCGCGGCATCGACCGGTTGCGGCGCGCGGAGGTCCACCAGCGCAAGACCGAGGAGCTCGGCCGCGACGCGGAACTCCGCTCACCGGCGGACGAAGACCTTGCGGCCGCGGCCGACGACCCGTTCGACGACGACCTTCTCCGGCTCATCTTCACCGCCTGCCATCCCGTGCTCTCCCCGGACGCGCGGGCGGCGCTGACCCTGCGGCTGCTTTGCGGGCTGACGACGCGGGAGATCGCGCGGGCTTACCTGACATCCGAGTCGGCCATGGCGCAGCGCATCGTGCGGGCGAAGCGCACGCTGTCGGCCGCGCATGTCCCGTTCGCGGTGCCGAGCCGGGACGAGCTGCGCGAGCGGCTGGCCTCGGTGCTCGAGGTCGTCTATCTGATCTTCAACGAGGGCTACGCGGCCACCGCGGGCGAGCGGTTGATCCGACCTGAGCTGATGGAAGAGGCGCTGCGGCTCGGGCGCATCCTGGCCCAGCTTCTTCCGGGCGAGGCGGAAGTCCACGGGCTCGTCGCACTGATGGAGCTGCAGGCGTCCCGCACGCGGGCGCGGATCTCGCGTGCGGGTGATCAGGTGCTGCTCCTCGAGCAGGACCGGTCGCGCTGGGACTGGCTCCTCGTGGGCCGAGGCCTTGCGGAGCTCGAGCGCGCATATGCGACCGGGGGCCCGATCGGGCCATACACGCTGCAGGCCGGCATCGCCGCCTGCCACGCTCGCGCTCGCACGGCCGGGGACACGGACTGGCAGCGGATCGTGGCCCTCTACGATGGGCTGGCCCAGCTGATGCCATCGCCCGTGGTCGACCTTAACCGCGCCGTGGCTGTCGGGATAGCCTTTGGTCCACAGGCGGCGCTCGAGATCGTGGACCACCTTCAAGAGGAGCCCGCCCTCGACAGCTACCACCTGCTGCCCAGCGTGCGCGGCGACCTGCTCGACAAACTGGGCCGCCCCGATGAGGCCCGGGCCGAGTTCGAGCGGGCCGCGCAGCGCACAGCGAACTCGCGGCAGCGTGCCGCGCTGCTCGAGCGGGCGGCCGCTTGTGCGTCTCCGGGTTGACACTGCTGGTCCTGGTTTCGTCGCGCCGCGTGCAACTCGCGGTCCCTCGCCACGCTCCTGAGCTGCGCGGACCGCATGTTTCCGTCTCAGTCGGGATCCACCAGCCGACGTTCTCGGGCGCGCATTTTGCGCCGTTCACCCGGGAGGGGTCGCACCTCGCAGTCGTGGATAGCCTCGTGATGTGCCTAAGAGTCGGCTGGAAGCTTTCAGCGATGGCGTCATCGCAATCCTGATCACGATCATGGTGCTGGGATTGCACACCCCGGCCGGTACGTCGTGGCGTGCGTTGGGACACGAACTGCCAGCGATCCTCGCCTACGTCCTCAGCTTCGTGTACCTGGGGATCTACTGGAACAACCACCACCATATGCTGGCGGCCGTCTCCCGGGTCAGCGGCGCGGTGCTGTGGGCCAACCTGCACCTGCTGTTCTGGCTCTCGCTGATCCCTTTCAGCACCGCATGGATGAGCGAGCACCGATTTCCGCCGATCCCGACGGCCGTATACGGAATCGTTCTGCTCGCCGCCGCGATCGCCTACGTCATTTTGCAGACGGCGCTGCTCCACGCTGAGGGTCAGAGACTCCAGGCTGCGCATCGCCATCGGCTCAGATGCGAAGGGGAAGATCTCGCCGCTCCTGTACTGCCTCGGGATCGCCTTGTCCTTCGCTGAGCCGTGGCTCGGCCTAGCGATGTACGTCCTCGTGGCGCTGATCTGGCTGGTGCCTGATCGTCGCGTCGAGCGCCATCTAACTACAGCGGCGGCCGAGCCGAGCGAATAGGCGCGCCGAGTCCGCCCCACGCCGATCCCGAGGCGTCCGCGTCGAGTTCGTCGCCTGACAGGGACCCAGTCCCGCTCCGACCGTCCCGTCGGGTTGGGGAGAGTTCTGCGTGTTCGTGAACGCGACAGCCGCGTCCGGGACGCGAGAGCTCTTGCGGTTTGCGTGCTGGCGACCGCAGGTCGTTCGCTTCAGCGTTCAGCGAAGCGTTGCTTGGCCTCGTCGGTCACGGGCGTGTAGAGGTTGACCAAGTTGCCATCGGGATCACGGAGCAGAGCCGAGCGGTTGCCCCACGGCATCGTGGTCGGCGTCTGTACCCAGTCCGCGATGTCTGCTGAGAGCCGTGCGTACTCGGCGTCGACGTCATCGACTTGCCACTCGATGATCACGCTGTGGTTGTCGGCGGCGTGCGCTGAGCCCTCTCCGAACAGAGCGACTGTCTGCGAGTGCCCGATGGCGAGGGTGGCTGAGGGTGACACGAGTTCTGCGAACGGAGGCGCGGGCCGCTGGGCGCTGATTCCCGTCGTCTTCTCATAGAAGGCGACCATCCGGTCGAGGTCGTCGGTGATGATGCGAATCGAGGCGAGCTTCATCGGGCTGTCCTTTCGCCGTCAGTCCTGGCAGAATTGACCGTACGATGACAGAGCGACAACCAGTTGTCAATTTTCCCGAGGATGGGATCGACGCGGCATTGGCGTCGTTTATCGCGGATGTTCTGGAGCTCGCCGGCCTGTTTCGCCAGGCCGCCGATCAGATCGCACGCCAAGCGGGCGTGACGCAGACCCTGTGGTACGCGCTCAGCGTCTTCTCGGCCAACCCCCTCACGGTCTCGCAGGCAGCCCGTCGGCTCGGCACCACCCGACAGGCGGTTCAGCGCAGTGCCAACGAGCTCCTAACCCGAGGACTCGCTGCCACCAAGACCAATCCTGACCATCGCGCCTCGCCCTTCATCGTCCTGACTCCGAAGGGTCAAGACACGCTGTCGAGGATCTCGCAGATCGCGATCGAGTCGCGCACGCAGTGGTTCTCAGACGTCGACGCGCCAAATCTCAAAGCGGCGCACCCTCGAGATCAAACGACTTCGCGATGCGCTGCGTCACAACACCAACGGCGTCACCTGACACATCTGTCAAGGCCGGTCTAACAGTGGACCACTGGGGGTATGACCTTCTACCGGTAGAAGGGCTGGTTGGCGGTGGGATCAGCTTCGACTGCGTCGAGGAGCGGGTCGTCGATCAGCCGTTCGATCGTTGGCGCCGACGCGCCGATCCCTGCCCAGTGGGGATCGATGTCCGCGGCGATGCACCACGTGTGGTCAGATGGCCAGACGAACGCGGGCGCGCCGCCCCCTGAGAACTCAGGTCGACCCCAGATCCCGGCGTCCGTGGGCGCGCCCCCGCCCCAGGCCTCGGCCTCCCGGAGTGCTCCGTGGAACAGAAAATAGGACCGCAAGGGGAGTTCGTCGTGGGGGATACTGAAGGTGGGCCATTGGCGCGCCGGCTCTGTGAACCCCCAGCCGTCCCACAGACCGAAATAGCAGTCGTCAGGATCAGCGGTGGCTGCGCAAAGCAGTCGCAGCAGCGCCCGCCACTGATCGACCTCGTCGGGCGTTGCGTCCAGATCAGCCTCGCTCTCCCGCTGGCCTTCACGGACCGGGTCAGGAATGAATCGGACGCGCGCATAAGCGGCAAATCCTGACGGGCCGATTGTCACCAACCGCTTCCAGGGGATATCGCTGGTGACGATCCAGTCCGCTGCCGACAGGTCTGAGCAGACAGCAAGTGGCACGTCCGAATTCTAAATCTCCTCCAGCTCGCTACCCGCAGTAACACCCGCGGCCAATTTCCCAGGGCTTCCGGTTCGTCGCCATCAGGGAACTCCGCGGCCGACGGCTCCTCCTGCCGCTCTCACGGGGAACGGAGAAGCGTGGGTGCTGGCGTCCGGCTACGTCCTGCTGGTGAGCGCTGCGCGGGCGGCAAGCCAGCCGTGAAGTGCTGCTCTCCGTTGCGCGCGCTGTTCGTACGCCATGAAGGCAAGCCACATGCGGTCGACCGCGCGCCCGGTGGCTTGTCGCCCTGCGTGGTGGTCGAGGCGGATTCGCCACGGCGCCTGGGCATGACTTGGCCGGCGGTTGGTGTAGCCAGAATCCGCTGTCTGAATCTCCGCTGCCATGCGCGATGAGCAGGCTACACGGAGCGTCGGAGGGGGCCTTCCTGGCCACACCGAGCGCGGCGTGTTATGGGCCGAGACTGCCGCTGGTTTCGTAAGAGGGACAGTT